>JANLFL010000009.1 GCA_024655965.1 Caldisericota bacterium | reverse complement strand
CCTATTTAAAATTTAAAATTTTAATTAAGATAAAGCAAAGTCTGGTATTTGTAAACCCCCGATGGAAAATTAAAAAGAATTGAAAAAAAAGCGGGGTTCTTTAGTTTTGGGACCTTAGAAGCTTGTCCCCCTGAACGACAATGAAGCCGAGGAACATTAAAAAGCAGCCAATGATTTCCTGGAAACTCAAGCTTTCCTTGAGTATCAAGCCACCAAAGATAGCGGCAAAAACCGCTTCCAAACTCATAATGATCGCCGCATGGTTGGGAAGAGTGAATTTCTGAGCAAAAACTTGAAGAGAATAGGCAATTCCTACGGCGAAGAGCCCGGAATATAAAAGAGGGATGAACACTCCCCTTAAAGTTCCCCACTGAGGGGACTCAAAGACCCCCGGGATAAGGCTTAAAATCCCACAGGTTAAAAAGGTGACAAAAGAGAAACCCAAAGGATTCAACTCCGGGGAAAATTTCCCTACAACAAGGATGTATATTGCATAAATCATGGCGCAGAGGAGCATGAAAAAATCCCCCGGATTTAATGATCCTCCTTTTAAAGGATTGAGAAAAAATAGTCCCAGGAGGGCTAATAAGGCCCCGAAGGCATTTAAAAGGCTCACTTTTCTTTTTAGGAAAAGCCCGAAGAAGGGGACAAGGACAACGTAAAGCCCTGTGATAAAGCCAGCCCTTCCAGCATCGGTCCATTTTAAGCCAATCTGCTGGAGATTCGTTCCCAGGGAAAGGCAAAAACCTGTAATAATCCCGGCCAAAATTTCCTTAGATCTAAGATGACTTTTCATCCCTTTAGCCAAAAGCAGGGGGATCAAGACCGAGGAACCGATCAAAAACCTTAATCCATTAAAGGTAAAAGGAGGGGCTTCAAGGCTTCCAATCCTCCTGGCCACGTATGCCATTCCCCAGATCATGGCGGATAGGAGGAGGAGAAAATCTCCCAGTAAGCTCTTCAGGTTTAATTCGCTTTTCTCAGTTTTTGCCTTAATAAGGTCGTTCTCCCCTTTCAAGGTTCCCTCCTTTTCCGGGAAATTTCACCAGGAGTGAAGTATGGCAAAAAAATTTTGGGGCAATTTTCAGGAGAAAAATATTCAAAGTCCGGGGCTCTATCGCAATTCAGAAAGATTCCAGTTTTCGATCTCCTCCCAAGGAGGGGGAAGGTACTCGTTCTTTTTGTTAAAGAACCAACCATGCCTTTCCCTCAGGTCAATGAGAAATTCCGCATAATTCAAGGCAGCACAGGCAGCGTCAATTACAGGGATCCCAAGTTTCTCCTGAAGTTCCTGGTAAAATCCGAATTGATGAGTGCAACCGAGGATGATAACCTCGGCTCCATCCGAAGAAACCGCCTTTGCGCTTGATTCAATGATCCTCCGCTTTGTCTCTTCTGGATTTACCTGAAGGTCCAGAACCCCCATTCCGATTTCCCGGAAAGAGGAAAGATGCTCAATGAATCCATACTTAATCACGTTTTCCCTCATAAGAGGGATCCACTTGGTCCGACCAACAATTATGGAGAAACGCTGCCCCAGAGTTGAGGCAATATGCATTGAGGACTCAGCAGGGGCAGTAACCACTAATCGGTTGACGATTTCCCGGGCTTCTTTGAGCCCGGGATCATAAAAACATCCAATTACTGCGCCATCGTACCCATGTTCCTCCGCATCTTTTATTATTTTTAGAACTCTCGGAACAACCAGGGAACCGTAAGCGTAATATTCAAGGTGCCTTGGCCCTTTGGGAAGAGAAATTACATCCACTTCCGTCTCCTTTCCACAGAAATGGGAAAGGTATTCCTTCCACTCCTGATCCATTTCGCTTTTCACCGGCTCGATGTAAAGGATTCGCTTTTTCACTGTCGGGGCTCCTCTCCTTTTCCCTCCTCCCCCCGGGAGAACAGATGGCACCTAACAGTGTGCCCTGGATTCACTTCAACCATTTCAGGATCTACCTGGGAACAAATTGGCATTTTATAAGGACACCTCAAATGGAAGCTGCATCCTGGGGGAATGTTCACCGGACTGGGGATCTCTCCGATGGAAACCACCTTCTTTGGTTTAAGTTTTTCCTCCTCCTCCGTCACTACAGGGACCGAGGAGATGAGCATCTGGGTGTAAGGATGCAGGGGTTTTTCAAAGAAAGTAGCGGAATCGGCGACCTCGCAAATTTTTCCCAGATACATGATTGCGATACGGTTGGCCACGTTCCTCATTAAACTTAGATCGTGAGTGATGAAAAGATAAGTCAAGTTCATTTCCCTCTGGAGGTCCATCAATTTGTTGATGATCTTGGCTTGGACTGAAACATCAAGGGCTGAGGTCGGTTCATCGAGGACGACTAAGGAGGGGTTTGGGGCAAGCGCTCTGGCAATTGCCACCATCTGCTTCTCTCCACCTCCAATTGAGGGAGGCGATTTGTAAAGGTAATCTGATGGAAGTTCCACTTTTTCAAGGAGCTCGACCATTTTTTCCCTTAACATTCTCGTGGGTGTATCAGTATGGAGCCTCAACGGAAGCCTTAATATTTGTTCGATTGTCTGCCTGGGATTCAGGGAAGATCCCGGGTCCTGGAAAACAATCTGGATCTCCTTCTTCAAGGAAAGAGGCCTTTTGGTTGCCTGCATTCCGATGTTCTGCCCTTTAAAAAGGATCGTCCCGGAGGTGGGTTTGTACATTCCTACGACCGTATAGGCGATGGTGCTTTTCCCTGATCCAGACTCTCCAACCAACCCAAGGGTTTCTCCGGATTTTACCCCAAAACTGACCCCATCGACCGCCCGGACGAAAATTGGGCCTTTCTTGTCCTTTCCAATCCGGAAGTACTTTTTCAGATTTTGAATATCCAAAATAACTCGGTCTTCAATTCCAGGCATATCCTTCACTCCTTGATCAAAAAACAGGCGACAAAATGATCCTTTTCGATTTCAACTAATTTGGGCGGTTCCTCCTCACAGTGGGGAGTGGAAAAATCGCACCTGGGTTGAAAACGGCAACCCTTGGGCGGATTAAGATAATCCGGAATTCGACCCCAAATCCCCTTGGAAATTCCTCCCCCGGATATCTTCGGCACAGAGGCTAAAAGGCCCCGGGTGTAAGGATGAACGGGGTTCTTGAATAGGTCAACCGTCCGGGCAGACTCCACAATTGTTCCCGCGTACATTACGTAAATTCTGTCCGTCATTTCCCTTGCAACCCCAAGGGAGTGGGTGATGAGGATGATGGAAGTCCCCTGTTTTTCCACAATCTCCCTTAAGAGGCGAAGGATCTGGTCCTGAATGGTAACATCCAGGGAGGTTCCAGGTTCATCAGCGATCAAAAGGTTACGGGAGGAGGAGATGGACATGGCAATACAGACCCTCTGCCTCATCCCTCCGCTCAACTGAAAGGGGTAATTTGTTAAAATTCTCTCTGGGTCTGGGAGGTATACCTCCTTGAGGGCTCTGGCGGAGAGCGCTTTTACCTTCTCCCTTTTTACTTTCTTCTCTTCTAAAGCTATTGAATATTTGATCACATCACCCAGCTGAACCCCAACCGTAAAGACCGGATTTAAGGCTGCGGTTGGATCCTGAAAGATCATGGCGATTTCCTTGGACCGGAGCCTTTGCAGTTCCCCGAAGCTCATCTTCAGGATATCCTTGCCCTTGTAAATGATTTCTCCTTGAGGGATTTTGGAATCCTTGGGCGGGAGGATCTGAAGGATTGATTTCATAGTAGTGGTTTTCCCGCAGCCAGCCTCTCCAACCAGCCCAACCCTTTCACCCTCTCGGACTTTAAAGTAAACACCCTTTAAGACCTTCAAATAACCTCCGTATACTCTGTACCAGACATGAAGATCCTTAATATTCAGCAAAACCCTTTCCTCAAGTTCCATGTTTATCCAATCCTCGTTTCAAGCATGTCCCGAATTCCATCTCCAGTGAGATTGAATCCCAAAATGGCAATAACGATGGCTAATGCGGGGAAAACCGTCATCCACCAGAATGTGGGCATATACCTTGCCCCGTCCGAGACCATCTGGCCCAATGCAGGAGTGGGAGGTTGTTCCCCAAGGCCAACAAAACTCAAAGATGCGCCAATTAAAATGACCCATCCCACATCAAGGGCCATCTTGGTGAAAATTGGGGATAGGCAGTTTGGGAGAATTTCCTTAAATATAATGTGCAACCGGCTTGCTCCTGTGAGCTCGGCCGCAATTACAAAGTATTCATTACTCACCGAGGAGGCCATTCCATAGACAAGCCTTGTATACCAGGGCCACCACATCACGGTAACGGCGATCATCGCGTTCATCAGGTTGGGTTCCAGCACTGATGCAATGGCAAGAGCCAGGATCAGCGGGGGGACACCCAAAAAAATATCAGTAATCCTCATTATCACTGTGTCTATCCAGGTGTTATGAAAGTACCCAGCAATTAATCCCAGCAAGACACCCGGGGGAACCGCAAGAGCAAGAACAACGATCGCCATGACCAGCGCTCCCCGGAATGCAAAGACTATTCTGGAGAGGAGGTCCCGACCAAAGTTATCTGTCCCTAAAAGGTATTTCAAAGAGGGGGGTTGCCCTGCATTTTCGTAATCTACAAAAGGGCCTGCGTGCTCGGGATAGGGGGTTATCCAGGGCGCAAAAATTGCACAAATGATAATTCCTAAGACGATGATTAAACCGATAACCGATAAGGGGTTCCGGGAGAACTTGTACCAGTTCCTTCCAACGCCTTCCCAGAAGAGGGATTTTGGTCTTTGTAATGCGAGAGAAACCGAATTTCCCGAATTGTTCACTTTGGCCATGTTAAGTCCCTTTCACAGTTCCAAGCCTAATTCGTGGATCCAAGAAGGCAACGATTATATCCACAATAATGTTTACAACAACGAAGACCGCCCCAAAAATAATGATTACTGCGGAAATGGAATTCAGGTCTTTGTGCAGCATGGCGCTAATACCGTAACGAGAGATCCCGGGCCAGTTAAAGATCATCTCAACAAGAAAGGCATTGCCCAAGGTGGAAGCAAAATCCAACCCCATGACAGAAGCGGTGGGAATCAGGGAAGGCTTCAGAAGATATTTAAACATGATAACCCTTTCCGGAATCCCGTACCCCCTTTCTGCGGCAAGGAAATCCTTATTCATGTTATCAACCATTGAAGAACGCGTAATTCTGGCTTCCTGGAAAAGCCCCCCAAGGGAAAGGGCAACCGAGGGAAGGATCAAATGCTTCAAGGCATCCCAGAAAGCAACAAAATTTCCCTGGATCAGGCTATCAAGGGTCAAAAGACCGGTTATGGTTTGAGGGGGGGAAATTCCCTGGCTGAGCCTTCCAAGGGCAGGGAGGACGGGCCAGAAATATCCAAAAACCATCATGAAAATTACCGCCACCACAAAGGCGGGAATTGCCACCCCAAAGTAACTCAATACCCTAATTAAGCCGTCCACCCAGGTATCCCTGAACCGTGCAGCCAGCGTTCCAAGGAGAATGGCAAAGATTACCATAAGGATTCCGGAAAAAATTGCCAACTCCATGGTTGCGGGAAGGTATTCCTTAACGTCTTCAAGTACAGGCCGTTTTGTCACGAGGGACTTCCCAAAGTCTCCGGAGAAGACCCCCTTGATCCAGTAAAAGTATTGAACGGGAAGGGGTTTATCCAGATACATTTCCTCCCTTAACCTTTGAACGACCTCCGCAGGGGCTCTTGGACCAAGAGCAAGCCTTGCTGGATCCCCCGGGACAACCCGGGCGATAACAAAGATCACTATCGAGAGTCCAAAAATAACAAAAATTGAAAGAAGAATTCGCCTGAGAAGAAAACTTCCAATTTTCACAAATGGTTCCTCCTTCTGAAGGGAGGCTCATGCCTGGCATGAGCCTCCCCAAAACTTAAAAACTTAAGGCGTCCCAGACAACAGGCTTCAAGGCTTAAAAGGAGTGTAGGGCTGCTGGGCTTTTTCGGGGAAAACCTTGAAATCCCGATAATAGAAGTTATATCCCATAACGGGATTTACAGGTTCGCCTTTCTTCATCGCTTCCGCCGCAGGGAAATATACATAGTCTGTGCGGTAAGCCTGTTTTACAGATTGCTCGAGGACCCAGATGGTAGGACAGAGATCGTAGATTTTTTCCTGGATTTCATAATACTTCTGGAACCGTTCCTTTTGGTCCACAGTAGCAATTGCATCTTCAATCATGGCGTCGATCTCGGGATCCTGGAGCCATTCCCCTTGTTCCCAGGTGCCCGTTGATTTTGAATGGTACCTTGATTCAAGCAAAGACCCTGCTTCCGCATAATGAGCGGAAACAAAAATGATCACGCCGTTGGGGGTTGTTTCTGGTTTCGCCAGGTTGTCAACCGTTGAAGCCCAGGGGACCTTTACTACGTTGACTTTGATTCCCAGTTTGGCCGCATTTGCCTGAACCATTAAAGCGATTTTCTCTTCATCGGGAACCTCTGAAACCCAGTGAAGTTCGAATGGGTATTGATCAAGTTGCCCGTAATATTTGGATTGTTTGAGCTCCTCCTCCGCTTTGGCGAGGTCCAGAGAGTAAGGTTTTAAATCGGGATTATATCCCGGAACGCTTGCAGGGATTGCAGTTGAGGCGCGAGACCCGGGGAAAACCTTTTCGATAATCTGCTGGTAGTCAATGCAGTATGCCAGCGCTTTCCGGAAATGGATGTCGTCCGTTGGGGGCTTTTTGGTATTCATCATGATGTTCAAAACGGACCCCTCAAAGAACCCGCAAACATCAACGTTGGGGAGCTTATCAATAGCATCAAGGTTCTCGCTTGTCTGCCACTGGTCAGTGACTTCCAGTTCTCCTCGGGAAATTAGGGTCCTAACAGTGATTGCTTCAGTTGTGCCAATTTCTTTTGCGTATTGGGGAGCGTCCTTGTTTTCCCAACCAGCCCAGTAGTCGTCGAATTTTTCCATCAAAAGGTATTCTTCCGTTTTCATATCCTTAACCATATAAGGTCCGGAGCCAGCATCGTGTGTAACGAGCCATCCTTTTCCGTAATCCCCGAATTCACCATAAGGACCGTCTTTTTGGATGTTAGCCATCACTTGTTTTTTGTTGAGGATGTAAAGCCTAACAAGTGCTCCGAGGAATGGTCCGAAGGGCTGCTTAAGAGTAAATTCCACTTTATATTTATCCAGAGCCTTTGCCTCTTTTACATTTGCGGTAAAGAGGTATCCATAGCCCTCTCCAATTGCCATGATCCTATCCAAGGAGAAAACCACATCCTCCGCGGTGAGCTCATCACCATTATGGAATTTTACCCCTTGCTGAAGTTCGAAGGTATAGGTCAAACCATCATCGGAAACAGTCCAACTCTTTGCAAGCCAGGGTTTCACACTTCCGTCGGGGTTGGGGAAAACAAGGGAGTCGTAAAGGTTGCAAAGAGAAATTGAGGCAACGTAATCGGACCCAACAGCAGGGTCAATGTAGCAAGGCCAGGAGTCAGTGTGTCTCACAACCTTAACAAGTTCCTCGGTGGGGGTAGGAGTGGGAGAGGGAGACGAGGTTGTGGGCGAAGGGGAAGGAGAAGGAGTGGGAGTGGTGGGACCTGCACAAGAAGAAACAAGAGGTAAACCGAGGAGCAAACAGAGGACGAGAGCCAAACTTACCCAATTCTTAAAAAACCTTCTAACACTAATTCCTTTCACAGCTTTCCCTCCTTAAACTTTTTTCCAAAACCCTTGACCACTGCCTTTTCCCCTTTGTCTCCACCTCCTTTCAAGAAACCTAAATATGATCATCGATACCTTGAACGGCGAAGAGAACGAGGTCGTTTAAGAAAGAGAGAAACTTTGATTCCCCCTCGAGAACCCTGTACTTGTTTTCCTCAATTTTATCACGGAGTTCCTCCATCTTAAGGGAAGAAAGGTTTCTCTTGGAGAGAATTTCCACAAGGCGGCTAACCGCATCTATGAGCCTAAAAGGACCGTAATCCTTGGTCTCCTGGATTAAGTTACAGGCACTGGTCACCATGTAACAGATTAGCTCGTAGACCTCCGAGGAAAAATCTTTGTCAATCTCCATATTTGTTCACCCACACAACTTCCCTGTTTCTTAAGGGAGGTGCGGGATTTTCATCGGGAATCCCCACGGAAATGATCAATTGGGGGGAAAAATAAGCGGGAAGATTAAGGATCTGTTTTATTGCTTCCGGATGGAAGGAAGCAATCGGGCAAGTCCCGAATCCCATGGAGTAGGCTTGAAGCATGATATTTTGGGCTGCCATGGCGGTGTCCATTAAGGATAAAACAGCTTCCCCAAGTCTTCCTCCCTTTCGTTGGGCCAACGACATATCGTGGCAGATTACAATTAGCGAAGGTGGATCCCCTAGAAGTCCCGGTGAAACAAGTTTTATTTTTTTTAAGATTTTTTCATCGGTGATGATTAAAAACCTCCAAGTCTGGGCATTTCCCCCTGAAGGAGCCCAGATTCCAGATTCCAGGACCAGACTTCTCAAATCTTCTTCTGGGATTTTTTCCTTTTTGAATCGCCGAATACTTCGACGGTTCTTTATTGCTTCCTGGAGGTCCATACAAAATTTTCAGGAGAAGCGCTTCATGATGTGCTGGAGGACTTGGACAACTTTTTTCATATCCTCCACTGCGACATTCTCAGAGGTCGAGTGTTCTGCTTTCACCCCGTTTCCAATGGGGATGGTTTCAATCCCCTTTTCGTTGTAAACCGCAGACTCCAGGCCTCCTGTTATGACCATAATTTTGGGCTCGACTCCCACACTCTGAATGGCCTCTCGGGCAACCTGTACCATGGGAGCGCTTTCCGGGATTCGGGTAGCTTTGTAGGCCAGATTAAGCTCCACCTTGGCTTTTGCCCCAACCGAACGAGCGACGACTTCAAAGACCTCCTTTAGAGTATTGCTTAAAGCGACGCATTTCTCATGGTTTAGGCTTCGAACTTCCGCTTTTATGGAGCATTTTTCGGGAACACCATTGCGGATCACGCCACCTTGAATAATTCCAAAGTTGGCAGTGGTCTCATGGTCGATCCTTCCATCTTTAAAAACGGAGATTCCTAGGCTTGCAGCTCGAATTGCCGATATTCCCTTTTCTGGCTCCATTCCCGCATGGGCGGCCTTTCCAGTTATTTCAATGTCGATAAGCATGTGGGATGGTCCGCCAACCACAATTGTGTCCAGGGCATCCATATCAACTAAGACACCTCTTTTGGCGGAAATCATGGAATAGTCAAGGTTTTTTGCCCCAACAAATCCAACTTCTTCCTCCCTGGTGATGACTATCTCTAAAGGAGGATGCTGGGGCGCTGTCCTTACGGCTTCAAGAATCTCGGCAATTCCCGCCTTACAATCTGCCCCTAAGACGGTGTCCCCGCTGGAGTAAACGACTCCGTCTTTAACCACAGGCCGGACATTTTTTCCGGGTTTTACAGTATCAGCATGAGCAGCAAGCATGAGGGGCTCGGAGGAAGTGGAATTTTTTCCAGGAATTTTGCAAATTAAATTTCCGTAATTATCAAGGGAACATACTCCTCCAAGCTCCTCGCTAACCTTTCTTTTCAAAAATTCAATAAAATCCTTTTCCTCACCCGATTCGCTTGAAACGCTAACCAGGTCGCAAAGATCCTTAATCAATCTTTCTTCCATCTCTTTCCTCCATTCCCAGGGAAATCTGGCTTCCTGCAGGGGGGCAGGGTTTTTGCGTGCCCCCCTGCTATCATCGGGAAATGGTTTTACATCCCTAATTTCTTAGCCAGCTCTTTTAATTCAGGGTCAAGAACCTGGCCCTTGTCCATTATCTGGACTCCATCGAGCCAGACTGAGGAGTTCAAGCAAATTCCATCCGAGTGAGAGGGCCCAGAAATTCCACCGGGAACAAGGATTCCCCCGACATTTCCCATCCCCCACTCGGTGGCACCCCAGACTCTTTCGTCCTCAAGGATGTCTCCTGTTAGCCGAGCCCCCGGGTTGAAACCATAGCACACGTGGGCAAGCCGAAGCATCTGGGGGTGATTAAAGCTCTTCAGCCATTTCTCAAACTCAGCAGCCTCTTTTCCGCCTTCGATCTTTACAATTACCCCCTTTTCGACAGTAAGCCTGACGGGTTCTTTCAAAATCCCCACACAAGGAGGAACTAAAGAGCCATCGAATACTATGGTCCCATTGATTGATTCAAAATTTGGGGACCATCCGATTTGCCCCGCCATCATGTGAGAACCAGGAGTATCGGCATAACCCAGCTCCATTATTGGTTTTCTTCCGGGTTCATTATCGAATTCGACATCGGTCCCCGCCGGAGTAGTAATCCGGATATGCTTTGCAGAGAGGGTTTTGTCGGTGATTAATTTCTCAAATTTCTCAAGGGTTGGATAATCAACACGCCCGATGCAGCGGACCATCATATCCACGTTCATGCCGACCAAGCAGAGGTGACGAAGTTTGGGATTTTCCTTCATGGCAATGTCATAGGGGGTCGAATAAAGGAGCCACTTGTTATTGAATTCCACCCAGGCATCCGCCTTTAAAAGGGCAGCGGTAAGGGATTCAAGAGGAAGCATTGGATCAGCAGCCTTTCCCACACCGAGAGGAGAGGCGGTATAGATGACCATGGGCTTGGCATCGCAGGCAAAAGCAGCTCTGGCTGTAGCGTCAACAACCCTCTTCTCGCTCTCAGTATCAGCAGTGATCAGGAAAGTTTCCCCGGGTTTTAATTTGAAAAGTTCCTCACAGAGTATTTTTGCCGCCTTCCCAAGTTCATATTCATAATAGTAAGACATTTGAAATACCTCCTTCTGACTTGTTTTCCGCTTGCCAAAACCAAAACCCTTAGATTTCTACCCTCATACCCATCACCTCATTTTTGAGGTATATCATTTATCAAATGACATTGTCAATAAATTTTACATTGTAAAAAAATTTTACAATTCAGAAGAGGGAAATGCCTGGACCATTGGTGTATCATCTTCAAAAAGAACCCGGTTTATTTCCTTTGTCAGTTTCTTTTGAGGAATGAAAAAGGCGAAGCTTTTAAACGTTGAGGAGGGGTTCACTTTAAAGCCAATTCCCCCCCACAGCCGTCTTCGTTGGGGAAAGCTGGCCTTGATCTATGCGAGTTGTATGGCTTCCATCCCCGTATTACTTGTAGGCTTTTGGTTAGCGAAAAATTATCCTTTAAAAGAAGCAATCATCATACTATTTATCTCTGCCCTGATAATTTTAACTTTTAATTTCGCCAATTCTTTCTTGGGAACGGATACCGGGCTTTCAGCTTCCCTCATTGGCCGGCGAACATTTGGCAGATTACTTTCAAAGATTTTTGTTTCCTTTCCCCTGCTTCTGGTGGGTTGGGGCTGGTTCGGAATACAACTCTCACTGGCAATAAAATCCCTTTTGGTTGTTTTAGGGATGGAAAGCCTGATCAAAGGGCCAAATTCCACAATGCTTTACCTCCTTATGACCCCCGTGATCGGAGCCCTTTTTGCTTTTACCCCAATTACCCACAAAGCGGCCAAATTCGGTATTACCAACCTATCCATTTTTTTCGTTTCCCTTTTCTGCTTAGTCAGTCTGAGTTTTGGCCTTTATCGAGCTTTTGGAATTGGCTTGGAAAATTTAACTCCCCCCCTCCTCAAACCCGAATCTCCCTTCCCTCTTTCAATAGGTTGCACGGTAATGATCGGTTTGTGTGCATCTCAATTTGTTATGCTCTCAGACTACTCCCGATTCAGCCGAAGGGTTTTCCCTGATTCCCTTCTTGTTCCCTTGGTTGGTGTCTCCACTCCCCAAATTATTTTCGGAGGAATATCCCTTCTGGTTGGACTTTTTGCGAATTTCCAGGCTGATTTTTTTCCTGCCTTGATTCAAGCCGGAATCCCTCGGCCGGTATTCCTCCTCTTGTTCTTCAGCCAATGGAATGCTTCAAGATTGGTTGTAATCTACTCCGCAGGATTAGCAGGGGCAAGCCTGACAGAGAATCCCAGCCAAAGGGCCCGCTGGAGGTTAACAATTTTAAGCGTAATCGTCGCAACATGCCTAGTTTCCCTTGGATTCCAGGAGTTCTTTTTGGACTTTCTGATATATCAAGCAATTGTTTTTGTTCCCATAGGAACGGTAATTTTTGTCGATCACCTTTTTTCCAAAAGGGATCAGGAAAACGAATTAAAGGAGGGAAAAAAAGCAGCTTCCCTCTTTTCCCTCCTTTTTGGGCTTGCATGGGGACTTATAGGTTTTTTCTATTTTCCCAGCAGTTTCTTCCTTTTAGGTTCAGCGATAAGTACCATTATCACCTACCTCTTGTTCAGGAGAAGGAAGAAAACGATTCAAAATCCCAGCCTGGATCAAAATCGTAATGGATTCCCCTACCCCCCGCATGGGAATCTTAATTTCCTGTTTTTTTCGCTCTCGGGATTGGTAGGGGCCTACATCCTTTCCTTTTTTTTGAATTTCCCTTTTTCAGACTTGATTGTCCTATTCCTAATTGCCCTTGCCGTTTTGGGAATTGTAAAATACCTTTCCCAAATTAATGGGCTTGAGGTGGAGGATACGGGCTTAAACGCAATTGGAATCTTGAGGGGAGAAAAGGGAAATTCAGAAGAAAATTATCTTCAGACCTCTTGATAAGCGGAAGCAATATATTGGTAGGCCTTAGAAGAGATTAAATCTAGTTCCTTCAACCACCAAGCAGTCGCGGAAATGGGGGCTTCAAATCTCTTAGATACCTCAAAAACCCTTTTTAAATTATCCGGAGGAAGTCCCCGGGCGATTTTATAAACTAACCCTTTGGGCATTAAAAGCTCAGCAGCAAAACGGTTCGCTTGCCATTCTGCGTCTGCCTCAGCGCAAGGAAACATCCCATCTGTGAAGACAAAGGAAAGATCCTGGTGAAGAAGAAAATGCCCGAGTTCATGTGCAAGGGTCCACTTTTGAGTCCTCGAAGGAAAGCGAGTATTGATGTAACAAAACCACCTATTTTTTAAGGAAAAAAGCACTCCCGCCCAGAAATAAAGATTGCAGAAGATTATTCTAACTTTCCGTTTTTCGAATTCTTCAATTAAATCTTGTAAAGAATAACCTTCCTCTTGTTCCGCCCGCTCCTTCAAAGTACCCACCTCGAAGGAAGATTGATATTTCCTTCACTCAGACTCTTCTTCTAAGAGCTTTGCAGCATGCTTCAAGATCTTTGCCAGTTCCTTCTGGGCAAGCTTTTTGTAAATTTTCTGGAGAGCTGGAGTTTCATTCGATGGGGTTAAACCGTAATACTCGGGATATGGCTTCTCCTTAAATTCAGGATCCTCAAGACCGAAGAGTTTTTCCAAGGGGACCTGAAAAAAGGAAGAAATTTTTATTGCATCTTTTAATTTGATCTCGCTTTTCCCTTCCATGATCCTATAAATGGTCGGTCGGGAAATTCCGGTGAACTCAGAGAGTTCCGAGATTGACTTATTCTGAATTGCAAGCAAAACCCGGATCCGATCTCCAAGTTCGTCCATTTCAACCCTGTCTGCCATTTCGCCCATTCAAAATAAAAAAGTTTTTAATTTCTTTTCCAAAGTACTCAAAATCGAAGAAATTGTCAAATTTATTTCCGGAGGAAGGGGTTCGCCATTTAAGCCCTTTTAATCCTAATACCCCGAAGTTTGGTCGATGAGCCCTTTCCTCCTGGCAATGAAGTTCATCCGCTGAAAAACCAAAT
>JANLFL010000008.1 GCA_024655965.1 Caldisericota bacterium | reverse complement strand
CGACCTGGGAATCGTCACGGGGTACGAGGACGGGACATTCCGGCCGGAAAAGCCCTTGACTAGGCTGGAGGCGGCGAGCCTGATCTACCGCGTTTTGATCAGCCTGGGAAAGCTCCCGCCTCTGGAGTGAACCTATCTTCTGGATTTACCCCTGCCCTACCCTGCGCGGTCAGGAGTTGCAGACCTTGCAGGACTTGTAACCTGCGGAGATGGCCCCTTTCTGGTGGAAGAGTAGACAATATGCTTTGGCGCGATCTGGGATACATACTTGCAGGTGGGACGGTGAAAGACCTTTGTGTTGCTGTTCAGGATGTAGTTGGCAGGGGTGGTCTGGGGAGGGCTATGGAGAGGTTGAGGCCAATGCCCAGAGCCCGGTCCCGTTTTCCCTGGCCTGTCTTTCAAGAGAAACGAACAGGTCTGCATACTTCACGTCTGGAGGGTAAGTGGCCGCCTGGGCGTAGCCCTCTTTGACCATTTCGGCATTCACAAAAAGGTCTCCCAGGTAAGCGTAGCGGAGGAGGCGACGGTACTTGTCGGTCTCGCTCACGTCCTTCTGGAGGAGCACCGCCTTTCCCGCTACAAGCTCCTCCATCTTGTCCTTGGCCTCCTGGTAGTAGTACTGACCCACCTCGGGGGTGTTGATGCCGATCAGCCTCACGGACCAGTCCCCGTCCGAGAGCCCAACGTGGATGGTGTCTCCGTCCACGACCCTGGTCACCGCCCCGATCTCACCGGGGAAGACGATCGTCACCACTTTATCGTCCTGGTTCCAAGAGACCTCGGCTCCCAGGTTCTCGGAGACGAAGCGCACAGGAACCCAGGTCCTGTTATCCCGGATGAAGGGGGCCACGTCCATAAACTTTCCGCCCAATCCGTTGACGTAGATCTCACTGCTTCCAATGGTCATGGAAATGGTCTGGTCGAGCTGAACAATGGTAACCTTCTGATCCTCCTGGCTCCAGTAAACGGAAGCGGCGAGGTTTTCCGCGACGAAGCGCACGGGAACCCAGGTCCTGCTGTTCTCGATAAAGGGGGCTACGTCCATTCCCCTGGGAATTCCGTTGAGGTCTAGGGTGCTGCTGCCCACTTTTAGGTGCATCACGGAAGTTCTCCCTTGAGATGTGGCATAGTCAGCGGGAAAGACGGTTAGACTGAGGATCAAGGAGAAAACCAAAAATGAACCAAAAAATTTCACAAAACCCTTCAAGCCTTCACCTCCACAAAGCCAGTACTATTATACAATTTAAAGACGAAATTCCAGACTTTTAACATATCTGGTATTACTTTCAGACTGGCTGGAAGCAGGATAATTGCCAATAAATTCCTCCAAGCTCTAAACAAAGGTTTGCTAATCCCCTAAAATGAATAAAAATAATTAAAGGGGGAAGTGAAGTGAAAAAGTTGGTGATAGGGGTCATTTGGGAGTCTTGCTTGTCTTGATGGCCACATCGCTAGTTTCAGCTACAGTAGCCAAATCTATAAATTTCAAAGTGGGTAGCTTGGAGGTTACAGAGGAGAGCGGCTTCGGGACTAAAACATGGAAAATTGATGCCGCCCCGGTAGTAATCAATGGTCGAGTAATGGTTCCAGTAAGGTTTTTGGTGCAGTCAATTGGCATAGGCTTAACTGTTCAACCATTTTATAATCCAGATGGAACCGTTCAAAGCGTTTCCGTATGCTGGCCAGAAACCTGGCCTGTTACCCCCTAAATCTAGAAATTTTCCATCAGCATAATAGCTTGCTAAACAGTATTGCTAAATTGCGGGTTGAAAACAACACGGATTGCGTCTCTTAAAAGGCAAAAGGGCTAGGAAGAAAAAGGATAGGTCTAATGCATGGAAAAAGAGAAAGTCGATTACGATTCAATTTTTGCCCTCAATCGCAATAACTTTGCTCAAAAATACTTGCCAGTATATCAACAATTTTTTACTCCCAGATTTATCATTCAATTTCGAACTCTGCTTCCATTTAATGTTCCACTGCATAGAGGAGCATTTTCCATCTTAAACGAGAACAAGACGGCCCATACTTTTTGTTTTCACAACGTAAAGGTAGAAAAGCCCGTTGATGTCTCCCCTGACTTAAAGGTGAAAACGGTGCACGTTTTCGTTTCCAAAGTTGAAATGGCACTGGTTTCAGAAAATGTACTGGAAGCAAACGATGATGAAAAAATTTCGAATCACTTCGATGAGCTCTTGCGTGGCTTAAACATTTTTTTGCTCGGTTATGTCATCTTCACAAAAGATGAGGATGTATGCACGGTTTCCAAAGAGATGTTGATTCCGGTTTCTTTATTCCGGTTTGTGGAACTTCCAGATTGGGAAAATTCAAAAGCAGGATTATTCATTGTTCATCCAAACTTCCCTTATCCAAAAGAGGCGCTAGAGGAAGAAACTGCAAAGAGAATTCTAGATTATGTGCATATCGTCAACAGAACCAAGAATCCCTTTGTGCTCTCGGAGGAGCTGGCTCTACTCGCGAGAAGAAGCCTCAAAAATGGCCTGTACCGGGAAGCTGTTCTTTATGCCCAGTCAAATGTCGAAAACTTTCTAAGAACTTTACTCTCCCAGTTCCTAATCAGAGATGGATACGATCAGGCTAGTGCCGCATCATGTTTAGAGGAGAAGACTTTCAAGAGAATGGTTCAATCAGAATTTCACTGTCGCTTGGATGGGAAATGGAATTTGGAAGATGAGAACACAGAAATTGGGAAATGGTGGAGAAAAACTTATGAATTGAGAAATCGTATAGCCCATGGAGGTTATTTCCCTTCTCATGAAGAGCTTATACTGCTGTCTATGCTGCTGAACAATTCCGCCAATATGTTATTTCATTGATCAGAAAGAAAAAGAATACATACCCCGAGATATGGAAATTTTTTGAAACCTGAAAAGGAGCCGAAAATCGATTTTTAGCTACTCGAAATCACCTCAACAGGTACAAATAATAATGGTTTTACAATAATCTTTCACGCTGATTTCCCCTTTGTATATACTTTCTAAAACGTTCGCATAGTGTACTTTAATTTGTGTCAAGCCCCAAAAAGTAACCTCCCCTTGATCAAACATATTCCAACCAAACAGGGGACTAATTGTTTTTGCGGTTGATCCAAGAAACTGAACAGTATATCAATTTTTTCGGTAAAGTCGAGCATAAGTTGTTTCTTTGTTAAAAGCGAAAAATGGGTGATTTTTTGCCAGCCAATTGTGGAAGGCTAGGGTCCGGTTTAGGGTGCGAGAGATATAGGATCTTCTGTCTTTCGGACAATCAATTTGGCTTCAAAAGACAAGGCTATGCCTTTCTCACTTGAGGGACGACCGCTGGATCGACGGAAAATCCGCGCAATCGATAGCCTCGGGGAAATTTATTGTTCGAGCCGCTGGTTCCCACCAGGCAATTGCAGAGCAAGTCAAGGGGTCTCAGTTTAGATCATGAGAAGATGTTTCCTCCGGTTTTCCTTTCCTGAAAATTCCATAACCGAGTGAAGCGACAAGGAAACCAAAAGAGCCACAGAAAACCTCTAGCCAACTAAATGGCATAGCGCGGTAAAGAAGGAAGAATCCGTACCCCAAGATGGCAAGAAATACGATAACCGGAAACAAAAATTCCTTTTTTTCTTTTGTCCGAACTATGGCAATCCCCACAATTCCAAGAAGAACCCCCAGAAAGCCGGGGATTATGGCTCCCAAAGTCCGATTTTCGGTCTCTGGAAAAGTGATATCGACAGACGCCCCTTTTGCGAGCGAAGGGGTATAGCGCTTCTCGAAATCGGGCTTGCCCTCGTTGTCCTGATCGTAAAGGAAAACCAGCTCCAGGGAGGGCACCTGGGCCGCAGCAAGAACTTGCGCTTCACGGAAAGAAACAGTGTCCAGAGCGGTTTTCTTAAGCAGGGGAGGCACCGGCTTGAAGAGATAGACCTCAGGGAAATTTGTCTGGTTCTGGATGGCCTCTCTCACTTTCTGGAAATTGGGGAGGTCGAGAAGCTCCAGGGTGTTTAGTTGAAACTGGAAGTGCACTCCGCTCCCTGATTTCAGAACTTCGCCGGCCTTGAGTAGTTCCAGGACAATTTTTGCTTCCGTGGGCATCAGGGGAATGTCGTAAATAGTCAGGGTCTGAGTGAGGGCTTTCAGTTCCTCGGGATCTTCAAAAGGCAAACGCACTATGATGCTGGAAGGGGTGTATGTGAAGGGAATTCTTAAATCGGACCTTTCCATATCAGGGTCCCAGGCGTAAAGAAGGGATAAGGGAAGGAAATCCCCGAGCATGCGATATAATTCCTCGTTCCCAAAAACTCCAGGAACCAACTCTAATTCCTTATAGCCGCTTTGGTCGGCTCGAAGGAAAGTTGTGACCCTGATCTTTGAAGGAGGCAACTCCTGGTGGAGATAATCCAAGGACGGTTGCCAGAATACGAGGAGCAGCATTGAGCCTTCAGGGAGGACCCCTTCATTTGTCTTGCCCAGGATTTCCGCTGCTTTTTCCACCTCTCCCCGATCAAGGAATTCAACTGCCTCTTTTACGAGAATACTGGATTTCAGGTATTTCCCGAAATGGGATGTGGAGTCCAGCCCTAACCCCTTATCTATTAACTCCAGGGCTTTATCGTATTCTGGTTGAGCGACTCTTTCCTCTTCCTTCCAGCGCATGAGGCTGAGCGCCATACCCAAAAGGAAATAGTTGGTACCGTTTTCTGGTTCGAGAGTCAGGGCTTTTTCGAACTCCGCCTCGGCCCTTGCTGCTAGGGCAAAGGTTGCCGATCGGGGCGAAATGTAGTATAAGCTATAGTCCCCCCAGAAGCGCGGCCCCAAAGCTCCCAGAAGATAGGCCAGGCCGCGCTCTCGATGATACCTGGCTTCTCCCTCAGCTCCCTCCACATATTGCAAAAGGGAGGAAATGCGATTCTCCCAGGATGGGGGCATCAGGTAGAAGCTGAGGTCGCGATCAGGTTCCCAGTTGGAGAACTCCCAGACGAGAAGCGACCCGTCTTTTTGGAATTCCGCGCGGGACGGTTCTATTGACATATCAAAGATTTGCTCCTTTGAGGTCAGTCCATCCCAGAAAAAGGTGATCGTGCCCTGACCCACCGGCCCCATCCAGGTAGCCCCTGTTTGCAGAGCGTAGTACACGAAGGCCTCCTCAAACCTGTTGAAAGGCAACGAGTATTTGACCTCGATGATTTTCTGTTCGCCGGGGAGGAAATCCATTTTCCAGACCGCCCAGGGGAAGAGGAAGGTTTATCCCTCAGTTACGGTTTCTTCCTGGGCTTCAGTCCAGGAAATCTCCTCATCCCCTATTTTCACTTTAGGTCCTCAATTTTTGATCCCCAGGGTGGAAGGTCGGGCGGAAAAACGGGCTTAAGAGGAAACCCTACCTCGATGGATTCCGGATTCTCCCCCTGATTTTCCAGATAAAAAGTGCAATGTACTGTAGCCGGGACGTTCTCCTCAGAAGGAAGCCTTGCAGAGGGTGCCACGATGGAGACTTCCTCCCTCACCATAGCTACCTCCGTCTGACCTCCCCGAGCAATAATTCCCGGGGCCACCGTTCTCACGATAGATGAATCGGCGACTGCCTCCCTGGTCGGGAACGAGGGTGCTAGAAGAAGTAGAGAAGCCAGCAAAAAAAGAACAAACTTTTTCAACATCTCTAATGCTCCATTGGACTTTTCTCGATTAGATGCTGGGGCGGCAAATTTTGTTCAAAAAATAGGGACTGTCCCTATTTTTTACCCTTGACTGTAAATTGGCCTGAAGTCCATTTAGAAGAGCTTCCTGGGCACGGGCAGCTGCATGGTGATAGCAAGTCGTATTAAACTATATCTGGAGGTAGCTGATCAATTCTGGAGGTAGCCAATTGATCGCCAAAACTTTTTTAATTATGGATCACGAGCGCTTCATGAAAGAAGCTCTCAAGGAAGCAGAGGCTGCACTGGAAAGGGGAGACCGCCCCATCGGTGCGGTAATCGTTCATGAGAACAAGATCATCGGGAGAGGATCGAACGGATTCGCTACCCGCTGCAGTGACATTTCCCACGCTGAATTGAACGCTTTGCTTTCCTGCGCGCCACAACTGCAGCAATACGGACATGACTGTGTCCTTTACACCACCTGTGAGCCATGTGTAATGTGCCTCGGTGCCATTGTGATGGCCAATATTCGATACATCGTTTATGGGATACCTGACAACTACATCCGCGCCAGGACTATTATTGAGACCGTGGACTACATAAAGCAAAGAATCCATGGATACCTGGGCGGCATTTTGGAGGAGGAGTGCGTGGCTTTGTACAGACGCTTCTCGGAGAAAGAAGTGGGGTTGTGCCTTCACGGACGGTCGTAATCCCGATGAAATCTGCCCAACTCCTCTCTGCAAAACGTCTCGTTTGGACGGGGTCTGCCCGTAAAAAATGGGAACTATGAGCCTGTCCCCATTTTATTTTCTCATATTTTGATACAAAGTGCCTAACTTCGACCTGAAGATTTCCCTTACCGTATCCCCGGAATCCTTCAAGGGCTTTAAGGGTATTAAATCCAGCACTTCTTCCCCGCCCAAACCTGATTGAAAAAGAAGCCGCGCATCCCCCTCGATCATTTTAAAAGGCCCTTTCCCGCTTCCTCCTTTTCCAATCCGAACGATTGTCCCAGTTTGTTTAACTCCTCCAGCTGGAACCAGAAATAGGTGGGTCCCATGGCCGTCAAAATGGCATAGGCTTCCAGGTGATCCTCTGGAACCTCAGGACATTCCCCCAGAGCGAAAAGCCAGGATAGGATTTCCTCCCTTTCCTTCTTGGAAAAAGCTTCTGAAAAAGCTACCGGATTGAAGCCAAACACCGATAATTGAGGGGCCATTGGGGATGACCCGCACGATCTTCCGGAAACCAGAAGAACCTCGGAAATCCTGGAGATTGAAATTCCGGGAGCTGGGGAGAAGACCACAGCGCTTTTTTTCAGGCCCTCCCTACTTTCGCTTGCAACTTGAAGGAGTAAGCCAGGAGGGACGCCAAAAAATAGTCCGCAGAAAAAGCTCGGGAGTTGTTTTGTAAGCTGAAATTAATTACGGGAAATAGAGCCTCCAACTTTTCCAGAGCCTTCCCGTTTACATCGCTCACGGTGACCTCTTCAAGAAAAACTCCGGCCTGCTTTAAACCTTCCCATAGGATACACGCTTGGCGCCCTCCTCCCACAAAACCCAGGGATTTTTTACCTGGCTCCCTCCTCGTTTTTTTCAATAATATGAAATTCCATAAATTTTCTACCCGCTAATACAGGTCGAGGGAGGCATTTTTTCGCGCAGTGCTCTCCATCCAGATGAAAAGGCCGAGTCCCAGCACCAGGTAGATACCTCCAATTAAGATTTCCAGCCCTAATTGAGCCAGAACCGAGGAAGTTTGCGCTCCTTGAATTAAAGCTCGGGCCGCGGTCAGGCCATGAGTCAAGGGAAGAGCCTGTCCGATCGGACGAAGAAAATCTGGCAGGTAAGAAATAGGAAAGTTAACTCCACAGAACACTATAAATAGAGCGTAAAGGGAGTTCATCAGGAGGTTAACATCCCTCATCACCAGGCCTAAAGCAGAAAATATCGAACCAAAAGAGAGCATAGAGAAAACCACAGAGAAAATTGAAAGCACTAAGCCCCCCCAATTTGCGGAAGCGAAATCCACTCCGAAGAACAGGCGCGCGTAAATCAGGCCCATGAACACAGCAAAAAGGGAGTCCAGAACATGCATGAAGGAACGGCCGAGAAACACCAGAAGCTTTGGCATAGGCGTGCCAATGACGAACTTCAGCGTCCCGGAGTAGCGCTCCTGGCGGAAGCTGGAAATCAAGCCCCAGATGCTTCCCACGGAAACCAGGCGGAAAGCGTTGCCCACAGCCGCAAATTGTGCCCTTTCCGGACCCATAAAAAACAGGGCTATGAAAACAAAGAAGGTGAACTCAAACATTGGCTGAATTACCTGAAGCATGATGAAAGCTCTGGGCTCAAGCCAGGAGAACAGGGCTTTATAGGAAAGGAGAGCCTCTTCCCAGATAAGGCGCAGGGACAGGAAAATCCTCCTCATTAAATGCTTCCCAGCGTGCCGGAAATGCGCACGCTCCTTTCAATTTTTGCGAAAAAAATGGTGGAAAGCCACAGGTAAAAAGAAGCAAGAGCCACGGTGAGGAGGATGTTAAACCAGAATCCTCCTGTGCCACCCGTCATCGCCTCGCGCATTGCCTCGAGCGCCCAGGTGGGAGCCAGGCTCCAGGAGAGGGGGCGAAGAAAGGAAGGCAGTATCTCCACAGGAAAAAGCATTCCACAGAGCAGAAAAAGAGGGAATTCAATTAAATTCTGAAGAACCCGAGCCACTCTAGAAAGTGCGAACAAGGTGGAAATGAGCAAGGAAAGGGAGGCGAAAGTGTAGACGGTAGCAATCAGAGCCAGAAGGAATAGTCCGGGTGATTGAAAATAAAGAGGCTGTCCCAGGAAGACCCTGACTGTCAGAAGAGCGACGCCCAAAGAGAGAAGACCCAGAAGGCTGTTGGTGCAAAGGCGTCCCCCCATGATCAACCAGAAGGGAGTAGGGGTGGCCATTAGAAGCTCAAGGGAACGATTTTCCCTTTCCCTCACGATGTCCGCTGAGGAAGAGAAAACGATAGAGCTCCACATCCCCATCATTCCAGACCCCAGGACCACGTAGGAGAGGAATGAAGCTTGCCCTGAGTGCTGGAACATGATGAAGGAGACGAAAGAGTAAATGAGGGGCACGAAGAGAAGGGAAAAAAGGTACATCCGCCGGGGAAGAGTGTTGCAGGTGATCTGAAACCAGGCTTCCTTGGTCAAAATGCGCAAAAAATTCACGCTTTTCCTCCCACGAGCTGGATGTAGGCATCCTCAAGGGTCGGCTCTCTCACTTTTACCCCTTCGAAACGCAATTCGGGGAACAAAGCCATCAAGGGCTGGATGAGCTCGCTACCCCTGGAGCTCTGCACTTTTAAAACCTGGCTCATTCCCACATTCTCTAATGTTGCAGCTTGAACCTCGGGAATCGCCCTGATTTTTGCCAGGTGCCTTTCGCTCATTCCTTCCACCGTGAACTCGATCACCGGCACCAGCCGGGCATACTGCTTCAAATTCGAGGGCGTGTCCAGAGCCACAATCTGGCCGTCGTTGATGATAGCGATCCTGTCACACAGCTCCTCGGCCTCTTTCATGTAATGGGTGGTGAGAAAGACAGTCTTGCCCTCCTTTACTATCCCTTTTATAACCTGGCGCAGTTCGAAGGCTGCTACGGGATCAAGGCCAATGGTAGGCTCGTCCAGGAAAAGAACCTCCGGGTCGTTGATCAGACCGCGAGCGATGTGCAAGCGCTGACACATTCCCCGGGAATAGGTCTCCACCTTGTCCTGCGCTCTACCCGATAATCCCACCAGTTCCAGGAGATGAGGGATTCTCTTTTTTTGAACCGCTGGGGGAACGAAATAGAGATCGGCAAAGTATCTGAGATTGTCCCATCCGGAGAGGCGGAAGTAAAGGCCTCGTTCTCCACCGAAAACGAAATTGATCCTTCTGCGGATAGCCCGAGCCTGGCTGAGCACATCCAGACCCAGAACCTTTGCTGTTCCAGAAGAGGGAGCAAGAAGGGTAGTCAAAATTTTCACAGTGGTGGTCTTGCCCGCTCCGTTAGGGCCAAGGTAGCCAAAAAGTTCCCCTTTTAAAACCTGGAAAGAGACCCCTTTCAAGGCCTCAATTACTCTCCTCTTTGTGGATAGCGCTCCCGTGCGGCTGAGGAAATGCCTCTTTAACTCTTGTACTTCAATTACGGGTTCAGCCATCGAAGCTCACCTTGAAAAATTATGATTTATATTATTAGAGTAACCACCTCGCTAATTGGTTTGGCTCCTGGTTAGAACTCTCAAATTCACTTTATCTTATTTTCTTGAGACCCAGAAATCAACCCCGGAACAATCAGGCCCGGGAAATTAAAGGAAATCGAACCGAGGCCTCTTCAATTTCGTCCAATTATGGTAAGGGAAAAATTGAGACTACCATTTTGAGGTTATGGGGATAAGTTTAACAGGGAAAGAATGCGGCGAATGCTGAGAAGGTCTATAAGGGCGAGAAAATTTTTGGACTGTTGAGCCACTGTTCTACCCAAAAAAATAAGCGGGGGTAAGGAACAATGTTTTTTCAGCTTGAGGAAAACCGTTATTGCTATCAGGTGGTACCCATCGAACGCCTCAAAGATTTAAAGGAGGAGATTGAGGAAAGGCGCAAGGAAGGAATCCTTCCTGAGGCTCTTGACCGAAACTATATCGGAAATTTTGTTTTTGAGCTTCCTCCCGATTTTCAGGGGGCGCGTTCCCTGATTGTCATGGCTGCTCCTCGGCCGCCCTACCAGGCCGTTTTTCACTGGAAGGGAAGGGTTCACCGCCTGCTTGTGCCGGTCACTTATTCCTTTTACGAAGAAACTCTGAAGCAGATGGAGGGACAGATTAATGTGCTTTTGTCGCAGTTAGGCTATAAGGCATCACTAGCCCAGCTGCCTTTCAAGCTCCTTGCTGTTCGCAGTGGGTTGGCTTTTTATGGCCGAAACAACATTGCCTACATTCCCGGGATGGGAAGCTACTTTCAGCTTGCTGCTTTTTATTCTGATCTCCCTGTGGAAATTGACCCCTTCGGGAACCATCAAATGGCGCCCGATTGCCAGGAGTGCTCGGCTTGCCTGAATAGTTGCCCCACAGGAGCGATTTCAGAGGAGCGCTTTCGCGTTAGAACCGAGCTTTGCATAGCCTATTACAGTGAAAATGCCGGAGATTTTCCCTCCTGGCTCAGGTATGCCCCGGTTCATTGCCTGATCGGGTGTGTGCGCTGCCAGGAGGTTTGTCCCATGAACAGTCATTTGCTGGGCTGGATCGGAGGAACTCAGGAATTCTCGGAGGAGGAAACCCGGGTATTGATGGAAGGGGAATCGGGTTCCTCGTCCTCCGGAGCAGCAATAAGGGAAAAATTCACTCAGCTGGGAGTTCGGGATGCGATTGAGATCTTCCCCCGCAACATTAAGACCGCCCTCGAGTAAGAAATAAGGACAGCCTCTCTTTCCCTATTTCTTGGTCGATCTTTTCTGCCACCCTTACACACGAACGGGAGAAATGAATTTTCCAATGGCCTACTTTGAAAAGGAAATCAAAGATTTTTCCCTTGTGAGGCCCCATTTAGCCCCTAAAACCTGGGGAAAGAGCATGGAGGAGGTCCCCTCTGTGGTCTGGGAGATTGGAGTTTTCCAGGACCGGGGCCAATTAATCGAGCTCTTCAATCGGTTTGAAAATTTCCAGAAAATCTGGTTTGAGGAGGCCTTTAACGGCCATTCACTAATGGAAGGCACATCCAGCGGGGCGCATTGAGGATTGTCACTCCTGAAAATTTTCCTTATTATTTCCAGGCCACGAGGAGTCAATCCCGCAGAAGATTGTATCAAACACCACCTGGATCAACCGGGCTCAAAAAAGCCCTGAAGCTCCTTGCACGGGAGAGCCTCTAACTCCATCCGAGTTTGCAAAACGCTTCGCCCAGCTCACAAGGGAGTCAGGACAACCTAAGAAGGTTCCCTATGACCTCGATTATGATCCGGACAAAGTAGGAAGAATGGCCAGGGTTAAAACGAAGCCTCTCTTCAACTGGATAATCGTCTACCCAATGCGCTGAATTTGGAAGAAGCCCCCGAGTGCACCCTCTTGAGGGTGTAGTCAATTTTCTTTTCATCTGGCTGACCATCCTCCGTCCACAGCCACCGCGGCCCCTGTCATAAATGAGGAATCCTCGGATGCAAGAAAAAGGATAACTTTTGCGATCTCTTCCGGGCGGCCGAAACGACCCAGCGGGACAGAATTAAGCGACCTGGAACGTTCTTCCTCGGGATCCTTTGCGCTGAAAATTAAATTATCCAATAAGGGGGTTTCCACCGGGCCGGGGCAGACACAGTTTACACGAATGCCCTCACGAGCATGATCGATCGCCATTGCTTTGGTGAGCTGCACTACCCCCCCTTTTGAGGCGCAATAAGCTGCAATCTCAGAGCCACCAACCAATCCCAGTTCAGAGGCTACGTTTACGATCACCCCGCCTCCCCATTGACGGAAAAAACAAATTGCCTCCTTTGAACAGAGGAAAACCCCCTTCAAATTTACCCCCATTAAATGATCCCACTCAGCCTCAGTGGTCTGGGGAACGGTCTTGGGAAGAGCAATCCCAGCATTGTTGACAAGGAGGTGAAACCTACCAAAAAGCCTGATTGCCGTCTGGAAAAGTGACTTTACCTGCGCCTCCTGACTTACATCTGTTGGAATAAAATGGACACGATCCCCTTTTCTGAGTAAATCCTCAACCTTTCCCCGAACATCTTGGATGTCGGCGATAATAACTCTCGCCCCTTCCCTAACGAAAAGCAGTACAGTGGCCATGCCAATTCCAGAGGCGCCTCCAGTGATGATCGCAACTTTATCCCTTAATTTCATCTTCTTTCCCTCAGATAATAAAAATTCTAACATTCTTTTTCATTCCCTTAAATTGTTGAAATGGGGCCCCGTCATAATATCCCAGCCAAATCAAAGACCTGATCTCCCCCAAACCTTTTCCATTCTTAGGTAACACGAGGAAAATTGCCGTTAACAAAGCTTCAAGAAAAACTAAAGGCCTTTTACCGGTAGGCCTGGGCGGGAGGAGGAGTTCCAGTCCATCAAACTGCGCAAGGAGAACTTGCGCTGGGGAAAGACAAGGTTGGCCTTCCTTTACCAGAAAAGATAGGGGGAGGATCTCCTCCAGGAAGATATACCGGGTTATCGAGCGCCATTCCCTCTACTTTCATCCCCAAAGAGCGGCCAAAACCGCAAGAAAGAGAGAAAGGGCCCTGAAGAAAAAACGCATTACCGAGCTCAAGGCCTCAGCACGGATAGGGTTCCTCCTCCATCTGGATACCCTGAAGGTTCCCTGGAGTGGCGACTACCGCTACATCTTCACGGCTATCGATGATCATACCCGCCCCGGTTATTCCCCGATGTACAAATCTTCTAATTCCCGAAATGCCCCGGATTTCCTCCAGCGTTTTCTTTATGTTTTAAGCATTCCCATTCAATATGTGCACACGGATAACGGCTCAAAGTACTCCAGGTACTTCAGCCAACTATGTCAGAGCTTGCATATCCCCCAGTACCACTCCGGGGTGAAAACGCCCAAGGACAACCCACAGTTGGAGAGTTCAATCGCACCCTGAGGTAGGAAGAAAATGGTTATTGGCCACAATAGGATTGGGGAGAAGAATAGCTCATCTGTCAGGTGCTGCGCCAAGACATTGTATCCACTCCAAGGACCTAACTTTACCACTACCGTATCCAAGATGATAGGAATAGCATACCTGATCCCATCCTTTACCTCGGGAAGCTGAGCGTTAAGATAGGAGAAAAGTGTTTGGAAGTTTAGGGAAGAGTGTTCTCGCAGGTTGTGTAGTAGTAGATGTAACCCAGGGCTCCGTCCAAGGTCAGCCTCGCTCTTGACCTTCATTACTCTGGGGATGAAAACTCCTCGTCATCGGTACGGTGTGAGCGTTCCAAGTGAGCATTCTCTTCACAGTGCCCTTTGTGATTCTGGATGAGGCGGCAGCCAAAACCGGCAATCAGTGCCAAGATTTACCCCGAATTCTTCCCCATTATCCACGGTGAAGACAATGGTGGACTTAACCCCGAAGGACCTCAGCCAGGAGATAACCCACAGATACCAGCATAAACCGTTAGTCCATGATTTCTCTCGGGAATAGCTAACGAGTTTAAATCGAGAACACACGTCCAGGGCGCTTCACTGGTAGTTAGGTATGTCGTAGCGATCTAGGTGAATGATCTGTTCCCGACTCAGTTCCTCATGGTCTCTGATGTATTTCAGATCTACCTGTACGATCTCAAAGGGTTTGGCCGCATACTAGTTGATAAATTCCCTCCTCTCCTTCCTGACCTCATGCCGGAAAGGAGAGGCGATCTTCTCTCTGTTTCTCCTGAGGATATGCCTGATTGTCCCGGAGGAAGAGAAAGACCCTCCTGTTGCTTGAGATAACGCGAGAGCCTCTCTGCTCCATATCTGGTCTGGCACTTGACTTTGATCACCTGATCTTCAATCTGGGCTGGTGTCCTGCGGGGCTGATGATGTGGTGCTCGGGAACGGTCTTTGAGATTGTCTTCTTTCTCCGTCCTGAGGAAATCGTAGATCACAGTGCGGTTGATCCCAAAGACCTGTGCCCCTTGAGAGATGTTGTGGCCATTGCTCTTCAAATACTCTATCACTGCTCTTCTGGCTGCCTCAGGATTTATCCTCCTCAGCTTATTGTACTCAATCCTGCCTATCGGCTGCGGGGTAGGTGTCCATAGCTCATATTTTTGCCACTTCAATTTGTTAATCTCCAGCTCTAAAAATTAAAGGATACTCCTAACATACTCCCAGTACCCATAATTCAAAAACTGTATAGTATGTCTTTGACACCATACAGTCACCGATGTACTTAAGTTGTTCATTCCCTCTAAAATTTTGTATTTTAGTGCTTGATCTTTAAAAGTCACCAAGAAATGAAAAGAGGGGGGAAATTGATGAAGGAAGTGGCCTGCTGTACTCTTTATTGTGGTCTATGCGCCTCAAGGCGCAGGATTCCTCATGAAGCTAAAAAGCTCCGGGAGATGTTAAAAAAAGAAGGTTACGACCAGGGTTACTTTGACGTCCCGGAGTTACATCCCATTTTTGAAAATTTTTGGGAGGGCTTGAACCTTTTAGCGGATGTTCCTTGCAGGGGTTGCCAGGATGGTGGTGGTTACCCTTCTTGCCCAGTGCGGAAATGTGTTAAGGAAAAACAGCTCTTCAGCTGTGCAGAATGTTCCCAGTTCCCTTGTCAGATGCTGAAGGATTTCTTAAAAAATTACCCTCTATTTAATGGTGATTCTAAGAGACTTAAAGAAATCGGATACGAGAAATGGGTAAAGGAGCAAGAAAAAAGAGCCACTGCAGGGTTCTCTTATGCCGATGTAAGACCTCCAAGAATGGAGGAATGAGAGTTTCCTGGGTAAATGTTTTATTGAAACTAACGCCAATTCCTCATGCGGAATCCTCTCTATAGCCCTTTTCAAACGTACAAATTCTCTCGCAAACCCCTTCCGAAAGACTCACCTTAGCCCAAAGATCCCCAGAGAAGACAAGGCAAAATTTTTGATTGGAGGGGAAAATTGACAGGATTTCCTTTTCCTTTACAATAAAGAGGGGGAAATGGCTTTAATAGAAATAAAAGGCCTTACTAAGCTTTTTGGAAACCGTAAAGCGGTGGATAATGTTAGCTTTGAAATCCAAAAAGGCGAGGCTTTTGGATTATTAGGCCCCAACGGTGCAGGGAAAACCACTCTTGTTTCTATGCTCGTTTGCCTACTCAGACCAACTTCAGGGGACGCGGTCCTGGACGGTTCAAGCATCGTCCATGACCCCATGATGGTTAAAAGAAAAATCGGTTTCGTCCCTCAAGAAATTTCCTTATACGGTCCCCTAACCGCCCTGGAGAACCTCCAATTCTGGGCAAAGATGTACGATGTTCCCCCTCGAGAGAGAACGAGAAAGATTGAAGCCCTTTTGGAGCTGGTGGGACTCTCCGATAGGAAAAAGGAGAGGATAGACCGCTATTCCGGAGGGATGAAAAGGAGAATTAACATCGCGGTTGGTCTCCTTCCAGACCCTAAACTGTTGATCCTTGATGAGCCCACGGTGGGAGTTGACCCACAATCCCGGTCGGCAATTCTTTATACCCTAAGACACTTAAACCAGCAAGGGCTAACCCTTTTATACACTAGCCACTACATGGAGGAGGTAGAGTTCCTCTGCCCCAGGGTAGGAATAATGGACTCCGGAAAAATCATCGCCCTTGGAACTCAAGAGGAATTGCGCCTCCTTGTCGGGGAAAGAGATTCTCTGCGCATTTTCACCCAAACACTTGTCCCGGAGAAAATTAAGGACGAAATTTCAAATGTTGAGGGAGTTTCTGAGGTACGGACTGGAGAAAATTTCATCGGCCTTTTAGCGACCCGGGGGAGGAGGGCCCTCCCTTCAATTTTAGAGCTCCTCAATGAAAGGGGGGTGAAGGTAAAGTCTGTTGAAATCAAAGAGCCAAACCTGGAGAACGTTTTCCTTCACCTAACCGGAAAGGAGCTCCGGGAATGAAAAAATCCTGGCAAATTGCCTTAAAGGATCTAAAATTAAGAATTCGAGACCCGAGCTCCTTCATTGTTCTCCTTATCATGCCCCTTTTACTTATTTTTATTTTAGGTTCAGCCTTTAAAAGCGGGTTTCAGGTCTCTCCTTTTAAAGTCCCCCTTGCTTTAAGTGACCAAGACCGGGGAGAGATTTCAAGAATTTTGAAGGAAGAAGTTTTCCAAAACCCTGAGCTTTCAAAGATGATTGTCTTGAAAGAAGTCAGCGACCCCACTGAAGCAAAAAAATTAATAAGCTCAGGGAACGTTTCCTGCTCAATTATTATCCCCGAGGGAACAAGCAAGGCGATTTTTGAAGGGAAAACTTCCACAATCTTCATTTATGGGAATCCGGAAGAGAGCATCAAGGCAGGGGTTGTAAAAAACATTGTTGAAGAATTTGCCCTTGAGGTAACCGGAAGAAGTGTAATCCTTTCCACTACCGCGGGTGAGCTTCTTTCCCATTCCCTTATTTCCAGCTCACAGGTAAAGGACCTCATAAACTCCTGGAAGGAAAACCTCCCTCCTTCTCCGGAGCTAATTCATGAAGAGAAGGAGACAGCAGAGGCAAACAGACCTTCTTCTGCGATGGATTATTATGCAGTGGGAATGGGAGCGATGTACCTTTTATTTGCCGCGAATTATGGAGCAAAAAGTATCCTAGAAGAAAAAAGAAGGGGAACAACTTTAAGGCTCTTCGCTTCCCCCGTTGGATCCTTCGCGATCCTTTTTGGAAAACTTCTGGGGATTGCCCTTTTCACCCTTCTTCAGTTTCTCCTGATTATTCTATTCACAACCTTATTTTTTGGTGTCAATTGGGGATCCTCCGTTCTGGGAATTGCCTTTTTAACAATTGCCTCCGTTTTCGCCATGTCGGGTCTGGGAGCCCTTCTTTCCTCCGTTTTAAAGACTGAAGCACAGGTCTCAGCAATTGGCCCAGCGGTTTCCATAATCCTGACTTTCCTGGGAGGAGGAATGGTCCCCATTTACGGGTGGCCTTCTTGGGCAGAGGTTTTAAGCCGTTTTACGCCTAACCGCTGGATTCTTGAAGGTTTCTTCTCTTTGATGAGAGGGAAGGGGATCGCGGAAATCGTTCTTCCTTTGTTAGTCCTGGGAGGAACAGGGGCTGCCCTTTTCTCTTTGGCTGTTTTAATTTTTAGGTATCGCCGTGAATTTTAAAAAAGCCTGGGCGATCTCTTCAAACGACTTTCGCTCACTTTCAAAAGATAAACTCTACCTCTTATGGTTGATTTTCATCCCCATTCTCTGGATCACCCTTATGAGTGTTATTTCCGGAGGGGGAAACGCAGATATTCCTATTGGGATTTTAGTGGAGGACACAGGAGCCTCAGCAAAATCCCTGGTGGAGAACCTCTCAAACCTGGAGGGAATTGAAGTAATAAAGGTGGAGAGCCTACCATCCCTTGAGAAGCTAATTGAAAACGGAAAACTCTCTCTTGGAATTGTAATTCCTGAAGGTTTTTCAGCAATGCTTGGGGAAAATAAAGAAATCACCATAAAGTTGCTCCGCTCTTTAAGGCAGTCTTCCTATTTTGTTGAGGCGGCAGTTGAAAAAGAGCTAAGAAGGATCGAGTTCCAAAACCAGGCAGCGAACTTCGTCCTTGAGGAAGCCCAAAAACAGATTGCGCTCTCTAGGGAGGATAAGGAAAGCCTCTTTAAAGAGACTTTCCAAAAAGCTTCCGAATCCTTTAAACAATTGGGGTTAAAGGTTGAATATTCAACCCTCAAAACAAATGAGGGAATTATTCCCCAGGGAGCAAAACAATCATCCCCGGGTTTCACCATTATGTTCGTGCTATTCGGCCTTTTTCTTGGAGCTGGGTCACTTGTCGAGGAAAGAAGATCATGGACCCTTGCCAGGATCCTTACCACCCCAACATCAAAAGCGACACTCCTCTGTGGAAAATTCCTCGCTTTTTTCCAAATTGGGATAATTCAATTTTTGATCCTGGTGATCTATGGACAATTGGCATTAAAAGTGGATTACGGATCAAACCTCCTTGGTGTAATCGCTTTAGGGATTTTCTTCGACCTTTCTAGCGTGGCCATGAGCATTTTCCTCGCTTCCCTTGTAAAAACCTATGGCCAGGCGGAGGCCTTTTCCATTCTTCTGGCCAATTTGATGGGGATGCTTGGAGGCTCATGGTGGCCCCTGGAAATTGCCCCTCCTTCCCTTCAAGCCATAGGAAAGTTCACTCCGGTGTTTTGGGGAGTAAACGGCCTGAACAAACTGATCACATATCAGACAGGGTTTTCCTCAATAATAATCAACCTGGGGGTTCTTTTCGGATTCGCGGTCTTCTTCCTTTTCCTGGGGATACTTTTATTTAGGTATGAATAAATAAAAGGCTATTTTTGGAGTCGATCCTTTCAATCGTAAAGACTTTACTGTCAACTTTTCTAAGACTTAAACCATTAACTCATTTAAGAAAACTTCCTTCCCATTTTTTCATATCCCGATCTTCCAAACTGAGCTTTCTTTTGTTCCAATTGGGAAAGGTTCCCTCTCAAAAATTTTTTCTTCCTCTGGAGTTGTAGTCGGGAAAAATTTTCCCCTCTCTGGTTTCAAATTGATAAAAGGAAAGCGAAGGCGGCGCTCAGGCGGTGGGGAGGCTGGGTCTGGCCGAAGGAAGCGGGAGAGGGAGCGGGCGTTCCCTGAGACCGGCGCCAGCGGAGCTGGGCGGGCTTTTTAACGCTGAGCAGGGGTCGGCCGCAAGAGAGCCGGCCCCTGCAGACTGACTCGCTGAAGGCGCTTCCTCGATCAGCTCAAAATATCAAAGTAAGACTTCCACCATCCATTCAGCTTTCAATATCAGGGGGGCTTTCGCCCCCGTCCTTCAAATTTCTCCTTCCTCCAGGAGAGGATCCCAAACCCTGACCACCCAGCCGGTTTGGCGGTAGTAGCGGGGCTTGTCTATTTCTGTCCAAGGCTTCCACTCTGGGCCAGGCTTCTCGCCCAAGCTCGGGCTTCCTTCTGGGAAGGAAACCAGCGCACTTCCTTAAGGCGCTTTCTCTTCTCTGGTATAATTTCCTGAGACATTTTCTCCTCCTTATGCTCAGTTTCCTCTCAGGGGGAGGGGCGAAAGCCCCTCCCCTTTCTTGTTTAGGCGGCTTCCTGAGGTTCCATCCTCCAGCCAGGGGCTTCCAGGGAGCGGGCCCATTCCAGGTCTTTCAGCATGTCTATGGCTTTGGAAAGCTGGGCTTGTGAGCAGTCTTTTGAGGAAGGCGGGAAACCGTTCTTTTCCAGCCAGGCGTGAGTGTCCTTGATCCCGGCTTTCCGTGCCAGAAGATGGAAATACCTGATTTGCTTTTCCGTGGCCCGGCGAAAGGTCTTCTCCTTCCGGGCCTCCTCCAGTTCTTCAAGGGCATGGGGATCCTCGGCAATGGCCAGGGCTTTCTCCTCTTCCGTCTGGGCTACGGCCTCTTCCGGCTCCACGACCTGGGGAAGATCCTCCTTCTCCCGGCCCCTGAAGGCCACTTCCGGCTTCTCCCCGGTCTCGGGGAGGATGGTGATGACCACACGGCCATCTCTTTCCGGTGCAACTTCAATTTTCATTTCCTTTACCTCCTCTGATGCCAGCTTTTTCCGGCATATTTTTTTGACCCACGAGCTGCGGGCCGAGGCGGAACGACCTCGAGGCGCCTGACTGTCAAGGGTCTGCCCGTTAGGGATGCGGGGAGGGTGCCCTGTGGGAGGGGGCCCCGCATCCTTGACAGGATTCAAAGGCGCCGAGAGGTATAAGTGGAGCCGGCCGCAACAGGGGCAAAAAAATGAGGTTTATTTTGGCGAAGCCAACTAACTCCTTAGGGATTCCTTTAAAAAGTGCCCTCAAATTGCCCCTTAGAGCGCGGGTCAAGGAGAATCAGGGTAAAAAAGTATGGGCGCTTTTTTATTCTTTTCTAAATGAAAAAAGGCGGGGTGGCTGGCTGGTGAGGCTGGGCCACCCCGCCCAGGAAAGGAAAGCCCGACCGGGGAAGGTAGGGCAGGCAGGGAGGGCTTTCCTTTCCTTCCGTTTCTTGCGGCCCCATAGCGCGCAGCGCTCGTCCCGAGGGAGAGGGCGCCGGAGGCTGTAAATTGAAGGGAAAGTCCTTTAAGAAGAGGCATCTTAAAAGAAGAAGTCCATGGCGGTAAAGGCGGGAAGCGCTTCCCTGTCCTCCGCGCTTCTCATCTGGCTGGAGGAAGTTTTTCCGCTTGAATGATCCACCGGGAAAGGCGCCCGATCCCCGAGGGTGCGCTCTCTTCCTTCGGCTGGCTGGCGTGGCTGGAGCCGAAGGAAGAGAGCGCGGGGGCCGCTACTAAAGACACTCTCTAAGACAAGATTAATTTTCAAAAACAGGTATTGACATTATGTAGTAATGTAATAACATTACTACCAATGAAAGGAGGAAAAGAAAATATTTAAAGCCAAACCGCTGGAAGAGGAAAGTCCAATCCCCCTTTATCATCAGCTTTCAACTTATTTAGAAGAGCAGGTTGAAAATGGAACCCTAAAGATCGGTGATCATCTACCCAATGAATTAGAACTAGCAGAAATGTTTAAGGTCAGTCGGACTACTGTTCGATTGGCGCTTCAAGAACTTGAGTCCAAAGGTTACATTAAACGTAACCGCGGAAAAGGGACTTTAATAACCCCTAGGATCGAGATAAACATAGCTCAGCTTTTAAGTTTCACGCAAGAAATATCTAAAATGGGTTTCATTCCGGGCACAATTTTGCTCAATACTACTTTTATAAGAAGCGATTCTAAAATCTCAAAAATATTTGACCTTCAGGAAGGCAGTGAAATCTTAAAAGTAACTAGGCTCAGAACTGCAAACAAGCAACCTATTGGTTACTGCGTTTCTTACTTGAATATTCAGAAATTCCCGGAACTACGTTTCCAAGATTATTCCCAAACCTCCCTTTATGACATTTTTGAAAAGAACCTCAATATAGCTATTTTTAGAGCAAGCCAAAAAATATTTGGAGACATAGCCAATAAAGAAGAAGCCAAAATTTTAAAAATTTCCAAAGGCCACCCTGTTCTTCGGGTATACAGGACAACTTATACCAAGGAAAACATTCCCATAGAATCCGTGGAAGCCACCTTCAATGCTAAATTTTACTTCTATTCTGGAGAGTTGTATCGAGAACGAAGAATTTAAAAAGGAAGGAGATGGTCCAAAGGGGAAAGAACCTTTTAAGTAGACTTCTAAAAAAAGGAGGGTAATATGAAAGGAAAAATTTGGAAAACAGGCGTAATTGGGTTTGTCTTAATTCTGGCCTTTACCATTTCAGGTTGTGGGCAAGCGACCCCCACAACATCACCCACGGGATCTTCTCCTACAGCTTCACCGTCTGAATCAAAAGCTATTAAATTATTTGCCGTAGCGCCGTTTGAAGACCAATATTTCACAACCTGGCTTGATGGAGCAAAAGCTGCTGCAAAATTGTTAGGAGTGGACATTTCTACCGCTACCGCTGGATGGGATCCTGCCAAGCAAGATAGCTTGATACAGTCTGCTGTTGCCGCTGGAGCCAATGGAATTCTTGTCGCTAGGGTTGATTTAGATGCCTTTGTACCCTTAGCAACGGAATTATCAGAAAAGGGAATAGCCATCGTCACCACTGATGGGCCAGTCCACTATGGACCAAGAATTGCTCACTTCGCTGCGGACGATATGGAATTAGGTAGAGAATTGGCCAAAGCACTAATTGAGGGGTTGGAAAAGAGTGGAAAACCAAAACCTTGGAATGTGGTGGGATTTGCGGGCCTTCCTGGAACATATGCAGGTCTCACTCGAATCGAGGGAGCACTTTCCGTTCTTAACCCTCTGATTTCCAGCGGCGACGTCGTTCTTCTCACAACGGAAATTGCCAATTTTGACCGACAACTTGGGATGCAGAAAATGGAGGCATTGTTAGGGAAGTACTCAAAAGTGGACGGCGTGTTTGCAGCGAACGATGACATGGCCATAGGCGCCATGAAAGCCTGTGAAGCTGCTGGGCTGGTTCCGGGAAAAGATACGATCTTTGTGGGAATCGATGTCATCCCTGATGCACAAACTGCTATCAATGAAGGAAAAATGTACGCCAGCATCTCCCAAGCGCCACATCTTGAAGGCTATTGGGGAGTAACGACCTTGTATGCTTATCTAAAATATGGTTGCAAGCCTGATTCAGTTGGCATGCCCATTCCAACAGTGGTAGTTAAAAAAGACAACCTGTCCACATTTACAAAAGAAGTTAAGTTCGATAAGCCACCATCGGCTGATTTATTCACAAACTGCAAAGACAAATATGAGGAATTCCTAAAACAATTCTGGCCAGAGTGATTATCAAGATTTTAACTGGGGGGCTTAAAGCCCCCCAGTTAAATAGATAGAAAAGGAGGAAAAGCAGATGGTTCTGGATGCAAAACCGCCCGATTTCGATAGAGGGAACCGGCCTTTATTTACGGGGATTAACCCCTCAGATGTGGGGAAGTATGTGATTTTTACAGTCAGAGATCCCTTACATGGCTATTCGAAAGACGCTGCCGAAGAAATTTCTGATTACTTAGTGAACTCAAGGAAAATCGCTGACACCAAAATGTTTACTACATACAGCGGTTTTTTCGAAAATGTATTAATAACTGTTTGTTCTACTGGTAGCGGGGCCCCAGAGCTCGAGCTGGTACTTATGGATTTCATTAAATGGAGTACAGCTAATACCTTCATCAGAGTTGGGACATCCGGTGCGCTTCAGAGATTCATAAACATCGGAGATATAGTTATCTCTACAGGAGCAGTGCGAGATGAAGGCACAAGTGGCGAATATGTAGCGAAATCGTTCCCTGCAATTTCTAGTTTCGAAGTTGTCCTGGCAATGGCTAGTGCTGCAGAAGAGCTTAAAATTCCCTACCATTTAGGGATCACTCGCAGTAACGACGCCATTTATGTTGGCGAGGGGAGACCGGCAAAAAATTACCTCCAAGAATTACAAAAATTTATACCGAATTACTGGGAGAAGGCAGGAGTGCTGAATGTAGAACGCGAAACTTCTTTACTTCTTACTTTGTGTAATATTTTTAACAAACGTGGAGGAGCTGTCTGTACGATTGTGGATAATGAGCTAACAGGTGAAGTTGGAGTGGGAGCTGGAAAAAAGGATTCAATTTTGGTGGCGCTAAAAGGTTTGAGCAAATTAGCCCGTTGGGATAAAGCCAAAGAGCAAAACGGAAAAAGGTACCTAGACGAAAAAACTATTTTAGTTGCTAGCGAGGAGGGACAACCATGAGAGCCGACATCTTGCAGACTGTTTTTAAGACTTTCCTTCCAGTAATAGGAGTAGTTCATCTCCCACCATTACCCGGAGCTCCCAAATATTCTGGGGAATCAGTAGAAGACATAACCAAAGCTGCTTTGGCTGAAGCTAAAACCCTTTTAGACAATGGAATTGATGGGATCATTATCGAAAATTTTAACGATGTTCCTTTTTTAAAAAGGGTTGGACCGGAAACCGTTGCAGCGGTTACTTATATTGGTAAAGCAATAAAGGATCGCTTCAGCAAGCCATTAGGAATATGCCTTCTTCAGGCTGACACTATCGGAGCAATTGCAATTGCCAAAACCCTTGAAGCTGAATTCATCAGGGCAACTTATTATACAGAAACCTACGTTGTGGATGCGGGATTGATTGATAGTAGCGCTGCTGAAGTCCAAAGATTTAAGGCTTTTTTAAAGTGTCAGACAAAAGTGTTCGCCGATGTTCATATCAAACACGGTTATCCTCTGGCCCAGCGGCCTATTGAGCTATCAGCGGAAGATGCTCTATTCCGGGGGCTTGCCGATGCTTTGATAATAACTGGATTAAAAACGGGAGGGGAAACTAAAGTTGAAGATGTGAAAAGGGTCCGAGAAAAATTGCCAGAGGCACCTCTAATCGTAGGCAGCGGAGTTACTGTGGAAAATGTCAATAGGTACCTTCCTTTTGTAGATGGCATCATCGTTTCCACGGGACTAAAGGTGGACGGAAAAGAGCATGGGATTTTTGATCCAGCCAGGGTTTCAAAGCTAATGGAAAAAGTGGCTGATTATCGAGAGAAAAATAAGGAGGCATAAACTATGAGAAAAAGTATCCAAGAAATCAACGAGCTTTTCGGAGTTGAAAAACCAATAATTGGAATGGTCCACTTGAAACCCCTACCCGGTTCTCCCATTTATACTGGCAAAGGATTGAAAGAGGTTATTGAAAGCGGCTTAGAAGATGCCCGCACTTTATTGGAAGGCGGAGTAGATGGAATAGAAATTGAGAATTATGGCGATCTTTCTTATTTTCCTAATGTCGCTCCTTCAGAAACTGTGGCTTCTTTGAGCATCGTGGCTCACGAAATAAGGAAGGCTTTTCCCAAGGCCGTTATGGGAATCTGCGTTCTTTCAGACCCGATAGCCTCCCTTTCCATCGCTCACTGTGTGCAAGCTCAGTTTGTGAGAGCCACCTTCTTCACAGAGGCTTCAGTTGATGTATCAGGCTTGGTCCTTAGAAAACCTCATGAGATTTTGCGCTTCCGCAAATTTTTGGATCCTTCAATAAAGATATTTGCGGATGTCCATATTAAGCATTCAGCCCCCCTTGCTCGTCGCCCGATTGAAGAATCAGCCTATGACGCTGCTTACTTCTTGGCAGATGCTGTTATCATCAGTGGAAAACACACAGGTTTTGAGACGGACATTGAGGACCTGAAGAAAGCTAAAGGAGTTTTATCTCATTTCCCCGTCTTCATTGGCAGTGGCCTCAATCAAAAAAATGCCTTGAATCTTCTAAATGTGGCAGACGGCGCTATTGTAGGAACATCTCTTAAAGTTGAGGGCGAAACCGAGAACCCTGTCGACCTTAAAAGGGTAAAAGAACTTATGGAGGTTGTCAAAGCAATCCGAAATAAAAAATAGGAGCGCAAGATGATTCTAGTAATCGGCGATATCAACATTGACATTTCTGGAAGATTTGATTCTTGGCCCGAAAAAGGAGGGTGTGTATTTTCCTCTAAGCCGCAGATCAATCTAGGAGGCACCGGAGCAAATGTCGGAGTAGCCCTATCCAGATTGGAATTGAAAGTTTCTTTGGCTAGCGCAGTAGGGAACGATGCTTTTGGAAGAGAAGCTTTAGAAAATCTAAAAAGAGAAAAAATCAACACAGCTTTGGTCCAAGTTCAACCTCAATACAATACTGGTTTAGTTTTTACTGCTATAGACGAATTTGGTGAAAGAACCTTTTTCGTCTTCCGTCGTGATTGCGCTGATATCCACATGACGTTAGAACCGGAAGCCCTTCTCAAAGAGCAAGCAGACGAAATCTTTGTTACTGGCGTGTCGATCGCCGAAGGAATTGAAAGTTATCACTCAATTCTTGGTTTTCTAGAAAAAAGCGGAAAACAGAAAATCTTTTTTGACCCTAACATCCGCTCCCCAAACGGAAAAATCACAGAGGAGACTCGGGAAAGATATTTGCACGTTTTAAGGTTCTCCAAAGTATTCCTTCCAAACGAGCAAGAAATCTTGGAGATCATGCGGGAAAACTCACTTAAAACAGCGATCAAGAAAGCCCTTGAAATGGGAGTTGAGGAAATTTGGGTTAAAAGGGGTAAAGAAGATTTTCTCTGGGCTTCTCAAAAAGGAGGATTTGTGGCGTTTCCCACTATGAAGGTTTCTCAGGTTTCTGATACAACCGGAGCAGGAGACTTGTTTGATGCGGCTATTATTTTTGGCTTAACGAACAATTGGACAGCCCAGGAGACAGCAATATTTGCGGCTAAAGCAACCGCCTTCTCGGTTCAAAGACCTGGGTCTATTTCTTCTTTTCCCTCTCTTCACGATCTTAACTTTTAAAAGGCGGTATTTCTAAAAATGGAAAATGAAATTGTATTAGAGACAGTAGACTTGACTAAGGTTTTCCCCGGGGTAAAGGCTCTTTCAAAAATGAATTTTTCCTTGAAAGCCGGGGAAGTTCATGGCGTGGTCGGTCTAAATGGTTCCGGAAAAACTACTTTCCTTTCAGTAATTGGAGGTCTTATTCCAAGATCCTCAGGGGAAATTCTCATAAGAGGCCAAAAGCTAAAAAAATTCAATTTAGAAATAGCAAGAAAATATGGGATAGTTATTGCTAATCAGGTTCCTGCGGTCTTCCCAAATTTAAAAGTTGCGGAAAATATTTTGATCGGAAGAGAGCAAACTAAAAATTACCTTGGGTTCCCCATCTTAGACCAAAAAAGAATGGAGGAGCAGGTCCGTGATTTGCTTTCTTCCTGCGATTTTCAAATTCCCCTATATTCCAAAATTAGCGATCTATCACCGAGTATCCTTAAGCAAATTGAAATCGCACGAGCTATGATCTCTGATTTTGAAATAATCGGTTTGGATGAACCAACAAGCATGATGGCTAAGTCTGATGCTTACAAACTGTTCTCACTGATTAAGCAATTAAAGGAAACAAAGAAAGCGGTAATTTACGTTACTCACCGGATTCCAGAGGTATTTGAGCTTTGCGATAGAGTAACCATAATGAAAAATGGGGAAAAGGTGGGGACTTTTAATACCAGGGAAATCACTCCGGATCAAGTAGTCAGATTGATGACTGGAAAAACCACCTTAAATTTCAGTAAAAACCTTAGTTCCAGTCAGGGAGAAAAAGTGCTTGATCTTCAACAGGTTTCAACAAAACCCCTCAAGCTGGCAGAAACTCCTCTCCGAGAAATCAGCTTTAGCGCCTATAAAGGAGAGGTATTGGGAATTGTAGGGGTAGTTGGCGCAGGAAAAACCGAGCTGGGAAAAGCAATAGTGGGCCTGAATCCTATTAGCTCAGGAAGAATCAATGTCATGGGAATAGAAGCTCACTTTGGGTCTACAATGGCTTTGGCCAGAAAAGGTATCGTTTACATTCCCGAAGATATGATGAAGGAAGGTTTGTTCTTAAACCTTGATATACGTCAGAACATTTCTCTTCTCGCCCTTAACGTGATGTTCCGAAACTTCATCCAGAGGAAAAAAGAGGACAATTTAATCAAACAGTACATTTCTCAATTGAATATCAAACCTTCCCGACCAAATTTCCCTGTAAAGAATTTAAGTGGAGGAAATAAGAAGAAAACGTTGGTGGCCAGGGGTCTAGCCTTGAGACCGAATTTATTGATTTTAGATGAGCTTACCACAGGAGTAGACGTAGAAAGCGCCTTCGATTTGATGATGCAGGTCAGGGAACTAGCAAAGGATGGCGTTTCCGTGGTTCTTCTATCTTCCGAATTTGAAAGGGTACTCAGTTTCTTAGACCGGGTTTTGGTCATGAAAGAGGGAAAAATAGTCGCGGAGTTTAAAAGCCCGAATATTTCAGAAGAGGAAGTGATAAATTATGCAACTAAATGAAAATCAAACTGTAGCTAAATCCAAGAACAAAATTCTCGTTCAAGTAATTCAAGTATTTAGTAATCATAATCTTCTCCCTTGGCTGATTTGTGCGGCCATATTCTTAATCATGGGCTTAATAAGCCCCTCGATGTTCAGCGGTTACTCAATTGCGTCTACCCTTTCTACTGCAACACCAGGGATTCTGATGTCAGCGGGCGAAATAATTGTAATGATTGCTGGGAGCATCGACCTTTCCTTAGCAGCTTCCGTCGGGTTTTCTAGTGTACTGGCCGCTGGACTTATGGAAAAAAATGGGTTGCCAATCTCTTTCGCTATAATCATTGTTCTCTTAGTTGGAGCCTTGATAGGTTTCATTAATGGTCTAGTTGTGGGGAAAGGAAAGCTTCAGTCTTTTATTGTAACCCTTGGTTCTTCCGTAGTGTTAAGAGGAATTACCTTGGTTTATTCTGCAGGAACTTCCATCCCTCTTGGGCTGGAAGGGCAAACTTTTATCAAGATTAGCACCTATCAGCTCCTTGGCTTACCCCTTTACTTCTGGGTGGGTCTGGTGCTAATCATCCTCGCTTCTCTTTACATCCTAAAAACCAAATATGGAAGGCATCTTTACGCCTTAGGAGGAAGCGAACTGGCAGCTAGAGTCGCAGGTCTAAAAGCCGACTCTCTCCGAATTAAAGCCTTCACCTTAGCAGGTTTTTTCTCTGCCCTATCAGGATTAGCTCTACTTGCCAAGTTCGGATCAGGATGGCCTCAGGCAGCAAGCGGTTGGGAAATGGATGGAATTGCGGCAAGCGTATTGGGAGGAGCCAATTTCGCCGGGGGAGTTGGGCTACCCCTGGGCGCAATCCCTGGCGCAATTGTTCTGGATTTAATTCTGCGTTTTCTAGTCACATTAGGCATTGATCCATATTGGCAATACGCAGCAAAAGGGATTTTTGTAATTATAATTGCCCTTTCCTTAGCTAGGGGCGAATATGGAAGATAAAACCTTAGAATTGAGAGGAGGAAATTACTTTGGAGCAAGGTAGAATTCCAAGTTTTGCTTCTGCAGGAAAATCCATTTTTTTAAACATGGACCCTGAGAAAATTGCTCCTTATGTTATCCTTTGCGTAAGAGATCCACTTTGTTTTAGTGAGGACCCAATAAAGGAGTTTTCTGAGTTCTTCGACAAAATTGACACTCTCCAGAAAACTGCTTTGTTTACTACCTTTACCGGAGTATATAAAGAGACCTCCATTACGGTTTGCTTTACGGGAAGTGGAGGACCAGACACAGAGTTAGCTTTAATGGAGCTCATTATGAGTTCTCCAAAGGCAAATACTTTTATTCGGCTTGGAGCATCAGGTGGATTCCAACCATGGGTAAGGATTGGAGAGTTTATCTTAACTCTTGCCGCAGTAAGGGATGAAGGCTGTAGCAAGGAATATATTTCTCCAAACTTCCCTGCTGTGGCACATTTTGAAGTGCTTTTAGCGCAGATTGAAGCATTTGAAAATAGAAAACTTGATTACCATGTAGGAGTTACGCGATCCTTGGATTCAATGTACCCTGGCTTGGGACGGGCCTCTAAAGATGGCTATTTACAAGATGATCACAAAAAATTGATCGATTACTGGAGCAAGGCAAGAGTATTAAACATCGATCGAGAGACTTCAATTATACTGACGCTTTCCACCCTGTTTGGTTTAAGAGGAGGTAGTGCTTGTATTGTAGTTGATAATTATTTTACTGGAGAAATCGTTCCCCAAGAGGTACTGAAAGAAAAATTCCACGAAGGAGCAAGGGCTATTTTAGATAGTCTTAATATCCTTTCGATCTGGGATAAGAAAAAGTTGGAAAAGAGGAAAAATTATATTTTTCCTTCCTTACTAACTCCATGATGCGTTAAAAAGATCAGAATTTTTCACAAAAAGTCAAACACTCACCCAGCGCCAGATCGGCCACATGGTTTTTTTGATACATCCAATTAAAGCATTTTTGGTCAGGTCAATTTAATTCTTCCTCTAGGCATGAAGCCTTCCCGCAAGATCTCAAAAATGCTGGGAATGAAGGAAAGGTTTTTAAAAGTTTAATGGCTTTTTAGAGATTCAAAAATTGAAACCTCATTTTTTTCGTTTAAAGAATTTTACTTACTGGCTTTGGATTTTTTAATTTACTTCAGCCTGTTCACCGGGCTGACCTTCCTCTGCACTCTGGCCAAATCTCCGGGTGTAACGCTCAAATAGCGCTTGATCACGTCATAAGAGGTGTGGCCC
>JANLFL010000007.1 GCA_024655965.1 Caldisericota bacterium | reverse complement strand
GTGCTAAGACCTTTCATAAGGTTCCTCCTATCGACATTTAAAAATTATTTATGACAAATTTTTTGCTCTTGCATAATATCATTAATGGCGGAGCAGGGGCAACACCAATGTGTTATGTGATAAAAAAGGAAAAGCCTCGCCACATCTTATGAAAAGACAAAAACTTAATCAGGAGGGTCGTCATCCCAGAGTATTGGAAAATCGGTTAAGAAAATACCTTTTGGTACAATTAATGAAAAACCCTTGATATCTTGGTGGTTCAAATTTACAAGGTCAAAACCGTGGATAAATTTGATTCCAATTTTCCTTAAGTCTCCCAAGATCGGCGAAAAGTCTCCATCTGCATGAAACCCAAAGGGCTTACCTGATTTGGAGGAGAGATTAGCCAATTCTTGTATTCCTTCAAGGATGTTGGTTCGGAAAAAAGCTGGGGAAAACATAAGACCACGCTGGTACAAAAAATCTTCTGCAAGAAGAAAGGCGTCACAATTCTTCAGGTTCATTTCTATTAATTTCTGGAGTTCAAGGTACCCCTGGATCAAAAATGGGGAAAATTCTTCAAGAGAGCCAAGAAGCCGGACCTTTTCTTTAAAAAGGTGTTTTTGAAAAGGCCCTTCAAGAATTCCAATTTTAAAAATTCCTTTTAAGGAAAGGAACTTATCCTTCCCAAAACGCTTCTGCCCTGGGATATAATCCCCTGGGTTAAGGTAAACTCCAATCCAGTCCCAACCTTTTTCGCTTGTTAATTCCCGGGAGTTTTTCTGGTTTTCAATTTTTGCGGGAAAAAGACACCCCAGGGGAGGGGGGTGCTCGGGTTTTCCGTTAATGACCTTTTTTACCTTTTCAAGGGAATTCAATTGATTTTAAGAAAAGGTCTTTAAATTTTGGATTCCTGGTAAGCTTCAATACATCGGTTTTCTGGGAAATTTCAAGGGCAATGTCCCTCCATTCTCTGTTCAACAAGTAGAATATTCCTCCCCTCCCCGAGGAATTTCCAACAGGCACAGCGCGCCGAGAGGAATTTGGTGGCAAAAGCCCCACTTTTTCTGCAGATGAGGGAAAAACAGAGGAACCGAAGGTTCCCGCGAGGAGGAAAGCATTTATTTGGCTTGCTCTGAGATTTGCTGATTCCAAAAGAAGCTCGGTGGCTGTTTTGATTGCTGCTTTGGCCAATTGAAGGTTCCGAATGTCTTCCTGGGTAATTTTAATGTTTGGTGGCATCTGAAAGTAGCGCCTTCCTTTATCGTCTTTATTAAGAAATTGTTCCGTTCTGTTTCCCTCGAGGTTCTCCCCTCCAAGAAGTCCTGTTTTGTCCAATAGTCCCATCTCTCTAAGAATTCCAACAGCATCGATTTTGGCTGAGGCAAGGATTTTAGTTGGCGGCCCTTCAGATTCGATTTCAATGTGTGAGGGCGGTGAAAATTTGAGATGTTTGATAACTCCGGGTAATAGTTCAAAGTTGAAGGGCATGTCGAAGTCTTCAAAGGCAGGACCGGCCGCCGCTGACGCGGCAAAAACCCTGTCATGTGTTACGAGAGCGATTTCTGCATTGGTCCCCAGGTCGAAGAAAAGGAACGGACGGGGAAAATTCATTTCAATGGATGAGAGTATTCCGCAGATGAAATCTGATCCGATAAATGACGATACAAGAGGGGGGGTCATTAATACCCCTTTGGGGTTAATGGAAAGACCAAAAACTTCAACTGGCTGTGTTACGTTTCCCTTGAAGCTTATTTGAAATGGGGCTCTTGATAGTGGTATTGGGTCTATCCCATAGAAGATGTGGATCATGATGGGATTCCCGATTACGTTCACGCATAATATTTGCTCTGGGGAAATAAAACCATTTCTGGTTAAGGCATATATCCCCTGGTTAATCGCGTCTATCAGTTGCCCTCTGATTTCTTCAAGCTTCCTGGTTTCCTCGATTATGACCCTTACCCTATTGAGAATATCCGCCCCAAAGGCTCTTCCCGGATTAGGAAGGAAGAATTCTTTCTGGAGTTTCCCTTCTTTTAGGTCAACAAGGTGAAACCCGAGTGTTGTAGTACCCAAGTCCGCAACCAAACCGTAATTTATTCCGGCTAGTTCACCTCTTAAGGGAGGATCAACTCTTTCGAGTTTATAGGGTAAAATTGTTGCCTTTTTCGCCGATGTCTTCATTAAAAAAGCAACAGCTATTTTTCAGAGACGAATACGGTTTTGGGCACCATATATTTGGTAATTCCGAAGGATCCAGCCCCGCTTTTTTTCCAACCGACTCCCGGAGACTCTACAAGGCCCTTGCTATAATAAGTATTTATGTATATTTGCCCAGCCCGGAGTTCCTTTACCACCCTGTGCGCCCTGCCAATATCTCTTGTAAAGACCGCACCGGCAAGTCCGTAATCCACGGAATTTGCAATTTCGATTGCCTCCTGCTCATCGCGGAAGGTGATCACGGAAAGGACTGGCCCGAAAATTTCCTCTCGGGCAATTTTCATTTCGGGAAGTACCTCGTCAAAAATGGTGGGAAGGACAAAATTCCCTCTTTTGAGTTTCTCCTCGGTTGGCTGCTCCCCCCCACAGACTAGCCGGGCTCCCTCTTTTTTCCCGTTTTCAATATAGCCAATCACCTTCTCCATTTGGCCTTTGCTGATTAATGGTCCAATTTCGCTCTCCATTTCTGTAGAAAAGCCGATTTTTAGTGCTCTTACCTTTTCCTCCAATAAGGATAGAAATTCGTCGTGGATTTTTTGGCTCAATAACAGGCGTGAACCCGAAACGCAAATTTCCCCTTGGTTGTTAAAAGCGGCCATTTTCGCCCACTCTACCGCCTCCTCCAAATCTGCGTCCTCAAAGACGATGTTCGGGTTTTTTCCACCTAACTCAAGGGCTAGCTTTTTAATCGTGGGGCTGGCGATTTCCATGATCCTTGCGCCAGTTGAGGTGGAACCGGTAATTGAAACCATGTCAACCCCCGGATGTTTTGCTAAAGCCTCGCCCACTGTTCCTCCTGGGCCAGTAACTAAGTTTACAACTCCCGGAGGGAAGCCTGCCTCCTCGAATGCCTTGCAACATTCAATTAAAGAGAGAGATGCGTCCGTAGGTGGTTTTATGATAACAGTGTTTCCCGCAGCAAGGATATTCGCCACTTTTTGAAGCCCCATCATCAGAGGTCCATTCCAGGGAAGGATTTCCAGCACCACCCCAACTGGTTGCCATAAGCGGTAATTCCAGAAACCGGGGACTCCAAGTTCCACGACCTCTCCTTTTATGTCCCTTGCCTTTCCGGCAAAATAACGCAGGCCATCTATTCCCTGCGGGACGTCGAAAAATATTGCTTGGGCTAGAACTTTTCCGGTGTCAAGGGCCTCGATATAAGCGAGCTCCTCCAGGCGTTTCTCCAGTAGATCCGCGGTTTTTTCAAGAAGGAGCCCCCTGTCCTTGCCAGTCATTTTTTTCCAGGGACCATTTTCGAAGGCGCGTCTAGCAGATTTAACTGCCTTTTCAACCTCCTCATTTCCCGCTTGGTAAATTTCCGCAATCTTTTCGTTGTTATTTGGATTTATTACGGGGAAAGTACTTCCACTTGCTGGCTCAATCCATTCTCCATCAATGAACATTCTGTAAGGAGTGTTCTGAAGATCAAATTTTTTGTCCATTCTCTCCCTCCTTTTAAAATAGTCCCTAATTTAAAGGAAGTCCCAGACCTTTTAAAATCTCCTTGGCTTTCTCGTATTCTTTGAAATGTTCTTCCTTCGGTTCCAGGGTATCCAGGTCGTAAAGGTCATTAAAAGACAACCCTTTTGGAGATGTCTCAAGGTTCAAATTATCTTTGTACATATCGTAAAGTTCACTGACAATTTCGTTGGCTTTCCCCAGGTCAATTTGGGTGGTCGCCCTCCCCACTTCTGCAAAAAGACGGCACATGAGAGGACTGTTTTGGTTGTAACCAAGAGGCTCTGCTGGTCTAGGCCCGGATTGGTTTGAGCCGCTAATGACCGAGGCTATTGCCAAAGCTGAAAATTCTAGAGCAAATTGGAGGGATCCCGGCCTCGCAGCTGTTGTATGGCTAGTTGTGGCAACGATCTTAGTATTTCGGGAAATAGCCTGATTCACTATTGAGGAAAGCCAAAGTGAGTGTTGCCCGGTTTGCACTTTCAGTTTTATGTGTTGTGGCCCAATGTGGACTATATCCCCTCCCAGAATGGAAGCAGCAATGAAGGAAGCTACGGCCACTACCGCCGTTCCCTCGGGACCTCCTCCGTAACCACCGATTAAAGGTGTAAACGCCATGTAGGTAGGAGCCCCGATTAGGCGATAATAAGCCATTCTGGTTAGGGATACGTCATCAACCTGAAGTTCGGAAATTAATACCATCGCTCTGGGGTCCGTTTTCCGAAGGCCCCATTCTTCATTGCTGCAGGCAATCTCGTTTAGAGCCATTACCGCGTGCCCGGCTATTGCCATGTCAGGGCGGCCTGCTCTCATAACGGCTTCTCTTGATAGCATTCCGTAAAGAATTGCAGCTCTGGTGGATAAACCAGATCCCGGTCTTATAATTACCCCGTCTAATTCTTTCAAGTATCCGGGGAAGAAAAGAATATCAATGAGGGGTTCTCTGGCGTATGCCTCATTGAATTTTACGAAAGTTTTTTCATCCGTGTCGCAATTGAATGGTCCTCCAAAAATGGCAGGAAAAGCCTTGTCTTCCACTTTCCTGTGTCGAACAACCCTATGATCCTTTCCTTTTCCGACGGGGACTTCGCCGGGAAGGCGCTCAAGGTGATTTTGAATTTCTTCTCGTTTAAACTGAATTATCCTTCTGCTTGAGGAACAAAAAACTCCCGATTTTTCAATAAGGTCCAATCCAGCTTGGAAGAGCATATCAGCAGCTTCCAAGTCCTGATTAACCAGCGTGGCTGGGTTGAATTTTATTTGTGCTTTCCGGGCAAGCTCCATCGCGTTTTTTGACACATTGTTCAGTAGAAAATCCTCAGCTGTCGTAAGCGGGCCGGTCTCTGATCTTTTCAAAACCTCAGTAAAATCCATTTTTTTCCTCCGGACTTTTTATTTGGTAATAAGGGAGTCAAGAACTTTGACCGCTTCAACCGCATCCCTGGCATAGGCATCGGCCCCAATTTGAGAAGCCCAATCCTTAGTCACTGGCGCTCCTCCCACAATAACGATAAACCTTTCTCTTTTTCCGCGGTTTTTGAGGAAATCAACCAGGTCTCTTTGACGGAGCATGGTTGTGGAGAGCAAGGCTGAAGCCGCAATGACCTGCGCCCCTGTTTCCTCCGCGGCTTCCAGAAAACGGGGAACGGGGACATCTACCCCTAGATCGTGGACTTTGTAACCAGCGGCAGAAAGAGTTGCGCCAACAATTGTTTTGCCGATGTCGTGAATATCCCCCTCAACAGTTCCTAAGACCACCGTCCCTTTGGAAGGCAGGGTTTCCCCTGTTTTTTTGAGCGCGGATTCGAGGACGTTGACCGCAGCTTTCATTGCGTTCGCTGCCATTACCAGCTCAGGAAGAAAAATCTCCATGTTCTCAAATTTATCCCCAAGCTCCTTAATGGCGGGAGAGAAGCCCTGGTCGAGAATTTTTGCCGGGGGAATCCCCGCTTCAATTCCTTCTCTTGCTACGCTTTCAGCTTTTTCGGCATCATATTCCAAGATTGCTTTATAAGCTTTTTCAAAAATTTCAGATTCCATTTTTTCCTCCTTTATCTTCCAATAAGTGAGAGGCGTTGACCAATCCCCTTTTCCACTGCCAGGTCATAAATATGTTTTGCCAGAACAATATCATCAACGGCCATCCCAATAGGGGAAAAGAAAATCCTTTCACTCGGGTTTTCTCTTCCGGACTTGCGACCAAGGATGATCTCACCCATTTCCCCATGGATCCGGTCCTTACTCATCCTTCCCGATAGAACCAATTGTGCGATAATCGGAGTTTCCCGGTGAATAACATGCTCGATTCCGTCGACCACAATTTTGTCCGCTTTAAGTACCACTTCGTCCTCTTCTTCCCGATAAGAACCTACCGCGGCGAAAAATGAACCTTCTTTTAACCACTTTTCCTTTACGATAGGCTCGTCCGCAACCGTGACAGTGACCACGATGTCAGACCCGACAACCGCCTCCTCAGGGGATTCAACAACCTCAAAGGATAATCGGGTTTTCTCTGCCATTTCTGTTGCGTATTTTCTGGAGGCTTCCGTCCGGATATCAAATACTTTAACTTTTTCAAGCAATGGAAGGACTTCGATCAAAGCTTCAAGCTGAGTTCTGGCTTGAACCCCTGCCCCGATCATCCCAACAACTTTGGAATCTTTTCTTGCTAAGTACTTTGCACCAACTCCGGTAACAGCCCCGGTTCTAACCGCGCTTATTAAAGTGGAATCCATGAGAGCTATTGGGAAACCTGTCCAGGCATCGTTTAAAATGATCAGGGCTGTTGCCCGGGGAAGGCCCTTTTGAACATTTGGGGGAAATCCCCCAATCCATTTTATCCCCGCGATGTCGTATTCTCCTCCTATATAAGCAGGCATGGCGTTGATCCTGCCCCTTTTTCTCTCGTCGAGGTCAAGAACCGTTTTGTAGGGCATAATGGTCTTGCCTTCGGTGAAAAGGGAAAGGGCCCTTTCCATGGCGGAAATAGCCATTTTCATTGTAAGTCCGGCCCTTAGGACATCCTTTTGATTGAGGTAAAGGAATTGGATGTCAAATTCATCAGCCATTTTGTTTTGTCCTCCTTTCTACTTCTTGGATAATATTTAGAAGCTCCGATTCCACTTTGGGATCGAGAGGCGGAACTTTATGCTCGGAAAGTATACGTTCTACTTCCTCATGAGCCCTTTCCACCATTGACTTGCTGCCTGCCTCTTCGAATTTCGCCCTTATTTCCCGGGAAACCAGTTTAGGGAGATATTGCTCCTTTCTTAAATATTTCATGGTGTGTGGCTGGGACAAGTAATGTCCAGAGGGGCCCACCGTCTGGATTACTTCTTCCGCAATTGTTTCCTCGTCCACCTCAACTCCCGATAAGGCTCTGTATGCCATTCCTGCGATTTCATTATCCAGTACAAGCCTTTCAAGAGAAACCGCAAGTCCTCCTTCCGTGCAACCGGGGTAGAACATCAGGTTAATTCCTCCTAGTGCGCAGAAATACAAGGTTTGGGTGACCTCCACCCCCGCTTGAAAGTCCAGAAGTTTTGATTCGGTTACCGCGCCCGTTCCCCGGCAGGGCAGTCCATAAAACTTTGCCATTTGTGCTGAAGCGACGTTGATTAATCCCGCCTCGATGGATCCCAGTGCAATCCGGCCAACCTTCATGTCCATGATTGCCCCACAAGTTCCATACCAAACCGGTGCTCCAGGGGTATCCATTTCTGCAATCACAATTCCGGAAAGGATATCAGCATTTTGCTGTGTCAATAGACCGGCAAGAGTTACTGGCGCAGTTGCTCCGGCTTGGGGCTCACTGGTTATATCAACCGGAATCCCGTGCTTGATGAAGATCCTCATTCCTTCGGTTTGTTCCCTGTCGTGCTGGAGGGGGGCAACCGGATTGCAGGTAGTGAAAGTTATAGGTTTTTCCTTTAGTTTATCAAGACCCCCAGCAACTACCGAGACCATCCTAACCATGTCTTCGGCAACAGATTTTTCCCTGCTTGAGGTTTTGATTACCTTGGTTGAGTTTCTTAAGGAGGCAAGGTACCCGTGGGCATGGCTCGTTCCGATTTGGACTCCCTGAATTTCCGGCATTATTGCTCCGGAGTGTAAAAGGTGATAATTCGGGAGAGCATCGGCAATTTTCACAAGGTTCTCAACATCTTTTAAAGAGGTCCGCCTCAAGGAATTTGTTTCGAAGTCATGGATGAAGAGGCGGCCAATCATCGGTTCATAGAAAAGGTTTTCTTCATCTACTATATATTTTGTTTTAAAATCCCTGCTCCAAAGGACAAAAGTTTTGGGCGCCCTGCGGATTGCTTCCTCCACGATATATGGGGGGATGAAAACCCTCATGTTTTCCTCGTCAACTTTTGCGCCTTCCCTTTTTAAGATTGAGCGGGCTTCCGAATCCTTTATCACTACTCCAACTTTCCATAGAATCCTGAGTGTTGCTTGATGGATTCTCTCCAGATCTGAATCGGCTAAGACTTTGAGGGTAGCTTTTTTCATTTGTTCCTCCTTTCCTCGTTTTCGAGCAAAATTCGGCAGTCAGCGATTGATAAGCCCTGGTTGAAAAGAAACACGGGATTCAGGTCTATTTCCTTAATTTGAGGTTTTTCAAACAAAAAACGGGAAAATTGGCTTAAAAAATCCGTCAAAGATTCAATGTCTAACCTTGGCCCGCCCCTGTAACCCGAAAGAAGAGGGAATCCTTTTATCTCCCTAACCATTTTCATGGCTTCTCGCTTATCGAAAGGGCAAATTCGAAAGGAGACGTCTTTTAAAATTTCTGTAAATACGCCTCCGAGACCGAACATCAAGGTGCTTCCAAATTGTTCATCTTTCAAACCTCCAACGATCAGTTCTTGTCCACCGGAAAAATAGGGCATTACAAGCACTCCCTGGATGAGTGCATCCGGGCATTTTTCGGCAATTTTGCTGGTAATTGATTCGTATGCTAAGCCTGCTTCCTTATCGCTTTTCAGGTTTACCCTCACGCCACCTACATCGCTTTTATGAATGATTTGAGGGGAGACAATCTTCATTACTATGGGATATCCAATTTCGCGGGATTTCTCAACAGCGGCTTCTTTATTAGGGCAAAAAGCGAAACGAGGAACTGGAAGGCCGCTTTCTGCCATAAGCTGATAACATTCAGGTTCGGTTAAAAATTTTCCATTCATTTATTTTTTTCTCTCAATTCCTCCATTTTCTCCCTTCCCAGATTGAAAGCTTTTTCATTTGCGTCTTTGGACGAGGGGGGAACTCGGCTGGAAATGGATTCAAGAAGAACTTCTGGCTGGAATGGAAAAGCTTCCGAGGTTGAGAAAGCACCAAGAATCACCGAATTTAGGGTTCGGTAATTTCCAGCGGCAATGGCTAGCTCAGTTGCGTCAAAATGGTATACCCTTTTTCCAATGGCAGAAAGAATAGAAATGATTTCCTCAATATCCGGATAGGAGAAAATGCCCACTGAAACATCAACGGGTGGGATCGGCCTGGTATTGAGGATCACAATGCCTGTTGGAGAAAGGTAATCGACGCCTACTCTGAGGCCTTCAAGGGGTTCTAAAGCAAGAATGGCATCTGCTTTTCCCTTCTGTACCAGGGGAGCGGAAACATCGCCAATTCTAACATGAGAGGCAACCGCACCCCCTCTCATGGCTGCCCCAAAAGTTTCGCCGACTCTCGCCTTTAGCCCCTGGCTAATCGCTGACTCCGCAATTATATGAGAGGCAAGAACCGACCCTTGCCCACCTACTCCAGCAACAATAAGATTCAATTCCATTCTATACCTCCTTCAATTGCCTCAAATGGGCAAACCTGTGCGCAAAGACCGCAATCAACGCATTGGAGTTTATCTATCAAAGCTTTTCCGTCTTTAAAGTTGATCGCCGGGCACCCCAACTGGATACATGTTTTGCAACCAGTGCATTTTTCCTGGTCAATGATTGTCTTTTGCCATTTCCTTTTTGTATGCCGAACCACCTGGAGCATGCATTCTCCTTCTAGTATAACCACGGAGGGACCGTTGAAGGTGAATGCTTTTTCAATTGCAGCCTGGACTTCATTCACCTGGTATGCATTAACAATGTGAATATCCTGAACCCCAAAAGCCTTAACTACTTCTGGAATTGAAAGGATTGTCTGAGGAGCACCAGGGTCTTTTGTACAGGAGGTGGGGCTGGGTTGGTGTCCGGTCATGGCAGTCCACCTATTGTCGAGAACCAGCAAGGTGAAATTGGCTTTGTTGGCCACCCCGTTTGCTAGAGATGGGAGTATGGCATGGAAGAAAGTCGAATCCCCGCAGACCCCAACGCATTTTCCAGGATATCCGCTCTGGGCCATCCCCTGGGCCATGGAGGCCCCCGAACCCATAACGTAAAGGGTATCCAGAATAGTATAAGGGGAGTTGATTGGATATCTTTTATGGTTGTCGGGAGATGATAAATCCTTTTTTGAGAAAATCCCATAGCCTCCCTGTTCGTAGCATCCTATATCTCCATTGACCACGACAACCTCTTTTTCCTTTTGAATCGCTTTTTTCAACCCCCAATAGCTACCAAGGTGCGGACACCCTGCACAAAGGGTTGAGGAACGGGGAACAACCCTTTCCTTGAATTTTTCTAACTGATAGGGCTTTTCCAGAGACCTGTTTTTTACGGTTTCCCCAAAAGCCTTTTGGATCGCCTCTTCAACTACGTCGGTATTTATTTCGTCAAACTGGGGGATAAAATTGTCCTCTTTTCCCTTTATTTCGAGGCATTTGCCCTGTTTTTGGGTAAAACGCCTAAATTGGCCTTCCACAACAGGGTCTCCCTCCTCAACGACCAAAACGAGTTTGCAAGTATTAAGTAATTCAATCAAAAACTTGATTGGTAGGGGCCTGGCGATCCCCAGTCTCAAATAAGAGATTTTCCCTGAAAGCCCCAGGTTTTTTATGGCTTCATCGCAATAAGAAGCCCCAATTCCAGAAGAGATTATGGCAAACGGAAGTTCTCCCTTTTCGAATTTGTTATAAGGCGTAGTTTCGACGTACTCCTGTATCATCCCCTGTCTTGAAAGTAGCCACTGATGCTTGGAGACTGCTCCTGGTGGTCCGTAAACGTTCCAGCGATAAGGGATCTTCCAGTGTTTGTTAAAACCCAAAAGTCTTTCGTCAGGTGCATCCGGGAGTTTTCCCAAGGTTACGTCTCCGGAGGCATGAGAAAGCCTAGTAACTGATCTAAGGAAAATGGGGAGCTCGAAGCTCTCTGAAAGGGAGAAGGCGTCCCTTGCCATTAGACGGGCTTCATCCTGGCAAGAGGGTTCAAAGCAGAGAAGTTTATTATACTCAGCTCCGAATCTGGTATCCTGTTCGTTTGACGAGTAGTGCGCACCAGGGTCATCCGCAACTACGATCAACATCCCAGCTTTGCAACCTGTGTAGGAGATAGTCATGAAGGGATCCATTACCCAGTTAAATCCCGCGTTTTTCATGGCCACAAGGGACCTTACTCCCACAAGTGATGCACCAAAGGCAACTTCAAAAGCGACCTTTTCATTGATACTCCATTCGGCGTAGATGGGGATTTCCAATTTCGCTTTTAAAAGGGTTTCCAAAATTTCGGAGCTCGGAGTGCCTGGATAAGCCGTGGCGAATCTCACATTTCCCTCAAGAGCACCCCGGGCTATTGCTTCGTTCCCCATTAATAAAACTCTTTTTCCTTCGTTTCGATCGGTAATTGAACTCATCTGAATTTTAAGCCTCCTGTCTTATCAGCTTTCCAATAGCCTTTGCGGCTCTCTCTGGAGTGGGGAAGGTGATTACTCCCCTCTGGAGGAGTCTTTTAGTTTCCGCTTTTCCAACCTCTCCTCCTCCGAGGTAAACTGCGACGATTTCCTGGGGGGAGGACGATTTAAGTTCAGTGCAAATCTCGGTGGCCCCGGGAATGGGGTCGCCAAAAATTAAAATCAAGCAATCGCAAAAATTTTCTTCTGAAGCTATCCTAGAAGCTAATTTGAATCTTTGAGCGTCTGTGTCACCAGTTAGATCTAAAGGGTTGTTAATAATGCAATGGCTCGGCAGTTCTTCGGTTAAGGCGCCTTTCAAGCTTTGAGGAAGGGGTGGCACTTCAAGCCCGTATAGCTCAGAATAATCGGTAGCGAGAATTCCGCTCCCACCTGAACTTGTAATAATGAAGACCGATTTAACCGATTTATTTAGCATTGACCCCGCTTTTGATATGTCGTATAAATCAATGATGTCTTCCGCTTTTATTCCTCCGAATTGACGACAAGCAGCGTCAAAAATTAAATCGTTTCCCGCAACAGATTTGGTATGGGATTGAGCCGCTTCCCTTCCTCTTTTTGTTCTTCCCCCTTTGAGCACGACAACGGGCTTTTTGTTGGATACATTTTTCAATGCCCTGATGAACTTCTGACCGTCTTTTACTCCTTCAAGATAGAGAGCGATTGCTTTAGTGTTGTTGTCATTCCCGAAAAATTCAAGTAACTCAGACTCGTCAATGTCGATTCTATTTCCAAGGCTTACGAAGCCTGAAATTCCAATTTCTTCTTCCTCTGCCCACTCAGCAAGCGTAGCGCCAATCGTTCCGCTCTGGGAAATGATTGCCAATGACCCCTGCTTGATAAATAAAGGCCACGAAGCGCAGAGTTTGTTTGGGGTGAAATTGATGCCCTGGCAATTTGGTCCAATTATTCTGATTCCTGATTCTCTTGCAGCAGCGAACAGATCATTTTCAAGCTCAAGATTTCCTGCTTCCCGGAAACCACCGGATATTACAATAGCTCCTGCGATTTCTCTTCCCTTTGCGTTTCTCAGAATTTCAGGAACGTTTTTCGCGGGGATGGATATCACAAGAAGGTCAAGTTTCCCGGGAATCTCGTTTATGGAAGGATAACAGGGCAGACCGAGAATTTCTTTCGTTCCGGGGTTAATTGGATATACCTTCCCCTTAAAGCCTCCGTCGATGATATTTTTAAGTATTATATGCCCTCTCTTTTCAGGGTTGCTCGATGCACCGACAATTGCAACGGATTCTGCTTTAAAAATCCTGGTTAGAGTATCCAAAATGCACCTCTTACTTTTTTATTGAGGGCCGATCAGGTTTGATCCTGATCGGCCCTCTGTAATTCCCTTATGCTTCCTTCTCTCGGGGAAGGACAAAAATAGCGTAAAGAACCCAGGTCACCAGAAAGCCTAAAAGTGCCGGGTTACCAAGGAAAATCCCCCAAACCGGGTGCAACTGCTGAAGCATAACCGATCCCTGAGGGTGAATATTCCAAAAAGTTGCCCCAACCCCGATTGTGATTCCTGTTCCAATTATGGCCATGTTGACATCAGTCCATTTCATCTTGGCAATGGTAGAAATTCCTACTGCAATTAACATGGCCAGAACTGCTAGCAAAGAACCTCCGTAAATTGAAAGAGGAATCACCGCAACAATTGCCCCAATCTTGTAAATAAAGCCGAAGAGAACCAACAAAATTCCGCAGGTGGTAATTACTGACCGCGCTCCAACTCCGGTAAGAGCCATTAGTCCTACATTCTGCGCATATGTAGTCGATGGAACAGAACCAATTAGTGTTCCTACCAAGGAACCCAAGGATTCTCCGAAGATACCTTTATTAACTCGGGTTTTTGTCAGTTTTTGTGAGGGGTCAAGTTGGGTCACTAATGTGTAAACCCCGATCGATTCAGAAATTGCGGCTAGGTAACCGACGAATAAAATCAAACCAGTTACAATTACTGGACCCCAGTTCCATTCAAAACCCAGAGGGAAAAGTTGGGGAACTGTAATCCAGGAGGCACTTGCGACAGGGCTCCAATCAATTTTTCCTGCTATTGCCCCAACAATTACTGCTACCACCAGGCCAATAAAAACCGATGCACTTCGCCAAAAACCCTTTTTGACGAAAATCATCAAAAATAAGGGAACCAAAAAGGCTATCAAAGCGAGGATGATATCCATTCCGCTGTTGACTTGACCATTGGGCATTATCATGCTGCCGAAAGCGACTTGGGGTGCCATGGTTAAACCGATGAGCAGCACGAGTGTTCCGTAAACTGCGGGAGGGGTAATTGATTTTGATAGCCAGCCGGCAATTCCCTTACTGAAGGGAAGGGTTAAAAGAGTAGCCAGAATACCTGCAAAAATTAGCCCCGCATAAGTGACCCCCCACCCGTAGGCAAAAACTGTGGAGATCATCAGGACAATTAGGATGATTGCCTGACCCTGGGCAACCGGTAACCGAAGAAGAATTGCCGATTGGGTTAGGGTTACTATTCCTGCCCCGATTAACATTGCGCCAACAAGATACGCGACTTTTTCAAATGGTAGCGCTAGAGGGCCTGCTTGAGCGAATGCGCCCATAAAAATCATGGGGGTGATGAAGGCAGACATCCCGATCAAGAAGAAGTGTTGAAGACCGTAAACCAGGTTTTCCCAGAACGATAATCTCCCCTCAACTCCAACTCTTAAAATTCCCTCTTCTTGTGACATTTCTCCTCCTTTTTTGTTTTTTACCCCCTTTTTCTCTGTGTATCCCCTCCTTTAGGGTTTAACCCCTTCTTTTAAATATTCCTGGAGTTGCTCCAGGGTCCAACTTGGATCAATACCCAGCTTTTCAACTGTCCTTCCCTGCGCCCAGTAATCCTCGCCATTCAGGGTGGAAGCTAAGGTTATTAACGCGTCGCTAACCGGTGTAGGTACTTTTAGCATTTTCCCCAGGGAAGAATAGGTGACCAGACCCCAAGGCACGTCTTCCGATAAGTGCCTGGATTTCAAACTGTATGGTCCTTCGCAGATTTCAAGTTTCTCCGTATGAATTGCCTCATAAAGGGGAAGAACTCCAGCGTCCTCTTTCCCCTTTGGATTCCATTTTACATGCCAAATTTCCTCCTCAAGGGTGTAAGCTGGAATTCCCAGGGCTTTAGATAAGGCGATCCTCTCACGGTCTACGGCTTCGATAACCCGAACAACAGCCGGCGGATTGGCATATTTATCAAAAAGGTGGAATTCTTCCATCCGATACCCGGAATCTATTCTTCCTGCGTTACAAACCATGGGACCGGTATGGGTAATAGCGTTGTAATCTACCAGAATGCACTCAAGGACATTTTCGGCAGGTCTAACATTCGCCATTGGGTAGGCCTCTTTAAGCCTGGAAATTATTTTCGGAAGGTTTTTTCCGGGGAAACTTCCCGTGATCATTTCAAAAACGTAGGATTCGATTCTTACCAGATTTGGCCCCATTTTCGACGCGCCATAGGGAAGCGTGTTGATTTCTCCGAAATAAACCTCCCCCGTTTTACCAGCTTCATAAAAAGCCTTTGCCCAAATGAGGGAACCACCACCTTTACCTAGGGTGATAACCGTCTGACCATCCTCCAGGTGAGGAGCGGTAATCTTTGCGAAAGCCTCATAGCCGAAGGCCGGAACAGGGTTCAAAATTAGGTCTGCTCCGTCAATGGCCTCTTGAATGTCGGTTGTTGCTTTATCGATCGTCGATTTCATGATTTTTTCCGGGTTGTCCATGAAAAAGAATTCTATGAACCCGGATTCCTGGATTCCTCGGATTTCGTCAGGAGTTTGGGGGCGAGTGAAAAGCCTTACCCGGTGGCCCCTATAAGATAAATCAGCAGCGCAGGCGAAACCTCCGTTTCCTGCTCCCAAGACCGCGATATTCATTTTTCTCCTCCTTTTTTCAGGGACTCCCTGAGCTTTTTTGTGGCTTCAAGGTCAAGATTTAAATTTTGGTCAAGGACAACACCGTAGATTTCTTTGGCCGCTTCAAGTGAGACAAATTCGTTTTGGACATCCTCCTTTACTTTTTCTGGGTCTCTTTCCAGAGGATCTCCCCAGCCTCCGCCACCTGAAGAATATATGGAGTAAAAGTCCCCTGGTCTTAGTTCAACAACCCCTTTGGCCGGCAATTCAATTTCTGTTTCAAGTCCCTCGTTGACCAGTGGACGGTTCAAGCTTCCTGGCTTCCCCCCGAACAACCCGTAGGGTGGGTTTTCCTTACCATCACCGAACATTACGAAAACTGGAGGGGTGTCTCCCAGAAAGCGAATTTGATAATGAACACCTAATCCACCGCGGAATTTCCCTGCCCCACCCGAGTCGATGTGAAATTCATGAAAGTCAGTAATGTGAGGGTATTCCATTTCATTAGATTCAATATTTGGAGCGGTTAATCCGCCGAGGTCAATTCCGTCCCCCATGTAAGAAATGCCGTCCATATAGGGAAGAGCCCCGGCGCCTCCCATTCCGCAGAAAGCATATTGAACGTAGAAATTCCCATTTCTTGGATCTACCCCAGAAATGGAAGGCCCGCACCACCGGTTCCATCCAGCGGGAGCTTTATCCGGAACAGCCTTTGATAAAGCAATCCACATAGCCTCGAGGATTGCGCACGCTGTGTCAAGGGTTGAACTTGCAACTGGAGCTGGGGGGACAGGATTGACGATGGAGCCTTCGGGGGCTGAAATTTTTATCGGCTGATAAGCCCCTTCATTATGGGGGACATCCTTGCCTATAGTTGTGAGAACCGCAACATAAACTGAAGTGCAGGAGTTGGCGAACGGGCTGTTGATGAAACCCTTTGTTTGGGGATCAGTGCCGGTGAAATCCACGAACATTTCGTCCCCCGAGACTTTAACTGTTACCTTGATTTTGACGTTTCTGGCTTCAAAACCATCACCGTCGAGTATCGATTCCCCTTCATAAACACCATCCGGGAGTTTGGCAATTTCCTGCCTCATTCTCAGTTCCGCATATCGCTGAATTTCGTCCAGGATCTGATCAATTCTTTCTGGACCATATTTTGAGACCAGTTCCATAAGCCTTTTTTCCGCAACATTACAAGAGGCAATCTGAGCCTTAATATCCGAGAGGAAAAGATCTGGCATCCGGGTGTTGATCCTAATCATGTCCAGGACGTCATTCAATGGTCGACCTTCCCGGTAAATCCTTAAAGGAGGGATTCTAATTCCTTCATGGAAAATCTCCGTCGCGAGAGGGCTGTAACTTCCCGGGCTTAAACCTCCAACATCAGCGTGGTGAGCTCTGTTGATGGCCATAAAGAGCAATTTGCCATTGGAAAATATCGGTTTGATAATTGTAACGTCTGCCAGGTGGGTTCCCCCAGAATAGGCGTCGTTAATAATGTAAATATCCCCGGGTTTTATCTCGTCGTTGAACCTCTCTTTGATGGCTTTTGCCGCGATCATTGAAGAAGCGGTATGGGACGGGACACCGTCTATCTGGGCGACAATTCTTGGTTTTCCATCACAAATCGCGCAGGAGAAATCGTGGACTTCCGCGAAAATGGGCGACCTGGAAGTCCTGGTCATAGTAATCCCCATCTCCTTATTTATGGCCAGAAGCCTGTGAAAAACAACAGAGACAGTTATCGGATCAGAAACCTCAGAAAATTCTTTTTTCTTATCACTCATTCTTGCCAACCTCCACGATCAGGTTTCCATAGTCATCAACAAAGGCTTTGTCATTGGGGCAAACTACGATTGTGGTAGTTATCGCCTCGACGATTGCGGGACCAAAGAAAGAATGCCCCGGCCTCAATTTCGAGGAATCGAAAATGTTTGTAATTATTCTTCCTTTGAATTCCGGGAAATAAACTTCCCTTTGCCCCTTCAAGGCCTTTTCGACTGGGTAATCTGCAATTTCTTCTTTGGCTATGGGCGTTTTGGGAATTTTACCGATTGCGGTAAGCCTAACATTAATTATTTCAACAGGGCTTTCGGGCTCGCTATACGTGTAAAGGCGCTCATGAGCGGAATGAAAAGCCTCCACTACATAGTTTAAATCCCCTGAACTTAGGCTTGTTTGGGGAATCCTTACGGTGACCTCGTGGTGTTGCCCTATGTATCTCATGTCGAGATACCTTTCCAGAATTATCGAACTTTCTTTTATTCCCTCGCTTTTCAGAGTCTCTATCCCCTGTATTTCCATTTCGGAAAACACCTGTTCCAATTCTTTGGGCTCGACCTGCTCTAAAGGCTTCCAGAAGGTTCTCACGTAATCATGTTTCAAATCAGATTCAAGCATTCCTAAGGCGCAATAGACTGAAGCAGTTCGGGGAACGATTACCCTAGGAATTCCAACTTCCTTTGCCAGCCTTGAGGCATGAATTGGTCCTGCACCACCAGCTGCAACGAGCACGAATTCCCTTGGGTCATATCCCCTTTCGATGCTGACAACCCTGAGGGCATCTGCCATGTTCTCATTAACGATTCGGTGGATTCCGAAAGCGGCTTCATCAATTGAAAGGCCAAGAGGAGAGGCGATTGTTTTCTGGAGCGCTTCTTTGGATCTTTCAAGATCAAGTTTGATCTCTCCGCCAAGGAAAAAGTCGGGGTTAATATAACCAAGAATTAAGTTTGCGTCAGTGGTTGTAGGCCTCTCTCCCCCGAGCCCGTAACAAACCGGACCTGGGACTGCCCCCGCGGAGATTGGGCCAACTTTTAAGAGCCCGCCTTCGTCGATGTGGGCTATACTTCCTCCCCCTGCGCCAATTGTGTGAATGTCTATTGCGGGGACGCAAACTCGATACCTGGCTACATCACTTTCCATGGTTAAGGAAAAATCACCCTCTTTTATCAGGGTGACATCAAAACTGGTGCCTCCCATATCCATAACAATCAGGTTGGGGATCTCTAATAGTTCAGAGAAAAATTTCCCTCCTACTGCGCCCGCAGAGGGACCGGAAAGCAAGGTCATTACTCCGTGGGTTGAAGCAAAATCGGAGGACATCATTCCCCCGTTACTTTGCATGACCAGGAAATCTTTCCTCATTCCCTCCCTTTCCAGGACGGTCCTGAGGTTTTTTAAATATTTGGAAAGAATGGGGCTTAAATAAGCATTTACAACAGTTGTTGAAGTCCTTTCATACTCCCTTACCTGCTTCATTATTTCGCTGGAAATTGTAACGAAGACTTCCGGGCACTCCTCATTTAAAATTTCTTTTATCCTCTGTTCATTTTGATTGTTGATAAAAGAAAAGAGAGTACATACCGCAACTGCATCAATACCCCTTTCTTTTATTTTTCTTGCGACTTCTCGAACCTCATCTTCGTCAAGGGGAGTGATTATTTCTCCCTTGTAATCCACCCTCTCTGTGACCCCAAATCGGTCTTTTCGGGGGACAATCATTGGGGGGTGAGCCAGGGATAAATCCCATATGTCTTCTTTGTGAGCCCTTCTCATTTCCAAGGAGTCACGGAAGCCCTTTGTGGTAATCAGGGCGGTTTTCACGCCACGGTATTGAAGCATGGCGTTTGTACATACGGTTGTGCCGTGGACCAAAATTTCAATTTCAGAAAGGAACTTGGAAAAAGGTTCGTTAAAAAAACGGGAAGCTTTTTTTAAGGAGTTGATTAATCCGATTGAGGGGTCCTGGGGAGTTGATGGCTCTTTGAAAATTTCTATTTTTCCATGATTGTCAATTACAACGCAATCGGTAAATGTTCCTCCAATGTCGATTCCAACTCGATAATTCATTCATTTACCTCCGGGCATCAAATTAAACAAAATATTGAGATTTGATAGCCTGCTGGGGACAAACCTCAACGCAAAGGTTGCATCCATAACATCTCTCTTGGTCAATCATTGCGTACTGGTCGATCTCGATGGCATCATAAATGCAAGAGGTTTTGCAAATTCCACAAGCGGTACATTTTTCCTCAAGGACAACTGGGGGAATTCCCTTCGTGATTTCGTGCCAGTTTCTTTGCCTCCTTTCTTTTACCTTTCTTTGAGCGAGTCCTTTAATGTCTTCCAAGGAGAGATTTCTTTGGGCGAGATATTCTTCAAGTCCCTTGATAATGCGGGAGTACGCCTCTGGGCCTTTTATGTGGCCAACCGTGTAAGTGGCGACCATACTCGCTCCCGCCATAAAATATTCAACTGCATCCTTCCAGGTTTCCACGCCTCCGCATCCGATTACGGGAATGTCAAAATTTTGGGCAATTTGAAAAGTCATGGCCATTGTAAGGGGTTTGAGGGATTGCCCGGATAGACCGCCGAACCCTCTAGGCCCCCCCAATTTTGGCTGCCCTGTTTCTATGTCTATCATCATCACCGGCCCGAGGGCATCGGCGACTTCCACCGCATCCATACCCCCGTCAATTCCAGCTTTTACCCACGAAAGGACAGACATGTGAAAAATGGGAGAAAGTTTTACGATTATTGGAACCGAGACGGCTTTCCTGACCGCCTTTACAGTTTCATAAAGTGGTTGGGGATCGTTAATTTCCGGAGGAGGGATCTTCAATCCAGGAAACTGCTCCTCGAGGTTTTCCGCTAAATGTGGGCAGTGCGTAGGGAGCTCGATCATGCTTGCTCCCGCTTCCACCGCCCTAATTGCTAATTCCGCTGTTTCTTCCGGATTGGTTCCCGCGAGATTAGCGATAATTGGGACACCTGCTTGTGAAGCCCTAGGCAATTCATTTTTAAACCACTGGTCCGCGTTTAAAACTGCTCCCATCATACAATTTAAAAAACCGCCCTTAAAAACTGCATAACAAGGATGAGGATCTGGGATCGCGGTGTTTGTGATTGTTTTTGTAGTAATTGCTCCTGGACCAAAACTGGCCACTCGGAGAATTGTTTCTGCGTCTCTTGCGTGCTCCCCCGCGCTGATGATGATAGGGTTCTTCAACCTAACCTTTCCCAAGGAAACGGAAAGATCCATTTTTGGTTCCCCCTCTCTTTTTGGTTTTCATTTTATGAAAACCATTTTCATATTGTTCTAAATTTAGCCCCGGGGATTTTTTTTGTCAACTTAAAATATTTCAAATTGGGTAAAAAAATTTCATTAAAAAGATTCAAAGCATTTTTTAAAGCCCTTTTAAAAAGCCTTTTTAAAGTAAATCGCCCAGCCCTAATTTTATAAGAACTCTCCTTTTTGGGACCCCCGAATCTCTTTCCCAACCCCTTGCCTCGTAAAAATCTCTAAGAAAGGATATTGCTTTTTCTTTGGACAGCCAGGTTTTTACCCATGGGAGCTGGAAAACTTCATCGTGGAATACATCATCGGAAGATGTTCTTCCCTCTCGGATTAAAATCATTCGCTCCAGAGTGTGAATCCTTTTTGCAAAAATGTTGTGCAATTCTTCTTGAGAAAAGTTTTCCCCTGTTAAGTGTTTGAAGAAATGGGAGGGCAAATTCGCATCACCACGATGATCAGGAGTATAAGCGGAATAAAGTAGAGGAAACACCAAAGCACATAATTCCAGTGCATTACAAAGAATCGTCTCGTTGAGAGCCCATTCAACCAGGGGAATTGACCAGCAATTCTGGGTATCCAGTTTTTTTACCCCCCATAAATCCCGGCCAACAGCATCCCTTAAAGTAAAAAATTCCGCAGTGCCGTATGGGAAATTTGGGGCTGTGTGGTACAGAGAGGGATTATATATTTGGTGCGCTAAAGCTCGGTTTCCCGTTTCGCCAAGTCCATCAAGGATTACTTGGAGAACGCTAGAATACTCAGGTTCAATCTCCCCTCCTTCGGCGAGGTAATTGACGGTCCCGTCTTTATTCCAATTCTGATAAAAAACCTGAATTGCTTTTATTTTTTGTTCAGAATCCTCGGAATTATTAAAAATTTGGCTTAAAAATGGCTTTCCCCCGTTTGCGAACAACTCCCCTAATCCAGAATTTTTCGCGGCAGAGGGAAGGAGTTTCTCCCAGAACTTTTGGCTTCCATATGAAGAACTGACAAAATCGGGCAAAAGACCCTTTTTAAATGCTTGGTACATCCATTTGTCGCAAAATTCATAATTATTCAAACCCAAAAGGTCACAAGTTCTACTTGCCCAGTGAGCTGTTCGTCCCCATAAGCCTTTTTGTTTATAAAATTCGGCTTCACTGATCATCCAACCTCCGAAGTCCGCGCATCTAACACTGCCTGGTGGGACAAAATTATCTTTAAATTGGACAGAGATGGCGCAGCCAACCGGACAGCTTTGACAAGCAGTGAAACCGAGGCGCACCTCTCCTGATTTGGCTTCCTCTTCAAGTAGAAAGGTAGTTCCTTTAGGGATGGGAAAATTAGTTTTTTCGGGAAAGTCTTTAAGCATCTGACCCCTGTGAGGAGCTGGAGGTTCATTCTCATCCATTCTGCGTGTTATTAAGCGGTTTGCTTTATAAACCCTGTCCAGCAAACCCTTTGGGTCAAAGATTTTGACTCCATCCTTCCCCTTTATGGCGATTGCTTTCAGGTTTTTAAAGCCCATAATTCCTCCAAAACCACCATGACCCCAAGAGTCGCTGTCCCCGGTTATTATTGCCCCCGTCTCAAGGAAGTTTTCACCAGCTTGTCCAATACAGGCAATTGAGGTGTCACTTCCGAGTTCCTCTTGAATTCTTTTTTGGGTTTCAAAAGTGTCCAGACCCCATAATTTTTCCGCACTTCTTATTTCAATGTTTTCATTCTCAATGAGGACATAAACCGGTTTGGATGATTTTCCCTCAATTATTAAACCGTCGAAGCCAGCGAACTTTAACTCTGCGCCCCAATGCCCTCCCGCGTTTGAAGATAAATATCGTTCTTTTGGCTTGAAATTTGCCTTTCCGACCAAGGTAGTCCTTGAAGAAGTGGGGATGATGGTTCCACAAAATGGGCCAGTCATAAAAATCAATTTATTTTCGGAACTCAACGCCTTTGTTTCAGGAGGTATTTCCTCCCAATAAATTCTTGAAGCGATTCCCCGTCCCCCCAAAAATTTTGGGGCATAATGGCTTGTGGGGATTCTGGATAATTTTTTTTCGGTTAAGTTAACCCTGAGTATATTGCCCGTCCATCCAAACATTTCTTCTCCCATTCGGCTTTTTTAAGCAAAAGATAGAGCCCCTGTGGGGCAAAAGCCAACACAGTGAGGGTCTCCACCGCACAGGTCACATCGGAAGATCCCCCCAGTTTTTGATAGGAAAATTGCTTCATGAGGGCATTGTTTCGCGCAAAGCCCGCAGCTTTTACATTTTGAATGGTCCGTTAATATTGCTCCGGAGACCTGATCTCGGTAATTGGCATTTTGGGGGCAAATTTCGATGCATTTTGCTTCGAGACATCGAACACAAAAAATGGCAAATCTCCGCACAAATTCAAAGGAGATTATTTTTATTCGGGAAAAAGAAGGATTACATTCTCCCTCATGAACAAGTGAACAAACTAATTCGCAGATTTTACATCCACTGCATAAAGTTTCTTCAAACCTTATTCTTTTGTAGCCCAATCAAGTCTCCTCTAGTTTAGAAACTAAGTGGCAACTTACCCAGTGTCCCGGTTCGATCTCTTTAAACACGGGCTCATCAATCTCGCATTTTGTAAATTTCAAAGGGCATCTTGTATTGAATCTACAACCAGTGGGAGGATTAACTGGGCTGGGAATTTCACCTGTTGGGGGAACCTTTTTTGGTTTTAATTCCTCTTCCTCTTTATTAATTGTGGGAATCGCTGAAAGTAGCATCTGTGTATATGGGTGGAGAGGTTTTCTAAAAAAATCTACTGTTGGAGCGATCTCTAAAATTTTTCCCAAATACATAATTGCCACCCTATCAGCAACATTTCTCATCAGGCTGAGGTCGTGAGTAATAAATAAATACGAAAGTCCAAATTCCCTCTGAAGATTACTAAGCGTATTGATTATTTTTGCTTGGATTGAGACATCCAGGGCACTGGTGGGCTCGTCCAGAATTAGCAATTTCGGCTGAGAAGCTAATGCCCGGGCAATGGCAATCAGTTGGCGTTCACCCCCTCCTATCTCCCTCGGGTATTTGAGCATGTACTCCCGGGGAAGCTCAACCATTTTTAATAATTCCTCGACTTTCGAACGTACGTTTCTTGAGGTAGCTAAATTGTAGACAAGAAGCGGGCGCTCCAGGATTTGGCGAATATTTCTTCGAGGATTTAAAGAGGATCCAGGATCCTGAAAAACAATTTGAAGGTCCTTCTTAACAGCTAAAGGTCTTTTAACTGCGGTCAAGTTAATTTGGTGTCCTTGAAATATAATGTTCCCAGAGGTGGGTTTGTACATCCCCGCTACTGTATATGCAACAGTGCTTTTTCCAGACCCAGATTCACCAACTAACCCGAGAACCTCCCGGGAGTTCAAATCAAAGGTAATTCCGTCAACCGCCTTCAGGTATTTTCCTGACTTCGCGAACAACCTTTTTTCTACCAAAAAATACTTTTTGAGTTCCCTGATCTGAAGCAGAGGTTGATTCATTTTCCTCCCCCCTTTCCCTCATAAAGAAAGCAACTCACCCAGTGATCCTTGGAGATCTCCAACAGTGGTGGTCTTTTTTGAGAGCAAATTGGAAGGCTTTTTCCGCACCTCGGCTGAAAACGACACCCTAATGGAGGATTGAGATAGTTAGGAATTCTTCCAGGAATTCCGTCGGCAAAACCCTCCCCAGTTAAACGAGGCACGGAGTCGAACAGCCCTTTTGTATAGGGATGAAGGGGTTCTTCATAGAAAACGGAGGTGGGCGCAGTCTCAACTATTGTGCCGGCATACATTACATAAATTCTATCCGTCATTTGGCGGGCAATACCCAATGAATGGGTAATCAAAATTAAAGATAGGTTATTTTCAACTACGATCTTTTGAATAAGGTCCAATATTTGGGCCTGAATGGTCACATCAAGAGAAGTAGTTGGTTCGTCAGCAATCAGGAGCTTCTTTGCCCTTGAGAGGGCCATGGCAATACATACTCTTTGGCGCATTCCTCCGCTCAATTGAAAGGGGAAATTCCTCATTATCCTTTGGGGATCAGGCATTAACACTTTTTCAAGAATTGAAACCGCATCCTTTAAGTTTTCTTGTCTGGATGATTTCCCCTCTTTCCCATTCGCGATCGCTTCAATTAACTGTTCTCCAACTGTAAAGACAGGATTCAGGGCTGATGTGGGATCCTGGAAAATCATTGCAATTCCACTGTTTCGGATTTTCCTCAACTCCGATTTTGAAATCCGGGAAATATCTTTCCCATCAAGAAATATTTGACCATTGGGGACTTTTCCATTGGGGGGTAATAAATGGAGAGCAGCCTTCATTGTGGTGGTTTTTCCGCAACCAGTTTCACCAACGAGACCAACCCTTTCTCCTAGGAGGACCTTCATTTCGATTCCATCTATTACCTTTAGAAAACCCCCGTAAATTCGGTACCATACTTTTAGATCTTTTATCCAGAGAACCGGTCCCTCCATGTCTTACGATTCCTCCGATGTCAAAGCGTCTCTAAGGCCGTCTCCCAGAAGGTTAAATCCGAGTACCATTATCACAATTGCGATAGCTGGAAAAACCGCTGTCCACCATTGGTCTGGGAGGAAGCGGGAACCCTCTGCAACCATTGTTCCAAGCGCGGGAGTGGGTGGTTGTTCTCCAAGGCCCACGAAGCTTAAAGAAGCGCTTAATATCACCACCCAACCGAAGTCCAAAGTCATTTTTGTAAAAATGGGGGAAATACAATTGGGAAGAATTTCCTTAAAAAGAATATGGGTTTTTCTTTCCCCCATTAATTCAGAATAAATTACGAAATACTCGTTTCGGAGAGAGGAAACCATGCCATAAACCATCCTCGCGTACCATGGCCAGAAAGCGATGGAAACTGCGACCATTGAATTAAACAAGTTTGGCTTTAAAACCGCGGATACTGCTAAGGCTAGGATCAAAGGAGGGAGACCAAGAAAAACATCCGTAATTCTCATTATGATAGTATCCTGCCATTTCCCTGAATAATATCCCGCAATCAATCCCAAAACTGTTCCGATGGGAACCACAATCGATAAAACCACAATACCAGTCAGCAGAGCAGGTCTAAAGGCAAAGAGGATTCGGCTCAAAATATCCCTCCCGTAGATATCGGTCCCCAAAATGAAGTCCTTGGAGGGGGGTTGGGCTCCCAGTGTTAAATTGACGTAGGGCCCTGCATGATCAGGGTAAGGAGCAATCCAATCGGCAAATATCGCCAAAAAAATAACCGTAAGAACCACAAACAACCCTGCCACTGATATGGGTTTTCGGGAAAATTTGTACCAGAAATGGCCGATTTGGTGAAAAGTGACTTTAATCTCTTCCCCTTTTATCGCTCCCATGTTCACTCTCCCCCGCTATCACCCCCGAAACGGATTCGGGGGTCAAGAAAGAAAATTATGAGGTCCGCCAGGATATTTACCGTAACAAATATTAAACCGAGGACAATAATTACCGCTGAAATAGCATTAAGATCTTTCTGGAGCATTGCATTTATTCCGTATCGTGATAGACCAGGCCAATTAAAAACCATCTCAACGAGAAAAGCATTTCCAAAAAGGGTGGCAAAATCCAGTCCCAAAATCGATATCGTGGGAATCAATGATGGTTTGAGAAGGTATTTAAAAAGGATCTTTCTCTCTTTTGTCCCGTATAATCTTTGAGAAAGGATGTAGTCCTTAGAAAGATTGTCTGTCATTGAGGCCCTTGTTATTCTTGCTTCCTGTGAAAGCCCTCCCAAAGCTAAGGCTAATCCCGGAAGGATTAAATGCTTTATTGAATCGAAGAAAACTGGAAAATTAAGTTGTATTAAACTGTCAAGGGAAATCATCCCGGTGATTTTTGCGGGTGCCACTATCCCGTAGGAAAGGCGCCCCATAACCGGAAGGATAGGCCAAAGTGAACTGAACAAGAGGATGAAGAGTATTGCAAAAACGAAGGAAGGAGTCACTACTCCAAGATAGGCAATCAACCTTATTACGTTATCGATCCAGGTGTTGTTGAAATGGGTGGAAAGTATTCCGAGGAAAATCCCTCCCGCTGCCATGATTATCCCAGAGAACAGTACCAGCTCCGCGGAAGCTGGAAGAAATTCTTTCAAATCCTCGATGACAGGTCTTTTTGTGTAAAGCGATTCCCCGAAGTCTCCATTCAAAATTCCATTCAACCATAAAAAATACTGGGTATAAATTGGTTTATCGAGATTCATTTTTTGACGTAGGTTTTCAACAACCCAATCCGGCGCATTCGCTCCCAGTGCCATCCTTGCGGGATCACCAGGGACGATTCTGGCAATTAGAAAAATCAGTATTGAAAGCCCAATAATCACTAGAACGGAAAGAATTAATCTTCGAACCAAAAAAAGCGCTAATTTCACGGAAGCAAACCTCCAATCAATGCAGGGGGGGGTCAGCCCCCCCTGCATTGAAAAATTTAGGGCTTTACTCTTTCAGGAAAAACCTTGAAATCACGCATGTACATGTTGTATCCCTGTACGGGGATTGCCTTGCCTCCTGCTTTGACCCTTTCAACCGTTGCCCACTCAACATAGCCAGATTGGTAGGCATGTTGCTCCATTACGTCCACAACCCAAATCGATGGGCAAAGTTCAACAAGTTTTTCTTGAAGTTCGGCGTATTTTTGGAATCTTTCCTTTTCATCAACGATTGAAAGGGCCTGGGTAATTAAAGTGTCAATTTCGGTGTCCTGTAACCACTCTACCCCTTCCCAAGTTCCGCAATTGTGCGAGTGATAACGGGATAATGGAGATCCGGCTTCACCATAATGTGGGGCCATTGTAAGAATGTTTACATGTGCTGTGGTTTCTGGTTTTGCAACATCTGCAATCATTTTTGCCCAAGGTTGCTTGGCAATATTAACTGTAATACCGATTTTTGCAGCGCTTGCTTGGAAGAGAAGAGCCATTTTATCCGCCGCTACCCATTCTGCTGGATAGCAGATATCCAGGGGATATTGGTCTAAAGAACCGTAATATTTCGACTGTTTTAATTCCTCCATTGCTTTGTCTAGATCAGTTTGATATTGAAATACACCTTCATAGAAACCAGGAAGAATTGAAGAAACAGGGCCTCGCGCTTGTTTTGAACTGGGATAAACTCCCTGAATTAACCCCTGGTAATCCATAGCATAAGCTAAGGCTCTCCTAATATGCACATCATCCGTGGGAGCTCTTTGCGCGTTCAAACAAAAGGTAAGGATGCTTCCTGAGGGAAAACGAGCAATATCAACACCTTCTATTTTGTCCATTGCTTGGTAGTTTTCCTCTGTTTGCCATTGATCGGAAATTTCCAGCTCCCTTTTTGACATCAAAGTTCTAATTGTAACTGGCTCCTCTGTTCCAATTTGGGTGAAGGAATCTGGATTGTTTTCATTGAACCCTCCCCAGTAATCCGGGAATCGCACTGCTATTAAATGCTCTTCCAGTTTCATCTCTTTTACTTGATAAGGGCCACTCCCCGCGTCGTTGGTTAGCAACCATTTCCTGCCATAATCTCCGAAGTCACCATAATCACCGGGCTTTTCGATGTGGCTTAAGACAAGATCCTTGTTCAGAATGTAAAGGTTTACCAGAGCATTCAAAAATGGACCGAAAGGCTCTTTTAGGGAAAATTTGACAGTGAACTCGTCCTCGGCAGTGACCTTGTCCAGGATCGGGGAGAAAAGGTACGCGTAACCTTCCCCAATAGTTGTTAACCTTTCTGCACTGAAAACAACATCCTCCGCGGTCAATTTGTCGCCATTATGAAATTTGACATCGGAACGTAGGTGGAAGGTGTACGTTAAACCATCATCTGAAACCTCCCACTTCTCCGCCAAACAAGGACCCAAAGATCCATCTGGTTGAGGGAAAACCAAGCTGTCATAAATGTTGGCATAAGCCACTGAATCAGCAAATCCCTGTCCCAAAGCTGGATCGATTCTGGGGGGCCAAGATTCGTCAAAACGAATCTGTTTTTCCGCCGTTGGACTGGGTGGGATTGTTTCTGTTGTGGTTGGGGTCGGTGAAGACGAAGCGGGCGGCTCCTCTTTTGCTCCGCATCCTCCCAAGAAGGGAAGAACCAGGGCAAAGATTAAAAATAGTCCAAGAAACTTTTTCATTTTTTCCCCTTTCTTCTTAAAAATTTTGGCCATCACGTAACGGTGGTTTCTTTTACTTTCCTAAAACGAGCAGCAATCATAGCAATAACAAAACAAAAAGCAGCTACTGGTAATCCAATTGAAATTATGGACGGGTCTTGAATCGAATTTCCTACAATCACTCCGAAGATCGCCAGAATCCCTGCAACTGCTAGAGTCGGGTTATAAAAGGGCCCCCCCACGTAGAACGGTCTTTCCAGATCGGGTTTTTTCCTCCTGAGTATCCAAAGGTCAATGAAGACTAAAGCATAGATTAAAAGGAATATCATCGAAGCAATACTGAGAAGCTGAAGGGGTGCGCCAAAAATCATGGCAATTACTACTGCGAAGTAGATCAGGAAAAGGGATGCCCAAGGTGTCCCGAATTTGGGATGCAACCAGGCGAAAAATCCGGGAAGCATTTTGTCCCTTCCTAAACCATATATAATCCGGGAAATTCCGAACATCACTCCCCCAATTGTTGTAAATTCGAGCGAGAGCTGGAGAATTAAAACCCATACTAGGCCGAAATTTCCGAATAATTTTTGGGCGAAACTAACGTGAGGAGTGAAACTGGTCAACTCATCTACGGTTAAGGTCCCGTACATTGCCGGCCCCAGAATAAGCTGGATTAAAAAAATTGTTATTAAACCAGCGATCATTGCCCGGGGCAAAGTTTTCTTGGGATTTTTTACTTCTTCAGCAAGTGGTGTTGCCATTTCAATTCCAACAAAAAGCCAGAAAGCCATAATCGCGAAGTTAAAGACGCTGGAAAAACTCAAGCCAGACCAATCGCTTAACCTTGAAAAATCAACACTTCCTCCTCCAATTCCTGCGAAAGCTAATATTCCCATTAATAAATATGAAGCGATCACAAGGATTGTGAAAAAGCCCTGACCAAACCCGATAACTTTTGCCCCCAAGAGGTTAAAAACTAAATATATTGTGACTAAGATGAGCGCCCATCCTAGGGGTGGAATTCCAGGAAGGAATATATTTAACAAAGAACCATCAACCATAGCATTTGTTGCCAATGAAATTGTGGCAACAAAATACCATAAGGTTACAGTGGCGGCTGGCCCAAGCCCCAAGGCTTCACGCGTGTAAGCCTCAATTCCTCCCGCCACAGGAAAAAGAGTGCTTAACTCCGAAAAGGCGAGGACCACCAGGATCATTATTACCAAAGCGATCGACTGGGAAAGAATGAAAGGCATCCCGCTGATCCCGAAGGCGTTTCCTAAAAGCATTAGGGTGCTTGCGCTAATCGCAATTCCGAAACAAGCGGAAAAAACCGGCCAGAAACCCAAAACCCTTTTTAATTGTGGACCCATTAATATTTCCTCCTTGAAGGTTTTCTTGAGTCCGTTGAAAAGGCTGGAATGAAAAACATTTCAGACTGCCGGTCCCAATGGTTCAGGTATTTTTGGCTTTCACCCCCTTTAAGAAATTGAAAACAGTTTTCATATTTTGGAAAAAACAATAATCGACCAAAAAAATTTAGTCAAGAGCCTATTTTTAAAGTAGTGGTTTAAATGAATTTGCCGACGCAGTTTTGGATATTGACGCCGGGATTGAAGAACATATTAAATAACATTTAGAGGAAATTTTTCTACAATATTGTAAAAAGCAAAAGTAAAAATGGTTTGGTATAATTCCTAAGTAATGGCTTGGAATTGGTAAGGGGGTGAAACTTCTAAAAAAGTTTTGGAAAGTAAAAACAATTTTTGAAGGGAGGAAATATGAAAAAAGGAAAGTTTTTAGCTTTACTACTGGTTGGGATTTTGATCCTTAGTTTTGGCGCCTGTACCTCAGCTACTTCCCCGACTCCATCGGAGACTCCTTCCACATCTGCATCTCCCACTGAGTCCCCGAAGCCTACCACTGTTAGGCTCGGCGTTTTTATCCCCGGACGCTTAGGAGATAGTCCAGACTACGACAAACTTGCTGATACAGCGCAGAGAATGTCCATGCGCGATCCGCGTTTAAAGGTTGAGGTGTTTGAAGCCGGTTTCGATCAATCAAAATGGGAAGAGCAATTAACTTCTTTTGCCGCATCGGGACGTTTCGACGTTGTATACACCTCCAACGAGTCCATGGGCCCAATGGCCGCAAAAGTCGCCCAGAAGGTTCCCAATGTAAAGTTCATTGTTGACGATTCCTGGGTTGTCGGGAACGACCGCATTTATTGCAGCCTGATGAACAAATACCAGCAATCCTACTTGTTCGGGTATTTGATGGCACTTGTTTCCACGAGTACCATGCCCGGGGTAAACCCAGACAAGAAGGTTGGTTTTATTTACGGCCAGCATTACACGACAATGGATGACCTGATCATTCCGGGAATTGAAGCTGGAATCAAGGCGGTGGACCCTGAATTTGAGTTGAAAACCGCAATGCTTGGCAACTGGTATGACGCAACAAAAGCCGAGTCATTGTCCAACAGCCTTATCGACGAAGGGGTTGACGTAATGGGATCTGTCTGCGGGAGCGGTGTTGCTGGAGTTATCAGCGCCTGTAAGAATCGTGGGATCTATATGATCTATTACGACACCGCTGCTTTTGACAAGGCTCCTGGGGTGATCGTTGGTGCAGTGGAAGCTAATGTGGACGACATGGTAGCTTTCAACCTTCAAAGGCTTCTTGAAGGGACAATTCCTTGGGGCACATCCGAGGTGTTTGGAGCGGAGAAAGGTTACATTTCCGTTCCTACCAATGCTCCGGCTTATGTAAATAATGTTCCGGAGGAAGCCAGGAATGCCTTTGCCTCTGAGCTTCAGAAGGTAATAAATGGCGAGAAGGACCTGAGCATTCCCCAAGCGGTTCTAGACAAAATTAACGCTGCTGCCCAGCCTTAAACAGGTTTTATTTTCGAAAAGAGGAAGCACCTATTCAGGTGCTTCCTCTTTTCATTATGAGAAAATTGTTTGACAGGGGCGGAATTTTAAATTAAATTTATCCCATCAACCCTTGGAGGTGATTATGAAGAAATTACTCTGGGTAACGGGATTAGTGATCCTTCTATCCCTGGTTTTCACTTCCTGTGCACAGCCTTCTGCGACACCTTCCTCTTCTGAATCCCCAGCGCCTTCCCCTTCCACCAGCCAGTCCCAACAACCTTCCACCGTAAGAGTAGGGATTTTCATTCCCGGAAGGCTTGGAGACAGCCCCCCATATGATGCTCTGGCAAATTCCGCAAGGAAGATGGCCTTAAGGGATAATCGTTTAAAGGTTGAGGTCTTTGAAGCGGGTTTCGATCAGTCCAAATGGATTGAGCAATTAACCTCCTTTGCGGCCTCTGGAAAATTCGATGTAATTTATACCTCCAACGAAGCTCTTGGACCAATGGCGGTTCAAGTGGTAAAACAAGTCCCCGATATTAAGTTCATTGTCAATGATTCCTATATCATAGGAAACGATCGGATTTTCACCACTTTCTTCAATAAATATCAGGAATCCTATCTCTACGGATACATGATGGCTTTGATTTCCACCAGTACAATGCCAGGGGCAAACCCTGACAAGAAAATCGGGTTGGTTTATGGCCAGCACTACACCATGATGGATGACCTGATCATTCCCGGTATTGAAGCTGGAGCAAAAGCCGTGGACCCTGAATTCGAATTGAGAACCGCAATGCTTGGCAATTGGTATGACGCCAAAAAAGCGGAATCTTTAGCAAATACTTTAATTGATGAGGGTGTTGACTGCCTGGGAGCAATTGCTGGTAGCGGAAATGCTGGAGTAATCTCCGCAGCCTCAAGCAGAGGGATATATGTTGTCTGGTATGATACCGAGGGCTTTGATAAAGCTCCGGGAACAGTAGTCGGTTCTGTCCTTTGTTTTAATAACGACGCCACCATGGCAAACTTAGAAGCTCTGTTGGATGGAACTATTCAATGGGGTACCGCCAAAATTGTCGGTGCTGAGGATGGTTATATTTCCGTTCCTCTTAATGCCCCGGGGTGGGTTAATAATGTTCCAGAGGAGACCAGGCAGGCTTTCCAAGAAGAGTACAATAAGGTAATTTCCGGTGAGAGGCAGTTGGAGATTCCCCCTTCGGTGCTTGAGAAACTGAACAAGGCTGCCCAAGGGGAGTAAAAATCATTCCAATCAGGGGTTCCTTTAGGAACCCCTGATTGGAATTTTAAGGAAGCTTGAAAAGGTAATAATTCTGATAGAAATGGAAAGCAGAACTTTGGAAAAAAACGAAGTCATCCTTTCAATGGAAGGAATTTACAAAACATACCCTGACAATTTGGTTAAAGCAAACCAAAATGTTCACTTCTCCTTGAAGAAGGGGGAGATTCACGCCCTCGTAGGCGAAAACGGCGCCGGAAAAACCACCCTAATGAAAATCCTTTGCGGCCTGGAAAAACCCGATAAAGGGCAGATCATCTTTCAGGGGAAACCTGTGTCAATTCATTCACCGCGGGATGCTGACCGGTTAGGTTTGGGAATGGTTCACCAAAGATTTTGCCTGATTGATTCATTTTCTGTCGCAGATAATATTGTTTTGGGGAAGGAGCCCAGGAAGTACCGTTTTTTTTACGACAGGAGGAAGGCGGAAAAAATTGCTTCTGAGTTAATGAAGAAATACGGCTTTAACCTGAATTCCTCCTCCTTAGTTGCATCTCTTTCTGTCGGGGAAAAACAGAGGGTTGAAATACTGAAAATACTTTATCGTGGCTCAAAAATACTTGCTTTAGATGAGCCCACCTCGCTTTTGACCGAACAAGAAATTCACAGCTTGTTTGAGGTACTCAAAAATCTGAAAAACATGGGTTTTACAATCATTTTTATTACTCACAAGCTCGATGAGGTCTTCCAAATCGCTGACAGGATCACTGTTATGCGGGATGGAAAGGTTGTGGCTACCCTTTTTCCCCACGAGACAACAAAAACAGAGCTTGCTTCTTTAATGGTTGGTAAAGAGATCAGCCTTCAGGTGAATAAACCCGAAAATAAAAGAGGAAAACCAGTATTAGTCATTTCTGACCTGACCTATTCAAAACCAAGAATTTCTACACCTATTTTGAGAGACATTAACCTGGTTGTACATGAGCATGAAATTCTAGGGGTGGCTGGAGTTGCGGGGAACGGGTTAGGGGAGCTGGAGGATCTGATAGGAGGAATGGTCCCAGAAGGCGAGGTGACAGGAGACATACTTCTTGATGGAGTTAGCATAAAAGGGTTACCTCCAGAGAAGCTGCGCACACTAGGGGTTGCCTATGTCCCTTCTGACAGATTACAAAGGGGCTCGAGCTTAAAAATGGCTGTTTGCGAAAATTTGATTGTGTCGCAACATCATGATTTTATTTCTTTCGGTTTTTTAAAGAAGAAAAAAATCACCAAACATTCAAGGGACCTAATAGAAAAATTCCAGATTAAAGGGGTGCCAAATATGGAAATGGGAACACTTTCTGGAGGTAATATCCAGAAGACTGTCCTTTCCCGCGAGTTCTCGCGCCCTGCCCGTTTTATTTTAATTTCCGAACCTACCTGGGGTTTGGATGTAGCCTGCAGCGATTTTGTTTATCAAGAAATCCTGCAAATGAGAGAAAATGGTGTGGCGATCCTTTTAATTTCCTCCAATCTTGACGAAATCCTTGCTCTTTCGGACACCGTAGCGGTCATTCACCGCGGTCAAATTGTTGGGGTTTTTAAAAATGAAAATTTGGATAAGGAATTCCTTGGCTTATACATGCTTGGATTAAAAACCGGAGAGAACCCCTATGCAAAAAGCAGAGACCAAGTCATTGCCTGAAACCTATTCTCAGTTAAAAAAGAACCTTGCTGAGATTCTCGGAATCCTTTTAAGCCTATTAATCGCCTTTGTTGTTGCGGTTGTTCTCATTTTTGTTTTTTCAAAGGATCCTCCCAAAACGCTCTATTACTTTTTTTTAGGGCCATTTCTGAATAAATACACTTTGGGAAACATGCTTGAAGGGGCAATCCCCTTAATTTTTTCTGGTCTGGGCATCGCGGTTGCATTTAAAGGAGGGGTGGTAAATCTGGGTGGCGAGGGCCAAATATTCGCTGGCGCCATAATTGCAGTGATTGTTGGCAGTTCTTTATTGGGGGTCCCAAGGATTATTGGGATTGCATTAATTCTTCTTTCCGGCATCCTCGTCGGTGCATTAATCGCCGGACTTTCAGGCTTTTTAAGGGCAAAATGGAAAGTCTCGGACCTCTTGACCACATACCTGATCTCCGCTGGAATGGTATATGTCATAAATTATTTAATCCTAGGGCCGTTGAGAGATCCCAAGCAAATCACAATCCAGTCGATTTCAATTCCCGGAAGTTTTATGCTTTCCAAAATACTTCCCCCTTCTTACCTACACAGCGGTTTTTTCATTGCCATTATCATTGCTTTGGTTGTCTATTTCGTGATTTACCGGACCCATTTGGGGTACGAATTGAGGACTACCGGGTCCAATCCCCAATTTGCTTTTTATGGGGGAATAAAAACCAGGCTATACTTGATACTTCCGATGCTTATTTCGGGAGGATTAATTGGGCTTGGGGGGGCAATGCAAATTGTAGGACGATACCAGTCGTGCTTTTCCGATCTCACCGCTGGGCTGGGATGGAATGGCATTGCTGTGGCCTTAATTGCCAGAAACAACCCCTTAGCAGTCGTTCCCGCTGCCCTTTTCTACGCTTATCTTCAATCCGGAGCTCAAGTTTCCATGATCAATTCGGATTTGACCTATGAAATTGTGGGGATCATCAGTTCGGTGATCTTCTACTTGGTGACTGCGGAAGCAGCATTTTCTTTCTTCAAAAAGAGGTTAAGGTAATGTCCGATATTCCGTTAATTAAACAAACTATTTCCATAATGACACCTCTCCTACTGGCAGCAACTGGAGGCCTGTTCTCCGCTCTTGCCGGTGTCCTGAACATTGCCCTTGAAGGCTTAATGCTCAATTCAGCCTTTTTCTCAATCCTTTTTTCCGTATTTACGGGTAACATTTTTCTTGGTTTGTTGCTGGGAATTATCTCCACATTGATATTGACCCTTATTTTTGGCTTTATCGGGCTTTACTTAAGAGCGAACATTTTTATTTCAGGTCTGGCAACCAATCTCTTAGCTGGAAGCTTATCGATAGTGCTTTCGCAACAAATTTTCGGACAAACAGGCTCAGTCACTTTTCCAAACATGCCACGGTTACCCACCATTGATATCCCGGTCCTGAATTCAATACCCGTTTTGGGTAATATTCTTTCTGGGCATAATATTCTGGTTTATATCTCGTGGTTCGTTCTAATATTAGCTTCCGTTGTTATTTACCGGACTCCATTCGGAATTAGGCTTAGAGCAACAGGAGTGGATTTTGAAGCCGCAAAGTCCTTGGGCCTTGAACCAAGGAGAATGCAGCTTTTTTCTCTTTTGATTTCTGGTTTTACCTGCGGTCTTGCGGGAGGCTTTCTTTCACTTTCCCTGGGGGCATTTGTACCCAATGTATCTTCGGGAAGGGGATGGATTGCTCTGGTCATTATATATCTGGGAAACCAGAAGCCCGTTGGATTGCTTATCGGCTCGGTGATTTTCGGATTTGTCGAATATCTCAGTAATTTTTTGCAGGCCACTTCCAATATCCCTTCCGGATTGCTTTTAGGGATGCCCTTTTTTGTTACCGTCCTTGCAATGATTTTCTACTCTCTTTTTGAAAAAGGATTGCGCACTAAATTCGCCTTGAAAAAAGTCCCGGCAGTGGTTCCCGATGATGAAAGCTCCAAAAATATTTTGGACGAAGGTAAAGAGGAGAAGTGAGAATGAAACAATTAAAGCTGTTTGCGCCAAACGATTTAAGAATAGTTGAGGCTGAAAAGCCTGAACCCGGAAAAGGAGAAGCCCTTGTTCGGGTAAAAGCATGTGCAATCTGCACTCTCGAACAAAGGTTGTTCAGGGGTTCAATGCGAATCTATTACCCCATTGTCCCCGGTCATGAAGCCGCGGGAGAGGTTGTAGAGGTCGGACCAGGTTCCATTACCGACTTAAAACCTGGGGAAAAGGTGGCTTTGGACTTGATTTACCGCTGTGGAGAATGTTATTGGTGCCGGGTTGGACAGAGTAACCATTGTGCTTTCAGGTTTTCCAAGGATGTTCAAACTCTCGGGGGTTTCTCTGAATACATTGTGGTTAAAACAAAGCAGTGCTTCAAAGTTTCGGGTTCAGTTCCCTTCGAAATTGCGGCTCTTTCGGAGCCCCTTTCGTGCTGTGTTCATTCCTTGAGGGCCATCAACATTGAACTTGGAGAGGACTTGCTTGTGGTCGGAGCGGGCACGATGGGGCTAATTCATGTTCTTCTGGCAAAGACAATGGGAACCAGGGTTTTTGTGGTTGATCCAATCAAAAGCCGGCTTGATAAGGCAGTAGCCCTCGGGGCTGACTTTCCAATAACATTCAACCCCGAAGAAATGAAAAATGAAGTATTAAAGCATACTGATGGAAGGGGAGTTGATGCAGCAATTATCACCGCTCCAACTGAGGAAGCTTTTAGGAATGCCGCTAAGGTAGTGAGGAAGGGTGGCAGGTTAGCCGTTTATTCCGCCTATTCGGAGGAGTTCGATATTCCGGTAAACGCAAATTACCTTCATCGGTCGGAAATTTCGGTAGTTGGGGTGGAAGGTCGTTCAGAGAAAGATTTCTTGATCGCCACCAAAATTCTTTCTAACGGGTTAATTGACCTTTCCCCTTTAGTAAGTTCTGTTTTTGGCCCAGAGCAAGCGACAGCGGCTATCGAAAAAGCCGGCAAGCCTGAATCATATAGGGTCGTCCTTGATTTTTCGAAATGAGGGAAGATGAGGAAGAGGTCAATTTGGGCTTTTGATATAGGGACTTCTAGCGTAAAATCCCTGGAGGTCCTCCCTGGAGGGAAAGTCCTTGGGGAAGCCCATTTTCCTCACAACCTTCGTTTTTTAAAGGAAGGTTTCGTTGAGGCAGACCCCCGTGAATGGGAGCGCTCTTTAAAGGAGTGCGCAAAAGCGCTCTTTCAAAAATCCAGATCATTTCCGGAAGCCCTGATAATTGGGGGACAAGGACCCACATTAGTCATCCTCGATGAAAAAAAAGTTCCCTTAGGGAATGCGATTTCTTGGATGGACCGAAGGGCTTTTAAAGAGGCTGATAGCTTGAGCAAGGAATCCGGAAGATTTATTGATTCCTCTTTCTACATGCCCAAAGCCCTTTGGGTTTTAAGCAGTCCAGATTTTAAAAATAAGGTTCGCTTCTTCTTGCCTTGCCCAGAATACCTGATTCTGCGCTTAACAGGAAAGATGTTTTCCGGAATTCCGCAGGCCGGTTTTTCCGAGATCATTTGGGATCGAAATTTAATGAGCCGGTTTGGGGTTCCCCATGATTTTTGGCCAGAGTTTGTCCCTTGCGGGACTGTAGTTGGTGTAGTGACCCCTGAAGGTTCAGCGGAATTTGAAATTCCTGAAGGCACTCCTGTTATCCTGGGGTTGCCGGATTTTATTGAATCCTGGCTGGGAACCGGGACAATTAAGCCGGGCATCGTTTGTGATAGGGGGGGGACAAGTCAAGGTATTAACCTATGTATTCCAAAAAAAGTTGAGATCGATGGGTTGATTACTCTTCCTCACTTTATCGAAGGGTTTTGGAATATTTCAGGCTTGATTTCCACCACTGGCAAATCCCTGGAAAAGGTAAAAAATTTGCTGGGAATGGAGAGTCGCCCCTACGAGGATATTATTAAATCTACACTTGATTCCCCGCCTGGCTCTAAAGGATTGATCTTTATCCCACACCTAGCGGGGGAAAGAAGCCCTTTTTGGAGACCGTTTACGAGAGGGGCTATCTTTGGTTTGGGGTTAAACCATAGGCCGGAAGATATTCTGAGGTCTGTTTTGGAGGGTTGCGGTTTTGCCATCAGGCAAATTATTGAAATTTTTGAGAGAAATTCACTCGCCGTAAACGAAGTGAGGAGCACCGGGAAACAGGCACAAAGTAAGGAATGGACTCAAATTAAGGCGGACATCACTGGAAAACCGTTCCTTCTTCCGGAGGTGAGAGAATCGGAGCCCCTTGGTGGTGCAGTTCTTGGTGCGGTGTCTTTGGGCTGGTATTCCAAGATCGAAGAAGCAGTTGAAAACATGGTCAAAATTGAACAAGTGGTCAAACCTAACCTAAGGAATTTTGAGCTTTACAGTCAATTTTTCGAAATATACAAGTCATTGCTCGAAGAAACCCAGGGTTTTTTTGGGGCTATTAATGATTTGAAAAATAAATTTATGGAGGAAGAGAGTGCATACCGGAAAACAAATCAGAATGAATTCCATCTTTAGAGAAGACAATAGGACGGTGATCGTTGCCCTGGATCACGGGGCTATCGCTGGGCCAATGCCCGGAATTGAAAATCCATATCAGACAATCAAAGACGCAATCGATGGTGGAGCTGATGCCGTATTGACAACTAGGGGCTTTGTCCAGAGAAGCGAGGGTGCCTGGAGGCGAGAAACAGGGATTATCATGAGGTTGACTGGTGGTTTCACTGTTTTAAGGGGGACCTTTGAAGAAGAGCTGATCTCTTCCGTGGAAGCCGCTTTGCGATTGGGTGCGATAGGGGTAGCGGTGACGGTTAAATTTGGACACGAGCGGGAGGGGGAGTTTATCAGAAATGCTTCCTTGATCTCCGATCAATGCGAGTTGTGGGGGGTTCCCCTTATGATTGAAGCAATGGCAAAAGGGTCGCTTTATGGGAATCCTCTTAAGGGCTCCGCGGACCCTTCAGGAATTCAGGTGGCTTCAAGGATGGCCCAAGAACTTGGAGCGGACATTATCAAAACATACTATACCGGTTCCCCGGAAACTTTTAAAAAAGTTGTTGAAGGATGCCCCATTCCCATCGTCATCCTTGGGGGAGAAAAAACGGAAGATGAGGAAGCACTATTCAAGACCATTATTGAGTCTCTGGAGGTAGGTGGGGCTGGGGTGGCAATCGGCCGAAACATCTGGCAGGGTGGAAGAACAAAGAAAATGACTCGGGCAATTGTAGGTATTGTTCATGAGGCCTGGACCTTGGAGCAGGCACTGCTCCATGTCAAATAAGCAAAAAAAGGAGGTTTTGAGATGCTTAATTTAAAAGGAAGAGACTGCATCTCGATCGACGACTTCTCAAAGGAGGAAATCGAATTTATCATCGACGTTGGAAGGCAATTGAAGAGAGAGCTCAAAATGGGAAGGTACACCCCCCTTCTTCTGGGGAAGAGCCTTGCTGCCATTTTTGAAACTCCTTCTACCCGCACCAGCATCTCTTTTGAGACAGGGGTTCAACAGTTAGGAGGTCACATGCTATGGCTCGACTCCCATCGATTATGGGTGGGAGAAGCGCAAGAGGAGGACTGGCACGATACAATCAAGGTTATCTCGCGTTACTGTGATGGGATTGCCTACAGGTCAATTGGCCAGGCCCGTCAGCTTTCCGCGGCAGAATATGCTGATATTCCAGTAATCAATGCCTCTAGCCCTGTGGAACACCCATGCCAGGCGTTTGCTGACGCCATGACCATGCTGGAGAAGAAAGGCGATTTGAAAAACATCAAGGTGGCATTTGTTTGGGGATACAGGACAGCCAATCCCCCCGCTGGCTTGACTAATTCGACTGTTTTGATGGCTGCAAAGCTTGGCTTTGAATTAGCGGTGGCCTGTCCTGAGGGTTTCGATCCGGATATGGAGATTTTCCAAAAAGCCAGAGAATATGCTGACCTATCTGGAGCAAAAATCTCCATTGTTCGCTCCTATGAGGAAGCGGTTACTGGGGCCGATTTCATCAACGTGTATTCCTGGGTATCCCCGGAGATGTTCGCCAAGGGATTAGAGACCCATTTCCAGGGAGACGCGGAATTTCAGAAGAAGAAAGAGGCTCTGAAAGATACCTGGTGCGTGACCAAGAAAGTCGTAGATATGGCTAAAAAAGATGCCATGGTTATGCACTGCATGCCAATTTCCCGCAATACTGAGGTTACAGACGAGGTATTGAATAGCCCAAAGAGCATCATTTTCGACCAGGCGGAGAACCGGCTTCATGTGCAAAAAGCCATTATGGCTTTGACCATGGCCACCACCGTTCCATTTTGAATTTGCATAATGCCCGAATATTTTAAACCCGCAAACTTGGAGGAGGCATTAATGGCTCTGAGAGAGCCAGGTGCCTCCCCCCTCGCGGGGGGGACAGACCTGGTCCTATTGATAAAAGATGGTCTTTTTCAACCCCAAAAATTGGTGGACCTATCGCAACTAAATGAACTTCAAGGTATCAGCGAGAAGGAAGATTTCATCGAGATTGGGGCATCCACTAAGCTAAAAGAAATCGTGGACTGCGAAATCTTACCTGAATGCCTACGAAAAGGGGCAGGTTGGGTAGGGTCCCCCCAGATCAGGAATTTGGGCACAATAGGAGGAAATATTTGTAACGCTTCTCCAAGCGGAGATACGCTAACTCCCCTTTTGGTCCTCGAAGCTGAACTAGTACTTCAATCTTGGAGAGGGACGAGGGTTGTTCCCCTTGATTCCTTTTTTACTGGCCCCAAAAGGACCATAAGAGCCGATGACGAAATTTTGACGGTAATTAGGCTACCAAAAAGGGTTTTGCAAAAAAAGACCGGCTTTTCCAAAATTGGAGGACGGAATGGGATGATTATTTCCCAGGTCAATGGGGCGCTTTCCTGTTTTAAAAGAGAGTTCAAAATAACTGAAGTACGTATGGCTTTTGGCTCCGTTGCCCCCACTCCTATTAGGGCTAAGCACACCGAAGAAGCCTTGGAGGGTTCCGATATCAGGAATATTCCCGAAAGCGTCTTTTCTGCAGTTCAGGAGGACATTAAACCAATTTCGGATATCAGGGCCGGAGATAAATACAGAAGGGCTTTAATGAGAGCGATAATCCTTGACATTCTCTCCCAGGTTCAAAATCCTTAAGGGGGTAGGGAAATGAAGAGAATTAGTTTCACCTTAAACGGGAAAATGACCACCGTTGAATTTAACAGCGGGGCCCGGGCAATTGACGTACTCAGAGAAAGGCTCGGTTTAACCGGAACCAAAGAAGGTTGCGGCAGAGGAGAATGTGGTGCCTGCACAATCCTTTTAAATGGAGAGCCTGTTGCTTCCTGCCTCCTTTTGGCGGATAAACTTGAAGGGCAAAATGTACAGACGATTGAGGGGTTATCTTTTGAGGGATCCCTTCATCCACTTCAGGAATCCTTTCTTAAAGAGGGGGCTGTCCAATGCGGTTTTTGCACCCCTGGTATTATCCTTTCGGCCAAGAGTTTGCTCGATCGGAAAAAATCCCCCGAAGAGGCGGAAATCCTTGAGGCCCTTACTGGCAACCTGTGCAGGTGCACCGGTTACAACAAGATAGTTAAAGCTGTTCAAGAAGCCGCCATGGGCCAGGAAGGTCTAAGGAATAAGGAAACATTCGGAGATGATTCCTTCATTGGAAAAAGAATTCCTAAGAAAGATGGATACGAACTGGTAACCGGCAAAGCGAAGTTCGCAGGGGACCTCGTCTTTCCGGGGATGGTTTTTGCGGTGAAAAAAGCCGCAGGCGTGCCATCCGGTTTTTTGAAAAAATTGGATGTGGAAAAAGCGAAAAAATGCGATGGCGTTCTTGCTGTTATCTTGCCCTCAGACATCCCGGGTCCGAATAAGATTGGCGTTCTCCCTCCTTATGACCAGCCTTTGTTAGTTACCGACCAGATAAGATATCAAGGGGATGGCTTAGCCCTGGTGGTTGCTGAAACCAGGGAACAGGCAGAGAAGGCAACTTCTTTAATTGAGGTTGAAATCGAACCGATCGAGCCCATACTCGAACCTGAAGATGCTTTAAATCAGGATGATAGAAAAATTCATCCTGAGGGGAATCTCATTTTTAAGAGGAGGCTTGTCAAAGGTAATATCGAAGACGGGTTTAAAGAGAGCGATGTTATCCTGGAGACCGAATATCGTTCTTCAATCCAAGAGCACGCTTATCTCGAGCCAGAAGCCGTCGTGGTTGTGCCGGAGAATGATGGTAGAATTACCGTCTACGCCTCTTGCCAATCTCCATTCCATCTTCGCCTTCACATTGCTGCTAACCTCGGGCTTCCAGCTTCGAAGGTGCGGGTGCTCCAACCATTTGTTGGTGGCTCTTTCGGGGGAAAGGATGATGTTGCTACCGAAATGGGCTGTCTTGCGGGGGTGGCCGCTTTAAAGTTAATGAGGCCGGTCAAGATGGTCCACACTAGGGAAGAAGTCATGACCCAGGCGAATGTAAGGCATCCCTCTATCATCCGTATAAAAACTGGAGCCAAAAGGGACGGTACACTGGTTGCTCGAAAAATTGAAATCGTTCTTGATGGCGGAGCTTACGCATCAGAAAGCCCTTTCGTGGTTATGAAAACTTTGATCCATGCTGCTGGGCCATACAGAATTCCTAATCTCGATGTCACTTCAATGGCAGTTTATACCAATAAAATTTATTCTGGGGCGATGAGAGGTTTTGGTGTTCCCCAAGTGACTTTCGCTTCAGAAGCCCAAGTCGATGAGCTGGCGAGGAAGCTGGGAATTGACCGCCTACGGATAAGAAAACAAAATGCCCTCCGTCCCGGAGATCAAAACGCTACGGGGCAGGTATTCGATTCCTCCGTGGGGTTGATTGAAACGATTAATAAAGTGGAGGATGAGGTTAAATGGCCAGCTCCTTTAGAGGACGCAAAGGGTTATAAAAATCAGCGCTATCGTAGAGGAGTAGGCATCGCTTGTTTGCTTCAAGGGATTTCAAACGGGGCTGAAGGAATTGACGTTACAAGCGCTTCAGTGCAAATGATTCAAGACGGGAGCGCGGTCATCAACGTGGGTCTTTCGGAAATGGGCCAGGGAAGCAGAACGGTCTATGCTCAAATTGCGGCAGAGGTCCTAGGCCTGAGCATCGACAATGTCACGGTAAGGCAAGTTGACACTGATTTAGTCCATGATTCCGGGGTCACCGTCGCCTCAAGGTCCACTGCGACGTGCGGAAAAGCGGTTGAAATGGCTTCAATGGCAGTCAGGGATTCACTTGCCAAAATGGCCTCTTTAATGCTCAAAACAGACCCTTCAAAAATTGTTTTCAAGGAAGACTTTGCCTGGTCCATTGAAAATCCATCGGTTCGTATACCTATTTCCCAGGTGGCAACTGCGGCATATTGGACAGGCTTCCCCTTGATGAACTTGGCCATTTACAAAGCCCCGGAATCACGTTATGACCATGAAACGCACCAAGGAGACATCTATATTGCCTACAATTACGGAACCCATTTTATGGAAGTGGAAGTGGATGTTTGGACGGGAAAGGTCAAGGTTATCCGGCACATCGCATGCCACGACGTGGGGAAGATCATCAACCGCTTGGGAGTTGAAGGCCAGGTTGAGGGAGCATCACTAATGGGTTTGGGATTTGCCCACCTTGAGGAGCTAGTAGTAAAAAATGGCCTTGTCGCTAACCCCAATTTCAGCGATTACTGGATCCCGACCATTAAAGACAGGATTCCAACAAAAGCCCTTTTTGTGGAAGACCCAAACCCGAATGGTCCTTTCGGGGCTAAAGGGATTGGGGAACCACCTCTTGCTGGAGCCGCAGCTGCTTTTGTTAACGCTGTTTCCGATGCCATTGGACTTCCTGTTCGACAAATCCCCTTAAAGCCGGAAGTGATTTTGGAATCTTTTATATCCAAAGAAGGAGGCGAATTTAATGACTGATTTTTTAATCAAGGGTGGTTTAATCATGACAATGGAGCCGGACGCCCTAAGTGGAAGGATTATTCCCAACGGTGCAGTGGCAATAACGGGGAATGAAATCGAGGCGGTTGGCACCACGGAGGAGGTTGAACAGAAGATTTCAGCTCCCCGGCAAGTGGTCCAGGCAGATGGGAAAATTATTATGCCCGGTTTCGTTTGTATCCATACTCATATGCCTTATGTCCTTGGTCATAATATGCCGGTTGACTTTTCCCAATTAAAAAGTTTCTGGGATATGCTACAAAAAATGGGCTGGGAGTGGTTAGAAGACATTACTACCCCTGAAGGTATTTATGCAGCGACCAGGTATGCCGCGATGAAGATGCTAAAGAGCGGAACAACCACTGTTTGCGAAATTGTTGAAGGACCAAACGCTCTTGGGAAAACCCCCTCCCCCCTAGAAGCCTCAGCCATGGCGGTTGATGAAATTGGGATTAGAGCCCAAATAGGATTCGAAGTAACGGAAAGAATTCCCGGCGTCTCCATTCTTGAAAAATTATCCCCTGAAATGGCGGAAAAGGGGCTGGAGGAAAACTTTAATTTCCTCTCCCGGTTTCCTCCCAAAAATGGCGGTCGTATTGAGGGGAGACTGGCAATCCACGAAGCCTATACAAACTCCTTCAATACTTTGAAGAAGGCCCGGGAACTGGCAGATAGATTCAAGTGCGGAATTCAAATCCATGTTGCAGAGATTCCGAGAGCCTTTCTGGTGGAAAAGTTTGGCAAGTCTGCACCCCAAGTGCTCGAGGAGTGCGGAGTCCTTGGATCTGATACTATTGCCGTCCATTGTATCGATCTTTCCGATGAGGATTTTGAGATTTTCCGGAGAAACAATGTCAACGTCGCTCATACCCCAATGACTAACTCCTTGGGGGGGAATGGTGTGGCGAATGTTCCCCACATGCTTGAAATTGGTCTTAACGTTGGTTTGGGACATGATTGTTTCTTCACACTGGACATTTCGGAATATTTCCGTTACATGTATTTGATTCACAAGGCGCATAATGCAAATCCCATGCTTATCCCTCCCTTTCAAGCCTTGGACATTGCCATCCGCAACGGTGCGAAGGCAATGGGTCTTTTAAACGAAATTGGAAGCTTGAAAGAGGGGAAGAAAGCAGACCTCATTGTAATTGATCCTGACTCACCAACTCCGGTGATGCCATCTTCCTTGATTTCCTTCCTGTGCTCGACCTGGCAAGGCAGGCAAGTTGAACATGTTTTCGTTGATGGCAGACCAGTGGTTTTCGGCGGAAGATTAACCACTGGGAACGAAGATGAAATTAAAGCAGAATGCTTAAAAGAGGCAAAAAATTTATGGAAAAGAAACGGGATTGAAATATAAGATAATCTGGGGTGAATAAAATGAAGAGAGCTGGGGGAAAGTCCACAGTTCAATCAGTTGATAGGGCGCTTCAGATTCTGGAGGTCATTGCTGATTCAAGATATGAGTTAGGGCTAGTTGAAATTTCCCGGAGAGTTTTTCTTGAGCCAAGTACCACTTATCGATTATTAAAGGCTTTGGAAAACCATAGGTTAGTGCAGCAAGACCCTAAGACCAACAAATATTCTCTCGGTTTTCGAGCCTTTGAAATCGGTAATTCAATCCCCTTTCTTGTATTTCTCCGGAGCGTGGCAAGGGGTCCTCTAGAAACCCTCAGGGATAGGACAGGAGAGACAGTCAATCTCGCGATAAGGGATAGTTACGAAGCGATTTATTTAGAGCAAATTCCCGCTCAGACCTATACTTTGAGGGTGATTACCGAACTTGGGAGGAGAGTCCCATTACATGCAACTGCCCTTGGGAAAATCCTGCTTTCTGGCTTAAATCCTGAGGAGCTTAAGAATTATATTAAAAATCCTCTGAAACCTTACACTGCAAAAACCATTACAGATCCCAAAATTCTCCTTGAACAACTTGAAGAAATAAGGAAAAGAAATTGGGCCAGGGATATTGAAGAATTCGAATTCGGTGCATGTTGCGTAGCCGCGGGAATAAAAAACGGGGAGGGGGGCATTGTTGCAGCAATCAGCCTTTCGGGCCCTTCAATCCGGTTTGGAGAAGAGAGGATTTCATTTTTCCTGCCCCTTTTGATGGATACCGCTCTTACAATTTCCAGTGCCATGAGGTAAGCTTTCAGAAAAACCCAGAGACAATTTCTTTTCCAGGTCAGGCAAAAAATATTTTCAAGGAGGATCAGATGAGGCTTAAAATCGTTGCAAGGATTATTTCTGTTCTACTAGCAGTGTCTCTTTTTTTCCCCTTTTTGGGAAATTCAGTGGTGTATTCCGCCAACCCTATTGGAGACCCTTT
>JANLFL010000006.1 GCA_024655965.1 Caldisericota bacterium | reverse complement strand
GCATCCATACTAATTTTGGCCAATTTTGCCCTCGAACCCGCAACCTACAGATCCGTAGTCTGTCGCTCTATCCAATTGAGCTATGGGCGCAAGAGCAAGAAAAAAGGTCAATCCTATTTTGCTCAAACCTCATTTTATGAACCTTAAATGAAAAATTCAACAGCAGGGATTACCATCTGGCACCAAATTTCTTCCAGAGAAAAAAAGCCCAACCCGGTATTTCAGAGTTGGGCTCTTTGAGTGAATCCTCTTTTTTACCTTTGAGATTGGGCTTGACTCTTTCTCCTTTCGTTTATCACATCGATCACCACGGCGCTAATGAGGATCAATCCGGTTATTAAGTTTTGCCAGTAGACATCCACCCCCAGGAGGTTTAAGGCGTTGGCCAGGATCCCCATAAATAAGGCCCCGAGGAAAGCTCCGAGGACGGAACCCTCCCCTCCGCTCAAACTGGCTCCTCCAATGATCGTGGCCGTGATTACCCGAAGCTCAAGCCCACTTCCAACGGTCACGGAAGCTGAGCCAAAACGAGCAGTTATCATTAGCCCTGCTACTCCCGCAAGAAGGGCTACAATGCAATAATTGATGACTTTCACTAAATCAACGTTGATCCCTGAGAACCTCGCAGCCCTTTCGTTGCTCCCAATGTAATAATTCTGCCGGAAGAAGCGGGTATTCCGGACAAGAAAATCACCGATAATCACTAAAGCCAGCATCACGTATATCGGATACTGGATTCCGAAAAGCCTACCCTGCCCTATCACGGTGAACTCCGGGGGAAGATTCAGGACAGCCCGGCCCTGGGCAAGGACCAGGAGGAGGCCTCGAACAGCCATGTTCGTCCCCAGGGTAACGATAAAGGGGTTGATTTTCATCTTTGAGACCAGAAAACCGTTAACGAACCCTACCCCTAAAGCAGCAAGGAGGCCGAGGATTATGGAAAGGACAACCGGGGTTCCGGCATTCAAAGCTAAACCCGTCACCACCCCTGTAAAAGCAAGCGTAGAACCAACTGATAAATCTAGGCCCCCCGAGATTAATAGATTCACCATCCCCACGGCGATTGTTGCTTCAACAGAGAGGGCGAGGAGTATCGCCTCGATATTTTGCATTGTGAGGAATACGGGAGAAGCCAGAGACATGGCGAAGCCGAAAATGACAATAACGATTATTAAGGCAAATTCCCGAAAAGCCACAATAGCTCTAAGAGATTTTAAAATTCCCGCTTCTTCCTTAGCCATAAGTCACCTCTTGTGGAATATTTTCCCTGGGGGTAATTCCTGCTGCATATGCCATGATCCTCTCCTCAGAAAATTCCCCTCTTTTAAGTTCTCCGGTGATGTGGCCATGGTGCATGACGATGATCCGATCACACATCCCTATCAGTTCAGGGAGGTCAGACGAAATCATTACGACCCCAACACCGGTACTGGCCATCTCCCGGAGCTTGTGGTAAATTTCCGCTCTTGCTCCCACATCCACTCCCCTGGTGGGTTCGTCGAAGAGAACGACCTTGGGGTTTGTCCCCATCCACATGGCAATCAGACACTTCTGTTGATTCCCTCCGGAGAGGTTGGAGATTTTCTTGTTCAAAGAAGGGGTTACGATGGAGAACTCCTGAACGGATTTCTGGGAGAATTCTTCAATTCGCCGAAAATCCAAGAAACTCTTATATTTTAAAAACCTCGGAAGGGAAGGGGCAACAAGGTTGTCCTTCACGCTCATCCCAAGGTACAAGCCATCGCCCTTCCGGTCCTCGGTGAGGTACGCGATTCCCTGATGAATGGCATCCGAGGGGTTCTTAATAAAAACCTCCCTGCCATCGAGGAAGACATTCCCCGAGTCCTTTGGGAAAGCCCCTACTATTGCCCGGGCCAGTTCGCTCCGCCCCGCACCAACTAAACCAAAGAACCCGAGAATTTCCCCCTTTTTGAGGGAAAAGGAAACATCATGAAATGCTCCTCTTCGGGAAAACCTCTGAACCTTGAAATATTCCTCTCCATCTGTTTTTGCCACATCCCCGTACAAACTTGTGATCTTCCTTCCAACCATCATGGAAACCAGGTCATTTTCCGTCACTTCGGAAACCGGACAGGTCCCCACATGCTTCCCATCCCGCATGACGATTACCCGATCCGCAATTCTGAAAACCTCCGATAGTTTGTGGGTGATGTAAATGATGGAAATCCCCTGTTTCTGAAGCTTCCGGATGTTCTCAAAAAGGTAGGCCACCTCCGATTCCGCAAGAGAGGAAGTGGGTTCGTCAAGGATTAAAACCTTGGGATTAATGGAGATTGCCTTAAGAATTTCCAGGATTTGTTGCTGCCCCATGGAGAGAAACTTGACCTGAAGACGGGGGTTCAGGTCAAGGTCGAAACGCCCCAGAAATTCCTTTGTTCTCTTATAAAGTTCATCCCACCTTATCTTACCCCCAACTCCCACGGGTTGCCTGTTGGCAAAGATGTTCTCGGCAACAGAAAGGCTCCCCACAAGGGAAAGTTCCTGGAAAACCATTGCAATTCCGGCATGAATCGCATCGACCGGGGCGTTGAATGAAATTTTCTTCCCTTCGAGGAAAATACTCCCGCTATCGGGCTTATGAATCCCGCTTAAAATTAAAGAAAGAGTGCTCTTACCTGCCCCGTTTTCCCCAATTAAAGCCAGGATTTCCCCCCGATTGAGGGAAAAACTAACGTCGTCAACCGCCAAAACGCCAGGAAATCTTTTTGAAATATGCTCTGCCCTAAGAACCTCTTCCATTCCAAAACCTCAAATTATCTCTTTCCCCCGGGGGAAGGAAGACCCTTCCCCCGGGGCATTAATCAACGATTAAGGAAGATAGAGTTTGTTAGCCTCAAGGTAGTACTGGAGATTGCTCTTATCGATGTAGTTAACGGACATATAAACGACCGTGGGCCCGGTTCGAGCGCCGGCTTTGGCGTTATCACTGGTAAGAGGAGCTTGGTGGTGGTTGTAATTGTAGAGCACAAGAAGGGCCCAGTATGCCATCGCCGCGTCGTCCTGGGCGACGGTGCCAGTGAGAATCCCGTCTTGAATAGCCTGGAGGACGTCAGAGTTCCGGTCCATGGCAACCGTCTTTACCTGCCCAACCTTGCCGGCTTCCTTCACAGCGGTGGCCGCGCCAATTCCTCCCGTGGAGTCGGTCCCCACAAAAGCAGAGAGGTCAGGGTAGCGCTGAAGGATGTCCTTGGCAACACTGATGGCAGTAACGGTATCTGCCTTGGTGTCGCCAACCTGGACCACTTCGATCCCCGGATACTCTGCGAAAGCGGCTCTGTAACCCTGCTCTCGATCGTCGAACATTTGAACTCCAGGGATGCTCAGGATGGCAACCTTTCCTTTTCCTCCCAAAGCCTCCGCGAGTTTCTTTCCGCCAACGTATCCAAGATCGTACTGGTGAGAGCCAACAAAAGCTAGCCTCTTGGAGTTGGGAAGATCTCCCAGGATGGTGACCACAGGGATTCCATTTTCAACTGCCTTGTTGATCTCTGGTTCAAGAACCGGTTCCACCGCGAAAACGCAAATTCCTGCTGGTTTCTTGGCAATTGCCTGGTCGAAGGCAGCTACCATGGCATTCAAGTCGTATTCCGCAGGTCCGACATAGGTGGTCTTAACTCCAAGAACTTCCCCCGCCCATTTCCATCCATATTTGTGGGCGTTGAAGAACTCGAGGTTTCCCATGCAGGAGACATAAATGTACTCCTCGTTGGAAACACTGGGTTTAGGGGTAGGAGTTTGGCTCTCCGAAGGAGCGGTTGAAGTGGGCGTGGTTGAAGGAGCGGAAGAGCATCCCACAAGGAAGGTGGCAATCAAGAGGACCACAAACAGAATTTTTACTGCTTTTCTTTCCACTTTTTCCTCCTTTAAATTAAAATTTTTCCTCCTTTTCCTCAAGACACAGCCCGGATTAGCGGGAGACCCTTTTCCCCCCACCCTCAACATCCGCTTTGAGAATCTCTTGAACTTCGTTCTTGGTGATGATGGGTAGATCGAACATCAGTGTCTGTTTAATCCGGGTGGCTGCATCCCCTACCAGAAGGCCTTTCTCAAGCCCCTCTGGCCCAAAACCAGACGTTAACAAACCGTAGTAAAATCCTCCGTTCCAAGTATCACCTCCTCCTAATCGATCTAACAAAGTTATTGACTTTACCTGGGGTGAACGGAAGAAATTTCCTTGGTTGTCCATAACTGCGCTCTCCCACCGATTTTCCTCGAAGGAATCAGGATACCTGATAGTGATGGCCACAATGGAGAGATCGAAAAACTCTCCCAAGCGCGTAGCAAGGGATTTAAGGTCATCGTCAGAAATTTCCCCCATTTCCCCCTTGTCGATTTCCTCGGGCGAATACCTTCCGCAGGGAAAACCGTAGACTGTTGCCATGTCTTCAATGGTAGTGATTAAGATATCCACGTGGTTTTTTACCAAAGGGGTCATTACCTCTTTACACTTCTCGGCAGGCCAAAGGGTTGCCCTGAAATTAAAATCCAGTCCCACCTTGCAATTTGAAGGCTTAAAGGAAAGGGCTTCCTCAAAAGCCTCAAGCAAGAAGTTTTTTTCATATTTGCTGTGGAAGGCAAGGCCAAAAGTGATCCCTGAAGTGTGAAAGATCTCGCAGTCCTTTAGAGCCTCTTCCCACTTCACCATTCCAGGGCCCAGCCTGCTCGCTGCGGAAAACATCCTTTGATACCAACCCACGCTTTTCCGAGGAGTCCGCCCGATTTCATATAACAACCTTCCCATGGGTTCCGCTTTATTGCCCCAGACGATGAACCGCGTATCTACCCCATTGCTCCTCGCAGTATCACGGAGCATCCAACCGTAGGGATTATCTGGAACCCGGGTAATGTAAGCGGAGGGAATTCCGAACCGGCCAAGAAGGACCGCGACGGTAAATTCACTCCCCGCTAAAGAAACATATATGCTCCCGGTTCTTTCGAGTCTTTGCATGTCCGCTGGGGTGTCCCGGACCATCGTCTCACCAAAGGTGACAAAAACAGGACCTTTTCCCGAAAATCTACCGAGATCGTCTTTCAAAATGTTAAATGTTAATCCCCTGTTCTCCATTTTGCCGCTCCGAAAATTACCAGGTCTCCAGCTGGGCAGTTAACCCTCCGTCAACGAAGAGCTGGGTACCGGTAATAAAAGAGGCTTCGTCACTGGCTAAGAATGCCGCAGCATAACCGATATCCTCCGGTTGCCCAATCCTCTTCATTATCTGGCGCTGCTCTACGGCCTTTCTCTGAGCTTCGGGATCCGGGTAGCTGTCAAAAATGCTCTGAATCAAGGGGGTAAGGACCCAACCCGGTGCAATGGAGTTCACGCGAATCGTTGGGCCATAATCAATGGCCATGTTCCTGGTCAAAGCGGTGATCCCACCTTTGGAGGCTGCATAGGGAGCCACCCCATTCACAGTCTGGAAAGAGTGTACAGAGGAGATATTGATGATGTTCCCTTTTCCCTGTTTCTGCATGTAAGGGATAACGTACTTGGAGCAGAGAAAAACGCCCTTCAAGTTGACGCTCAAACAGAGATCCCAGTCCTGGCTGGAGGCGTCCAGAATAGACTTGTAAATTCCCACCCCAGCGTTATTGACCAGGACATCAATCCGGCCAAAAGTCTGGATGGTCTGTTCCACCATGGCCTTTACTTGCTCCTCCTGGGAGACATCGCACCTCACATAGAGGGCCTCTCCTCCATTCTTTCGGAGCTCTTCTGCCGCTTTGGGTCCGTTCGTTTCGTCCCAGTCAGCAATAACCACCTTTGCCCCTTCCTGGCTGAAGACTTTGGCAATTCCCCATCCAATTCCTTTGGCTCCCCCCGTGACGATCACAACTTGGTTCACAAAACGATTTGCCATTACTCCCTCCTTTTTAAAGCTTTTTACCAGGGTTCCCGCGGGGTGGAAAGGAATACTGGCCCTTTCTCCCCCACCACAACATCATCCTCAATTCTCAAACCCCCAAAACCGGGAATGTAAATCCCGGGCTCAATGCTGCAGACGTTCCCCAGCGCCAAGACTCCTTGTGCTCCTGGGGCAAGGATTGGCATCGATTCATGGTATCTGAAGCCCAATCCGTGGCCAGTAATATGAACAAAAAACTCCTTTAAACCAGCTTTCTCCAGTACCTTCCGGGCAGCAGTGTCCGGAGCCTCCCAGGGATTCCCCTCGTACATTTCTTTGGCCGCGGCTTTTTGTGCTTCAAGAAGGGAATTGTACACCTCTTTCTGTCGGGGGTTTGGGGTCCCCACAACAGCCATGTAGGTCAAATCCGAAAAGTAACCGTCGACCATGGTGGCAACCTCGATCATTACCAAGTCCCCCTCTTTGAAGGAATAGGGGGTGGAGGGAACGAGCAGGGTTCCTTTCGTACTTCCCACGGGGCCAGCGCCAACCTCCACTTCCGCCCTTACCAGCCTGGCTCCCTTGTAGCCCGGGCCATTCGCCCTTATCCAGTGCTCAATAAGGGCTCCCAATTGGACCTCGGTCATCCCCGCTTTAATATTCGAGATCCCCTCCAAAATCCCCTTCTCCGCTATTTCATTGGCGATCCGGAGCTTCTCAATCTCATAAGGGGTTTTGATGGCCCGAACACCTTGGATAATCGGGGAGGAATCAATCAATTGAGAAGAAGAAAAAACCTTTTTCAAGAGATCCTGCCAGGGCCCTGAGGGGACAACCGGTTCAGCAATCCTGTAACTCGGGGCAACAACTTCAAAACCAATTTCCACGGCAACCCTCTTCCCCGGCAAATCAAAAATTGAAGAGGCCTGGCTCAGCAAGGATTCAAAATTCTGATAAAGGTCTCCATCTTTCAGAAGACCCCAGCCAAAGGGTTTTACTTCTGCCCACTCAGGCTTGGCATATTCTTCCTCCACCTCGGGAACGAAAAGCAAGGGCTTCCCCTCCTGGGGGAGAACCGCTACCGAGATACCGTGGTGGGGCCAGTAGTCTGTGAGAAAAAGAACATTCTCGGGTAGACGACAAACCAGGGCCTGTATTCCTTCCTGGCTCATCCTCTTCTGCAAATTAAAAACTCTTTGTCTTTCAAATGGATTCATTAAAAAACCTCCTTTTCGACTCAAAGCCTGCCAAACTCTTGAAGAAGTTCCTCAACGGTTTTCCCTTGCCTGATTTTCTCCCGGGTCAATTCTTCCTTCCGAGCCTGTTCCTTGGCGTTCTTCAAGACGATTTCCGCATTCTCCAAGGGAATCACCACTACCCCGATATCATCTCCCAGGATCAGGTCCCCGGGCCGCACTAGAACACCTCCACATTGGATGGGGACGTTCACTTCGATGGGATCATATTTTCCCGAATAGGGGGAGTGAGTTGACCGGGGGACGATAGCCTTGGAAAAAATGAAAAAACCTAAATCTCTAATTTCATCAACATCCCGAATAGCACCATCAACGACCGCTCCCACTACCCCTTTCATTTTGCACAACCCGGCCATTAATCCTCCCCAAATTGAAGTTTCCGTCTCACCCCCGGCATCCACCACGATCACGTCCCCGGGCATGGCAACAGAAAGGGCATCCAGGCAATCCACCTGGTTTCCAGGTTGTAAGTGCACGGTGAGGGCGGGGCCAACAAACCGAGTATTTGGCATTAAGGGCCTGATGTAGCTCCGCATCACTCCCTCTCTCTCCTGAGAATCAGCAACCACGCAAGAGGGGCTGTAAATTTTTAAGAGTTCCTTAAACCCCTCTAAAACGCCTTGGTCAACAGTTACTTCTCGCTTGTTAATAATGGCTCTCATAATTTCACCCCTTATCGTTTGTGGGATTTCCCCGGGAAGGAGAATGAAAACCAAGCTTTTGGGAAATATTTGCTGCGGTTTTGCAGGCTTTTTCGATCAGATAGGTGTTTTCCTCCAAGGGCTCAAAGCGGCCCGCAGGACCAGAAATACTCAGGGCCCCAACCACCCTCCCGCTAATATCAAATATGGGGGCAGCCACGCACCGTACCTCAGTCTCGTGCTCCCCACGGTCAAGGGCGTAACCTTTTCGACGAATTTCCTCCAATTCCCTTTCTAATGATTTAAGATCGGTGATTGTTTTTTCGGTGAAGATTTTGAGGGGGTGAGTCTGGAAATATTCCCTCACCTCGGAAGGGGGAGAAAAGGCAAGAAGGACCTTCCCCAAGCCCGTACAATAAGCGGGAGCTCTCCCTCCGACGCGGGAACCCATTAAGCCAATGGCGTGTAATCCCGGGAGCTTTTCCAGGTAAACAACCTCCATCTCATTGAGGATGGCGAGATGAACGGTCTCCTTGACCTCATTTCTAAGGGCCTCGATTTCCGGGAGAGCAACCTTTCTAAGGTCATTGCTTTCAAGAAAGGAGCGGGCAAGCTCCAGGGAGGCCAAGCCAAGGGAATAATGGTTTCTGGGATCCTTGGAAACTAACCGAAAACCCAAAAGAGTAGCCAGAAAACGGTAAGTGGTGCTGGGACTTAGATGGATTGCTTCACAAATTTCAGCCAGAGTGCGAGGTCTCCCATCGGACAAAATTTGCAGAATATTAAATGCCCTCTCCAAGACCCGTACGCTGTACCGGCTCTTTTTCTCTTCCGGAGGGCGCACTTTCTTGGGGCTCATGAAACAACCCGGTAAACTTTCACCTGGCTCCCTTCATAAAGGGACTTAATCTTTGGCTGGAGGGCCTGGTGCTCGGGTGAGCTTCTCCAGGCCAGGGCTTCCTCGGGGGAATCAAACCGGATCACCATTTGATAATTTTGGGGATCATCCTCCTCGAAAAGAAGGTAGACGCTTCGGAACCCCTTCATTTTGGACATTGCTGGGCGATATTCCTCCACAAAGAGCCTTTCGAATTCCTTTTCTTTTCCGGGGATTACCTTGAATGTAACGTGTCTTTCAATCATTTCTTCCTCCGCAACTCGCGCCCTTTTTCCACTTCAAGCTTGAAATCTCTCGCCCGCTTGGAAATTTCCTGGAAATTTCTTTCCTCCAGGAGTTTGGGGTTTACCAGATCTGCTCCAACTCCAACCACATCCACCCCCGCCTGAATAAATTCCTTGGTATTTTCCAGGTTCACTCCTCCCACCGCAGCGAGAAGGACCTGGGGAAGGGGACCACGAAGTGCTTTAATGTATTCCGGCCCTCCAATACTTGCCGGAAAAACCTTAACCATATCAGCTCCAGCCTCCCAGGCGGAGACGATCTCCGTGGGAGTGTAAGCCCCAGGAATTACGGGAACTGAATATCGCTTACAAATTTCAATGACCTTAAGGTTCAAGGAGGGGCTAACTACAAATTGAGCTCCAGAAAGGATTGCGGCCCTGGCGGTCTCGGGGTCCAAAACTGTTCCCGCCCCGAAAAGGACCTTGTCTCCAAATTGGCTTACCGCGCCTCTAACGACTTCAAGGGCTCCGGGAGTGGTCATCGCTACCTCGATTACATCCAACCCACCTTCTAAGATTGCGCTCGCAGCGTCGAGGAGTTGTTTAGAACTGGGGGCTCGCATGATGGCAATGATTCCGCTTTGAAGGATCTTTTGAATTGATTCCAAAGGATTCATAGTCTCTCCTTTGATCAGAAAAATTTAAAAATTTTTTCATTCTTTGAAAAAAGAATTCACTCTATAAAATTATTTTCAAATCCTGGGAAAAGTCAATAGACCAAAAATATTTTTTTCTCTCAATCCCCCTTTTTCTTTTCCATGGAACAAAAGAGCCGGGGACAGTTAAAATAAAGAAGATATGGGTGAAATTCTCGTGGGAACATGTTCCTGGACAGACCCCACCTTGATTGAGAGTAAGGGGTTTTATCCCGATTGGGTAAAAACTCCGGAAGAGCGCCTCCAGTATTACTCCAGTCAGTTCCCCATCGTAGAAGTTGATAGCACTTATTATGCCCTACCCAACCAGAAAACCAGCGGCCTATGGGTTGAAAGAACAAATAGGGGGTTTATCTTTGACCTTAAAGCCTTCCGCATCTTCACCCTACACCCCACACCCCCTCAAGCTTTCCCCCAGGATCTCAGGAAAGAGCTTCCCCGGCTTTCGGAAGAGAAAAAGTACTATTATTTGAGAGATTTGCCGGCGGAAATTGAAGAAGAACTCTGGAAGAGGTTCGAGCGATCGCTCCTCCCCCTTGACAGTTCGGGAAAGCTGGGAGTGGTCCTCTTCCAATTTCCTCCCTGGTTTAACCCCAGCGCGGAGGCTTTAAATCACATCCTGAAGTGCCAGGAAAAACTTCCCCAGTTCCGGATTGCCGTCGAATTCCGGAATGGGCTATGGTTGAGCGAAAGGAATCGAGAGAAAGCCCTTTCCTTCCTGAGAAGAAACAACCTTTCATACGTCTGCGTGGACGAGCCCCAGGGCTTCAAATCCAGCATTCCTCCCATAGTCGAGGCCACTTCGGAAATCGGGATCATCAGGTTCCACGGGAGGAATCGGGAAACATGGGAGAAAAAAGGGTTAACCGCTGCAGAACGGTTCAATTACCTTTACAGCGAGGGGGAACTGGGAGAATGGGTACCAAAAATCCGGGAACTCCAGAGCAAAACTAAACAAGTTCACGTCCTTTTCAATAATTGTTTCCGGGACAGGGCTGTGATAAACGCCTGGCAAATCAGAGCCCTGCTTTTGGAAGAAACCTCCCCTAATTCAGAGGGTCTTTTTCCGGGATCTTCTCCAGAGAAAGAATCCCAGGGCTAAAAAGACCAGGACAACCACCCCCAGGACAACATAAAGGGTGGGCCCGGAAATGGTGTGATGGATAACCCTCCAGTTTTCCTCGAGGAGAAAACCAAGATAGGCAAGAAGCCAGCACCAGATCAATGACCCCAAAGTAGAAAGGAGGAGAAAGAGAAGCAGGGGGATTTTGGCTGATCCTGCCGGGTAAGAGATCACTCCCCTGACCACCGGAAGAAGACGGGCCCAGAAAACCACGGAAGTTCCATATTTCTTAAACCAATTCATCCCCCTTTCCATCGCATGGGGGGTAATAAGGAGGAATTTCCCAATTCTGGAGATCACTTGATCTCCCCATTTCCTCCCTAAAACATAAGAAAGGTAGGATCCCGCCGAGCAACCAAATGTCCCTGCCAGAACCGCCTCCCACATCTCCATCTGCCCCATACTAACGAGGAAACCAGCAAAGGGCATGATCACCTCGGAGGGCAAGGGCATTCCCATGCTCTCCACGGTCATGGTTAATAAAACAGCCCAGAAGCCAAAATTGAGGATAAATTCTTCGATGATTTTCCCTATTTCATTTTGCATAAGAGTAAAATACAAAAGGAAGGGAAAAGAGGCAATTTGGAATTTTTCCCTCAAAATTCCTGTAAATATTAATAAGAAAACAAAAAGGAGAAAATAATGCCCACGAAAGAAGATATTCTTACCGCTTTAAAAGAGGTTTACGATCCCGAAATTCCTATAAACATCGTCGATCTGGGGTTGATTTACGACGTTCAGATCTCCAATGATAACGTTCATGTGAAATTGACGCTCACCGCCCCGGGTTGCCCGCTCTCCGAAATCCTTTCCGCGGAAGTACGGGAGAGGCTCCTGAAGGTTGAAGGGATTAAGGAGGCATCAGTTGAGGTGGTGTGGGATCCCCCATGGACCCCGGAAAGAATCAACAAGGAAGCTTTAGAGAAATTATTTGACCAGAGGAAGATCGAGCCCTAAAGCCCTTCCCCGTCCATTTTACCCGGAAAAATAAAGGACCCCTTCCTATTTCAGAGAAAATCGGGAGGTTATCTCGGGAAAGGGTCCTTTTTTGAAATTTCAGATCCTGAATTCCAACGATTTTAGAAAAGAAAGGAAACCAGGATTATTTCTTCCTCTTATGTCTTTGTGCTTTGCGACGCTTTTTCAGTTTGTGTTTGCTAATCTTTTTCCGTCGTTTTTTAAGTACTGAGCCCATTCAATAACCCCCTAATGGGAATTTTTCACAGGTGGTTAGTGTACCAGAAAATGGGATTAAATTAAAGGGGGCGCAAATGTTAAACTATTTTAAGGGGAAGCCATGAAAATAAAAATTGGAAAAGTATTCGGGATATCAATTGAAGTCCATTACACCTGGCTGATCGTCTTTTTCCTCTTCACCTGGAGCCTTGCTTCAGGGTATTTCCCCCAATACTTCCCCGGCTGGAGCGGAATTAGTTACTGGGCAGCGGGGGCCATCTCCACGATATTTCTTTTCGGGGGAGTGCTGGTCCACGAACTCGCCCATTCCTTGGTGGCCATCAAAAAAGGCACCGAAGTGAAGAGCATCACCCTCTTCATCTTCGGAGGGGTTGCCCAGAGCACCGAAGAGCCAAAGGAAGCCAATTCGGAACTTCTAATTTCCCTTTCGGGGCCCATAGCCAGCCTGGTTCTGGCGGGAATCTTCTTCCTCCTGGCATATCTTTCCCCGGAGGAGATCTCCTCTGCCATCCTTTCGTACCTTTTCTTGATCAACGTCCTGCTTGCGGTATTCAACCTTTTCCCCGCTTTCCCTCTCGACGGAGGAAGAGTCTTGAGAGCAATCCTCTGGAAGTGGAAAAAGGACTACAAGCAAGCCACGAGGATTGCGACTTCCACGGGGATCGTTTTTTCCTATTTTTTAATCTTTCTGGGCTTCTTCTCCCTCCTTCAGGGGAACCTGGTCACCGGACTATGGTGGATCATCCTCGGTTGGTTCCTCCAGAATTCTGCGGAATCCAGCTATCAGCAACTTCTGATAAAGCAAGCCCTTTCGGGATTAACTGTTCGCTCCATCATGGAGACGGAAATCAAAAGCGTCCCTCCCAACATTACCCTCGAAGAACTTGCCCGGGAACATTTCCTTGGCTTCCAGCAGACAGCCTTTTTTGTCTCCTGGGGGGATGAAGTCCTGGGGATTGTGACAATCGGGGATTTAAAAAAAATACCCAGGGATCAGTGGAATTCAGAAACCGTCAGGCAAATTATGACCCCCATGGATCAGATCGAAACGGTTTCCCCAGAGGAGAACGCCTACGACGCTCTCTTAAAAATGACTTCCAAGAACGTTGGCAGACTCCCAGTAATGGAAGATGGAAAGTTGATCGGGATCATCACCCGACAGGGGCTTCTGGACGCTTTACGCATAAGGGCGGAAATAATGGGGATTTAATGCACTTTTTAAGGTATTTGATTTTTAAAGGGGAAAAAGGTAAATTAAAAGCGGAAGACGGGTTGGTTAATTAATGGTAACCAAATAAACCGTGTCTTCTTGGGTTAGGGAGTAAACCCTAACCCATTTTTAGTCCTCCAAAAAATCAAAAAGAGCGACCTGCTTACGGCCAAGCCTCCAGAGAATAAAAAGTCCCAGGCCCACGAAAACCAACCCTATAGCAAAGATGACCAATTTCTTCCTCATCTCAGGATTTCTCCTCGCGCTCATACGGCAACCCCAGGGCTGCGGGAGCCCCAATCCGCCTGCGGGCCGTTTCGGTGGTGGCGAAGATCAAAACTATGATCGTGGCGATATAAGGGGTCATGTTGAGGAAAAATGAAGGGACGGCAACTCCTACCGCTTGAAGACGGAATTGGATGGCATCCACCAGTCCAAACAAGTAAGAACCAAGAAGGGCTTTGAAGGGGTCCCAGGTGGCGAAAATCACCAGGGCAATGGCGATCCATCCCCTTCCAGCCGTCATGTTCTCGATCCAGACAGGAGTGTAAGCGAGGGAAAGGTAAGCGCCCGCGATTCCCGCAAGTGCTCCTCCGATCAAGGTGTATAGGTAACGGACACCATAAACGTTAACCCCAAGGGCGTCGGCAGCAGCCGGATTCTCCCCAACAGCCCTTAAGTGTAAGCCAGGTCTGGTCCGGTAGATCCAGAAAGCAAAGAAGGGAACGAGAATGTAACTCAGATACACAAGGGGATCCTGCTTAAAAAAGATGGGGCCAATGAAGGGGATCTGTTCTAGTCCAGGGATCCCAACCGGGGTGAAGTAGTTGGGGATGGGAACCCCGATCACCATCTTTCCCAGAAAACCGGAAAGCCCAGTCCCAAAAAGAGTAAGGGCCAAACCGGAGACCACCTGGTTCGCTTTCAAATTAATTGTCAAGAAACCATGAATGAGGGCAATAAGTGCTCCGGAGAAAAGAGCTACCAGGAGTCCCAGCCAAGGATTTGAGGTAAGGAAGCAGATGAAAAATCCAGTTAGGGCTCCCACGAGCATCATGCCCTCTAAACCGAGGTTCAAGATCCCTGCTCTTTCGGCGAGGACCTCCCCTAAAGTGGCGAAAAGGAGCGGGGTTCCTGCTTTGATTGTCGCCGAAAGTGTGGCGATGACGATATCGATGTTCATTACCCTTTCCTCCAGGATAAGCGGTACCTGGTCAAAATGTCACCTGCGAGCAAAAGGAAGAGGATGATCCCCTGAATTACGTAAACCAGGGATTCGGATAAACCCAGGGAGCGAACGGAAAATCCTCCCACAAGCAGACCGCCGAAAAGGATAGAGACGACCACGGTAACGAGGGGGTTTAACCGGGAAAGCCAGGCAATGATGATTGCGGTATAACCGTAACCGGGGGAAATGGCGTGTTGCATCCTATGGATTACCCCGGAAACTTCAGCCATTCCCGCAAGACCGGCTAAACCACCCGAAATCATGAAGACCAGGATAACCGTCCGGAAGATGTTCATCCCGGCATACCTTGCAGCCTGAGGGTTTTCCCCGATCACCCTCACTTCAAAACCCAGCCTGGTGCTCCTTAAAAGGAAGAAAATGAGAAGAGCGGCGAGGAGGGCAAAAACAAGACCCAGGTGAATCCTGGTCCCGAAAAAGGTGGGGAGCCAGGCCCCTTCGCCAAAAAAGGGGCTAAAGGGGAATCCATAACCCTTGGGGTCCTTCCAGGGACCGTAGACGAAATAATCAACCCAGAGGATGGCAACGTAGTTTAAGAGCAAGGAGGTGATAATTTCATTCACGTTGAGGGAAGCTTTAAGGATTCCGGGGATTAACCCCCAAAACGCTCCCGCAAGAAAACCCGCGACCATCATCGAGGGAATCAGCCACCAGGACTGTCCCTGGGGAAAATTCAAAGCAATCCAGCCAGCAGCCCAGGCACCCATATAAAGCTGTCCCTCGGCGCCAATGTTCCACAGAACTGTCCGGAAAGCAAAACCAACCCCCAGGGCACAAAGCATTAAAGGAATGGCCTTGACGATGGTCTCAGAAAATGCGTAACCCGAGCCGAAAGATCCATTGAACATTTCAAGGTATGCTTCTTTGGGGGAAAAACCGGAAAGATAAATGATCAAAGCCCCAAGAAGGAGGGCGAGAACAATGGAAAGGGTGGGGACCAGAAAATTAACGAGGGGGGAGGATCTCTCCCTTTTTTCTAAGACAAAACTCATGCTTCGATCACCGCTTCCTGGGGAGTTTGTCTCTTTTTTCCCGCCATCATCAACCCGATATCCTCAAGTGAGGCCTTCCGGGGATCAACTATCCCCATGATCTCCCCCTCATAGATCACCGCAAGCCAATCGGAAAGGCTTGTGAGCTCATCGAGATCCTCCGAAATGAGGAGGATGGCCGCCCCGCTTTCCCTCTGCTCCAGCAACATTCGATGTACCGATTCGGTGGCGCTCACATCCAGACCACGGGTGGGGTGGACAGCAACCAGTAATTTCGGGGAACAGGAAATTTCCCTTGCCAGGATTAACCTCTGGATGTTTCCTCCAGAGAGCAACTTTGCGGGGGTTTCCAATTTCGGAGTCTGGATCTGGAACTTTTCCACCAAAGTAGAAGCGTGCTGTCGGAGTTGCCGCAAATTCAAAAAGGCCCCGGAACTGAACGGTGAGCGTCGATAATCCTTCAAAACAAGGTTTTCGAGGACGCTCAGGTTCCCAACCGTGCCCATTCCCTTCCGGTCCTCCGGGATGTAGGCGACCTTTTCTTCAATCACCTTTCTTGGGGGAACGGAGGTGAGGTCCTTCCCGCAGATTAATATTTTCCCGCCCCTTGCAGGTCGAAGCCCGCAAATAACTTCAGCAAGTTCCCTCTGTCCGTTCCCCGCCACTCCCGCAATCCCCAGGATTTCACCCGAATGAATGATGAGATTAATCCCCTTCAATGCGGGAAGGCCTTTATCGGACAGGGCTTCCAGCCTGGAGACCTGGAGGATCTTTTCCCCGGGCGGGTGATCGGTCTTCTTTACTTCCAGGAAGACCTCCCTTCCCACCATCAACCTGGCCAGTTCGTTAGGGGTTGTATCCCTGGTATTCAGGGTGGCTACCTTCTTCCCTTTACGCAAGACGGTGACCCGGTCCGAGATCCTCATCACCTCATCAAGCTTGTGGCTGATGAAAACCACCGCATGGCCAGCTTGAGCCATGGAACGGAGGGTGGAGAAAAGTTCATTCACTTCCTGAGGAGTGAGGACAGCTGTTGGTTCATCCATGACCAGGATCTTTGCCCCGCGGAAGAGCATTTTTAAAATTTCCACCCTCTGCTGTTCACCAACAGATAGTTGCCAGATCTTTGCTTTGGGGTCCACGAAAAGGCCGAATTTTTCCCCGATTTCTTTGATTTCCTTTTCGATTTCCCTCCGGTTCATGAAGAACTTGGGGCGGTCATATCCGAGGGTGATATTTTCCGCGACCGAGTGGGAGTTCACCAGGAGGAAATTCTGGTGGATCATGCCCACTCCTTCCTTTATTGCGTCACGGGGACTCTTGATTTGGACTTTCCTTCCATTGATAAAAATTTGTCCGGCGTCCAGCCGGTAAATCCCCGCAAGAATGGACATTAAAGTGGTCTTCCCAGCCCCGTTTTCCCCCAGAAGGGCGTGTACCTCCCCCGCTTTTACCTCAAAGTCTACATGATCATTGGCCAACACACCCGGGAATCTTTTGACGATTCCCTCCATGAATACAGCGTGGTTTTCCACGGTTTGAAACCCCTTAAAAAGCGGGGGAGATTTCAAATCTCCCCCGCAAAAGCTCACTCCTGGGGAATTTCGCCCACGACCCCTTCCACGAACCAGTTCATGTTCAGGATCTCTTCCCCGGTCATCGATTTCCCTTCTTCAACCCTTATTTGCCCGCTCTGGTCCTTCAAAGGCCCTGAGAAAATTTTAAAGATGTCGAATTTCCCTTCCATGATTTCCTTTTTCTTAGCCTCGACCAGCTGTTTCACATCATCGGGGACAAAGGAAGCAAGGGGAGCAAGGTCAACGATCCCATCCTTCATTCCACCCCAATACTGTTCAGTTTTCCAGGTGCCCGCTTTGATCCTTTTGATGGCATCCACATAGTAAACTCCCCACTTCCAGATGGGGCTGGTCAAAACGGCCTTGGGGGCGAATTTGGACATATCGGAATCGTAACCTACCCCATATACACCCCGGGCTTCTGCCGCTTGCTGGGGTCCAGGGGTATCCTGGTGTTGGGCGATCACATCGCATCCCACATCGAGCAGGCCCTCGGCTGCCTGGCGCTCCTTTGCAGGATCGTACCAGGTGTTCGTCCAGACAACCCTGACCTCCGCATCCGGGTTAACCGCCCGCACTCCCAGGGTGAAAGCGTTGATTCCCCGAATTACTTCAGGGATTGGATAAGCTGCCACGTAACCAATGAGGTTGCTCTTGGTCATTTTCCCGGCGACTAACCCCGAGAGGTATCGGGGTTCCTCAATTTTCCCGAAGTAAGTACCGACGTTTGGAGCGGTCTTGTATCCCGAACAATGAAGGAAAACGATGTTGGGGAAATCCTTTGCCACCTCAATTGTGGGGTCCATGTACCCGAAGGAAGTGGTGATGATCACATCGTAACCCTTCTGGGCAAAATCCCGGATTACCTTTGTGGCATCAGCTCCCTCGGGGACGGATTCCACATATGTGGTCTCAACCCCGGGGACTTCCTGCTCAAGCATCTTCCTTCCCTGATCGTGCTCATAGGTCCATCCACCATCTCCAATTGGCCCCACGTAAATGAAGGCGACTTTCAGTTTCTTCTCCGAAGGAGTGGGGGTTGCAGTCTGGGTGGGGGTAGTGGGAGTCGGTGTAGGCGTCGATGTAGCGCAGGAAGTTGCGGTGAAGGCTAAAAGCACGAAAAGAGCCAAAAAAACCAGAATTCCTTTTTTTCTTACCATCCAACCTCTCCTTTCCAGATTTTTTTTAAGACTTTAATTTAAATCTCACCCCCTTTTGAAATCTCCCGATAAAAAATTAAACCAGAATAGGGACTGGTTGAAAAGTAACGCTGTCAAAGAGGCCCCGATCAGTGAGCCTGAGCTCGGGAATCACCGGAAGGGCGAGCAGGGAAAAGGTCATCATCGCGGAATTCAAATCGCAGCCAATTTCCTTTAAACCCTCCCCCAGCTTCCTCACCTTAGCTGAAACAACCTCCACTGGTTCATCGGACATCAATCCACCGATGGGGAGTTCCACCCTTGCCAGGACCTGGTCCCCCAAAATGACGGCCATGCCGCCCCCCATCCGGACAACTTCTGCGCAGGCCCTGGCCATTTCCCGATCACTCATTCCGCAGACAAGGAGGTTGTGGCAATCGTGGGAGACCGTGGAAGCAATTGCCCCCCTCCTAATCCTCAAACCCTTTACGAACCCCAGCCCGATGTTTCCCGATTTATGGTGCCTTTCAAGCACTGCGATTTTTGCCACGTCAAGTTCCGGGGAAGGAGACAAAAACCCATTTAAAACGGGAAGGTCAAAAACCCTGTGCCTGGTTAACACTTGATTCTCAATCACCTCAATTATCCTTACCCTTGCATGGCCAAGACTTTGGACGGGGATCCTGAAATCCTCTTCCCGGGGAAGATCTCTCAACTTGACGGAGTTTTTGATTTCCTCGGGGTAAGGAAAGGGCTCAAACTGGGTGAGGAGTTGCCCTTCCCGATAGACCACCCTTCCACAGGCGATTACCGAATTTATTTTTACCTCTTTTAAATCCTCCAAAACAACGATGTCCGCAAAGCGGGAGGGGCTTACCGACCCGAAGTCCCGCGAGATGCCAAAATTACTTGCGGTGTTAAGGGTAGCCATCTGAATGGCCATAATTGGGGGCACGCCGTTTCCAATCGCCTCCCTTAAAACATCGTCCATGTGACCGCGGCTCAGGAGGGTCTCGGGATGGCGATCGTCAGAAACCAGGCAAATGAATCTGGAATCGAGGCGGGCTTCAGTGACGGCTTTGATGTTTTCCTTGATGTCATGCCAGGCAGAGCCGAAGCGGATCAAGGCATACATCCCTGCCCTGATCCTCGATCTGGCATCGTCTAAGGAAACACCCTCGTGGCAGTCCCCGATTCCCGAGGCGGCATAAGCCTGGAAAGCCCTTCCCAGGTCCCGAGAGGAATAATGCCCGGTAACCACCTTCCCGGCTTCCAGGGTCCTGGCGATTGCTTCGTGAAGAAAGGGATCCCCGGAAATGACCCCAGGGAAGTTCATTACTTCTCCAAGACCGATGACTCCCTCCCAGGAAAGTGCTTCCGAAATATCTTCAAGGGATACCTGGGCCCCGGAGGTTTCAAACCCAGGACAGGAAGGGACGCAGGAGGGGATCTCCATAAACACTTGAAGGGGGAGTCCGCGTGAATCTTCGAGCATCAGCTTTACACCTTTTAAACCGAAAACGTTGGCGATTTCGTGAGGATCCCAAAAAATACCGGTGGTGCCGTGAGGGAGAACAGCGGAAGCAAATTGCCTAATGGTAAGCATTGAGGATTCAACGTGAACATGGCCATCCAGGAACCCCGGGGAAAGGTACATTCCCTTGACATCCAGAACCTCCGTTCCCTCTCCGACCGAAAAAGAGGCATCCGGCCCGACGTAAGCGATTCTCGAACCCTTTATGGAGACGTCCATCCTCTCCAGAATTTCCCCCGAACAGACATTAATCAGCTTTCCCCCAATTAGAACGAGGTCGGCTTTTTCCTCCCCCATTGCAGTCCGGGCAAGGGTTCGGGAAACGCTTCCCAGCTTTTCCCTACAAAACTGCATAAATCAAAACCTTTCCCAGAGTTTTAAAGCCAATTTCCGGGACTCTTTTAAAACTTCCCCCTCATCGAGGGTCAGGATCTGTCTATCCCTCATGAGGAAATTACCCCCCACGATCACATCCCTAACATTCCGGGATTGAATTGCAAAAAGAAGGTGACCCAGGAAGTTTTCCCTATTTAAGGGGGTGGGGGGATCGTAATCGAGAACCACCATATCGGCATAAGAGCCGGGCGATAGGCTTCCCAAAGGATGGGGGAAGAATTTGGCAAAAATCTTGGGGTTATTTTGGAAATAAATTTTCTGGATCTCTTCCCAGCCCTTCCTTGGGTCGCGGGATTGGTGCTTCAAAAGAAAGAAAGCGGTCTTCAATTCCTGGAACATGTCCGAGCTCATACCATCGGTTCCCAATCCGCAGGTTATTCCCCGGGAGATCATTTCCTCTACCGGGGCATACCCGACAGCGTTATTCATGTTGGAGGAGGGATTGTGGACAACCATGGTTTTAGTATCCTTCAAAATCCCGATTTCTCTCTGGTCAACGTGGATGCAGTGGATCGCCAGGGTCTTTTCCCCCAAAATGCCGGAATCTCGAAGCCTCTCGATTACCCTTTTCCCGTAGGATCGGAGGCTATCCTCCTGGTCCTCTTCCCCCTCGGCAACGTGGATGTGAAAACCAGCACCAAGCGCGGAAGCCATATCCCGAGCGGAAATAAGAGTTTCCTGGGATAAAGTAAAAGAGGCGTGGAGCCCGAAGGTAGCCTTCAGGAAATCGGAATCTTCAATTTTCGTTTCCCGAAGAAAATCGGCGTTTTCCTCAAGGCCTTCCTTGGCCGCCTGGGGGCCATCCCGATCTGACACCTCGTAGCAGAGGCATGCCCTGACACCTGCTTTCTTAACTGCCTGGGCGATCATCCTGAGGCTTCCTTTTATAGATTTAGGGCTGGCATGATGATCAAGGATGGAGGTCGTCCCGCATTTGATAGCATCGATCAGGGCTACAAGGGCGGAAAAATAGATATCCTCCGGGGTCAATTTCTTGTCCAGACTCCACCAGAGATCCTGTAATATCTCCCCGAAATTTCGGGGGCTTTTCCCCTTCAAACTCATCCCTCGGGCGAAGGAGGAATAAAAATGGTGGTGAGCACAGGTCATGCCGGGGATGATTACCCCTCCCTGGGTATCGAAAAATTCCTCTTGAGGAAATTTCTTCCGGAGGGAAGTCCAGGAATCGACCTCCTTCACTAAACCTCCTTCCACCCGAACTCCTCCATTTTCCAAAAAAATATCCTCCTTGCCGAAGGTGAAAAGCGGACCTCCTCCAATCAACATTTTTTCATCTCCTCCGCTGCTTTTTTTACGGCTTCAATAATGGGGAGATACCCCGTGCACCTGCAAAGAACACCCGATAACCCCTTTCTGATTTCTTCTTCCGTGGGTTGGGGGTTTTTGGAAATTAACGAAAGGGCGGCCATCAGCATCCCCGGAGTACAGAAGCCGCATTGAAAGGCAAAATGTTCGATGAAGGCCTTCTGAAGGGGGTGAAGGTTTTTTCCATCCCCCAGCCCTTCGACGGTAAGGACTTCTTTCCCGTCAGCCTGGGGGGCGAGAACCAGACAGGAGTTCACCGCTTCTCCATCCAACAGGACTGTGCAAGCCCCGCATTCACCAATGCCACAGCCTTCCTTCGTACCGGTTAAGCCAAGGTCATCGCGCAGGATGTCAAGGAGCCGCTTATTTGGAAAGACCTCCAGGACATAGTCCCCACCATTTACTTTTAGCCTGATTCTAACTTTATTCATCGGGGGTCGATCCGGAAGCAACCTTTAAGGCTCTCCTCAAAAGTGCTTCGAGAACTGGTTTTTTATATGGGGTGGACCACCTCATTCCGGAGATCTCCAGCATTTCCTGGCTGGCAAGTCGGGAGGCCTCATGGAAAATTTCATCGGAAAAAAATTTGCCTTTTAAGAAATCCTCAGCATCTTTGGCCCTGAAGGCCACGGGAGTGGCTGCCCCAATGGAAATCCGAGCCTCCTCGATTACCTGGCCAACCTTAAGGGCCACGCAGATGATCAGCCTGGGGATCCCCACCCTCTGCCTGGGAATCAACCGCTCGAACCCGAAATTAAAACCCTTAAGGGGAGAAAGGGTTATCCTTTCAATCAGTTCTCCTTCCTCCAAATCCGTGGAATAGGGGCCTTTCAAAAAGGATGAAAGGGGAACTGACCGCGTTGAATCCAGGGAACGCAAGTGTACAACCGCATCGTGAAGGAGAAGAGGGGGGATGGAGTCAGCTGCGGGAGAAGCGTGGGCGATGTTTCCCCCAATAGTACCCCGAGCTCTAACCTGGGGGGTTCCCACCTCTCCGCATGCCCGGGAAAGAAGAGGGGAAAAGGTCCTCACCAGGCTGGAATCCGAAATCTCCCTGTGAGTAATTAGGGGACCGATTTGGAGCTCTCCGTTGTTCAAATGGAGCTTCCGTAGTTCCGGGAGGAAGGAAATGTCCACAACAAAGGAATCCGGTGGGATATTTCCTTTTCTCAATTCCACAATCAGGTCAGTCCCTCCCGCTAATATGAAACGGGGTTTTAGCTTTTCATCAGAAAGGAAGGATAAGGCAATTTCAAGGTTATTTGGGCGGAGGTAGTTTAAAGGGGGAATCAAGTTTAACCTCCCAAGACAGGTGGGAAAATAATCAAGGAATCGCCCTCTTGCAGAGGGTAATTTCCAGAAACCCTTGACCCGTTGGCCAGAAAAATCAAAAATGGGGTCTCCTTGAGAGGGAGGCTTTTTGCCACATCATCCACCGTGGTCCCCTCCCGAACGTCCATCTCGCAGACCAGATCTTCCTTCGTTAGCCCTCCTAAGGCCTGAACCCTTATCCTCAATTATTGGATTCTCTTTAAAGAGATAGCCCCCACGGGGCATACCTGAGGGCACAAAGCGCACCCCACGCATTTCTCCTCATCGACCACCGGGGTTCGGTCCTCCCTAAGGAGAATCGCCTGATGCCCCCCGTCCCTGCAGGAAACATAACACAATCCGCACTTGATGCAGGAATCGAGGTCGATTTGAGATCTCACTTTGTGGGTCCTGGAGAGGTGCTCATAAGAGGTTAACCTGGGAAGGGAAAGACCGATGATCTCCTCTACGCCCTTGAACCCTTTCTCCTCAAGGTAAGCGGAAAGCCCATCAATTAGGTCATCTATTATCCGGAAACCGTAGTGCATGGGGGCAGTACAGAGCTGGACGGTCCTTGCTCCTACAAGCAAGAATTCCACTGCATCCTTCCAGGTGCTAATTCCTCCCACCCCCGAAATTGGGATATCCACGTTTCGGGCAATTTTGGAGACGAAATGAAGGGCAATGGGCTTGATCGCCGGCCCAGAAACTCCTCCGTAGATCCCCATTCCATCCACGCTTGGGAGAGGGGAAAAGGTATCTAGGTCTATTCCGATTAACCCCAGAACGGTATTGATCGCACAGACGGCATCGGCACCAGAATTCTTAACTGCTCGAGCAATGGGGACGATATCCGTGACGTTGGGCGTTAGTTTAATCATCACTGGGACCCTTTTTGCCGCCTCCTTAACCCACCTGGCAGTGCGCTCAGTCAACTCCGGATTCTGGCCAATGGTCGAGCCCATCCCTCTCTCCGGCATTCCATGTGGACAGGAGAAAGAGCATTCAATCATATCAACTCCCGCTTCCTCCAAACGGAAAACGAGTTCCTGCCAGTCCTCTTTCCTCGAACCCATGATCGAAGCCATCACGACCTTGTCTGGGAAGGCCTTTTTCAAATTGCGGACATCTTTCTCAACCTGATCAATGTGCCTTTTGGAAATCAAGTCAATGTTGACCATGCCAATCAACTTCTGGCCGTTGACCTCGATCGCCCCCATCTGTGGATAGACGAGCTCAACAGGTTCCTTCTCCACGGAAGTTGTCTTCAAGACAGCCCCAGCCCAGCCAGCTTCAAAAGCCCGGGCAACCACCTCCCCGTCATCCGTGGTTGGGGCTGCTGCCAGGATGAAGGGGTTGGGAAATTTTATCCCGCAGAAATTTACTGAAAGATCGGGGGTCATTGGGCACCTCCTCCTTTCAACCATTCGTCAATCCTTCTTGCGCCCTCTTTTCCATCAGCAACAGCCTGGACAACCGTGCCTCCTTTTATAAGATCCCCTCCCAGGAAAATTTTGGGATTGGTGCTCTGGCGGTTATTCTCAAGGGGATAACCTCGGGGGTCCAATTTCAAACCCGGCCAGATCTCAAGAAAGCGGGGATCGGGAAAAGCTGCAATCGCCTTGATTAGGATATCGCAGGCCATCTCAAAAGTCTCACCGGTTCCTTTTGGAGCCCGTCTTCCACTTTCATCCGGCTCTTTCAAGGTCATCCTTTCAAGGGTAAGAAAAAGCCTCCCATCTCGCTTTTTGATTTCCACTGGCTGAACCAGCCAGAGAAACTCCACGCCTTCTTCAAGAGCTTCCTGGAATTCCGAGGGAAAGGCCGGCATTTCCTCCCTTGTCCTGCGATAAAGGACAATAACCCGGGAGGCGTTCAAGCGGAGCGCCACCCTGGAAGCGTCCATGGCTGAAGCCCCTCCTCCCAGTATGGCAACCACCTTCCCCGAGAAATCAAATTGTCCTTTTTCCTTAGAAACCTCTTTCAAAAAGTCCCCGGCAGAAATTACACCCTCTTGGTCCTCTCCGGGCACCCCCAGGCTCACTGGTTTATTCGCCCCAGGGGAAAGGAAAATGGCTTTGAATTCCTTAATAACCCTTAAAGCATCCTCTTTCGTCTCAATCCCTTTTCCGATTTCCACCCCCTGGAGGATTAAGGAAATCTCCTTCCTGGCAGTCTTTTCAGGAAGCCTGTAGGGAGGAATCCCATTGAGTAGGAGCCCACCCGGTTCTTCCTCCCTTTCAAAAAGGGTAACCCGATAACCGAGAAGCTTGAGAAAATGAATGCAGGAAAGGCCGGCAGGGCCACCACCAACTACAGCGATGGGGCCTTTCTGGGGTTGGGGGTAAGGGAAGGAGACCCTTTCATTTTCCAGGGCGAAGTCACAGACATAACGCTGGAGATGACCGATGGCGATGGGAATATTCAAAAGTTTGCTTGTACAGGACCTCTCGCATAAAACCTCTGTTGGACATACCCTTCCGCAGACCGAACCCAAAGGGTTTGCAGAATAGATTAACCTCGCAGCCCCAATGAGGTTCCCGGATTTTATCCTTGAGATGAACTCGGGGATGTTCACCCCCGTAGGACACCCCTTCACGCAGGGAGCATCATAACAGTAAAGGCATCTTCTGGCTTCAAAAAGGGCTTCTTGAAAAGCAAAACTTGAATAAACTTCCGAGAAATCCTTTCTTTCCCCTGGGGGAATGGATTTGGGAACAATCCGTTCAACCCTCACGAAATCACCCCTTCCGTAAATTCGACTAAACCTTTTTTTAACAACTCCCCGGAAACCTTCCTTCTGTAAACTGAGGTGGATCGGATATCGGAAATAGGCTTGGTCTCCTCAGCGCAAAGGCCCGAAACTTCTTCCAGGACCTTTTGGTCGATGATTTTACCCTTGAGGAAGTCCTCGGTCCTTCTTGCCCGAATAACAGTGGGTGCTACGGCCCCAAGGGAGATCCTCACATCACGAAAACTCCTTCCTTGTTCCTCAATAACCCCCAAGAAAGCCAGGCTAATTTTGGAGATCGCCAGGGCTTTCCTCTGTCCCACCTTTTTGAAGAAAGAGAAGAAGGGTTCTTCGGGGAAGGGGAAAGTGATGGCGGTTAAAAGCTCATGGGGGCGGATGGAAGAAACGCCGGGGCCCGAAAAAAAATCCTCAATTTTTACCACCCTCTTCTCATTTTCTGATTCCAGGATCAGTTCGGAATTTAAGGTATAAAGGGGAGGGATGGAGTCTCCCGCGGGAGAGGCGTTGACGATGTTCCCCCCGATGGTTGCCATATTCCTTATCTGAGGGGAACCAATCAACCGGGCTGATTCAGCAAGGTGAGGGGCTCTTAACTGAATGATCTGGGAAGAAGCGACCATGGACAGGGTGGCCAGCGCTCCGATCTCTACCCTTCCATCCCTCTGGCGAATATTCCTCAGCTCCTCGAGCAAGGTGATATCGATTACGCTTTCAGGGTAAATCAAGCCGTCCTTCATTTTTACAAGTAGGTCCGTACCCCCGGCCAGAACCTTTCCTCTTTCATTCCGGAGAATTTTTAATGCCTCCTTAAGGGTCTTGGGTCGGAAATATTTAAAATCCCTCACTTGACTATTCCCCCCTTTTTGACAAAGCCTCAAAATCCTCAGGCCTGTCTATGTCCTGAAGGATCTCCGGCGCGGAGACCTCTAAGTGGAAAATATCGAAAAAAAAGGATTTGGTTAGAGAATGAAGGCTATCCTTTTGGGGATCAAGGCTGAAAATGAAATCAAAATATTTCCTGGATATCACCATGGGGTGACCTCCTTTTCCCTTATACCTGGGGACCAAGATCCCCTTTCCGCAGGAAGGGAAAAAATCCAGAAGTTCCCGGTAAATCCGTGAGGGAATGGCTGGTTGATCCCCCAAAGCGAGAAGGACCGCCTCAGATTTTTGGTCGATTTCCTTCATACCTGCTTGGATGGAGGAAAGCATCCCCTTCTTGAAATCCGGATTGAAGACCATCCTCAATGGTTTTGGCCAGGTATTTTTTTGAAGCTTCTCTTGAATTTTTTCCTTATCGCCCCCCAGGACAACTACAATTTCCTGCACCCCGCCATCAAATGCGCCCTGGATGACCTGTTCGAGGACAGTCCTCCCTTTCCATGGGAGAAGCATCTTGGGAGTCCCCATTCTTTCCGACTCTCCCGCTGCCAAGACTAGGCCAGAGAAAATCATTGCCCCGAGGTTGTCCTCTTTACCGCTTGGATAATTTTTAAGTAGCCTGTGCAACGACAGAGATTCCCGGAGATGGCTTCCTTTATCTCCTCCTCAGAAGGGGATGGGTTTTGATTCAAAAGAGCAGTTAAAGAAAGAATCATTCCCGGGGTACAGTATCCACACTGGACCGCTCCCTCCTCTACGAATGCTTTCTGGAGAGGGGTTGGGCCATTTTCGCTCAGGCCTTCGATTGTAATTACTTCTTTTCCTTCAGCCTGCGGGGCAAGCATCAAACAAGAGTTGATGGGTTTTCCGTCAATTAGGACAGTGCATGCTCCGCATTCCCCTTTTCCGCAGCCCTCCTTTACCCCAGTGAAACCAAGATGATCCCTAAGAGCCTCAAGAAGGGTGGTTGAGGGAGGAAGGGAGAGCTGAAAAAGCTTGCCATTGACCTTCAAGGTGATGTCGACCTTCAATTCGGGCGCACCTCTTTCTCGTTAAAAGCCTTCCTTTAAGAAATAATAAACGGCTTTGTCTGACAGCGTCAACCAAAAAGATATTCCTTGCCCTTTTCGGGAATAACGACCTCGCTGGCTGAATCGGAAAGATACTTTGAAAGGAGGAGGGGTTCCTCCGAATGGATCAAAAAGACCTTCTCGGGATTCAAATATTCCACCGCTCCTTTTAAGTCATGGGGAAGCACATGGCCTGAGGAATGAAGTGAATAAAGAGGCATTCCGAAGTGCTCCAACCAATGGGTGAGCCTTTCGTAATCAAGTTCCATCTCCTCGTTGAAAGGCTCGGTCAATGAAAGGATGAAGATGCTCCCGGGCAATGGTTTTATCTTTACCAGCTCGGGAAGGTCGAAAAGGTTCAAGTTGACCACGAACTCCTTCTGGTTCTCTCTGATGAGCTCCGAGGTCACCAACCTTCCCATTTTTTCGAGCTGAGAACTAAGCTCCATCTCCCATTCGTAGGTGCAACCCCTTCTCCTTACGAGGAAATAGACCTCTTCCTCGCCGGGCAAGGGGATGGAAGTGGTCAGTTTGGAATCGTTTCTCAAGGAGCGGAGAAGATGGGCATGCTTTAAGGAAAGAACCAGCTTCCTCCCCGCGTTTTTGCATGCCCGATAAATGGACCGGTATCGGTCAACGTCCTTAAAGAGAAAAGAAACAGCCACCAGGCCCTTTGAGGATCTGATCAGGACCTCCATTTTCTCCTCGATTTCCTTCTCCTTCAAGAAGGTGGTGGCGAAAGCATTTGTCCCCTCGGAAATCAATGCCACGGGCTGCACCTCTTTGGCTCGATTCAGGAAGTCCCAGGAAAGGTGGGAGTTAGGGCCGTGAAGTCTGAAATCCCCCGTGTATACCATCGGTCCTTGGGAGGTATGGACAATGAAACCGTAAGATCCGGGGATCGAATGGTCAACGTGGATGGGCTCGATCTCCATCCTTCCCACTTTCAAAGTGCTACCAGTTCTGAAGGTTCGAAACTGGAGCTCCGAGAGGTCGTTGTCGATCTGACGAAACCTGGTTACCCCAAGGCTGTTCAGTATCAGCCTCCCCGTTTCCCCTACGTAAATTGGGATCATAGGATGGCTCAAGGAGGCGTGGTCAACATGATCCGCGTGGACATGGGAAATAAAAATTGCGTCCACCAATTTCTGGGTTTCAGAAGCATTGGGGATCTTGTAAACCCCCTGAATGGGTTCGATCAGCTCAAGCTCAAGGAAGTCCTCAATTTCCCTGGGGACAAGAAAGGGGTCATCGAAGTAGTAAGCTCTCCTGGAGAAGCTTTTCCCAAAATCGAGGAAGATCCTGGTATCACCATCCTGGAGGAGGACTTTATTTCCTCCGATTTCCCCAACGCCGCCGTAAAAAACGAGTTTCACCATGGCCTTATTTTAACTCATTAAAGAAAAATTAAGATTTTGCTAACATTTTATCCGTGAGCGATATCCGGGAAGAAATTGTAAATTTTGGAAAGCTCTTATACCAAAGGAGGCTTAACTTTGGCTACGGCGGCAATCTTTCCTTTCGCAGGGGAGAAAGGATTTTCATCACCCCTGCTGGGCTCCCGAAACACCGCCTGAGCCCGGAACAAATTCTGGAAACCGATCTCGAGGGAAAACCCCTGACCGAGGGGAGACCCTCCAGCGAGAGCCGGATGCATTTCGAAATTTATAAAACCCGGACCGAGGTCAATGCAATCATCCACGCCCACCCCCCTTTTCTCACGGTCATGGCGGTCACCGGGCAGGATTTCATTCCCATCCTTCCCGAGATGGAAATGGTGCTTGGGAAAATCGCCAAAATCCCGTATTTTCGGCCCGGAACTGCGGAGTTAGCTCTTGCGGTGAAGGAGGGAATGAGGGAATCGAAAGTGGGAGTCCTTTTAAACCACGGTGCCCTCTCGATTGGGCATTCCCTTGAGGAGGCTTTTGATTTCCTGGAAATGGCGGAAAGTTTCGCAAGAACCCTGGTATTTTCAAATCTTCAGGGAAAATTCAACATCCTCACACCCCAGGAGGTGGAATTTTTCCGTGGAAAAGCCTCCCATTAAACTGGCTTTTTCCGCAGGGGGAGTGGTTTACCGCCCCACCAGATCAGGGGTGGAGATAGCCTTGATTAAGACCCAGAAATCGTGGACCCTCCCCAAGGGGCTAATCGAAAAAGGGGAAAAACCGGAGGTCGCCGCTTTAAGGGAAGTGGAAGAAGAAACGGGTTTAAAGGTGGAAATCCAGAAACCCCTGGGATCGATCGAATACTGGTTTTTCTCCCCCGAGGAAAAGGTCAGATACCACAAGAAGGTTTACTTCTTTCTGTTCAAGGCGGTGGGAGGCGATTTGAACAACCACGACTTCGAGGTCGAGGAAGCGCGTTTTTTCCAGCCCGAGGAGGCCTTAAACCTGGCTACCTACCCCGGGGATAAGGAAATTTTAAAAAGGGCTTTTGAGACTCTGAAAGCTTAAAATTCGATCTTCAGCTTTTTCAGTGTTTCAGGCCTGGGCCGCCCTTCCTGGTCCCATCCTCTGAGTGAAAAGATCTCCTGAACCTGTTTTTCAAAAAACTCTCGAGGGATTTTTCTACCTTTCATCAGGCCAGCAGTACTTTCCTCCTCGAAAAAGCGGGGGGGAAGGGTATCGTCGGCATGGGTCCTTCCGGTTTTGAGATTGTAAAGCCGGGAGAGCGAATGGATCCGCTCCCCAACCTCAAGCAATTCCTGGGCTGTGTAGTCGAAGCCCGTTGCCGCTTCCATGAAGGGAGCAAGTCGGTCCAAACCGAAGGGGAAGAAATCGCAGATTACCATGCTATTTCGAACATTTATCTCATCCTGTCCCTTTTTTATGTAGGCGGGTAACCCTTCCAGGCTGAGCGCATTGTTCATCTCGTCGGTGGCGCTCCAGAAACGGGTGTGGCTGCCAAAATCCGCCGTGGCCAGGTTCAAACCCATGGAATAGCAACCCAAAATGTTCACCCCGGAAATCTCCATCCCGGAAATGTTGATGGCGAAGTACTCGCTGCCTTTGCCGATAATCCTCGATGCCCTTCGCGTACCCTCGGCGAGGATTTCCCCGATTCCCCTCCGGAAAGCGATCTCTTCGATCAGGGAATGAACCGCGGGGGCTGAACCGAAGTGAATCCTTTGGTTATCCTGCTTTTCCAGGAGTCCCCTTTCCGCGCATTCCATGGCAAAGGAGATAGTCACCCCGGTGGAAATAGTATCCAGTCCGTACCGATCGCAGAGCCAGTTGGCATAAGCAACATCCTTTGCATTTTTCAGGCAGCAATTGGAACCAAGGAAAGCGGTAGTCTCATATTCAGGCCCTTCAAGCTCGAAGCCATTCCACTTGGCGAATTTGGCGCAACGGATGATGGCACACCCGAAGCAGCCAACGGATTTCCATTCCAGCTCTCTTTTCATGGTCTCCGCGGTAATCCCTTCGTATTCGGGGAATTCGCTTCTTTGAAAATTCCGAGTGGGGAGGAAATGTCCGATCTCCTGCCCCATTCTTACCCACATCATCGTCCCCAGGTCATACCTTCTTTTGGCATTGGGGTGGACCTTCAATTCTTCCACGATTTCCCTGGCCAGCTCCTGGAATCGCTTTTCGTCGGCGTATTCGATCCTCTCGTTCCCCTGTACAACTACCGCTTTCAATTTTTTTGACCCCATCACCGCTCCAGCTCCACCCCTTCCGAATTGCCGATATAGTTCAGTCCCGATGCAGGCAAACCGGACCAGATTTTCTCCCCCTGGACCAATTGAGGCCACCCTGCTCCCAGGATGCCTTTCCTTGAGGATCCTCTCGGTTTCGAAGATATCTTTTCCCCAGAGGTCAGAGGCATCCTTGAACTCCACCCCTGATGGCTTGATGAGCAAATACAGGGGTTCAGGGGAAGCACCGGTGATTGAGACATAGTCCCAGCCAGCCCTCCTTAATGCTGGACCGAAATGGCCCCCGGCCCCGGAGTCGAGGAAATTTCCCGTAAGCGGAGAACGGGTGACGATCACCGAGCGGGCAGAGGTCTGGATGATTGAACCGGTGAGGGGACCGGTTGTGAGAATCAAAGGGTTCGAGGGATCAAAAGGATCGTCGGACTTGTCAAGTTGATAAAGGAGGGAGAGCCCCACCCCTTTCCCACCCACATACTTCCTCAGGGTATCCCGATCAATCTTTTCTGCGGAAAAAGACCTTTTATTAAGGTCCACCCGAAGGTAACGGTCAAATAATGGGCTATTCATTTCCTCTCCTTGAAAGTTTTTTATGAATATCCAGGAAATCCACCAGCATGGCAAACCCGGTGGGAGTTTTTCCCGCACCGTACCCGGTAATCGTAATCTCATCGAGAGCATCGGTTTTGATGGTCAGGGCGTTTTTCGCTCCCTTTATACCTGAAAGGGGATCGCTAAGGGGGATCCTCTCCGGTGAGACCTTTACTCGGACCTCACCGTTTTCTATAAAAACCCGGGCAATCAACTTGATCACCATTCCCTCGCTTTTGGCTTGTTCGATATCCTTTAATGAAACCTTGTCGATGCCTTGGCAGGGAAGTTTATCCGGGTCAGGTTTGATTTGAGCCCCAAAAACAGTATTGGCTAAAATGCAGGCCTTCGCCAGTGCGTCCCATCCTAAAACGTCCGCATCGGGAACTGCTTCCGCGTAACCGAGTTCCTGAGCAGTTTTCAATGCCTCGGCGTATGATTTTCCCTCGAACATCTGGGTGAGGATGAAGTTGGTCGTCCCATTCACGATCCCCCTTATTTCCTGGATCTGGCAACCTGCCAGGCACTCCCGGATGAGGTTCAAAAGGGGAGTGCCGCTCATAACCGTACCTTCGAAGCGCAAAAACAGGCCCTTTTCCTCTGCATCCCTTTGCAACTGATTTCCGAAAAGGGCGATCGGGCCCTTGTTAGTGGTCACTACGTGCATCCCCTTCTCCAGAGCCTTCCTGATATGGCTCAATCCTGGTTCTCCCGTGCGGATGTCCGTCCAGGTGGCCTCAAAAAGGATATCCGCCCCGGATCTTTCGATGGTTGTCAAGGCGTCCCAGCCGTTTTCATCCCCGGGAAATTCGTCCAAACTCCTTCCGCCTTTGACCCATTCCAGAGCTTTTGAGAGATCGATACCTTCCCGGGAAAAAACCGAACCCTTCTGAGAGTCTGAAATGGCTACAACCCTGTAATCCAGATTGAAATTCTTTTTTAGAAAATTCTTTTTCGAAGAGAGAAGTTCGCAAAAACCTTGACCAACAACCCCGAAACCGACAAGAGCTAATTTATACATTTCCCTCCTTCTCCGTTAAAGGACTGGTCCTTTTTTAAAAAGGCTAAGTTGATTTTATAACAAGTTCTCCAATTGTTCCTCCATTTTTATTCACTTCCATCTGGTAAAATTATGAGAGAACGCCAAAAGGAGGCTTTCCATGGACAGAAATGAAATGAGAGGCAGGCTCCGAATCCCTCCTGAACGCCTTGAAGCCATCAATGAGGTTTTATCCCGCCCGGATATGATCGTGATCGAGGAGTTCCTCGACGTGATTGAAAAATTTGGAAACCCCGAGGAGATCAACCGCAAAGCAGCGGAGGCGAGGAAACTGGAGAATCAAATCTCCCGTTTAAAAGAGATGGGCTCCCCATACCTCAAAGATGTCCTGTGGCTGAAGGAGCAGAGGGACAGGGGAAGGTTCATCACGGTTCGCCAGTTCCGGGAGAAAGTCCTGGGACAGGATTACCCCAAATTTAAATTTAAAGAAGATTATGCGGTCACCCTGGAAATTAGCGCTGCTCAGTATTTTCCCTGGATCATCGCTGAGGCCCAGCAAGCCCTGGAAAAAAGGGAGTTGATGCCCGGGAGGTTCATCAGGGTGAGGAAGATGAAGGAATCCGAGGCAGATCAGGGGGATCTCTTGGCCTTTGGTTCCGCCATGCAAATCATGGGCTCAAGTTACGTGGAGACACTGGACACGAAGGGAACTGACGGCTCAAATATCCACTTGGGAGGACCGGAAACGATCACCGGCTACTTCGGAGGAGTAGGACAACCAAACGACCACCCCCTCAAGTGGGTGGAAGAGCTCCTTTATTACTATACAAATTACGGGATCAAGCAGGTTTTAAACATCAATCCCGGAACCGTCATTTTAGGCTATTTCCTCTTCAAACTGGGAATCGACATCGAATTCAAGATCTCCGTTTTTATGGGGAACGATAACCCCTACGCTGCCCTCTGGACGCTCTTGGCCGCGAAGCTCTTTTCTCGCGACGACGGGACTTCACCCCTCGTGGGATTCAACTGGTCGAACTCAGTGAATAACCGGACGATGGAGGTTTCCGCACAGTTCCGGGAAGCACTGGGGTTCGAAAAGGTAGTCCGCTTTGAACATCACATCACGGAAACCTGGAAGAGCATCGTGATTCAGCCCTACAATCGCCGGGAAGAACTGGTTGAACTGGCAGATCATGTAGCCAACATCTCAGCTAAGCACGAAGGCGGAGAAATCGAGGTTGAAAAGCAAAGGGAGCACCCTTCGGATATTCTTGATTATTTCAGGTTTAAATCGGAAATTGAGGAAAAGGGGGAAATGCCTTTACTTCTGCGCAACTTTTTGGACAAACACGAGTCCATCAATCTTACGGCAAAAGCCCTAACCGAAAAGGGGTTGAGTTTCATCGCCGCTCCCCTGCTCCATCACAGGGATTAAAATTCCTCCTGGAAATCCAGATCCTCAAGCTCGCAGAACCTTTGGAAATCGCAGTTCAGACAGCTTTGACCCCTGGTTTTGGTGAAAATTCCTCTTGAGATCCCTTCGCTCACCCTGATTAAAGCTTCCTCAGCCTCTTCCAGAGCTTCTTGGCTTGCTTCCACTTTTAAGGTCTCCTGTTCCTTGAGGAAATAAAAAACCAGCTCTTGAGGGGGATACCCGAAGACCTCTTCCAGGGCCAGGCGATAAAGAAGGAGTTGAAGTTCATTAACTTCGTTCCGGTGGTAAGTTTTATAATCAAGGACCCTAAGGGAACCGTCCCGGAGCCTGTCAATCCGGTCAGCAATTCCTAAAAAGGGAATCCCCTTAATTTCCGCCCTGAACTTACGCTCCACGAAAAGAGCGGGAGAGAAGTCTCCGATATTCCTATCGTAGTATTCCTCAAGGATGGAAAGGCCTTCCTGGAAGAACCGGGTTTCGAGCTCCCTGCTCCGGAAGCCGAATGAGGACCAATTCCGGAAGTAGTGAAAAAATAAATCGTCCAGGGTGGGAGGGATCTTTCCCTGGGAATAAAAGTCCCGCAGGGCAGCATGAAGTGAAGTTCCAAAGCTCATCAGATGGTTCGCAGGCGGTTTAAACCCCTGGACGTACTGGAGGAAATACCGGTAAGGACAGCTTAAATATGCCGAGATCCGGGAAAAGGAAACGTACACAGGTTCAATCCCCCACAAGTTTCAAGTCTTTTAAAGCCCCGCGCACTTTTTCCTCCAGGTCCTTAAGGGAACCTGTATTATTGATCACCAAGGAGGAAGAACTCAACTTCCTTTGCCATGGTAGCTGGGCGGAAATCCTCCCTTCGATCTCTTCAGAGGACAAGCCTTTCTCCTTTAAACGCTCCCTTTGAAGTTCGGGGGGGGAATACACAACCCAGACTTGATCCGGGGATGGAGGCCATCCGGCCTCAAAGAAAAGGGGGATCTCCAGGAAAACCACCTTAACCCCCTTCATTTCCAGGTTTCGCACCTTTCTGGAGACGATCCGTTTTACTTGGGGATGAAGGATCTTCTCGAGTTTTTCCCGGAATTCCCTCCGGGAAAAAATCAGCTTTCCCAGGGCCCTGCGATCAACTTCCTCACCTTGAAAGACCTGGGGGCCAAAATCATCAAGGAGCTTCTTTTTTATCCTCTTTCCCCTTTTCAATATCCCGTGAACGATTTGGTCAGCGTCGATCACCTGGGCTCCAAATCCTTTAAGTATTCGGGAAACCTCGCTCTTCCCGGAGGCAATTCCCCCGGTAAGGACTATCACCTTCATTTCTGACATTTTGGACAATAGAAGGTTCCCCTACCGAAGAGCTTTCTGTGCTCAATCGGAGTTCCGCAGTAAGGGCAGTACTCCTTTTTGGCATCATGCACCAGGGGCTGATAATCCCCGGGCTCCCCCCTGGCGTTCAAGTAATTGGAAAAAGTCCGACCTTGAGCCTGAATTGACCTGTTGAGAACCTCTCGAATTGATGAAAAGAGCCTTCTGGCTTCCTCGAAGGAGAGGGAATTCGCCTCCCTTGAAGGGTGAATTTTGGCGCAAAAAAGGGCTTCATCGGCATAGATGTTTCCAATCCCGGAAATCTTCGTCTGGTCAAGGAGAAGTTGTTTGATTCCCCTTTTTGATCCCTTAAGGATGGAAAAAAGGTTTTCAGGACTGAAAGAGGGGTCGAAGGGCTCCACCCCCAATTTCTTCAGAGGGGGGTATTCGGGGACCTGAGAGGCAAAAATGAGGTGGACCTCCCCGAATTTCCTCTGATCAACCAGGCGAAGATCCTCCCCGTTGTCCAAGCGAAAGAGGAGATGGAGGTGCTTCTGGCGTGGAGAATCCGGGTCCGAAAGAAACAAATTTCCGGTCATCCTCAAATGAATGAGGATCACCTGACCGGAATGGAGAAAAAGAAGGAGGAACTTTCCCCGCCTTTCAACCTTGATGAAGGAATCCCCGAGGAGCCTCAAACGAAAAGCTTCGGGGGACTGGTTCTTTAAAACACCGGGGTGAAGGACCTCAATTTCTAAAATGGAAACTCCCCGGAGCCCCTCATCCAACCCCCTTTTAATCGTCTCGACTTCGGGAAGTTCAGGCATTGAGAGGTTCCATTTCGAACCAGTTTTTTCCCACCTTCAAATCCACCTTCAAAGGAACGGAGAGCGGAAAGGCCCTGGACATTATTTCCCTGACCATCTCCCCTACCCTCTCCTTTTCCTCCTGGGGGCAGTCAAGCACCAGCTCATCGTGAACCTGAAGAACCAGGTGGCTCTTCAACCCCTCTTTCTTCAGGGCATCATGGAGTCTGATCATAGCAATTTTGATGATGTCCGCCGCTGAACCCTGAACCGGTGCGTTGATCGCCATCCTCTCAGCCTGTTGGGAAAGTTTCTTGTTCGGAGAGTTAAGGTCGGGAAGGTATCTCCTCCGCCCAAGGATGGTTCTGACGAATCCTTCCTTTCTCCCTTCCTCGAGAACCCGATCCAGGAACTCCCTAACCCCGGAATGTTCAAGGAAAAAGGCATCAATGTATGCTTGGGCTTCCTCAACAGGAACGGAGATCGCCTGAGAGAGCCCGAAGGAACTCATTCCATAAATAATCCCGAAATTCACCGTCTTGGCTACCCGGCGCATCTCAGAGGTCACTTGATCCTCCCTCACTTTGAAGATGTAGCAGGCGGTGTTCGTATGAATATCCCCGTCACTTAAAAAAACCTCCTGAAGCTTCTTATCCCCGGAAAGGTGGGCAAGGATCCGGAGCTCAATTTGGGAATAATCCGCGCTTAGGAGGAGGTGCTGAGGGGAACTTGCCACAAATGCCTTTCTGATCCTTCCCCCAAATTCTGAACGGATGGGGATGTTTTGAAGGTTGGGATTCACCGAGGAAAGCCTTCCCGTGGAAGTTGAAGTCTGCAGGAAAGTTGTATGAACCCTGCCCTGGGAGTCCGCGAGCAAGGGGAGGGAGTCGATATAAGTATTTTTAAGCTTGGAGAGTTCCCTGTGCTCGATGATCTTTTCAATTACCGGGTGCATCCCCTTGAGGCTTTCCAGGACGGAGATATCTGTGGAATAACCCGTCTTGGTCTTTTTCCCGCGGGAAAGGCCCAGCTTTTCAAATAAGACGAAGCTCAATTGTTTGGGGGAAGCAATGTTGAAATCACAACCGCACAGGGAATATATTTCACTTTCCAGGTTGCGGAGGCGTTTTTCCGCTTCCTGGCGGAGGTCAGAAAGCACCTCGAGGGAAATCCTTATCCCCCGGATTTCCATTTCCCCAAGCACTTCGGACAGGGGGAGCTCGAGGGAGGATAGAAGATCGAATAGACCCTGATCTTCAAGCTCTCCCTTCAAAATTGGGGTTAATTCCTTGATAGCACTTGCGGAAAGGCCCGCTTTGATCTCCGGGGTGATTTTCCCTTCCTCCGGGAAGAGGGGTTGTTTTTCCCTTTCAAGGAAAATCTGCTCAAGGGAATGGGAACTTCTGGAGGAGTTCAAAAGGTAGGAAGCCAAGAGGGTGTCGAATTGGATTCCTCTGATGTTAAGCCCCTTCGCCTTAAAAAACTTATAGATAGACTTATAATCGTGGGTCCATTTGGGTGCGCTTTCATCCTCAAGGAATTGGGAGACTGGACCAGGAATGGGAAGAAAACTGGAAAAAAGTGATAATGCCTGAGATGAAGGGTCGATTTCCCCCGCGAAGACTTCGTCTTTAGTAGCCAAGGCAAGCACCGCAGGTTCTCCGGGGAGGAGGAAAACCGAGCATGGTTCAGTGGGTTTCGCCCAAGAAGAAAGGGGCTTGACCTCTGTTAGGTTCCTTTTTTCGGTGGGGGAGAATTTTTTGATCAGGGTCTTGAATTCAAGCCGGGAGAAAAGCTCAAGAAGCCTTTGGGAGTCTGGCTCACGGGTTTTTAGCTTTTCCCAGTGGATTTCCAGATCTAGGTCATCCACCAATTTTGAAAGCCTTCGGTTTTGCTCCACCTGTTTCTGGAAATTTTCAAGGGTTTCCCTAATTTTGGGGCTCAATTCAGATAAGTGAGCGTAGATCCCCTCAATTGAACCATATCGGGAAAGGAGATCCCGGGCAGTTTTTTCACCAATTCCGGGAATCCTGGGGATGTTGTCCGAAGGGTCTCCCACAAGGGCTTTGTAATCGACCATTTGGCTCGGTTTAAGCCCATACCGTTTGATCACGGCTTCTTCGTCGTAAACAAAAATCTGGGAGATACCCTTCAGGGGAACCATTAGAAGGATATTCTGAGAGACCAACTGAAGGGAATCCAGGTCCCCGCTCAGGATGATCACTTTTTTCTCGGATTCCACAGCCTTCCGCGCCAGGGTGGCGATGCAATCGTCAGCTTCGTAGCCTTCCTTTTCAAAGACTGGGATCTGGAAGGCAGCGGCAAGGTCCTTGGCTAGGGCTACCTGAGTAATTAGATCAGAGGGGGTTTTGGGGCGCTGAGCCTTATACTCTTTGAATTCCAGGTGCCTAAAGGTCGGACCCCGGCGGTCGAAGGAAAAAGCAATGTAGTCCGGTTTTACTTCCTCAAACAAGCGGAAAAGGATATTGGTCAACCCGTAGACCCCTCCCGTAGGGATCCCCTGGGAGGTGGTGAGGCTGGGAAGGGCAAAATAGGTTCGATAGAGAATGCTGTTCCCGTCTACGAGGACGATCCTATCCTTTTCTTTCATCAAAAAACCCTTTCCTACAAATAAACCTTCTTTTTTGCTTGGGACCAGAGATTTTCCAGATCGTAAAAAGCCCTCAACTCGGGGGTGAAGATATGGATTACGATATCCCCTAAATCGTAGAGAATCCACCTAGAGTCCTCTTCCCCCTCAATCCCGTAGGGGACGATTCCGAGAGAGGAAATTTTCTGATTCAAACTTTCCACCAGGGCTCTGCTTTGTTTAGTGCTCTCCGCGCTGGAGATAATGAAAAAGTCAGCAAAAGCGGAGACGCCCCTTAAGTCCAGAGTGACCACTTCTTCTGCTTTCTTGGAAAGAAGAAGTTCAACTAACTCTTCCAGCAAACGTTCGCTTTCTACTTCGACACCTCCTCTCTATAGAGCTTGTTCTCATGAATAAAAGCCTCAACTGGAGGGGGAAGGAGGTACTTTATGGGAAGTCCCTTCCGCACCCTCTCCCTAATTTCTCTTGAAGAGACAGCCACCCCCACGGTCTTCAAAAGGTGAATTTTGGGGTTTAATGGGGGTCCGGAAAACTGGTCAAGGGAATACCCGGGTCGAGAGACGGCGATCAGTTCAGCGAGCTCCAGGATCTTCTCCGGCTCCCGCCATTTATGAAATTGAAAAAGTGCATCCATACCGGTAATGAAAAAAAGAAGAGAATCGGGAAAAAGATGGTGAAAGCTCTGCAAAGTCAGAACTGTAAAGGATTTCCCCGACCTGTCAATCTCCTCCCTGGATACCCGAAAAAAGGGGTTGTCCTGGGTTCCCAGAAGAACCATCCGTAAACGGGTTTCCCCCTGGAGAAGGGGCTCCTCCTTTTCCCAGACCGGGACCCCTGTGGGTACGAAAAAAACAAGGTCTAAATTGAAGGTCACCCGGGCTTCCTCTGCGGCAAATAGGTGACCGTAATGAATGGGATTGAAAGAACCCCCGATGATTCCGATTCGATTCATTCCTCTTGGGACTCCTGATATTCGAATTCCATTTCCCCGATCTTGACCGTATCTCCCTCTTTAATCCCGGCTTTCTTAAGTTCCTTCTCCACTCCTAATTTTTCAAATTTCATTTGAAGCCTTCTAACTCCATCGGGATTTTCAAAATCGGTCCTTTCAACCAGCCGGGAGATAAAATCCCCTTCAACCTGGAAGAGGCCATCCGAGACTTTTTTCACCACGAAATCCTTACTCTGGCCAGGTCCCAGCCGGTAGACCACTTTTGTCCGCGAAAGAGGGGACTCCACGGGAGGAGCATTTTTGGCCATCTCTTTGAGGGAATTCTTTAGCCCCTCAAGGTTGACCCCCTCCTTGGCGGAAATGACGGAGGGTTTTTGCCCCTCTTTTTCAAATTGGGCTAAAATCCTGGAAATTTCCTCCTCGCTTACAATATCGCATTTATTCAAAGCGATCAGGAAAGGTTTTTTAAGAAGCGTCTCATCGTACAAGGCAAGCTCTTCCTTTAGCATTTGAAAATCCTTCAATGGTTCCCCGGTAAGGTCGAGAAGCCAGAGCAAGACCCTGCAGCGCAAAGCGTGGCGAAGGAACTCGTGCCCCAATCCAGTCCCTGAATGAGCCCCTTGGACCAGTCCGGGGATTTCCGCAAGGATGAGGGTGCTGAAATCGGGAAAACTAAGGACTCCCAGGACCGGGCTCAAAGTGGTGAAGGGATAATCAGCAACCTTTGGAGAAGAGGCAGTTAAGGCTCCCAGAAGGGTTGATTTTCCGGAATTTGGTTTTCCGATTATCCCCACATCGGCGATGAGACGTAGTTCAAGCTGAAGTTCCACCTCCTCTCCCTTTTCCCCTTTTTCCGCAAATCGGGGGGATCTTTGGATGGAAGTTGCAAAAGATGCATTTCCCCTTCCTCCCCTTCCTCCCCTGGCAACCAGGACGCGCTGGCCGGGTTGGGTTAGATCACCAAGGATTTCCCCTTGGGAGGTGTAAATCACGGTCCCCACGGGAACGGGAATGACAAGATCCTCCCCGCTTGCCCCATGCTTTTTCCCTCCCTGGCCATTTTTACCCGAAGGTGCCTGGTAAACCCTTTTATAAGTAAAATCAAGAAGGGTGAAAAGGTTAGGGCTGGCCTCGAGATAAACGCTCCCTCCATTACCACCATCCCCCCCTGAAGGTCCACCTCGGGGGACGAATTTCTCCCTGCGGAAGGCGACGCACCCGTTACCTCCTTTGCCCCCACGGACAATTATGGAGGCCTTATCTACAAACATCCCCGAAAAACAAACAGACTCCGTTCGTTAACCGAAACCGGAGTCTATGGAAATCAATATCCAGTTTATTGAATGACACTGACTTTTTTCTGGTCTCTCCCCAGGGGTTGGAATTTTACGAAACCGTCAACCTTGGCAAAAATAGTGAAGTCCTTACCCAGGCCAACGTTCAAACCGGGTTTAATTTTGGTTCCCCTTTGCCTGACAAGGATGGATCCAGCCTTGACAAATTGGCCGTCAAAACGCTTGATCCCTAATCTCTTTGATTTGGAGTCTCGCCCGTTGCGGGAGCTGCCTCCGGCTTTTTTGTGCGCCATTTATCTTTATTCCTCCTGACCGGGGTACAGAATCTGGTCAACCCTTAAAGTGGTAATATCCTGCCTGTGCCCCTGCATTCTCTTAAAATTTGTCTTTGATTTATAGGTGAAAACCTGGACTTTTTTGTCCCGACCGTGTTCAAGCACTGTAACCTTAACCTTGGCTCCTTCCACCCAAGGTTTGCCCACAAGCACCTTTTCCTTATCAACAACCAGGGAAACCTTCTCCAGCTCCAGGGGTTTTCCAACTTCACCTTCCAGGTAGTCTACTTTGAAGGTCATCCCTGGCTGAACCTTGTATTGCTTTCCGCCTAAATGGATTACCGCGTACATATTACCTTCCTTTCCTGATTAGGGTAATTATAAACTCCGGGCCAAATTCCTGTCAAAATTGGGAAAATTGCGATTTGCTATTTTAAATAATATCAGAGGCTCAGGCAAGGATGTTTGCCCCTACCAATTTCCCACAATCTGGCAAAATTCTTCCACATCAAGGTGGTCATAGGCGAAGGCTTTTCGAAGAAGCTTCGGGGGGAGAAATGGGTCAAATTTCTGCATTATCGGGGCTTCATTTGTCCCCAGAAGGGACTCAGGGGAAATACCCTCCCTGGCAAGGGAAACAAGCCTCCGATTCAATTCCTCCTGATCCCCTTTCTCCATCTTGAAAATAAGGTAATTCGAGGGCTCTCCTTCAACGTTGGTGATTTTGAATTCCGAAGCCAAAAGGCGTTTCAAAACCCGGGACATCACCCTGAAAGACCGGGTGCCGAGCCAGGGAAAAAGGGCAAAGGTTCGCCCCCCGAGTGGGAGGATGTGATTTTTTTCCAGGCCAACCATTCGAGCAAGGTTCCTGGCTTCTTTAAGTCTTTGCCGGGCGTTGGGCTGCAAGTAAGGATAGTCAACATCCTCAAGGAGCGCTTGCTTCATCCGCTGTTTGATTCTCGTGTGAATCACTCCTGAAGGTCCAGGCCAGGTGGTGAGGGCTTTCCCTTCAACCCCCCTAACCAGGATGACCTTGTGCCGGGGATCGACTTCTAAGACTTCCCAGGTGCGGCCTGCAAGCCCGAACCTTTCTCCAGGAGGAGGGGGGAAGGCAACGCTTCCGATCTCCCTTGAACCGTCTTTCACCGTGTACTCGTCCTCATCCTGGAAGACGGCATAAAAGCGAAAACTTCTTACAATCTCCTCCCCCTTCAAACCTACAATTAAGCCACCTTCCTCCGTCCTCTCAAGGTGATCGATCGCCAGGAGATGTCCAACAAGCTCCTTCAAGTCCTCCACTGGAACTTGAAGGAAGGGTGGAAGTTGAAGGACTCTGTCTGCAAGCTCGGAAAACCTGAGCTCCCCCTGGGAGGCGAGGATGGCCATCGTCTGATGGTAAAGAAGGCTGAAAGGGAAACGGACAGGGCGCAAAGGTTCGATCCACCTTTCCTCCAAATAAAGTTGAATCAGGGCGATCCCTTGAAGGAAGCTCCAAGGAAATTGCTGAGGAAGGAGCTCATCGCCGATCGGTTCTTCCTCCCGGAAGACCATGACCATTTCCTGGGGATTGCCCCTCCTTCCGGACCTTCCCAGCCTCTGCAAGAAGCTTGAAACGGAATAGGGTGCTTCGAGCTGAATAATCCTCTCCAGGGGACCGACATCGATCCCCAACTCCAAGGTGGTTGTTGCGGCAACGATCGCGGGAATGGTGGGATCTTTAAGGGTGTCCTCAGCGTCCTCCCTCAAAGGAGCAGAAATCGAACCGTGATGCATGTAATAGAAATCGGGGGACTTTTTGGTTTTAGCGACCATTCGCAGGGAGGAAAGCATGGATTCCGCTTCCTCCTTTGAGTTGGAAAAAATCAGGCATTTCCGGTTAAGGGAGTGATCAAAGATGAATTCATAATAGGGGTTGATCACCTTGTCCTCCTTCACGGAGCCCTTGCCATCCGTCCCTTTAAGGAGAAAGAAGTGCTCCAGTGCCAAGCGGATCTTCTGCTCTCCTGTTCCCACTTTCGGTGTGATCACCGGTCGGGAAGTACCCTGGCGCAGCCATTCTTCAACCTCCGAATAATCCCCCAAGGTAGCAGAAAGCCCGACCCTTCTCGGTTCCTTCCTTAAATAAGGTTTAAGGCGCCCAAGTTGAGCGAGAATCTGCCTTCCCCTATCCGAGTTCATGAACACGTGCACCTCATCAATTACCACAAACCTCAAATCCCCGAAGATTTTCATGAGATCGGTCTTGCGATGCATTAAAAGGGCTTCCATCGATTCGGGGGTAATCTGAAGGACTCCTTTGGGCTCAGTTAAAACCCTCATTTTTTCGGAGAGGGGGACATCACCGTGCCAGTGGAAAACCGGTATTTCTGCTTCTTTCAAAAGTTCATTTAACCTTTGAAATTGATCGTTTATCAGCGCTTTGGTTGGCCCGAGGTAGAGGACTCCCACAGATTGAGGGGGGTCCTGGTGAAGGAGGGTCAGGATAGGAAGAAAAGCTGCTTCGGTCTTCCCGGAAGCGGTCCCAGTGGCCAGGAGAAGATGGGCATCGGTGTCAAAGATTACCCTGCATGCCTCCACCTGGACTGCCCGGAGTTCCGTCCATCCGTGAGCAAAAATAAACTCCTGAATAAAAGGGGCCAGCTTAAAAAATGGGTTCTCGTTCATAACAGGATGTCCTCCAGGTCGTCCCCCGGCTTCCTCTGTCCCTCCTCTCTCGAAGGCTGAAAATCCGGGGAGGTGATGATCTGTTCAAATTTAACCTCAGGCTTGAGTCTTAAAGTATCCAGCAAGGAAAGGAAATCCCGGGTGACCTCCCGGGGAGTGAGGAAATCCCTTGAGCCAAGCCTTCGGGAGATCTCGTTCAGGAAAGCCTGGATTTCGGAGCTTGAAAGAATTGGAGGAACAGAATAATGGGAGGAGTAGATTTCCTGAACCTTCCCCAGAAGGACGAAGATTTCCTCAAATGATAGGACTTGAAGCCTGATCACCGGTCCAGAAGAAGTTAAAAGTTCGGAATCCAAAACCCTCGATGGGCTTAACCGGGAACGAAGGGCTTCATAGCTGAAAAGCCCTCTCCGGGTGTCCTCCAGAAACTGGGGGGTTCCAGCCATGAAAACTCCGAAATTGGAGGCTTTCCCTTGGGTTGTGTCATTGAAAATGAAAAGCAATTTCTCGTAATTGTTCTGCCTTGAGATATAATGACTGATCTTGTACAGGTTTCCCACCTCATCAAAAAGGACGAGCAAACCCTTATAACCGATCCTGACAACGAACTGGCTGAAGAGTTTCAAATAATCGTACCAGCTATCCTCGTCGATGATCACTCTCACCCCCAGGGCCTCCCGGGCTTGGACCCGGTAATCATACTCCCCACGGAGCCACCTCAGGCTGTTGGTCTTTAATTCTTCATCCCCCGCCAGGTAGCCTTTCCAGTAGGAATTGACCACGGTGGCAAAGTCGAAACCGTGCACCAGGTCTTCCAGTTCCCCCACGGTCTGGAAAACTTCCCTTTCCAATTCAAGGGAAAATCGGGGATCCTGGGGGGAAAGGCCGGTCCTTTTAAGCACTTCGGTTTGAAGACTGGAAATCCACCTCTCCAGAATAACCGGGAGGCCACCACCTTCCGGCCTGGTTTTCAAGGAAAGGTTCTTAACCAGTTCCCGGTAGGTGTTCAGGCCTTCCCTATTGGACCCGGAAAGACGGCGCTCCAGAGAAAGGTCACAATCCATGACTACAAAGCCCTGGTCAAGGGCCAGGTTTCGAAGGAGATTCAGCAGGAAACTTTTCCCGGAACCGTATCTCCCCACGATCATTCGAAATATTGAACCCCCCTGGCCAACACTTTCCAGGTCAGAGAGAAGGGCTTCCGTTTCCTTCTTCCTACCCACAGCGAAATATTCCAGCCCAATCCGGGGGACCACTCCCGAGTTGAGGGAATTTAGAATTGCCGTGGATATTCTCCTGGGAATCTTAAGAGCGTTCATCCTCGCCAAAGATCGAAAGAATTTGTTTAATTATATCCCTGTTCTCCTCGAAGATCACCGGCGGGGTGGAATTGCCATCCAGGATGAGGTCGCCAACTGCCTCCAGGGAAATCTCGTTTAAGGAATCCAAAAGGGCCTCGGGCATAATTCCATTTTCCCGCGAAATTCTTACGATCAGAGGAATAGGGTCATCCTCTTTCAATAAAGCCCGAAGAACCTCCCTTTGAAAAGGCTTGAGCCTTCCAGCAAAGAGCCGCCATTCGCTGGAAACCCCAGGAAAAGGAGCCTCTTCAGCCTCAGGAAAGGAATTTGGGAGTTCCTCCCCTGAAGATTGGGTAACCTCATAATCCCTGGAGGACGAGAATCGCTGAATCAACTCCCGAACTTCCTCCGATTCCTTAAGGAGCCTCCTTACCACTTCTTCATCAACTCTCCGGGGTTGGTGAGGTCGGGGGATTTCCTCAAAAATCGCTTCCCTGATAAATCTCCTGATGTCCGGAGGAAGCCCCGAGTCCCCCAATCTTCCGGGAAACCGGTATTTTTCCCTCAAGCAGTTTTCAATTTCTTTAAAAATCGAGGTAAAAAAATTAGCCAGAGGGGAGAAACGGGAATAAGGATGAGCTTCCCCAAGGGTGATCATCTCCAGCTTCTCCTTTCCCCAAAGGGCTCCCTGAAAAGGGAATCTCCTAACCTTTATTTTTGAGGGAGGACGGAACTTTTCGAAAATCCCCGAATTTGTGGACTCCTTAAAAAAATCATCAATTCTCCAAAAGGCCCTTCTGAACCTTTCTGCGACTTCCGGTTCTGGGAATTTTTTGAAGAAGGGGCTCTTTAAAAACTTGTAAAAGGATAATTCCTCAAGGAGGACCAGGGGGATCTCCTCCGCTCCATCCCTCAAAAATTCCTCAATCAGGAGGTCGGGATTCTTCACCACCCCAAAATTCAAGGCTTCCTTATAGGTCTCAAGAGGGTTCACGGGGCAGGAATAAACGATGGAGAAATCCACAATCCAGTCGATCAAATAATTGTCCAATCGAGGAAAATCCTCCCGGTAGTTCCTCCACAATTCCTTGAGCTTCTGGTAACCCTGGAAGGGACTTTCCTGCCCGATGCAGTTGATCAGCTCATAGGAAAAAAGGAAAAGGTAGGAAAGATCGGTTTCGAGGTATTCCCCCTTTCTTGCCTGTGTCCTCCAAAAAAGGTACCACCTCAATTGAGAATCGCTCAGGTCTGAATAGGTGGGGAAGTACTTGCGGAAAGGAACGAACTCGGCCTTTTCCCCCTCCCTGGAAGCCAGAGCCTCGCCTTCCTCCAAAAAGGACTTTCCGGGAGGAAGGGAAACCACCTGAGGAACCTGAGCCTTAGGAGGGATAGTCACTTCCAAAGTCGAGCCATCCTTCAAGGTGAACTCGGCGAAGGTCAAGGAGATCGGTTGTCTCTCGAGGAAGGAATAACTTCTTGGCTGAAAAAAGAAGGAAGAGTTCCGGTCGAGAATGCAAAAATCCCAGATGACGGAATAGTAAGAAACCCCAAAAATCTTCGATAAAGCTTCCTTTTTTGAAGTCCGCAAAAACCCCTTGGAATTGAATTGAGCAAAGGAGATCCTCCTTGGGATTTTTAGTAAGGAAAAAAAGTAGGGGGTAGCATAATTCACCCCTTGTTCGGCATCAAGGATAAGGAGGAAGCTCAACGAATAGCTCCCTTTCCACTCCTCCACTTCATTGGGCGAGAGAAGAAAAACTCCCTCGCTTTTTTTTAAAAAATCTCCGAGGATTGCCAGGGATCTCTTGGGCCCCGTGACCATCACCTGGCAGCCGGGGTTTGCCCTTAAAAACTGTTCCAGGAAGGATGCAGCTTTGGGGAGAACCTCGTAACCGCCAACTACCCCTCCGGGGAAACCCCAGTGCACGAGGAATTCAAAAAATAAAGCAGGTAATTCTTCCCCATCCCCCACCGGAAAATCGATAGTGGGGAAGTCATCTTCTTCCAGAAGCCCTTTTAATCTTGCGCTTCCTTTCCTGATGACCTCGTCCGGGGTTAATCGAATTCCCCCCTTGAATTTCTCCTCCTGGTATTCAATTAAAGGAAGGGGACTTTCCCGAGGTTCCTTGCTTTCCCCTCCCACCTGGGAGATAGGAAGGGCCCAGATTTCCCCTACCCCGAGCCTTTCGGTCCGGACTAAAAGGAAATTTTTCCTGTTTTGATTCTGGGAGGTCTCAGACATTCCCCAATATCATTTCCCTTATCTCCGGGAAGTTCAATACAGGACTTTCACCAGGAATAAGCCCTCAGGGGGAACCGTGGGGCCTGCCAAGCGGCGGTCTTTTCTTTTTAATATCTCCAAAATCTCCCCCCGGTTTGACTTCCCTCTTCCCACCTCGAGGATTGTTCCCACTATCGCCCTCACCATGTGCTGAAGGAATCCTGACCCCTCGAAGAGGAAGCATAATAGGGGTGGGTCCTCAACCAGTTCCGCTCTTTTTATTTCCCTCAGGGGGTTTCCCTTGAAGCTTCCTGCTTTGGCGAAGGAGCTGAAATCGTGTTTCCCCTTTATTTCATTAAGGGAGGCCCTCATCCTCTCAGAATCCAAGGAAAAGGGGAAATGGAAAGCAAAATTCAAAAGGAAAGGAGGGAGAATCCGGTCCGTCCAGACAAAGTAGCAGTAAATTTTCCCCTTTGCGCATATCCGGGAGTGAAAATTTTCATCAACCTCAAGAGCGTGGTTCACGCGAATTTGGGGGGGAAGCAGGGAATTCAAAGCTTTTTCAAATTCTTGGGGGGTCAAGCGAGAATTGGTATGGAAGTTGCAAATTTGCGAGAGGGCGTGAACACCACGATCCGTCCTCCCAGATCCCACCACTTTCACTTTCTCACCAGTGATGTCCTCCAAGGTTTTTTCCAATAAGCCCTGAACGGTTAAGGCATTCTTTTGCTTCTGGAAACCAAAAAAATATGTCCCCAGGTAAGAGAGATCTAAAAGGATGTTCCTCATAAGAACCAGTAAGGCAGAAAGTTCAAAAGGATGGAAAGAAAACCCGCGAGGATGGCAACCAGGGACCCCCATAAATCCAGCGGGGAAACCCGCATCTCTTTCATGCGAGTCCTTCCCTTCCCTCCTCTATAGCACCTTGATTCCATGGCCATTGCTAACTCATCCGCCCTCCTGAAGGCTGAAACGAACAAGGGGATGAAAACGGAAATTAAAGCCCTCAGGCGTTTAAAGATATTGCCCCGGTCCAAGGGTGCTCCCCGGGAAATTTGGGCTTTAATTATTTTATCAGTTTCATCGAGCAGGGTGGGAATGAAGCGTAAGGCGATGGTCATCATCATGGAGACCTCATGAATGGGAATTCGCAAATGGGTGAGGAAGGAGAGCATCCTGTCCATGCCATCTGTCAGATCGATGGGTGAAGTTACGAGTGTTAACAGGGTAGTGACAAAAACGAGCATCGCAAGGCGCATGCTCATGAAAATTGCTTTCCATAAACCCACATCCGAAACGGTGATTATTCCCCAGGAGAAGAGGATCCTTCCCTCACCGCTGAATAGTCCCTGGGCGACAAGGGTAAATAGAATCAAAATCAAAATTGGCCTTAAACCTTTAAAAAGGTATTTCAAGGAGATCCCGCAGAGCTCTACGAGAAGGAACAGGAAGAAAAGGAAGAAAATATACCCTGAAATCTTGTTGATGAAAAAAAGGACGGTCAGGAAAAATACGGCAAGAAGCGATTTAACCCTGGGGTCCATTCGATGGAGGAAAGATGTCCCGGGAACGTATTGGCCCAGGGTGACCATTTCAGCCAGAGGCACGGGTTAACTCCTTCTTGATCAATCTGCAGGCTTCTTTCAAATCCAGAACAGTTGCGGGGAGGTCCCAACCGCATTGTTTGAGCGAGTAAAAAAGTTTGGGGATGGTGGGAAGCGCAAGGCCTTGCGCTTCAATTACCTCTCCCCGGGAGAACACTTCCTCGGGGGTACCGGAAAGGACAACCCGCCCCCCCTTCAAAATGATGATTTTTTGAGCCAGGGCGGAGATTTCATCCATATCGTGAGAGACCATAATGATAGTGGCCTTTTCTTTCTGGTGTAAAAGCTGAATACGCGCCAGGATCTCCTTCTTCCCTTTGGGGTCCAGCCCCGCAGTGACCTCGTCTAGGATTAAAACCCGGGGCTTCATCGCCAGGACACCAGCTATGGCAACAAGCCTCTTTTCCCCTCCTGAAAGGCTGAAGGGTGACCGGTTCCTGAATTGAAGAGGATTTAACCCAACCTTCAGGAGTGCTTCCTCCACCCTCCGGGAAACCTCTTCCGGTCCAAGCCCCATGTTCCTTGGGCCAAAAGCTACATCCTCAAAAACCGTTTCCGCGAACAACTGTTGCTCGGGAAATTGAAAAATTAGCCCGATCTGAAAGCGGACTTTGGATAAAAGGGCTTTTTCTTTAAAGATGTTGATCCCGTCTAAAAGAACCTCCCCGGCCGTTGGGCGAAGAATGCCATTCAGGATCTGTACGAGAGTTGACTTTCCGCTTCCCGTCTCCCCTATTAAGCCAACAAACTCCCCTTCCTCAACGCTGAAGGAAACCCCATCGAGGGCTTTTCTCTCCCAGGGGAGCCCTGCGCCATAAATATAGGTTAGGTCTTTTGCCTCAATTCGCATAGGGCTTTCTTTAGTTCCTCGAGAGGCATCACCTGTTTTGAAAAATGGATCCCATTCCCCCGGAGGGCCTGGACCAGCCTCACAGTCAAAGGCGGTTCGAGATGAAAGGTCTTAAGCTCCTGGCTTTTGCTCAAAACATCCTCCGGGGTTCCTGCCAACGCAATCCTCCCCTGGTCCAAAACCAGAACTTTTTTGGAGAGAATGGCTTCCTCAATTAAATGGGTGATCAAGACAATGGTGATTCCTTCCCGATTAAGCTCCTGTAAAATCTCCCGCACCTCGGACCTTCCCCGGGGATCGAGAAGGCTGGTTGGCTCGTCGAGGACGATGCAGGTAGGCTTCATTGCCAGAATCCCGGCTATTGCCACGCGCTGTTTCTGACCCCCGGAAAGCATGTGTGGAGGGTGCTCCCGGTAAGAAAGCATGCCCACTTTACTCAATGCCCAGTCCACCCTTTTTCTAATTTCCGCGGGGGGAAATCCCAGATTTTCCAATCCGAAAGCAATATCCTCCTCCACCACCGTCCCCACAATCTGATTGTCGGGATTCTGGAAGACCAGTCCAACCTTTTGGCGGATCTCCCAGGTCCGAAGGGGATCCCGGGTATCAATGCCATCTACCAGAACCTGGCCCTTGGAAGGGACAATAAGGGCGTTAAGGAGTTTTGCCAGGGTGGATTTCCCCGACCCATTCGCCCCCAGAATACATAGAAAATCCCCCGCCTCGATTTCCAGATCGATTGAAGAAAGCGCATTGACGGGGGATCCTTTTTCCGTCCTGTAGCTGTAGCTTACCCCTTTCAGGGTAATGAGGGGGGGAATTTTACTCCACTAACTCCAGGATAGCCAAGGATGCCCCGTCGCCTCTCCTCTTTCCAGTTTTTACGATTCGGGTGTACCCCCCAGGACGCTCTCCGACTTTGGGAAGAATTGTGGAGTAAAGGCGTTGTCCTGCCTCTTTGGAAAGGAGGAAGGCGAAAACCTCCCTCTGGGTGGAAAGGTCTTTACTCTTTGCTTTGGTAATAAGCTCCTCAACTACCCTTTGAGCTTCCTTTGCCTTCTCTTCGGTGGTTTCGATGCGGGATTTCAAAAAGAAACTGGTGGCAAGATTTCGCAGCAAAGCCCTTCTTGGGCCCGAGCTTTTTGATAGTTTTCTATGGTCTTTTAGGTGTCTCATTTTACTCCTCTTCTTTCAGGCTCAAACCGAGTTCCTGTAGCTTGAGCTTGATCTCTTCGAGGGAGCGCTTTCCGAGGTTCTTTATCCCCAAAAGCTCATCCTCGCTTTTGGTAATTAATTCCCCCGTGGTCCTGATATTTGCTGAAGATAGAGCGTTATAGGATCGAACGGAAAGGTGAAGTTTATCAAGAGGGATATCCAGGAGGTTGACGTGAATCATTTCCTTTCCTGCAGCCTTCTTTAATTCCAGAACAATGGTGAAGTGGTCCACAAGAATCTGGGCAGCATGGGTCAGGGCGTCAAAAGGAGAAGTCGCTCTATTGGTCCATATTTTCAGCTCCAGCTTGTCGTACTCAATTGCCTGGCCAACCCTTGTGGGAGTGATATTGAAGGAAACCTGCTTGACCGGAGAAAAGAAGGAGTCCACCGCGATCACCCCAATGGGAAAGTTTGCCTTTTTGTTCTGTTCCGCAGGAACGTAACCTTTTCCCTGCTGAACATAAATCTGCATACGGAGATTGGCCTCAGGGGTGTCAAGGGTGGCAATGTGAAGTTCCGGGTTTAAAATGTCCACCTCGGAATCTTCCTCAATATCCGAAGCTTTTACCTCTCCTTCACCCTTTGCCTCAAGGTAAAGGATTTTTGTTTCCGGTGCCCGGGAGCGCAGGACCAGGGACTTCAGGTTAAGGATGATCTCCGAAACGTCTTCTCTCACTCCTGGCACTGTGGAGAACTCATGAAGCACTCCATCGATCTGAACTGCAGTAACAGCAGCCCCCGGAATGGAAGAAAGGAGAACCCTCCTTAAAGCGTTCCCCAGGGTCATTCCATACCCCTTTTCCAGAGGGCTTATGAGAAAGTGGCCGAAATCCTCGCCGCTTTCAACGACTTCAATAATTGGTTTTTCTAATTTAAGCAAAGGAAACCTCCCCTTTATCTCGAGTAGAACTCCACTACCAGCTGTTCCTGAACCGGGGCATCGATCTGCTCCCTGGAGGGTAAAGCGACAACTTCAGCCCGGAAGTTCTCAGGATCAAGCCTCAACCATTCAGGAATCCTCTGGCTTTTGACTTGTTCAAGCCCCTCGAGGACCATGGGGATATCCCGGGAACCAGGTTTAAGCTCGACAACATCCCCGGGTTTTAAAGAATAGGAAGGGATATTCGTCGACTTCCCATTAACCAGGAAATGCCCATGGCTCACTAATTGATGGGCAGCACTTCGGGATGGTGCAAAGCCCAAACGGTAAACGACATTATCCAGCCGCAGCTCAAGGAGTTGAAGAAGCCTGGTACCTGTGGGAATTTCCCTCTGTCTGGTAGCAATATCAAAATACCTGCGGAATTGCCTTTCGAGGACTCCGTAATAGCGGCGAAGTTTCTGTTTCTCCCTTAAGCGGAGAGCATATTCTGAGAGCTTTTTCCTTGCGGCACCGTGTTGTCCGGGGAGCTGCGATTTTTTCTCCAGGGGACATTTCAAGGAGAAACAGCGGTTTCCTTTAAGATAAAGTTTTACTAACTCCCGGCGACAAAGGCGGCAATCTGGATCGTTATATCTTGACACTTTTCAAACCTCCTACATTCTCCTTCTCTTGGGGGGACGGCATCCATTGTGAGGGATGGGGGTCACGTCTTTAATGGAGTTGATTTCTAAACCAGCAACTTGAAGAGATCGGATAGCCGTCTCCCGGCCAACGCCAGGTCCCTTGACCAGAACATCGACCTGCCTCACTCCATGGTCCATCGCTTTCTTGGCAGCCGTTTCAGCGGTCATCTGGGCAGCGTAAGGAGTGCCCTTCCTGGTTCCCTTAAATCCCACGGAACCAGCGGATGCCCAGGAAATCACGTTCCCTGAGGGGTCGGTGATGGTAACGATGGTGTTATTGAAACTGGCATGGATATGAGCCAGTCCGTAAGGAATTACCTTTTTCTCTTTTCTTTTCTTACTCCCTTTGGGAGTCACCATATGGCAATGTTCCTCCTAAACATTATTTTCCTCTCTTTACGCCCACGGTCCTCTTTGGTCCTTTTCGAGTGCGAGCGTTGGTCCTTGTTCGTTGACCCCGAACGGGCATTCCCCTCTTGTGCCTCAACCCCCGGTAGGAGCCGATTTCAATCAAGCGGCGGATGTTCTGAGCGACCTCCTTGCGAAGGTCCCCCTCCACCTTGCAGTTTTTGGAAATAATATCCCTCAAGAGGTTGACCTCGCTTTCGGTCAAGTCCTTAACCCTTTTTCCAGGGTCAATGGGGGTCTGGGAAAGGATCTTGGCCGCGAGTGGGCGTCCAATTCCATAAATGTAACTCAGCGCGATATCAATGCGCTTTTCTTTAGGTAAATCAACTCCTGCAATTCGCGCCATTTATTTACCCTGCCTCTGCTTATGTTTTGGATTCTCGCAAATCACCATCACTTTTTTCTCTCGCTTGATGATTTTGCACTTTTCGCAAATTTTCTTTACCGATGGTCTGACTTTCATTTCCTCTCCTCTTTCACAATCTCCTAATTATGCGACCGCGATTCAGGTCGTAGGGGGAAACCTCAACCTTAACCCTGTCCCCGGGTAAAACTTTGATGTAGTGAATCCGCATCTTCCCCGAAGCATGGGCAAGGATTTTGTGCCCATTGGGAAGCTCGACCCGGAATGTGGCGTTGGGTAACGCTTCCACCACTCTTCCTTCAACCTCGATAAAGCCCTCCCGGGCTTTCTCGCTATAGTGATCCCTCCCAGGAACTGTCTTCCCCTTTCCTGAACTCTTTTTTCTCATTTGAACTCCGTTAGGATTTTTGGCCCGCTACTGGTGATTGCCACAGTATGCTCAAAGTGAGCAGACAATCCACCATCCTGGGTAATTACGGTCCACCCATCCGGCCGGACCTTGACCTGATAGGTTCCGGTGTTGACCATTGGTTCAATAGCTAAAGTCATTCCCTCCTCCAGAATCAATCCATTCTCCGGGATGGAAAAATTGGGTACCTGGGGCTCCTCGTGAAGTGCCCTACCTATTCCGTGGCCCACGAAGTCCCGGACAACGGAAAAACCATGTCTCTCTGCTTCATTCTGAATGGCTGAGGAAATATCATTGAGGTGCTTTCGGGGAAAGGCATTTCGGATCCCAGCCATTAAGGCCTCCCGACAAACAAAGAGCAATTTTTGAGCCAGAGGGGAGACCCTTCCCACTGGAACAGTGATGGCGGCATCCGCATAATAACCATCTACTACGACTCCCAGGTCGAGGGAGACAATATCTCCCTCTTTCAGGACTCGATTACCCGGAATTCCATGGACAACTTCGTCGTTTACGGAAACGCAAAGGGAAGCGGGAAAACCCCGGTACCCTTTAAATGCGGGTAGGCCTCCTGCGGTGAGAATAGCCCTTTCCGCAAGAGAATCGAGTTCCAGAGTCTTAATCCCGGGTTTTACTGCCTCTTTTAGAAGCTTTAAAACCCGGCTTAAGATCGACCCCGCCTTTTGGATTTTGTCAATTTCCCCTTTACTTTTAATTTTTACCATTTCTCAAAATTGATTTTATTCGCCCAGAAATTTCCTCAACGCTGCCCTGGGCGTCGATCCGCTTTAATTTTCCTCTTCTTTCATAGTATTCGAGAAGAGGTGCGGTTTGCAGATGGTACACCTCGAGCCTTTTTCTTATTGTTTCGGGTTCATCGTCTTTCCGCCGGAAAAGGCTCCCTCCGCATTTCGGGCACTGGCCAAGATTACTATTATATATATTTCCGCAATTTTTGCACTGGTACCGATTGGAAAGCCGATTTTCCGCTTCCGCATCATCCAGGTGGAAATAGATCACGTGATCGATCTGGATCCCCAACTCCTTGAGCATTTCCTCCAAAATCTGGGCCTGTTCAAGCGTTCTGGGGAAACCGTCGAGGATGAACCCATTTTTCAAGGTCTTAAGCTGTCCGGAAACAATCTCCACCATCAACGAATCCGGAACCAATTCCCCTTTTTCCATGAATTCCTTGGCCTTCAAGGCCAGAGGATCACTACGGGAGACAAGTGATCGGAGAAGATCACCGGTTCCAAGATAGGTATACCCGAATTCCTGGCAAATAATTTTTGCTTGTGTTCCCTTCCCCGCGCCCGGAGGGCCAAGAAATATGAGATTCATTTTACCTTAAGAACCCCTCGTAGTGCCTCATGAGCATGAAGGCCTCAATTTGCTTAACAGTTTCAAGGGCAACTCCGATAACGATCAGGATGGAAGTCCCCCCGAAAAGGAACCTTGTCCCCGGGACGCCAAGAAGGGGCATGAAGAAATTGGGCAATATGGCCAAGATCCCAAGAAAAATGGAGGCCGGGAGGGTAATCCTGCCAAGGATTCGGGAGAAGTAAATTGAGGTGGGATAACCGGGCCTCACACCAGGGACAAAGCCCCCGTACTTTTGAAGGTTATCCGCAAGCTCGGTAGGGTTAAAGGTCATCGAGGTGTAGAAATAGGTGAATCCGATGATTAAGAGGAATAGGAGCACGTTGTAGACCCAGGAAGTAGTGCTGTAAAAGATCTGGGCAAAGTTCGAAAGGGAAGGGATAAATCCCGCCAAGGTGACTGGGAACATGAGGATCGCCTGAGCGAAAATAATGGGAAGGACTCCCGCTTGAATAAGCCGAAGAGGGATGAAAGTGGATTGTCCCCCATACATCCTTCTTCCCACAACCCTTTTTGCGTATTGTACAGGGACCTTCCGCTCGGCGGTGTATGCTGTGATTACTCCCGCGATAATGAATAAAGAGATTAAAAGAACAAGGATTAGCTCGGGGACGGGAAGTTCCCCGGTGGCAAGCAAACTTCCTGCTTCAATGGCTCCGGGTAGAAGCCTGGCTACAATTCCGATGAAAATGATCAAGGAAACTCCATTCCCGATTCCCTTCTCGGTGATCTCCTCTCCAATCCAGAGGGTCAAGAGGGCACCCACTGCGAGGGAGAGGACGATAACCATCTTGGTGAGGAAGGTGTCAGGGGAAATGGCAACTCCTGACCGTTCAAGATAAATCAAAAAGAAAAAAGCTTCCAGAAAGGCTAGGGCGAGGGAGAGGTACCTGCTGTACTGGGCCAGTTTCCTTCTTCCCTGCTCTCCGCCTTCTTTGGCCATCTCCTTTAATTTCGGGATCACCATCTGAAGAAGCTGCATGATAATCGAAGCGTTGATGTAGGGAAGGACCCCCAAGGAGAGGACCCCGAAATTCAAAAGGCTTCCCCCCGAGAAGAGGTTCAAAAGGCCCAGAAGTCCACCTGCGGTGGCAATCTTCTGAATCTCCTGGACATCCACTCCAGGAACGGGGACGAATGCTCCCAAGCGAAAGAGGACCAGAAGTGCCAAGGTGAGGATAATCCGGCGCCTTAAATCTTGAATCTTCCATGCATTTCGAATGGTTTCAAGGACAGCCATTAGCCTTTTACCTCCGCCTTTGCTCCAGCCTGCTTGATCTTTTCAAGGGCTTTCTGGGAGAAAGATTCCGCCTGGATAATCAGTTTCCTCTTGAGTTCCCCGTTTCCCAATATTTTCACGGGGACATCGAGGGACCTGATCAAGCCCTTTTCGTACAAAAGCCCCTTGGTGACTGTTGTTCCATCCTCAAAGATGTTCAACTGGGATAGGTTAACCAGGGAGGGGAAGGTTTTGGCAAGTGGTTTGAAGCCTTTCCGCTGGGGAAGACGACGGTATAGAGGAATTTGACCCCCTTCGAATCCTAATCTCTTGGTTCCTCCCGATCGGGCCTTTTGACCTTTATGCCCGTATGTTGAGGTTTTTCCGTGACCAGAGCCCGGTCCGCGGCCAACCCTCTTTGGCTTTTTAATGCCGGAGAGCTTGTTCAGATTGTGCAATTTCATGTCATCTAACTCCATAATTCGTGGACTTTCTTTCCTCTATTTCGCGCCACAACTTCGGGACTTTTCAAAACTTCCAGGGCTTTCACCGCAGCCCTTGCCATATTCAGAGCATTGTTCGATCCAAGGGATTTGGAGAGGACGTCCTTAATTCCCGCAAGTTCCATTACTGCACGAACTGCTCCCCCGGCAATTACACCTGTGCCAGGTACAGCGGGTTTGAGGAAGACAATTCCCGCTCCTGCTTTTCCGGTGGTCTCATGGGGAATTGTAGTTCCGGAGAGGGGAACCTCGATCATCCTCTTTTTAGCATCCTCCACCCCTTTTCTTACTGCGTTGGGAATTTCCGCGGCTTTTCCAACTCCAACCCCGACATGTCCCTGGGAATCGCCTACTACCACGACAACGCGGAATTTTAAGCGTTTTCCGCCCTGGACAACCTTAGTAACCCTTCGAATCTGGATTACCCTTTCCTGCAATTCTAAACCTGTGGTATCGATTCGAGCCATTATTCCTCCTAATTAGAACTCCAGCCCTGAAGATCTTGCAGCATCAGCCAGGGCCTTAACCCTTCCGTGAAACTTATAGCCTCCCCGGTCAAAAACCACCTTATTTATACCCTTGCTCTTGCACCTCTGGGCGACCAGGGCTCCCACTAAAGCTGCAACCTCTGTTTTCTTCAGTCCAGAAGCCCGAGATTTAATTTCCTCATCAAGGCTCGAGGCACTGACCAGGGTCCGTCCACTTGAATCATCTATCACCTGGGCATAAATATGCCTTAATGCCCGAAAGACGGAAAGTCTGGGACGCTCTGCATCCCCGATCACTTTCCTTCTCACTCGCTTGTGCCGTATCTCTCGTTTATCTTTACTCTTCACGTAAGCCATTTTTTCACCTATTTTCCAGTGCCTTTTCCGAGAGCCTTACCCGCTTTTCTCCGGATGATTTCACCCTCGTACTTCACTCCCTTGGCTTTGTAAGGATCCGGATTCCGGGTGGCTCTAATTTTGGCGGCAAAAGCCCCGACAGCCTCTTTGTCAGCTCCAGAGACAGTAATCTTCATGCCATCGGTTGTCACTGAGATCCCCTGGGGGGCCTCGAAGACTACCGGATGGGTGTAGCCCACGTTTAAAATGAGCTTGCTTCCCTGAACCTGTGCTTTGTACCCTACCCCGGAGAGCTCCAGGACCTTTGAAAAGCCCTCGGTTACTCCCATTACCATGTTAGCAAGCAAGGCTCGGGTTAAACCGTGCAGAGCCCTGTTCTCTTTATCGTCATTTGGTCGCTTAACAAATATCTTTCCCTCCTCCAAAAAAACTTCAATGCTGGGAGGAAGGCTTCTCTCCAGGATCCCTTTGGGCCCTTTAACCCGCACCGTATGATCTTTCAAATCAACGGTAACTCCCTGAGGTATAGGAATTGGTTTTTTACCTATCCGTGACATTTTTTACTCCTTACCAGATGTAACATAATACCTCGCCACCTTCCCCAAGTTTTCTGGCTTCCTTATCAGTAAGGAGCCCTTTTGAAGTGGAAATAATGGCTATTCCCAAACCCCTTAAAACCCTTGGGATCTTGTCCTTTCCAACGTAGACACGCCGTCCCGGTTTTGACACCCGCTTAATTCCAGTAATGATCCGTTCCTTCTTGGGTCCGTACTTCAAAAAAACCCGAAGGACATCGTGCCCCGAGGAGGAATCGACCACGAAATCATTGATGTATCCTTCCTCTTTTAGAATTCGAGCGATTTCGGTTTTGATTTTTGAAGCGGGGATCTCTACCGATTCGTGGTAAGCGAGGTTTGCATTGCGAATTCTGGTTAGCATATCGGAAATTGGGTCAGAGTTTACCATTTCTTCTCTCCTACCAGCTCGCTTTCTTGACTCCCGGGATTTCGCCTTTCAAGGAAAGCTCCCTCAGGCAAATCCTGCAGAGCCCGAACCTCCGGTAGTAGGCCCTGGGTCTTCCACAACGCAAGCAACGGTTGTAATGCCTTACCGGATATTTCTGTTTTGCCCTTTGCTTTTCAATTAAAGCTTTTCTCGCCAATTTAAACCTCCATTAAGATCTGAATGGGACGCCAAGTAATTCCAGGAGCGCCCTTGCCTCTTCGTCAGTCCTGGCATTGGTGACGATGGTTACGTTCATCCCCCGGACCTTGTCGATCTTATCGTATGAGATCTCCGGGAAGATCAACTGTTCCCTCAGGCCTAGGTTAAAATTGCCCCTTCCATCGAAGCCTCTGGGATTAACGCCTTTGAAGTCCCGGATGCGTGGTAAAGCAACATTAATCAACTTGGCAAGAAAATCGTACATCCTCTTTCCCCTAAGGGTCACAAGGCATCCAATTTTCATCCCAGTCCTTAATTTGAACGAGGCAATGGACTTCTTTGCTTTGGTCACCAGGGGCTTTTGACCGGTAATCACCTGAAGTTCTTCAACGGCATTCTCCAGGGCTTTGGGATTGCTCACTGCCTCCCCTACTCCTCTTGAAACAACCACTTTCAAGATTTTGGGGACCTCCATAAGGTTGGAGTAGTTGAACCTTTTCATTAAGGAGGGAACCACCTCGTTGAGGTACCTCTCCTTAAGAGCCTTTCCCGGTTCTTCCTGGACGGCTGGCTCCTGGGTTTCTTGCTTTGTCTTGGAAACGGATTTTTTCGTAGCCATTATTTATCGATAACCTCTCCACACTTTTTGCAAATCCGGACCCTCTTTCCCCCAGAAACCTCTTCCCGGGTGGTCCGGGTCGGCTTCTTGCATGCCGGGCAAATCAACATTACCCGGCTTATAGGGAGGGGCTGTTCAATGGTCACTGTTCCTCCCTGAGGCATTTTCTGGGAGGGCCGAGTATGCTTTTTGACTATGTTGATGCCCTCGACAATGAGCCTACCTTTAGAAGGGAAAACCTTAAGGACCTTGCCCTTCTTTCCTTTATCATCTCCCGAAAGGACAACTACAAAGTCTCCCTTTCGGATTTGGGTCTTAACGGGAGTAATCGAAGTCATCACACAACCTCCGGTGCCAACGAAATGATCTTCATGTAACCCTTATCCCTAAGTTCTCTGCAAACGGGTCCAAAAATTCTTGTCCCTTTTGGGTTACCGGTTTCATCAATGATTACAGCGGCATTCTGGTCAAAGCGGACAAGGGAACCATCGGGTCTCCTGGTTTCCTTTTTTGTCCGAACGATGACCGCTTTCACTATATCGCCCTTGCCCACTGACCCTCCCGGGGAGGCTTCTTTAACTGTGCAAACGATAACGTCTCCCACGCGGCCATATTTCTTGTTTGGGCTCCCCAAAACACGGATGCAGAGGACTTCTTTGGCACCAGTATTATCAGCAACCTTCAATCTGGTGTAAGGCCTAATCATTGCTGATCTCCTCGCTTTCCGTGGGGAGTCCCAGGTCGCCCATCCCCTTGGTCACTACGCGGAGAACCATCCACCTTTTTAGCTTGCTCAAAGGCCTCGTCTGGACAACCTCCACAACATCACCAGGGTTTAGGGGCTTCTCGGAATGGGCATAGAGCTTGGTCAATTTGGAGATGACCTTACCGTAACGAGGATGTTTAAACCTTCGCTCTACTCCAATCACCACAGTCTTTTCCATTTTATTTGAGAGAACCTTACCCAAAATTACCTTTGCTTTACTCATATCTTTTCCTCTGAACTGAGCTCTTTTTCGCGGATAACGGTAAGAATCCTGGCGATATCCTTGCGAACCTCTTTAATGCGCATCGGGTTCCTGAGCTGACCAGTGGAGAGCTGGAACCTTAAATTAAAAAGCTCACTTTTCAGGTCAGCAAGTTTCCCTTTCAATTCATCTATTGTAAGATCACGCAACTTCAAGGCTTTCATCTTTCACGCTGCCTTCCAATTCCCTTTCCACGAACCTCACCTTTATCGGGAGTTTGTGTGAGGCATGTATGACTGCTTCCTCCGCCTGGGTCTTGGGGATGCCGGTCATCTCAAACAGGATGGTCCCGGGCTTAACCACCGCTACCCAGAATTCAGGGGAACCTTTTCCTCCACCCATCCTTGCTTCCGCAGGGTGTTTGGTAACTGGCTTATGGGGGAAAACTCGAATCCAGAGTTTCCCTCCCTTACTCAAAGCCCTTGTCAGGACGATCCTTGCCGCCTCAATCTGACGAGCGGTGAGCCAGCAGGGCTCAAGGGCTTGAACTCCAAAATCACCGAAAGCGAGTTTATTCCCGCGGTATGCCTTTCCCCGCATTCGTCCCCGGTGCATTTTGCGATATTTGACCCTTTTTGGCATTAACATGGCAAATTTCTCCTTTTATCCCTCGACTCTTTTGTGTTCGGGTTTTGCGGGACTGGTAGACACTCCTGGAATCACATCCCCCTTATAAATCCAGGCTTTCACTCCAATTCGGCCGTACTTAATCAAGGCTTCCGCCGTTCCGTAATCAATGTTCGCCCTCAAGGTCTGAAGAGGAACCCGCCCTTCCCTGTACCACTCGGAACGGGCAATATCTGCTCCCGCAAGCCTTCCGCTGCACTGGATCTTAATTCCTAAAGCTCCAGCCTTTAGGGCCCTTGAAATGGCCAGCTTCATCGCCCTCTTATGGGAGACCCTCTTTTCAATCTGCTGGGCGACATTTTCAGCAAGAAGCTGAGCGTCAAGCTCCGGATAGCGGATCTCCTCGATGTTTAAAAGGACCTGCTTTCCAGTTAAAACTTCCAGTTCTTTCCTGAGGGCATCGATCCCGGCTCCACCTTTTCCGATTACCATTCCCGGTTTGGCGGTATGAATGGTAACCCTGATGCGGTTGTAAGATCTTTCAATTTCCACGGTTGATATCCCGCTGGCCACAAACCTTTCCTTAATAATCTTCCGAATGGTCATGTCTTCGTGGAGCTGTTTAGCAAAAATCCTCTTGGGAGCGAACCACTTGCTCCGCCAATCTTTAATGATCCCTAATCGTAAACCAAAAGGATGTGTCTTCTGTCCCACTTCTACTCCTCTCTCTCCTTGACAACGATGGTTAAGTGACTGGACCCTTTCTTTATCCTGTCCGCTCTCCCCCTCGCCCTGGGAAGGTAACGGGGAAGTATGGGGCCTGAGTCTGCGAAAACTCGGAATACGAAAAGGTCGTCAGCCTTGAGGTCATAGTTATTCTCGGCGTTGGCAATGGCGGATTTCAAAAGCTTCTTTAAATGGAAAGCCCCTTTATGGGGAAGGACGGTCAAAATGGCCATCGCTTCCTTAACGGGCTTCCCCTTAATGAGCTCCATCACCCTTCGAGCCTTTTGAGGAGAAATCCGGATAAATTTGGATTGAGCTCTAACTTCCATTTCAGACCTCACTTCAGTGCTGTGGACCGCTCGGTTGGTTCGCCATGACCTCTAAAGGTCCTGGTAGGGGCAAATTCCCCGAGCTTGTGTCCCACCATCTGTTCTGTAATGTACACTGGAACATGGCCCTTTCCGTTGTGAACTGCGATGGTATGCCCAACCATTATCGGGACAATGGTGGAGCGCCTGGACCAAGTTTTTATGATTCTCTTTTCGCCCTTCTGGTTCAGCTCCTCAATTTTCTTCAGAAGATGCTGATCGACAAAGGGTCCTTTCTTCTTTGAGCGTGCCATAATTATCTCCGCCTCTTCACGATCAATTTATCCGAATATTTCTTCCCTCTTCGGGTCTTGTACCCTAAAGTGGGCTTCCCCCAAGGGCTAACCGGAGAGGGCATCCCTACTGGAGACCTTCCCTCACCACCACCATGGGGATGGTCGACCGGATTCATGGCGACACCCCGCACTGATGGACGCCAGCCCAATAAACGCCTGCGACCCGCTTTTCCGAGGGAGATATTCTCCTGATCAATATTGGAAACCTGGCCGATTGTCGCCCGGCAATCAAGGGAAATTAGCCGAACCTCGCCCGAGGGAAGACGCACATGAGCATGAGGTCCCTCTTTGGCAAGAAGTTGAGCAGCGCTTCCCGCGGAGCGGACAAGGATCCCACCTCTTCCGGTCTGAAGCTCAATGTTATGGATGAAGGTCCCAGTGGGGATGTTCCTCAAAGGAAGGCAGTTTCCGGGCTTGATATCCACGTCTGTTCCGGAGATCACCGTATCGCCTACCTTTAAGTCGGAGGGGGCGATGATGTACCGCTTCTCTCCATCGGCGTAAGTCAAAAGGGCAATGAAAGCAGTGCGATTGGGATCGTATTCGATGGAAGAAACCTTCGCGGGAATCCCGTCTTTATCCCTTTTAAAATCGATAATGCGGTAGAGTCTCTTAACTCCTCCGCCCCGATGACGAACGGTAATTTTACCCTGGTTGTTCCGGCCAGCGTTCTTCATCAGTCGGCGGACAAGGGATTTTTCGGGCTCCTTCGGAGCTAATTCTTTTCTGTTTAAGGAAACCCGGAATCGAATTCCAGGCGATGTTGGCTTATATACTTTTAACCCCATCTGTTACTCCTATAGGTTCTCCAGAATGTCAATTCTCTGCCCAGGTTGAAGGGCTACAATGGCTTTCTTACGCTGGGGAGTCCGGGAAGGGATTAACCTCGTTCTCTTGGGTTTGCTCTTCCGGACTGTTGTATTCACCGATTGGACCTTAACCTTGAACATGGTCTCAACCGCCCATTTGATTTCTTTCTTATTGGCCCCTGGGTCAACCAGGAAGGCATACTTCTTCGGGCCTTCCTTTTGTCTCATTACTTTTTCAACCAAGAGGGGTTTGATGATGATATCAGTGGGATTTTTCATTATCCCCATACCTCCTTTATTTTCCCCAGAGCTTTCTGGCTCAAAAGGAGAAAATCGCAACCCAAAAGGTCTCTCACGTTAAGGTTTTGCCAAAGGATCGCCGAAGCAAAAGGGATGTTCCTGGCTGCCTTGAGCACCTGGTTTTCGCTTTCATCAAGGGCAATCAGAACCTTGCCCTCAAGACCGAGGGACTTAAATGCCGAGACAACCTTTTTGGTCTTGGGTTCAAGTTCAGAAAGGTCGATCACCCGGAGGTAACCGTTGGCCGCCTTTTCAGAAAGAAGGGAGAAAATCGCCTTTCTCCTTTCCTCTTGAGGCATTTTCATTTCGTAGGAACGAGGCCTTGGCCCGAAGGTAATTCCACCTCCCGGCCAAAGAGGAGAACGGATGGTCCCTTGCCTTGCGTTTCCTGTTCCTTTTTGGGGATATGGTTTTCTTCCCCCTCCGGCGACCTCTCCCCGGGTGAGAGTGCAGGCAGTCCCCCTTCTCTTGTTGGCCATCTGGCGTCGGAAAGCGCGAAGGATAGACTCTTTATGTAATTCAACGGAAAAAACCCTTTCCGGAAGTTCCACAGTCCCGGTTTGTTCTCCACTGGGATTATAAATAGGCACGTTGATGTCGCTCATCTTGCCTCCTCCTGAATCAAAACCAGAGATCCCCGAGAACCGGGAACGCTTCCTTTCACAAAAAGGAGATTTCTCTCGGGGGAAACCTGAACTACTTGGAGGTTCCGAACTGTAACCCTTTTCAATCCCATGTGACCGGCCATCTTCTTTCCCTTAAAGATCTTCCCCGGGGTCGTGCGGCATCCAATTGCTCCGGGCTTTCTGTGGGCCATGGACCCATGGGACGCTCCGCCTCCGGCAAAACCCCAGCGCTTCATCACGCCTTGGAATCCCTTCCCCTTTGAGATGGCGCTAACCCTTATGGCGTCGCCTTCCTTGAAAAGGTCGACCGTCAATTTAGACCCGGGAGTAAGATCGGGAAGTTCTTCAACCGCAAATTCCCTGATGACTTTCACCGGGGGAACTCCAGCCTTCTTGCAGACCCCGAGCTGGGGCCTGGGAAGTTCTTTATCCTTTGCTTCTTGAAAGCCAAGTTTTACCGCGGTGTACCCATCGCGCTTCTGATCTTTTAAATCAAGGATGTAGCAAGGCCCAGCTTCAATTACTGTGACCGGAACTACCCTTTCCTTCTCGAACAGGGTCGTCATTCCAATTTTTCTACCAATTAAAGACTTCATGGTTCACTCCAATTAGAGCTTAATTTCAATATCCACCCCAGCCGGCAGTTCTAATTTCATCAAAGCGTTAACTGTCTCGTTGGTTGGATCGAGAATCTCTACAAGCCTTTTGTGTACACGAATTTCGAAGTGTTCCCGGGAATTCTTGTCCACATGGGGGGAACGAAGGACACAAAAGACATGCTTATCGGTGGGAAGAGGAATTGGTCCGGAAATCCTCGCTCCAGTCCTCTTCGCAGTATCAACAATCCTCATTGTAGATTGATCGAGGATTGCGTGGTCGAAAGCTTTTAATTTTATCCTGATTTTCTGTGCCATTTTACTCGATGATCTTCGTCACTACTCCAGCACCGATCGTGCGACCACCCTCACGGATAGCAAAACGCTGGCTCTCCTCAAGGGCGACGGGGT
>JANLFL010000005.1 GCA_024655965.1 Caldisericota bacterium | reverse complement strand
CCCACGTTCACATGGGGTTTGGTCCTCTCAAATTTCTGTTTGGCCATTTTTTACTTATTCACTCCCTTTGTCCTTTTATCAAATTTTATCATAAATGCATAAAAAAAATGGAGCCCAGAGCCAGGATTGAACTGGCGACCTTATCCTTACCAAGGATACGCTCTACCGACTGAGCTATCTGGGCCTTAATGGAGCGGGAAACGGGATTCGAACCCGCGACCCCCAGCTTGGAAGGCTAGTGCTCTAGCCAACTGAGCTATTCCCGCTTAACCTTATAATATAATAAGGCCATGGTGGCGAGGGAGAGATTCGAACTCCCGAAGGCATTACACCAGCTGATCTACAGTCAGCCCCCTTTAACCACTTGGGTACCTCGCCACGGCATTGTAGTATAGCAATTACTCCTTTCCCCTGCAAGAATTCGGGGCTTTCTCAATGTCAGATTTTCCTTTTTGAGGTCCCAAATGATTTCTTATGGAGCCGGCGGAGGGATTTGAACCCCCGACCCGCTGATTACGATTCAGCAGCTCTACCGCTGAGCTACGCCGGCTTTAGAAAAATTTTAGCGAATTTTCCGATGAGCATCAAATGCCAAATCCTAAGCAGGAGGCGATTTTCGCATGGCCCTCGGAATAAGGAAAAAGAGGGTGTTTTTAGAACATCAGGGGGACAACCTATTACAATAAGGAATTAACCTGTAAAAAAGTCCCTTCCCAGATAAAAGCCATTGATGGTTAACATTACTTAATTGTCCAAGTCTAAAAAAACGAGGATTGGGAAGGGAAACCCTTAAGAAAATCTTGACATTACCAAAAAGAAACCAAGGAAGTTCACCCTAATTCTTTTATTTTTTCAAAATTTTCTTTTTCCGGGAGGATTTTTGAAAAGAAAGATTATTATTTGCGAATTGGAGGAATCCACCTTCCTTACCCAACCTGACGATTGAGCGCGCACCCCAACCTCTAAATTTGTTCCCCGTTCGGTGACCAGATATCCGAAGTTTTCCCGTAAAACTATCCCAAAACCCGACCAGAACGATATCAGCCCGGGGAATTAAATTGGGCAAATAAGAACCTGTCAACCAGAGACCATTTTCATCCCAGCGGTCGTGGCTTACCCGAGAAGTTGTTTCCAGCTTGATCAGGAAGTATGTAAGAAAATCCTCCAAGACCCATCCTGTTTCCCCGACATAAGCGGGAAGCTGCATAATCCTGAGGTATTCCCTTGGGCTGAACTCTTCCATGAGCTGAGGCCTTCCAAAAATTTCCTTTCCCTCCCCAAAAGGAGAGGAATGGAAAATTGGCTCTATTAAACCAATGCTCCAGCCGGAAATAGGGCAAATTGACCGATCTTGCCCCACTTCCTTTTTGGTTTTTCCAAGGTGTTTTCCCCTGGAATATTCTTTGGGAAAATAGGTTAACTGGGGAGTATCCAAAGCCAGCCTTATCTTTTCCCATATCCAAATAGGGTTATCAATTCTAACTTTTGAGAAAAGTTCCGGGTCATTGGGATTCCTTCTCGTTTTTAATATTTTCCCCTCTTTGGCATGGGCAATTATTCTGGATTGTGTAATTTCAATGAGGCGGGAAAAGGCCATCCCCAAAGGAGTCAAAAGGAGCTCGGTAAAGCCTTGCTTCCTTTTTTGATAAACTAGCTTCCTGTTTTCGCTTAGAATCCTCTCAAGGTCTTGACTGGTGGGGACTGGGAATTCTTTATTATCAAGTCCCAGAACTCCCAGTTTCCCCGAACTGGGAAGGAAAGAGAGCATACCTGAATCCTGTAAAGCCCGGATTAAGATTGGATATTGTTCTTTTATGAAAGAAAAATCGTCCTCAGTTTTCCTCTTCATTTAGTCAGGCCAGAGTAACTTGGGATCCTTTCCCGCAATTTGCTTTCTTATTGAAGATTGTTTACCCCTAAGGCCACATCACACATAATAAAGTCAAATGGAAAAAGAAAGAAAGCCCGGAATAGTTTCCCTTGGGGACGTGGCCTGGGATTTCCTACTGGAGGTCTCCGAGGAGATTTGTTGGGGTTCTGACGTCCAGGGAAAGGTGGAGTTCTCCTATGGAGGATCCGCATGTAATTTTGCCGTCTGGGCCTCAAGAAAAGGCGCCCGGGTAAGGCTTATCGGGAAAGTCGGGATGGACCTTTTAGGCAACATGATCCTCGCTCATTTAAAAGAGGAGGGGGTGAATTTTCCCTTTCCCCCAGTCCCAAATGCCAGAACCGCCCGAATCGGGGTTTTTGTTTCCCCAAAAGGAGAAAGGGGGATGGTGATGGATAAGGACCCCGGGCTATCATTCCATTCAGAGGATTTCTCACCTACCCTTGTTGAGGGTTTCGACCTGCTATTTTTCACTGGTTACGCCATTTTCCACCGCCCTTCGATCGAGTTCTTCCGAATGATTCTTTCTGAGGCCCGAAATCAAGGCTTACTCACCGCTTTCGACCCCTCTTCTTTTCACCTGATGGAGGATTTCGGATACAAGGAATTGAGAGACCTCGTCTCCCCCCTGGATTTTCTCCTCCTCAACGAGGATGAGGCAAGGAGGTTTTCGCCGCAAGGGGATTTCCGAGATCTTCTTTCCTTTTCCAAAATTGCAGTAATTAAGAGGGGTGAACTGGGAGCGATCGCCCTCTCCGGTTCCGGAGAATTTTCTTCCCCTGCTTTTCCCTCGCCGGTCCTGGACACAACAGGAGCGGGGGATGCCTTCGATGCCGGGTTCCTGGTTGAGTATCTAAAATCAAAAAATATTGAGGAATCCCTTAAAGAGGGGAATATGCTGGGGTCTTACGTGGTCTCACATTTGGGGGCTCAGCCCCCGTGGGAAAAGAAGAGGAGGTGAAGTCAAGAATGGAGTTCTCGGAGGAGGTTCAAGTCGCATTAGAAAAGAGAGAGCCGGTTGTCGCTCTGGAGTCGACAATTTTTACCCACGGCCTCCCCTACCCCAAAAACCTTGAAGCTGTCCATTTTATGGAAAGCGCGGTGAGAAAAGAAGGGGCAGTCCCCGCGGTTATTGCCCTAGTTGAGGGGAAAATCAAGGTGGGGATCTCCCACCCAGAGCTTGAGGAACTTCTCCGCAAGGAGTGCGAGAAGGTTCAGGTGTCCAGCCTGGCCCTGGCAGTGAAAAAAAAGGCATATGGAAGTACAACAGTTTCGGCGACCATCGAGATTGCCAATAAGGTAGGTATTAAGGTGATGGCCACCGGGGGAATCGGAGGGGTTCACAGGGGAGGAGAATCAACCTTCGACATTTCCCAAGATCTTACCTCTCTTGCAAGAACGCCAATTTGCGTGGTTTGTTCAGGAGCTAAAGCAATCCTCGACCTTCCTCGGACTCTGGAGTTACTGGAAACCCTGGGAATTACAGTCCTTGGTTTCCGCACCCCCACTTTCCCCGCTTTTTACACTTCGGGCTCCGGTTTAAAGGTTCCCCTGGTTTCCACCCCGGAGGACGTGGCAGAGATAATGCACATCAACTGGGAAGTTTTGAAGATTGAAAAGGCAGTGCTCGTTGGAAACCCCCCTCCTGAGGAGAAAGAACTCTCCGAGTTTTACGTTGAGGAGCTGATCAGGAAGGCTCTCCAGGCTGCGGAAAAATTAAAAATATCGGGAAAAGAATTAACGCCTTTCCTTCTTTCCTTCCTTGAAAAAAGTTCCGGGGGGAAAACGGTGGAAACGAACATCGCCCTTGCGGAATCCAATGCTCGCCTGGGGGCGAAGATCGCCAGGGCCTTTTTAAAAATTAAAACGGAAAGCGGGAAAAAGGGCTAAGAATTTTCCGGAAAAGCTGAAATTCCCTCTTCCAGGATTTGTTTCCTTCTGATTTCATACAGAAGAACGCCACAGGCAACAGAAACATTCAAGGAGCTGGCCTTTCCGAACATCGGCAATCGAAGTATAAAGTCGCAGCGCTCAACAACAAGGGGTCGAACCCCCCAACCCTCCGACCCCATGACCAGGGCAAGGGGAAAATTCAATCTGGCTTTAAATACGTTCTCCCCCTTCCTGGCATCGGTGGCTGCTACCCAGAAGCCCTTCTCCTTGATCTCTCTGAGAAAGTTCCCCATGCTGGGGATCTGAAAGACCTTTAAGTGGGCAATCGCCCCCGCGGAAGCTTTGAACACTGAAGGGGAAAGGGGTGCGGTACGGTGAAGGGTTATCCCCACTCCCTTAACCCCGCAAGCCTCTGCTGTCCTTAGAATGGAACCTAAATTCTGGGGATCCTGGACCTGATCCAGAATCAGCAGGATCGATGATGGGTCGGGGGACAGGTTCTTCAGGAACTCCTCCCTGGGGGAAACAAAGCTTGAAATGTGGGCAACGACCCATTGCTTTTTCTCTCCGAAGGCTTCCTTGAACTCTTTCCTGGAGAGGACCTCAACGGGAATTCCTTTTTCCCTTGCCAGGTTCCAAATTTTCCTGTTTTTCCCCTTTTCGTCCTCGGCAAGGATGACCTTGCGGATTTCCATTCCTGCCTGGAGAGCTTCCCATACGGGATTAAAGCCAAAAACCTCAACCACCAGAAGACTCCTCCAAAAGGACAATGGCCATGGCCAGGGCTCCCTCACCTTTCCCAATTTCCCCCAGACCTTCTGCGGTTGTGGCTTTCACCGAGAACTGAGCCTGGGGAAAGACAGATTTCAAATTGGAAATCATCTCGTCAAGAAATGGGGAGATCTTCGGTTCTTCGAGGACCAGGGAAATATCCGCATTCTTAAGAATAAAACCCATTTCCTCGGATTTTTCCCGGACGATTCGGAGCATTTTTAAACTCGAAGCACCTTTCCATTCATCAATGGGAGGGAAGAGGTGCCCAATATCCTTCAAGCCCGAAGCTCCCAGAATTGCATCCATCAAGGCATGGACGGCAACATCCCCGTCGGAATGCCCCAGGAGCCCCTTTTTCCAGGGGATATTTACCCCGCAAAGGATTAAGGGTCGGGATTCCGAGAAGGGATGAACATCGAATCCCAGGCCAACTCTAAACAACCTTACCCTCCTTCAAGAACAATTCGGCAATTTTAAAATCCAATGGGGTAGTAACCTTGACGTTTGTTTCCTCCCCGGGGACGATGCGGACAGGAACTCCCAGTTTTTCCACAAGCCCCGAGTCGTCGGAATACTTTCCAAAATCCCCAATTTCCCTGAATGCCCTCTCCAGGACCTCCCTCCTGAATCCCTGGGGAGTTTGGGCAAGAAAGTAATCCTTTCCCAGGGTTTCCCGGACCACCATCTCATTGGAAGCCGCCTTCAGGGTCTCTTTCACCTTTAAGGCGGGGACAACGGCCTCAAAAATCTCAAGCTCTTTTATTACCCTTTTTATCAGGGAAGGCGAAGTACAGGGCCTATCCCCATCGTGAACCAAAACCAAAGGGGCTTTTCTGGATTCCTTGAATCCGCAAAAAACGGAAAGCTCCCGGGTCTCCCCGCCAGGGACCACCTTTTTCACTTTTCCCCCTAAAAACCGGTTCTTCCCTTCCTCCAGGGATTCTGAACGGAGGACGAGGATAATTTCCTCGACCTCCTCAACCTTAAGGAAGGGTAAAAGGGTCCATTCTAAAAGCGGTTTACCCAAAAGGGGCTTGAAAATCTTGTCTTCCCCAAACCTCAAGGATGAACCAGCAGCGGGGATGATGCAGGTAACCCCCTCAGGCATTGTGCTCTTCTACTGGCTTTGCGAAGATCATTCTTCCCGCGGAGGTCTGGAGAATGCTGGTTACCACGGTATTCAGGGTTTGCCCCAGGAAATGCCTTCCCCCTTCAACCACCACCATCGTCCCATCATCCAGATAACCAACTCCCTGATTGGGCTCCTTTCCCTCCTTGGTGATCGCCACTTGAATTTCCTCTCCCGGAAGGACGACGGGCTTCAAGGCATTCGCCAATTCGTTCAGGTTGATAATTGACAGGTCTTGAAGGCGGGCGACCTGAGCAAGATTGTAATCGTTGGTAATTATTATAGCTTGAAGGTTTTTCGCCAGTTTTACCAGCCTCTGGTCCACTGGCTCCCCCGCAAGTTTCACCTCCATGATCTCGATCTTCACCGGGGATTCCTTTTGAATCCGATTCAAGGTCTCAAGCCCCCTTCGTCCCCTTGCCCTCCTGATGGGATCGGGAGAGTCCGCAACGTATTGAAGCTCGGAAAGGACAAAGCTGGGGATGATGATCACCCCGTCGATTATCCCCGACTTGAGGATCTCTGAAATTCTTCCATCGATGATCACGTTGGTATCAAGGAGGTACCGACGCTCGGCCTTTCTCGACCGAACCCTCTCTTTTGGGCCTCCCCCGCCCTGAAAAATGGAGCTCAATTCCTCCCTCTTGGAGATAAAAAGGGTCAGGCTCAAGTAGGCAAGAAAAATCGCCAGTAGCGCGGGGAGATAGGGCCCAACAATGGGGATGGAGCTTAAGTGGGTTGCAAGCTCGATAAGGAAAGCCAAAAGAAGGGCGAGAATCAAAGCGAAAAAGCCAAGCAAAAGTTCAAGGAGACTTACTCCCTTGAATACCCGGTTTAGGAAATTGATTAAACTGAAAAACCAATTGGTGAGAAAAAGGGCAAGGACGTAGAAAACCCCTCCAAGAAAGGCCGCCGAGAGGGCGTATAAGGCGTATGGATGGAGGGGAATGTTTAGGTTGTTCCCCAAAAAGATCCCTAACTGCCAGCCCACAATCAGGCCAATAATGACAATAATAATTGTTAAAAGAATTGCTGCTACTTTATTCATCTTTTCTTTTCTCTTTTCTGGATAACTTTCTAATAATTCCAAACACCTCCTTAATGTTTTCTGTTCCGTAAACTCCCGTTTCCTTTTCCGCTTTCGAATCTGAGGGGATAAAAATAATTTCAAAGCCCAATCTTCGGGAATGCTGAATCCTTTTTGAGGCTGCGGGGACCGGACGGATTTCTCCACCCAACCCCAGCTCCCCGAAGGCCACCAATGGGGGCAAGGGGAGGTCCTCAAGGCTGGAAAACAAGGCGATGGCCAAGGGAAGGTCGCAGGCAGGATCCTCAATCCGAAGACCGCCCAGGACGTTCACGTAGACATCGTGCTGACCAAAGCGCAAATTCGCGGCTTTCTCGAGGATTGCCAGGATCACGAGGAGACGGTTGTAGTCGAAACCGTTGACCACCCTCCGGGGAATTGCCAGATAGCTCCGAGCGGCAAGGGCCTGGACCCCCGCAAGTATCACTCTTGCGCCTTCGAGGACGGGAACAACAACGTTCCCGGGGGAAAACAGGGATTTTCGATCGATGAACAGTTGCTGGTCCTCCGATGCTTCCTTCAACCCTTCGGGGGACATGGTGAAGATCCCGATTTCCGAGGTATCGCCAAATCGGTTTTTTTGGGCCCGTAATATCCTCGTCTGACCGCTGCGGTCACCCTCGAAATAAAGGACCACGTCCACGAGGTGCTCGAGGAGTTTGGGACCCGCGATGCTGCCTTCTTTGGTGACATGTCCCACCAGGATTAAGGGGGTCCGCTTTGTCTTCACGGAGGAGAAAAGCCTTGAGGCACACTCCCTCACCTGGATCACACTTCCAGGGGAGGAGGGGATTTCTCCTACATAAACGGCCTGAATGGAATCAACAATTAAGAGGTCTGGATCACTGCTTTCCAGCAAAGCAAGGATCTCCCCGATTTCGCTCTGGAAACCCACCGCCAGGTTAGGAGAATTGGCGGAAATTCGGTCCGCCCTGATTTTTAACTGGGATGGGGCCTCTTCACCGGATATGTAAAGGACCTTTTTTCCCTGCTTGGCAATGGATTCTGCCGCCTGAAGGAGAAGGGTGGATTTTCCAATTCCCGGCTCTCCGGAAATCAAAATGCATGATCCGGTTACAATTCCTCCACCGAGGACCCGGTCAAATTCGGAGATTTTCGTTTGGATCCTCTGGGATTGGGCTGAGGAAATCTGGTGAATGGGCACCGGACGGGAAGGGGGAGAGCTCGTCCGGGAAGGAGAGGGAGCCTGAGCCCTCTCCACGAAGGAATTCCATTCCCCGCATTCCGGACATCTCCCCAACCACCTCAGGCTCTGAAAACCGCAATTCTGACAGACAAATAAACTATCATGCCTTCGGGAATTCAAAAATTTCCCTCCAATCAACCTGATTATATCAGAAGAGCGGGGTTTACTTGGGCCTTAAGGTGGGAAAAGTTATTACCTCCCTTAAGGAATCCTCTTCCCCAAGCAGCATCACAAGCCGGTCAATCCCGATCCCCAGACCACCGGTGGGGGGCATCCCGTACTCCAGAGCCTCCACGAAGTCCTCGTCCATGGGATGAGCTTCCTCTTCCCCCCTCTCCTTTTCCTTCGCCTGCTCCATGAATCGGGACTTCTGCTCCAGGGGATCAGCGAGCTCGGAGTATGCATTCCCCATCTCCAGGCCCAGGATGATTGGCTGGAAGCGCTCAACCCATTCAGGGGAATGGGGTTTGTTTCTTGCCAGGGGGGAGAGCACCTCGGGATAGTCGTACAAAAAGAGAGGGCCCTTGATCTTTGGTTCGATTCTCTTTTTTAGGATTTCATCGATGACGTTTGCCCAGGTGAGCTTCTTATCGATCTTGATCCCGTGTTCCCTCACGAATTCAAGGCGGAAATTTTCATCTTTCAAGGAAAGGATTTCCACGCCTGCGAATTTGCGGAAGGCTTCATCGAGAGGCATCCTCTCCCAAGGAGGGGTAAAATCGAGCTCCTCACCATGAAGGGTTACTTTATATGAACCGTGTATTTCCTTCACAAGAAAGGAAATCAATTCCTCGGTGAGCTTCATCATCTCCCGGTAATCGCCATAAGCTTGATAGACTTCCAGCATGGTGAATTCGGGATTATGCGTGGTGGAAATCCCCTCGTTGCGGAAGCAGCGGCCAAGTTCAAAAACCTTGTTGAACCCCCCCACGATCAACCTCTTCAAATAAAGTTCGGGGGCGATCCTTAAATAAAGGTTGACTCCCAGAGCATTGTGGAAAGTGATAAAAGGTCTTGCCAGGGCTCCTCCAGGGATAGGGTGAAGGATTGGGGTCTCCACCTCTAAAAAACCCTTGCCCTCGAGGAATTTTCGAATCAGGGAAATGACCTTTGCTCTGAGCTTTACCAGGTCCCTTGACCTTTTATTGGAAATGAAATCCAAGTATCTCTGGCGGTAGCGGAGTTCGATGTCCCTTAGCCCGTGCCACTTTTCGGGAAGGTTTCTCAGGGCTTTGGAAAGCATCCTGAATTCCTGGGCAGCGATGGTCGTTTCGCCAGTCCGGGTCTTGAAAACCGTCCCCTTCACCCCGAGGATGTCACCAAGGTCAAGGAGTTTGGCCACAATTCCGTATTGCTCCTCTCCCAGGGTATCCATGCGAAAATAAACCTGGATTTTTTCCTCGCCATCGTCCAGGTGGGCGAAGGTGGCTTTTCCATGAACCCTTAACCCCACCACCCTTCCGGCAAGGGAAACGGTTTTATCCTGGAAATTTTCGAAATCGTTCAGGATTGAGGCTGCGGAAGCGGAAATTAAAAAGGGCCCGTCGTAGGGCTCCATCCCAAGGGAACGAAGCTTTTGAAGCTTCTCCACCCTTTCCCTGAAGATTTCCTCCTCCATTATTTTATATTTACGATCTGGTAGTAGAACTCCCCGGCGGGGGCTTTTACCCGGACAAAGTCATGCAGCCTTTTTCCGAGCAGCTCTTTTCCTAAAGGGGAATCATCGGAGATTTTGTTCTCCCGAGGATTAGCCTCATAAGACCCTACGATGGTGAATTCCAATTCCTGCTTGGTGTCCAGGTTGAGGAGACGAACAGTCCTCCCCACGGAGACGATGCTCGAATCCGTGTCTTTGGTTTCGATGATCTGGGCATGGGCCAGCATCTTTTCAAGGGTGATGATCCGTCCCTCGACGAAAGCTTGCTCTTTCTTTGCTTCATCGTACTCCGCGTTTTCAGAAAGATCGCCGAACTCCTTGGCCCTTTTGATTCTTTCCGCAACCTCCGCCCGCCTTACAGTACGGAGGTATTCGAGCTCCTCCTCAAGCCTTCTCAACCCCTCGTGGGTTACGTAAAGTTTCTTCTCATTCGTTACCATTTCAAACTCACCGCCAAAAATATATTTTTTAAACCGGATCTACCAATTTTAAGGGACGCAATAAATTTAGACACAATTTTAAATATTTTTCAAGTAAAAGTTCAATTTAGATGTTCGATCCGGGGAAGGAATCCCAATTTTTCAAGGCAGTTAAGCGCTTCCTCGCCTTCGATTTCTTCCGCCTTTTTGGAAAGCACGGACACCAGGATCCCTTCAATCACATTCGTCCCGAATGACCTGCCGGATAATTCCGGGGTGGTGGTAACCAGGGTTTTTACCCCTCTCTCTTTGAGTTTGAGGATGTCCTTTTCCGTAACCGTATTAGTGAGGACGATTTTCCCCTTTAAATCAGGAGGCATATAGCGGGAGATGTAGTTGAAATCACCGGCGATTAGGTCCGCCCATTGGAATAGGTGGGAATAGCGAGGCTTGTTTTCCTCCTGTTTCTTCCCCACGGGATAAAGAAGTTTGAAGGGGAGCCTGCAGAGGATGGGAAGGAGGATCCGGGCAAGAAATTTCACTGATTTTGTGCTCCGGAGAGGAATGGGAAGGCCCAAAGCGAAATAGAAATCCCCAAATATCACTTCACAACCAACCTCTTCCAGGGCTTTTGCCATACCGAAGCGATCGACCGCGCTGATCATCAGAACCTTCATCCCAGGTTTGATTATTCCATCTGAAGCGAGCCTTTTAACGGTTGCGTACTCCAGGCTAACCTTGAGCTTAGATCCATCGGCGATGGGGGTTTTGCTGACCCCCTTGACCATTCGGAAAGCGTCTTTAACCGGGTACCTTTTTTCCTCCAGGTAAAAATATAAATCAGTCCCACCCATACATAGGACGTCGACCTGACCATCCAGTTCCTGAAATCTTCGGGAGGCAAGATCGAGATCTCCATCCGTGCCAATCCTTTCGATCACGAACCTCTCCCCCAACAGCTCAACCTCCGCTTTGTGGTTCCTGGTTGAGGAACCCAAGGAAATGCTCACTATTTTTTTCATTTTTCACTCCCCAATTTTTGAAAATAATTCTGAATCAGTTCCCTTACCCGGGAAAACGATGATAACTGGATATTCCTTCTCAATTCCGAGGCCAGGGGCAACCCTTTAAGGAAAAAAGGAAGATGGAGCCTGGCGAACTTCAAACCTCGCTCCCCGTAATAAACTTGAAGATATTCCAGGTATTTTAAAATCACTTCCTTCCTCTCATTAAGGTTGACCTGGGAAGTCCCCTGTCCTTTCAAAACCCCCAGGCATTCACGGAAAACCCAGGGGTTTCCCCTGGCTGCCCTGCCAATTAATGCTCCATCGCATTTGGTGATTCTCAAAACTTCAATGAAGGACCTCCCATCCGTAACATCGCCTGAGGCAAAAACCGGGATGGAAACAAGGGTTTTTAACTCCCCAATTTTTTCCCAATCAGCCTTGCCCCTGAATCCCTGTTTCAGAGTCCGGGGATGGAGGATTAAGGCATCGACTCCTTCCCCCTCGGCAGATTTGGCCAGCTCAAGGTGTTCCTTTCCGGTTGGCCCCAATCGCATTTTAACGGTTACGGGAATTTTGACTGCTTTTCTTACCGCTTTAACTACTTTTCGGGCAAGGGGGAGGTTTTCCAGCAATGCGGCGCCAGCGGAAACCCGAATCACTTTCCGGGCTGGACAGCCAAAATTAATGTCCACCCCGTCAAAACCCAATTCCTCAATGATCCTTGCAGCCTCTCCCATGCTTCCGGGATCGGAACCGAATATTTGAGCGAATGCCGGGCGAACTGAGTGGTCAATTCGGATGAGTTCAAGGGTCTTCTGGTTTCTCCTGGAAAGCCCCTCGGAGGAGACTAACCCCAGGAAAACAAGCTGAGCCCCAAATTCCCGGCAAAGTCGAAGAAAAGCAAGATCGTTGTATTCAGAAAGTGGGGCGAGGGCAATCAAAGGTTTGGGAAATTCACTTTCTCTGATTCCTCTCAAAGATCAACCTTAAACCTTCAAGGGTGAGCATTGGCTCAAGATGATCCACCTCGGGAATTCGACGGGCAATCAACCCGGAAAGGCCTCCCGTAGCAACTGTGGGGCAGGAAATGCCCATCTCCTCCTTCATTCCGCGGATGATTTCCCGGGCAAGCCCAATGAAACCGAAGAAAATTCCTGATTGGATGGCGGTAACCGTGTTCTTTCCAATTGTCGAAAGGGGCTCGACGATTTCAACCTTGGGAAGCTTGGCGGTTTGCTGAAAAAGCCCGTCAAGGGCCATTTTTACCCCCGGTGCAATTACCCCTCCCAGATACTCCCCCTTCGGGGAGACGGCACTGAAAGTGGTGGCAGTCCCAAAATCCACCACGATCACCGGGGCACCGTATTTTTCCTTCGCCGCAACGGAATTCACGAGCAGGTCTGCCCCCAATTCCTTGGGGTTGTCGAGCAAAATTGGCATTCCTGTTTTTGTCCCCGGCCCCACGATCAGGGGAGTCAGCTTCAAGTTCCTCTCCGCAAACCTGGTAATGGGGTGAAGCAGTGGCGGGACAACGCAAGCGACGGCCATCCCCGAAATATCCTGGAACGAGAACCCCCCCATCCTCAACAGGTTATCCAGAAGAAGGGTGAACTCATCGGTTGTCATGCGGGAATCAGTGTGCAGCCTCCAGAAAGAAGTGAGCTTATCCCCATGGAAAAGGCCGAGGACGATGTTCGTGTTTCCAACGTCAACGGTTAATAACATCGGGCAAAATCCTCCTCAACGCTAAAACTAAGGGAACGAGCACGATAAGGGCAAAGGCAATCTCCACCCAGGGATTCAAAAGGATGATGGGAACAAGAGCCGGTCTCATTGCCGGATCACCAAAAAGGTAGAGGATTCCAAGAACCCCAACCGAATTGGTTAGTGTACCAACCAGGGAAGCAAGGACAGCGCCCAAAACGTGGGAGCGAAAAGGCCGGAAAACATAATAGGCAAAAACCCCGATCAGAATCCTGGGGAGGAAAGCGCTCAAAAGGGCCACAAAAAGATTTCCTCCGGAAAAAGCGAGGAAACTTCCGGCATAGAGAATCCAGGAGGAAATTGCCAGGATCAACCCTGTAAAAGCCCCGACGATTGGTCCCGCGAAAACTCCGGCAACGATTGCCGGGATATGAAGGGTGGTCGCAGCGCCAGAAAGATTCGGCACAGGGATTAACCCCAAAGGGGTAAAGGCAAGCACCAAACCAAGAGCACCACAGATTCCGGCAATGGCAATTTTCCGAACTGAGAGGTTAAAAAAGAAAGAGCTGAAGTTCTGGCCTTGCGTTCCTCCCGGTTCCGCAGGCCAATCATTTTTCGGATTTTCCATTTTTTTCCTCCGTTCCGGTTCCAAAAGGATACCGGACTTTTATTTGGTCAATCTAAAATAGTAATCGGCGCGTATTTTAAAATCAACCTTTTCCTTCCCACGGTAGGAAAAAATACCTCGATAATGGTATCCTCCCCGCTTCCCTCAACCTCCTTTACAACTCCCTCTCCCCATGCGGAATGCAAAACCCTTTTCCCTTCAAGGTACTCCTCCCCGGAAATGGGTGGGGACCCCGGAAAAAACTCCTCCGGAATTTCCCTCAAAAATCTGGAAACTTCGCTTTGAACCCAATTTCCAAAGTACAATCGATTCCTCGCCCAGGTAAAATAAACCCTATTTTGTGCCCTGGTGATGGCCACATAACAAAGCCTCCTCTCCTCGTCAAGCTCAGTAGGGCTTGCTGATCGCCAGTGCGGAAAAACACCTTCCTCCAACCCTGTCAGGAAAACGAAGGGAAATTCCAACCCTTTTGCGGAATGAACGGTCATAAGAAGCACCGCGTCTTTCTCCTCGTCGAGGGCATCGAGATCGGTATAAAGGGAAAGATGGGAAAGAAATTCTTCGGAAGAAAGCCCGGGGTATTCCTCCTCGAGCTGGCGGGAGAGGTTAAGAAGCTCCTTGACATTTTCCACCCGGTTTTGTGCCTCAAGAGTCCCCTGGGATTGCCAGAATTCCAGGTACCCGGATCGTTCCAGGAGGTTCCGAAAAAGCTCGGTCAAACCTTGCTTTTCCTTTTCGTTTCGGAAATATTCAATCAGGGAGAGGATCTTTTGAAGAGCCTGATGGGCAGGCTTTTTTAGGCCGCCGAGCTCTTCCAGTTGCAATAAACCCTCCCAGAGCGGTAAACCGCTCTCGGTCGCTTTTTCCATGGTGGAAGGCCCAATTCCCCCGATCCAGGAAAGAATCCTCCTTAAATGAGCCTCGGAGAGAGGATTTACCAGGAAAGCAAGGAGGCTCACGGCATCCTTCACCTCCCTCCTTTCGTAAAACCTCAAACCTCCCACAACCTGAAAGGGGATCCTCCGGGACATGAATACCTCCTCAAAAACCCGTGATTGGCTGTTTGTCCGGTAAAGGACCGCAAAGTCCTTCCATGTCCTACCTTCCTCCAGGCAAACTCGCTCAATTTCCTTTGCCACGAACCGGGCTTCATCAATTTGGTCCTGCGCCTGGTAGCGAACGAGAGGGGGGTGCTGGTCTGGTTTTGTGGACCAAAGGCGCTTCTCCTTCCCCCGGGTAATGCGGGAGATGACCTCATTCGCGGCATCGAGAATTGCCGGCCCAGACCTGTAGTTCCTCTCCATCCGGATGATCTTCGCTTCCGGAAAATCCCTCTCAAAGTTCTCGAGAAGGTACCGGACATCCGCCCCTCTCCAGGAATAAATCGCCTGGTAATCGTCTCCCACAGCACAGAGGTTTCGGGATTTCCAGGAAACCAGTTTGACAATCTCATACTGAGGGCTATTGATGTCCTGAAATTCATCGACCATCACGTATTTGAAATGACCCTGAAACTTTTCCAGGGTCAGGGGGTCAATCCGAAATAATTGGACCGTGAAAAAGAGGAGATCGTCGAAATCAAGAGCGTTATTAACCCTTAAGAGTTCCTGATACTTTTCATAAAGAAGGGCGAAGGACCTCTCTGACTGGGAGGAGGCCATGCTGGATAGGTATTCCTGGGGAGAAATCAGGTTGTTCTTCAAGGAGGAAATCCTCTCCCTTAACCCCGCTGGCTTTCCCAGGGTGGTTCTCAGGTCAAGGGCTTTTTGGGCTTCCTTGATCAGGTGTTCGCTGTCGTTTTCGTCCATGATCAAAAAATTGGGCTTTAAATTTAACTTCTCAGCCTCAATTCTAAGAATCCGGGCACAGACTGAATGGAAAGTGCCAATCCACATACCGGTTATCGATTTTCCGATCAATGATTCAACCCTCTGTTTCATCTCCCCGGCGGCTTTGTTGGTGAAAGTAACCGCCAGGATGGAGTTGGGAGGGACACCTCTCCTCTGAATAAGGTAAGCGATCCGATAAGCAATGACCCTGGTCTTTCCGCTTCCCGCTCCCGCCAATATTAAAAGAGGGCCGTCTGTCTGAAAAACGGCCTCCTTCTGCTCCTGGTTCAGATCCTCCAACCAATCTACCATGTTTTCATTTTACCCCAAAAGGGGGAGTGGGGTTATAATCACTTTAGAGGAAAGGAGCTGAAACGACCATGGAAAACTTGAAAGAATTGCAAAATGGAATCAGGGTAATCACCAAGGCAAAAAGGTCCTCCGCTTCTGCCTCGATCGCCCTTTGGGTGGGAGTTGGTTCCCGTCACGAGGAGAAGGAGATAAACGGGATCTCTCACCTGATCGAACATTTAGTCTTCCAAGGGACGAAAAAGAGGCCATCCGCAAAGGAAATCTCCGAAGCCATTGAAGGAATAGGTGGGGTTTTGAATGCTTTCACCGGTCACGAAAGCACCTGCTTCATAACCAAAGTCCCTTACTATCGCCTGGATAAAGCCATGGATGTCCTTGCGGACCTCATTTTGGCCCCGCTTTTCCGGGAGGAAGATTTCATTAAGGAAAAGAGGGTGATCATCGAGGAAATCAAGCTTCACAACGATCAACCCCAGGACAAAGCGGAAATGTCCCTTTTTCAACTGCTCTTCAAAGACCATCCCCTGGGAGCGGATATAGCAGGGACAGAAGAAAGCGTAAACAATATTTCCCTCCATACCCTGAGGGAGCATTTCCTCAGGACATATTGCGGGAAGAACATGGTGGTTGCAATCTGCGGAAACATCGACCAGGATGAAGCATCGAACCTTGCCTCGGAATACTTCTCATCAATTTCCCCTGGGGAGTCCTCCCAGTTCCTCCCCTTCAACAATTTAAAACAGGGGAGGTTCAAGATCGAGGAGAGGGACACTCAGGAAGCCCATCTTTGCCTGGGAGGTCTTACCATAAGCCGGTTCCACCCTCAAAAACAAGCCATGGACCTCCTGAACATCGCTCTGGGAGTTGGAGGTTCAAGCCGACTTTACCAGGAGATCAGGGACCGGAGAGGGCTGGCATACTACGTACACTCCTCAACAGAGTACTTCCGGGAGACGGGATGCCAGGTTATCGAGGCGAGCTGCGCTCCGGAAAAAGTGAACCTGGTTCTGGAACTTGTCTGGGAAGAACTTGAAAAAATAAAAAAAGAGGGACTCAAAAAAGGGGAACTGGAAAGGGTGAGGGAATATCTGAAAGGAAGCTATGTCCTCCGTTTGGAGGATACACTCTCCCAGGCCCTCTGGTTGGGGGAGAGGGTTCTCCTTGAGGGAAAACTCCCTTCCGCAAAAAAAGAACTCAAGAAATATGATATGGTAAAGGGTGAGGACATTCAGGAGTTGGCTCAAAGAATTTTCCATCCAGGGAATTACTCAGGGGTGATTGTCGGTCCTCTGAAAGAGGGGGACATCCGGTGGTCAGGGCTCCTATCCACCGCTTAATACTCTCCATCCTCATTTCCCTCCTCCTTTTCTCCTCCCTGGCATTTGGGGAAACAGGGCAACCCAGGGTTCTGGTGATTCAGGTCGAGGATTCCATCAACCCGGTTTCCGCAAAATATGTTTCGGAGCAGATTCAAGGAGCTCAGGGTGATTTTGACCTTATCGTCCTCCAGTTAAATACTCCGGGTGGAGGGGACCGGTCGATGAGAAAGATAATCCAGGAGATCTCCCTCTCTCAGGTCCCGGTTGTCGTTTACGTGTATCCTCCAGGATCCCGGGCCGCTTCTGCTGGTACCTTCATCGCCTATGCCGCCCATTTCGCTGTGATGGCCCCGGGGACGAACATCGGGGCCGCTCACCCCGTGACCATTGGAGAACAACCTGATGACGTGAGCATGGAAAAAATAACCAACGATGCTGTGAGTTTCATTGTAAGCCTGGCAGAGAAAAATCACCGGAACAAAGAATGGGCGGAGAAAGCGGTCAGGGAGAGCGCCTCCCTTTCTGCTGAGGAAGCCTTGAAGGAAAAGGTGATCAACTTTATAGCTTCCGACCTGACTGAACTTTTTCATCAACTTGACGGAAAGACTGTCTCCCTTAATGGAAGGGATATCGTTCTGAACCTGAAGAACCCGGAAATCGTGACCAGCGAACCGGGTATCTGGTATAGATTTCTTTCGGTGATCGCCGACCCCAACATTGCCTACATTCTACTGGTTATCGGCCTTTACGCCTTGATTGCCGAAGTTTACCACCCAACGGTTGTTGCCGGGGTAATTGGAGCGATCTGTCTAATTGTGGCCTTCTTCGCCCTGGAAGCTCTTTCCATAAACATCGCGGGATTACTTCTAATGTTCGTAGCTGTGGTCCTCTTCATTCTGGAAATAAAAACCCCGGGGTTTGGAATCCTGGGAGCGGGCGGGATCGTGGCGTTTGTCCTTGGGTCATTGATGCTCTTTTCTCCTTCGGGGTTCAAGCCCTCTCTGACAACTGGCCTTTCCGTTTGGCTGGTCGCAGGGTTCACAGGTTTAAGCGCCATATTTTTCTTCATCGTGATCGCCGCAGCAATTAGGGCGAGGAGCAAACCCAGAGTTCCGCTGGGGCTTGAAGCGCTCCCGGGAAAAACCGGAACCGCAAGTTCCGACCTCGACCCAACAGGTACGGTTTTCGTCGATGGTTCATACTGGCGGGCAAGGTCCGCTTCGGGAACAATCAGAAAAGGAGAGCGGATTAAGGTCACGGGTATGGAGGAAATGGAATTAATAGTGGAAAAGGAGGATTAAAAGGTGAGCGGTTTGCAAATTTTATGGATCATCCTCGGCGTATTGCTTTTCTTCATCATAATTCGCTGGGGAATAAGGATCGTGAGGGAATACCAGCGCCTGGTCATATTCCGTTTAGGAAAATGCATCGGAGCAAAGGGACCGGGGATTGTATTTTTGATCCCCTTTATCGACATTCCCGTTCGGGTGGACTTAAGGGAGCAGTATCTGGAGATCCCCAACCAGATATGTATTACCAAGGATAACGCCCCCATTTCCATCGACTTCTTGATTTATGCCAAGGTTGTGGAACCGGTCCTTTCGGTGATCAAGGTCCAAACCTTCCTGGGGGCTGTCCAGGGGCTTGCGACCACCACCTTGAGGGCTGTGGTGGGAGACATCGTGCTGGATGATGTCCTGGCCAAAAGGGAGGAGATCAACGAAATCCTGGCCGCAAAATTGGACCAGGTGACTGCTGGTTGGGGCGTAAAGGTCACCCGAGTTGAACTCAGGGAGATCGCCCCTCCCAAGGAAGTTTCTGAAGCGATGATCAAGCAGATGTCCGCGGAGCGTCAGAGGAGGGCAACGGTCACCGAAGCTGAGGGTAAAAAGGCGGCAGCGATCGCAGTCGCCGAAGGTGAAAAGCAAGCAGCCATTCTGAAGGCGGAAGGAGAAAGACAGGCCCGGATCCTTGTGGCGGAGGGATTCTCCCTGGCACTGGAGAAGATCTTCGCGGTCGCAAAGGAAGTTGACAATAAGACCATGACCCTGCAATACTTTGAAGCCCTGAAAGCGTTAGGGGCTTCTCCCTCAACAAAGTACATTTTCCCAATGGAGTTCACTAACCTGCTGAAGCCAATCATCGGAAATATTCAGGGAGCGGTCTCCGAAAGCCCTCCACCGGAGGGAAAGTGACTGAAGAAGCAAGGAGTGATATATTATTGGCAATCAGATAGAAGGAGGTTCTTGAAATGGCTTATCACATTACTGAGGACTGCATCGCCTGTGGGGCCTGCGTTGATGGCTGTCCCACCCAAGCGATTTCCCCCGGTGATCCCTACTACGTCATCGACCCTGAAAAGTGCGTGGAATGCGTGACTTTCTACGATGAATCCCAGTGCGCCTCCGTTTGCCCGGTGGGAGCTTGCCAGCCTGATCCCGATCACAAGGAAAGCAAGGAGGAGCTGGAAGCGAAAGCCAAGAGGATCAAGGGTTAAATCTCAAATTCAAGAATTTCAGAAATACGCAAAAGCCGCCCCTCGGGGCGGCTTTTTTCCAACATGAGAACAGAAGAAATCATCCAAGCAATAAAAGAGATCGCCAGAAACAAAAAAATGAAGGTCTGGCTTGTGGGAGGGGCGGTCAGGGACCTGATTTTAAAGAAAAGGGAAATCAAGGACCTGGATTTCGTGATCACCGAGGGGTCCGCTCAGGAGCTCGCCCGGGAACTTGCCAGCTCCCTCTCCCTTTCTCCTCCCGTGGTCTTTCCCCGATTTGGAACAGCACAGCTCACCTTCAACGGGTGGAAGGTGGAGTTCGTCGACGCCAGAAAGGAAAGTTACCTTGAGGACAGCCGCAAACCCATAGTAGAAAGGAGTTCCCTCCTGGAGGATTTAAAAAGGAGGGATTTTACGATTAATACATTGGTCCAGGACTTGGAAAGCGGGAAGATCCTCGACCTTCTTGGTTTGGGGTTAGAGGACATTAAAAAGAAAATCATCCGCACCCCCCTCGATCCGGACACCACCTTCAGAGATGATCCCCTCCGCATGCTTCGAGCTGTGAGGTTCGCCTGCCGCCTGAACTTTGAAATCCATTCGGAAGCCAAAAAGGGGATTGAGAAAAATGCTGAGCTTCTGAAATTGAAGGTTTCCCCGGAGCGAATCAAAGCGGAGCTCGATTTAATAGTTTCCGAGGAGAACCCCGCCAAGGGGATCCTGCTTCTCGACGAACTTAAAATTCTCCCCCAGATTTTCCCCGAGCTCGAGGAGGCAAAAGGGATCCCCCAGGACAAGGTCACCGCCAAGGACCTTTTCTCACATAGCGTTCAAGTCCTACAGAGGATCTCCCGGGACTCGAATGACCTTCGCGAAAGGTACGCTGCTCTTTTCCACGACATAGGAAAAATCAAGGCCATTCAGGAAAAGGGGGAGGCTATCGTATTCTATGGCCACGAGGAAGAAGGGGCCCTTCTGGCCGAGGAAATCCTCAAAAGGCTGCGCTTCTCAAATGAGGAGATAGAGGAAATCTGCTTTTTAATCAGGAATCACATGCTGATCACTCAATACACCCCTGAATGGAGCGATTCTGCGGTTAAAAGGCTAATAAGAAGGCTGGGAGAAAAGCTAAAAAGCACCCTCCGTCTCGCCAGGGCAGACATCTACGGGATCGAGTCCCTGGAGAGCAATTTCTGGCACTTAATCGGTAGGATCCAGGCCCTCGACCAGGAGCAAGTGAAAAGCATCTCGAGCCCCCTCTCGGGAGATGAAATAATGGACCTTCTGGGCATTTCCCCTGGACCTCAAGTGGGGGAAATAAAAGAGGAGATCGTGGAAGCAATCCTTGAGGGTAAAATTGAAAACAACAAAGAATCGGCAATCAAATATTTGAAAAAGAAGTACGGGAACTTGACCTCCAAAGAAAAGGGGTAAGGAGAAATGGATTTTATCCTCAAAGATGGCTTCGTATTTTCCGGAGGAGAGTTTTTTCAATCCGATGTAGTCATTTCCGGAGATCTAATTCTAAAAGTGGGGAAGGTTAAAAAGGGGGAGTTTCCCGGTTTTGAAAAAATCGATTGCTCAGGAAAACTGGTCCTCCCCTCCTTCACGGACAGCCACCTTCACCTCGAGGCTTTCGCGGATTCCCTGGGGGAGGTCGACCTTCGCAATGCAAAAACCCTTGAAGAGGCTTTATACCTCGTATCCGAATTTCGGAAGGCCATTCCCTCGGGGGATTGGATTACCGGGGGAAGGTGGGACAAGAATCTCTGGAAGGAACCATGTTTCCCTAAAGCATCAGACCTGGATCCAGTGACCGGCGACCACCCTGCTGCTTTATGGAGCAAAGATGGACATGCCCTATGGCTCAACTCCCTGGCGATGAGCGCTTTAAAAATTTCCAGGGAGACCCCTGATCCTCCTGGAGGGAAAATCTTAAGGGAAGATGATGGAACTCCCTCCGGGATTCTCCTTGAGAACGCCTGCGACCTTTACGGGGGAAAACTATCAAATTTGAAGGAGGAGGGAGAGCCGGATTTAAAAAAGGCGGTGAGGTACCTTCAAAAGCAAGGTGTCTCCGGGTGCAACTGGATATTGGAAAGAGATTGGGATCCCCTCTCCTTCATCTCCTATCTGGATTCCCAAAATTTGGATTTTGACTGTACCCTCTGGTTCCCCAGGGAATCCATTGAAGCGGTAATAAAAAGTGGATTGAAAAGCGGAGATGGGACGGACAGGGTAAAACTGGGAGGGATTAAGCTTTTTGCTGACGGCGCTCTGGGGTCCCAGACCGCCCTCCTCCTTTCTCCTTATGAGGGCTCAACAAGCTGCGGAATAGAGGTTACCCCGAAGAGCGAGCTGGAAAAAATTGTAAGCCTCTTAGCGGAAAAGGAGATCGGCGTTTCCATTCACGCCATCGGGGACTTAGCGGTAAGAAATGCCATCCAGGCCTTCTACCCCAAACGGGACGTCAATATGAAACTCCGGAGCCGGATCGAGCATGTCCAATTAATTCACCCCGATGACTTAGCACCGTTCTTCAAAAGCGGACTGATGGCATCAGTCCAACCGATCCATGCCGTCTCCGACAGGAAAATGGCGATTGCCCTCTGGGGAGAAAGGGTGAAATTCTCCTACCCCTATCGTTCTCTTCATTCCGCCGGGATTCACCTGGCATTTGGATCGGACGCACCAGTGGAGGAACCATCCCCGCTCAAAGGGATCTATGCAGCATGCTTAAGACAAACCCCATTTGTCGAAGAGGAGCCTTTCCTTCCCGAGGAGGCATTAGACCTTAAGGACGCCCTCGAAGCCTACACTTACTGGGGTGCCTGGGGAACATTTCAGGAGAAAAACAAGGGGAGGATAGCTCCGGGGATAAAAGGGGATTTGGTGGTTCTCTCGGAAAATTTGGGGAAAAAACCGCTCAAAGCCTTGGGAAAAACAGAGGTCTTTCTTCTCCTTTACCGGGGAAAAATCGTTAGGGTTTGATCCTTAACCAAGGCGGCCTCATTACGGGGGATTATGGCCAAACCCAGGACCACCATCGCCCCTCCGATGAGGGCCAAAACTCCTGGGACTTCCTTAAAAATAATCAAAGCCCAGATGGTCGCCCCAACGGGTTCAAAGAGAACTGACATTGTCAGGAAAGCGGGCCGGACAAAAGCAAGAAGGTAATTTAAAAGGGTGTGCCCCAAAATCTGGGGACCAAGGGCAAGGAGTGAAAACCAGATTATATCCGAAGGGGGAAAGGCAACGAACGCCAAGGGACCCAGGAACACGAGAATAGCAATCCCCAGGAGGAAAGCCGCCACGGAATAGACGAAAATCCCGTAGGTCAGAATGGGAAGCCTTGCACGAAGGACACTTCCCGAGAAGAAATAAACCGCGGCCATCAACCCCCCGAGCAGGGCAAAGAAGTCCCCTTTCAACGCTAATCCGGAAAACTGAAAATCAGCGTTGGCAATCAATACCACCCCACCAATGGCAAGGATCAGGGCAAACAAAAACGCCAAGGGAAAGGTCCTCCGGTTAAAAATCCTCTCCCCGAGGGTAACGAAAATCACGTGTGTGCTCACGAGTATCGTGGAACTGGAAACCGTTGTCCACTTCAAAGAGGTGATCCAGAAGTAAAAATGCGCCCCCAGGGCAAAACCGGAAATAAAAAGGAGGAATATCTCCCTCGGTTTTAAAGGGACAAGGATTTTCGCTCGGGAAATTTTTGCCCAGAGATAGAGAAAAATTACCGCCAAAAGGACACGGTAAAAAGAGATCACAAGGGAGGAAGCCTGGGAGAGTCTGGCAAGGATGGAGCCAAAGGAGACGGCAATCAGGGCGATGAATGTGATGACCAGAAGCCTTTTACTCATTCACATTTATGGATTCAGGGAAAATCCCTCGAAAGTAATTGACCCGGGTCGCAATTTTATGAAAAGGATCGACCTTCCTTTCAACTGAATGGGAAAATCCCCTTCCATGGGAATCTGGAGTTTTTGAAGGATCTCTTGAAGCTTTCCTCCATCGAGGAAAAAGCAAAAGTGGTAGTCCTCCATGAGGGAGGATAAATGCTTGAAGTATTCCTGAGAGGAAAGGCTCTCCTTGGTACCTTTTTCCCTTCCGATCATCGCTTTAAGAGGTTCAGCTCCGGGAGCGAGAAAGAAGTGTTTATCGGTTAAAGCATAATAGAAGTTCCCATCAGGAGTCGAAACCTTACGGGAAAGGACCCCTTCTATCTCCACGTTTTCGAGCACCACTTCGCCCCCGGAAATGTTTGAGAAAATCTCATCGAATTGATTTAAGGTTTGAGTTGCATCGGGGTAATTTTCAGGGGGAATCTCTACCGAGATCCCGAAGGGGACCATCCCTTCAACTCCCTCCATTTCTCCGATAAAGAATTCAGTTTTCCCGTTTAAAAAGCCCAAGGGAAGGGAAGGGGGGAGATAATCTTGCACAATTCCGCTTTCAAGGAGGCTCCCCAGCCAGCCAAATGTGGTGAAAGCAAAAGCAGGCGTGGGAGGGACCATGCCAAAGGGGGTTCCTTTTTCCCCCGGGGAGTTGACCAGGGCTTTGAGGACAGAGAAAACCTCTTTGAATTCTTTGGAGGGTGGGGAACCCAATAGCTGGTCAAGATCAACCACGACCTCCCCCTTAAGGTGAGGGGAACCTTCGACTTCGTCCGAAAAAAGGTAGAGGTGGTGGATTTGGGATGGAAGCTCGGGAATATAGGAGAAATTTATAAAAAGGAAGATAGAAGGGTTCTTGGGGACTTTTTCCAGGATGGAGCGGTACAGGGAATTCTTCTCTAAGGTTGAGCCCCGGGGCTCAAGGATGGAATTTAAAGCTTCTTCTGAGGAAGCCACGTAAAAAATTCCCCCTCTTGTCGCTACCCAGGCTTCCTCGTCGGGGAATCCGGAAATCGTCGCATTTCCAACCTGTTTTTTTATTGCTTGCTTTCCCTGCTTCTGATATTCTTCGACAATTTTTTCCTGAAGGTTTTCTCCCTGGGAAGGGTCCCTCAATTCACCCAGGAGGTAATAATCCTGCCGGTCACCTTTAAAGGAAACTGCTAATTGAATATTAGGCTTGACCGCTTTCAGGATTTCCTGGGCAACTGGGTCGGATGCCAAACCCTCAAGGGAATCGCCGAGCTCCGAGAAAGAAGCGGAAATTTTCAGGCTTTCGAACAAATCCTCCAAAGATCCCTGTTGGGAAGTGAAGGTTAGGAAAATTCCGGTTTCTTGGGGAACAAGGCTGGCGAGCTCCATCTGGGAGACCTGAGTAGGCCTAAGAAGAGAATTAGCCAGAAAATAAGCCCCACCAGCAATAGCCAGGACTAAAATTCCCACAAGGAAATAAGTCAGAAAATTCTTTTTACCTGTTGGTCCCTGGGAAGGCTGAAATGAGTAACCGCACTGAGAGCAGAAAGAGGCCCCCTCCTCGTTCTCCTTACCGCACTTTGGGCAGAACATCCACCTGAAACCTCCCTTTTTTTATTTATTATATTTCAATCAGGGGGAAAGGGGCAGCCTCAGAAGAGAAGCCAAAAACAGGGAGACCTGCCCCCGGGTTATGAACTGGTTTGGTTCGAAATTTTCCCCTCTGGAAAAGTACCTAAAGAGGCGAGATTCGACAAAGGGTGGATCGCTTAAAAAGAAAGCCTTGAGGAATGGCTCCGACCAGTGCCCTTCGGTATCTGAAAAAGGAAGGTTCCCCTCCTTTTTCTCTAAACCCGCTGCCCGGGAAAGAGCGACTATCGCCTGGGCTTTGGTAATTTTATCATCCGGGTAGAAGCGGCCATCCTCAAACCCGATCATCCAGCCGGATTGAGCGCAAACCTGAACCGCTTGAGCATACCAGGCATCGGGGCTTACATCGGGAAAGGAACGGCTTTCTCCTGGTTGGAGAGAAAAAGAAGAAGCAAGCAGAGTGGCGAATTGAGCGCGGGTCAAGAAGGAATCAGGGCGGAACGTTCCATCATCCAGGCCTTTGACTATCCCTCTCTGGTATAAAGCAAGGACATAAGGGTAACTCCAGTGCTCGGCAATGTCGAAAAAAGGTGCACTTTGCCCCGATTGAGCACCAATGGGGGAAAGTTCCATCCAGGCAATTCGCTCCAGGGTGCCCACTTTATCCTGCCAGACTAAAAGGTTCCCCCATATGGCGGGAGCATCCTGGCCGGTAACGGATTTGCTGGGAATGAATTTCTCCCCGGTGTTCAAATCGAAGACATTAACCTGCCTGATTCCATCCTTGTAAAGGGTATAAACGATCCAGTTTCCCCAAATCCTTGGCCAATAAATACAACTCCGGTTTGTCCTTGAGCCCTCCTCTCTGACGATGATCGAGGTCTGCTTCGTGGGGATGGTGTACATGTACAAGGCCGCCGTCCCATCCTCATGGTTCAGGCTCCAGACGATTTTGTCCCCGAAGATATCGGGGACTCCTGCCGCCTCCGGTTTATTGGGGTTGTGAACCCAGACAGGAATCTCCTTTTCTAAAGTGAGGTCGTACATGTAAATATCGGTGAAATTAAAGTTTTCCCTTCCATCCAGCCAGACGATCCGGTCGCCATCAATGGAGGGATACATCTGGTTTCCGGGAGAAAGGCTTATCGGCCTTTCCTCTCCCTTATTCAGGTCGTAGAGGTAGATGTCCGCGTTCCCGTTCCTCTCATCCTGCCAGACGATGTAGTCCTTCCAGATCGAGGGGGACTTGTGGGAACCCGGGCTGGTGCAGATGGGAATCTCCTGCCCGGTCTTGAGATCGAACATGTAAATATCCCATTTCTCTTCTTTCCCGGACATGGCCCTCTTATCCATCCAGACCACCCGGTCTCCGTAGATTTTAGGCATGTACTGATCTGCGGAATTGGTACAGACCGCCATCTCCTTATTGGTGGAAAGGTCGTATAGGTAGATGTCCAGGTTTCCCGCTCGGTTATCCACCCAGACGATTCGGTTCCCGCTCACTGCAGGGAACCATTGAAAGGAGGGGCTTGAAGGCACGAAATTCGCACCGAGGGCCGAGGTCTTCCAAGAATCGAAGGGAAGAAGAATGATGGTTATTAACGCCAAGATGGCAACTACTCGTAATTTTTCAAATTTCCCCAAAGTTTCTTCAACCTTTCCTTGATAAAGTGTTCCATTCCTTCTTCTGACGGATAATAATATTGCCTCATTTTTAGGGCATCTGGCAAGTATTGCTGGGGAACAAAGTGCCCGTCAAAATCGTGAGCGTACTTGTAATCCTTTCCGTGCCCTAACTTTTTTGCCTGAGGGTAATTGGCGTCCCGGAGATGAAGGGGGACTTCGGTGGATTTCCCCTCCTCCACATCCTTCATTGCTTCCGCTATCCCCGCGTAAGCGGAATTGCTCTTGGGGGCGCAGGCCACATAGATGGCTGCCTGGGCAAGAGGAATCATGGCTTCGGGCATTCCGATGAACTGGACCGCCTGGGCGCAAGCAGTGGCGATCACAAGGGCCTGGGGATCCGCATTCCCCACATCCTCGCTGGCACAGATCATGATCCTTCGGGCGATGAACTTCGGGTCTTCTCCGGCATAAAGCATTTTGGCAAGCCAGAATAAAGCTGCATCAGGGTCGGAGCCACGCATGCTCTTAATGAAGGCTGAGATTGTGTCAAAATGTGCATCGGCATCTTTATCGTAGGTAACAGCCCGTTTTTGCAGGGCATCCTGCAAAAGGGGGGTATCCAGGAGGATTTTTTCAGGTGATTGGGAAAATTGGGACTTGAAAGCCCACTCTATGGCGTTCAGGGCAACCCGGGCATCCCCATTGGAGACCCTCACCAGCAACTTCATACCCTCCTCGGTGATCTCCAGGGGATAATTCCCCAAACCCCTCTCTTTGTCGGTTAGAGCCCTCTTAATTATCTCCTCGATTTCGGCTTCCTTTAGAGGCGCAAGCTGAAAGACCCTTGATCTTGAGACCAGGGGGGAGATTACCTCAAAAAAGGGGTTTTCGGTGGTCGCGCCGATCAATATCAGGGTTCCGTCCTCCACGAAGGGAAGAAGGGCGTCCTGCTGAGCCTTATTAAAGCGGTGGATTTCGTCAATAAAAAGGATGGTTTTCTGTTTGAAAAGCTGCCTCCTCCTCTGAGCTTCCTTGACTATCGCCTTGAGCTCGGTTAACCCGGCGGTCACGGCGGATATCTGAACGTAATTCCCTTTAGTCCTCCGGGAGATGATGTAAGCCAGCGAGGATTTTCCACACCCCGGGGGTCCCCAGAGGATGCAGGAAAAGAGGTTATCAGTTTCAATTGCCTGGCGGAGGATCTTCCCCTTCCCTACAAGATGCTCCTGGCCGATGAACTCCTCAAGGATCCGCGGTCTGATGCGTAGGGAAAGTGGTTGTTCCCCAAGTTTTCCGTTTTCCGGAAGGTCAAAAAGGCTCATCAGGTATTCTTCATCTCCGGCTGGATTTTGAATTTGTGATACTCTACCATAAGTATAATTTTTTCAGCTTACATTTTAAAAGGAGCAGCATGATTGACCTGAAGTTAATCAGACAGGACCCGGAAAAAGTTAAGGAATCTCTCAGAAAAAGAGGAAGGGAAACCTCGATAGTTGACGAGATCTTGCGCCTCGACGCTGAGTGGAGAAACCTTGTCTCCGAACAAGGGAAATTCCAGGCGGAATTAAATCGCCGCTCGGAGGAAATCGGGGAGCTGAAGAGAAAAGGTGAGGATGTTTCCCAACTGGTTGCGGAAGTCAGAGACCTTTCCGATAAAGTTAAGGAATTAAACGCCCCCCTGAAGGAAAAAAGGGACCAGATTACCCGGCTTCTTGAGAAAATCCCAAATCTTCTTCATCCCTCTGTCCCCATCGGAGAGGGGGAAAGGGATAACCGTCAGGTGAGGAAGGGGGGAGTTCTGAGGAATTTCGATTTCACTCCCCTACCCCACTGGGAGATCGCCTCGAAGTTGAAATTGATCGACTTCGAGAGGGGGACAAAAATCTCCGGAAGCGGGTTTATTCTTTACAGGGGATGGGGAGCAAGATTGGAAAGGGCTTTGATCTCCTGGATGCTCGATCTGCACAGGGAAAAACACGGCTACACCGAATTGTGGCCTCCCTATGTCATCAACCGCGAGGCGGCTTACGGAACGGGAAAGCTCCCGGATTTCGACGACCAGATGTACCGGTTTGAGAACGCGGAGTATTACTTGAACCCCACCGCGGAGGTGCCGGTAACCGCAATTCACGCTGAGGAAATCCTGAGCGAGGAGGACCTTCCCATCTACTACGTGGCTTACACTGCCTGCTTCCGGAGGGAGGCAGGGGCTGCAGGAAAAGATACCCGGGGGTTGCTGAGAGTGCATCAGTTCGACAAGGTGGAGCTGGTCAAGCTCACAAGACCCCAAGATTCCTTCGAAGAGCTGGAAAAAATGCTGAAGGATGCCGAAGAAGTTGTAAATGGATTGGGCCTGCCTTACGAGATCGTGGAACTCTGTTCCATGGAAGTCGGTTTCACCGCGGCCAAGGCTTACGACATAAACGTATTTTCACCGGGGACGGGAAAGTGGCTTGAGGTCTCTTCCTGCAGCAATTGCACTGATTTTCAGTCCCGCCGCTTGAACATTCGCTTCCGGGATAAAGAAACCGGGAAGCTGGAGTTCGTCCACACCCTTAACGGTTCCGGAATCGCCCTGGCCAGAACAGTGGCAAGCATCCTGGAAAATTACCAGGAGAAGGACGGATCGATCAAAGTCCCGGAAGTTTTGAAACCCTATCTGGGAGTGGATAAAATAGAATAACTGGATGGGTGGCCGAGTGGTTTAAGGCGCCGCACTTGAAATGCGGTGGGCTAAAAGCCCCGTGGGTTCGAATCCTACCCCATCCGCCATTTTTTGAGCCTCAATCCCCCAAGGTCTTTTTTCGCCACCTGGTCCCTTGCGCAGTATCCTCTAAGACGATCCCTCTTTCCAGAAGTTCAGCCCTGATTCGATCAGCGGTGGCAAAGTCCTTCCTCTTTCTCGCTTCCTCCCTCTGCTTGATCAGGTTTTGAACCCAATCCTCAAGCTCTCCCTTCTTTTCGAGGATCCCCAGGACCTGGTCGAATTCTTCAATCGTCTTCAAGGCAAGAATTGCCCCCTCCCTTTTCAGTGTACCTTCCACCATCATGGGATTGATCTCGTGCATCAGGGAGAAAACCGCGGAAATCGCCCCTGAAATGTTCAGATCATCGGCCAAGGCTTCGACAAACTCCTCCCTTATTTCCCGGATAGAACGTAATACCTCCTCCGCCTCCTCTTTTTCCTTTCCTTGATATTCCTTCAAGCGGTGGTAAAAATCGAGAAGTCTTTCCACGCTCTTTTCAGCTTGCTTTAAGGCCTCGAATGTGAAATTCAGAGGGTTTCGGTAGTGGGTGGAAAGAAGGAGAAAGCGAATCGCCTTAAAGGAGTAATTCATTCTCTGGAGGTCCCTCAAGGTATAGAAGTTTCCTTTGGACTTTGCCATTCTTTCTCCGTTCACCAGAAGGTGCTGGGAGTGCATCCAGAATCGGACAAATGTCTGGCCAGTTGCCGCCTCGCTCTGGGCAATCTCGTTCTCGTGGTGAGGGAACATGTTGTCAATTCCTCCGGTGTGAATGTCGAAAGTTGGTCCCAGATAATGCATGGACATTGCGGAACACTCGATGTGCCATCCGGGGCGACCCGGGCCAAAGGGGCTCTCCCAGAAGGGCTCCCCTTCCTTCTTTCCCTTCCAAAGGACGAAATCGCCCACCTCTTGCTTTTCGTATTCATCAGCATCCAGGCGGGAAAAAGCCCGGCTACCTGGCTTGATCCTGGAAAGCCTTCCGTATTTCGGGAATTTGGAAATGTCGAAATAAATTGAATCCCCCTGGGAATAGGCAAAACCTTTTTGGAAAAGTTCCTCAATCAACTCTATCATCTGGGGGATGTGTTCTGTTGCCCGAGGGTAGTACTCCGCGGGTTCGATGTTCAAATTGCTTGCGTCCTCAAAGAAAGCCTGGATGAAAGGCTCGGTGTACTCAAATATGGTGACCCCTTTTTCCCGGGAGGCTTTGATTATCTTGTCCTCAACGTCAGTGAGGTTCATTACCTGGATCACCTTGAAACCCAAAAATTTCAAGGAACGGCGGAGGAGGTCCTCAAAAATAAAAGTGCGGAAGTTCCCAATGTGGACGAAATCGTATACCGTGGGACCACAGGTGTACATTCTCACCTCCCCTTGCCTTAAAGGAGTAAAGGTTTCCTTCCTCCGCGAATAGGTGTTGAAAAATTGGACTTTTACCATTTTCCTGGAATTATATAATGGAGGGCGGTATTTAGCCACGGAAGTTTAAGGAGGATCGGAAAAGAATAAACCCTTCCGGATTTCATAGTAATATATAGAGATGGTGAAAAGGCTTTTAATTTTCTTTCTCGGTATTTCGGTCTTTTCCCTGGGGTTGAACCTGCCAATTTTTGGGTCTCAGGCAGTCCGGGGAACGGACTTTTCATTTCCCGATCTTGAAGGCCACTGGGCGAAGGAGGAAGTCCTTTCCCTTTCCAGATATGGCATCCTTTCCGGATACCCTAACGGCCTTTTCTACCCCGATAAGACCGTAAACCTGGGAGAAGCTTTAAAAATCGTTGCCCTCTCCAAGGGGTTGATCCCCAATCCTTTACCTGGAGAGCACTGGGCTTACCCTTATTTCCTCTCCCTGCTGGAAAAGCAGGTCCTCCCTTTTGATTCCTTCGAACCGGAAAGGAAACCCTCAAGGGGGGAGATAGCGGAAATTCTAGGGAGGGCATTCTACCCCGAAATGGAGATCCTCTCCGACCCCAGTTTTCAAGATGTTCCTTTTGACCATCCCTATTTCCGCTCGATAGAAATCCTCCATCAAATGGGGATCGCCCTGGGAAGGGAGAATGGAAATTTTTTCCCCGAAGAAACGATCTCCCGGGCAGAGCTTTCCGTTTTGGTCTGCCGGATCCTTCAACTTGAGGAAATTTCAGTTTCACAGGAAACCCCCTTTGGAGCTTTGAGCCTGTCTTTAAAGCCTTACAGGGTGCAGCAGGGAGGGTTGGTGAAAATCAACCTCATAACCCCCGGGGATTTTTCCGCCCATATTTTCCTTGAAGGGGAAAAATTGAAGACGGAAGTCCCGGGATACTATCTGGTCCCCATCCCCCTGGATGAAGAAACCGGTCCAAAAGAGGCAGTACTCATCGCCTCCTCGGGGGAATTCTCCATCTCATTAAAAGCAAACATCATCGTCGCTCAAAACGCCATCCCCTCGGAGACCATCGTTCTTCCAGAAGAGAGCATCGACCTTTTATCCCCTGAGCTCCTTGCAAAGGAGAGGGAGGAAGTCTATGCCGCTCTTTCAGTTTCAAGCGGAACCATCCCCGACTTTCCCTTTCAGGCCCCGATTAATTCACCAATATTGTCGACTTTCGGGGCAGAAAGGGTTTATCCCGGATGGGGTTCCGATTATCACTGGGGGGTTGATCTCCAGGGTGAGGAAGGGGACGAGGTCAAAGCGGCGGGAAGCGGGATGGTAGTCATGGCCAAGGAACTCTATTCCCGGGGAAACACGATCATCATCGACCACGGCTCCGGGCTCTTCACCCTCTATTACCATTTGAGCGCTTTTTATATAAAAGAAGGGGATGAAATAAAAAAAGGGGAGACCATCGGGCTTGTGGGATCAACGGGAGCAGTCACGGGACCCCACCTTCACTGGGAAGCGCGCCTGGGGAAAACCCCCATTAACCCGATTCTTCTGATCAACCAAGGAGGACTCAGATGACAAACTGGCACTCCCTAAAAGAGGAGGAAGTCTTCAAAACCCTCTCATCATCTCCCTCGGGAATTTCTGAGGAGGAGGCAAAAGCAAGGCTTCAAACCTTCGGGAAAAACGAGCTCAAGGAAAAGGAAAGGGTTCCCATATGGCTTAGGTTTCTCGATCAGTTCAAGAGCCCTCTGATCTTTATCCTCCTTGCGGCAATCCTGGTATCGGGAATTCTGGGGGAATACATCGACGCCATCGTTATTTCGGCGATCGTCCTGATGAACGCAATTTTAGGCTTGATCCAGGAGGAAAGAGCGGAAAAAGCCCTTCAAGCCCTGAAAAAGATGGCGGTCCCCAAAGCACAGGTAATCAGGGAGGGGAAAATAAAGGAAATCGACAGCACAGAGGTAGTCCCGGGGGACGTGATCGTTCTTTCTGCGGGAAACCGGGTACCTGCGGACGCCAGGGTAATTTCCTCGTTCAACCTGATGACCGACGAAGCTCCTTTAACCGGGGAATCCGTTCCCGTGGAGAAATCAGTCGGCGTTCTGGAGGAGGAAACCTCCCTGGGAGAGCAGAGAAACATGGTCTTTTCCGGCACAACCGTTACCTACGGCAGAGGAGAAGCGGTGGTAGTCTCCACCGGGATGTCCACGGAAATCGGAAAAATCGCCACCCTCCTCGAGGAGACAGAAAAGGAGGCAACTCCTCTTCAGAGGAACCTTGATCAGGTAGGCAAGGTCTTAGCATTGATGGTCCTGGGTATTTGCCTGGTTGTCTTTTTAGTGGGAATCCTTCGGGGAGCCCCGATCCTCTTCATGCTTCTTCTTTCTATCAGCCTCGCGGTGGCGGCCATTCCCGAAGGACTTCCCGCAGTGGTTACCATAGTCCTCGCCCTGGGAACTCAGAGGATGGCCCAAAGGGGGGCGATCATCAGGCACCTCCCCGCGGTGGAGACCCTCGGTTCCACCTCCATCATCTGTTCGGATAAGACCGGGACCATGACCCTCAACGAGATGACCGTGGAATTCCTGGTTACCGCCAAAGATGAGTTCAAAATTACCGGAAAAGGGTACGAACCGAAAGGGGAAATTCAAGCGGAAGACGGGCCCCTCTCCGACCTCCCGCCTGACATTGAAAAACTGGTCGTCGCCGCTTCCCTGAACACCGACGCTCACCTGGTGAAGGAGGGCGAAAGATGGGAAATCCGGGGGGATCCAACGGAGGGAGCCTTAGTGGTCCTTTCCCATAAGCTGGGCTTCAAAAAGGAGGACCTTTTAAAGGAGTACCAGCGGATCCACGAAATACCCTTCACCTCCGAGAGGAAAATGATGACCACGGTTTTTAGAAAGGACGGGGCTCACTTCGCATTTTCCAAAGGGGCACCGGACGTCCTCATCCATTTCTGCAACCGGATTCAAAATGGAGAAGAAGTTGAGCCCTTAAGTGAAAGAGGGAAGGATTTAATCCTAAAAAAGAATGAGAGGATGGCCAGGGATGGCCTCAGGGTTCTGGGGATTGCTTACAAGCCCCTCAAAGAGAACGAGGCTCCAGAAAAAGACCTGATATTCCTGGGACTTGTGGGAATGAGGGACGCTGCCCGGGAGGAAGTCAAGGAGGCAATTGAGATTTGCCGGAAAGCGGGGATAAAGCCGGTGATGATCACCGGGGACCACCTCCTTACCGCAGTGGCAATCGGTTCCCAGCTGGGGTTGATCGAAAAGGAACACCAGGCGATTACCGGCGAGGATCTCTCAAGGCTCTCCCCCGAGGAACTCCTCAAGAAAGCCCCAGAGCTTTCCATTTACGCCCGCGTCTCCCCCGAGGACAAAGTGAGGATACTCAACGCCTACCAGAGCCTGGGGCACGTGGTGGCCATGACCGGGGACGGAATTAACGACGCCCCTGCTTTAAAGCAGGCAAACATCGGGGTGGCGATGGGGATCACCGGGACTGACGTCAGCAAGGAAGCGGCGGACATGGTGTTGACTGACGATAACTTTGCCACGATCGTGAAAGCTGTGGAGGAAGGGAGGACCATTTTTTCCAACATCAAGAAGTTCATTTCCTTCCTGCTCTCCTGTAACCTGGCGGAGGTCCTGGCGGTGTTTATGGGATTCCTCCTTTTCCCCGCCCGGGAGCCCATCTTGACCCCCGCTCAAATCCTCTGGATGAACCTGGTGACCGACGGCTTGCCCGCTTTAGCCCTGGGGGTTAACCCCCCGGAAAAGGGAGTGATGGAGGAAAAACCCAGAAGCAAGAAGACCGGGATTTTCACCAAAAGGGTGCTCTGGAGGCTGGGAATTTCCGCGCTGCTGATGGCCGTCTCCACCCTTTTTGCTTTTGTCTTCGGTCTGAAGCATTCGGTGGTAAAGGGGGAGACCATGGCTTTCACGACCATCGTCGTCCTGGAGCTCTTATACAGCTTTTATTCCCGTTCGGACCGGCTCCCAGGATGGAAAATGGGTTTTGGCTCGAACAAGTACCTGATCTGGGCAGTGATCTCCTCCTTCCTGCTCCAGGTCCTGATCGTCTACACCCCGGGGATCTCCCGGGCTTTCGGCACCTTACCCCTGGACCTGATCGATTGGGGTTTCATCGCCCTTCTGGGAATTGTTAACTTCGGATTGCTGGAAGCGCTTAAGGTTCTGGTCTTCTCAAAAATCCCGGAATAACCCCTCGATCAAAACAGGTTTTTCAAAAGAAGTCTGGCGTAGCGGAGGAAAAGCTTCAGGGAGTAGTGGAATTTAGACTTCCCCACCTCGCGAACACCAAGAGTAATTGGCACCTCCCGAAAGGATAACCCCGCTTTTTTGGCCAGAAGGACTTCCTCAAGCTGAATTGAGAAATCGTTTTCCCGGCATTTCAGGACGATTTCGAAGGCTCTGCGGGAAAAGCCCCGGAAGCCCGAGGTGGCATCCTTAACCGGAATCCCGAAAATTCTTCCAACCTGATTTCCAGCCCAGCTGAGAAACTGCCTCCAGAGAGGGACTCCCTCCATTTTCCCCTCTCCCACGTAGCGGGAGCCTATGACGAAATCCTTTCCTTCCTCGAGGGCTTCAAGAAACGAGGGGAGAAATGCGGGATCATGGGTAAAATCCGCATCCATAACGATCCCAAATTGGGCATCTGTTCCTTTAAGGAAATTGAAGGCTGTCCTCATTGCCTGGGCGTAGCCCATGTTCCTGGGATGGTCAAGGTGCCTGACGTTGGAAAACTCCTTCTCCGCCTGCTCGATTTCCAAAGAAGTTGAATCGGTGCTCCCGTCGTTTACAAGGAGAATTCCCAGGTCCCAGAAGTTCTTCTGGATGACTTCCTCCAGTCTCCCCACCAGGCGAAGCACGTTTCCCTCCTCATTGAAGGCGGGAATGACCAGCCATCCTTTCGGGTTCATAGGATGAGTAAAAAGGGGAAAGGTTAAATTGTCAATGAGAAAAGGGAGTATCTAAAAACCCGAAAAATGGGATACAATTTTCCCGTGCGGAAATACCTTTGGATAATTCTGATAGCTCTTTTTCTGGCTTTGAGGCTTTACGGAATTACCAACCCTTTAAGCGAACACGCATCCTGGAGGCAGGCGGATACTGCCTCCATGCTTTCTAACCTCGGTGAAAATTTCTCCATCTTTCCCCAGCTGGATTACGATGGCCCTCCACCCAACTACGCCGAGCTTGAATTCCCCTTTCTTCCGCTCCTGGCCTTCCCCTTTTTTAAACTCTCGGGGGATTTGATCCCCACAGCCAGGGCTGTTTCCATTTTCTTTTCCCTGATCAGCCTGATCTTCCTGGTCCTCCTCGGGGAGCAGAGGTTCGGGGAAAGGGCGGCCTTCATTTCCGGTTTCATCTACGCCCTCCTCCCCTTCAACGTTTTTTACAATCGGGCGATCCTTCCTGAGCCCGTCCTTATGGGGATGAGCCTTGGGGCCCTCTATTTCTTCACCATCTATCTAAAAAGAGGGGGGTGGAAGCTCTGGACATTGACCGCGATCTTCATCATGCTCTCAATCCTCTCCAAGCCAAGCTTCCTGTTCCTGGGGCTTTTGTTCCTTTTTTTCCTTCTGGAGGAAAAGGGGCTAAAGGGTTTGATAGACTGGAAAATATGGCTGATGCTTTTTTCCGCGCTGATCCCTCCCTTCGTTTATTTTTGGTTCTCCCACTCACTTGCGGAATCAAAATTTTTGACCTCCCTGATTTCCATCCATATGCTCCCCAATTTTCTGACAACCCTCTCCTCTACTGATTTCTGGAACTTCCTCTTTTTCCGCCTGGGAGAAAGGGTGCTAACCTGGACAGGACTATTCGTTTTCCTTCTTTCCCTTGCCCTCTCCCCGTTTTTCCGGAAACCCCGCTTCCTTTTCATCTGGGCAATTTCCGTTTGTCTTTTTTTCGCTTTTTCCACCGCCCCCGTCCTGTTCCAGCACGATTATTACCAGCTGATGATTGTCCCCGCCTTCGCCCTTTCCTTGGGCTGGCTTTTTGAAAGGGCTTCCCAGCTCAAAATCGGAAAATACCAGCTGAAAAACGTGGTCTTCGGGCTTTTGATCATGGTGGGGGTAATGGTCTTCACGGAAGGTCTTTCCCAAACTGGCTATTTCTGGAACGTTGACCCCCATCCTTTAAAAATCGGCGAAAAAATCAGGGAATTCACCCCAGAGGGCTCCCTGATCGCCATCGACCAATCGAACCCGGTTTACCTCTTTTACAGCCAGAGAAAGGGCTTTCGTATCCTTTCCCCCCTCACCACTGAGTTAATAAAGGACCTCAAGGAAAAAGGGGCCCAGTTCTTGGCAGTCACCAGCGGAGAAGGTATGATTAAAATTCCGGAGCTTGAGGGGATTTTTCCCCTGGTGGAGAAAAGCCCTGAATTGACACTTTTTAAACTGAACGGAGGATGAAATGGATAAAGTTGAGCAATGTCCCACCTGCGGAGCAATCAAGTGTCCCTCCTGTGGAGCTCCCCTAAAGGAGGGGATTACCTCCTGCCCTTACTGCGGGGTGGAATTCAGGATATCAGAGGACAAGACCACCTTTTTAAAGGTTGAGCGGCTAGTCTGTCCATATTGCGGAGCAAAGATCTCCCGTATTGACCCTTTCTGTCCCTCCTGCGGGAAAAAAGCCTGGAACTACTGCCCCAATTTAGATTGCAAGGAAAGATTCGGCCTGAAAACCCAGACCTGCCCGGTATGTGGGATGGAAGTGGAGAGCGCCAAAAGGAGGCTCATCGATTCCTATGAGAACCTCCGGGAAAGTGATTCCCCGAAAAGCGAAGAGCTCTCAAAGGAACTCGATCCGGAGGAAAATGTCCTGGTCCTTCTCAACGCCGTGGAGGATACCCTGATCATCACCGATTCCCGCCTAATTCACAGGTCGGGGAAAAACTATTTCACTTACCCCTTTTCGGAGATCGAAAATGCCTCCCTGGACAAGTTCGGGAACCTGATCATCTCCCTTGGAGGAGAAAAGCCCTCGGAAGTGATGATCATCTGCCCGGAGAAAAAGGAAAAGCAGTTCCAGGAAGCGATCGACCTTCTTCTGAAATTGAGCAAGAGGGCCAGGGAATAAATTAAAAACCTTTTCTGGGAAAGGAAAACTTGAGAAAGCCAGCCTCGCCCTGAAGAAGATGAGATTTGGAAAAAGCTTCTTAAAAATTTCGTTTCTCTGGATCCTCATTTTCCTCATCCTTTCCCTCCTTCCCCAACCCATCTGGAGGGGGGGAGTCATTGCCGGATTACCTAGTAATTTGGCCACTTCCACCCCTACACACACCCAGACACCTACTCCCCCCGAGACCCCCACGACCCCCACCTCTCCCTCTCCCACCCCTTCACCAACCACCCCCACGGTTCCTGAAACTCCCACATCCCCGACCCCGACGGTTCCCCAAACCCCGACCATGTATACCATTCCCTTTCCGGATATCGTCGGTCACCCCGCGGAACAGGCGATCAGGCACCTCTGGATTCGGGGCCTGGTGAACGGATTTCCCGATGGGACCTTCCGCCCTGACGCATTCTTGACCAGGGCGGAATTCTCCAAGCTCCTCACCCTTTCATTAGGGGTCACATCATTCACCCCTTCCACCCCCTCTTTTTTTGACGTTCCCCCGGACCACTGGGCTTTCCCGTTCATTGAAGGGGGAAGGAACCTGGGAATTAAGCCCTTTTTCCTCTTTCAAGGCTTTCCTGATGGGACCTTCCGCCCGGGAGCGTTCATCACGGCAGCGGAAGCCCTGACCCTGATTGCCAGGTCCAAAGGCTGGGAGGACACCCTGGTCACCGCCACGCCCACCTCCCCATTTGAGGACGTTCCCCCAGAGCACTGGGCTTTCCAGGAGATCCTCGCCTGTCTGGCATACGGGGTGGTTCAGAGCGAAAAAGTATCCCCCGATTCACCCCTCTCCCGGGGGGATGCTGCCATATTTTTCTTCCGGGCAATTGACCAGCCCGCTGTCAAATCGATCTACATCTCACTTTCCGAGCAGCGCTTGTATGCCCTTGAGGGAGCAAGGATCGTCTACGAGTTCCCCACCTTAACAGGAAAGCATGGTTGGCCAACTCCTCCGGGGACCTTCTATGTCCTTGAAAAAGCACCTGCGGTGGACATGAGGGGAGGCCTGGGGGTAGAGGAGTACTACGTTCCCAACGTTCCCTGGGTGCTCTTTTTCATCTCCCGGGTATACGCCATTCACGGGAACTACTGGAAACCGGAAAGCTATTTTGGGAACGACCCCACTTACACCGGGAGCCATGGGTGTGTGGGGTTGATCCCCGAGCATGCAAAGCTCCTCTACGACTGGGCTCCTGTAGGGACCAAGATCGTGATCACCTGGGAGAGGTTAAAGGGGTAAAAGGTCCGCTTTTCCTCCGCTTTTTTCTGACAAAATCTTGGAAGGAGGAAATCCTTGAAAAGGCCCTGGAATGTGAAGTTTTCTCAGGGTCTCGGGGAGCTCCTCATGGTCATCGAAAAGAGGAACGAACCTCAGGGGAAGGAGATTTTTTTCTCAACTGGTACATAAGCACTTCAGCCTTGGGGGAGATTTTAAAAGAGAAAGAGAGAACTGAGGTTCGATCGGGGAAGGCATTGGTTCAGGCATAGGAGATTTGACAAATAACTCTTTTCACTACAAAAACCTGTTCGATTTTCCAAGTAAAAAAGGTTTAGGCCACCCGAAAGCTATTTCAAAAATAGGCGAAAATGAATTTTAACCTGTTTGGAAAATTTTAGGGATTAAAACGAATTTTCAAACAGCCCAAAACTTTCTTTTCCTTTGGAAAAAACCTATATAATTGGAAAAGCAAAAACATTGAGGAAACTCCTTTTCCTTTCGAGGAATCCTCGATTTTGCGCCCGTAGCTCAAGGGACAGAGCGACGGCCTCCGGAGCCGTAGGCTGCAGGTTCGACTCCTGTCGGGCGCGCCAGGTCTAAGCCTTTCCCAAAAGGTCCTCTTTTAGGACTTTTCTTGTACCCGGACCCACTAAAGAAATTCCAGCACGAGGCTTTCAATTTCCTCTTTCCCTATTCCTCAAAAAATTGGGTTTGGGCGTTCCCTAAAGAAACAAGGAACAAAAGAAATCCCAAAACCATCCTGGATTGCAGAAAAAATGGAAAAAAGGAGATAATGGTTTTTAATTTTATTCAAAAGCCGGGGGAGAAACTTTACCGAGAATTTTTGGTGGTTTTTCCTTTACCTTTTCTCCAGGGATACGGCATAAGAGTTGGCGTATTCAGGCATCACTTTAAGAAGTTCTTCAATCCGGATTTTGGAGGGAACGATCAGGGAAATTTTCCAGGTCCCTCCTGCATCCTCCTGTTCAACCTCCTCGATCCTTGCCCCTATCTCCCTTAGATATGAGAAAAGGTCATTCATCCGCTCAGGCTTGGGATTAAGAGTGAGGGAAAGTCGATAAAGTTTTTGCTTGGGAACCGATTCCTCCACCGGATGAAGGACTACAAGGGCGATGATGGCCAAAAGGAGGGTGAAAAAGGCCTCAAGGTAGAGTCCCGCGCCAATGGCCAGGCCAAGCCCGCAGGTGACCCAGATGGTGGCCGCAGTGGTCAAGCCGCGGATGGTCACTCCTTCCTTGAAGATCGCCCCGGCCCCGAGGAAGCCGATTCCGGTGACCACTCCCGCAGCGACCCTTCCCAGGTCTGTGGAACCAGACGGGAAGGCAGAAATGGAAAGGATCATGAACAGCCCGGAGCCCAGGGAAACAAGGATCATGGTCCTCAATCCGGCAGGCTTCCCGGTCATTTCCCTTTCCAGGCCCACGATTCCTCCGGCCACCGCCGCCAGGAACAATCTTAAAAGCATTTCCCACCAGGGCAAAACCATCTCTCTTTCCTCCTCAGGAAATCATAGAGGAAACGGAGGGATTTATAAACTGGGGATCAGCTTATTTCGGGGTTAACTGGTCAGGGGAGACGTAATCCCCGAATTTCTCCCGGAACTCCAGAAGCCTTCTTTTCTGGGCTTCAAGGACCTCAAAGAGGACCGGGGGTGTATCCTTGACCTTTTCCTCGAAGATGGCTTTCACCCTTTCGATCTTCGCCAGGTGTTCTGGAATCCTAACCTTGAACTGTTCCAGGTATTCCTCTTTGGTGTATTCCTTGTTCAGGATCTTTTGGAATAGGGGTTTGAGGTCCTCGTACTTGGGGATCAGGCCAGTAGGGGTCTCAAGGGCTCCCACTTCCCCGTTGATCCGCAGCTCCATCCACTTGTACCAGACCTTTTTGTCGTTCTTCTCGTTGAGGAATTTCCCGTTGGCATCCTTGAGGAAGTAATTCACGGCGAAAATCCGGGGAGGGTTTTTCAATTCCTTCCCAAAATCCAAGTTGATCTGAATATAGCGGCCAACGGGGATGGAGAGAAAATCCAAATTGGACATCGGGTTCCACTCCCGGACACCCACCTTCCCCAGGGTCGCGGCGGTGGTTTCCGATTCCAGGATGGCTCCCTTGGTGATGATCCCGTGTTCCCAGCCGAAGGATTCCTCAACGGGGCAGGAGGTATCGGAGTCCCTTCCCCCGTAGACAACGCCGCCGATCTCCACACCCTGAGGATCGTGAAGCCTGGGGTCCACGTTTTCAAGGGAAGACAAGCTGAGGGTGAATCGGGCGTTGGGATGGGAGCAAGGGATTTCCTTCCCACTTTCATCCTTCTTGCCGATCCACCATTCCCCGGAGTGGTTTTCACCCCTGGGGGGAACTTCCCCATCTTTTCCCTGCCAGTGAACCTTCCCTTCGGGGGTGACGAGGACGTTGGAGAAGATGATCTCTCCGGGACTGTGCAAGGCTTTCCATTGAATGGGGTCGTCCTTAGAGTTAATCCCCTGAATGATGCCGAACATTCCCTGCTCGACATTGACCGCGAAAACCCTTCCGTCCTTTTTCCTCAAATAGGCGATGTCGTCCCCCAGAATGGATTCTCCCTCGAGCATAGCCGTGGAAGTCTTTCCGCAGAGGGAGGGGAAGGCTCCGGTTAAATAGGTGACCCTCCCTCCCGGACCGTGGACTCCCATGACCAGCATGTGCTCGGTCAGCCACCCTTCCTTTGAAGCGTGGTAAATCGCCAGACGCATCGCCAGCTTCTTCAAACCGATGGTGTTTCCCCCGTACTGGGTGTTCACGCTGTAGACGATGTCCTCCTCCAAGTCGATGTAGATCCGGCGCTTGTCCAAGTTTTTGGAGGTCTTCCTCTCGTCGACCTCTCCCTGGGAGTGAACGAACTTGAAAAACCGGGCATCAGGGCCCTGCCTGAGGAACTCAGAATAACCCTGACGGTAGAGAATGTTTTCGGAATGGGCAACGTAGGATGAATCGGTAATCTGCACGCAGGGAATTGAAAAGATGGAGTTCGCGGGACCGAGGCAGTAGAAGGAGACGAAGGCCTCCTTTCCAGTCATGATCCCCCGCATGATCTCCTGAATGTCCTGAAGGGCCCAATCGCGATCCTTGGTCTCAATGGATGGCCCAAGGTCCACCCCTTTGGGGACGAGAATGCCGGTATTCTTTTTGTCCCTCCCCTGGTCTCCGTAGTTGTCGAAATGGATGGTATGGCCGGGGGTTGCAAGGGGCTTTTCCTCTCCGTACTCCAGGGCTTTCTTCCTGATATATTCCAGGTCCTCCGGGGTTCCAATGGAAACGTAAACCTTTTCCGGATTTAAAAGTTCGAGATACCTTGCCAGAAACTCATGAAGACGGGGGTTGGGAATGCTTTTTACCCTCTCCAAGGCAAGGGGTGAGAGCCTTCGTTTTAAAATTTCCTCGGCGGGACGTTCCATTTCATAAAACCTCCTGGGAAACGGTTATTCTCATATAGTGCAAAAAGCAAGCATTCTTGCACTTTTTAATTATATCGCTTTGAAAAGTTTATTGCACTTACCTGGGGATATTATTTCCTTTTAAAATCGAGCAGGGCTTCAACGATCGGAGTATATCCCGTGCAGCGGCAGAGGTTCCCCCTGAGGTACTCGCGAATTTCCTCCTCGGAAGGATTGGGATTTTCATCAAACAGGGACTTGGATGCGACAACCATCCCAGGAGTGCAGAACCCGCACTGAATTGCTCCATGTTCGATTAAGGAGCGGGCAATGGGATGGGGTTCTTTTTCGGGTGACAGACCCTCAGCGGTGGTGACCTCCTTCCCGTCGCAGGAAATGGCCAGGGTCAGGCAGGAAAGGACAAGTCTCCCATCAAGGAGAACGGAGCAGGCACCGCATTCCCCTATTCCACAGCCGTATTTGGGACCGGTAATTCCCGAATCCCTGAGGAGGTTCAAAAGCAAAGTGTTGGACTTGACCCTGAACCTGTTTTCTTTTCCGTTAATTTTTAAGGTGATCTCCCTTTCTTTCACAGCGAACCTCCGCACCTTTCCCAGGCTGCCTTCAGGGCTTCCTCCACCATGACGGGGCAGACGGCCTTTCGGTATTTCAATGTGGAGCGAACATCGTCAATCGGCTTTATCTCCTCCTGGCATTTCAGGGAAACCGCCTTGATCAGGGATTCCCTAAAATTCTCCCCTTGAGGGAGTTTTTCAGCAGAAAACGCCCTGATGGGGGTAGGAGCAACAGAGCCCAAGGAAATCCGGCACATGGAGCATCTCCTTCCTTCCCTTTCCAGGTAAACCGCGACGTTGATTTTTGCCATGTCAAAGGAAACCCTCCCCAGTTTGAGGAAAGCGGAACCAGAATTGACAGGGGGCTTGGGGACAACTATTTCCGAAATCATCTCCTCAAATGAGAGTGCGGTCTTTCCCGGACCGAGAAAAAATTCCTCAAGTGGGAGCGTCCTTTCCCCGTTTTTTGATTTTAACTTCAGAAAGGAACCGAATGCCTGAAGGGGAGGAGCGGTGTCTGCCGCAGGGGATCCATTCGCAAGGTTCCCGCCGATCGTCCCCATGTTCCGAATTGCTGGTGCCGCCATGGACCTTACTGCCTCGTAAAGAGCACTCAAAGTTCTTCCAATCGAGGGGTTCTTTTCAAGTTCGGAAAGAGTAGTAGCTGCCCCAATTCTGAAGGAATCATCATCCTCCTTTACGAAATTCAATTCCGGAACCCGGGATAGGGAGATTAGAATTTCAGGATGGAGGAGTTCCCTTTTCATTTTAACAAGGAGGTCCGTTCCCCCGGCGATCAGTCGGGCCTTTTCTCCGTAACGGGAAAGGAGGTCGAGGGTCTCCTCAACACTTTTAGGCTCAAAATATTCAAATTCGGAAGAGAGAATCCTGGTGTTGGTTTCCATCTCAATCCTCCTCCCTTTTCAAGGCGGAAAGGACCTTCTCGGGGGTGATGGGAAGGGCGGTGAACCGAATCCCTAGGGCGTTCGAAACTGCATTGGCTATTGCGGAAGCCACCGAATTCCCCGCAGCTTCCCCGATTCCCTTGGCCCCCAAGGGACCGGTGGGCTCATAGGTCTTGGTGAAGTGGACCAGGACATTCTGGGAAAGGGGCATCTCCTGGGAAGTGAAAATCTTGTTGTCCGTGACGAACCCCTCTGATTTCAACCTTCCCTGATCGTTGTATTCCCCTTCCTCGCAGAGGGCGTATCCCCCATAGCGGGCAAGGGAACCGATCAGCTGGCCCTTAACCCCGTCAGGGTTGACTGGGGTCCCACAATCAGCAATACAAACCGCCTTGACCAGCCTTACCCTTCCTGTAAGTGTGTCAACCTCAACCTCAATGAAATTGGTCACGAAGGAGGGAGGGCAGGTTTTCTGCCTAAAGCTTACGGTGGAAGCGATGCTTCCTAGGCCGTTGATCATCGCCAGCCTGGCGACCTCCCCAAGGGTTAAGGATTTCGATGGGGCCCCAAGGGGCTGGATCACGGCGTGGTTCCTCTGGGGGTCGAATATCATTTCCAGATTTTCCGGGTGCTCCCCAAGGAGGGTACCTGCGATTTCCATGACCTTTTTCTTGACCTCTCTAGCGGCTTTATGCGCGGCTCCTCCACCCGCAAAAACACCCCGGGAGGCGTGGGTGCAGACATCGTAAACGGTGGTCCGGGTATCCGCTGGTGAGAGGTTGACCTTTTCCAGGGGAAGGCAGAGCTCCTCGGCAACGATTTTCAAAATAGCGTCCCAGGTCCCTCCTCCCAGATCCATCACCGCTGTGATCACATCCACACTTCCGTCTTCGTTGATCTTGACGGTCGCGCCGGAATAGTCAATCACTTCAGCGGGACCCGGGGCTCCTGCTCCGGAGGTGTGGAAGCCTCTGGCCAGGCCAATCCCTCTCCGGAAGCGCCCGGTCTTCTCCCTGGGATTTCCCCTGCTTTTCCAATCGATGAGCTCTGAGCCAACTTTCAGGGATTCCTCCAGCCCGCAGCTCTTGATAATTGAGCGTACCGTGGGGCCCTGCCCCCAGAACTCGTCCCCCACTCCAACGTAATTCTTAAGGCGGAACTCCATCGGGTCAAAGCCACACTTCTCGCAGATCAAGTCAATGTGGGACTCCACGGCAAAATTCATCTGGGGGTTGCCGTACCCCTGCATGGCACAGGCCGGGACCTTGTTGGTGTAAATGGCCCGGCCCCGGTACTCAAGGTTCTTCCACTTGTAAAGGGAAACAAGCCATCCCGCCATGCTCCCCAATAGAGGATATGCCTGAATCTGGTGAGCTCCAATATCCACCAGGACCTCGGCTTCCACCCCCTGGATGGTCATGTCCCTGTTTACCCCCACCTTCAGTCGGATCCTCGAGGGATACTTGCAGTGATCGTACATGTCTTCCTCCCTGGAGGAAACAAGCTTTACCGGTTTCCCGGATTTCAAGGCTAAAGCGGCGCAGATGGGGATGATGGAGTTCATTTGGATGCTTGAGCCGAATGATCCGCCCACAGGGATCCTTTTCACATTCACCTTGCTCAGGGGGATGCCAAAAATGGAGCCGATAAGGATGCGGACGTTGTGAATGGACTGGGTCGTGCACCAGATAGTAAGGCTTCCATCATTATCGGGACTGCAAACTGCCGACTTGGTCTCCATCTGAAAGTGATAAACCCGGGGGAGGGAGTATTCCTCTTCGATGACAAAATCGGAGGAGGCAATGGCTTCCCGGGCGTTCCCCACGGAAATCTCCCTTTCGCAGGCGATGTTGTTTTTGATGGCTACCTCCTCATCCCCGAAATAGACCTTTTCATAAAGCTGGGGAGAGGAAGGTTCCATGGCTTTTACTGGGTCCAGGACTGGGGGAAGGACTCGATATTCCACTTTCAGGGCTTTCAAAGCCTTGAAAGTGAGCTCCTCGGTGGGGGCAGCAACCGCAGCGATGGCTTCCCCAAAGTGCCTCGCCTTTTTTGGGAGGACCCTCCGATCTCGGAAGGTCCGGGCGGGAATGCTCACTCCCCTTTCGTTGTAAAGAACGTCAGGAACATCATCTGGAGTAAGGCAAACCGCCCCCATCCCCTCAGCTTCACTGGTATCAATTTTTAAAATTTCCGCATGGGGGTGAGGGCTTCTCAAAACGGCGGCGAATAACATTCCGGGAAGGTAAATATCGCTTGGGAATTTCTCCAGTCCCCGGGCCTTTGCCTCGCCGTCAACTCGGGAAGTAATTTTTGAGACTACATTGAACATCCCTACTTCTCCCTCTTTTCCTTCAGGGCGAGAAGGATTTTCTCGGAGGTTGCAGGGAGGGAGGTGATGCGAACCCCAACTGCATCATCGATGGCGTTAACGATCGCCGGGGCGATCCCCACAATCGGGGGCTCCCCTATGCCCTTGGCTCCGTAGGGGCCGAGTCCGGTTCCGCTTTCCATCATGATCGTTTCCACATCGGGAACGTCAAGGGAGGTGGGGATGAGGTATTCCTGGAAGGAGGGGGTCTGAACGATCCCGTCCTTGATCGTCATTTCCTCCAGAAGAGCATAACCGGCTCCTTGAACTGCTCCTCCCTCCATCTGTCCCTCCACAAGAATCGGGTTCAAGGCCTTGCCCACGTCATAAGCCCCAACGATCCTGGTCAGGCGGACTTGTCCGGTTTTTTCGTCGACCTCCACCTCCACGGCGTATGCCCCGAAGGTAAAATCCGGAAAGGTTCGCCCTTCGATAATCTCCTTCTCGGGGACATCGGAGAAAGGCGCATTGAATTGGGCTTCAACGAAAAGTTCCTCCCCGTCCCCGGACATCCGGTTTATCAGGGGAACAAGTGCAATGTAACGAGAAGGATCGCTCCTCAGGAAAATTCTCCCCTCCCCCACTTCCAGTTCCTCTTCCTTGACAGCCAGGATCTGGGCAGCCTTGTTCAGCATCCTCCGCTTGAGTTCTTTAGCCGCTTTCAAGGTGGCATTTCCGGACATGTATAGCTGCCTGGTGGCGGTGGTCGTTCCCGCAAGTGGCGTGAGCTGGGAGTCAGTGACGTGAATCTTAATTCTCTCGAGGGGGACACCCAATTCTTCGGAGACTATCTGGGAAAGGATGTGCCCCTGTCCTCCACCAACATCGGGAACCCCGCACCTGATCACGGCGCTTCCGTCTAGTTCCAACCTGACGTAGGAACGGGAGGTATCGTGGAGGAAGGTCAAACGCCCGTAACTGCACATTCCCACAGCTAGCCCCCTGCCGATTTTAATATCCGGGTTGTGGCTTTCCCTCCGGGGACCAAGGGCCTCCCAGGCCTTATCAGCGAGGACATCGAGGGGGACGGGACGATCGTACACGTAACCTGTGGAAAGGGAATTCCCCTGCTTTAGGAAGTTTCGCTTCCTCAACTCCAGAGGGTCCATTCTTAGCTTTTTGGCGAGTTCGTTCATCTGGGATTCGTAGGCAAAGTTCACCTGGGGTGCCCCAAAGCCTCGGAAAGCCGAGGTAATCGGGGTGTTGGTCATCACAGTGTAGGAATCGACCTTAACATTTTCCACTTGGTATGGTCCAACGGCATCCACCGTGGAATATAAAAGGACCCAGGGGGAAAGGGCAGCGTAGGACCCTGCGTCTGAAACGAGCTTGACCTGGACGGCGGTGATCCTGCCATCTCTGGTTGCCCCCGTTTTATAGAACATGTAGTAAGGGTGCCTTTTGGAATGGACCAGAAGGGACTCTTTCCGAGTATAGGTGAGCTTCACCGGCCTCCTGGTCTTCCAGGCCAGAAGGGCAAGGTAGGATTCTACGGTGATGTCTTCTTTGCCCCCGAATCCACCTCCAATTAAGGTCCCGATGTATCTTACCTTGCTGTGAGGGAGGTCGAGGACCTCCGCCACTTCCCGAAAATGCTCGATCACCTGGCTGGAAACTCGGATGACAATCGTCCCATCATCGTCAACCCAGGCGACCCCGCTTTCCGGTTCAAGGTAGGCGTGATCCTGATAACCAACTTTGTAGAAGCCCTCGACAATAACTTCGGCTTCCTGGAAACCTTTCTCCACATCTCCCTTTCTAATTTTAAAGCGGGAGGCGATGTTATTCTCCTTCTCCCCAACCTGAGGCGCCCCTGGCTGCATGGCATCGAGGGGGTCGAAAACCCCGGGGAGGGGTTCGAGCTTGGCCTCGATCAGTTCACAGGCTTTCTCGGCAATCTCCAGGGTCTCCGCGGCGATCAGGGCAAGGGGCTCCCCAAAATAGCGAACCTCCCCTTCCGCAAGAACACGGTATAAGCCCTCAAATTGAGCGCCAATTTCTGTTCCCTGGCCGAATCTGGCTTTCAGGTTGTTCCGCGGGACATCCTTGTGGGTGATCACCGCATGAACCCCGGGGATTTTGAGGGCCTTTTCCACATTTATCTCCAGGATCTTCGCCCGGGGATAGGGGGACCGGAAGACCTTTCCATAGAGCATCCCGGGGAGGCTGAAATCGTCAGCGTAAATAATCTCTCCCCTTGCTTTCCCCCAGGCGTCGTATTTGGGGACGCCTTTTCCTATTACCTTCAAGTCCATCTCAACCTCCTCCTAAAAGGAGATAATTCCCTTTGGCCTCTTCTTGGCCCTCCGAGAAGGGACTCGGTGGTTCCTGGTCATTGACGGAGGGCATTTCAACACGGGTCTCCCGGACAACTCTTTCAACAGCATCGATGATTTTCTTGTATCCAGTACAGCGACAAAGATTTCCGGAAATGGCGTTTCTAATTTCTTCGCGGGTGGGTGCGGGCCGGGATTTCAAAAAGGCGTAGGAGGAAATCAGCATACCCGGAGTACAGAATCCGCACTGAATTGCCCCGGAGGTGACGAAACTTTCCTGAAGTCTTTCCATCAGGGAGTCCCCTGAAAAGCCCTTGATGGTCCGCACCTCCTTTCCCTCCGCTTGAAGGGCAAGGACCAGGCAGGACTTTACCGCTTTACCATCGAAAAGGACGGTGCAGGTCCCGCAATCCCCCTGGTTGCAACCGCACTTCACTTCAACTGCTCCAACTCTATTCCTCAAAAAATCGAGAAGGGATTCCTGAGGTTCGACCGGAGAAGAAACCTGCCTTCCGTTCAAAATTAAGGAGACGACTTTCAAGTTATTCATCTTTCCCTCCCTTACTGGAAAGGATTTGGGAGAACCCTCTCAAAAAAAGGGCTTTTGTCGCTTCCAAACGGTACTCCCTTGACCCGCGGATATCGCTTATGGGGTTGATCTCCGAAAGGAGAATTTCGCTCGATTCTTCGAAGACCTCGGCCACCGGCGGCTTCCCGGTCAGGAATCTTTCGGTTTTTGAAGCCCTGAGGGGAGTGGGAGCTAGCGCCCCCAGGGCAATCCTGGATTCTTCAATAACCTCACCAACCTTAAACCCCATTCCCAGGCTGGCGATGGAAATCGCCATGGCGTTCCTTTTCCCTAACTTGGAATAGAAAAAGCGGAGGCTTGCAGGAATTGGGAATCTGATTCCCAGGATGATCTCCGAGGGGAGAAGGGAGGTTTTTCCCGGGGCGAGGAAGAATTGGCTGAGAGGAATTTCCCTCGTACCTCTATCAAGGCTCCGGGAAAGGACGACCGCATCAAGAACCAGGAGGGAGACGCTCATGTCGCTGGCGGGGGAAGCGAATGCCAGGTTTCCCCCCACAGTAGCCCTGTTCCGCACGACTGGATCGGCGAAACGAAAGGCCGCTTCATGGAGAATGGGGGCTTCCTTTTTTAAAAGGTCGGATTCGCAAATCTCGGAAATGGTGGTGCAGGAACCCAGGGAGATCGTCCCGTTTTCCTTCTTAATCCCCTTCAATTCCTGTAAATCGTAGATGTCCACAAAAACGAAATCCTGAAGTTTTCCTGAATGAACGTCGGGGAGGAGATTAGTGCAACCCGCTGCCAGGCGGACTCGATCTGAAAACTGGGAGGCGAGCTTCAGGGCTTCTTCCAAATTTTTGGGCTTGAAAAATTCAAAATTTCCCAATTTCAACTCCTTCCTCAAAAATTAATTCCCAAAAACGTCTCTCAAAAGCTCAGAAAGACCAGGGAGTTGCTACGAAGAGGAGGACGGCTTTTTTATCCGTATCGTTAAAAAATTGATGGGAAAGGGAAGCAGGATAATACAGGCTATCCCCCTCTTCAAGGTAAAAGACCTCGGAACCCAGATGAAAGCGGACCTTCCCTTTCAAAACCCAGAGAAATTCCTCTCCTTCGTGGGAGAAGGGAGGACCTCCGTTAGTCCCCGGAGGAAGAGTGACAACAGCGGGCTCAAGTTTGGCATTGGAATCGGGAAGAAGCCACTCCTCTGTCACCTTCTTTCTCCCGAAGACCATGAGGATCATCTTCCTTCTTTTGCCCGCCTTAGAAACCTTGACCAGGGATTGATCATCTTGGGTGAAAAGGGAGGCGATTGGAACTCCAAGTGCGTTAGAAACCGCCCTCAGATTCAGGACGCTGATATTCGCCTTATCATTTTCCAGACGGGAGAGAAAGGTCATGGAGAGTCCTGTTTTACGAGAGAGGTCTTGAAGGGACATCCCAAGGCTGAGACGAATCTGCCTGATCCTCTGAGCGATTCCCGTGTTTAAAGATTTGTTCTTCTTCCCCTCGCTTTTGCTCATTCTCGGATTTGTCCTTTAGTTTTAATTAGATTAATTAAAGTTATTAAGGTTAGTCAATAAGTTTTTTGGATTTTTGGGTTAATTTTTGGCTTGGGAGGAAAAAATGATTGACAGGGGTGGGGCTTTTGAGTAAAAAAGGGGGAAAGCGATGAAGAGGAAGAGTACGGCGCTTCCATCCTAAAGCGAACAGGGTTTGGTGCGAGCCTGGAGGAAGAGGTGCCGGAAAATCACCTCGGAGCTGTAGCCCGAACTCCTAAAGTAGGCGCTACCGGGACTTCCGTTAAAAAGTAAGGGCTTTTGCCCAAAGCGGGCTTTCGCCAAAAAAGGTGGTACCGCGGGAAACCTCTCGTCCTTTTGACGAAGGGGTTTTTTGTTTATATGCCACTTTCAAAAAATGAAATATATGGAGGGAAAAGTGTTCAAACCGGTAAGTTCAAAACCGAATTTCGCTCTGGAGGAGAACGAGGTCCTGAAGTTCTGGAAGAAAGAGAGGGTTTTCGACCTGCTCCGCCAAAAGAACGAAAATGGGCCAATTTTCTCTTTCATTGATGGGCCAATAACGGCCAACAATCCCATGGGGGTTCACCACGCCTGGGGAAGGACCTACAAGGACCTTTTTCAGCGGTATAAAGCAATGCTGGGGTATCACCAGCGGTATCAAAACGGTTTTGACTGCCAGGGTTTATGGGTTGAAGTGGAGGTGGAGAAGGAACTGGGCTTCAACTCCAAAAGGGAGATTGAGGAATTCGGGCTGGATAATTTCTCCCGCAAATGCAAGGAGAGAGTCTTCAAATATGCTTCCTTAATCACCGAACAATCCATCAGGCTGGGAATGTGGATGGACTGGGAGAACTCTTATTTCACGCTCACGGACAACAACATCGAACACATCTGGCATTTTCTCAGAAAGTGCTACGAGAAAGGCTGGCTATATAAAGGGCATAGGAGCATGCCCTGGTGCATTCGCTGCGGGACCTCTCTTTCCCAGCACGAGCTTTTAGGCTCCGACTCCTATCAAGAAGTAACCCACACCGCTGTTTTTCTCCGCCTTCCCGTTCTTGGAAAGAGGGACGAATACTTCCTGGTCTGGACGACCACGCCCTGGACCCTTTCGGCAAACGTCGCATTGGCCGTTCACCCGGACCTTGATTACGCCCTGGTGAAATTCGACGACTCCACTTACATCCTCTCCCGGGCCAAGGTGAAGGAACTTCTCCCTAAAGGGGAGATCCTGAAGGCCGTCAAAGGAAAGGAACTCCTGGGTTGGAAATACAAAGGGCCTTTTGATGAATTCGCCTCCCAGAAAGGGGTAAACCACCACGTGATTCCCTGGGAAGAGGTGGGAGAGGAAGAGGGGACCGGAATCGTGCACATCGCCCCTGGATGCGGAGCAGAGGACTTCGAGCTCTCCCAGATCCACAAACTTCCGGTCCTGGTGCCCATCGACGACGACGGGGTTTATGTGGAAGGATACGGAATCCTATCCGGTAAGTCCATCAAAGAGACCAACCCCTTGATCTTTGACGAGTTGAGACAGAAGGGTTTTCTCTTCAAGCTGGAACAGTATAAACACCGATACCCAGTCTGCTGGCGTTGCCACGAGGAACTGGTCTTCAAGGTGGTGGACGAATGGTTCATCTCTACGAAGGAAATCCGTCCGCTCTTGATCCGGGAAGCGGAGAAGGTCCACTGGGTTCCGGAGTCCGCGGGAAAGAGGATGAGGGACTGGCTGGAAAACATGGGGGACTGGTGTATTTCCAGAAAAAGGTTCTGGGGTCTTCCCCTTCCTTTCTACACTTGTAGGGACTGCGGGAAGCTAACCATCGTGGGAAGCAGGGCAGAACTGGAAAGCCTGGCACTGGAAAAACCCCTTAAAGTTCCGGAACTCCACCGCCCATGGATCGACGAGGTGAAAATCCGGTGCCCACATTGCGGGGGAATTGCGGAAAGGATCCCTGAAGTGGGTGACTGCTGGCTTGATGCCGGAATTGTCCCCTACTCCACCCTCAATTACCTCCACGACCGGAAATATTGGGAGAAGTGGTTCCCCGCCCACTTCATCACCGAGATGAGGGAGCAGATCAGGCTCTGGTTTTACTCAATGCTTTTCATGAGCGTCACCCTTGAGGAAAGGACTCCCTACCTTTCCGCCCTGGTGTACGAGAAGTTGCTCGATGAGAAAGGAAGGCCAATGCACCGGAGCCTGGGAAACGCCATATGGTTCGACGAGGCAGTGGAGAGGATGGGTGCGGACGTGATGCGCTGGCTATACGCCTCCCAGGACATCCAGCAGAACCTCCTTTTCGGTTATGGGCCCGCTGAGGAAGTGACCAGGAAAATGCTCCTCCTCTGGAACGTTTACAGTTTCTTCGTGACCTACGCAAACATCGACGGGTTCAATCCAACTCAGTATTCCTCACCTGTTCAAGGAAGGTCCTTTCTCGATCAATGGATAATCTCCCGCTTGAACAGCTTGATTAAGCTTTCAAGGGAAAGCCTGGACGCTTACGACGTTGCTTCCGTTGTCAGGGAGACTGAAGATTTCGTCGAGGACCTCTCCACTTGGTGGCTGAGGAGAAGCCGGCGCAGGTTCTGGAAATCAGAGGAAGATAAGGACAAGGTCGACGCCTACCTCACTTTATACGAAGTCTTAAACACCCTATCAAAGCTCCTTGCCCCGATCATTCCTTTCCTCACGGAAACCCTCTATCAGAATCTGGTCCGTTCACTTGATGAAAAAGCCCCCATCTCGGTCCATTTGAACCCGTACCCGGAACCGAACCTCAATTTGATAAACCCCGAGCTTGAAGAAAGGATGTCCTTCGTTAAGCGGATAGTCAGCATGGGGAGGGCGGCAAGGAATAAGGCTTCAATCAAGGTGCGCCAACCCCTGCCCACCTTAATCCTCGTGGGCTTGGAAAACGGGGAAAAGGAAGTAGTCCTCGATTTGAAAGACCTCATTCTGGAGGAGCTCAACATAAAGGAATTGGTTTTTGAGGACCGAGCAAAGGGAATGCAAGAGATCAACCTCCTCCCCAACCTCCCCCTCCTGGGACCAAAGTACGGAAAAAAGCTTCCCCAGATTAAAGAGGCTTTGAGCAAGCTCGATGGGGAGAAAGCTGCTCAGGAAATCCTCGAAGGTAGAAACCTGGAATTGACGCTCCCTGGGGAAATTATTTCCCTCGAACCATCGGAGGTATTAATCCAAAGAAAGGACCTTCCCGGGTTCGCCGCAGAAGCTGAGGGAAGCCACCTTGTTGTCTTAGACACTAAAATCTCCCCTGAGCTTCAGAAGGAAGGTTGGGCAAGGGACATCGCCCACACCATACAGCTCCTCAGGAAAGAAGCCCACTTCAACGTGGAAGATAGAATCATTACTTACTTCCGTGCGGATTCACCACTCAAAGAGGTGTTCCAGGAATTTTCCGATTACCTTAAAAAGGAGACCCTTTCCGAGGAACTCGTCCCCCGGATCAAAGATGGAATTTTCCAAAAGGACTTGGAAATCGAGGGTTTCCCCTTGAAAATAGCCCTGGAAAAATCTACAAAATAAACTTCCAGGTATCTTCAGGGTTCTTTCGAGGCTTGGGTTCGGGTTTCTCGTCAGGATAACCAAGGGGTACGAGGGCGAGGATTCGCCTTCCTTGGGGAATCTCCAGTATTTTTTCCAACTCCTCCACGGCAAAGAGTGGACCGACCATCCACACAGCCCCAAACCCCCGGGCATGCGCAGCGAGCAAAAAATTCTGAATTGCCGCGGAAACGCTTTGGATTTCTGCATGGGGACGCCACTTCTCAAGTTTCTCCTTATCGAAGCCCTTTTTTATCAGAATTTCCTCGAAAGCGGATTTGTAATCATCCATGCAAAAGACGATCAACCAGGGAGCCTCCCGGATGAATCTGGCATACCGGCTCATCCAGGAAAGCCTCTCCTTGAGGGCCTGAAGTTCAGGCCAGGAGAGGACCTCTTCCAATTTCTCCTCGATCGCCTGGGCTATCTTCTCCCGAGTCTCCCGGGAATGAATGGCATAAAAAAACCACATCTGGAAATTGTTCGCGCTTGGAGCCCAGGAAGCGAGCCTTAACAGTTCCTCAACCTGGGAAGTAGAAATGTCCTCCTGCTTATACTTCCTTATACTTCTTCGATTTAAAATGGCTTCCTCAAGTTCCATCGAGTTCTTTCCTCCCTATTTCCAAACGTTTAATTTATAATACCTTCAATCAGGGAAAAGATGGCTTTTCCTAAAAAGTGAAAGGATAAAAATTGTGAAAAAGTGGTACAGGTCCCGAAGGGACAGAATGATAGCCGGGGTGTGCGGGGGACTGGCGGAGGTTCTGGGAATGGACTCCTCCTTGATAAGGTTTATCTGGGCAATTACGGTATTCTTTGGAGGACTGGGTATCTTCGCATACATTGTCGCTATGATAGTAATCCCCGAAGCCCCGGAGGACCAACCTCATTTTCAGGAGCTCACTCCCCACCGGATTTCCTCCCTAGAATGGGGGGTAGTCTTTGGCCTTTTCGTCATCCTCGTGGGAGCCCTTCTTCTTCTGGGGAACCTCTTTGACTGGAGAATCTGGTACTGGGGTTGGCGCATTGCGGTTCCCGTGATCCTTATTGGCTTTGGGGTTTATTTAATTTTAAGGTCACGTCGTTAATCGACGGTCAAGGTCTTGGAGATGTTTCTCGGGAAATCGGGATCGTTTCCCTTTCCTACGCTCATGAAATAAGCGAGCATTTGCAGGGGAATCGTCCCCAGAATAGGAACCAAAAAGAAATTCCCCGTGGGAAGGGGAAGGACCAGGTCGGAGTACTTCTCAAGCAAGGGATGGGGAGGGGAAATAGTGATCACCTTTCCTTCCCGGCAGGAGACCTCGTTAATGTGGGAAATCACCATCGAGGAATCCTCGATGGTGGAGATGAAAAGCACGGGATACCCGGAATAAACAATCGCCAGGGGACCATGCTTGAACTCGGAAGAATAGGCTCCCTCGGAATGGTTGTAAACTACTTCCTTAATCTTTAAAGCCCCTTCGAGAGCGATTCCGTGGGTAACCCCATATCCAAGGCAGTAAAAGTCGTTGAACTTCAAAAGCTCGCTTGAGAGTTCCTGAACTTGAGGGGAAAGAGAGTTAATGGTTTTTTCAAGAAGCCCGGGGAGGTCTTTCAATTGATGGAGACCTCTCCCCCCGATTTTACATGAAAGGCTTAAAAAGAGGACCAGTTGATTGATAAAAGTTTTGGTGGCCGGGACGGAAATTTCCAGATCGCAAACGATAGGAAGGAAGGCCTCGCTCCTCAAGCTCAAAGTTGAACCCAGCACGTTCACGAAGGAGAGGACCCTTCCCCGGCTGATGTCCCTGGCGTAGTTCACCACGTTAATCACATCCTTGGTCTCTCCACTCTGAGAAACACAGAGCAAAATATCGTCTTTGGATAACGAGTTCCCGAATTGTTCGATGAATGCCCCGGCAGGGACTGGAACTGCCGCCCTTGAAGCCACCTTGTTGAGATAGTAAGAGCCAACCAAGCAGGCATGATAAGAGGATCCTGACCCGATTAAAAAGACTCTGTCCGCTCCTTCAATCGTCCGGGAAAAATCCTCAAATTCAGGGGAAACCTCAAGATAATCGAGCAGGTTCTGCACCTTTTTGGGTTGTTCGTAGATCTCCTTGATCATGAAGTGAGGGAATCCCCCCTTGGAAGCCGATTCCCTGGAATAAGGACATTTCCCCGGTTCCCTGAAAATCTCCTCCCCCGTCTTTAAATCGAAAAGTTCATAGTCTTCAGGGGTCAGCTTAATTCCCTCTCCATCCTTGAGGACAAGGATGTTGTCTGTCAGGTCAAGGATGGAGGGAAGATCGGAGGAGACGCAAGAAAAACCATTTCCAATCCCCGCATAAAGTGATGATCCCATTTTTGCGGCATAAATTGCATTCTCCTCCCGGTGAGAAACCAGGTAAGCATAATCACCCTTCAAGTCCAAGGCTGCATGGATCATGGCCCGCTTCAAGTCTCGGGTTCTGTCGAAGTGTCGTTCAACGGCGTGAACAACTATCTCTCCATCGTTTTCCCCCCTTATCAGGTGGCCCTCGGCCTGGAACTCCTCCCTTAGAGAAATGGTGTTTATCACGTTCCCGTTGTGAGCGCCAACCAAGTCGCCGTCACAATCAAAATGGGGTTGGGAATTTCTCTGACAAGGTATACCAAAGGTAGCCCAGCGCAACTGGACTATTCCCCGGATCCCGGAAAGGGAACTCAGGGAATATTTTGAATCAACTTCCGAAATTCGCCCCACATCCTTCTTTAAATCCACCTCCCCATCTTTGGAAAAAGCCGCGCACCCGACCGAATCGTACCCCCTATAGGTTAAACTCTGCCCCGCCTTTACTAAAATCTTCCCCAGGTCTTCTTTTTCTTCGGGAAAAACGATTCCAAAAATTCCGCACACGGGAATATCCTTTCATATTGATGATGTGAAAACTTACCACTCCGCTAAAGGTTTTTTCAACACCTCTTTCCAGATGGCTTGAGCAACTGCTTTTCCGAATGGGTTTGCTGCGGAGGGGTCCCTTCCGGTAATGATTTTTTCCTCCACCACAACAGGCTCGTCCACATATCTGGCTCCGCCATTCCTCAGTTTGGAAATAGCGTCCGGAGAGGGATAAACTGTGGCTTTTAACCCCTTCAACAACCCTGCTTCCCCCAGGACAGCGGGAGAAAGGCAAATAGCAGCCACCACCTTTGATTGCTTCGCGGCTTCTTTCAAGATGTAATGAAGAAGGGAGTTCCCCCAAAGGTATTGTGGGGTCCCGGACCCACCCACGACGACCACAGCGTTGAAATCAGAGACATTGACATCGTTTAAACTCAGATCAGGTTTGACCTTTAACCCGAGCATGCCGATCGCTTGATCGAGGGAGACGCTTGCCACTTTTACCTCCGCCCCTTCAGATTCCAGGATCTTTTTGGGTTCGAGAAATTCTTCGTCCCGAAAATTTCGGGGGGAAATGACCAACAATACTTTTACACCCTCTAACCGTTTTGCCATTTTTCTATTTTCACCTCCACTTTTTTTATTTTAAACTAAATAGCGGAAAAAAAATGGGTACTCTTCGCATCGCCCTTGTTCAGATGGACGTAGAAATGGGAAACTGGGAGGAAAATTCCCGCCGTGCCCAGGTTTTTCTGGAGCAGGTCTTCAACCTGCAAGCTCAAATCTGCATTCTCCCGGAGATGTGGAGCACGGGTTTTGCCCTTGATAATGATTTCTTCTCTCTTGCCTCCCGCAATTTTGAAAAGACCATCGATTTGATGCGTTCATGGGCTCGGACCTTCAGATTTTTTCTCCTTGGGGGGACCATTCCTGAGGTTTCCGGAAAAGAGATCTTTAATACCTGCTACCTCGTTTCACCTTTTGGAGAGATCACGGGTTCCTACAGAAAGAGGAAATTATTCCCCCTCCTGAAAGAGGAGAAGTTCTTCTCCCCAGGGAAGGAGGTCCCGATCTTCTCCACTCCCTGGGGAAAAATTGGAGTGCAGATTTGCTATGAGTTAAGGTTTCCCGAGGGTTTTAAGGAGTTACGGGTAAAAGGAGCCAACATCGTCTTCCTCCCCGCCCAGTTCCCTCACCCCAGAGAAAGCCACTGGGAAACCCTGATTAGAGCAAGAGCGATAGAAAACCAATTTTATGTGGTGGGGTGTAACAGGGTTGGCTCCGATCCCCCCTCACTAAATTATTTCGGGAATTCGATGATCGTTGATCCCGGGGGGGAAGTCCTTTTAACCGGGCGGGGCAACGAGTGCGTTATTTCCCTGGAAATTGACCTCTCAAAAGTGGAAAAGATCCGAAAAGAACTTCCGCTCCTTCAAGATTGAAAGGCCCAGATTCTCTGGATGACGCCAAAGGGAAATTCTGGTAGTTTTAATACCGTGAGTTCAAATCAACCTGGCATAAATATGAAAGCTTTTCCCAGACGCTTCCTCCTCGCCCTCGGGGTTTCCTCCCTTGGGACCCTGGGGGTTTTCTACTTCACAAGAGGGTGGGAAGGGATCGGAAACATAAAAACATTGGACCCGCTTTATCTTGCCCTTGCCTTGATCTCCATGTTCTTCGTATGGAGCCTCGATGCCTCCGTCTTCTGGTTCCTCTTCCGGGGAATCAGGAACCCTGTCCCATTTAAGGACCTCTTTCTGTTTAACATGGTGGGGACGTTGATCTCCAATATCACTCCCTTTTATGCGGGCGGACCCCCGGCCTTCATTTATCTCCTGAACAGGAAAGGGGTGGATGTGGGGAAAAGTGCCCTTGTCCTGACAACCCGAATGGGCATAACTGCCCTGATGGCCATTCTGGTCATGCCATTCCTGCTTTTGATCTTTGGACGGCGGATTTTTACAGAAGGGGTTAACCCGATTACTTATTCCCTCCCCATGATCATGATCTTCTCCTTAATCCTATTCCTCTTACTCTTCACCAGGTCTTCAAAGGACCCGAATGCTTACTATAAAAGATGTCGCACCTGGCCTTTGAGGGTTTTTTTAAAGAACGAGAAGTTCAGAAGGGTTTTCCGCTGGAGCCTGGTTCAAGGGAAAAAACTTCGCATCTCGGCAAGGTTGCTCCTTTCCCTGGGATGGAAAAACCTGGTCCTGGCTTTCCTCTTTACATTCCTTTACTGGGGCGCGATGCTGGGAGTGGCTCCTCTTGTCCTTTACTCCCTGAAGGTTAGCGATCTTCTTCTGGTCCAGGCTTTCACCGGCCAACTTGCCCTGAACATCTTGCTTGCTTTCTCCCCCACTCCGGGAGGAAGTGGGGCAGCGGAATTGGGGGCAGCCTCCCTATTCCTCAACATGGTCCCCCCAACTTTGCTTGCCCTGTTTACACTCCTATGGAGGCTCTTAACTTACCACTTGACGATTGTCGCGGGGCTTCTGGCATTATTGATCGTCTGGAGGAGGAGAAGAATCCCTCCCAGGGAGGTCTCCTTAGATTCCGACTTGAGAGGCTAAATTCTTCTCAGCCTCTCTAATCTTTTCTCCCGATCTTTAGCAAACCTCTCTATTCCCTGAAGGATCCAGGGGGGAGTAAGGTGCGCTTCATCAAGGACTTCGTCAATGGTACCTCCAGTTCGCCAGCGGTTGTCCCAATCGGAAGAAAGGGAATATTCCTTTGCAACCTCCGAGGAGATCCAATCTCTCATACAAATCAGGGCTTCGTTGGTGACAACCATTGAGTCGAGCCAGTCTTCCCAGGGCAACACCATGTTCCGGTAATCCTCGCTTTGAAGCTGGAAGAGTTCCCAGCTTATGGCGGCCACGATTTTTACGTTTACCCCCATCTCATCAAGAATGGGGAGAAGCTTTAGAATATTATTGGTTGTCGAGGTCCCCTGGACAATGACTGTACCCATTTTGGGAAAACCATCCTTAAATTCCCTGATGATATAAGCTCCCTTGGCGGCCTCAAAATGGGAGGGGATCCCCAGGGCCTGGCGATCGGGGATCTCTATTGGGGGGCGGGTTAAATGAAGGGCAATGATTGGAGGATCGAGCTTTAAAGCAGCCCCTAGGACTACGGGAACCTCGTTGTGCTCCCAGGGATGGAGGTTGATGATCTGCCCTCTGGGGAAAAGCTGTGTCACCCCAGGCTCAAAGATCCCAAAATGGGTACGGGAATCATCCGCCGTCTCTGGGCCGGAGTGCCCAGCCACCCAGATCACCTTTCCTACTTTTAAGGGGCAGTCCTGAGCAAGCTGGCTGAAGAGACGCATCATCCCATATTTCAGGTAGGCGAATGAACCATAGGTAGAGCAGGCTCCCCAGAATCCCTCAAAATCACGGTAGGGGTCATCCGCGAAATTCACGGTTGCCATCCCCACCATGATCCCGGAATTGGCAAATTCCGTGATCTCTTGAGGAAGAAGAGCCCCTTCAGGATTATTGAATTTGTGAAACTCTCCCCAACCCTTGAAGTCCCCCCAGGATTTGGCAAATCCAGCAATGTTAGTGGATTCTGCGAGGTCAGCTGAACAAACGATGAACAGTGGACGGCCGTAGTCCTTTGCTCCAAGGTAATTTACCCAAGCACCGAACTTGGCCAGAGCCGCCCGGTTTGGGACCTTATCCCCGGGCTTGGCGTATAACTCCGGAGGATAGTTTTTAAAATCGAAAATTCTGGGATCCTTGAAGGGGTTTCCCTTTTTGAGTTTAAAAGAGGGAATCTCCTCAGGGACCCTTTCCCCCAGTTCAACGATGGAATCGGAAATATAATCAATCAAGGCTTGATCATCCCTCAATACCTTGATGACTTTCTGAATATTCCCCCAGGTCTGTTTTCGAAAATCCTCGGGGTTTGAGGGGGCGGGTTGGCCGAAACCTCCGAATTCCACCCCGTACTTCTCCTGGAATTCCTTTTTTGTCTCCCAGAAAAGAGGTGAGTTTGGCGGGTGAGGCACGCCGTGCGACTTGTTATCGAAAACTCCATATCCCCGGCCCTTTTTGGTCCGGAACCAGCCGGCGCCGGGGACCTTCTGGGGGTTTTCCCCGTTCACAAGTTTTTCCAGAACCCGTGCAATTTCGGGAAAATTATGACCTTCCATGGTTCCCTCGACCCTCCAGCCGTGGGCGGAGAACCATTCCGTCGGGGTGCCGTAGACTGTTTCCGCAAGCCTGTGGTCATCGATCCCGAAATCGTTCCAGTCAATTAAAAAATATAGATTATCCAGACCCAAGGCCCAGGCGGAATTCATGCTCTCGTGCACTGCTCCGGGAGTTAAAGCCGCGTCTCCTTCAAGGGCAAAAACCTTAACCCCCTCCGCTCCCGCCCTTTTCAAAGCGAAAGCCTCGCCAACCGCAGCTGGCGAGCCATGAGCGGAGGGCCCGGTATTGAATTTCAAAAAGAGGGTCTTTCCCGCAAACTCAGCATGCCCGGGAAGACCTCCCCTCCTTCTGAAATTGAGAAGATCCTCAGGGTAAACCGCATCCACCTTGATCCTGTAGCGAGGGTCACCGGTTTGTTGGAATTTTATTCTCAAGGCCTCATCGAGGACGGCCATGGTGCAATAAACAAGTGGAATTGTATGCCCTGCCGTGAGAATGAAGCGATCGGAGAACTTCTTAATTGGGTCCCTCAGATCGTAGGTCATTACCCCGGAGAACAGGGTGCTCAAAAATATGTGGACTTTGGAACGCGAACCTCCGGGATGTCCTGACTGACGGAAATTCAAAGTGATATCGATCAACTGGTCCACCAAATCCTTGATTTTTTCCCAGAAGGGAAAAACCGAAGTCAGGTCTCTCATCAGCCAATCTCCTTTTGATTATTCTTTTAAGCCACGCATCTAAATTTAACCGGAACCCCGGGCTTTTTTCAAGGAAAGACTTTAAGAAGGCATGAACTTAACAGAAAAATGAGGGTTTTCAAAAAAATAAATAAGAATTGAAGCCAATTAAAAGGAAATTTTTCCAGTAACTTAACAAGGTTTTGACAGGTTTTCGAACGGGGGGTACATTGGCCTCGAAGATGTGAAAGAAATGATCTTAAGGAGACGGGAAATGGAAAGAATTCAAAACAGAGGGAAACTGCAGAAAAAAGGAAAAGGAAACGATTTCGAGAAAAAGGGATCGGAAAAATTCCTCGAGCCTGTTTATAGGATCGGCTTGCAAACAGATGATCCCAAAGCCCTGCTGAGGATAACTGCAAGGCCCATTTAAAGAACCCTCACTCCTCCAGAGCCGGGAAGGGATACCTTCCCGGCTCTTTCCTTTTTTACTGGGGAGGGGGAGCCTGTCTTCCCCTCTTTTTTAAGCTCTTGATGATCCACCAGGTAAAAAGGCAAATAAAAGAAGCGAGGATGAGGAAGGGGACCGCTGCTGCAAGGAAAGCAAGGATCCCCGTCAGACTATCCATAAAGACTTTTCCGATTTTTGCCCAAATCGAGGGGGAGGGTTTTTCTTCTTCCCCTTTTTCCCGGATGCTCACTTCAATGGAGGAGAAATCGGTCTTGGCCTGAAGGTATTGGAGCCGCCCCTTGATCTGATTTATCTCCTTTTCTATTGGTTCCAAAAATTGACGGATTTTGATGATTTCATCAATTGTTTGAGCTTTATCGAGGAGTGCGAGCACCGCTTGCCTTTCGGTCTCCCAGTGTTTCAGGTCCATTTCCAGATCATAATACTCCTGGGATACGTCCTTTCCCGAGATTTGCAGGGACATGACTTCCCCTAGCCCCTCCAGTTCTTTGATCGCTCCTTCAAATTCATCTTCCGGAACATTAATCACTATGTAGGCTTCAACATAATCCTCCCCGGAAAAAAGCTGAGATGACTGAACGTAACCACCCTTTGCCTGGGTAATTGCCCTTACCTTCTCTTGAGTTGACTTAACTTTTCCCTCCTCAACTTTTAAAGCCAGGGAGGCATTCTTAATCACACGCGAATCCTGATCCAATGAGGAAATTTTAAAAGGGGATTCCTCGGAAGTGGACAAAATTTCTGTGGGAACACCGAGAGGGGAAGCATACCCTTCTTTGGTTTGAGAAGTCTCCCCGTCCCGGGGGATATACCCCGACGAAAGAGGAGCTTCGGGGGAAGGTGATGGGAAGACCTCCTGGCTATCAAGGAGTAGTGGTTTTCCCAGAAAATAACCTCCTAAGAGGAACAAAATCACCGCGATGGGAATAATTATTTTCAGTTTCATTTCTTTCCCTCCTTTTGCCCATTAGACGGGGAGGGCAAGAAAGGGTTCCCTTTAGCCCTGGTATTTCTTTCCGCTTATTCCCAGAATTTTAATTTTGACGATCGTGGTCCTTTGGATTTGCTCAAAAGAGAGATTCTCCAAAATGTTTTCGGGTTCGGATTCCTGTTGTTCCACAAGAAGCTTCAGGGCAAAATACTTCTCCTTTTCTTCGGAGACAATTTCGGATTCTCCCTCAAAATGCACGGAGCGGAAGTTATAATCGCATTTCCTGGGGAGATAACCTCGATCCTCTATTACCTCGCCCCAGACCCTGGGGTTGAAGGAGATATAATCGAGCTTTTTCCCGGTTGAAGCGCAGTGAAAATAGAGGACAAGGTTTGACTTGTCGAAAGCGTAATTCACCGTGAATAAATAAGGGGTATCCCCCTTGCAGCAAGCAACGGTCATATACCTTTGCGAGGATAGAATCTCAAAAATCTCCTCAATTGATGAAATTTCTTTTTCCGCTCTTCTTAAATGGAACCTTTTCATCGCTTACTCCCACTCTATGGTAGCCGGAGGTTTACTGGTCACATCGTAAACGACCCTGGTAACTTCGGGGATATCGTTGCAAATTCTCGAGGAAACCTTCTTTAAAAGTTCGGGGGGAAGGGGAGTCCAATCAGCAGTCATGAAATCCCTGGTTTGAACGGCCCTTAAAGCGACCACGAACCCGTATGCCCTCCGATCTCCGGTAACCCCAACGGCTTTTACGGGAAGCAGGACTGCGAAGAACTGGTCGGGCTCCTTCTCCAACCCAGCTTTGCCAAGCTCCTCACGGAATATGTAATCTGCTCTTTTCAAAATCTCAACCTTCTCCTCGGTCACCTCTCCAATGATCCTCACCGCAAGGCCTGGACCAGGGAAAGGTTGTCTCAGGAGAATTTCAGAAGGAACCCCGATTAGCTTCCCGATAACCCTTACTTCGTCTTTAAAAAGGAATCTCAAAGGCTCAATCAATTCGAAGGGGAGAACCTCTGGAAGCCCCCCCACATTGTGGTGGGTTTTTATTCGATCAGCAGAGCTTCTCTCCTTTGCCCTGCTTTCAATGACATCAGGGTATATCGTCCCTTGCGCGAGGAATTGAAAGGGCCCGATTTCCCGGGCTTCCCTGGCGAAAACCTCCACAAAGAGGTTTCCAACAATCCTTCTTTTCTCTTCCGGGTCAGTTATCCCTTTCAATGCCTGGAAAAAAAGTCGAGAGCGATCGATATAACGGAATTGAATTCCTGCCCTTTTGAAAGCGTCCAGGACCTGTTCCTCTTCCTTTAACCGGAGGAGTCCGGTATTGACGAAAAGGGGTAAGAATTTTCCCGGTATCGCCTTCTGGAGAAGAAAGGCGGTCACCGCAGAGTCAACCCCCCCAGAAATCGCGCAGAGGACGCGACCCTCTTTTACCTTTTCTTTTATCCGTTGGATTTCACTTTCTATGAAATGAGAGGGGCTCCATTCCCGGGGCAACCCGCAAATTTTCTCCAGGAAATTTTCCAGGATTTTCCTTCCGAAGTGGGTGTGTTCAACTTCCGGGTGAAATTGAAGCCCTAAAAAAAGGGAATCCTCATCCGAAATTGCCGCAATGGGGCAGGATTCGGTCTCCCCCAGGCAAATAAATCTTGGAGGAAGAGAAGAAACCCTGTCCCGGTGGCTCATCCAGACTTTGAAAAAGATTGGGATCCCGGAAAAAAGAGGGTGTTCCCGAATCACCCGGAAGGTGGTCTCCCCAAATTCCCCGGGGCCTGGCTCCACCTTTCCTCCCAAGGAATATGCCAGAAGTTGCATTCCATAACAAATCCCTAAAACAGGTTTTTTAAATAAATTCAGAAAGTCCGGGAAACCAGGGGCCCGGGGATCGTAGACGGAGGAAGGCCCTCCGGACAAGATGAAAGCTCCTATATCAAGGCGGGAAAAACTCTCCGGGGATGTATCGTGGGGGAACAACTCGGCATAGAAACCCAGCTCCCTCACCCGACGGACAATAAGCTGGCTATATTGAGACCCGAAATCTAAAACAACTAGGGTTTTCATTGTTCTTCGAATTCAATCCTCGAATCCGACATTGATTTTATCCGAACCAGGGAAAGGATGGGGACATTTAGAGGATTTAAAAGTGCCCTCCCCCCCTCGAAGGTCTTCTCAATAACCGTCCCTATTCCTACCAGATTAGCCCGGGCGGCAAGCACAATTCTGGCAAGGGCCATGATGGTCTCTCCGGTGGCCAAAAAATCATCAACAATCAAGACCCTCTCTCCACCTTTTAAAAAGTCGCAGGAGACCATTAATGGGATTTCCAGACCTTTAGTATGAGAAGGGGCGGAAGTGAGGTACACATCGTCTGCCATGGTGATGGGCTTTTGCTTTCGAGCATAAACAACCGGTATTCCCAAAATTGAAGCGGTCATCAATGCCGGGGCAATCCCCGAGATTTCTGCGGTGAGGACTTTTTGGGGCCCGAATTGGCGGAAATATCTGGCGATTTCCCGCCCGCAGTTTTTCATCAAAATGGGGTCTACCTGGTGGTTCAGGAAACTGTCAACCTTGAGAATCCCCCCTCCCAGATTTTTCCCCTCTTTTAAAATTCTTTCCTTTAGTTCTTTCATTTGAGACCCCCCTTTTATTCCATTTTTAAGAATTTCTTCAGGAAATTCAAAATGGAACCAAATTAATTTCCTTCGATTATGAAGAATAAAAACCTTTATGTTCAATGGCTATTGTCAATGTTTCACGTAAATTGTTAAATTCAATTGTTTCCCCAAAGAAACCGGAAGGGATGGGTAAGAGTCAAAATTTAAATGAGATTAGCCATTGTTGTAAATCCAATCGCCGGTGCAGGAAAAGCAAAGAAGTTCGCACCACTCGCTGAGGAAAAACTCAAAAATGCGGGGTTCGAGGTGGCCCTCCTTTATAGCAAGGGAGTCGGGGATGCAGTCGAATTGGCGAGAAAAGCAGCCCTTGAGGGAGCGGAGGCAGTCATCGCCTGCGGAGGCGACGGGACCGTTTTTGAAGTCTTGAACGGGATTAAAGCCACCAACGCCTCGCTGGGAATCCTACCCTGGGGAAGGGGCAATGATGTCTCCAAGGATCTGGGAATTCCCCAAGGGATTGAGGAACCGATTGAGGTCTTAATTCGAGGAAAGCCAAGGGAAATCGATGCCTGTCAATCTCCGAAGGGGCTTTTTCTCGGAGTTGGAGGGATAGGGTTGGACGCTCAGGTGGCGGTCAACGGGAATAAATGGAGAAAAATTCTCCGTTCCGATTTTGTGGCTTACGAACTGGGCGCCATTGTTACCATCCTGTATTACCCACCCTTTCCCCTGGAGATAACCATCGATGGGAAAAAATTTGTCTTCGAGCAGACCTTCCTGGTAGCCGTTGGAAATACCGTGTCCTATTCCCGGGGGATGAGGATCCTCCCCCATGCTTCATTCGCTGATGGAAAGCTTGACCTCTGCGTGGTCACTTCCCCCACAAGATGGCATCTTTTAAAGCTTTTTCCTACAGTTTTCAAGGGGGAGCACCTCAAGGACCCGGGAATCCACTATTTCCAACCTTGCAATGTAGAGCTTCAATGTCTAAACGGTTCCCAGATTTTCTATTTCGCGGACGGGGAAGTTTTGGGAACTCTTCCCGCCAGCTTCTCAATAAAACCTAAAGCTGTAAAAATACTTCTGCCCGGAGACAAATTATGAAAGAAACTCTTTTGATCATCGGAAGTTACCTCCTGGGTTCCTTGAACTTCGCAATAATCTTCAGCAAGTTTTTGAAAAAATCAGACATTCGGGAAAGGGACCACGCGGGAGCCTCGGGAGTGTTCCGGCAATACGGACCATATTTGGGGACCTTGACCCTGGTCCTCGACCTGCTGAAGGGAGCCCTGGTGGGGTGGTTGGCAATTCTCCTTTCAGTTGAAGCCTGGGGCCTTGTCCTCTCGGGTCTGGCGGTGGTGGCAGGGCACGATTGGCCAATTTTCTTCGGTTTCTCCGGGGGAGGTGGGCTGGCAACTCTCTTTGGCTTTCTGGTTGTAACCCTGCCAGTTGATACGGGAATATTTACCGGGGCAACCTTGCTCCTTGCCCTTCTCTTCTGGAAGACTCCCCTGGGAAAAGCTGTTCGCTTCCTGGGAAGGCCAATTCCCGCTGCGGCGATTTTCGGCATCCTCGCTTTTTTCATTTACCTAATCCTCAAATATGGTTTCTTTTGGTACGGATTGATGGTTCTCCTTCTGGGCCTGGAAATCGGAATCCGAAGGCTCGTGGTACTGATAAACGATAGGAGGAGAGAGAAGCTTGGAAATCCTAATTAAAAATGCCTACCGAATAATCACCTGGACTGAGGATGGGTTAAAATCCTTTTCCGGGGATATCCTAATAGAGGGAAGGGTCATCAAGAAGATTGGCAAAGACCTGAATTCCTCCTCAGCGAAGATCATCCCCGGGGAAGGAAAAATCGTAATCCCGGGACTGGTAAACACCCACCACCACCTCTACCAGACTTTCCAGAGGAATCTTCCCCTCACCCAGGATTCCGAACTCTTCCCATGGCTGAAGACCCTCTATCAGATCTGGAGGTATCTTGACCCAGAAATTGTCTACTGGAGCGCTCTTTTAGGAATGGCTGAACTCTTGAAAACTGGTTGCACGACGACAACCGACCAGTTTTATGTCTTCCCTAGAGGGGCTCCCAAAGACCTCATCGACGCGGAGATTGAAGCTGGGAAAAAAATAGGGATAAGGTTCCAGCCATGCAGGGGAAGCATGTCCCTAGGGGAGAGCAAGGGGGGTCTTCCCCCGGATGATGTCGTCCAGGATGAGGAGGAAATACTGGAGGATTGCGAAAGGTTAATTTCTCGATATCATGATCCTTCCCCCTTCTCAATGCTCAGGATCTCCCTAGCCCCTTGTTCACCTTTCTCAGTATCCCGTGAACTGCTAATTCTCTCGCAAGAGCTTGCCCGTAAACACGGGGTCCGCCTTCATACCCACCTTGCGGAGACAAAGGACGAGGAAGATTTCTGCCTGGAAAAGTTCGGAATGCGACCCCTTGAGTATCTGGAAAGGACAGGGTGGTTTGGCCCTGATGTTTGGTACGCCCACTGCATTTATCTTAATGATGAGGAATTGAGAAGAATTAAAGAAGCGGGGTCCAAAGTCGCCCACTGCCCAACCTCTAACATGCGCCTTGGGTCAGGGGTAGCTCCGATCCCAAAAATGCTAAAAATGGGAATAGAGGTTGGACTTGCTGTCGATGGAAGTGCTTCCAACGATTCTTCGGACATGCTCGGGGAATTGCGGAATTGCCTTTTGGTTCACAAATTGACTTGCGGGGTCACCTCCATTTCAGCGGCCCAGATTCTCCAAATGGCAACAGTGGGAGGGGCAAGGGTTTTGGGCTTTGAAGAAATCGGGACTATCGAACCCGGGAAAGCAGCGGACCTTGTCTTAATTGATGCAAATCAGATCGGTTATGCAGGAGCCCTCTCCGATCCCCTGGGAGCACTGATTTATGCGGGGGACAGCCACATCGTCGATACAACCATTGTCAACGGGGAAATTTTGGTGGAAAAGGGAAGAATAGTTAAAGCCGATGAGGATGAGATCATCAACCGCGCCAATGAACTCAGTAGGAAGATGCTTCAAAAGGCTGAAGCTAATTCAGTTCTTTAGAGCTTCATGTCCGGGTGAAAATTCATAAGTTTTAAATAAAATTTCCCCTTCCGGTGGTGGAAAACATTCAAGCAGCAGGGATCCTGGCCTATTTGCCAGTAATAGGAGTTGGAAATTCCCAGGAGAGCGCAGATTAAAACTCTGGTAACCACCTGATGAGAAACGATCAGCACCCTTTTCCCAGAATAGCTTTCCAGCGCTTCCTCCACGACCATCAAGGCACGGTTTTTCAAATCCTCAAGGGTCTCCCCCTGGGGAAACCTGAAGCTTTCAATGTGCTCCAAGTAAGCCCGATAAAGTTCTGGATACTCCTGGGCAACCTCCTCTTCGAGTTTTCCCTCCCAGGTCCCGTAATTCACGCTTTTTAGCTCCGGCCTTTCCTGGATGGGGAGGTTATGGTATTGATTGAGAATTTCCACCGTTTGTATTGCCCGCCTTTGGGGACTTGTGAAGATCGCGGAAAATGGGAACTCCTTCAAATAACGGGCCAGGACTTGGGCTTGTTCAATTCCTCTTTCGCTCAAGGGAATGTCCGCGGAACCCCTGAAGCGGACTACCTCGTTCCATGCAGTAGACCCATGCCTGACAATGAAAATCTGGGTTTCAAGTTCGTCATCCATTTTGGATTCCCCTTCTTCGACCTTTAAGAGAATATCTCCCTTTCAACTTCGGAAATCGATTGATCAAGGATTTCCACGATCCTTTGAAGCTGATCGTTGGTGACCACAAGAGGAGGAGCAATGTAGGTTTTATCGACAGAAGCCCGGCAAAGGTATAAGCCTTTCTTCCAGCACAGCTCCTCCACCCTTGCTGCAACCCGCTGGTCACCTGGAATCCTTGCTTTGGTGTTTTTATCGAGGACGTATTCCAGAGCGTAATGTAATCCAATACCCCTTATGTCCCCAACCATTTTGTGCTTCTTTAAGGGCTCGAGGAGTTTCCCCAGTTCCCGCCCCATCTCCTCCCCTCTTTGAGGGAGGTTTTCCCTCTCCATAATCTCAATATTTTTCAAAGCGGCAACACAGGAAAGAGGGTGGCCTCCATAGGTAATTCCGTGCATCATCATGTAATCCTGGAAAGCTTCAAAGATCTCCTTTCGGACAACCGCCGCACCAATGGGGGCGTATCCTCCGCTCAAAGCCTTCGCCAGAGTCATGATGTCTGGGACAATTCCGTAGCGCTCAATTGCGAACATTTTCCCGGTTCGACCAAAGGCATTTAAGACTTCGTCGATTATCAAAAGGACACCATAATGGTCGCAGATTTCACGCAAGCGGGGGAAATACTCAGGTGGAGGGACCAGGGCCCCCGCAGCACTCATTACAGGCTCGGCAATTACCGCGGCAACAGTTTTTGGCCCTTCCCATAGGATCGCCTCCTCGATGGCTTTCACACATTGAATGTTGCACGAAGGGTACTCGAGTTGAAATTCGCATCGATAACAGTATGGAGGGGGAACATGAACAAACCCCGGAAGAAGAGGTTCGAAACTTGTCCTGTAGACTCGTAAACCGGTGCAGGAAAGGGCTCCAAGGGTTGCTCCATGATAGGACTCTTTTCTGGCAATGATCTTAAAACGCTGGGGAAACCCCATCAACATCTGATACTGTCTTGCAATTTTGATCGCAGCCTCCACCGCTTCGGAACCTCCTGAGACCAGGAAAGAGACCCAGAGATCTCCGGGGGTAATTTCCGCCAGTTTTTTGGCCAGTAAACCTGCGGGTTCGTTGGAGTAACCTCCAAAGAGGCTGGCGTAGGAAATTTTTTCTCCCTGCTGGGCCATGGCCTGAACAATTTCCTTCCTACCATGGCCAACGTTCACCACCCAAAGGATTGAATGACCGTCAATGTATTCCCTTCCCTCGATATCCCAGAGAATTGCTCCATCCCCCTTTACCAGCACTTTGGGACCTTTTTCCCGAATTTCACTTTGGAAGGCATAATGAGGCCAGAGGTTTTCCTTTATTGCTTGAATCACAACATCACGATCAGTCTGATGCATAGCGAATCCCCTTTTCAAGGATAGTTTTTCCGTTCATAATTTTATCCCGTGACTTCGGCCTTGGCAAAGATTAAACATGGAATTAGGGAATACTGGGGAGCGGTGCGATCATTTAAAGCGAACGCGCGCTTCTTCCTTTTAGGAAGCATCTTTACAAACATCGGGTTTTCAGCTTTCAGTTTGCTCTTCAACCTTTATTTAAGGGAAGGGGGCTTTTCCGAGGAGATCATCGGGAGAATCCTCTCTTTCGGCTCACTGGGAACAATCCTCATGGCACTTCCTTCGGCTTACATCTTGAGGAAGGCCGAGTCCAGAAAAATTCTGATCGTTTCAAATTTTTTAGCCTCTTTGGGATACTTTGCCCAGGCCATCTATCTTTCCGCCCCCTTCTTGATGGGGGCAAACCTTTTTACTGGATCCATGCTTGTTCTTACTCGTTTAATATCTTCCCCATTTTTCATGCGCAACAGTTCCCCAAAAGAGCGGGCTCACCTTTTTGCCTTTTCCATGGCTGCGGGTGTACTTGCTGGAGTTTTCGGCAACCTTCTTGGAGGGTATCTTCCCCACCTTTTTCAGGGAATCGGTTTCGGGGAGTTTGAATCCCTAAAATATTCATTGGCTACGGATTCGGTAATAGCCATTCTCGGAGCAATACCTTATTTGTTCATCCGAGAGAATAGAGTCGAGGAAAGCGTTTCCAGATTTCCCCGTCCCTCACGGGAAACAAGGGTTCACCTAATTAAACTATCCATCCCCTACGCCCTGATTGGGATGGGAGCGGGCCTGATAATCCCTTTTTTAAACCTTTATTTCAAGGAAGTCATGAATGCTACGACCGATCAAATCGGAATATACTTCGCTGTCCTCCAGGCTTTAATGGTCCTGGGATTTTTAATCGGGCCGGTTCTCTCCAAGAAATTTGGTTTAATAAATACCATCGTGGGAACCCAGTTGATCTCCATCCCCTTCATGCTCATCTTGGCCCTTGCTCCCTCTCTCCCGCTGGTGGTGATTTCTTTTTGGATCAGGGGAGTCCTGATGAATATGTCCTCCCCGATCCAGAACTTGTTTAACATGGAAGCAGTTCCCCCGGAGAACCGGGAACTGGCGAATAGCCTCACAGCTTTTTCCTGGAATGGAGCCTGGACGATCTCAGCCTTCTTGGGGGGAACTATTATCCACCGATATTCCTTCAACCTCTCCTTTTACCTGACGATCGGCCTTTATCTGGCTTCTTCCCTTGTGTATTTTTTCTTCTTCCGGAACTTTGAAAAAAGGAGGTTGTCCTAATCCTTGTCTATTCCCTGAATCAGGAACGAGCAGTTTAAACCCCCTGAGGCTAAATCGGAGATCCGGTCAATCCTTACGCCGAGAAGCGAACGGAAAATCTCCAATTCCCACCGGCAGATCTGGGGGTATTTCCGGGCAATGGAATTCAAAGTGCAATTGTAATTATCGAGGGCGAAGGAATGGTTATTAATCCTTTTCACCTCAACCAGATATCCCATCTCGGTGAGAACCCGCTCAAGCTCCTCCACTTTTTCCGACAGGTCCAAGCTGTCGAACCGCCCACGGTACAAATCCGCTATCTTAAAAGCTCTTGTTTTCAATATCTGGTCCAATTTTTCTGGCCCGTCGAGAAGAACAACGCTTTCCATGATTGATTCTAAAAGGTCTTCGTACTTTTTAGGAAATAAATTGTCCGCTTCCTCCGTCAAGGAGTAAATGTAAACGGGTCTCCCCATTGGTTTCCTCATGATCCGTGTTGCGACCAACCCATCTCTCTCCAGCAGGGAGAGGTGCTGCCTGACCCCCATGGGGGTAATCTCAAGTTCTCGCGCGAGGTCGGAGATAGTCATCTTCCCTTTCTTTTTCAGGATCAAAAGGATTTGCCGTTTGGTGGATTTCTCTTCTTCCAAGATGATCAACCGCTCCCTTCAATTATGTTTTTCTTTCTGCCCACCTAGGAAAAAATAATAAACTAAGCAATTTAAAAAATAAAGAACTTTTCTTAAATAGGGGTTCTTGCAACCCCTTAGGTCAACTCCCCGGGGAGTTTGTGCAAGGAGAGACCCCTCAGGTCGTGAATTGCCTCCATTACTGCCTCAGACAAGGTGGGGTGGACAAAGATTGCTTCTTTCAGTTCTTCCTCCTTTGCTCCAGCCTGAACAGCAAGGGAGATTTCCTGAACAAGATCCGCGGCAAAAGGCCCCACAATGTGGGCTCCCAGGATTTCACCGTCTTCCATTTTTGAGATGATTTTCACCTCTCCGGAGATTTCGGAAATAGCCAGGGCCTTCCCCAGAGAACGAAAGGAAAACCGCCCCACTCTTACATCTCCAAATTTTTCCCTTGCCTCTGGTTCGGTAAAGCCAAACCGTCCCACCTCGGGAAATGTGAAAATCCCCCAGGGGATCTTGCGGTAATCAATGGGTTTTCCCTGGCCAAGGATGGTATCCACAGCGGTCTTTCCTTCCTCCGATGCCACATGAGCGAGCAGAAGGCCCCCGATCACATCCCCCGCTGCAAAAACCCCCGGCACCGAGGTCCGCATAAGAGGATCCACAGAGATTTCACCCTTTTTTCCCAAGGAGACCCCAATGTCCTGGAGCCCAAAACCAAGGGTGTTGTAAACCCTTCCCACCGAGAGAAAAATCTTAGTGCCAATAAGCTCCTCCCTTTCGGAAAGAAAAACCTTTACACCCCCTTCGAAAATCTCCATTCCCTCAACCTTCACCCCGGTCCTCAATTGAATCCCTCGCTTTCTCATCTCGCGCTCAATAAGGCGTGAGACATCGGGGTCCTCCTGGGGAAGAACCCGGGGAAGAAGCTCAATGATTGTTACCTTTGAACCCAGGACACCGAAAAAAGTCGCCATTTCGCAACCTGCCGCCCCCGCACCAATCACAATAAGATGCTCAGGGATTTCCCTGAGGTCCAAAATTTGGTCGGTGGAAAGGACATGCTCCCCATCGATCTCAAAGCCAGGAATATTGGCTGGCGATGAACCAGTGGCTACCAGAAGATTTTTCGCCTCAAGGATTTCCTCCCCTACTCTGACCCTGTTCTTTGAAAGGACCGTCCCTTCCCCTATAAAAAGGGAAACCTTATTGGCCTTAATCAGGCTTTCCAAACTACGCCTTAATATTCCAACAACCCTGTCCTTCCTCTCCATGATTTGGGAAAGGGAGGGGGCGATATTTCCCTCCACTTTGATCCCAAATTCGTCGGCCCTTTTGATCTTCTCCAGAACTTCCGCAGAAGAGAGGAGGGCTTTTGAGGGAATGCAGCCCCGGTTCAGGCAAACTCCCCCCACCCTGTCCTTTTCAACAAGAGCGACATTTAATTTTTTCCTCGCTCCATAAAGGGCAGCGACGTATCCCGCTGTCCCTCCCCCAAGAACAATTAAATCAAACATTTGCGAATCCTCTCTGAAATTCCCATATTTAGCAATCTTTTGCTATAAAAAAGTGTTATCATAGGCAAAAGGGAAGGTTAAATAATATGAGTATACAATACGGAGAAAAGGTAATGGAGCATTTTCTCCATCCTCGGAACATGGGAGAAATTCCCGATCCGGATGGAGTCGGAGAAGTGGGGAATCCAGTTTGTGGAGACGTCATGAAACTGATGATCAAGGTCGAGGATGGGAAAATAGTGGATATCAAATTCCAGACTTTCGGCTGTGGAGCGGCAATTGCTACCAGCTCCATGGTCACTGAGCTGGTGAAGGGAAAATCACTGGAGGAAGCTGAAAGGCTCTCCAATAAAGCAGTTGTCGAAGCGTTGGGGGGGTTGCCCCCGGTAAAACTTCATTGCTCGGTTTTAGCTGAAGAAGCCTTAAAAGCGGCAATCGAAGATTATTACCGGAAACACAAAAAGGAATAAACCTAATTTTTTAAATGAAGGAGGGGGACATTTCAGAAAAATCGGGAGGCTTTGAAAAATTTGAAACCAAACAATTCCAGGAGTTTTAAAAAATGAAAGAGATCAGGATTCACGGAAGAGGAGGACAAGGTGTCGTAACCGCTGCGGAGCTTCTTGCGATTGCCGCCCACGCAGACGGAAAGTATGCTCAAGCGATTCCCTCGTTTGGGTCGGAGAGGATGGGAGCTCCGGTTCAAGCTTTCGTCAGAATTTCCGATGAGAAGATCCTCATGCGAACCCACGTTTATACACCTGACTTTTTGATCGTCCAGGACGCAACCTTAATTGGAGCGTTTAACATCTTCCAGGGGTTGAAGGAGGGCGGTTTCGTTTTAATCAACAGCGAGAAAAAGGCCGAGGAGATAAAAATTGAGGGAAATCGATTTAAAATCGCCACTGTCCCTGCAACAAGGATCGCCCTGGAAATTTTAAATCGTCCAATTCCCAATACCATTCTTTTGGGGGCTTTCTCTGGACTAACTGGCATTGTCTCCCTCGAAGGAGTAAAGGAATCAATCCGGCACCGGTTTTCGGGAGATGTAGCAAAGAAGAACGAGGAAGCCGCGGAATACGCTTACAAGTTAGTAAAAGGAGAAACGGTATGAAAATTCCTTTAGGAGGAGTCGCTGCCCCTGGTTCCTCCCGTTTGAATAAAACCGGGGGGTGGAGGGTATTTTACCCTGAATTCCTGCATATCCGTTGCACAGATTGTGGGCTTTGCCAGAAACTTTGCCCCGAAGGATGCGTCTTCCGTCAAGATAAGAAGGTCTATTACGCTGATATGGATTACTGCAAGGGTTGTGGAATCTGTGCGGAGGAATGCCCGGTCGATGATATTGAGATGAAACCGGAGGTTCGATAATGGTCGAGTCAAAAAAGACGGTTGTCCTTGAGGGGTCAAGGGGAGTAGCTGAAGCGGTCAGGCTTTGTCGGCCGAACGTAATCGCCGCTTACCCCATTACTCCCCAGACCCATATCGTAGAAAATCTGTCTCAAATGGTTGCGGATGGGATCCTGAAAGCAGAAAACATCAGGGTAGAAAGTGAACATTCCGCGGCCTCAGCGGTTCTTGGGGCTTCCGCGGCAGGCGCCCGGGCTTACACCGCAACGACATCCCAGGGTTTCCTTCTGATGTTCGAGGTTTTGTACAACATTGCTGGCTTGAGACTTCCAATAGTTCTTACCGCAGTGAACCGGGGGGTATCCGCCCCGCTTACCATTCACAACGACATCCAGGACTCAATTGCAGCCAGGGATACCGGATTTATTCAACTTTATGCGGAGGACAATCAGGAAGCCCTGGACATGCACATCCAAGCTTTCAAAATTGCAGAGGATAGGAGGATTCTTCTCCCCGTTCTTATCGGAATGGACGGTTTTATCCTCACCCACTCCTTCGAGCCTCTTTCCGTCCCAACTCAGGAGGAAGTTGACGAATTCCTACCTCCATATAAACCAATTTTTTACCTGACTCCCAAAGCCCCTCTAACCATGGGGACCAAAACCGATCCCGAATTCTACACCGAAGCAAGGTACATGCTTCATGTTGCCCAGCAAAACGCCTTGAAGGTTATCCCAGAGGTGGCGAGAGAATTTAAGGAGAAATTTGGCAGGTTCTCGGGGGACCTTATTGACACTTTCCAAACTGAGGACGCTGAAATAATTTTCGTTTCCATGGGTTCCCTGGTAAGTAACTTAAGGGCCATTGCCCTTAAGTTAAGGAAAGAAGGAAAGAAAGTTGGGGTATTGAAAATCAGGACTTTCCGCCCATTTCCTTTTAAGGAGATATTGGATGCATTATCGGGGGCAAAGTTAGTGATAGTTATGGAAAAGGACGTCTCTTTCGGATCCGCAGGAGTACTCGCCCAGGAAATAAGGGCGACTTTCTACGGAAAAACGAATGTCCCCAGATTAAGCGGATTCGTGGTTGGCCTGGGGGGCCGAGATGTTACCGAGGAGACGGTCTTAAAAGGATTGAAACTGGCTCAGGAAAGTGATCACTTTTGCACTTTCCTTGACCTGAACCCTGATCTTCTGGAAGAGGTGTAAATATGTTTGAAATTGGAGTTTCAAATCCATATAACAACAACCTGTTCGCTCCCGGCCATACCGCTTGTGCGGGATGCGGGCAGTCCCTGGCTGCCAGGCTTGTATTGAATGCTCTGGGGAAGAACGTAATTGTTGCCAATGCCACGGGATGCCTTGAGGTGTTCTCCTCTAACTTTCCCCAGTCCTCCTGGGAGGTTCCCTGGATCCACTCCCTTTTCGAAAACACTCCCGCGGTTGCCTCTGGAATTGAGGCTGCTCTTAAAGCCCTTGGACGAGAGGACGAAGCTATTGTGGTCGCCCAGGGTGGGGATGGAGGGTTCGCGGACATAGGATTTGGGGCCCTTTCCGGCGCAGTGGAACGAGGGCACAACATCCTTTTCATCGTCTACGATAACGAAGCCTACATGAACACCGGAGTTCAGCGCTCTGGTTTGACCCCTTTCGATGCCTCCACCACGACCAGCCCTGCAGGGGCTTGCTCCTATGGGAATCCAACCACGAAGAAACCCCTGGCCCAAATAATCGCAGCCCATGGAGCCCCATATGTTGCAGTGACCTCGGTGGGGTATTTCCGGGACCTGGAGAAAAAAGTCCAGAAAGCTGCGGGAATTAAAGGACCAAAATTCATCCAGATTCATGTTCCCTGTCCTCTTGGGTGGGGTCACGATACCTCCTTGACCATCAAAATAGCCAAGCTTGCAGTCCAGACTGGGTTGTATCCCCTGTTTGAGATGGAAAATGGGGAGATAACTTCAGTGGTGAAAATCGCTCCTAAACCGCGTCCGGTTGAGGATTACCTGAGGCCTCAGGCACGGTTCAGACATTTATTCAAACCCGGAGCCGAAGAAGAGCTGAGGAAAATTCAGGCCATCGCCGACGATAACATAAGAAGATTCAAACTTTTCGAGGGATAAGGATACGAGAAAAATAATTACCTTTCCCAATCCATTCCTGAGAAAGAAGGCAAAGGCGGTAAAGATCGTCGACTCCGAAATCAGGAAAATAATCGGAGAGATGGTCGAAACCATGAACAGTTCTGAGCCAAAAGGGGTAGGCCTTTCTGCAGTCCAGATTGGCCTTCCCCTTCAAATCATCGTTGCAGACATCGGTGAAGGCCCAATCGCTTTAATCAATCCCAGAATTATTTTCCACAAGGGGAGGGAAACAGATAAAGAAGGCTGTTTGAGCCTTCCCGGGATATACGCCGAGGTAGAAAGGTGGGAAAAGGTAAGGGCAATCGGTCTCAATAAAGAGGGAAAAAAGGTGGAAGTGGAAGCGGAGGGTTTAATGGCCAGGGTCCTGCAACATGAAATCGACCACCTTCACGGCATCCTCTTTATTGATAAGGTGAAGGATTGGGAAACCCTTGAGATCGCAGAGGGCTTTCCTGTCCCGCCAGAGTTCTGGGACTTTCTGGAAGCCCATGCATCCGCAGGAAGTAAGGGAGCTTACCGATAGGGTCTTAAATAACGTCGAAAAGGTGATCGTCTCCAAACGGGAAACGATTACCCTGGCTCTTTCCGCAATCTTTGCTGGCGGCCATATCCTGGTCGAAGATATTCCGGGGGTTGGCAAGACTATGTTATGTCGTTCTTTAGCCCGCTCCTTCGACTGCAAATTTCAAAGAATCCAGTTCACTCCCGACCTTCTCCCTTCAGATATTCTTGGGCTTTCGGTTTTCAACATGAAAACCCAGGAGTTCGAATTCAAGCCTGGACCCATATTTTCCCAGTTCCTCCTTGCAGATGAGATCAATCGGGCCACTCCCAAAACTCAATCTGCCCTTCTCGAGGCCATGGGAGAGAAGCAGGTGACCATCGATGGCGTTACCTATTCTCTTGGAGATCCCTTCGTGGTAATGGCAACCCAGAACCCAATCGAATACGAGGGGACATTCCCCCTTCCGGAAGCCCAGCTCGACCGTTTCATCATCAGGCTAAAACTTGGTTATCCTCCGGAGTCCTCCGAGCAGGAGATGCTCCAAAGGTTGAAGTCTGAGCACCCGATAGATTCCCTGAAACCGGTTTCCACTGTACAGGAATTACGGGAAGTCCGGAAACTGGTGGGAAAAATCAAGGTCGATGAAACAGTCTACGAGTACATAGTTTCCCTGGTCTCAACCACTAGGAAATGCGAGGATTTATACTTGGGAGCAAGCCCCCGGGGAAGCATTTCCCTTCTTCACCTTTCCCAGGCCCTGGCAGCAATGGAAGGCCGGGACTTCGTCACTCCAGACGATGTCAAACGGATTGCCCCTTTTGCTTTATCCCACAGGGTGCTTTTAAAAACCGAAGCCCGTTTGAGGGGGGAGACAGGAGAAACCGTAATCAAAAGAATCCTGGAGGCCACCCCGGTTAATCTTGGGGATTAATTTTAACAATCTCCCGCCACCTCTTTTTAAGTAATCTGGCGTCCCTTTCCAAATTGGGGCTTTCACAAATTACTCTTCCTGAAACCTCAAGGGAGAAAAAAGCCTCCAGAAGTTTATCGAAGGGGAAATCGGAGTCAGAAAAATTCAAATGGTTGACCTCTCCTGACTTCGAGTAGTTAATGCCGGAAACATGGACATGCAAGTCTTTAAGGGATCCCCCTCCCAGAACCTCCCCCACCCTCTCAAGGTCCTTCAAAAAATCCTCTTTCCCATGGTATCCCCTCCTGGCATGGAGATGGGCGAAATCCAGGCAGGGCTTCAATCTGGGTACTTCCCTAACCAGCCGAAGGGTTTCCTCTAAGGAACCAAACTGGTTGTGTTTTCCCGTTGTTTCCGGTCTTAAACTCAGGAAAATCCCCTGGGATGAAATTTCCTCCAGGATCATGGCGAGTTCATCTTTTATTTTCCCGAAGGTTCGATCTGGCGAATCTCCCTGATAAAACCCGGGATGAAAAACCACCTCAGTGGCCCCAAGGAGGAAGGCAGCCTTCGCGGCATCGATCAGCCTCTTCCTTGAGGCGATTAATTTTTCAGGGTCATGGGAGTTGAGGTTGATGTAATAGGGCGCGTGAACGGAAAGGGGCAAGCCGAGTTCCTCCGCTTTTTTCCGGACTTTCCTTGCGGTTTCCTCACCAAGGGACACCCTCTGGACGAACTCTACCTCCAGGCAATCGAGCTTGATCTTCTTGAGGGTTTCCAGGCCCGAAATGGTGGAAGTGCCGGGAGAGCACCTGGGAACACCCGCGGTCCCGAAAAGTAAGGTTTTCATTCTTTCCTTCTCCTGGCTTTTGACAACAACCCACCCATGCTAAAAGATATATTAAACAGATGGCGAAAAAAAGGCTCCCCCCGTGGATAAAAAGCAACTCCCTCTGGAGCCCTGAGGCGAATGAACTTCGTTCGCTCCTCAAGGGATTAAGCCTCCACACCGTTTGCCAGGAAGCAAGATGCCCAAATATGGGGGAGTGTTTTTCAAGAGGAACCGCGACCTTTTTAATCTTGGGAGATACCTGTACCAGAAATTGCCGCTTTTGCGCAGTAAATCACGGCTCCCCTCTCCCACCAGATCCCTTCGAACCACAGAGAGTGGGTCAAGCCGTTAAAAAATTAGGTCTAAAATTCGCGGTAATCACTTCGGTCACAAGGGATGACCTTACGGATGGAGGTGCCCATCACTTTGCAAAAACGGTCCTGGCGATTAGAGAAGCCAACCCTGTCTGTTTAATAGAAGTCCTTGTCCCCGACTTTCAAGGGGATGCAAAAGCCATAGGAAAAGTCCTGGAATCCTCTCCGGAAGTTTTTGGCCATAACGTGGAAACGGTCCCCAGACTATACCCACTGGTAAGACCTGGGGCTGATTACCAAAGGTCGCTATCCATTTTGAAATTTGCTGGGAATTTCTCAAATTCCAAGACAATTGTAAAATCTGGCTTCATGGTCGGCCTTGGGGAAACAAGGGAGGAAATCCGCCAATTGCTGGAGGACCTCCGGGAAGCCGGTTGCAAAGCAGTGACAATTGGACAATACCTGAGGCCTAGGATAGACCTCCTTCCCGTATCGAGGTATTACACTCCCGAGGAATTCCAGGAGCTAAAGGAGGAGGCTTACGCATTAGGTTTTTTTAATGTTGAAAGCGGGCCCCTTGTGAGGAGTTCATACCATGCAGAAAGAGTTTTCCAGAAATAAACCAGAAACTGGGAAGGGCTTAACAATAGTCATCACCGGGGACGGAAAGGGGAAGACCACCGCTGCCCTAGGGATGGCGCTGAGAAGTGCAGGACATGGAATGAAATCCCTCATGATCCAGTTCATAAAGGACCAGGAGGCGGGAGAGCATCTGGCTATTAAATTCCTTTCTCCCTATTTAGAAATTATCCGTTGTGGGAGGGGCTTTGTCCGCAAGGAAAAGGGAGATTTAAAGATTCACAAGGAGGCCGCGGTTAGAGGTTTGAACCTTGCACAGGAGAAAATGGAATCGGGAAATTATGACCTGATTATCCTGGACGAAATTTTTCCCGCCCTTACCCTGGGGTTAATTTCCCTGGAAGAAATCCTCTCCCTGATCGCAAGAAAACCGGAGCGAACTCATTTAATCCTCACGGGAAGAGGAGCTCCCAAGGAGGTGATCGACCTCGCAGATACAGTCTCCGAAATCAGGGAAATCAAACATGCCTTCCGAAAAGGAATCCCCGCTAAAAAGGGGATTGAATTTTAAAAACCTTTCCTGGTTGATAAAATAATTAAAATGGTTCAAGGGGGCCAGGAAAGAAAAGGAATGCCCCGTAGAATTTGTCCCAACTGCGGACGGGAGGTTGAACCTGGTCAACGCTTCTGCCCAAACTGTTTTCATCCTCTGGAGGAAAAAGGGCTTTCGCAGTCTCATCCCGCTTTTATTTTCTGTCCCTACTGCGGTTATAAAAACGAGCCCAATTCCCTCTACTGCAACCGTTGTGGATTCCAATTAATGGAGCGCTGCTCAATCTGCGGGACCCTTAGCCCCATCGAAGGGAGCGTAACCTGCCCAAAATGCGGAACCCCTCTCATTGCCGGCCGGGATTTTGCTTTAAATTTAAAAAGAAAGAAAAGAAAATTAGGATTCCTGCTCCGGCTTTACTCACTTTTTCTGCTCCTTTCCCTCCTATTGGGAGTCCTGTGGTGGGTGAAGTTCAGTTTAATCCTGGCTATCGTTTACCGTTTCTTCGGGCTTTTGGTTCTCCTTTTTCTTGCAGTGGTATTGATTTTTGCACTCCTGAACACTTACCATAGCCTCCAAGACCTTAGAAAGGAAGAAAAACAAATAAAGCAATGGGCGAAAACAGATGAGGATTAAAATTTTCCTATTTATGGCGGTTATTTTGGCCTTTTGTTTGAATTTCTTCTACCCTTTGCCCGCTTTTTCCCAAGAAGGCGATTCGATCGTGATTTTGCCCTCTCAAATTGAGCTTTTTCCTTCCTCCGAAGAGAAGGTGAACATTATCGTCCTGGGAAACCCGGACCAAGGGAAAAAAGTAAAATTTTCCGTGAAGCAGGTCCCCCCAAATATCTTCCTTTCATTTGACCCCGAGGAAATTCCGGTTCCCGGGATCACCAGACTAACAATCAAAGCGAGTCCGGAATACATTCCCGCAAATATCCTCCTGGAGGTTACCTGCGATTTCGGGGACCAAATTAAATTTGGGGTAATAAATCTAAAGGCCAAGAAGGCCCTGGAAGTCAGGCTCCCCAACCCAGAGATTTTTCTGTTTCCAGGGGAGCAGGCAGATATAGGTGTTTATATTTATCACCTGAAGGGGAGTGAAGGCCTAAACTTCCAGTTAGAAAATCTCCCTCAGGGTCTCAAAGGCTCCTTCTCCCCGTTTTCCAAAATTGACCAATTTTCTTCTACCTCTACACTGGTACTGAATTCCCTTCCGGATATTAAACCAGGATCATATCAATCCTTGCTTGTAGTCTCGGATGGTCTTTCTCAGGAAAAAGTCAGCATTAAAATCTCGGTCCTTTTCCCCGATATAAAGAATCATTGGGCAAGGAAGGAAATCGGATTTTTAGTCTCCCAAGGAACTCTCTCCGGGTACCCTGATGGGACTTTTCTCCCCGATAACACCATCACCCGGGCTGAATTAGCCAAAATTCTCTCAGTAAGCTTCGACATTAAAATGGTTAAAGAAGGGGGTGCCAGCTTTAAAGATGTTGATCCCAACTTTTGGGCAACCCCATATATTGAACGCCTATACAAAGGGGGGATCATTCAAGGTTATCCAGACGGCACTTTCCGCCCTCAGGACCCGGTGAAACGTTCAGAACTGGCAAGCATGATTGCCAGAATGCTGCACTGGACCCTGGTTCCCCAAAATTTTCCTCCCACTTTCCTTGACCTCTCCCCAAATCATTGGGCCTTTCAATACATCGAAACCGGAACCTGGCAAGGTGTTTGGGACGGCTACCCTGACGGGAATTTCCTCCCCGAGAAGGGAGCGACCAGAGCGGAGATCTCGGTTTTAATCTCCCGTCTTCTTTCAGAGCCTTAAATTGACACTTACCCCCCCTTCCTTTATATTCAAAATCACTGATTTTGGGTTCCATTTTGCGTCGGGGTGTGGCTCAGCTTGGTAGAGCGCTTGGTTCGGGACCAAGAGGTCGTCGGTTCAAATCCGGCCGCCCCGACCAGGGATAAATAAAAAGGAGAAGCGAAAACGGACCAAAAACGAATTCCACTTTTTGAGGGTTTGCTCTCCTTTCTGGAGGAAAAAAGGCTCCCAATGCACATTCCCGGGCACAAAGGAGGGTTGGGGGCTCCATCTCCTTTGCGAGATTTTCTGGGAAAAAATGCATTCCGTTTAGACCTTACTGAGATTGCTCCTCTCGACCACCTTTTAACTCCAAAAGGGATTATTAAAGAAGCCCTGGACCTGGCAAGCGAAGCTTTTGGTGCGGATAGAACCTTTTTTGTGATCAATGGAACAACGGGCTGCATTCTGGCCATGATCCTTGCTTCAACAGGAGATGGTGATGAAATTTTAATCTCCCGTGCTTCCCACCGATCTGCAATCGGTGGCCTGGTGCTATCGGGAGCCTCCCCCCGTTATATCGAATCAAGATTCTCCTGGGAATTCGGTTTCGCTTTACCCTGCACAGCAAACCAGATCAAGGAAAAACTCGACAGCTTCAAAGGCGCAAAAGCCCTGTTTTTAACATCACCAAATTATTATGGGGTGACCATCGATGTCTCCACAATCGTTTCCCTCTGCCATGAAAGGGGAGTCCCTGTCCTGGTGGATGAAGCCCATGGGGCTCATTTCATTTTTCATGAGGCTTTCCCGCCCTCATCACTTGAAGCCAGGGCAGATCTCATCGCCCAGAGTGCCCACAAGACTTTATCCAGCTTAACCCAGTCTTCCCTCCTCCATTTCAATGGGGGGCTGGTTGATCTGAATCGAGTCCAATCTGCCCTTCAAATAATCCAAACCACCTCCCCTTCTTACCTTCTTTCAGCCTCCCTGGACGCCTCAAGGTGGCAGATGGTGAACTTTGGAAAAGAAGAATTCTCCCGGGCAATTGAACTTGCGAATTTTGCCCGGAAGGAATTAAACCAAATTGAAGGAATCTCATGTATTACCCAGGAGCAAATTTCCCAAATGGGAGATTTCCTTCTCGATCCCCTGAAATTGACAATAAATTTTAAGAATTTAGGGGTCTCGGGAAGGGAAGTGGAAAGGTGGCTCCGGGAAGAAGGGGTGGAGGTGGAGCTTTCCGATCCCTGGAATGTCCTGTGTATGATAAGTATTGGGGACTCCCCTAAATCGGTCGAGCGCTTGATCAAAGCCATGAAAAGGGCTTTAAGAAAAAAGTGGAGGAAACCAGAAGTGGTATCGGAAATCCATTCGATGAAGATTCCGGGAATTCCTGAACAGGCCCTCACTCCCCGGGAAGCATTTCAAGCACCACACCGCCTTGTTCCCTTGAAAAAAGCAATCGGGAAAATCAGTTCGGAAATCGTCGCACCGTACCCCCCTGGAATTCCGGTCCTCTGTCCCGGGGAAAAGATTGAAAAGGAAATAGTTCATTATCTGGAAAAGATAATCAAGTTGGGCTTGGTAGTCCACGGTCTGGAAGGTGAGGAGGAAAAATGGATAAGGGTAGTGGCTTGAAAGTTGCCCTGGGAGCTGACCACGGCGGATACCAATTGAAGGAGGAGATTAAAGAGTTCCTTTCCTTACGGGGAATTATGGTGGAGGATTTCGGGACCTTTTCCGCCGAATCGGTGGATTATCCTGATTTTGCCTGGAAAGTAGCCAAAGCCGTCTCGGACGGGAAATTCCCCATGGGGATTCTCGTCTGCACAACAGGAATTGGCGTTTCCATCGTTGCCAACAAAGTGAAGGGGATACGGGCTGCCCTCTGCAGCGAACCACTCTCCGCACAGCTTGCCAGGCTCCATAACCATGCTAACGTTCTGTGCCTGGGGGGGAAAATAATCGGGTCAAAACTTGCTTTGAAGATCGTAGAAACATGGCTGGAAACAGGATTCTCCAGCGAGGAACGCCATGTTAGGCGAGTGAACAGGATTGGAGAACTTGAAGGAAAATGACCCCAACAATTTATTCTCAAATAAAAAGCGCTCTTCTGGAAATGCTCGAGCGGTTTCCCCCCAAGGGGGAAAGAATTTTGGTTATCGGCTGTTCGACCTCTGAAGTTGTTGGGGAAAGAATTGGAACTGCTTCCAACACGGAAATTGCGGAAGAAATTTTCCGGGCAATCCTTGAGGTCAAGGAAGCCTTTCACCTGCACCTTGCCTTTCAATGCTGCGAGCATCTAAACCGGGCTTTAGTGGTTGAAAGGGCGGTTCAGGAAAGGTTCAATTTGGAAGAGGTTCTCGCAATTCCCCGCCCTCATGCCGGGGGGGCCCTTGCAGCATATGCATTCTCAAGGTTTAAAGACCCCTGTCTTGTATCCTCAATTTCCGCCGATTACGGGATGGACATCGGTGATACCTTGATTGGAATGCATTTAAGAAGGGTGGTGGTCCCGGTGAGGGTTCAGGTTAAAAATGTGGGAAAAGCGAACCTGGTTCTTGCCAGAACAAGGCCTCCCTACACCGGGGGAAAAAGGGCGGAATATCCAGAGGAAAAGAGGGTGAAATAATGAAAGAAGGGATCTTGGGAAGATCAAAAGAGATCCATGAAATTTTGCACCACTGCAAGATCCTCAATTTTGAAAACTTCGGGAAAATCTTCCTTAAGGGTCATTCCAATTTTAATGAGAATTTTCCCAAGGGCTTTTCATTCAGGGGGTATTAACATGGAAAGGGTTTTTCAAATCAACCATCCCCTAATTCAACACAAGTTAGCTCTTCTCCGGGATAAGCATACGGAACCAAAGGAATTCAGGGAGTTGGTGGAAGAACTGAGCATGCTCCTGGCATATGAGGTCTTTCGCGACTTGCCCTCAATTGAGATGGAAATCGAAACTCCGCTTGCCCGGAGTAAAGCCAGGATGGTGGACGGCAAAAAAATCGCCCTTTTCCCCATTTTGAGGGCTGGCTTAATAATGGCCTCGGGAATCCTCCGTTTGATCCCAAATGCCCTGGTGGGTCATTTAGGGATCTATCGGGATTCCCAAACTCTTTCTCCTGTTCCTTACTACTACAAACTTCCCCCAAATTTAAAGGATAAAGAAAACATCATTCTTGACCCGATGCTTGCAACTGGGGGATCCGCGGCACATGCAGTCTCAGTCCTGAAGGAAAAGGGGGCAAAAAACATCAAATTCGTCTGCATCATTTCCGCCCCGGAAGGGATAAAAACACTTCATTCCGCTCACCCAGATGTCCCCATTTTTACTGCTTCTGTGGATGAATACTTGAACAGCCACGGGTACATCGTCCCAGGTCTGGGAGATGCAGGAGACCGTCTCTTTGGAACCAAATAAGCCAATTCGCGTCCTAACAGTCTTTGGAACCCGCCCAGAAGCCATCAAAATGGCACCGGTGGTCAAGATCCTAAAGGAGGACCAGCGCTTCTCCCACTTCCTGGGTGTAACAGGTCAACACAGGGAAATGCTTGACCAGGTGCTGGAGCTTTTCAAATTAAAAGCGGACCTTGACTTGAACATCATGGAGGAAAGGCAAACGCTTTCTCAAATCACCATTAAAGCCTTAAAAGGTTTGGACAGGACTATTGAGAAAATTAAGCCAGATTTAGTCCTTGTCCATGGCGACACTACCACAACCTTTGTTGGAGCTCTCTCAGCTTTTTATCATCGGGTGAAAGTTGCCCACGTAGAAGCAGGCCTCAGATCCCACGACATCTCGAACCCTTTCCCGGAGGAAATGAACAGAAGGCTCACTGATGCCCTTGCGGAAATTTATTTTGCCCCCACCCGCCAAGCCCGGGAGAACCTGAAACGGGAAGGGTTCCCCGAAGATAAGATTTTTGTAACCGGAAATACGGTCGTTGATGCTCTTTTAAGCCTCGAAGCGCACCTGGACAAGATCCCCTTGCCCCATCCCCTTTCTTCAAGCCGACCCTTTATTCTCGTCGAGGTTCATCGAAGGGAAAACTGGGGTGACCCCCTAAGACAAATTTCTATGGGATTAAAAGACGTGGCTCTGGAGTTTCCACATATCGACATTGCCGTATCCCTTCACAAAAACCCGGTTGTGAGAGAGGATGTCCTCCCAGTCCTTGAAGGGATCACCAATATCCACATATTTGAACCATTCAGCTACCTGGAGTTTCTCAGTTTGATGAAAAGGAGCCTGTTCATCGTTTCCGATTCCGGGGGGATCCAGGAGGAAGCCCCTTCTTTCCACCGTCCGGTCTTGGTGACTCGCAGGGTGACCGAGAGACCAGAGGGGGTTGAAGCCGGGGTGCTGGAGGTGGTGGGAGTGGAAAGGGAAAAGGTTAGGAATTCATGCCGGAAACTGTTACTTAATCCGGATCGAATTGAACAAATGGGAATATCCCCAAACCCCTTCGGGGATGGAAAAGCATCCTTAAGGATCAAGGATTACCTCCTCTATTACTTCGGATTTTGTAGGAAACCCCCTCAGTCCTTTAACCCCAAATTCCGTCAAATTCAAAAAAAGGAAAAAAGGGAGAATTGACATGAGCTATTACCAGGTGGAAGGTGGCTTTCCCTTAAGGGGGAGCGTGCCAACCCAGGGGGCCAAAAATTCCGCTGTTCACTTGATTGCCGCTTCCCTCCTTGCAAAAAGCGAGGTAATCCTGGAGAACGTTCCGGCGATCGCCGACGTCTTAAAGATGATCAAAATCCTGGAAAAAATTGGGGCCCGGGTGGCTTTTGACCAGGCAAAGCACACTTTAACAGTTGATTCCAGTTACCCGGTAAATCCTCACATTCTCGATCCCACCGCTTCGGAATTGAGAGCTTCACTTTCCTTCATGGGGGCTTTGCTTTCCCGGGAGAAAGAGATGAGCATCCCCTTCCCCGGAGGGTGCAATATCGGGAATAGGCCAGTTGACCTTCATTTGAAGGGATTTTCCGTCCTCGGGGCGAAGACCAGCCTGGAGCATGGTTTAATCACCGCAAAGGGCAGCCGTTTAACGGGTAAACGGATTTATCTTGATTACCCCTCCGTTGGGGCCACGATAAATTTGACCATGGTCGCCGCTTTAGCCAAGGGAGAGACGATTATCGAAAATTCCGCAGAGGAACCGGAGATCGTGGACTTCTGTAACTTTCTCAAAAAGATGGGGGCCAAGATCAAGGGAGCAGGGACAAAGAGGTTGGTGATAAAAGGGGTCCCCTCCCTCCACGGGGCAAGACACCGGGTGATCCCCGATCGGATCGAAGGGGGGACCTACTTGATCGCTGGAGCAATCACGGGAGGGGAACTGACCGTCCGGGACATCGTTCCCTACCATTTGGAGCCCCTGCTGGTGAAACTGCATGAATCAGGAGCGGAGATCAATCTGGCGAAAAACAAGGTGACGATAAAAGTTAGGGGGAGGTTAAAAGCCGTCAACATCAAGACCATGCCTTTCCCGGGATTTCCAACCGATCTTCAAAACCAGATGATCCCCCTTTTATCACTTGCAGAGGGGACAAGCGTGGTCACCGAGACGGTATTCGAAAACCGTTTCAACCTGGTGGGGGAGTTAAGAAAGATGGGGGCAAATATCCAGATTGAGGGTCAGAGCGTATACATACAGGGGGTTGAATCGCTCACCGGGGCGAAGGTCGCATGCACCAATCTCCGGGCTGGGGCCTCCCTTGTCCTCGCCGCCCTGGCAGCCAAAGGGCACTCGGAAGTCCACGATATAGAGCACGTTGAAAGGGGATACGAGAATATGGAGGAGAAGCTTCGGGCAAGTGGTGCTAAAATAAGGAGAATTTTTTGAGAAAGGGAAGGAGAAAAAAAGAATGCCGCTTCTTGATGAAAAGGGAAGGCTTTTTGGAAAAGTTAACATTCTCGATTTATTTGTCATCATCGTAATCATTCTGGTGGTGGCATTTTTCCTATATAAATATGCTTTTGCACCTCAGGGGGAATTCGCCCAGGATTGCCTTGTGACTTTAGTCTGGGGAAATGTTGAGCCAGATGTCACCAACTGGGTGAAGGTCGGCGACCGGGCAACGGACGGCAAAGGAAATACTGTCCTGGAAGTGGCCGAGGTTACCATCAGGCCCGCCAGGGTTCCTGTAACAACCGCCGACGGCCAAATGGTCATTGTCGAACACCCTCACCTGAAATCGGTAATCATCAAAGCCCACGCTCCCAAAATTGCCAAAACCGGTCTTTTCGAAATCAAAGGACAGGAGTTAAAAATCGGAATTAACGTCATCGTCCAGATGGATTCACCCGTCCTCGGCTCCCCATACAAGTTCTCCGGCCTTTGCACCGGAATTGAATTCGTCCCTCCAAAGGGGAATTACCCTCAGCCCGAAACTCCGTAGTGACCGACGGAAGAATCGCTAAATATGCCGGCATAATAATGCTGGCAACAGTTTTGAGCCGTTTCCTGGGATACGTTTGGAAGGCCCTTCTTTCTGCTTTCTTCTTCGGCTCAACCTCGGATACCTTCCTGCGGGCAAACACCCTTCCGAATATGCTCTACAACATCCTGGTGGGGGTGCTTCTTTCTGCCCTTTTCATTCCCTTTTTTACCCGCTACCTGGTCAAGGAGGAAAAGGAAGAGCTCTGGAAGCTCCTCTCCTCGCTGTTCATCCTTTTATTTTTAATCCTTTTCGTTCTATCAGGTCTGGGGGTACTCCTCGCCCCCCAGCTTTCCAGCTGGCTGAACCCAACGAGCGACCCTCGAACCAGCGATCTTACCGTAAAACTAACCCAGATCATGTTTCCCGCCTTAATCTTTCTGGGCTGGGCAGGCCTTTTCACCGCCCTGCTCAATGCTTTCCAGAATTTCACCATCCCCGCCTTCTCGGTAGTGGCATTCAACGTAATCCTAATAGCCTTTATTGCTTTGCTTGCAAAACCTTTAAACATTTATGCCGCGGCGATCGGCTGGACAGGGGCTGCCCTGGGGCAATTCCTTTTCCAGGTACCCTCCGTTTTCCGCCTGGGGTTCCGCTTTTCCCTTAAGAACTTCCTCCACCAGGACTTGAAAAAAATCGCCGTCCTCGCCCTCCCCCTTTTAATCTCCGCTTCCATCGATCAACTTTCCCCCTTCTTTGAAGCCCGGCTCACCTCCTTTCTCGAGCCAGGTAGTTTCACCGCCCTAAGGAATGCGGGAATACTCGTTCAGCTCCCCCTGGGAATATTCGCTATGAGCATCACCACTGCCATCTACCCCACCTTAACCGGGCAGTTAGCAAGAGGAGAAATGGATCAGGCGAAGGAAAGCATTCGCTGGTCAATTGGAGCTTCTTCCCTCTTCATTATTCCCTCCGCGATAGGTTTGATTGCCCTTGCCCTTCCAATCATCAGGGTCCTCTACCAGTATGGAGAATTCACGGCCCTTGGAACCTCTCTCTCCGCTTACGCCCTTAGCCTTTATGCCCCCGGGCTTTTCGCCAACGCTACATTAATGGTCCTTTTGAGAGCCTTCTATGCAATGCAGGATACGATCACCCCTGTTCTGATCACCTTCGGAGGTTTAGCGGTCCAGGTAGGATTGTACTTCGCATTAATTGGGCCCTTAAAAGTGGGGGGATTGGCTCTGGCGGCCACAATTGCCGCCTACTTCAACCTGGCTTTGATGATTTTCTTCCTCCGGAGGAAGATCGGGCCGATCAAATTTTCCACCCTATTCCCTTCCCTTTCGAAAATGCTCATCGCTGCGACTTTGATGGGAGTTTCTTGTTTCTTCCTGGACAAACTTCTGGCTGGTATCATGGCTCCAGAAAAGGTTGTCCCCCGAATCCTGGAGGCAGTACTGGTAATTGGCATTGGATTAGCCCTTTACTTGCTTCTCCTTTACCTATTCAAGGTCAAAGAGGTCGTTCCGGTATTTAATAGGATTAAGAAAGCATTCCGGGGCTCTCCGGTTGCGAATGGAGGAAAAAATCAATAGAATGCCTGCTATGAGAAGAAACCGTCCCAGCAAACTTCAAAAATCGATAATTGTCCTGGCGTCCCTTATTTTTTTGGGGATTGGGTTAGGGGCAGGTTGGTTCTACCTTACCTACGGGAAAGCCACCACCCCGGAGCCAAACCCAGTCGAACTTCCCTCTCCCGAACCCGGAGGGAGAATCAATTTTCTCCTTATCGGTGTGGACGCCCGCCCGGGGGAACTTTCCGCCCGCTCGGACACCATAATCTTTGGATCGATTGATTTGGACAAGAAGCAGGTTTATTTCCTCTCCATCCCGAGGGATTCCCTTGTGGAAATCCCAGGAAATGGCCAGGACAAGATAAATGCCGCCCATGCCTACGGGGGAATCCCCTTGTTAATCGAGACAGTTTCACAGCTCTTAAACCGCCCAATCCATTACTACGCTGAGTTGGACTTCCAGGGCTTCGTAAAGGTAATCGATATCCTGGGGGGAATTGATTTTAACATCGAGGAGAGAATGTATTATCCCTGGGAAAACATCGACCTATACCCTGGCTTACAACACCTGGACGGAGAGCAAGCCTTAGCTTATGTAAGGTATAGGGGCTATCCTGAGGGTGATATCGCTAGGGTGGAAAAACAGCAAGCCTTCTTAAGGGCGATTATTGAACAGCACTTCAATCTGGGGAACGTAAGCAAAATCCCCATCATTTTCCAGGAGATCACCTCCTACCTGAGGACCAATCTCCCCCTGGAGAAAGCCTTGGAGCTCGCAAAAGCCCTCTCAAATTTGAAGATGAAGGATATCCGGACAGAGGTTCTTCCGGGGAATTTCCTCACCATCAACGAGATCAGTTACTGGGGAGTGGATGAGGAAAAGCTCCACTCTCTCCTCGATGAGCTTGAGAACCCCGAGGAGCCCCTGTTTGAGTCCCCCACCATTGAAGAATCCCCCGGGGAAGAAGTTCCTTAAAAAATGGCAGTCTGGCAAGAGACGAGCTATTTATTCCGAATTGCCAATTTTTTCAGGTCTGTCTGGACAAACAGTTCAATATACCTAAAGCTAAACCGGTTATATCACGTCCTCGTAAATGCTCTCTCCTCCTCCGCATTGGCTCGGATTTTTTCACCATACAATCCCCGGGAGATCCCCGGACTGGGAGAGATCTTATTCAGGAAAGCACGTACCTGGGGGGAAACCGCCCTGCAAAAAAGCCTTCAATGGCTGAGAAAAACATTCCTCCGCGGGTCAATAATCAGCAGGGAATTTCACAATTTTCTCCTTGACTGGAGGGGATCAACCGTAAATGTGCTGGGTGAGATCCTCTTTGGATTCAGTGGCTCGTTCCTCTCCCTAAGCCTTTACTTTCATCGCCTGGAGGGCCTCTCCTGGATTTTTTTTGGAACCCTCTGCATGGTCCTCGGTTTAATCGGGACCCTAGCACCAACCGAATTCTTACGATCTTCTCTTCTTCAGAAGTTCCGGGAAAAACCATATGAGAAAAGGAGGGGGTTCATCCTTCCGATATTGATTGGGATCTTCGCGGGATTCTTCGCTTTCCTTTCCACCCCTCTTCTCGTTTTGGGAGGAACTATCGCTCTTTTGGTTTCATTTTTGATCGTTTTCAAGGAGGAATGGGGACTGTACGTAATTGCTGCTTACGCCCCGGTGGACTTTTTCGTCCGCTCAAACCTTCCTTCGGGAGTTGCGAGGATCTGGCCTTTGGCTCTGATGGCCCTAGTCTTATTGGGAATAATCTTCCGCACCTGGAAAAATCCCCCGAGGAGGTTCTTTTTCACCGAAGTCTCCCCTCCCCTGCTCTTTTTTCTGATGTGGAACTCCCTTTCCCTGCTGGAAAACAGCGTATCCTTCTCCGTGGGATTCGAGGGTATCCGGGCAATATTGCAAACCTCGATTTTTTTCTTCCTCACCTTGAACGCCTTGAGGAAAAGGGATAGGCTAAAAACCCTCCTCCTGATCCTTTCTATCATCCTTTTGGGGGTTTCCCTTTACGCGATATATCAGCACATTATTCAGGTTCCGGTAAAACCTGGCTGGGTCGATGTGGACTTCGAGCAGGACATCAAGACAAGATCGTATTCAATCTTTCCAAGTCCCAACGCCCTTTCGGGTTATCTTGTCCTCTTCTTTCCCCTGCTTTTAGTCCTTTTTCTTGAGGAGAGAAAAATAATTCTCAAAATATTTTTTCTTGGTGTCGCTCTCCTCATGGGACTTGCCCTAATGTATACCCTCACGAGGGCTGGATGGTTAGTCTGTGGATTGAGCCTCCTTCTTCTAGGCATCCTCCACGACCGCAGGATCCTGGTCTTTCTTTTGATCCTCGCTCTTGCATTGCCCTTCCTTCCAGAATTCTCCACCAGACTTTCCACGATGATCTCCGGGGAGTACTGGGCAAAATCGGCAACCGCAGGGCGGCTCTACAGGTGGGAGCTGGGCTTGGAGATCGCTTCCGGACACCCCCTTTTTGGAACAGGCCCAGGCACTTTTGGAGGTGCAGTAGCTTACAGAGCGGGTTACTGGCCTGGGATTTATGCAGACAATTATTATATTAAAACCGCAAGCGAGTTGGGCTTCGCGGGGCTCTCCCTTTTCCTTTTAACCCTTCTATTTTTGTTCGTGGGAGGGTTCCGGAGAATCAGGACCATAAAAGAAAAAACACTAAAAAATATTGGCTGGGCTCTTCAGGCTGGGATATTCGCCTTTCTGGCCCACAATTTCACGGAAAACCTTTGGGAAGAGCCACCTTTAGCCGTGGCTTTCTGGTTTACCGCAGGTTTGCTCTTTCTTCTCCCCCTTTTGGAGAAGGGAAATGTCTCGGAAACTTAAGATTCTCCAGGTCATAGGAGGGGGGGAGATTGCGGGTTCCAAGCACCAGTTCCTGGAACTCTGTCTCGAGCAATTAAAACGGGGCCACGAGATAGCAATTGTATGCTTTATTGAAGGCGAGCTGAGTGAGGATGCCAGGAAAATGGGCATCCCCATCACCGTCCTTCCCATGGCGAACATCGCAGACTGGAGGGTTATTCCTCTCCTTCAAAAAAGGATCCGGGAGGGGGGTTATCAGATCGTTCATACCCATGGAGTAAGGGCAAACTTCATCGGCAGGATCGCCGCCCGCAGGACTGGGGCTCACATCATAACCACAATTTATTCCTTCCCGAAGGAGGATTATAAAAACATCCTCAAAAGGACATTCTATCCTCCCATAGACCGACTGACCGTTAAATTTGCCGAACGCTTGATCGTCGTATCCCACGGCCTTAAGGAGAGATTAATCCAAGTTAGATATGCTCCCGAGGAAAAGCTCCGGGTCGTTCACTGTTCCCTTGACCTGGAAAAGACAAAACCCACCAAAACCAGGGCTCAAATGAGGGAAGAACTTGGTATTCCAGATAACGCTCCTTCCTGCGGGATGCTGGCCCGCCTTGTTCACGTGAAAAACCCATTTCTCCTTTTAGAGGTGGCCCAAAAAGTGAACGAAGAGATCCCCGAGGCCATGTTTTTTTTCGTGGGCGATGGGCCATACCTGAATGATCTGCAAAGGGAGACCCTGAAAAGAGGGCTCCAGAGGACGGTAAAGTTCACGGGCTTCCGAAAAGACCCCCTGGATGTTGTGGAAGCCCTGGATGTGATTGTGCTTACCTCCCTATCCGAAGGCCTCCCCGTCACCCTTCTGGAAGCCATGGCTCTTAAGAAGCCTGTCGTTGCCACGAGGGTTGGAGGGGTTCCCGAGGTGGTAAAGGATGGAGTCACCGGATTTCTCGTTCCCTCGGGAGACTCCCAGGGATTTTCCCGGGTTTTAATCTCCCTTTTTAAAAACCATGATTTAATGAGGGAGATGGGGGAAAGGGGAAGAAAATGGGTAGAGGAAAACTTCTCCCTTTCAACCATGGCAGAAAAAACTGATAAAGTATATTTTGAGGTTCTGGAGGAATGAAAGGGAAGAAAACGGTCCTGATCATTGGAGCAGGTGAAGCGGGGGGAATGCTCACCCGGGAAATACTCAAGCACCCCGAACTTAATTACTTTCCAGTAGGATTTATCGACGATGATCCCCTGAAAAAGGGCTTGAGGCTGTGGGGCCTTCCAGTTCTTGGGGATCGAAACGACTTAATAAAAATCGTTAAAGAAAAAAAGGTGGACCTGATTTTCATCGCAATCCCCTCGGCTCCCGGAGAGGTCATCCGGTTATACGTCGATCTGGCAAAGAAAGCGCAGGTTCCTTTCAAAATTGTTCCCGGGGTTTACGAATTGATTGACGGGAACGTAAAGGTGGAGATGGTCCGGGAAGTAAAGCTGGACGATTTGCTCCGCAGGTCCCCCGTCAAGGTAAACCTTGAGGAAATTGCCTCATACCTTTATCAGAAAAAGGTTCTGGTGACCGGGGCAGGGGGATCAATCGGGTCCGAACTCTGCCGCCAGGTTCTCCAATATGGGCCAAGCACCCTGTATCTCCTTGGCCACGGAGAAAATTCAATTTACCACTTGGACCTGGAGCTTAAAGAGCTCTTTCCCCATCTGGAGATCATCCCGGTGATCGCTGATATTCAGGATGGGGAGAAAATGGATTTCCTATTCTTTAATGAAAAACCGCAGGTGGTCTTTCATGCCGCAGCCCACAAGCACGTTCATTTCATGGAAGCTTATCCGGAAGAAGCAATCAAGAACAATGTCAGGGGAACTCTGAATCTGATTAAAGCTTCAATTAAAGCCCCGGTTGAAAAGTTCATCAATATTTCCACCGATAAAGCAGTCTACCCTGCTTCAGCCTATGGGGCATCCAAAAGGCTGGGGGAGATCCTCTGTACTTCCTGGGCGGCAAAGACAGGAATACCTTTTGTCACCGTGAGATTCGGAAATGTCCTGGGAACCCACGGCTCCGTCATCCCATTATTCCAAAGACAGATAAGGCGCGGTGGGCCGTTGACCATAACCCATCCGATGATGTCCAGGTACTTCATGACCATGGGGGAGGCAGTTCAACTGATCATCCAGGCAGGAGCCATTGGGAAAAACGGGGAAATCTTCATCCTCGATATGGGGGAGCCCCTGAAGATCATCGACCTGGCAGAGGAATTAATCAGGCTTTCAGGTCTTGAGCCTCACAAGGACATCCGGATTGAGAATTGCGGAGTAAGACCGGGAGAAAAGCTGGTTGAAGAACTTTACGAGGAGGAGGAAGAGCTGGTTGACACGGGCAGGGAACGCATCCTGAAAATTCAAAACCCGCAATTCATCCCCTGGAAAGACCTCTTTCCCCAGATTCAGGAGCTTTTAAAAGCCGCTTCACGGGTGGACCGTGAGGAAATGCTGAAAATCCTAAAAAAGATCATACCTACAATGAAAGGGGGGTAGGAGGTGAAAAAAGTCCTTTTTATCTCCTACTATTACCCTCCAATGGGAGGAGTCGGCGCCCAGAGAGCCCTCAGGTTCATTAAATACCTTCCCGAATTCGGCTGGGAGCCATATGTCTTATCCGCCCAGCCTTCTCCTTACCTTCCTTATGATGAATCTCCTCTGGGGATCCTGCCCGAGGAAAGGGTCAGGCGGGCAGAGGTCCTGGAACCTTTAAACATCATCAATCGAATTTCGGCCATCAAGCTTCCATCGTTTTCAAAAAAGAAAAGGGAGGAAACCGATTCCCCAAAAAATCCCAAGGAACTAAAGGAAGGGTTCCGCGAGATCCCTCTTTCCTGGAAAGGGAAGACGAGGGCCTGGCTATTTGTTCCCGATGACCGTGTTGGCTGGATTCCGGAAGGAACCAGAGAAGGGTTGGGGTTTTTCGCCCGGGAAAAAATAGATTGCATGATCTCAACCTCCGCCCCCTATTCCGCCCATTTGATTGCCTTAAGAATTAAAAAACGCACAAAGGTCCCCTGGATTGCTGATTTCAGGGACCTCTGGTCAACCAACACCTTTCTTTATTTTCCCACCAGGTTTCACAAGGGTTTAAACAATTACCTGGAAAGTCTGGTCGTGAAAAACGCGGACTTCGTTTTGACCTGTACCCCCCTTTTCAAAGAGGACTTCCTCTTAAGGTATCACGATTTCCCCGCAGACAAATTCGCCATGATCACCAATGGGTTCGACCCCGAAGACTTTCCTCTTCCCCACCCTGAACCCTACCCAAAATTCACCATTTCCTATGTTGGGGACTTCTACGGACCTCAGAGCCCCATCTATTTCCTTCTCGGTTTGAGGGCTTTCTTGAACAAAAGGAAGGGGGCCGAGGAAAAAATCCAGGTTCTGTTCGTGGGGCCCTTTGAAAAAAGGGTAAGCCCCATTGTTGACTCCCTTGATTTAGGGAAAATTGTCAAATTTTTAGGGTTCCTCCCCCATCAACAATCCATAGCCATCATGAGGAGATCCCACCTCCTTCTTTTAATTTTGGGGAGCAAGGCGGGAGGTGAAAAAATTTACCCCGCCAAAGTTTTCGAGTACCTCGCGGCCCAAAAACCGATCCTGGCTCTCGTCCCTGAGGGGATCACCAAAGAACTTTTAAAGGAATCCGGGGTGGCTTTCCTGGTAAACCCGGAAAACGAGGACGCCATATCCCTTGCGTTGGACAAAATCTATCTCGCACATCAAACCGATCAGCTTCCAAAAAACATTGAGCCCCTGAACCTCAAGGATTTCAACGCCCGGGAGCTGACAAAAAGCCTGGCTGTTCTTATGGAAAGTGCCCAGAGCAATTCTTCCCTCCAAAAAAGGAGCAAAGGATGAAACCCATTAAAAAGGAAAAACCCGGCGAAAACCCGGTAAGAGCATCTTACCTTCCTTTCTCCCAACCCTGGATAGAAGAAGAGGAGATTCGGGGAGTTGTGGAAGTCTTAAAGTCCGGTTGGTTAACTACAGGGAGGAAAACCCTTCAGTTCGAGGAGGAATTCTCCAAATACATCGGGGTTCCCCATTCCCTTGCCTTTAACTCCTGTACAGGTGGACTCCATTGTGCCCTCGCAGCTTTAGGAATTGGACCGGGGGACGAAGTGATAACCTCCGTTTTCACTTTTGCTGCGACCGCTAATGTGGTATGCCATCTGGGAGCCGAACCGGTGTTCGTGGATATTGATCCCCAAACCTTAAATATCGACCACAAAAAGATCGAGGAAAAAATCTCCCCCAGGACCAAAGCAATTATTCCAGTTCATTACGGGGGGAGACCCTGTGAAATGGACAATATCCTGGCACTGGCGAAAAAATACAACCTGTATGTTGTTGAGGACGCTGCCCATGCCCTGGGGGCCATTTATAAAGGAAAGATGATCGGGGCGCTCGACTCCCAGGTAACATGCTTCAGTTTCTACCCCACAAAATGCATCACAACAGGGGAAGGGGGAATGAACACCACGAGGTCTCCAGAGTTAGCTTCAAAAATGAAAACCTGGAGGCTCCACGGAATTTCCCGCGATGCCTGGGACAGGTATCAAAAGGGTGGGTCATGGTATTACGAGGTGGTCTCTCCCGGATATAAATACAACCTGACGGACCTTGCCTCCGCAATTGGGATTGCCCAACTTAAAAAAGCGGAGGAATTCCAAAGGAGAAGGGAGAAAATTGTCTCAAGGTACTTTAAGGCTTTGAAAGATTTTCCCTTCATCCTTCCTCCCCCGTTCAAGGAAGGGCGAAACGCCTGGCACCTCTTCCCCATTCAGCTTAAACTTGAGGAATTGAATTGCACTCGGGAGGAATTCATCGAAGCCCTTTCGAAGGAGAACATCGGGACCTCAGTTCATTTCATCCCTCTCCACCTGATGCCCTTTTACAGGGAAAAAGGGTGGAAGGAAGGGGATTTCCCCAATGCGGAGGAAGCATTCCGGAGGATCATTTCCCTTCCCCTTTTCCCCAAAATGAGCGAGGAGGATCAGGAAAGCGTCATCATGGCCCTTGAAAAAGTAGTGGGATGGTACTCGAAATAGAGGAGAAAATCCAGATTGACGACATCCCCCTGACCCGGAAGAATTTTGAGGAGATTCTGCAACTCTCGCGGTCGATCTTGAGTGGCGAAAACCCCCCTGGTTATATTGTGACCTTGAACCCCGAGATACTAACTCTTTCAAGGAAAGATCCAGAACTAAAATCAGCAATTCAAAAAGCCACCCTGGTGGTCCCGGACGGAATTGGAATCACCTGGGCTGTGAAAAAACTCTTTTCATTAGAAATCAAAAGAGTCCCCGGAATCGACCTAGGCGAAGCTCTGATCAAAATTTGCGCCCAGGAGGGATTCACGGTCTTTTTTTTAGGGGCAAAACCGGGGATTGGCCAGATGGTCGAAGCATCATTTAAAGCAAAGTATCCCAATCTGGAGGTTACCGGGGTTCACCACGGGTACTTCTCAGAGAAGGAGCAGGAAGGGGTAATTAAAGAGATCGGAAATGCAATGCCCTCTTTGGTCATCGTGGGAATGGGAGCAGGAAAGCAGGAAAAATTCCTTTCCTGTCTTCCCCGGTCTTTCTATCGTTTAGGGATAACTGTGGGTGGCTCCCTGGATATCTGGGCGGGGACGAAGAAAAGGGCTCCCCTCTGGATGAGAAAAGCCGGGCTGGAATGGCTCTACAGGATTTTAAAAGAACCAGGGAGGCTCATCCGTTTGCTCAAGACCATGCCTTTTTTCCTGGGGGTATTGTGGAAAAAAAGAAAATCCTGAAAATTGCGGTCTCAGGATATTACGGCTTTGGAAATACCGGAGACGAAGCCATCCTGACTTCCCTCCTAAGGATTTTAAAGAGGATCCCCAATTCCCGTATAACTGTTCTTTCTGCGTTCCCAAAACGAACTACAAAGGAACATGGGGTAAGGTCAATTCTTCGCATTAATCCCCTTTCAGTTCTTTGGGCCATCTCTTCCTGCGATCTTCTCATTTCTGGAGGAGGAGGCCTTCTTCAAGATGCGACCTCGTCTCGGAGCCTTCTATATTATTTGAGCATCATTTATCTGGGGGTCATCTTAAAAAAAAGGGTGGTCCTCTTGGCTCAAAGCATCGGTCCAATTTCAAAGAAAGGAAACAGGACCCTGACTTCCTGGATTTTAAACCGGGTAAGCCTGATCACGGTGAGGGATGAACATTCTTTAAAGGAATTAGAAAAATTGGGGGTAAGAAAAGTCCCGATTTTTCAAACCTCGGACCTTGCCCTTCTTTTGGAAAAGCCAGATTTAAAGGAGGAGAGGGAGGCAATCGATTTCCTAGGTGTTGAGAAACCCTTCGTGGTCTTTTGCCTGAGGAACCTAAAGCACAAAAAAATTTCCACCCAGACTTTCTCCCAAATTGCTCAAGCAGTCCAGAGGAAGCTTCAAGCCAAAGTCGTGTTCCTTCCCTTCCAGTTCTCTGTAGACCAGGAACTCTGCGAAGAATTGAGTTCGCTTGTCCCAGGAAGCATTGCCTGCCCATTTCTTAAACCCAACCAAATAATTGGTCTTTTCCGGGGAGCGGAGTTGGTCGTGGGAATGCGGCTTCACTCGCTCATATTTTCGGTCCTCTCCAGGACCCCCTTCATTCCTATCTCCTACGACCCAAAGGTAAGTTCATTCGCTGAGCTCTTAGGCCAGGAGCCTCTCTCCCTCGATGATTCTCCAGAAAAAATTTTTTCAAAAATTGAGGAATATTTCCAAAATCGTGCAAAAATAAAAGAGAACTTAGAGGAAAGCGCAAGAAGGCTGGAGGAAAAAGCAGAGGAGAACTGGAAGCACCTGGAAAATCTCATAAATACCATCTCTTGAAATGTTGGAAAGGAGGAATTTAAATGGCAACCAAGAAACCCGCCCCCAAAGAGACCAAGAAGACTGCAAAAAAGACTGCCAAGAAAAAGAAATAGCCTTATTCCACCAGTCTAAAACCAAAAGGTTCGGGAATGTCCTTCCCGGCCTTTTGGTTTGTAAAAACTAACCCCCGTTCCTCTGAAGGATTCCCATCATCCATTTTTTTATTGCTTCCCGATAAATAATAAAAAGGACCACCAAGACAAGTACTATTACTCCGATAAGAATCCAACCCCAAAGGGGAATTTTAAACTGCCATATGCCAGCTCCTACAAGGGTTGCCCCAATTGTCCCCGGGAGCCTGCCAAAAAAAGAAACGAAAAGGTAAGTGGAATATCCCATTGGGGTTAAACCCGCGACGTAACACATGGCATCCTTGGGAACATAGGGGACCCAATAGTATATCAGGAAAAAAAGCGTCCCCCGGTTCCTCGCAAGAGTATCAACTTTTGAGAGCTTCTCGGGGGAAACCAGTTTTTCAACCAAGGGCCTTCCGAATACCTTGGCCAGAAAAAAAGCCAGCATGGATCCCAATACCGTTCCCACCTGACTGTAAATTAACCCGGGGAGAAAGCCAAAAAGGAATCCCCCGAGCATTCCGAAAAATCCGGGTACGGGAAAAAGGGTAACCTGAAGCGCTTGAAGGGCAATCAAACCAAGAGGGGCCCAAATCCCCAGGGAATCGATAAAGGCTTCAATTCGTGGTCGATCACTCAAAAACCGGTAAAGAGGAGGAAACCAGAAAAAAGCGGACCCCAGTAAGGCGACAAAAATCACAATCCAGACTGCGGTTGGCAGGCCAAATCTCTTGGTCATTTTAGACTATGGGAATTATACTTAAGCAGAGACCTTTAAGCCAGAGGATAGGAACCTTAACATGTTCTTGGAAAGCGAGAGAACCTTTAAGGTTGAATTAGGTTGAACGGAATTTTATTCTCCCGGGAGAAAGGGGAATGAGAAAAGAGGGAACGATTTGGGCATCAAGCAAAGAGATCGTCCTTCCGACGGGCAAGAAAAGGTGGGTCATGGAAACGGAAAAGATCCTTGAGCTGGCGAATCTCTTGGGAAAAACTCCCAAGGAGGTGACGATACTTGCTTTAAAACAGGGAATTATCCCCTTGAGGTACGAGCGGAACATCGATTCTATTGGAGTTGATGGCCAGAGAAAATTAGTCGAATCCAGGGTCGCGATCATCGGAATTGGGGGACTTGGAGGTTGGGTCGCGGAAATCCTCACCCGAATGGGGGTTGGCTTCCTCAGATTGGTGGATGGGGACAACTTCATGGAAAGTAATTTGAACCGGCAACTGGGATCTCAGCAGGACCTTCTTGGAAAAAATAAAGCCCTGGAAATGAAAAGACGGTTAGAGAAGGTAAACCCCATAATTGAACTTGAAGCAGTGGCAGAATTTCTGTCCTCGGAAAATTCCCCTTCGATAATTGCTGATGTTGACCTCTGTGTTGACGCCCTGGGGGATATCACCCAGCGTTTCACCCTCTGGGAGGAATGTAGGAAATTCAAAAAGACAATGGTCCATGGAGCAATAGGGGGTCTTCTGGGACAAGCGGCATTATTTTACCCTCAGGATCAGGGGATCGAAAGGATTTACGGGAAAAAGGAACAGGCTCCAAAACAGGGAGCGGAAGCGGAATTGGGAACCCCCTCCCCTACCCCCGCTTTTGTGGGAACCTTTGAGGCATCCCTGACCATTCAATTCCTTCTCGGGAAGGGAGACACATTCCGGGGAAAATTGTTCCTATTCGATCTGGAACGGGGGAATTTCCATCAGATCTCCCTCTTTTAACCACAGCTCCATTTAAGAAACCTTAAAAAAAGTTGAAAGGGCCCGGACAAATCAAGCAGTTTTTCCGCGAACAATTTACCTCTTATTTAAGGAAAGGCGAGCTGCTTTCACAACATTTGAAGCCAGAACAGAGGTCGTTACTGTCCCCACGCCTCCGGGAACGGGAGTAATTCCCGAAACGATCTTCTCCGCCTCCTCGAAATTCACATCCCCGCAGATATTGCCCCTCTCATCCACATTTATTCCCACATCGATTACAATTTGGCGGGGATTTAAAAAGGAGGAATTAACAATCCGGGGTTTCCCGCAAGCAGCGATTAAAATATCCGCTTCCCGAGAGATTTCCGGCAATCCTACGGTTTTAGTGTGGCAAATGGTGATCGTGGCGTTCCTCTTCAAAAGCATCATCGCTAAAGGCCGTCCCACAACCTGGCTTCGGCCGATGATCGTCACCCTCTTTCCCTGGAGTTCAATTCCATAATGATCCAGGATTTCCAGGACCGCTTGAGGAGTGCAGGGAGGGAATCCGCTTTCATCCCCCTCAAAAACCCTGGCCACGTTCACCGGATGAAAACAGTCTACATCCTTTGAAGGGTCAAGCGAGAACTTCACCTGTTTTTCTGAAATGTGGGCAGGAAGGGGACGGAAAACTATGATTCCATGGACCTTGTGATCAAAGCTGAGCCTTTCCAATTCCCTGATCAACTCCTCCTGGGGAAGGTCTTGGGGAAATTCGTGGGGAAAACAGGTTATCCCCATCCCCTCGCACCTCTTTATCGCCCCCTTCTCATACGCAATATCATCAGGGTTTTTCCCCAGGCGAACGATTGCCAGAGCGGGAAATACTCCCAATTCCTTGAGCTGTAAAACTTCCCGAGAAATCCTTTCCCGAAGGGAATTTACGACATCCGCTCCCCTCAAAATTTGGGCCATTTTGTCCTCCTCAAGATCGACTTGGCGACTTTAAATAATTTGCCACTCGCTGGATAACTTGGTCTGCTTGCTTCAAACCCTTTTCCAGGATCTCCTCAGCCTGAGAATTCAAAGTTCTGGCTTTTTCTGCATTCTTCATCAACCTGGTGTTGCTGAAGACGTTCAAACTTGCTCCGAGGAGGGCTGCTTTCAAAAGAACGGCACCTGTCCCAACATCACTTATTGCGATTTTTGTCCCCTTTTCAGCAAGCTCCTCGTGGAGGGAAAGGGAGTCCAGGCAAGCTCTCATGATCTTCAGGGGAGCGCTGCAGGCACCAATCAAGGCTTCCTCCAAAATCCTCTCTCTAACCCGCTTTTCCTCCTCGGTATCCCTGGGAAGGGAGTAAGCCTTGGAGAGCGGTTCAAATCCTCTTGCGTCTTCTTCCACCAAGTCAAGGAAGAGAGCCCTCAAGGAGTTGGCCCTCTCCACGATGGCTTTTACCTCCTCCTGGACAGATTCGTACTTCTTCTTTCCCACAGTCAAATTGGCCACCATACTTGCCAGGGCAACTCCCGCGGCCCCCACCAGGGCGCAAGCCCCTCCCCCTCCCGGTACCGGGGATGAGGAGGCTAAAAGTTCCAAAAATTTTTGACAGGTTAACTCTTTCATCCTCTTCTCCTAAATTGGAATCCTCAGAACAACCCCACAATCCTCCCCTGGGAATCGACGGAAACTTGCTCAGCAGCTGGGACTTTGGGTAGCCCGGGCATGGTCAGGATATCTCCAGCCAGGGGGACAACGAAGCCCGCTCCGGCAGATACCTTAACGCTCCTAATCGTGACCTTAAATCCAACCGGCCTTCCCACCTTTTTGGGATCATCGGAAAGGGAGTACTGGGTTTTGGCCATGCAGACCGGAAGTTTTCCAAAGCCGTTTTTCTCCAGCTTTTCCAGGTCCTTCTCCGCTTGAGGGAGGTAAACTACCCCCTCCCCTCCGTAAACCTCACGGACAATAATTTGAATTTTTTCCTTAAGGGTGAGGTCCAAATCATACAAGAAGCGAAAATCATTCTTGCCGTTATGGACAAGGTCCAGAACTTTTTCTGCAAGCTCAATTCCTCCTTCCCCACCTTTTTCCCAGACTTCCGACAGGGCAACGGGGACTCCGAGCTCCTGGCATTTTTCCTCCACCAATTTGAGTTCTTGGGGGGAATCGGTGGGAAATTTGTTGATCGCCACAACGACTGGAAGCCCAAATTTGAGCTTTATGGTCTCGATGTGCTTCATAAGATTGGGAATGCCCCGGACCAACGCAGGAAGGTTCTCGGAAGAAATTTCATTCTTGGAAGCTCCTCCATGGTGCTTAAGCGCTCTAATGGAGGCCACGATAACCACGGCATCTGGTCTAATCCCGGAGAACCTGCATTTAATATCGCAAAACTTCTCTGCTCCTAAATCAGCCCCAAATCCTGATTCTGTAACGACATAATCAGCAAGCTTCAGGGCAGTTTTTGTAGCCACGATACTGTTGCACCCATGAGCGATGTTTCCAAAGGGACCTCCGTGAACGAAAACCGGAGTGTGCTCCAGGGTCTGGACCAAGTTGGGTTTCAAGGCATCCCTCAACAGAGCGGCCATTGCTCCAGCGGCTTTTAGGTCCCTTGCGGTCACGGGTTTATCTTCGTACGAATAACCAACGACGATTTTTTCCAGGTTCTCCTTTAGATTTTCGATGTTCTCCGAGAGGCAAAGTATTGCCATCACTTCAGAAGCGGCAGTGATGTCGAAACCTTCCTCCCTCGGGATCCCATTAGCTTTCCCGTTCAATCCGGAGACGATGAACCTCAACTGCCTCTCATTCATGTCCATGCATCTTCTCCAGGTTATCCTTTGGGGGTCAATCCCCAAGGAGTTCCCCTGAAAAACATGGTTATCCACCATGGCTGCTAAAAGGTTATTCGCCGTTCCCACGGCGTGGATGTCCCCTGTGAAATGAAGGTTAATTTCCTCCATGGGAACGACCTGAGCATAACCACCTCCCGTAGCCCCACCCTTCACCCCGAAAACAGGCCCCAGGGATGGTTCACGCAAGGTGATCATCACCTTCTTCCCCAGCCGGGCAAGCGCGTCCCCCAAACCAATGGATGTAGTGGTTTTCCCTTCCCCCGCGGGAGTGGGATTAATAGCGGTGACGAGGATTAACCTTCCATCTTTCCTTTCCTTGATTTCTTCCTGCAATTCATAACTGATTTTGGCTTTAAAATTTCCATAAAGCTCGAGGTGATCTCCGGGGATTCCGATTTTCTCGGCAACTTTCTCTATAGGATCCTTTTCAACACTTTGGGAAATTTCAATATCGCTTTTTATGTTCATTTTGACCTCCGGTTGTGCTTTCCTTTATCTCAAAATTTCTCAATCCCTTGAAAGGTACTCATCCCTTTCCGGTGGGGCTGGGATTTTCAAGAACTCCTTCAAGCCATGCTTAGGATTTTTGCGGAAAAAAGGCCAAGGGAGTTCATTCCAATTGCCAAAAAAATGTTACAGGAGGATTGTCCCCGTATCAAGTATCAAAGGGGAAAATGGGACCTTTCATTCTCTGGTTCTCCTCTTAAAAAGTTTCCTCAGGAAAATCCACCTTGAAAAAACCCCTTGGACTTTGATATCTTATCCAAAAATGACTCCGACCCGCAAGGCTCCCCTCGGGAACTGGCGGGCGATGCCTGGTTTTCAGGCTAAGGGTAGGAAGAGCAATTTTCCTGCCTCCCGGATTTGGAAAGGAGATCGAGCTTGATTAAACGGTTTCTCGTCCTAACTCTTATTTTCCTGTTTCTCATTTCCTCATGTGCGGAAGCTAACACCCTGATTATTGCTACGACTACAAGCCTTCAGGATTCTGGATTATTGGATTTTCTCATTCCCAAGTTCGAAAGCCAATATTCAATTAAGGTGAAAACACTTGCCGTGGGAACAGGGGAGGCAATTGCCTTGGGAAAAAGAGGGGATGCGGATATTCTCCTTGTCCACAATAAGGAAATGGAGCTTGAACTCTTGAATTCCGGCTTTGCTTCAAAAAGGGAAGAGCTATTCTACAATTACTTCATCCTCGTTGGCCCTTCCCAGGACCCTGCAGGGGCAAGGGGGCTGGACATCGAGGAAGCCTTCCGGAAGATAGCCACGACTAGCGGGGTAATGTTCGCCTCCAGGGGAGATAAATCGGGGACATTTTCCAAAGAAAAAAACCTCTGGGAAAAAATTTCCATAAACCCCGAAAAGGCTTCCCTGATCTACCTTTCGACGGGGCAAGGAATGGCAGAGACTTTGAGGATCGCTTCTGAAAAAGGGGCTTACACCCTGACCGATTGGGGAACCTGGGTTACACAGCGGAAAACCCTTTCCCTCGAGGTAATCTCCAGAAGCGGGGACGATCTGGAAAACACTTACTCCGTGCTCCTCATGAACGGGGAGAAATTATCCGGACTTCACTCAAAGGAAGCTTCCCTTTTTTACTCCTGGATCACCTCCCCGGAGGCTCTCAAAATGATTGAGAACTTTGGGGTGGAAAACTTCGGAGAGCCCCTCTTTTACCTTAAAAAGGGGAGTGAAAGTTAAAGATGGACACTATCTGGGAAGGCCTAAAAGAGGCCATAAATTTAATCATCACCTTCAACTCAGACCTTCGGGAAATCCTTCTTTTATCCTTGGGGGTCTCGGGGATGGCCATTTCCATCGCCGTGGTGCTGGGGATCCCCACAGGAGTTTTTCTTGGACTCAGGCGTTTTCCCGGAAGGAATTTTTTCATAACCCTGGTGAACACGGGAATGGGGCTCCCTCCAGTTGTTGTAGGATTGGTTGTTTTTCTCCTCCTCGCCCGATCAGGTCCCCTGGGAAATTTAAATCTCCTTTATACCCCATCAGCAATGATCATTGCCCAGGTGATCATCGCTTTACCCGTGGTAATGGGAGTCACGATGGCAGGAGTCCAGAACATCGACGAGAAGCTCAGGCTCCAGATTCTCGCCCTGGGAGCCAGCAGGTGGCAGTATTTCTGCAAAATCCTAAAAGAAGGCCGTCTGGTTGTTCTTTCATCACTGGCCGCCGGATTTGGCTCCATTATCTCTGAGGTAGGGGCGGTAATTATGGTGGGAGGAAATATCAAGGGACAGACCAGAGTTTTAACCACGGCAATCGTCCTGGAGACCAGGCAAGGCAATTTCAGCCTGGCAATCGCCCTGGGAATAATCCTCCTTTTAATTGCCTTAATTCTGAATTTCCTGTTCACCTTCCTTCAACAGAGGAGGCCAAGGTGATTCCCCTCATCTCTTTAAAGGATATCGGAGTAAAAGTGGGAAAACGGGAATTCTTAGAGATCGAAAACCTGGATGTCCTACCAGGGGAAACCCTGGCAATCCTGGGGCCTACTGGTTCTGGAAAAACCACCCTCTTGAAGTTATTGGCTTTCCTGATTAGGCCCTTCAAGGGTGAAATGTTCTGGAAAGAAGAAAAAATTCAGTATCCTGTCCCTCTATCTATCAGGAGATCGGTTTCCATGGCCTTTCAAGACACTCTTTTCTTTGAAGGTTCCGTTTTGGAAAACGTCTCATATGGTTTGAGGATCCGGGGAATAAAAGGGAGGGAAATGAATAAGAGAGTCGAGGAGGTCCTAGAACTCTTCTCCATCTCCCATCTGAAGAATCAAGAGGCAAGGAAGGTTTCCGGAGGGGAAGGTCAGAAAGTCGCCTTAGCTCGGTCCTTGGTTTTCTCCCCGTCACTCCTCCTCCTGGATGAACCATTTTCCTCCCTTGATCCTTTAACCAAGGAAGAAATAATCCTGGAGCTCAAACGGGGGATTAAAAACTTCCAGATCACCTGCATCTTCGTTACTCACGATCAAGAGGAAGCTTTCGCCCTTGCTGATCGAATTGCAGTCATTGATAGGGGAAGGATCCTCCAGATTGGAAATAAATGCGAGGTCTTTTTCCGGCCCCTCAATTTAAGGGTGGCGAGATTTGTGGGAGTAGAGAATCTTTTTCCTGCCCTGATAGTGGAAAACCGGGAGGGACTGGTCTCCTTAAAGACCTCGAATTGGTTCATTGAAGCAGTTTCGGATTTGTCTCCGGGAAAAATCGTTACGGCTTGCATTCGCCCCGAAGACATCATCCTGGGAAAAGATGGGAAAACGCACGAGAGAACCACCGCAAGGAACAGGTTAAAAGGAAAGGTGATCGAGCTTGAACCGGCAGGAGCGGTTGTGAAAGTAAAAGTTGATTGTGGAATTACCTTAAAAGCGATCATCACCAGGCGATCCTCAATCGATCTGGACTTAAAACCGGGGGATGAAGTCTTTGCGACTTTTAAAGCCACAGCCTGCCACCTGATCCCCCAGGAGAAAGGAGAAAGAGATGGTTAGTTACGAAGAGGCTTTACAATTGGTGCTGGAAAATTGCTCCCAGATGCCACCCCGTAGGGTCAAACTTGAAGACACCTTGGGCCTCGTGCTTTCCGAGGATATTTTCTCCCCAGAAAATATTCCCTCCTTCGATAACTCAGCAATGGACGGTTTTGCAATTCGGGCGGAAGATGTCACCGGGGCCTCCCCGGAAAATCCCATACCCCTGAAAGTTATCAATGATCTCAAAGCGGGGTCTTTCCCCCAACGAGAATTGAGGAAGGGTGAAGCAATGAGGATCATGACCGGGGCTCCCCTTCCCCCGGGAGCGGATGCCGTGCTCAGAAAGGAATATACCGCTTTTAAAGAAGGCCTTGTCCTCGCCCAGAAGCCCGTAAAAAAGGGGGACGACATCCGGCTGAAGGGAGAGGATATCAAACTGGGTGACCAGGTCTTAAAAAAGGGTACGCAGATTCAGGAAGGGGAGGTAGGGATTCTCGCTTCCCTGGGAATTGAAAAAGTCCCTGTTTACCCTCCTCCCTTGGTGGCCATTGTGACTACCGGGGACGAACTGGTGGGCCTATCGGAAAAATTAACCCCCGGAAAAATCCGGGATGCCAATACTTTTACCCTGCTTTTCCAGGTGAAAAAAACAGGAGCCAGGGCGCGGACTTTTCCGAGGATCCCAGATAACAAGGACGAGATTAGAAAAGCGCTGGAGGAAGCAAAAAAATGCGACGTGATCATCACTACAGGTGGGGTCTCCCTTGGCGAATATGATTTTGTAAAAGAGGTGCTTGAGGAGATGGGAGGAACCCTCCATTTCTGGAAGGTGAAGCAACGTCCCGGCCACCCCCTTGCTTTCTGGATTCTTGAGGGAAAGCCGGTCTTTGGAATCCCCGGGAATCCAGCGGCCTCCATCATCTGCTTCGAGGAATATGTCCGCCCCGCATTGAGAAAGATGATGGGTTTTGGAAAAATCTTCAGGCCTCAAGCCACCGCTCGCATGGGAGTCGATTATTCAAAGGAAAGCAAGGGGAGGCTTCAGTTCTTAAGAGTGAAACTGGAAAGGAAGGAGACGCTCTGGGCGTATCCCTCCGGGGCTCAGGGGTCAGCAATTTTGACCTCCATGGCCGCGGCAGATGGCATCGGCATCATTCCGGAGGACGTAACCTTCTTAAAGAAAGGGGAGGAAATCCAGGTTCATTTAATCCACCTCCCGGAGGACCATTGATGAGAGATCAATTCGGAAGGACCATTGACTATCTCCGGGTCTCCTTGACCGACAGGTGCAACCTCAAGTGCATTTACTGCATGCCTGAGGAGGGAATTCCCCTTCTTCCCCATGAGGAAATATTGAGGATCGAGGAAATCCTTGAAATCCTCAGGGAAATGGCTCGTTTGGGCCTGAAGAGGGTCCGGCTCACAGGAGGGGAACCCTTGGTCCGCAGGGGGTTAATTGATTTGATCAGGGAAGCAAAACACATCCAGGGCCTGGAGGAAATCTCCCTGACTACAAATGGGACATTTTTAAAGGGATTTGCGGGGGTTTTAAAAAGGGAAGGGGTAAAGCGGGTGAACATCGGATTGCCCTCCCTCGACCCCGAAAAATACAGAAAGATAACCAGGTTAGGCGATTTAAAGACGGCCCTGGATGGCTTAAATAGTGCAATCGAAGAGGGGTTCAATCCCCTAAAAATTAACACCGTCCTTCTTAAGGGATTGAACGATGATCCTGTCCCCTTTTTTGAATTAATTTCCAAATTAGAGGTGGAGGTCCGCTTCATTGAGTTAATGCCAGTAGGAAGGATCAACCTAGATCATTTATTTATTTCTCAGGAGGAGTTCCTCAAGAAAATCCCAAAGGGAATAGAGCTCAGGGAACGAGAATCCCTTGAGGGGAATGGGCCAGCAAGGAAAAGCTTCTTTTTCCCCGGATCAAAGGGCAGCATATCCTTCATCCCCGCTTTAACCGGACATTTCTGCAGGGAGTGCAACCGGCTGAGGTTAACGGCTGATGGCCACCTGAAGCCCTGTCTCTTTTCCAACATCGAAATTGACCTAAAACCTGCCCTAAGGCCGGCGTTCGATTCCGAGAATTTGAGGGGAAAATTTAATGAAGCCCTTTTTAAAAAGCCCAAGGAGAAGGACCTCTTTAATGTTTCAAAAAGATTCATGACACAGATTGGAGGATAGAACCATGGAATTCACCCATTTAAACCCTGAAGGAAAAGCAAGGATGGTCGATGTGACCTCCAAAGATGAGACAATAAGGGAAGCGCGGGCAAGGGCAAAGGTGATACTCTCCCGGACAACCCTCGACCTTTTAAAGGAAGGGGGAATTAAGAAGGGGGATGTCCTTACCGTAGCTCAAATTGCGGGGATCCAGGCCGCTAAAAAAGCCTGGGAGCTTATTCCCCTCTGTCATTCAATTCCCCTGGGCTTCGTGGAGGTAAATTTTTTCCCCAATGAAGAGGAGGGATCAATTGAAGTTGAAAGCGTAGTGCGCACTAAGGGACAAACTGGGGTAGAAATGGAAGCTCTTGTGTCCTGCGCAATTGCAGCTTTAACAATTTACGACATGTGCAAATCCGCACAAAGGGGAATCCGCATTTCCGACCTGAGGGTGGTCTTCAAAACAGGAGGAAAAAGCGGGACCTTCAAGGGGGATTAAAATGAAAGGGGTTGTAGTTGCGGTTAACATTTCAAAAGAGAAGGGGGTTCGCAAGACCAACGTGAAAAGGGCGAGGGCAATCCCCGAATTTGGCTTGGAAGGGGATGCCCACGGGGGAAATTGGCATCGGCAGGTCAGCCTTCTTGCCCGGGAGAGCATCGAAAAGATGAAGGCTTTGGGCCTCAAATTGAAACCGGGGGATTTCGCCGAGAACATCACCACCAATGGATTGGACCTTCTATCCCTGGAAATTGGAACTAAGCTCCGGATAGGAAAAGCCCTCCTTCAGGTAACCCAGAGGGGAAAGGAATGCCACCTGGGATGCGAGATTAGGAGGATAGTTGGAGACTGCATCATGCCCAGGGAGGGTATCTTCGCCCGGGTCCTTGAGGAGGGGGAAATAAAAATCGGGGACGAAATCGAGGTGTTAAATGAAGGCAGCGGTCTTGACAATCAGTGATAGCTGTTTTAAGGGAACAAGGGTTGATGAAAGCGGGGAATATATTGCCCAAACCCTTTCCCATTCCGGATGGGAGATAGCCCATAAAGAAATCCTTCCCGATGAAAAAGCCCTGATCAAGGAAAAGTTAATTCACTGGGCAGGATTTGTGGATCTGATAATTACCACGGGGGGAACGGGGTTCTCTTCAAGGGACGTGACCCCGGAAGCAACCCTGGAAGCCATTGAGAGAAGGGCTCCGGGAATCAGCGAATTCCTCAGGCACGAAGGTTTAATGAAAACCCCCAATGCTTCCCTTTCCCGAGGGGAAGCAGGGCTGAGGGGAAAAACCCTGATAGTTAACCTACCTGGGAGTTTAAATGCAGTAAAAGATGGAATGGAGGCTCTTTTAAAAATACTGCCCCATGCGATGGAGATGATCGCGGGAAAAGGGCATTAAGGATAATAAAAATTACCCTCCTAAATAAGCCTCCTTGACCTTGGAATTCTCCTTTACTTCGCTGCTTGGACCTTCAAGAACGATGTTTCCAACTTCAAGAACATAAGCATAATGGGAATTTTCCAAGGCCATTCGAGCATTCTGTTCCACGAGCAGAATGGTGGTCCCCATCTGGTTAATTTTATTAATGGTATTGAAAATCTCATCCACCAGAACAGGCGCTAGCCCCATGGAAGGTTCATCGAGAAGCATGAGCTTTCCCCCCGTCATCAAACCCCGGGCCACGGCCAGCATTTGCTGTTCCCCTCCAGAAAGGGTGCCGGCGAGCTGTTTTCTCCGCTCTTTCAAGCGGGGAAAAAGAGAAAAAACAACTTCCAGGGATTCGGAAAAACTTTTGGAATCCTTCCTGGTGTAAGTCGCGATCTCCAGGTTCTCAAGGACAGTAAGGGTGGAGAAAACCCTCCGGCCTTCAGGAACATGGGAAACGCCCATGGCCACAATTCTATGAGCGGGGGTATTGGTAATGTCCTCCCCGTAAAGGACCACTTTCCCATTTTGTTTGGGGACAAGCCCGGAAATTGCCCTCAAAGTAGTGGATTTTCCCGCTCCATTTGCTCCTATGATTGTCACGATCTTTCCGGGCTCAACTTTGAAACTAATTCCTTTTAGGGCTCGGATACCCCCATATGAGACGTGAAGATCTTGAATTTCCAAAGCGAACATCAGTGTATCCCTCCCTTTCCCAAATAGGCCTCGATCACCTGGGGGTTATTCTGGATTTCCACAGGGGGCCCTTCGGCGATCGTCTCCCCGAAGTCCATCACTTTGATATGCTCACAAATCCTCATCACGAACCTCATCTGGTGCTCGATTAAAAGAACCGTCAGGTTAAATTCGCTCCGGATTTTATAGATTAGGTCCATCAGGGAATCCACCTCTTTGGGGTTCATTCCCGCAGCTGGTTCATCGAGCAGCAGGAGTTTCGGCTTGGTGGCTAAAGCTCTGGCAATTTCAAGCCTCCTCTGCTCTCCGTATGGAAGGTTCCGGGCTTTCTCATTCCACCTGGAGGTCAAATTGAAGTGCTCGAGGAGACTCATCGCCTCGTCTCTCACCCTCTTTTCCTCTTTTCGGAATCTCCCCGAACGGAGGATCGCCTCCCAGATTGAAGAGTTGTAACGGGGGTGAAGCCCTATCCTAACGTTATCCAGAACTGTCACGTTGCCGAAGAGCCGGATGTTCTGAAAAGTGCGGGCGATCCCTTTCTGGATGATGCTGTGAGGTTTCAAATTCGTGATATCTTCTTCCAAAAAAATGATCTTTCCCTGGGAAGGCTTGTAGACCCCGGTAATTAGGTTGAATACCGTGGTCTTTCCCGCACCGTTTGGACCAATGATTCCCCATATAACTCCTTGGGGGAGTTCCATTTCAAAATTGGAAACAGCTTTAAGGCCCCCGAAGAAATGAGTCAGGCTTTGAACAGACAAGACAGAGTCGGTCATTTCAGTGTTCCTCCGGAACCATGAATCGGGCTTCCTTCATCCCCATTATTCCCTCGGGGCGGAAGAGCATCATGACGATCAAAAGTAGGGCGTAGATCACCATTCGCCATTCAACTCCCACCTGGAAGCCGAAAGTAGGTTGGGTCCAAGCGCTCAAGGCTTGAAGTCCGATGGGTAAAAGGTATTTTTCCAAAATCGTCAGAAGGAAAGCGGCGATCACCGACCCGGTCAAGCTGCCCATTCCCCCGAGGTAAACAATGACGAGGACCATGAAGGAGGGAAGAAAACCAAATTGCGTTGGGTGGGCAATCTGGATCAGGTGGCAGAGAAGCCCTCCAGCGATTCCCGCGAAGAACGCCCCGATAGTGAAGGCGAGGACCTTGTATTTGGTGGTGTTAATCCCCACAAGTTCGGAGGCCACTTCATCTTCCCTAACCGAGATGAATGCCCTTCCGTGACTGGAAAAAATAATTCCCCGAAGGACGTAAAGGGTGAGAAAGGTGAAAATGCAGATCAAGGTGAAGTTGGATAATTGGGGAATCCCCAAGAGACCTCTGGGACCGCCCACATAATCAATATTGTTGATGATCGTACGGATAATTTCTCCAAATCCCAAGGTGACGATTGCCAGGTAGTCCCCCCGTAATCTCAAGGTGGGAAGACCGATGAGAAAACCGATCAAAGCCGCGGCAACCCCTCCAAGAAGCAAAGCGATTACAAAGAGGGGAAGGGTTTGATAAATGGGCTGGTCAACGCTTAGTTTCCAGATCAGGGTGGTTAGGGTTCCTGAGACGTAAGCGCCTACAGCGGCAAACCCCATGTGACCGATGGAGAATTGTCCTGTGAAACCGTTTATCAGGTTCAAGCTGGTGGCCAGAATTACGTAGATCAAGGAAATCTCGATGATCAAAAGAGGATAACCGCTTAAAACATTCCACTGGTTCAAAAGGAAGATCACCAGATAAAAAATCAAGGAATAGAGCAGGAATTGTACTGTGCTTTTTTTAAGGAAATTGGGAATTTTCATGTCGCACCTACACCTTCTCCGCTGTCTTTTCACCCAGCAAGCCCTGTGGCCGGAAGATCAAAACCAGGATCAATATGGCAAAAGCTATCCCCTCTCCCAAAAGGGAGTTAAAACTGGTAGCGAAGACTTCCGCAATTCCCAAAAGGAAGGCTCCAAGCATCGCTCCGGGAATAATCCCGATTCCTCCAAGCACTGCAGCCACGAAAGCTTTCAATCCCGGTAGAATGCCCATGTAAGGGTTAATCCTGGGATAAGTGATCCCCGCAAGCAAGCCCGCGACCCCGGCAAAGGCTCCCCCGATGAGGAAGGTGATGGTGATGATCTTTTCAATATCGATTCCCATCAGTTTTGAAGCATCCTTATCCAGAGAGACTGCCCTCATTGCCTTTCCCGTCATTGTTCCCCTCACAAACCAGGTCAAAAAGGCCATAAGAAGGATGGCCACTCCTAAGTCGATTATCTGGTAATTGTTGAGGTGAATCCCGCCCACGAGGTATTCAGTGCGAGGAATAACCGCGTCATTAGGGAAGGCGAGATAGGAGGGACCAATGAAGGGAAGGGAGGAAAAAAGATATTCCAAAAACATGGAGACTCCCACTGCAGTAATCAAGGCGGAAAGTCTTGGCCGGTAACGGAGGGGCTTATAGGCAATCTGGTTTGCAAGGACGGCGATTAAAGCCCCGGCAGCCATGGAAATAATAACACAGATCAAGAAAACAATAATCGGGTGCAAACCGGTCCGGGAAGCGAGGAAGTAAACTCCGAAGAAATATATGCTGTATGCCCCGATCATGTAAAAGTCGCCGTGGGCAAAATTGATTAAGCGGATAATACCGTAAACCATGGTATAGCCCAAGGCAATAAGGGCATAAATCGCGCCCAATTGGAGGCCGTTTACCAGCTGCTGAAAATTGAAGACCGTGCTTAAATCCACAAAGTCACCTCCTTTAACCAGGGATGCCGGGGAAAAGTCTCCCCGGCATCCCGCGAATAGAGCCTTTTAAAAGTAGACCTGCGGTTTAAAAAGCGGTTTATGGCTGAACGGTTGCCTTGTAGACCTGTTGACCATTCTTCATCTCGATAATTACGGCAGCTTTAACAGGGTTTCTGTTTGCGTCAAAGGTGATCTGTCCCGAAACGGCTTTGAAATTGGCCGCTTTCATGGCATCCCTTACCGCAGGGCCATCGGTGGTCCCTGCGCGGTTGATGGCATCGAAGAGAAGATTTGCTGCGTCATAAGCGAGTGCAGCAAGGGCATCCGGGGGCTCCCCGAATTTTTCCGTGTAGGCCTTGACCAGGTTCTGAACCTCTGGCCTGGGGTCATCCTTGGAGAAGTGATTGGTGAAGAATCCACCCTCGACGGCATCCCCACCGATCTTCACAAGGTCCGGGGAATCCCAACCGTCACCGCCCAAGAAATAGCCCTTGAATCCAAGAGCCCGCGCCTGCTTCATGATTAAACCAGCATCGTTGTAGTAATCGGAAATGTAGATCAGTTCAGGTCCGGCGGAGATCATCTTAGTAAGCTGGGCGTTGAAATCGGTTGTTCCCGTTGGGTGAGCCTCGAAGCCAACAATTTCCCCTCCAAGTTCGATGAATTTGTCACGGAAGAACTCGGAAAGTCCTTTGGTGTAATCGTTCCCCACGTCGAAAATGCAGGCGGCCTTTCTCACTCCAAGATTGTCAAAGGCGAATTTTGCGCCCACTGTCCCCTGGAAGGGATCGATAAAGCAAGCCCTGAAGATGAAATCCCCTACCTCTGTGACCTTGGGGTTAGTGGAGGTGGGGGAGATCATGGGGATCTTCTTTGCTTGGCAAATAGGAGCCCCTGCAAGGGAACACTTGGACATGACGGTACCTACGATGGCGACCACCTTATCCTGTTCGATGAGCCTTGTGAATGCAGCAGCAGCCTCTGTGGGATCCCCCTTGTCATCAGCCACGACCAGTTTAATCTTCCCACCGAGGAGACCACCCTTTGCGTTCCATTCGTCCGCAGCAAGCTGAGCACCCTGCTGGGTTGACTTTCCGAAAGTAGCGGCTTCTCCGGTGAGTGGGGCGACGACGCCAATAACAATCTCTTTTGCCGGTGGGGGGGTTGATGTGGTGGCCGTTGGGGAGCCAGATGGAGTGGACGGACCTGCACAACCCGCGACCATTGCGAGGATGGCTAAGACTGAAACCAGTGCAGACCAAAATTTAATTCTTTCCCTCATCCCTTAACCTAACCTCCTTTGAAAGGATAAAAAATATTAAACGGAAGAGGTGAGAATTGTCAATTTCCTGGAAAAAAATTTTTAAAAAATTTTCCTTCCCGAACTTTCCCAGAAAAATTTTCGTCTAATAGTTTGGAATAAGAAAACCTCCTTGTCCCAACCCTCCTCCCTTTCCCCGAAAAGGCGCCCGAGCAGTGGGCGCCTTTTCTATTATTTTCCTTTCCCTTTTAGATTATTAAAGAATATTCATTTGGCGGAGAGGGTGGGATTCGAACCCACGAAGCCCCGAACGAGGCTTAGCGGTTTTCGAGACCGCCGCTTTCAACCGCTCAGCCACCTCTCCTCGCTTTGAAAAAATCACTTATAAGCTTACCACAGGCCTCCCCTTCCACTCCCCCCCGAAAAGGAAACCAGTGATTGAAAAGCCCATCTTTGCTTAAATTTACCACACTGCCCAAGGCCCCTCCTTTTGGATCGAATGCCCCGAATATCACCTCTTTAATCCTGGCCTGAATCAAAGCCCCGGCACACATTGGGCAGGGCTCAAGGGTCACATACAGAAGACAATCGGTAAGATACCAGGAACCGAGCTTCCTGGAAGCCCCTTTTAAAGCCACGATCTCCGCATGGAGGGTGGGGTCTTTTCTTCTTTCCTTTTGATTGTGCCCCCGGGAAATCACCTTCCCTTCACGGACAATAATCGCACCCACCGGCACGTCTTCCGGAAGGGACTTTCTGGCTTCACGAATGGCCAGTTTCATGAAATAAGAATCCTGGGCTTCTCTCACGAAACACCTTTATTAAAAATGAATTCAGGTAATAAAATATGATAGTTTTTAACCCTGAAAAAAGAAAGCGAGTTCTTTTGGAAAGACACAGTCACCTTGAGAAAAAACTCTGGGTAGCCATCGTCCTCAACGGGCTCATTCCGCTGGCAGAGGTCGCGGGAGGAATACTTCTGGGAAGTCTGGCTTTAATTTCTGACGCTTTGCATAACCTTGTTGACCTCTTCTCCCTCCTTTTAAGCCTTGTTGGAGAGAGATCCCTTCGCTGGAAACCCAATCAAGTTAAAACTTACGGGTATGGGAGGGTGGAAATTTTAATCGCCACGGTAAACTCAGTTTCCCTTTTAGGAATATCCCTTTACATCATGTACAAAGCGGGAGTTTCGCTCTTCTCCCCCCGCCCGTTGGAAGGTTCCTGGATCATGTTAATCGCCGGGGGGTCATTTTTGGCCAATTTCATTTCCGCACTGCTTTTGAACCGGGAGTCAAAAGATAGCTTGAACATTAAAAGCGCTTTTCTTCACCTGATGCTCGACGCTGGACAGTCATTGGGGATAGTCATTGCCGGGGCATTAATCACTCTATTTGGCTGGAACTTCCTCGATCCGGCATTCTCCCTCTTGATAGGTCTTCTCATCCTGTTCTCAGCAAGCAGGGTTTTGAAAGATAGCCTTAACATTCTGAACGAAGGTGTTCCCAAAGACCTGAATTTAAAAGAAATTGAGGAGTTCATCAAGGGTTATCCCGGAGTGAAGGGAATTCACCATCTCCACGTATGGTCCATTTCCACAAGGAACAGGGCTTTAAGCGCCCACATTGTGGTAGAGGATCAACTTTTGAGCGAGTCTGGAAAGCTGATCAAGAACCTTTCCACGGATCTCAAGGAAAAATTTCTCGTAACCCACCCCACCTTCCAGGTAGAATGCGGTTCCTGCCCTAACGGAAGCTGTCTATCAAAATAAAAGGGAATTGCCTGTCTTATTGGAAGGATTTAACCTGCTCCATTTTTCCAAAAAACCCGAGCAAGGTAAAACTGGAGATCAGATAAAGTCCGCTGGCGATAAAGAAAAGGGGGGAGAAACCGTACCTCTCCATGACCATTCCGGCAAGGGGTCCCATTGCGGCCCAGGAAAGGGGTTGGGTTGTACGCATCATTCCTGCAAAAGTAGCCCTTCTTTGAGGAGGGACGATCTCCATCCCCAGGGAGTCAAGAAGGGGATTGCTCATGTTCATCAAGGCTAGACGGAAGATGTAAAGAACGGAGGCAGCATAAAAGTTGAAAACCAAACCCAGACCAACAAGGAGGGGTATTGATAAAGCCTGGCAAAGAAAGGTGGCTTTTACCTTCCCCATCTTCTCCGCCAGTATTGGGCTGAGCATGGTTCCAGCGAGGGCAACACCGGAAGCAATGGTAAAAACTAACCCGATTTCCCCTGATCCCACTTTTAGGACCGTTGAAAAATAGAGATTCATAAAAGGCATAAAAAGGCCCGCCCCCAGAAAAATGATCAACTCAATTAAAAGGAATTTTGGCATGGCTCCTTTGGGTGGATTGCCAGAAGGGAAAGCAGGTTCAAGATTTATGGAAGCACCCTTTTTCTTTGGCTTTTCCCTGATAAAAAGGAGGAAAAGGAGGCTGAGGAGGGAAATAAAAAGGGCAAGAAGAATGCTCCCTCGATAATTCCAGGAAGAATTGAGAGGATGAAGAACTTGGGAAACAAAAGTGGGGAGAAAACCGCCTACGAGGCTTCCAAGCATGGATGAAGCCCAGCCCTGGGCAGAAAAAAGGCTGAAGAGATGGACCCTTTCCTCGGGAAGGCTGTTCTCTGTGAGGAAGGGAAGAACGAGAACATTCAAAATGGAACTGGCAGATCCCGCCAGAAATGCAAGCACCGCAAGAAGGGTGAAGTTCTGGGAAAAACAAATCCCCAGAAAAGCTAAATTGATGACCAACGCGGAGCCTATAAAAGGGAGCTTCCGGGGAACGTTCTCCAGAATAAAAGCAAGGGGAATAGCCATTAACCCCGACCCCAAGAAATTAATAGAGTTGAAGAGGGCAATATTTTCCTTGGAGAACCCAACTTCGAGGAGGTAAAGGTTTAATAGGAGAAAAATAATCGAACTGGAGGTGCTGGCGAAGAAAAAGAAATAGATAAGGAGCCGACAATTTTTGCTAATCTTTGCGAATTTGGCAAAATAACTTGCCATTCCGCTCATGTCAGCCCCTTAATTTTCCCTCCTTGCTCTTTTTAGAATGGTCCAAAGGAAGGGAATGGAGACCGCCTGCGCCAGGACGATAAAAAGGCACAAATAACTCAAGGAGAATTCGTAAAGCATTCCCATCAGGGATCCTCCAAGAAGGAGCGCAAAACCATAAGAGGTGTTGAAAATGCCGTAACCCAAACCTCTACGGGAAATGGATGTCAAATCAGCGATTGCTGCCCTCAAAATCGTTTCCTGAATTCCCATGGAAGCACCCCAGAGAATCATCCCAATCAAAGCGAGAAAATAGGAGGAGGAAAAGACCAAAAATGGAAGGGAAAGGCTCAAAAGTGGTGTCAAAATGAGGATTTTGAACCCCAGCCGGTCATAGAGGCGCCCTACCACGAGGGCGAAAATGGCATCAATTCCCATCGCCAGGGCATAAAGGAGAGGGATCTGAACATCGGGGACGACTCCCATGGTCTTGAAATGGAAGGAGATCAAAGCAAAAGAGGCAAACCCCATTATGGTCAAAAAAATGAAGGCGTTGTAAATCCAGAAAATTCCCGTAATTCCCTTTTTGTTGTTCACGTCGGAATCTTGGGTCTCAAGCTCCTGGGGTCGGGGGAAATTTATTCGGGAAATGATCAAACAGACCAATGCCAAAACTGCGGGTATCGCAAGGAGAGTGAAACCTTCCCGATATCCGAGTTTTAAGTAAAGGACAAGTGAGGTAAAAAGGGGGCCCAGAATTGCCCCAATTTGATCCATTGCCTCGTGAATCCCAAAGCCCCAACCTCTTCCCACTTGTTTTGTAGCATGGGAGAGCATGGTATCGCGAGAAGGGGTGCGGATCGCTTTGCCTAACCTTTCCATGACGATGAAAAAACCGGCAATTTCCCACCTCCCTGCAATTGCCAGTAAGGGAACAGCAATCAGGTTAAGGAGATATCCAATTATGGTAATTAACCAGTACCGCCGGGTCCGGTCTGCAAGGTATCCGCTGAATAGTCTTAAGGCATAACCGATAAATTCCCCAAGCCCTGAAACGAAACCAACCGCCGCAGCACTGGCACCCAGGAGGGAAAGGTAGGGACCAGTTATCGAACGAGCCCCTTCATAGGTAATGTCCGCGAACAAGGAGACCAGCCCAAGAAGAAGGATGAATCGCATTGCCTTACTGGGAAGAGTTGCCTCTTTTTCTTTCTTCAAGACAAAAAGTTCCTCCTCGACTGAATGCTATTGATCTCCCGGATTCGGGCCAAAAAACAAAAAATGGCGCGCCCAGCAGGAGTCGAACCCGCAACCTACAGATCCGTAGTCTGTCGCTCTATCCAATTGAGCTATGG
>JANLFL010000004.1:70083-155485 GCA_024655965.1 Caldisericota bacterium | reverse complement strand
TGGAAGCCGTTGACACCTACATCCCCCTGCCCGAGCGTCCCATCGACAAGCCCTTCCTCATGCCCATCGAGGACATCTTCACCATCTCCGGAAGGGGAACGGTGGTCACCGGTCGTATCGAGCGCGGCATCGTCAAGCTGGGGGAGGAGATGGAGATCATCGGTCTCTCCCACGAGCGCAAGAAAACCGTGATCACCGGCATCGAGATGTTCCGCAAGCTCCTGGACGAGGGCCGTGCTGGTGACAACGTCGGCCTCCTGCTCCGGGGCATCGACAAGAAGGAAGTGGAGAGGGGAATGGTGGTCGCCAAACCCGGCTCCGTCAACCCCCACACCAAGTTCAAGGCCGAGGTCTACATCCTCTCCAAGGAGGAAGGAGGGCGTCACAAGGCCTTCTTCACCGGTTACCGTCCCCAGTTCTACTTCCGCACCACCGACGTCACCGGTTCCATCAAGCTCCCCGAGGGAGTGGAGATGGCCATGCCCGGGGATAACGTGAACATGGAGGTGGAGCTCATCTACCCCGTCGCCCTTGAGGAGAGCCAGCGTTTTGCTATCCGTGAGGGTGGTCGCACCATCGGTGCTGGAGTAGTAACGAAGATCATCGAGTAGTTTACGGCAAAAGGAAAATCTGATAGATTGAGGATTTAATATGAGAATAATTGTGAACCTGGAATGCACTGAATGCAAAAGGAGAAATTACACAACCACGAAGAACAAACAGAACGACCCAAATCGTCTTGAATTGAAGAAGTATTGCCCCTTTTGCCGCAAGCATACCATCCACAAGGAGACGAGATAAAGAAAGGTGGACTTGGTAGGCCCGTAGCTCCAATTGGTAGAGCGCCGGTCTCCAAAACCGGATGTTGGGGGTTCGAATCCCTCCGGGCCTGCCAGAATTATTATGCCTGAGAAGAGAAAATTAACAGAAAGGATCAAAGAGTACTTCCGCAACGTTGTTGCGGAATTAAAAAGGGTTTCTTGGCCAACCAGGAAGGCGATCGTGAACTCCACCGCCACGGTTTTAATCTTTGTGGTCTTCTGGGCGGTGTTCATCGGTCTCTGGGATTATCTTTTCGCCTTTTTGATGAAGACCTTCCTCACGGGGCCGGTTCCTTAAACTACACCTTTAAAATGAACCAGGAAAAGCAGGAAATTTTAGAAAAAAGGTGGCATGTAATCCATACCTATTCCGGGTACGAGAATAAAGTAAAAGCCAATCTTGAGCAGAGGATCCGGAACCTGGGGATGGAGAATAAAATATTCCGGGTGGTTGTACCGGTTGACCACCGCTTGAAGTTGAAGGATGGGAAGAGGGAGGTTGTGACCGAGAGAGTTTTTCCCGGATACGTTCTTGTGGAAATGATCCTGGACGATGAGTCCTGGCACGTTGTCCGCTCAACTCCCGGGGTGATTGGCTTTGTGGGTTCCGGGGGAAAGCCCGTACCCTTGAGCGAGGAGGAAGCTCTTCAGGTCTTAAATCGCGTGGGGGCTGAAGAGGCGAAGATCAAGATCAAGCTCGAGGTTGGACAGAGCGTTAAGGTTATCGAGGGACCCTTCGAGGGTTTCATTGGAAAAGTTGAGCAGATAAATCCTGATAAGGAGAAGGTCAAGGTCAGGCTTTCCATGTTTGGACGGGAAATTCCCGTTGAACTTGACTTTCTTCAGGTTGAAAAAATTTAGGAGGATTACAATTGGCTAAGAAGGTTATTGCAATGGTCAAGCTTCAGATCCCCGCTGGAAAGGCCACGCCTGCTCCCCCAGTTGGTCCGGCTTTAGGCCAGAGGGGAATCAATATCATGCAATTCTGCAAGGAATTCAACGAGAGGACTGCGAACTCCGAAGGCCTGATTATTCCCGTGGAAATCACGGTTTACCAGGACCGTTCTTTCACTTTCGTTACCAAAACCCCTCCCGTATCCGCCCTTCTGAAGAAGTATGCTGGGTTGGAGACTGCCTCTGGAGAGCCCAATAAGAAGAAAGTCGGGAGAGTTAGCAAGGATCAAGTTAGAGAGATTGCCAAGATCAAGCTTCCTGATTTGAACACCACCGACCTTGAGGCAGCAGTGAGGATGGTTGAGGGCACAGCAAAAAGCATGGGAATTGAGGTAGTTTAAAATGCAAAGAGGAAAACGTTACCAGGAAGCTCTAAAGCTGATTGACCGAGGAGTGAGCTATTCCCCAGAGGAAGCTGTTGCTTTAGTAAAGAAAGTGGCCAACAGCAAATTCGATGAGACAATTGAAGTGGCAGTCGAATTAGGCATCGACCCTAAAAAATCTGACCAAAGCGTTAGGGCAACGGCAATCCTCCCTGCTGGAACCGGGAAACCGGTGAAAGTCCTGGTTTTTGCCAAGGGCGACAAGGAAACGGAGGCCAAAGAAGCTGGAGCGGATTACGTTGGCGCCGAGGAACTTGCCAAGAAAATCCAGGAGGGATGGACCGATTTTGATGTGGCTATTGCGACTCCGGACCTTATGGGAGTTGTGGGAAAGTTAGGTAAGATTCTCCGGTCCAAAATGCCAAATCCCAAAACCGGGACCGTCACCATGGATATTGCCCGCGCAGTGAAAGAAGCTAAGGGAGGGAAAATCGAGATCCGTCCCGACAAGCAAGCGGTCGTTCACGTCCCCATCGGTAAAGCTTCATTTAAGGAGGAAGATTTATTGACCAACTTCTACGCTTTCCTGGATGCTCTGGTCAAAGCCCGCCCCGCGGCTTCCAAGGGGCAATTCATTAAAGGGATCGCCATGTCCTCTACAATGAGTCCCGGTTTGAAAATCGACCACCAGAAAGCGGTGGCTAATTTGACCAGAAAGGCTTAACAAAGGAGGGAAATAGAGGGGAAAAATTCAAAAATTGAGTCTCTTCGCCTGAGAAAGTAGGTCGCCAGAGGGCTTAAATCCTACCGAGGCTTAGTTCAGAAAAATACTGGACTCCTTTGGTAGGGGTCCTTTTTCGTTAAAAAAAGGGGTGATAAATTGCCAAATCCAAAGAAGTTCGAACAATTGAAAGAAATCAGAGGTGCCTTAAAGGGCTCTTCCGCAGTCTATTTCCTGGATTATCAGGGTTTAAACGTTGCGGATATCAGCGCTTTAAGGAGGAAATTGAAAGAGGCCAGGGCGGAGTTCAAAGTTGCCAAAAACACTCTGTTGAAGATCGCTCTTGACGAAGTTGGTCTGGACGCCTCCCCAATTTTGAGGGGCCCAACAGGGGTTTTGTTGACCATGGAGGACCCGGTTGCCCCCTTGAAGGTTTTAATGGAATTCGCCAAGGAAAAGGAGGCAATCAAGCCCAAGGGTGGATTTTTGGAAGGGAAGTTTTTCGACGGTTCCCAGATGAAGGAGCTCTCACGGCTTCCCTCGAAAAACGAACTCCTTGCCCAAATTCTGGGAAGTCTTCAAGCACCGATCCAGGGTCTTCTCTGGGCTTTGGAGGGGCCCATATCCAATCTGGTGTTTACTTTACAAGCAATCGCCCAAAAGTAGAAAAATTTGAAGGAGGAATAAAATGGCAGAGAATGTTTTGTCCAATGAGGAGATTATTGAAGCGATAAAGAAGAAAACAATTCTTGAGATCGCTGATCTGGCAAAAAAGCTCCAGGAGGAGTTTGGAGTTACCGCTGTCGCTCCCGTGGCGGCGGCTCAACCCGCTGCGGGGCAAGCAGCTCCTGTCCAGGAGGAACAAACCGAGTTCGACGTGATCCTTACGGATGTTGGAGCCCAGAAAATCCAGGTTTTGAAGGTCGTGCGCGAGCTTTCCGGGCTGGGGCTGAAGGAAGCTAAGGAACTTGTGGACTCCGTTCCCAAGCCAGTAAAGGAGAAGGTCACCAAAGAGGAAGCCCAAAAGGTGAAGGAAGCTCTTGAAGCCGTTGGAGCCAAAGTGGAAATTAAGTAAAAGATAAAATTCGAGCTTCAAAAAGGCCGGTTCTTTAAAGAACCGGCCTTTTTGTTTTTTCCACCCATTTTTTGGTGATTTAAAAAATTTTTTTTCCAGTTTGTGGTAAAAAGTGGTGGTAAGTGGTAAAATGTGGATCACAAGGTGGCAAAGGAAAGGGAGAGGCCAGTGCTTTCCGGACAGTCAGAGCATGCGGTAGACGAAAAAGGTAGGGTGATAATTCCTCCCAAGTTTCGGGAGTCCCTTGGGAAATCCTTCTTCTTGACCCTCGGTTTTGAGGGCTGCTTGATCGCTTACCCGGTCGAAAGGTTCCAAGTGGTATCCTCCGAGCTGAGCGAACTCTCATACCTTAAGGAGAACGTCCGGAAGCTTCAGAGGCTTATGCTTTATGGGGCAGAACTTTGCGAACTGGATAAGCAAGGAAGGCTTCTTATTCCCCAAACCCACCGGGAACATGCCCAGATAAAGAAAGAAGTCGTTCTGGTCGGGGTGATCGATAAACTGGAAATCTGGGCCAAGGAGAAATGGCTTGAATTTCTTGGGCAAAGCAAGCCTTCGTATGAAAAACTGGCCGAAGAACTTGGGGATTTGAAACTATGATCGCCCGGCCAATTTTCCACGAACCGGTAATGGTTTCCGAGACCTTAAACCTCCTTTCTCCAAAGGAGGGGAATACTTACCTCGATTGTACTTTAGGCGGTGGGGGGCATACCTTGTCAATTTTAGAAGCAACCGGAGGAAAAGCCCGGGTGATTGGAATCGATATGGATCCCGAAGCAGTGGCTTATTCCAAGGAAAGGCTTTCCCCTTTTGGAGAAAAGGTCATCTTAAAAGAAGAGAATTTCATCCGGGCAGGGGAGGTCTTGAGGGAACTAAATATTAAGGGTGTCGACGGAATCATTTGTGATCTTGGCCTTTCCTCCTGGCAGCTTGAGGATGCCAACCGAGGTTTCAGTTTTCAAAAAGATGGACCCCTGGACATGAGGATGAATCCCAGAGGAGGGTTCACGGCAGCGGATATTTTGAATTCCTGGAGGGAGGACGAAATTTTCCTGGTTTTAAAAAGGGGGGAAGTCCCTTTTGCTTCCAGGATCGCAAGGGAGATTGTTCGGTACCGGAAATGGAAGAGTTTTCAAACCTCCGGGGATCTGGCAAACTTCATCCGACAAATCAAACTTCCCTTCAAGCGCACGATGCACCCTGCAACCCTCATTTTTCAAGCCTTGAGAATTGCAGTAAACAGAGAATTGGAGAACTTGAGCATCCTTTTAAGCTCCCTTCCCGACCTTTTAAAACCCGGGGGAAGGGCGGTCCTTATCTCCTATCACTCCCTCGAAGACCGCTTAGTTAAGAATTCATTTCGCATTTTCGAACAGAACGGGACCCTCAAAGTCCTGACGAAAAAAGTAATCAGGCCCACCCTGGAGGAAGTTGAAAGAAACCCGAGGTCACGGAGCGCAAGGTTAAGAGGAGCGGAGAGGAGGTAGAGAAGTGAACACGGCCATATCTTATCCTTTGGCAAAAAGAGCGGTTCCCCTGAAATCAAAGAGACCCCTCTTCCTTAATTGGGTAAAGGTCCTTTTTATTTTCTTGATAATCGCCTCTTTGGCCGCCCAGGTGATAATTTCAGTAAAGACGGAGGAGATCAGGCAGAAAACCCAGGTCCTCGAAAACCAAGCAACCCTTCTTCAGAACAAGAACCTTGAGCTTATTTCCCAGATTTCTTCAAAATTCAACCCTCAAATTGTGGAGAAATACGCACGCGAGAGGTTGAATATGGAGTTTGCCATAATTGCCCCCCAAACCAAGGTTGTCTTCCTTGATGAGGAGGACTTCCAGGCTTTGGCTGCTCGAGAAATTCTGGAAAATAATGGCTTCCCAATTCCCTAAACTGCCGATTTTTCCCAAATCCCGAATAAGGTATGTCCTTGCTTTTTTTATCCTTTCTTTTCTCCTTCTTTCCCTCCACCTTTTTAAACTCCAGGTAATTCAGGGCTCCAGGGAGAGCAAAAATGTCTACGCGAACACTTCTCAGACCGTCGAGGAAATCCCACCCAGAAGGGGGACGATATACGATCGCTCGGGAAGGGTTCTCGCCCAATCGGTGGAATGTTATAGGGTGGATATCCGCCCTTCCCAAATAAAGGATTCAGAGCGCAAGGAGGTGGCTGGAAAACTTTCTGCCATTCTCCAGATCCCTGAAGGAAAAATCCTGGAGTTACTGGGAAAGTACAATGAACCCTTTCCTCTCGACCGTCAAATAGATTATGAGATGGCCAAGAGGATCAGGGACCTCTCTCTTCCTGGGGTGGATGTGCTCCCCTCCGAAAAAAGGGTTTATCCTTATGGCCCGCTGGCTTCGCACCTTTTAGGTTTTGTCCACCCGGACTTTGGTCAAAGCGGGAGGGAAGAATTTTTCGGGATTGAGGGGATTGAAGGATACTTTGAAAAAATCCTTCATGGAACCCCAGGGATATCCGTGCAGTTTCTATCTCCCACTGGAGAGAAGCTCCCTGTCTCTCCATTTCAGAAAGTTAAGGTGGAAAACGGAAAGGACATCGTCTTGACGATCGACACCAACATTCAGAACATCACCGAGGATGCCCTGGAAAGGGTCGCCAAAGAGAAAAAAGCTCGCTCTGGCTGTGCCATCGTTTTCAATGTTAAGACAGGGGAGATCCTGGCAATTGCTTCTTACCCCGATTTCGATCCAAACAATATCGATTCTGCCAAAAAAGAAGACCTCTTTAACGTTGCCCTTCAGTTTGCCTACGAGCCCGGGTCGGCAATTAAATTCATGATCGGAGCGGCAGCTCTTGAGGAGGGAGTTGTCGAACCCGAGACCATCGTGGAGGACGAGGGGCCAATAATTATCGATGGCAATGTTTTCTCCTGTCCTTCGGAATTTGGTGGGCCCCATGGGAAGCAAAATCTATACCAGCTTTTTAAGAATTCCTGTAATGTGGGATTTATCAAGCTGGGGCAAAAACTGGGAATTGAGAAGGTCTATCGGTACCTGAGGCTTTTCGGTCTGGGAACCCCTTCAGATTTTGAACTCCCCGCTTCTTTGGGGCGTGTTAACCCGCCCGAAGAGTGGTCGAACTCCGACCTTGCAGCTGTTTCCTTCGGTTACGGTGTTGAGGTCACCCCCCTTCAGCTTGCCTCTGCCTTTCAAATAGTGGCCAATGAAGGAAAATTCGTTCCCCTCCATGTTGTAAAAGAGATCAAACAAAATGGAGCAACCATTGAATCGGTTGAGTTCCGCAGTACCAGGCAGGTTATTTCCAAGAGGACAGCTCTCCAGTTAAAGGAAGCCCTGAAGGGTCCGATTGAAGGGAAAGTCCCTCAGGGCCTTGATCAATACGGAGTTTTTGGAAAAACAGGAACCGCCCGGGCCTGGAAGGAGGGAAATTATTCTGATTTGAATAATACCACCTTCGTAGGCGCATTCCCTTTTGAGAACCCCCAGATTGGGATATTAATTAACATCAACGAACCTCAAGTTGAATTTGCCTACGCGGTCAGGGTTTGTGTTCCCGTTTTTATGGAAATTGCTGCTAAAATTGTGGACATTATGAGATTTCCTCTACCTTGAAATGAAAATCTCCGATCTTTTAAAAATATTTGATTTCAAGGATGCCCGGGGTAACCTTGACCTGGCTGTGGAAGGATGCAGCTCTGATTCCCGGCATGTAAGACCTGGGGACTTATTTTTTTGTTTCTCCGGGGAAAAGGCGGACGGACACGATTACGCTCTCCAGGCAATAAAGAAGGGAGCTGTTGGAGTTGTGGCCCAAAGGGTGATCCCCAACCTTCCCGAGGGGACCCCCTTTCTTTTGGTGGATGATGTGCGGAGCTGTGTGGGGCCCATCAGTTCCACAATTTGTGGCCATCCTTCTTTAAAATTGAGGGTTCTCGGGGTAACGGGAACGAGCGGCAAAACCACGACCACCTATTTCCTGGAGCGTTGCCTGAATTTCCTGGGAAGAAAAGCGGAGATTCTGGGCTCCCTGAACCCCACTCCCGAATTTCCCTTTCACACCACACCAGAAGCTCCCGCGCTTCAAAGGAGGCTTAAGGAGTTTCTGAACTCCGGGGGGGAGTACGCGGTCCTTGAGGTTTCCTCTCATGCCATCCATTTTGGAAGGGTTAATGGGGTCAGGTTCGAGGGTGCGGTATTAACTAATATATATAGGGATCACCTGGATCTCCACAAAACCCAGAAGGAATATGCACTGACAAAATTGAGGTGGCTTAAATCCCTTTGCGGGAAGTGCCCCGTGGTGGTAAACGTTGATTTTCCCTCAAGTGAAGAGTGTCTGGAATTTCTTGGGGAGGGGGTGGTAACCGTTTCCCTCGATGGAAAAGGGGAAATAAACGGAACAATCCTCCAAACCGGGAATTGGGGATCTCGAATTAAAGTTAATTTTCCTGGGGGGAGCGTAACTTTCAGAATTGCCCTCCCCGGGGAAGTGAATGCTTCCAATTCCCTCTCCGCCTTCGGCCTCCTTTTCTCCCTGGGCTTCGATCCGGAGAAGGTCGCCATAGGCCTTTCCATTTTGGAGGAAGTGAAGGGAAGGTATAAAAAAATCCCATCCCCCTGGGGGGCCTCGGTGGTTATCGATTATGCCCACACACCAATTGCCCTGGAAAAAGCCCTTAACTTTGCAAGGTCCATGGGAAAAAGGGTAATACTCGTTTTTGGCTGTGTTGGTTCCGGCGATAAGGAGAAAAGGCCCATCATGGGGAGGATTGCTGCCAGGCTGGCTGACCTTGTGTTCGTCACCACCGACGATCCCCGGGATGAGGACCCCCGCTCCACCATCGAGGGGATCAAGGAGGGATTGCTTCAGGAGGGGCTCAAAGAGGGAGAAGGTTTCTTCGTCGTCTCCGATCGGGCCAAGGCCATTCAAGAGGCAATTGGGCAGTCGAAAGAAGGCGACGTAATTCTGATTGCTGGTCGGGGGCACGAAAAATATCAACGCTTCGGAAAAAATCTAATTTACCTGGATGACGAGGAAGAAGCTCGGAAGGCAATGAATTTAAGATGATTTCCATTGAGAGGATCGCAGAAATTGTCGGAGGGAAATTGTACGGGCCCGGGAAAGGGACAATTTCCAATGTGGTCATTGACTCAAGAAAAGCGGAAAAGGGCGACCTTTTCATTTGTTTTAAGGGGGAAAGGACCGATGGCCACTTATTCTTGGATGATGCCTTCAAGAGAGGGGCTTTAGCTGCCCTGGTTGAGAATTTGCCTCCTTCTTTTCCCAGGGAATGGAATTTGATCCAGGTTAAATCAACCCCGAAGTCCTTATTCCAGCTTTCTTCCTTCTGGAGGGAGCAATTTCACCCAATCGTGGTCGCCGTGACGGGAACAGTGGGAAAAACCACCACTAAAGAGATGATCGCCACGATTCTTTCCCGTTCCTTTTTCGTTTTAAAAAGCGAGGGAAACCTGAATACCGAATTTGGAGTCCCCCTAACCCTCCTGAGGTTAAGGGAGAAGCACCAGTTCCTGGTCCTTGAAATGGGACTGCAAAAGCCAGGTGATATTGCTTTTCTTTCACAACTTGCAAAACCTCAGGTGGGAGTAATCACCCAGATTGGCCCCGCTCACCTGGAATTTCTAGGGAGCGAGGAGAACATCTTGAAGGAAAAATGGCGCCTTGTGGAGAGCCTTCCATCTGGAGGAATTGCCATCTTAAATCGGGATAACCCCTACTTATCCAGAGCAATCCCTCCCAGGAGTTGCCGGGCCGCCTATTTTTCCCTTCAGGGAAAAGGGGATTTCAACGGGAGAATTTTAAACGAGGATGAAGAGCAAACCCTTTTCCAAGTGGAGGCTGGGGAAGAAGAATTTACATTTAACCTTCCTTTCAGAGGAAAATCATTCCTCCAGGATTTCCTTGCCGCCTTTTCCATCGCATATCTTCTGGGAGTCAACCCCGAGGAAATTTCCCAAGCCTGCGCAAGCTTGAGATTGGTTAATGGTAGGGGAACTTTTAAAGTCCTTCAAAGCGGAATTTTTGTGGTGGATGATTCTTACAATTCAAATCCCACATCGCTTTCCGCCAGTTTGGAAAACTTTATTTCCCGGGCAAAGGGAAGGAAAATCGTTGTCCTGGGAGACATGCTGGAGTTGGGGAAAAAGGCCAAATTCTGGCATCGAAAGGTAGGGCTTTCCCTCCCTTCAAATTTGGACCTGGTTCTTCTATTTGGAGAGAATTCCCTTGAAATTAAAAGGGGAGCGCAAAAGAGAGGATTCCCTCCGGGTAAACTGTTCCATTTTTCCTCCCTTGAAGAGTTGAAAGATTTTTTGAGGGAAAAATTACAAAAAGGTGACTGGGTGCTTGTTAAGGGTTCCAGGGGAATGCACCTGGAAAAAGTCGTGGAAGAATTGGAGAGGATTAGATGACCTGGTTAAGGATTATGCTCGTCTCTTTTTTATTTGGCCTGTTGTTTCTTCCTTTTTTAATAAATTTTTTAAAGAAATCTGGAATTGTGGTGTTCGTCCGGGAGGTGGTGACCGAGCACATTCATAAGACCGGTACCCCTAAAGCGGGAGGAATTCTTTTCCTCATAATTCCCTTCATTGCCTCAGTTTTCTTCAACCCCCCCCTGGAGGTCTGGGCCCTTTTGATCCTTTTTTTGGGTTCAGGGATCCTTGGTATGGCCGACGACTTGCTCTCCTCCATAAGAAAAACCTCCCTTGGATTGCGAGGGCGCTACAAGCTTATTTTCCAGATCATCTTAGGGCTTATTTTTGGTTTTCTTACCATGAAATATTCGGTTATCTGGATTCCCTATATTCCCCCTCTGAATATCGGTTGGTGGTACATTCCCCTTGCTGTCTTAGTGGTTGTCTCCTCCGAAAACGCGGTTAACCTCACTGATGGGGCGGACGGATTGGCGACAACTGTTTTCCTGACAGTAATGGCCGCTTTACTTGTTGTTGGTTATCTCCAGGGGCAGGTTAACCTTTTCCCTTTTATGTACAGCTTGATGGGGGTCCTTGCGGCCTTCCTCTGGTTTAACACTCATCCCGCAAGAATAATCATGGGGGATACTGGCTCCTTGGCCCTTGGAGGAGCTATGGCGGGGTTGAGTTTGATCCTCCACATTCCTTTGTTCCTCCCCTTTATTGCGATGGTATTCGTCTTGGAGACTATGTCTGTAATTGTCCAGATTGGGTATTTCCGCAGGACCGGGGGCAAGAGGTTTTTCAAGAGAGCCCCTCTTCACCACCACTTCCAGCTTTCAGGATGGTCGGAGACCCAAATTGTGGTCCGCTTCGCCCTTTTGAATCTCCTATTTATTGGTTTAGCCTTCCTCTTTATCTGGGTTTAAAAGATGAAGGAAAGCTTCGGTGTTATTGGGATTGGAAAGCGTGGCAAATCAGGGCTGGAGGCAGCAAAAGTTCTTAAAGCCCTGGGTGAGGATGTGTTTTTGAGCGAGGTAGGTTCCATCGACATTTACTCCGAAGAAGCCAGGCTTTTAGAGGAATGGGGTATCCCTTTTGAGCTTGGAGGGCATTCGGAGGAAGTTTTCAAAAAGGATGTTTTGATCGTCTGCCCGGGGATTAAGCCCGATGCTCCAGTACTCCTGGAAGCTCGAAAAAGGAAAATTGAGATTTGGAGCGAAATCGAACTCGCCTATCGAATTGCTCAAGCTCCGATCATCGCTGTAACGGGAACAAACGGCAAGACCACAACCTCCTCACTTGTTGCCCACCTGGCAAAAGAAACCGGAAAAAGAGTTTTTCTGGGAGGGAATATTGGGGTCCCTCTAGTGAAGATCTCCCTTGAGGCTTCCCCAAGTTCCCTGATTGTTTCAGAAATTTCTTCCAACCAGCTGGAATACATTCACCGTTTTCGCCCCTGGATAGCCATACTTTTGAATTTCTCCGAAGATCACCTCGACCGCTACGGCACACTGGAAAATTACCGCAGGGCAAAATCTCGAATCACGATGAACCAGATGGAAGAGGATTGGGTTGTGAGAAACCTCGATGACCAGTGGTCAAGCGAGACCCCATCCCGGGCTCAATCCATTTTCTTTTCCTCCCGTATCTTGCCCTCATTTGGATCTTTTCTCCAGGAGGATAAGGTCCTTTTGAAAGATCAGGAGGAGGTTCCGGTTTGCCAGGTTTCCAGCCTTCCTTTAGTCCTTAGGGCCAACCCTGAAAATGCCCTGGCAGCTGCGGCTTGTGGGATGATCTTGGGAATTCCCCCAGAACGGATATCCCGCTCCCTGAAAACTTTTCCCGGCGTCCCTCACCGGTTAGAGGAGGTTTGCCAGATTGATGGAGTCCTGTACCTCAATGACTCTTCAGGCACAAACCCCCTTTCCACTTTGAGAGCCCTTTCGGCCATCGATCGCCCGGTAATATTAATCGCCGGAGGAAGCGAGAAGCAATCAGATTTTTCCCCCCTGATTTTGGGATTCAAATGTAAAGTCAAACACCTGGTTCTTTTTGGAGCGACCAAGGAAAGGATTGCTGAGACCTGTCGGAAACATGGTTTTTTTTCTTTTACTGTGGAAGAAAACGACCTTCAGAAAGTGATAAAAAGAGCCAGGTCCCTTGCAGAACCTGGAGATGTAGTCCTTTTTTCCCCTGCTTGTGCCAGTTTTGACATGTTCAAGGATTTCGAGCACAGGGGAGAGGTATTTCGGGAGATGGTACTCGAGGAGGAGAAGTGCGGGTAAGACCCCAGACGATAATTATCCTCATGCTTTGTCTCTCCCTTTTCGGGCTTTTAATCGTCGGGAGCGCCACTTCCTGGATTTCCCTTAAGGAGTTCAACGATTCTTTTTACATGCTAAAAAGACAGGCAATATCCTTTTTTCTGGGTTTGATTGCCTTCCTTCTTTTTTATTCTTTTCCCCTAAAATTCCTAAAACGGTACGGATTCTGGATTTTCGGTTGCTCAATTGCCCTGATGGCCCTCCTTATAAGCCCCTTCGCCATTTCATCAGGAGGTTCGACCAGATGGGTGTACATAGGTGGTTTTCAATTTCAACCTTCGGAAATTCTGAAAATCGGGGCAATTGTTTTTCTCGCCACTTTTTTTTCTACCTCCGGTCTTTCTCATAATGACTGGAAAAAGTGGACAATCGCCTTCTTTTTGGGGTTGATACCCGTTGGGCTAATTGCCATAGAGCCCGACCTGGGTTCCGCAGTTACTCTTCTGGGGGTGCTTTTTATCCTCCTATTCGCTGGGGGGATGCCCTTAAAGCAGATTGCCATCGGTGCCCCCCTCGTTACGGGGGGTTTCGGGGTCCTCATATGGACGATCCCCTATGCCAGGTCTAGGGTTCTCTCCTTCTTAAATCCCGGTTCCGATCCCCTGGGAACCGGGTATAACCAGATTCAATCGCTAATTGGGGTCAAAGCCGGTGGATTTCTGGGAAGAGGGCTGGGGCTTTCCGTCCAGAAATTTCAATGGCTTCCCCAGGCATATAATGATTTCATCTTCTCCATCCTGGCGGAGGAGATTGGGTTTCTCGGAGTAGCGATCTTTCTGGGCCTTTTCTTTTCACTTGTCCTTTCAGGTTTGCAGGTTGGACTTCGGAGCCGGCAACCATTTAACTCCCTTCTGGCCGTGGGGATCTCGAGTTTATTTGGGATTCAAGCTCTCCTTCACATCGGGGTTGCCAGTGGAGCCTTACCGGTGACGGGGATCACCCTTCCCTTTTTAAGCTACGGGGGAACATCCCTGCTCGTTTCCATGGCTTGTTGTGGAATTCTTGCCCGAATTGCCAGAGAAGAGGAAACCTGGAAATGAGGTTAATCCTTTCCGGTGGAGGGACCGGCGGGCATGTATTCCCTCTGATTTCCCTCGCTTTACACCTTTTAAAGAAAGGATTACCCCCCGGGGATATCCTTTTTTTGGGCCAGGGGGATTCCCTTGAAGAACAAGAGGCAAAGAAAATTGGATTGCGGTTCGCCAAGCTAATCCCTCAAAGCAATCGGAGGGATCTTCTGGGGATTGTTTTTTCCCTTTTCCTTGCCTTTCTGGGATCCATCCAGGCCCTTTTTCTTTTCCTTTCCTTTCGACCCGACGCCGTGGTGGGAGGGGGTGGTTTCGTTAGCCTCCCAGCCATTTTGGCTTCCAGGATTTCCAAGACTCCCTATTTCCTTCTCGAGCAGAACATGATCCCCGGAAAACTCACCAGGTTCTTCTCCCGTTCCGCGGACACCACTTTTCTGACCTTTCCCGGCTCGGAGAAGTTCTTGAAGGGGAAATTTTTGGTAGTGGGGAACCCGATCAGGGAAGACCTCCTTCTTCCCCGGGAGGAAGCGAGGCGGATCCTGAATCTCCCCCAAGAGGCTTTTCTCGTCATCCTTGCCGGCGGGAGCAAAGGAGCCAGGTCCCTCAATCGGGAATTTCAAAAACTTGTTCCCTTTCTCCTTTCAAAGCCCCAATGCTTTGTCCTCTGGGTTACTGGTCGCGGAGACCATGAGGCTATAAGGGAGCAGTTAAAGCCAACTTCTGAAAGGCTATTTCTAAAACCCTTCGAACCCCAGATGCCCTTGTGGATTTCCGGAAGCGATTTATACATCGGGAGGGCTGGGGCGGGTCTCCTTTGGGAGGCGGTCTCCTGCGGAGTTCCATCAATCCTGATTCCTTTTCCATATGCCGCGGATGACCACCAGATGGCCAATGCCCGTTTCCTTGAAGAAGCGGGGGCAAGCGTTGTTGTCCCCGAAAGTGAGATTGAAAACCTGTTGCTAACTGTCAGGGCTCTTTTTGAGGACCAGGAAAAACTGAAGATTATGAGGGAATGTGCCTTGAAGATCCCCGGGCGTGATGCGACTTCAAAGATATGTTCAGTTTTATGGGAGAGGTTCCAAAAATGAGCCTTCCAAAGAGGTTACATTTAATCGGGATAGGGGGAACGGGGATGTCTTCCCTGGCCTTCTTGCTCAAGGATTTTGGTTTTCAAGTTTCTGGTTCCGATCACTACCTGGAGGACCACCTGAAATTGAAACTTGAACAGGCTTCAGTAATTGCTTTCCCCACCCACCATCCTGATCACCTCAAAGATGCGGAAGGGGTGGTAATTTCTTCGGCCATCCCGGACTCAAACCCTGAGCTTCTGGCCGCCTTGAGAAGGGGAATCCCTATCTTTCACCGGATGGATGCTTTGATGGAACTTCAAAAGGGCAAAAAAACAATCGCTGTGGCAGGAACTCACGGAAAAGGAACGACCACGGGAATGATCGGTTTTATTTTTCGGGAATTTGGATTTTCTCCCACATTTTACAATGGCGCGGAAATTGTCAATTATCAAAAAAGAGCGTTTCGCGGGGAGGGAGAATATTTTATCCTCGAAACTGATGAGAGCGACGGATCCTTCTTGAAAATCAGACCCCATGGGGCGGTGATCACCAATTTAAGCGAGGACCATCTGAATTTCTGGGGAAGCTTTCCCGGTTTGAAGAGTGGTTTCTGGAAATTCTGTTCCTCTGTTTCGGGAAACCTGGTGCTTTCTTTTGAATCTCAAAAATTGCTTGGCGTTCAAGATAGACCCCTTTTGACCTTTGGAGAGGAGGAAGGGGCGGATTTCTGTTTAAGGGAAATTGAACCGCGAATGGATGGGGTAGGGGGGAGTTTCACTTTCAGGGGAAAGAGGTTTGAACTTTTTATCCCCCTTTTGGGGAAATTTAACCTTTTGAACGCCCTTGGGGCAATTGCCATTTCCTTTATGGAAGGAATTCCAGTGGAAAACTCGATCCAAATTTTGGCAAGGTTTCGGGGGATAAAAAGAAGGCTGGAAAAATTAGGGGAAAAGGGGGGCATTTTGATTTTCGACGATTATGCCCACCACCCCAATGAAATCAAGAAGACTTTTGAAGCTTTAAAGCCTCTTAATCGAAGGATCGTATGCGTTTTCCAGCCCCACCGCTATTCCCGAATTAAGGCCCTCAGGGGATCTTACGGTGAAGCTTTCCGGCTCGCGGATATTGTTTTCATCCTTCCCATCTTTTCAGCGGGAGAACAAATTACTTTCGGGCTAACCGGTGAAGAACTTAGAGGCGAAATCATGGCTTCCTTTCCCGAGAAATTTGTGCGATTTGTTCAAAAAGATAGGGTTTTTGAGGAATTGAAAATGGTTTTGCAGCCCGGCGACCTTTTGGTGTTTATTGGACCCGGAGATATTGATAGACTATCGGAGAGATCAATCGATGAAATTGATGCGTGAGAAGGTTTTGGAAAAAACCGGCTTCAAAGGGCCCGTTTTTTATCGGGAGCCCATGTCCAGACATACCTCTTATAAAATTGGAGGACCAGCTCGGATTTTTTGCCTCCCCCAGGATGTTGAGGATTTGAAGAAGGCTTTGATTTTTAGCCATGAAGAAGGGATCCCCTATTACATAATAGGCAACGGGACAAATCTACTGGTCTCAGATGAGGGCTTTGAGGGGATGGTGATTAAGATTTCCGGGGTGTTCAACGGGTTTCAATTCTCCGGGGAAAAGGTGATCGCCGGCGCGGGAACAGACCTCTGTCATTTAATAAATCAGGCAGGAAAACAGGGATTATTCGGCTGGCCCTTTGCGGTTGGCATTCCCGGTACTGTTGCGGGTGCTGTGGTGATGAACGCAGGATCGAGTACCCTTCACATGGGTCAACACGTCCAAAAAGTTTGGGCCCTGGATTGCAAAAGCCTGGAATTTGTGGAGATGAGAAACGACGACCTCCAGTTCCAGTACCGTAAGAGCATCCTTGATTCCGGGAAGTGGGTGGTTCTCGAGGTTGAGCTTCTTCTTCAAAGGGAGGATCCCGACAAAATCTTCCTCCGGATCGAGGACCTTCTCCAGCGAAGGAGGAAGGTTCAACCCTTGAATTATCCCTCTGCCGGGAGCGTGTTTCGGAATCCGGATAACGCTTTTGCGGGAAAATTGATCGAGGACGCGGGGTGCAAGGGCTGGACTCAGGGAGGGGCGATGGTTTCTCCCGTTCATGCTAATTTCATAGTCAACTTCAATCACGCCAGAGCCATCGATGTAGGAACCTTAATGGCACGGGTGAGGAAAGAAGTGGAGGAAAAATTCGGAATTTCCCTTGAACCGGAACTCAAGATCATCGGCAATTGGCCGGAGGAACTTGAGGAATTTTTGAGGCCCTATAAAGGATGAAAATCGTGGCACTTTTTCTAATTCTTTTTTTGGCTTTGGGGACAGCCTGGGTTTTTTTAAAAGTCTCCATTCCGGTTGGCGGTGTTGAGGTTCTCGGAGCAGATTTTGACACCGTGCCTTTAAAGAACACGATGATTGGACAATCGTTCATCACGGGAAAATTGCCAGATTTGATGAGTTTAAAGAACTTTGACCGCGGGGTTAAGGACGTTATCCTCGAGCGGTTTTTCCCTTTTGACCTCTTGATCAGGTGGTCCCGGTACAAAGTCCTCCTTGTTTTTTCCTGGGAGGGGAAGTCCTGGGAGTTGTTTGAATCCGGTGAATTCGCGGAGAACCAGCGGGTTTCCCCAACCATAACAGGATTCTTTTTTTCCTGGCCACTACTTCCGGAGGTAACAAGGGGGATTACTACCTTTTTTTCCCGCATTCCTGATAGACTAATTAAAACGATTGAAGCCTTTAAAGTGGAATCGGCTGAAAGGGTGGTTTTACAATTGAATGATGGGTTGGATTGTTTTTTCTCTTTGAATAATTATGAAAGGCATATTCCTTATCTTGAGTTGTATATAAGTCGGGCCCAGAAAGATGGAAAAAAGGAGCTACATTTTGAATATTCGGAAGTTTACGCTAAATGAAGGAGGGAAATAGATGAGCCTGTATGATCCGTGGGAGGAGAGCCCAGCCAACATAAAGGTAGTGGGGGTCGGAGGTGGAGGCACAAACGCAGTCAACCGGATGATTGAGGCGGGCATAAAAAATGTTGAGTTCATCGCCATCAATACCGATGTCCAGGTCCTTAAATTGTCTCTTGCCGACCGGCAAATCCAGATCGGTCCCAAGGTTACTAAAGGATTGGGTGCTGGGTTCAACCCCGAACTTGGGGAAAGGGCAGGGGAGGAATCCCGGGACATTATCGCTGAAGCCCTTGCGGGAGCTGATCTTGTTTTCATCACTGCCGGAATGGGGGGAGGAACTGGAACCGGTGCCTCTCCCATCATCGCGGAGGTTGCCCGACAACTCGGGGCTTTGACAATTGCTGTCGTCACAAAGCCTTTTTCCTTCGAAGGACGGAGGAGAGCCCAAATTGCCGAGCATGGTGTGGATAAGTTAAAAGAAAAGGTTGACACTTTGATCACCATCGCCAATGATAAACTTCTCCAGGTCGTCCCCAAAAATACAACGCTGATCGAGGCCTTCCGCATGGCTGACGAAGTTATCAAACAAGGTGTTCAGGGAATCTCCGACTTAATTACTGTCCCTGGCTTGATCAACCTTGATTTCGCTGATGTAAATACCATAATGAGGAACGCGGGGAGCGCCTTAATGGGTATTGGAGTAGGAAGCGGGGAGAACCGGGCCGAAGCTGCGGCAAAGATGGCCATTTCCAGTCCCTTCCTTGAGGCTTCCATTGAGGGGGCAAAGGGCCTTCTCTTCAATATCACTGGAGGAAAGAACATGACCCTTGCGGAGGTTAATGAAGCGGCAAGCGTGATCAGTTCAATCGCTGACCCAGAGGCAAACATCATCTTTGGCTCGGTAATCGACGATAATATGGAAGACGAGATAAAGATAACCGTAATCGCTACTGGTTTCGACTCCAGATTTCGCAAGGAATCCCGATTAACCCCTCCAGCCCCGGGCCCTTCCCCCGAAGCCCAAGTCCCCCCAAGTCCCTCTTTTTCCTTCGATTTGAAGGATGTGGGAGAGGATATCGAAATCCCCTCTTTCTTGAAGAGAAAATAATTGCGTTGTCCTTTCTGTGGTAAGCAGGCCACAAAGGTAATAGACTCCCGCTCCACGAAAGAAGGAGGCATTAGGAGAAGGCGCGAATGTTCCCATTGCGGCCGTCGCTTCACGACCTACGAGAGGGTGGAGGAGATTAAGCTCTGGGTGCGGAAGAAGGACGGCAGGAGGGAGGTTTTTGACCGGAACAAGATCCTTTCAGGATTACAGAAAGCCTGTGAAAAACGCCCGATCCCCATGAATGTTCTTGAGAACCTTGTCGATGAAGTTGAAAAAGAGCTTCGCAACAGGATGGAAGGGGAGGTCTCCTCGAGCGACATCGGAGAGTTGGTAATTTCTAAATTGAAAAAAATCGACGAGGTAGCTTACGTCCGCTTCGCATCCGTGTATCGCCAATTTCAGGACTTGGGGACGTTCCTTTCTGAACTCCGAAAAATCATGAGGGACAATGCCAAAAAATAGAGATGAACACAAAAATTGCCCTCGTTGTCAGCCTCTTGATTTTCCTGGGAGTTTGGTTTTTCCTCAGTGAAAAAAGCCAGACCGAGCTTTTTCAGGTTAAGATCGGAGACCTAAACTTAAGCTTTTCCGCGGATTATTCCTTTGAAAGCCAGGGGGAAAAATCCTTTTCCCAAAATTCAGGCTCTTTATTCCCTTTAGTTGGGGACGGAGAAAAGGTCAGATTTCAGGATGAGGTCTGTATTGTCCAGGGAGAGAGCTCCCGGGTGTATAAAGCTCAATCCGGAGGGATCGTGGTTTTTCGGGCAAAGGGCGAGGTGGAAGCCGGGGCTCTTCTTTTCGAAATTTTTCCTGAGGAGGGGACAATCGAAATCCCCCTTGCTGGAGAGCAAGCATCAAAGGTATCCGGAAAGAACTTTCTTGGCTTGAAATTCCCATTTTTAACCCAGGAGATTTGGGGGGAGTTTCAATCCCTGGAAAAAGCTGGGGATGAATGGAAATTGACAATTTTAACCCGCGACTTAATTCCAGAACTGGCGAAAACCCCTACTGGAAGCTTGACTTTGATTTATGGCTCTTTAAAGGATGTGGCGATAATTCCTAAAAAGGCTCTTTCCGTTAAGGATGGCCAGTTAGGGGTTTTTCTTGAGGGAGAGGGGGATTCGGATTTTGTCCCGGTGGAAGTCCTCGGGGGAGATGGTTCTAACCTCGCAGTTTCCGGGGTTACTCCAGGGGTTCGAGTTAAGGTAGAGCCGTGAATATCAGAGAAAGAATCGAAAAATTAAGGGAGGAGATCGAAAAAACCTGCTTGAAAGTGGGAAGAGCTTCTTCGGAGGTTCAATTAGTCGCCGTGTCAAAGGGGGTAGAAGTGGCAAGAATCCTCGAAGCGATCGAATGTGGTCTTAAGGATTTCGGGGAAAATTACTTCCAGGAGGCTTACCCCAAAATCATTTCTCTTTCTCGATTTCCTTTGAAGTGGCACTTCATCGGCCGCCTCCAAAGAAACAAAGCCAAGAAAGTCGCTAGCTTTTTTCACCTGATCCATTCCATTGACAGCTTGCGAATTGGGGAGGTCGTAAACGCATTTGGGGAGCTTAATTCCCAAAAAACAAGATGCCTTCTGGAAATTAATATCGGGTTGGATCCCAACAAGGGTGGCCTTCTTCCCGGTCAATTTGAGGAAATCGGCCGCCTTCTTTCCCTTCCCTTTCTTTCAGTTGAGGGACTGATGACTATTACCCCTCTTTGCTCTCCGGAAGAGGCCAGAATATATTTCCGCAGGATGAGGGAACTCCTTGAAAGCATAAACAACAGATTTGGAGTAAAATTGAATCATCTTTCAATGGGAATGAGTCAGGATTTCACCCAGGCAATTGAGGAGGGGGCGACAATTATTAGAGTCGGTAGGGCAATTTTTGGCGAAAGGAGGAAGAGGGGTTGAACTGGTTAAAGAAATTTTTTGGGACCCCAGAGGAACCCGAGGAGGAGGATGAAAGGGTGGAAAACGTTCAGTTTGAGAAGGAACCCTTAGCTCCAGAAAGAAAGCAGAGCACCATTGTCCTATTTGAGCCTGAGAGCTTCGACGAAGGGAGAAAAGTTGCTGACAACCTCAAGGCCCGAAAACCAGTGGTCGTGAATCTTGAAAAAATGGACCACGAAACCGCCCGAAGGTGCATCGATTTCTTGAGCGGAACAATCTATGCTTTGAATGGATCCGTAGAGAAGATTGCGGAATCGGTTTTTCTTTTCGCTCCCAGTTCTGTGACCATTGAAGAAACAAGGAGGAAAAGCTGGGACCAGGAAAGGCCTTTCGACTCTCGGGACCTTTTCCCGGAGTTGTAATTCATTGAAGGGGCTTGGCCTTGAAAATATAATTTTTTGGAAAAAATTTTTTAAAGAATTGCGAACCAAATTTGGAAAAAGAAAATCTATTTAATAGAGATGAAAAGCATTCCGAAGAATTTTGCCAGCTTGTTGGCCTCGCCCAGGCTGGGGATAAGGGGGCTTTCATCCAAGTTTTTGAGCAGGTCCAGGATAGTCTTTACCGGACCGCTTGCGTGATCCTGGAAAATGAAAGTGACGCTTACGACGCGCTTCAAGATGTGGCTCTAAAAGCTTATAAAAACCTCCCGCAATTGCGGGAACCGCGTTACTTCAAGACCTGGATTACGCGGATTCTAATTAACAAATGTTGTGCAATTTTAAGAGAAAGGAAGAAATTGAGCCTTTTTGGCGACATGAGCATGGTGCAGGTCAACCTGCGGGAGAATAGCCCCTTCTCCATCGGGGTTATGGAAGCGGTAAGCAGGTTAAGTTTTCCATACCGGGCCGTTATTGTATTGAGGTACCTTGAGGGCTATAGCCAGAAGGAAATTGCCAGGATTTTAAAATGCCCCCTCGGTACCGTTAAGTCCCGCTTAAATGCCGCTTTGAAAAAATTAAAAGCGGATCTCGAGGGTCAAGGACTCTGGAACCCTTCCGAGGAGGAAGCTTATGAGCTGTAAAAAGGCTCGAAGTCTATTCGAAGCTTTCATTTCCAATGATCTTGACGGCGATTTAGCTGAATGGTTGAAATCACACCTTCAAGACTGCCCCAACTGTCAAAGAGCTCTCAATAAAGAGAAGTCTTTTCTTGTAAACCTTAGGAAAGAACTTTTCCTCGGATCCCCTCAATTGGCTCCCAACCTTAATTGGGAACAGGTGAAGGCTTTTGAGGAGAAAAAAGGCAGAAAGAGGTTCGCCCCCTCCTATGCTCTTCTCGTGGTCTTTTGCATAGGGGTCCTGCTCTTGCTTTCCCCTCTTTCTCTTGATTTAATCAGGGGAATTAATCCCGGAAATTATGAAGGTAAATCGACAGAAATTGCCTGGAAGGATTCCGGTTTTCCGCATAACCCTCCCAGCCAGGAAGGGTTGAATTACCGGATTGCATTTTATTAATTCATCAAGGAGGTGATTGAAGGGAGAAAAAGAGGGTTTGTTTTTGAGTAAGGGAATTCTTAACAAGGAGGAGTGAGAATGAAGAAACTTTTAGTACTGGCAATTGCTGCGTTGATGGTGCTCACCCTGGCCTACACCCCAAAGGTTGGCGCGGTGACCCTCTCCGACATTTCCGGCCATCCCTTTGAGAAGGAGATCACCAAACTGGTGGAGGCCGGCGTAGTTTCCGGATTCCCGGATGGTACCTTCAAGCCCGATCAGGAAGTTACCAGGGCCCAATTCGCCAAGCTTGTGGCTGTGGCTTTCGGTCTCAACACTACCGGGTTCACCACCTCTACCTTCAACGATGTCCCCGCTGACCACTGGGCCTTAGGTTTCATTGAGGCCGTGGCTGACAAGGGATGGGTCAAGGGGTTCCCGGATGGCGGTTTCCACCCCGAGGAGAACATCACCCGCGAGCAGATGGCCACCTTGATGATCAGGGTGCTGGGACGCGAGGAGGATGCCAAGAAGTATCAGGAAGCCTTCGTCCAGGCGAACGACTGCGCTGCCGTCTCCGAGTGGGCATGGGGCGCAGTGACCATCGCTTACCATGCTGATGTTCAGATCCTCACCTACCATCCCGGAAGGACAATCGAGCCTCAGAAGGCCGCTACCCGTGGTGAGACCGCTTACGCTGTCTATCATGCCATGAAACCCCCGACACAGGGCGGACAGGTGGTAATCGGTATGGCTCAAGAGCCAGCCAAAATGTATCCCTACCACAACAACATGGCGGCCAAGAGCCAGATCCTGAACTGCACCCTTGATGGCTGGATCGGGATCGCTCCCGAAGGGAAAGGGACTACTCAGAAGGGCGTTTACTATCCCATCTTCGCTCAGGAGGTTCCCTCCCTGGAGAACGGGCTTGTTAAACTCAACGAGGATGGTACCATGGAGGTCACCTGGCACCTGCGCAAGACTCCAGTATACTGGTCCGACGGCGTTCAAGTGACCCTTGACGATGCCATTTTTGGGCACGAGGTTTTAATTAATGAAGCCATTCCCGCTGACTCCCGTGATCCTGAGGATGCAGTTGTGAGCATTGAGAAGCTTGACGACTACACTTTAAAGGTTGTCTATTCTTCGGAGAAATCCGGTGCCGTTTATGGTCCCGCCTTCTCTCTTGCCAAGCACAAATACGCTGATCTCGTAGCCACCAACCCCGAGGGCTTCTTCCGCTCCGATGTCAACACCTATCCCCTTGGCCATGGCGCCTACAAGATTGACTCCTGGACCGTAGGCTCCTCTATGACCCTCTCTGCCCGCGATGACTACCACTTCGGCAAACCCAACATCAAGAAACTCATCTGGCTCTTCATCCCCGATGCTTCCACCATTTACGCCCGAATCGCCTCTGGCGATTTGGACCTCACCATCCCAGGAATTGGTGTAACCACCGCAACCGCCATCGACAACCTGAACCGGATTCCCGGAGTGGTTTATGAACTTCACCCCTCCACTTACACCGAACACATCGAGTTCAACCTCTGGAACTACGATGGCGTGAAGCACCCCATCTTTAACCCTCCTGACGATCCCGAGTCCGGACGCAAAGTCCGCTTGGCCATCGCAAATGCTGTAAACCGTGAAGAGGCATCCCAGGTCCTTTACAAGGGCTATGAACCCCCTGCCTTCTCAATGTGCCCGCCCGCTGTGGCCATTGTCTTTGTCACAGCCGAAGAGATTGGCTTAGATCTGGTTCCCACATACAATCCTGAAAAAGCCAAGCAACTCCTTGACGAAGCCGGCTGGAAGGACACGGATGGGGACGGAATTCGCGATAAGGGTGGAAAGAAGTTAGAGGTTCAACTTTCCACCACCAACAGGACTGACCGCCAGCAGATGGCCACAATCTGGCAAAAGAACCTGGCCGACGTGGGCATCAAGGTTAACCTTGACTTCAAACCCGGTGGCGTGTTCTTCACCGACAGTTGGGCCGGATACAAGAGGGGTTACCCTGACATGGTCGAGTTCGCTTGGGGTTCCACCGATCCTCGTTATCCTGTTACCGACGTCTTCCGTGGCGACCGCATCGCTTGGCCAGAGAACCCTCAGGGCCAGAATTACTGCGGCTACTCCAACCCCGAGTATGATAAGTGGGCTCAGGTAATTCAGGATACCTTCGACATCGCCAAGGCAAAGGAAGCCAACCTCAAGGCCCAGCAGATTCTCCTTCAGGATATGCCGGTAGTTCCTCTTCTGTTTACCGCGGACGCCGCGCTCTATAAAGCTCGCCTCCAGGGAATTGATGACCCTAACTGGTCCTCGATCACCTGGAATGTCGCTTACTGGTACTGGGAGTAATACTTCTCCCTGAAGATTTAAATTAAGAGGTGTGGTAGCCCCGAAAGGGGCTACCACACTTAAAAGGAATAGTTGATATTTTTTTTTAAATTTAGTACAAATTTAAAGATTTCAATTTTAGATGTTAAAAAAAGAACCTCATAAAGGAGAGAATCGAAAGTGTTTACCTATATAGTTCGCAGGTTCCTACAAATGATCCCCATTTTGATTCTCATCTCCATCCTCACCTTCCTGCTCCTCCGTTTATCAGGCCCTGACCCTGCGGAATACATGATTATGTTGAACCCCCGGGTGCACCCTGAAGATATCCTGAGGGAGAAGATGAGATTGGGGTTGGTTGATGCCGAAGGGAGGCCTCTCCCCCTTTATACCCAGTACTTTCACTGGTTAAAGCAGATTATGCAAGGGGAGTGGGGATGGTCTCGAATCTGGCCGAATCAGACTGCTTTTGGGGCGATAATGCTCTTTTTGCCCAATTCCCTGATCCTTATGGGAGCTTCCTTGATCATTTCTTTGATCATTGCTATCCCCATTGGGATTTATTCAGCTCTAAAGCAGTACTCAACCTTTGATTACACTTTCACTACCCTTTCCTTTCTTGGAATGTCCCTCCCCACCTTCTGGCTTGGCCTGATGTCTATCATCATTTTCCATTTAATCCCCTCGAGGTTATTCGGCTTCCCGCTCTTCCCCGCGGGGGATATCATGTCCTTCGGAAAGTCTTACCAGGGGACCTTTTACGATAGATTGTGGCATCTTTTCCTCCCGACCATGGTCCTTGCGATTTACAACATGGCGCACTGGACCAGGTACATGCGCTCCTCCTTGCTCGAGGTAATTCGGGCAGATTATGTGAGGACGGCTCGGGCAAAAGGCCTTCCGGAAAACCGGGTTATTTACAAACACGCCTTAAGAAACGCTTTAATTCCCATGGTTACTATCCTGACGTTATCCATCCCCGGGCTTTTTGCCGGCGCTGTGATCACCGAGACCGTATTCGCCTACCCAGGAGTGGGAAGGATGCTCTATCAAGCAGTCCTCGGAAAGGACTACGCCGTGGCAATGACCGATATCCTCTTCCTTGCTGTGATCACCATATTTTTTAACCTTGTGGCGGATATCCTGTATGCGGTCGTAGACCCAAGAATCCGTTACTCTTAGGAGGACAAAAATGGCTACCGCTTTACCAGGTGATGTAACAATTGAATTAGCTCCGTCCTTCTCCTATTGGCAGATGGTCTGGACCAGGTTCCGGAAGCACAAACTGGCAATGTTTGGCGGTATTGTAATCCTGTTCATGATTTTTGCCTGTTATGCCGGGTACCCGCTTTATGTTTATTTCACAGGGAACGACTACGTTACCCAGGATTTGACCGGTCGTTACGCTCTTCCCTCCTCCCAACACTGGTTCGGAACGGATGACCTGGGAAGGGATGTGGTTGCCAGGATTCTTTATGGCGGGAGGGTTTCTATTGCGGTAGGGTTCATTTCAGCGATCGCCTCCGTACTGATCGGGTCATTAATCGGAGTTGTATCCGCTTTCTTTGGAGGCTGGATCGACGAAGCCCTGATGCGTTTCACTGACGTAATGATGTCCCTTCCTTACATTCCTCTTTATTTGGTTCTTGCTATGGCTTTTGGACCAGGATTCTGGACTTTGGTCGGGATATTTGTGGCCTTTGGTTGGATGGGAGACGCTCGTTTGGTCCGGGGTGTGGTTCTTTCCCTAAAAAATATGGAATTTGTGGAAGCAGCTAAAGCAGTTGGCGCTTCCAACTGGCGAATAATGGTCCGACACCTCCTTTTAAATTCCATGGCTCCTATCATCGTCTCAACCACCCTGGCGATGGGAGGGAATATCGTTGGAGAAGCTGCCTTAAGCTACCTTGGGTTAGGGATTCAACCACCACTGCCTTCCTGGGGAAATATCCTTCAGACCGCGGCTGAGTACATTTTTGCCCCCGGAAACGGGCCCTGGTTGATTTTCTACCCGGGATTTTTCCTGTTCATTACTGTTCTTTCCTTTAATTTCATGGGTGACGGTTTAAGGGATGCCCTTGATCCTCGCCTTAAGATCTGATTTCCACTTAAATGAGGTGAAAAATTGAAAGACCAAGTGCTTCTGGATGTAAAAAACCTCAAGACTTATTTCTATACCGACGAAGGTGTGGTCCCCGCCGTTGATGACGTCAGTTTTCAGATTTTTGCCGGAGAGACCATGGGCCTGGTAGGGGAATCCGCATGTGGCAAGAGTGTGACCTCCCTCTCGATCATGCAGCTTGTCCAAAGCCCTCCTGGGAAAATCGTGGGAGGAGAAATCTGGTTCAAGGGAGAGGATCTTTTGAAGAAGGGTCCGAATGAGATGCGCAAAATCCGGGGTTCGGAAATCTCCATGATCTTCCAGGAACCCATGACTTCCCTGAACCCGGTTTACACTATTGGCGATCAAATTGCGGAAGCGGTGATGCTTCATCAGGGAGTTTCCCGGAACGAAGCCTGGAAGAAGACCATTGAAATGCTGGAGCTCGTTGGGATCCCATCTCCGGAGCGGAGGGCTCGAGAGTATCCTCACCAGATGAGCGGCGGGATGAGACAGAGGGTGATGATTGCCATGGCTCTTTCCTGCAATCCCGACCTTTTGATCGCTGACGAGCCAACCACCGCTTTAGATGTAACCATTCAGGCTCAAATTCTGGAATTGATGAAATCCTTGAAAGAAAAGCTGGGGATGGCCATCCTCTTGATTACCCATAACCTGGCAGTGGTAGCGGAGATGGCAGAACACATTGCGGTAATGTATGCCGGGAAAATTGTGGAATACGCGGTTGCTCGGGAGATCTTCAAAGCCCCCAGGCACCCTTATACTGGAGGACTTCTGATTTCCATTCCCAGGCTTGACCGGAAAAAAACGAAGGAACCCCTCCCCACCATTCCCGGAGTGGTTCCTAGCCCCTATAACATGCCCAAAGGATGCGCTTTCCATCCACGGTGCTCTTTTGCGCAGGATAGGTGCCGGGAAGAGAAGCCAGAGCTTGAGGAAATTACCCCCAATCACTGGGTTAGGTGCTTCTACCCCCTTAAACCCGGAGGAGATTAACCATGGAAGAGACCAAAATGAACCAGGATTCCGTCTTTATCAAAGTCAATAATTTGGTGAAATACTTCCCCATCATCCGGGGAGTAATTGGTCGGCACGTTGGAGATGTTAAAGCGGTTGACGGAGTAAGCTTCGAAATCCCCCAGGGAAAAACCTTAGGACTTGTTGGGGAGAGCGGAAGCGGAAAGACAACCGTTGGCCGGACCATCTTGAGATTGATGGAACCCACCAAAGGGGAGGTATGGTTCCAGGGGAAGAACGTCTTCAAGATGAAACCCCAGGAACTTAGGATGCTTAGGAGGGACATGCAAATAATTTTTCAGGACCCCTTTGGCTCTTTAAACCCCAGGTTCCCGGTGGGAGACATCATCGGCGAACCTCTGCTTGTTCACGGGATCGGGACAAAAAAGGAGCGCGAGGAGAGGGTTAAGGAGTTAATGGAGATCGTGGGGCTCCGCCCGGAGTACCTGAGGAGGTACCCCCACGAATTCTCAGGTGGGCAAAGGCAGAGGATCGGTATTGCTCGGGCTCTGGCCATGAATCCCAAATTCATCGTGGCTGATGAACCTGTCTCCGCTCTGGATGTTTCCATTCAATCTCAAATCATCAACCTTTTGATTGAGCTCCAGGAAAAGTTTAATCTGACCTACCTTTTCATCGCCCACGACCTGGCAGTGGTGAAGCACATGTCCGATCGGGTTGCGGTGATGTATCTTGGAAAACTGATGGAAACCGCTGATAACGAAGACCTTTTTGGCAATCCTCTTCACCCCTACACTCAGGCACTCCTCTCGGCGGTCCCGGTTCCCGACCCGGATGTGAAAAAGCAAAGGATAATCCTTCAGGGAGATATTCCCAGCCCGATCAATCCGCCAAAGGGATGCGTCTTCCACACCCGTTGCCGTTACCGCTTTGAACCTTGCGACAAGGAAATACCTGAAGCTGTTGATGTTGGGAATAACCATTTAGTCTGGTGCCATCTAATAGCTCGGCAAACTTAAAAATTACCCCTTTAGACCTCTCGCGGAAGGAGTTCTCCCTCTCTTTTCGGGGGTATAATCGGCAGGAGGTTGATGAGTTTTTAAGCACTCTTTCCTCCGATTATGAGTCCCTGGTCCGGGAAAACTCCTCTCTAAAAGAGGAATTGAGCGCCTTGGCTCAAAAACTGGAAGATTACCGGACCATGGAGGAAAACCTGAGAAACTCTCTCCTTCTTGCTCAAAAGGTTGCGGAGGAAGTAAAAAGTAACGCCCAGAAAGAAGCGGAATTAATCAAAAGCGGGGCTCAGATGGAGGCGGAGAAGAAACTCCAAGAGACCAACCGCAAGATTGAGGAAATGCGCATTTTATACCACCGCTTACGGGCTGAGATAAAAGCACTTTTAACTTCCTTCCTGGAAATCCTCGACCGCACTGAAACTCAGGGTGGCTCAGCGGATACTATTTAAAGTAAAAGTCATTCCCTCCTCCTCCCAACAACTGGTAACCCCGACGGGGGAAGATTCTTTCACAGTCAGGGTGAAGTCGCCTCCCTCTGGGGGAAAAGCCAACAGGGAATGCCTTGAACTGCTCTCCGCTTTCTTAAAAGTCAAGGAAAAGGATTTGAGGATTTTACGGGGAGGGCATTTGCCCAATAAAATAATAGAATGGATCGTGGAAAGATGAGAAATTTGGGATTTCTGAAAGGGGCCTTTACCGCAATGCTCGTCCTCATCATTACTTTTTGTTTCCTCTCATCCTGCAGGTCATCGGAATCAATTTCCAGCCCGGAGGCTTTCGTTAAAACCTGGCTTGAAGCCTGGAAATCAATGGATATCGATAAAATGCTATCCCTGACTGCGGACTCTTACAAGGACGAAGTCCAGCGCTTCTATGGAAGAGAATTCATTTCCTATGCCAAGGTTGATTACCAGGACTTAAAAACCCAAGTCCTTAATCAAACACCTCAGGAGGCCACCGTCCAGGCGACTTTTCTCGCAATTCTTGAATCCGGAAGCAACCCAATCTTCGGGGGGCCCTCGATGGTAACAAAAAGTTCCGTGAAGCACACCTACAAACTTGTGCGGGAAAACGACAAGTGGCTTCTGAAGTCCATTCTTCGTGAACCAGGGACTTGATGCTGTTTTTATTAACTAACGACGACGGAGTCGATTCCCCAGGAATAGAGCGCCTTGCATTTCGTCTTTCCCAGCATGGCGAAGTCTACGTTGTTGCGCCTGAAAGGGAAAGGAGTGCAGCAGGACACTCAATCACAATGCACAAGCCCATCAGGGCAAGGTATAAGGGGGAACCTGTAAACCGGGTAAAAGTTTGGGAAACGAGTGGTTCTCCGGCTGATTGTGTGGTCGTGGGGATTTTTGATCTTCTACCTCGAAAACCCGATCTTGTTGTTTCCGGAATTAACCTCGGTCCTAACTTAGGGGAGGATTTGACTTATTCTGGGACCGTTTCTGGAGCAATGGAGGGATACCTCTGCGATATTTCCTCCCTAGCCATTTCCCTCAACACTTTTGTTGACCCTGATTGGGAAACCGCCTCAATCGTTGCTGAAGAAGTGGTTAAGTCAGCAGTGGAGCTCGATTTCTTGGTCCTCCTGAATGTAAACGTGCCCAATTGTCCCCTTTTCCGGATTAAAGGTTTTTCCTTAACCAGTTTGGGAAAAAGGCGGTATATTAGCCGGCTCAGCAAGCGAACAGATCCTTTTGGGAGGCCTTATTACTGGATTGGTGGTGTCCTGGAGGAAATTCCCCCCCAAGAAGGAACGGATGTCTGGGCTGTGGAAAACCAAATGGTTTCAATTTCCCCCCTCACTCTGGACCTTACTGATTACCGGATGCTTGAGTCCTTGAAGCCTTTGGTAAATAAGCTGGAGGCAAACTTTCTTCCCCGATGAACATTCTTGGGGTATTTTTTCTCGTTGTTTTTCTGGACCAGCTCTCAAAGGGGCTTGCCCTTTCTTCCCTTTCCTATTTGAAGCCCATACCTTTAATTGGAAATTTTCTTTTTTTGACCCTTAATTCAAATACCGGGGCGGCCTTTGGGATCCTCCCCTGGGCTTATTTTTTCTTTTTGATTTTTGCAAGCGGGGCGCTTGTTTTTTCCTTTCTTTTCTTTAAAACTCTCTCCCAGTTACCCCCTTCTTTTCAGGTGGCAATTGGTCTGGTTTTAGGGGGGGCTGCTGGAAACCTTCTCGACCGTCTGAACTTTGGAAGGGTTGTTGATTTTATCGATTTTCGGGTTTGGCCAGTTTTCAACCTTGCGGACGCCTCCATCGTTATTGGGGGGATCCTTCTTTTTTTGTTGCTTCTATTTTCCAGAAGTGGAAATAAAAGTCCCTCCAGAATTTAAAGGAAAAAGGCTCGATCTTGCCCTTTCCATTTTTCTTGGCTTGAGCCGGGCCAAAGCCCAGGGGATATTCAAGAAGGGGAAAGTCCTAATCAACGGAAAGGGGGCTAAACCCTCTTTAATCCTTAAAGGGGGCGAGGAAATTTCTTTTTCTTTTCCCGCGGGTGAAAATGGGGAGTTAAAACCGGCAGACATTCCCCTGGATGTAATATTTGAGGACCAATATCTTGCGGTTATCAATAAACCCCCTGGGCTAGTGGTTCACCCTGGAGCAGGGAGGCTTTCAAATACCTTGGTCAATGCCCTCCTTTTCAGGTTTCAACTCCACCTTCCAGGATCCGACAACCGTCCAGGGATCGTGCATCGTCTTGACAAGGACACTTCGGGTTTGATCATCGTCGCCAAGGATGAAATTGCCCTGAGCAACCTCTCCCTTCAATTCAAAGAAAGGAAAATAAAAAAAGTATACCTTGCTTTGGTTCACGGGGTTGTGGGCCCCGAGGAAGGAAGGATCGAAGTTCCACTGGGAAGAAGTCCCAAGGATAGGAAAATGGTCGCCCCCTGGATTTCCGGAAGGGAAGCGATAACCGAGTTCATAGTCAAAAAGAGGTTTTCCGAGTATACTTTTCTTGAATTAAGGCCTCACACCGGAAGGACGCATCAGATAAGGGTTCATCTTTCTTTTATCGGACATCCGGTTGTGGGAGACCCGGTTTACGGGAAACCAAATCCCTGGGGAATAAAGGGACAACTGCTCCATGCCTTTTCCCTCGAATTTTTTCACCCGATTTCGGGAAAAAGGCTTTATTTTGAGGCCCCTCTCCCCGATAATTTTCTCCGGATTCTGGAATGCCTTAAAAATTGACAAAAATAAGCCAATTATCAAAAATTAAATAACTTAAGAGGATAAAACTTGGATATAAAGCTTATAAATATTGGTTTCGGAAATATTGTCACTGCAAACAGGGTGATTGCTATTCTTTCCCCAGACTCTGCCCCTGTGAAAAGAATTGTCTCGGAAGCACGCGCCGAAAAGAAATTAATTGATGCGACTTACGGGCGGAGGACAAGGGCAGTAATCATCACTGATTGTGGATATGTTATTTTGTCCCCTGTCCAACCTGAGACTGTTGCTTCCCGGTTCGAGCCTGAGGAAGAGAACGCTCCCTGAATAATGAAGCTACCTAACCTTTTACTGGTGATTTCCGGCCCCTCCGGAGTAGGGAAGGGGACCCTTGTTTCTCGGTATATGGAAAGGCACCCCGAGTCCTACCTCTCCATCTCTCTGACTACCAGGAAACCAAGGCCCAACGAAGTTTTTGGAAAGGATTACTTTTTTGTCACCCCGGAGGAATTCCGGAAGGAGATTGAAAACGACAACCTCCTTGAATGGGCCCAAGTATTTGGAGATCTTTATGGCACCCCTCGCCAACCTGTAATTGATGCTTTAAGAAGCGGAAGGGACGCGATCCTGGAAATTGATGTTCAGGGCGGGGTGAGGGTGAAGACTTGTTTTCCGGAATCAGTCCTGATTTTTGTATTACCTCCCTCACAGGAGGAGCTTCGTCGAAGATTAACAAAAAGGGGAACGGAGGATCAGGAAACACTTCAAAGGAGGCTGGAGGTAGCAAAGGTGGAATTCCAGTACTTGAAGTATTATGATTTTTTCCTTATAAATGATCTCCTGGAGGTGGCAGTTTCCGACCTTGAAAGGATAATTTTCTCCGAAAAGCACCGAGTTTCGAGGATGGAACAATTTTTTAAAGAAGGAGGAGGCCCCTTTGCTATACCCTGAGATTGAAAAGTTGCTGGAAAAAGTTGGGAAGAACAAATATCGGCTTGTGGTTGTCGCAGCCAGGATTGCTCACCAAATTGAACAAGAAGGCCAAGGGGGAAATCAAAAACCCCTAAGCGCCGCTTTGGAAAAAATCCGCGACATGGAGAGTGAAAGCACGCAATAAGCGTGGAAGAGATCGCACTCCATTATTATCTTGTTTTAGTTGACGTCCCTCTCCTCGGAGGAGAGGGACTTTATACTTATAAAAGCGGGGAGGTACTCAAAACCGGGGAGAAGGTTCTGGTTCCGTTTGGGCGAAGGAACCGGATTGTTGAGGGATATGTAGTTTGCCCTTCTCCAGCAAAGGACGGGGCGAAGGAGATCATCAGTCACACCGGATGGGTGTATTTCGACTCCATTCGAGGGGAATTAATCAAGTGGCTCTTCGAGAACTACCTTCCTTCCCCGAAACAAGTCATCGGATTTCTTTCTCCTGAGACTCTGGATCGTTCTTTGACCCGAGTCGTGCTTTCCGCTCCCCTCAATTTCCCCGGGAAGGGTTTGAAGAGAAAAAGTGGGTTGATGAAAACGGTACAATTCCTCCAAGATTCAGGAGGCGAGGCTTCCGTCCTTGAAATTCCCCAAACCAGGTCCCTTTTTGAATCCAATTTTTTTGAAATGAGGAGGGAGGACCTCAGGGAACAAGAGCCCAGGGATGATAATATCAAGCCCTTTCTTTTCTGGGCACCGTGGAAGGAACAGTCCAATTTTTTGGTACGATTGCTAAAACAATCATTCAATCAGGGATCTCAAGCCCTGGTTCTTGTCCCAGAAAGCTCCTTGATCCCCCCTCTCAGGAATCTTTTTGAAAAGAATGGAATTGAAGCCCATTCTTATTTTGGGGGAGAGAACAAAATGAGAAGGGCGAAGGTTTTTTATTCCGCTCAGAAAAGTACTCCCCTTTTGATCCTGGGAACCTGGCTCTCCCTATTTTTGCCCTTTTTCAATCTAAAATTGATCTGCATCCTTCAGGAGGAAAACCCATCCTATAGGGTTTTGACCCCTCCTCATTTTTCTGCCGTTCGCCTCTCAAAGATTCTTGCAGGCAAATCAGGGGCTTCATTGTACTTCTTCTCCCGATCACCCTCCTCTGAAACTTTCCTCGAAGCCTATAAGGAAAGGAGCATGATCAAAAAAGAAGATCCCCCCTTGAGGAGGGAGATTTTTTATTACAAGGGGGATCAGGGGCTATCTCCGGAAATTTCTTACCAGGTAAAGCGAAACTCCGCTCTGGGAAAAAGAACCTTAATTTTTCTGAACCGGAAAGGGATGGCCAACGTGCTTTTCTGCGGAGACTGCGGAGAGAACTTCGAATGCCCATCCTGTGAAATTCCCCTCACTCCTCACCGAGAGGAAATGCTCTGCCACTATTGCGGTTTTCGAATGGAGACTCCTTCCATTTGTCCCAAATGCAAAGGATTTAACCTTAAAACCCGGGGAATCGGGCTTGAAAGGGTTGAGGCTCAATTGAGGGATTTCCAAGGAGGAAAAATAATCCTTGTTAATTCGGAGGTTGCCCGAAACAAGGAAGCAGTCCGATTGAGGATCGAAGAATTTAAAAAGGATCGTTCCTCTATTCTTCTGGGGACAAGCATTATCCGTGGGCATGCCATCCCCCCAGTTTCCCTTGTGGTGATTGTTAATTTGGACTTCCTGATAGGTTTGCCATTTTATTCCGCCTCTGAGAAAGCTTTCCAGCTATACAAAAACCTCAAATCCATCGCTTCGGAAAAGGTTATCCTTCAGGTTTCTCGGAAGATAGACTTAGATTGGCTCGATGGGGAGTTTTATCTGGAAGAATTAAAATCCAGGAAACAGGGAGGGTTTCCTCCTTATCAGAGGATCGTCAGGGTGCTTTTTGAAGATCCCGACCGGGAATCTGCGCAAAGTTTCTCGCAGAAATGCGCCAACTTTCTCCGGGAGGATGAATCCCTTTTGGTTACCGGACCTCTGCCTTGCTTCCGGCCCCGAATAAAGGGAAGATGGAGAATGGAAGTATTGGTCCGTTTCCCCTGGGGGAAAATTCCGGGGAAAATAAAGGGGTTGACTTTTCTCCCTTTTTTGCGGAAGGCTAACATGAAAATAGAATGCGACCCCGAGGAGCTGGATTGATGAAAATTGTGTTTTTTGGCACCCCGGCTGTTTCCGTTCCTCCCCTTGAGAGGCTTGCTTCCACGGAATACAAGCCCGTATTGGTAATAACTCGACCTGACGCCCCAAGGGGTAGGGGTTTGAAGCTTTCGCCATCGCCGGTGAAGGAGAAAGCACTTGAACTGGGGATTCCAGTGCTTACTCCTTTTTCCTTAAACGATCCCCTGTTCCTCAATCAGCTTAAGGATTTGTCTCCCCATCTCTTCGTGGTGATTGCATTCCCCATCCTCCCAAAAGAAATCCTCTCCATCCCCCTCATTGGCTCTTTAAACCTTCATTTTTCTCTTCTTCCTAAGTATCGTGGGGCAGCTCCAGTGGAAAGGGCAATTATGAACGGGGAGAAGGAGACCGGGGTATCCATCTTCTTTCTTACCGAAAAGGTGGACCAGGGACCAATTATTGCGCAAAAGAAAGTTACAATCGGGGATGAGGAAAACGCAGGGGAGTTAAAATCCCGCCTTTCACTAATTGGATCGGAACTTCTCCTTGAACTGCTCCCGAAAATTGAAAGAGGGGAAATCAACCCTCTGGAGCAGCCCCCCGGGGAAGCTTCCTGGGCACCAAAGATTAAAGAATCTGAGTGTGAGATAAACTGGAGGGAGCCGGCAGAAAGAATTAAAAATCTGATTCGGGCTTTAACTCCTAACCCTGGGGCCTTCACGTTCAGGAATTATAAGGGGAGGAGGGTCCGGATAAAAATTTTGAAGGTGAGCGTATCCTCAAAAGAAATTCCTCCCGGGAAAGTGGAAGTTATTCAAGGAGAGTTGTTGGTGGGATGCGGAATTGGGTCCCTCAAAGTGGAGACCATCCAAGTTGAAGGAAGAAAACCATCGTCCGCCCGGGATTTCCTCCAGGGAAATAGGATTGAAGAAGGGGAGACATGGGGTTGATCCTCGATTTGGATTTCGAGCATTTGCAGGAATTTGTCCTGGAATCGGGAGAACCATCTTTTCGCGCCAGGCAAATCTGGGAGTGGATTTTTAAAAAACGAACCTTTGATTTCCAAAGCATGTCCAACCTTCCTGAAAAATTTCGCGCGGTCTTGAGAGATAGCTTCTCCTTCCCCACCCTTAAAAGGTGTTCTCGCTCCTCCGATGGGACAATAAAATTCCTCTGGGCCCTGGAAGATGGGGAGCTGATTGAAAGTGTTCTTCTTCCATATTTTACCTCGAGGAAGAAATGGATTTCCCTGTGCCTGTCAACTCAAGCTGGATGTCCGGTAAGGTGTCTTTTCTGCCAGACGGGGATCGGTGGATTTCGCAGAAACTTATCCCGGGGAGAAATCCTCTTCCAGGTTGTGGGGATGGAAAAATTCGGCGGTACGAAAGCCTCAAGAATCCTCTTCATGGGAATGGGCGAACCTCTGCTGAATTTGAGGGAAACCATAGGCGCCGTTGAAGTTTTAACTAGGAAAGAAGGAGGGGAATTCGGAGAAAGGAGGATTACCCTGTCAACCGTGGGGATGAGGGAGCTGGAAGAGTTTCTGAGGAACGGTCCCCGAGTGGAGATCGCTTACTCCCTTCATTTTCCCGAGGAAAACCAAAGGAAGAGGTTTATTCCCCATCCTCATGTTCTTCCAATTTCCAGAGCCCTCGAACTTCTCGAGGAATACCATTCCGCCTCGGGGAGGGTGGTTTCCATTGAGTACCTGATGATCAAGGGAATCAACGATTCCCTTGATTCCGCCTCCAAGCTTTCCTCTTTGTTAAGAGGAAAACCCTTTCATGTGAACCTGCTGCCTTTTAATCCCGTATCCCCATCATCTTTCTCCCCTTCTCCTCGGGGTTACATCCTCGCTTTTAAAAATTTCCTCAGGAAATCGGGATTGAATGTTACAATTCGAAAGCCCAGGGGTTCGGATATCCAGGCGGCCTGCGGACAATTGAGAGCCCAAACCCTTGACGGGGAAGATTCCTCTTCTTAATAATAGAGAATGACAATGGGGTGCCTTTTTGGCTGAGAGGAGCTTGTGCCGGCTCCAACCCATCGAACCTGAACTGGGTAATACCAGCGTAGGGAAATACGAACGAGAAGCTCCTATGCTGGGGGCTTTTTCGTTAAAGGAGGTATCAGCATGGACATTGGCACGGTAGGCTGGATCTCTTTCGGGATCGCTTTTCTTTTGGGTCTTTCCCTGATCCTTTCCCAGGTAAGACGGCTCAAAACCCCAGATTGGGTGGAAATCGGTATCATGCTTGCCCTTTGTTTCGCCCTCAAGTTTCTCTCTCGTCAACTCATCCCCTCTTTTCGGATTTGGGCCCAGGGTGGATCAATTACTCTTGCTTCCATGGTCCCCATTTTTTACCTTGCCTTAAAGAGGGGTTGGGCGGTGGGGGCTTTCGCCGGGATTATTTACAGCCTCTATGACTTTCTCCTTTCTCCATATTTCTATCATCCCGCCCAGTTTTTCCTCGATTACCCCATTGCTTTCGGACTCCTGGGATTGGCTGGCCTTTTCAGGAAAAATTACGCCCTTTCTATCACCATCGGAGGTCTGGGAAGGCTCTTCGCCCACTTTTTATCTGGAGTAATCTTTTTTTCAAGCTACGCTCCCGAGGGCTGGAATCCGTGGGTTTACTCCCTCGCCTACAACAGCAGCTACATGGTCCCGGAAATCATGATTTCGGTCTATGTTATGTCCCTTCTTTGGCCTAGGTTAAAGTGGGTGCAACAAACCGCTTCCTGATTTTTGTCGGAGGGGAACCAGTCCCCCTTTCCCGGTTTGAGGGGCTGGTTCCCCATTCCATCCTCGTGGCCTGCGATAGTGGGATAAGCACCCTTCTTCGAAATGGTTTAAGCCCGGATTTTTTCCTGGGAGACCTGGACTCCGTTAACCCCGATGTAGTTCTGCAATTTAAAGGTAAAATCAAAGGTTTTTTTCAATTCCCGATCCCCAAGGATAAAACGGACTCAGAACTGGGGGTAGATCTTGCTTTAAAGGAAAATGCCGAGGAGATAATAATCATTGGAGGTTTGGGGGAGAGACTGGACCACACTCTTTCCAATATTCTTCTTCTTTTAAAGATCCACCAGGCGGGGGTCAAGGGCCAGATCATCGGTGCCAAGGAAAGGATATTCCTTCTTCCGGACCTTTTTGAACTGGAAGCGCCACCAGGATCCCTTTTTTCCTTGATTCCTTTGGGGAGGGTTGTTTCCATAAATATTTTAGGGGCCCGTTTTCCTTTAGAGGATGGGGAAATGGTTCCCGGAAGCACTCTGGGGATTTCCAATATTATTGAGGGGGGTATTCTGAGGGTAAAAAAACAAGGAGGGCCCTTATTTTTGGTCCTCCTTGATGCTTGTTAAATGACTCTCTGGACTTTTCCCGCTTTTAGGCACTTGGTGCAAACAGAGATCACCTGCACCTTGCCTTCCCAAACCGTTTTGACCTTTTGAAGATTGGGTTTCCAGGTCCTTTTCGTGCGAACGTGAGAGTGGCTCACGTTGTATCCCGTGGTCCTGGATTTTCCACAGACAGCGCACTTCGCCATAGAAAATCTCCTCGTCCAAAATTTTCTTGAAGCATACCACAAAGGACAGGCATTGGCAAAACAAAAGGGGGTTTGTTAGAATCATCCTGTTATGGCACAGGAAATTGGAAAAATTTTGATTACCCGAGAAGCCCTGGCAAAGATCGCCGGGATTGCCTGCACAGAATGCTATGGTGTCGTTGGGATGGCTAAGAAGACCCCAGGGGAGCTAATAACCGCAATATTTGGGAAGGAAAACGTTTCCCAGGGGGTCCAGGTGAAAATCAATCCGGATGGTGTTCATCTTACTCTCTTCGTGATCCTTCTTTATGGCCTTCGAATCTCTGAGGTGATCGAAAATATCCGGGAGCAGGTTAAGTACCGAATTTCCTCGATGACCCATCTGGAGAACTTCTCCCTCGATGTGGTTGTCTGCCAGGTAAAGGAAAGTAATAGCCAGGAATAATGTCTGACATTAGAGGCCTCGATTTTCGAGATTTATATTTGCTTTTGGAAGCCGCGTCCCAGAACCTTGAAAATAACGTGGAAATCGTGAACTCCTTGAATGTATTCCCCGTCCCGGATGGAGACACGGGGACCAACATGCAACTTACTTTGAAAGCTACTTTTGAGGAACTGGAGGAAAGAAAACCCTCCTCGATGAAGGAGTTTACGGAAGCAGTGGTGAAGGGTTCCCTTTTAGGGGCCAGGGGGAACTCAGGGGTGATCCTTTCACAGCTTTTCCGGGGCCTGTGCCGTTCTCTGGACAGCAAAGACCTGATTTTTCCCCCTGATCTTGCCCTGGCCTTTCAGGAAGCCGTAAAAGCGGCTTATCAAGCGGTGATGAAACCGGTTGAGGGTACAATTTTGACCGTGGCAAAAGATGCCAGCCTTGCAGCCTCTCAAGCCAAAGCTCTCGACTGGGGGGATTTTTTCAAACAGGTTGAGGAAGCCGCAAGGGTTTCCCTGGCCAATACCCCAAATCTCCTTCCTGTGTTAAAGGAAGCGGGCGTGGTGGATGCTGGAGGTCAAGGGCTCCTTTTCCTTCTTGAAGGGGCGAGGGCCTACCTCACCGGCGAAACTCTCGAAAAGCGAGCAAAAGCCACCGAAGCTTCAACCCAGGAAGAGGAATCCCTTGATTACAGATACGATCTTCAATTTCTTATTCGTGGTCAGAATTTAAAAAGGGAAGAGATCGAAGCTGACCTCGCACCCCTGGGGGACTCGTTATTAGTTGTTGGATCCGAGGATCTTTTAAAAGTCCACATTCACGTCAACGACCCTTTTAAAGTTTTGGAGAAGGTTGCCCAGAGAGGTTTTTTGGATAAGCTGACCCTCGAGGACATGCAGCAGCAATATGAAGAGTTTAAGCGTTCCACCCCCCAGACACAGGTTGTGGGGCCAGGACTCGTTGCGGTTTCTTACGGGCAAGGTTTCGAAGAGATCTTTTCCAGTTTGGGAGTCTCGGAAATCGTGAAGGGAGGGCAATCCATGAATCCGTCCTGTGGGGAAATCCTCGACGCCATAAGCGCTTGCCCTAATACCGAGGTCATCCTCCTTCCCAATAACCCCAATGTCATTGGGACTGCCCTTCAAGCCAAAGCCCTGGCCAAAAAGAAGGTTGGGGTTGTCCCTTCCCGAAACCTTCCGCAGGGGATTTCCGCCTGCGTGGCTTTTCAACCGAGAAAATCATTTCAGGAAAACCTTCAAGCAATGGAGAGGGCAATGGAAAAGGTCTCCTGCGGAGAGGTCACATACGCTGTCAGGGAAGGAAGCCTTAACGGGGTTTCCTTTCAAAGCGGGGAGGTGATCGGCCTTTTGAACGAGGAATTGGTTTCCGCTGGCCAGGAAATTGGTGGGGTCTGTCTCGATTTAATTGAGAAAATGCTGGAGAGGTTTCCTCAGGCGAGCGTTCTAACCATATACCGGGGAGAAGAGGTCCTTGAGGATGATGCCCAGGAAGTTGTTGATCAGATCTTGGAAAAGCACCCCGGCCTGGAGGTGGACCTCCTCTATGGGGGCCAACCCTATTACTATTACGTAATTTCCCTGGAGTAGTGGAAAAATCTCTCACCCTTGCTGAGTTAAAGTCCCCTGTTCAATATGTAAAGGGGATTGGACCATCCCGGGCGAAGACCCTGGCCAAAGCGGGGGTTCAGACTTGCCTCGACCTTCTCTATTACTTTCCCCGCACTTATCAGGACCGGACAAAATTTTCTCTCATTCCTTTTCTCAAGGACGGGGAAATTGCCACAGTCAAAGGAAGGGTCATTTCAGTACAGGAGACCCGGCCAAAACCCGGTTTGCACCTTTTAAAGGTTATCATTTCCGATGGCCGGGGTAGGGCAGAGGGAGTCTGGTTCAATCAACCATTCCTGAAAAAGCAATTCTCCTCTGGCAAGGAAGTGATCTTTTCCGGAAGGGTTTCCCGCCGTTTCGGGCCAATCCAGTTTTCTAACCCGGACTGGGAAATCCTTGATGAAGACAAAGACCCCCTTCACACCGGGAGGATCGTTCCCGTCTACCCTTTAACCGGAAACCTTACCCAGAGGGCTTTTCGGAGGAAGATGAAGGATATAATTGATTCCTATGCCCCAATGGTTCCAGAGTTCCTCCCCCCTTCCTTTCTGGCAAAATTCGGTTTGATGCCCTTGAACCTTGCTCTTTCCCAGATTCATTTTCCAGAAAGCTTAAAGCAACTCCAGGAAGCTAAAAGGAGATTCATTTACGAGGAACTCCTCCTCCTCCAACTGGGGTTCGCTTTAAGGTGGAAGGAGAGGAAAGCCCGGGGGGGAATTTCATTTAAAACCGAGGGTTCACTGACACAAAAATTTTTGAGCTCCCTTCCCTTCCCACTTACTGAAGGCCAGTCCCAGGCCCTGGAAGACATTCGAAAGGATATGCGGTCTACCCGACCCATGAACCGCCTCCTTCAGGGAGAAGTTGGGTCAGGTAAAACAGTTTTGGCCTGCTATGCCATGCTTGTTGCTGTTCAGAATGGCTATCAAGCTGCTTTCATGGCGCCAACTGAGATCCTCGCCGGGCAACATTTTCTGGTACTCCAGGAGTTTCTCCGGGATTTCCCCTTAAAAGTGGCCTTGATCACCTCCGGGACCCAAAAGAACCAGAAAGAGGAAATCCGTGAAGCCTTAAAAGAAGGCAAAATTGACATTGCTGTAGGGACCCACGCCCTCATCCAGGAGGAGGTCTCCTTTCGGAAATTGGGGCTCGTAGTAATTGACGAGCAGCACAGGTTCGGGGTGATGCAGAGGAAAATTTTGAAGGAGAAAGGTGAGAATCCCGATATGCTGGTCCTTACTGCCACCCCAATTCCCCGGAGCTTGGCGTTAACCATTTACGGGGATTTCGACATTTCCACCATTAAGGGGCTCCCCTCAGGTAGGCAGCCCATAACCACCTATCTTGTGAATACTTCCCGGGAGAAGGATGTGTATGACTTCCTCAAAAAGGAGATCATCAAGGGACGGCAGGCCTACATCGTCTGTCCCCGGATTGGCGAGGAGGGCAAGGAGGATGAAAGCCTTGCTGCCCAGGCCGCATTGAAGCTTAGGGATTATCTTCAAAAGGAGGTTTTCCCTGATTTTCAGCTCGGGCTTCTCCATGGGAGGATGCCCACCTCGGAAAAGGAAGAAGTAATGAGGTTGTTTAAGCAAAATGAGATTCAAATTCTGGTTTCAACCTCGGTCATCGAAGTTGGGATCGACGTTCCCAATGCCTCTGTGATGGTCATCTGGAATGCTGATCGTTTTGGTCTTGCCCAACTGCACCAGTTGAGGGGGAGAGTGGGGAGGGGTCCATATAAATCTTATTGTATTTTGCTCGCCGACCCTAAAAATGAGGACGCCCTAAAGAGGCTCGATGTAATGGTTCGAACCAACGACGGCTTCTTGATTTCCGCGGAAGATCTCAAGATCAGGGGTCCGGGGGAATTTTTTGGTTTGGAACAGCATGGTACTCCGGAGTTAAAAGTGGCGGACCTCTTCTTGCCGGAAACTCAGAAGTTCCTTGAGGACTGCCGGGAGCAGGCCTTTCTCTTTTCCAACGAAGGAAAGGGGCTGTTCAAGAAGTTTCCTTTGTTAAAAGAGATGATGGAGGCCCGTTTCCCATTCAGCTCCGGTTTGGGGGAAGTGGGATAAATGAGAATTCAGGGGGGAGAATTTAAGGGAAAGAAGTTGTCCTTTCGTCCCAAGAAGGGCTTAAGGCCTACCACCTCAAAGGTCAAGGGGGCAATCTTCAACATCCTGAAAGCCAAAATTCCCGGATCTTACTTTCTGGACCTTTTTGCGGGAACGGGAAGCGTGGGGCTTGAAGCCCTCAGTCGGGGAGCAATATTCTCCGCCTTTGTGGAAAAATCCGCCCGTGAGGCCTCAATAATCAGAAGAAACCTTGAAGAGAGCCAACTTAATGGGCTGGTACTTTCAATGGATGTTTTAAAGGGCATTGACTACCTAAAAAAAGCAGGGAAGGCATTCGATATCGTCTTCCTTGACCCTCCCTATGAAAAAGGATTGGTGAACTCCACCTTAAGTCTCTTATCGGATGGAGGTTGTCTGGTAAAAGGTGCTATAATCCTTGCTGAACGTTCCCGGAGAGAGGGAATATCCCTTCCTCCCTCTTTTGAATTAATCAGGGAATATCGTTACGGAGACACTATTTTGAGCCTTCTAAAATGGAAAGGGGAAGAATGACCAAAGCCATTGTCCCGGGCAGTTTTGACCCTGTCACTTTCGGCCACCTCGATATCATTCAGCGAGCAAAGAGGCTTTTTGACCAGGTAATAGTTGCCGTCCTGGAAAACCAATCAAAAACTTTTCTGTTTTCCCTCGAGGAGAGGGTGGAAATGCTCAGGGAGGTTACCAAGGATTTGCCCGGGGTTTCAGTTGACTTTTTTTCCGGGTTGCTTGTAACTTATATGAAAAAGGTGAATGCCAGAGTAATTGTGCGGGGCTTAAGGGCGCTTTCCGATTACGAGTATGAGCTTCAGATGGCCCTTACCAACCATGAGCTCGATGAAGAAGTGGAAACAATATTTCTTGCTTCTTCCGCTCGTTACTCTTTCTTGAGTTCCAGAATGGTCAAGGAGGTTGCTTCCATGGGGGGAAGGATTTCCGACTTCGTCCCCCCTTTTGTGGAAGAAAAATTAAGGAATAAGTTTAAGGAAAGGGGTTGAAGAAAATAGGAACTTTAGAAATTCTTGATGAAATTGAAGCTTTGATTGACCAAGGAAAGAAAATCCCCTTTACCCATAACGTGACAATAAACATGGACCGGATGCTGGAATTGTTAGAACAAATCCGGGAAAATTTCCCTCAGGAGTTATCTCAAGCCAAATGGGTGCTTCAGGAGAAAAGGCGGCTTTTGGACGAAGCCCAACAGGAAGCGGATAAGATCATTCAATCCGCAAATGCCAAAGCCCAAGCAATGTTGCAGGAAAGCGAGATCATGCGGCGGGCCGAGGAAAAAGCCAGGGAGGTTTATCAGAGAGCAGTTGAAGAGGCTCGAACCTTAAAGAGGGATGCCGAAGCTTATGCGGAGGCGATCCTGGCAAAGCTTGAAGCCAACATTGAAAAGATGCTCGGAACCGTAAAAGCTTCCCGGAGTCAGCTCAGGTCATCAATTGCTCAGAGCTCCCCGCAAACCGGAGCACCTCTCCCCAAAACCAATTCCAATCCTTAATTTTAACCCCGCCGTGCGGTGAAAAGGGGTGGTTAAGAACCTGCTCCTCGCAGGTGGGTTTCCTGACCGGAGTAGGGGAGGGTCATATTCCCGCATTCTCCGGATTGGAATCCCGTTTCTTAAGTGTTGGCTCTAACCGCTACTCCCTTTTTTGCACCAACATGGCAGGGCTACCTTCATCTTAGGCTATATGTTTCAAAGTTTCAAGCAAGTCGGGGACCCTTAAGGTCTTTTGCTCGCCCGTGGATAAAAGTTTTAGGATGAGAGTTCCACTTTTTGCTTCCTCTTCCCCGAGGATCAAAGCACCATAAAAGCCCTTCTTGTCTGCGGTTTTCAACTGCCAGGAAAGGCTTTTTCTCTCGAAGGACATCTCGGTTGGGATTCCGGCTTGCCTTAAATCTTTCATTATTTTTAAAGCTTCCTCGAATAATCTTTCCTGGTAAACGATAAAGAATTTTTTCAAGGGAGGCATGGAAATCCCAGCGGATTTTAATATCAGAAATGCTCTTTCGATTCCTCCTGCAAAACCAACTCCCGGAGTAGGAGGGCCCCCAATTGCTTCGATTAAACCATCATACCTGCCTCCCCCGCAAAGGGAATTCTGGGCTCCAAGCTCGGGAGAAACGACTTCAAAAACAGTCCGGGTATAATAGTCCAATCCCCGGACCAGCCTGGGGGAGATTTCAAAGTCGAAATTATAAAAACGGAGAAGAGACTGGACTTCCTCAAAGTGCTCCTTGCATTCTGCGCAAAGCATTTGGGAAGGGGAGGGGGCCGCGTCCAGAAATGGTTGACAGGTGGGATTTTTGCAGTCAAGGGCCCGCATGGGATTAATTTCAAGCCTTCTTTGGCAATCGGGGCATAGATCGGGTAGAGAGGGTCTCAGATGATCCTTCAAAGCAAGAAGGAATTTCGGTCGGCATTTTGAACAACCAATTGAGTTCAACAGGATTTTAAAAGTGGAAATTCCCAGGCTTTTAAAGATCGTAATCGCGATGGAAATCACTTCCACATCAAGGCCCGGTTCGCTTCCGCCTAAAGCCTCGAAGCCAAACTGATGGTGTTGGCGATAACGACCCGCCTGAGGTCTTTCGTACCGGAACATTGGCCCTATATAAAACAACTTTTGGGGAAGACCTCTTTCTTGAAGGTTATGCTGGAGGAATGCTCGGGCCACGGGAGCCGTACCCTCAGGCCTGAGCGTGAGGCTTCTACCCCCTTTATCCTCAAAGGTATACATTTCCTTGGAAACGATGTCCGTTTCCTTCCCCACCCCCCTTTGGAATAGTTCCGAGTGCTCAATAATCGGGGTGCGGATTTCTTCATAACAAAACTTTCTGGCAATCTCCCTGATTATTCCCTCGAGATATTGCCAGGCTTCCGTTTCCGGGGGAAGGATATCCTGAGTCCCCCTTGGGGTGGAAATGCCGCTCATGGGTACATTTTCTCCAAAAGCCTTGGGAAGGGAATTGATTCCCGGATGTGTTCCAGCCCGCAAATCCAGGAAACTGTTCGTTCAATTCCCATGCCGAAACCGCTGTGAGGAACGCTTCCGTACCTCCTTAAGTCTAGGTACCAGCGGTAGGGGGCTTTAGGAAGGTTGTTCTCCTTAAGTTTTTGCTCCAGGAGCTCCAGCGAATCAATCCTCTCTGACCCACCGATGATTTCTCCGTAACCCTCTGGGGCGAGAAGATCTGCGGAGAGGGTGACTTCGGGTCGATCGGGGTCCGGTTTCATGTAAAATGCCTTGCATTTTGCGGGAAAATGGGTTACGAAAACCGGCTTTTCAAATGAAGTGCAGATAGCGTTTTCATGGGGAGCTCCGAAATCCTCACCCCAATCCAGTGGAATCCCTTTTTCTCTTAGCAGCTCTAAAGCCTGGTCGTAAGTAATTCGGGGAAAGGGAGGGGTTACCCTTTTAAGCAATGCGATGTCCCTTTTTAGGGTCTGGAGTTCCCTTTGTCTTTTCTCCAGGACGGTTTGCACGACGTAACTAACCAGTTCCTCCTGAAGTTTTAAATTGTCCTCGAAAGTGTAGAAGGCTGCTTCTGGTTCCAGCATCCACAGCTCCGCAAGGTGTCTTCTGGTGGCTGATTTCTCGGCCCTGAATGCAGGCCCAAAACAGTAAACCCTTCCGAACGCCATGCAGGCTGCTTCATTGTACAATTGCCCACTCTGGGAAAGGTAAGCCTGTTCCCCGAAATAGTCCACGGGAAAGAGGGTTGTGGTTCCTTCCACAGCGGCAGGGGTTAAAATTGGGGCATCAACCAGAAGAAATCCCTGCTCGTCGAGAAAATCCCTGCAGGCTTTGATCACCGTTGCCCTGATTCTTAAAATTGCGTTCTGCCTGGATGATCTCAGCCAGAGGTGTCGGTGTTCCATCAAGAATGCCACCCCGTGCTCCTTGGGGGTGATGGGATAATCCTGGGCCATGTGAACCAGTTCCAGGTCCTCGAGCTCAATTTCGTATCCCCCCGGTGCCCGGGGATCATCCCTGACCAACCCCCAGATGACTATCGAGGATTCCTGAGTAAGCCTTTTTGCCAGCTCGAACTTTTCGGGATCGAGGGAATTTTTGGTGGACACGGTCTGGACTATTCCCGTGCCATCTCGAACGAGGATAAAGAGAATTGATCCTGAGGAGCGGGAATTGTAAACCCAACCTCTTATTTGAACCCGCTTTCCTGAGAAATCCTTCAAATTCTCCACGTAAACTACCGGAATATTCGGTTTAATTTCCATGACCCCCTTTCAATAAAAAATCTCCCGAGCGGGCCAGAATACATGGTGTTATTATACTCCGGGAAAAGATTCCCGGAGAGCCCAAATTTTTTGGGAGAAAATAAACGAAGTGGAGACAGCGGGAGTCGAACCCGCAACCTCTTCCGTGCGAGGGAAGCGCTCTCCCTTTGAGCTATGTCCCCGACAATGCCGTATTTTACCTTTTCTTTTCCCTGCTGTCTAAAATTATGGTCACCGGCCCATCGTTTTCAATCGAGACCATCATGTGGGCTTGAAAAACCCCCGTAGAAACTTTAATCCCCTCTTTCTGAATCAGGGAGGAGACCAGGTCGAACATCTCTTTTGCAGTTTCCGGGGGTGCGGCATCAAGGAAATCGGGCCTTCTTCCCCGGGAGCAGTTGGCAAGGAGAGTAAATTGGGAAACCAGCAGGATCTCTCCCTTGATGTCCTTTACCGAAAGGTTGAACTTTCCTGAGGAATCGCTGAAAATCCTCAAATTGGAAATTTTTTCTGAGATGTATTTGGCGTCCTCCTGACTATCCTCTCGGTGTACCCCGAGTAGTATGCATAGCCCCTTATCAATTTGAGAAAAAGTATCCCCGTTAACTTCCACTTTAGCCCTGTTAACCCTTTGAATTACCGCTCTCATCAGACCCTCTGAACCTCTTTGACAACTTTCAAGGAGTTTAATTTTTTGATTAAAAAGTTAAGCTGCCGGGCTTCGTTCAACTCAAGGGTAATTTTTATTTTTGTGAATGCCTGGGAAATGGGAAATGCGTTTATCTCTCTTATATTGATGCTCTCCTCAGCGATCGCCCCGCTGACTTCCTTTAGAGCGCCAGGTTGATTAATTGTCAAAATGCTGATCTGGACGGGATGGACCGCATCCTTTTTGAAAGGCCAGGTGACCGGAATCAACCTTTCTTTGGGGAAATTTTTGAGGTTTCGGCAACCCTTCCTGTGGATCGATACCCCTTTTCCCTGGGAAATGTAGCCCACGATTTCATCCCCCGGAAGGGGATGACAGCACCTGGCGATGCGCATTATCAATCCTTCAGTGCTTACCGCTTCCGAAACTGAGGGCTTAAATTCCTGGGAAATCTGTACCTCAGGCTTTTCCTCGGCCCTTTTTAAGGAATTCAAAACCTGTTGGGGGGTGATCTGTCCCTGGCCCAAAAACAGGTAGAGATCATCCTCGTTTTCCAGGTTGAAAGCCTGAAAAACCTGAGCAATGTTTTCTTGGTTGATGAATTTTTTTAGATATTTTTCGAATAATTGCTTACCCGTTTGAATGCTTTCTTCCCTTCGGCGCTGTCTGAAGTAGGCTTTAATCTTTTCCTTGGTAGAGGTAGCTCTTACGAACTGGAGCCAGTCCAGGCTTGGGGAAGCATTTTGTTTTGTGATGATCTCCACCCGGTCCCCGGTCCGAAGCTTAAAATCTAGGGGAACTAACTTTCCATTTACCCGTGCCCCCGCACAGTGGTTTCCAATCTGGGTGTGGATTTTATAGGCAAAATCGATGGGGGTGGCACCCTGGGGAAGGTTTATTACCTCGCCCTTCGGGGTGAATACCAGGACCTCATCCGAGAAGAGGTCCACCTTCACCCTTTCCATGAATTGGCGCGAATCGGTGAGTTCTTTCTGCCACTCTAAAAGTTCCCTTAACCAGGCGAGTTTCTGCTCTAATTCGACGTCCCGCTTCGTTCCTTCCTTGTAACGCCAGTGGGCCGCAATCCCCAGTTCAGCAGTTTTGTGCATTTCCCAAGTCCTGATCTGGAATTCCACGGGATCGCCTTGGGGTCCAATAACCACCGTATGAAGGGATTGATACATGTTTGGTTTGGGCATGGCAATGTAGTCCTTCAACCTCCCCGGGATGGGGGTAAAAAGGGAATGAACTAACCCCAGGACCTCATAACAAGTATGGGTTTCATCGACAATAATCCTCATCGCCAGGAGGTCGTAAATTTCCTCGAAGGGGATCCTTTCCCTTTCCATTTTCTGGTGAACGGAATAAAGGTGCTTTGCCCTGTATTGGATCTCTGCTTTGATCCCCTGTTCTTTTAAAGCTACCTGGAGAACCTCCTTAATTTCATTTAAGATCCTCTCCCTTTCGCTCCTTTTTTTCTGGATTTTTTTTGCCAGCTCAAAATAGGTGTGGGGTTCAAGGTAACGAAAAGATAAATCCTCCAGTTCCCATTTCAATTTATAAATTCCCAGCCTTGAGGCAAGGGGAGCATAAATTTCCAGCGTCTCTTTGGCGATCTCTTTTTGCTTTTCCTGGGAGAGATGGCTCAGGGTCCTCATGTTGTGAAGCCTGTCGGCAAGCTTAATCAAGACTACCCGGACATCCCGGGCCATCGCTAAAAGGATCTTCCGGAGATTTTCCACCCTCCTTTCCTCTTTTGAGGCGTAGCTCAAACCCGAAATTTTAGTCAAGCCGTCAACAAGAAGGGCAACTTCTTCACCGAACTTTGACTGGATGTCTTCGAGCGTCAATTCGGTGTCCTCGACCACATCGTGAAGGAGAGCCGCTATGATCGTTGGTTCATCGGCTTCAAGCTCGAGAAGGACGCTTGCTACTTGAAGGGGGTGGTTAATGAATGGTTCTCCTGATTCCCTCCTCTGAAGGGCGTGTGCTTTCAGGGCAAATTCGTAGGCTTCCCTTATCCTCTTTGGATCGCGCCCTTCCCGGGTGAGTTTTTCCTCAAAAAAACTAATTTCCAACTTTATTGCTCTTTCGGGGAGAGCTCAAATGGTTCGGGATGAACGATGACCTTCGTTAAATCTGGAAATAACCCCCGGATTTCTTCTTCAACTTCCATGGAGACCCTGTGGGCTTCTTCCAGGGAAAGGTTTTCCTCGAGGAGGATGTGGCAACTCAATGATTTCCCTCCGGAATCTGTGTGGAGCTGGACATTGTGTATTCCTTTGACCGTTTTGTTTTGGAGAATTTTCTCCTGGAGGGTTTCCAGGTTTTCCCCGGTCAGGTCCCGTGCTTCCCCTTGAAATTCCGGGTAATCAGTCTCAAGATGGGTTGCGATTTCCGCAACCATTGGAAGTTCCTCTTTTAACGCTTTTTCAATTTTTTCCGAAAGGTCGTGGGCTTTGGTGAGCGAAAAGGAGGGAGAAAGCTTAATATGGAAGCTCAAGAAAATTTTCTGATCATCAGCATTCCGGTAATAGGAAATATTGTGTATGTCCTTGATTTCGGGAAACCTCTGGACAATTTTTCGGATTTGGTCGGGCAAGATTTCCCCTTCGGGGGAGGGATTGACATGGATCATTATATCCGAGTCAGGAATCAGGTTTTTTATTTCCCTTTCAATCAGGTCGGTTAATTTATCTGCCTGGTTGAGGGGGATCAATCGAGCGGTGGTGATCACGATGTCCACAAAGATTGAATTTCCCGATTTCCTTAATCGGACCTGGCTTACTCCTTCTACTCCGGGGATCGAGCGGACAAGCTTTTCCACCTTTTCGGTTAAACCAGCGGGCGCCTGATCCAGAAGTTCGTTCACGGCCCTGATCCCAAGTTTAATTGAAGCCCGGACCACCAGAACCGCCACTGATAAGGCAGCGATCGGATCAAGGATCGGAATTCCCAGATTTACGCCGATTAAACCTGCAATGACCACCAGGGAGGAAAAAATGTCCGAGGAATAATGCAGGGCGTCAGCCTCTAAAGCCTGAGAGCCATATTGTTTTGCCCCGGCATAAAGGACCCTTGAAATTATCAGGTCGAGGATTAAAGCGACTCCCATTACAAAGTATGACCAAAAGCCAACTTCAATGGAAACGGTCTTTAAAAATAGCCTCTGCATTGCCTCATAGACGATCCAGAGACAGGTTAATAAAAGAAGCAAGCTCTCGAATAAGGCGGAGATGTTCTCTACTTTTCCGTGTCCGAATTGGTGCCTTAAGTCTGCAGGACGGGAGGAGATCCTGACTGAAAAGAAGGTCATCAAAGCTGCCCCAAGGTCTAAAAGGGAATGAAGGGCCTCAGAAATAATTCCCAGGCTTCCAGTGGAGATTCCCACAATCGCTTTCATTCCTGTAAGGAAAAGGCCTACAAGAACCGAGTAAAAGGCTACGCTAATTTTCTGGTTCCGGGGAACCGTTTCCATAAAACCCTTTTTTAAAGTTTTTTATTTTTTCTTGGACTTAATTCGGGCTCTCTCCTTTAATTCCGCTCTGTTCAGCCAGATATTTAAGATGGGGGTGGCAATGAAAAATGAGGAGTAAGCTCCGGTTGCCAGGCCCACAAAGAGGCCTGCGGAAAAGTCCAGAATTGAACGACCTCCAAAAATCACTAGTGACAGGACTGCAAGGAGGGTGGTTAAGGTAGTGTTCATTGAACGGGTGAAGGTTTGGAGAATCGAACGATTTATCACCTCTGATATGGGTTCCCTCTTCCGGAAGCGCATGTTCTCTCGGATCCGGTCAAGGGTTACAACGGTGTCCATGACGGAATAGCCAACCACGGTTAAAAGTACCGCCACAAGAGGGCTATTCGCTTCTAGAAATGAAACTGCGAAGAACCCAAGTACTATCAAAACGTCGTGAACCAAAGCGATGATCGTGGCCACAGCATAGCGGAATTGAAACCTGATTGAAATATAGATGACGATCCCCAGCAGGGCCACCAAGACCGCATAGAGGGCATTGAGCTGGAGGTCCTTGCCCACAACGGGACCGACATAATCCGCAGCGACAAGTTTTATCGAAGGGAAGGTCTCCTTTAATCCTTCCATGATCCGGTTCGTGTCCTCAGAGGTTAGTTCCTTGGTGCGTACCACCACATCGTGCTCATTTATTGGCTGAATCTGGCTGTCTGGCAACCCTTGGGTTGCCAGAGCGGATTTAAGGGTGGAGGGAACGAGCTGGTCATCCCCTTCGGTGGTCAATTCCAGCCTGCTTCCGCCGGTAAAGTCAACTCCCAAATTCAAGGGGAGCTTCTGCTCCCTGACCCCCACATTTACGAAGGCCACCGCCACGCCGATGATGATTAAAACCAGGGAGATGGTAAACCAGAGCTTTGTTTTCCCGATTATGTTCCAGTTTCCAACCCTGATCAAAGAGAATGCTCTCTCGTGGATGTTTAAAAGGGGATAGTTGTGAGAGAGTTTGGTGCCAGAGAGAAGGTCGAGGAATACCTTGGTGACAAAGACTGCCGTGAAAAGGCTCACAAGGATACCCAGGGAGAGGGTGATTGCAAATCCACGAATGGAACCGGTTCCAAACCAGTAAAGGGCAAAAGCAGCGATCAACGTTGTGGCATTGGAATCGACCACCGTGCGGAAAGCCCTTGAAAATCCAACGCTTAAAGCGCCCCGGAATGTTTTACCGCTCCGGATTTCTTCCCGGATGCGTTCGAAGATGAGCACATTGGCGTCAACTGCCATGCCGATGGAAAGTATGATACCCGCTATCCCTGGAAGCGTGAGAACCGCCCCCAGGGCTTTCATCAAGGCAATTACCAGAAGAACGTAAATTGCCAGGGTGATGTCGGCAAGAAACCCTAAAAACCGGTAATTGAGGATCATGAAGAGGGCGATCAGGATCACCGCGATGATTCCTGCAATCAATGAGGCGTCAATTGCCGCTTTCCCCAATGTTGGGGCAACGGTCCTTTCTTCGGCGATCACCAGCTTAACAGGCAGAGCGCCCCCTCGAAGGAGAGTGGCGATGTTCGAAGCTTCGTCAATGGAAAACCTACCCGTCAATCGTGCTTCCCCGGAGGGGATCTCTTCCTGGACAGTCCCGGCGAATACGATGTCGTTATCCAGGACGGTGTAGATCATTTTTCTCACCATTTCCTTCGTCAACTGAGCGAAGAGTCTTGTCCCCTCGTCATTGAACTTGATGGCCACCTCCGCCTCCCCGCTTTGGCCGTACCGGGCGCGGGCATCCACCAGGTATTTCCCCGTGAGGGCAACTTCACCCCTCGGGAGTTCGAGCTTTAAACCCGGGGTAGGAGTGATTGTCTGTTGAGCCTTTTCCAGAGTTTCGAAACCCGGTTCATTTCCAGAATTGGTTCCCACAATCGCGTACTTCTTTTGTCCATCGGGTCCGTAATAAACGAGAATCATCGGGATCTGAGATCTGGGCTCGACGATGATTGTCGGGGTTAAGGTCTCGCCTTGGGTGGTGGTGGAGGTGAGATCAGAAGCGGTAATTGTTACTTTCTCCCTGGCAACAATGAATTCCAGGACGGCGGTTCTCTGGAGGATTTCCCTGGCCCTTGCGGGGTCCTGGTATCCTGGAAGGTCAACAATGATGCGGTTCCATTTGTCCCCGCTTTGCCCCTGAATGATGGGCTCAGCCAGACCCATGGCGTTCACACGTTGGGAGATTACCCTCTGAGCCGCCTGGACTCCCTCTTTGGTTAAGGGAGCTCCAGGGGTGTCCACTGCTTCAAGGGTGAAATGGACTCCTCCTGCGAGGTCCAGACCAAACTTGATAGGGAGAAAATAAAAAGAAGCGATCCCTCCGAGGATCACAAGGATAATTAAGGCTAACCTGAGTCCAATTCTGTTCAAAGCTCTTACTCCTTTAGTCGAATGAAATAGATTATCGAATGAAGTATAAGTTCAGGATTTAATTAAAGCAAGAATTGATTACCAGATTCGGGTGTTGTTGATGTTCAGATGAAATTCGCAGCCCAGGAATTCGGCAGCTTTTCGGCACATGATCAGCCTTTCGAAGGAAATTTCAAAGTAATCCATTACCGAGCCAATTCCTGTATCCACGGTGAGCTCAAGGGTGATCTCCGGAGGGTGAACCCTGAGAAATGAATTGGTCACCGCATAGTTCACTCGGTCGTGGATATCGAATTTTGAAGGATCCTGAAGTCTTACTCTGCTTCGATGGACATCGGATTTATCTGCAAGGATCACGGCACTGGTGAGATCGGAGGCAGGGAATCCCGTGGGTTCGTCGTGGTTGCTGATCGCCACCATTATTTTGGCCACCTCCTCGAGTTCCATGCCCATGGAGGTAAGAATTTGGAAGGCCAGAATCGCCCCGCTCGAGGGATGCCCCTCCCTGCCGGTGAGATTTCCCAGATCGTGGAGGTATCCAGCGATCCCTGCCAGTTCCGATTCTCTTTCGGATTTCCCCAATCTTTTAAAAATGTTCGTAGCGATGGAAGCCACCAGGTTGGCGTGCCTGAAACCGTGTTCGGTGTAGCCAAGGGCTTCTAAGAAATCATCCGCTTCCTTGATTAAGGTTTGAAAAACGGGGTTCTTTTTCACGTCCTCGAGGGTTACAGGTCTCATGAGTTGATGCTCCTTTCCTGGTAGGTCTCTTCAAATTCTTTTTGAAACTCAATGAATCGGTCCTCCTTTATTGCTTGTCGGATCCTGCTCATCAATTTTCCCAAAAAATAGAGGTTGTGGTAAGAAAGAAGCCTTCCGGCAAGCATTTCCTTCGAGACGAAAAGATGCCTGAGATAAGCCCGGGTGTAATTTTGGCAAACATAGCAATCGCAATTTGGGTCAAGAGGGGAAAAGTCCTCCCGGAACCTGGCGTTGTCGATGTTTATCTTTCCGGTTTGGCAGTAAGCGGTCCCATTCCTTCCCAAACGGGTGGGGAGGACGCAGTCGAAAAGATCGACCCCTAAAGAAACGCATTTGACAATGCTTGAGGGCGCCCCCACCCCCATCAGGTATCTAGGTTTATCTTTAGGGGCCAGGGGAAGGAGGCCGTCCAGGATTTCATACATCAGGTCCTTCTCCTCTCCTACGGAAAGCCCCCCAATGGCGATTCCGGGAAAATCCAGTTCCTCGATTTCCTCCAGGGATTTTCTTCTTAAATCGTGATATATTCCACCCTGGACGATTCCGAAAAGAACCCCGGGCTTTCCCTCGTGAAAAACCTTTGATCGCAAAGCCCACCTGGTTGTCTGTTTAAAGGCCTGTTCGTATTTTTTATAGGGGGAGGGGTTGGGGAGGCAAATATCCAGGGGCATCATGATATCCGAACCCAATTTTTCTTGAACCTCCATGGATTTTTCCGGGGTTAGCATGTGCAGGGAGCCGTCGATGTGGGATCTGAAAATTACTCCCTCCTCCGTTAACTTGGATAGGTGGGCAAGGGAGTTAATTTGAAATCCGCCGGAGTCGGTAAGGATCATCTTCTTCCAGTTCATGAACCTGTGCAAACCGCCCGCTTTAAATATTAGGTCCGCCCCCGGACGGAGATAGAGGTGGTAGGTGTTGCAGAGAATGATTGAAGCCCCGGTCTCCTCAACTTCTTCCGGAATCAAAGCCTTGACTGTTCCCTGAGTCCCCACTGGCATGAACGCCGGGGTTTCGGCCTGCCCCCTGGATGTGGCGATTTTTCCCAGGCGCGCTCGGGAACAATCGTCCGTTTTTAAAATTTGAAAAAAATTTTCCATGGTTTCAAAGAATCAGCATCGCATCCCCAAAAGAGAAAAAGCGATACCTCTCTTGGATTGCCACCTCGTAGGCTTTAAGGATGAATTCCCTTGTGGCGAAGGCCGAGATAAGGATCAGCAGGGTTGATTTGGGGAGGTGAAAGTTGGTGATCATGGCATCGACAATTTTGAACTCGAACCCGGGAAGAATGTAAAGGTCAGTCATCCCCCCTCCAGTTTTGATCCTTTCCCTGTCTACCGCTGAGGCCTCAAGGGTCCTGACCACTGTCGTTCCTGCTGCTACCACCCGTTTTCCCATCTTTTTGGTTTCAAGAATTTTTTCGCCCGTCTCGTCGGGAATGAAGAACTCTTCCTGATGCATTTTGTGGTCCTCGATTTCCTCAGCCCGAACCGGACGGAAAGTTCCCAGTCCAGCATGAAGGGTGATTTCAGCAATCTCCACGCCCTTGCTTCTAAGATTTTCCAGGACCTGGGGGGTAAAATGAAGGCTGGCGGTTGGCGCAGCGACCGCCCCCCGATTTTTAGCAAAAAGGGTCTGGTATTTTGAGGGGTCATCCAGGGGTTCCTTGATATAAGGGGGAAGGGGAATTTCCCCCAGCCTTTCAATTAAATCCCAGGAAAAGGAAGAGAGTTTGACTAACCTTCCCCCGAAATCCAGCCTCTCCATTACTTCGATGGTCATTTCCGGGAGTTTCAGAACAGCCCCCGGGAGCAATTTTTTTCCCGGGCGAACCAGGGCTTCCCATGTGAGGAAATCCGGGGTTATGGGCCTTAGAAGAAGGACTTCCCCTTTTCCCCCGGTGGGAAGGGTTCCTTTTAGCCGTGCTGATATTACCCTGGTGTTATTAACTACCAGGAGGTCCCCTGGCTCTAAATATTTGGGAAGGTTAAAGAAAAAGTCATGGGAAATTTCCCGGTCTTTTCTTTTTAATACCATCAAGCGAGAATGATCCCGTGGCTCTACCGGAGTTTGGGCGATTAATTCAGGGGGAAGGTGATAATCGAATAAATCAATTTTGGTCATCAGTATTCTTTCTCAATAGTTATTCCCTGGTAATAAAAAGCCAGGATCTCCCGGTAGCTTTTTCCTTCATCAGCCCTGGCTTTCGCCCCCCATTGAGACATACCCACCCCATGCCCCCATCCATTTCCATGAAAGGTGATGAAACTAACAACCTGGGGAATTATTTCCTCCTCCACCAAACCTCCCTTTGAAAGGATGGCTACTTTTGAGGGGAGTTGGGAAGTTCCCCAGGAGGAAAGAGCAAAGGATTGATCGATGGAAGATTCCTCAATTCCGCTGAAAGAAAGAAGCGAAAAAGTCCTCTCCTCCTGGCCTTCCCAGTTTACAAGGGCGGAGGGGAGATCTGCCACCTTGCGAAGCTCCTCTCCGGAGAGGGTACAGGTCCCGGTTGAGCCCGTGACTTTAAGAATTTTGATCCTACCTGAAACCCCCCTTTCCACAACTTCCAGGCTCACGATTTCCCCCACAGTTTCCTTCTTTAGTTCCTCAATTTTTTGAGCCATGAAATTTAAAGTAACAGTCCTTGTCCAGGAAAAGAACTTGGAGCCCTCTTCTCCGGGGCTTGGGACTCCTCGAAGATAGGGAACCGCTGGTCCTTTCCAAACATTTTCGTTATTCTCCGTGTGTCCCCCGGAGCAAGAATGGAAGGCGGGGGTGATCAAGTCCCCCTCGTATTTCAAAACTTCCCCCGATGTTTCCCAGACAGCCTGGTTCGCGGAATCCTTTTCCGCTTCAAATCCTTTGTATACCTGGTCGGAGACCGTTGCGTTTACATCGTATGGGAGAACGCTCGTTTGTCCCTCAAAGATTCTTTTTAAGGCGTAAGTTCGAGAGGCAACCGCTTGAGCTTTGAGGGCTTCGAGGGGCCATTCAAAGGGCATTTCTGCAGGAACAACTCCGCAGAGGTAACTTTCGAGATCGAGCTCGTTCAATGCCCACAGCTCCCATGCGTTCTCCCCTGAATTGGCAAAGAGGGAAATCGAGCCTCTGTATCTCCTGCCATTAAATTTCACCGTCCCCTGGCTGGAGAATTGGAGAGCTTTTCCCGAGGACTCACCTCCCCAGATGATGTCGTAAGGGTCAGGGGTCTGCCCTTTCAAAACGAATTGGGAATAAATGATGGTTGCCTGGGGAAAATTCCCTTGAGAAGCATTCATGGCATTCTGGGCTTCCCCCAGGGAAGCAAATGGCCCGAGGAAAAGGCCGGTCCTTCCGTTGATTTCACCAGCAAGTGGTTTTCCAGTTGCCTGGAAAAACTCCGGATGGTCCCCAGCGATGGAGGAGGCATCATCCAGAGAAGTCTCCTTGAGGAAAACGAGATGGGAGGAAGGGGCTGGGGAAATGGTAATTGATTCCTGGGCAAGGAATGAAAGGGAAGATCCTGAGGCCAAAAAATTGACCCGGAAGGTTTCTTCAGAGGAAATCTCGCAAGGGGAGGGGTTTTTGGAAAGGAGGACCCTGATTTCCGGTGCTTCCTGGGCTGAAGCAAGGGGGATTGAGAGAATGAGGGAAATGACCAAAAGAAGGATTAGGGCCTTTCGATTATTCAAAGAGTTCCTCCTGTTCGTTCAATTTAAGAAATTTTAATGCTTTCTGGGTTAAAACCCTTCCCCTTGGTGTCCTCTCCAGCAACCCGGATTGCAAAAGGAAGGGTTCGTAAATATCCTCGACCGTTCCCCTGTCCTCCCCCAAAACCGCGCAGATGGTTTCCAGCCCCAGAGGTCCTCCGTGATATTTTAGGGCAAGGGTTTTGAGAAGCCTCCGGTCCATCTCATCTAAGCCGAGGCTATCAATTTTTAACATCTGGAAGGTTTTCTTCACCGTACTCATGCTCAGTATACCCTTGTTTCGGGCAAGGGCGTAATCAATCGCTCTTTTCAGGAGACGGTTTGCAATCCTTGGTGTCCCCCGGGAGCGCTTTGCAATCGACAGAGCTACTTCCTCATCAATCTCGAAACCGTATATTTTCGCGGAGCGCTTCACTATCTGGCAAATTTCTTCCAGCGTGTAATAACTCAATCGGAAAACAATTCCGAACCGGTCTCTAAGGGGACCGGTGAGAAGGCCAGCCCTGGTTGTTGCGCCCACGAGGGTGAATGGGGACAGAGGGATTTCTCGGGCGTCTGCGGAAGGCCCCTTCCCCAGGGTAAGATGCAAGACGAAATCCTCCATTGCCGGGTAAAGCATTTCCTCAGCTTGGTGGCTTAAACGATGGATTTCGTCGATGAAGAGGACGTCCCCTTCCTCGAGTTTTGCTACAATTGTCGCCAGATCCCGGGGAGAGGTGATCGCGGGACCGCTTGATTTCAACAATCGACTTCCCATTTCATTTGCCAGGATATTGGCAATCGTAGTTTTTCCCATTCCCGGGGGTCCGTACAAAAGGATGTGGTCAACGGGTTTCTTTCTGATTTTGGAGGCTTCGATGGCGATGCTCAGGGCTTCTTTGACCTCGTTCTGGCCGATGTATTCCGATAGGGACTTTGGCCGGAGGTTTGTATCCTCCTCCTCTTGAATCAACTGGGCGACCGTTTTCCTCAACTCTTCAAAGCCTCCTTGATGATCTGGGTAAAGGTCAAATTTTCCCCCTTTAGATTTAAACGGTTTAGCCTTTCCAGGGCTTCGCTTCGATCAAAACCCAGAGAAATCAGGGCCTGAAAAGCCTCCTGCCACTCCCTGGTGGGAAGGGAGGGGGATATGGTTTTTTCTTGAAGGGCAATGAGGATTTTTAACGCGGTCTTTTTTCCCACCCCAGGGACCTTCATCAAGGGGGCGGGATTATTCCTTTCCACGGCTTGATTTAACTCCCCTGGAAGAACCCGGGAGACAATATTTTGAGCGAGCCTCGGGCCAACCCCGTTTACTTTGAGGAGCTCCTTGAAAACTTCCAGATCACCCCGGCTCAAAAAGCCGAAGAGGGACAGCTGGTCATCTCTCAAGATCAAATGGGTGTGTATTGTCACTTCCTCTCCCGGGGAAAAGGCTCCTTGCACTTTGAGGAAGTGGATTTTCAGACCCAGGGGACCCACCTGAAGCAGAAGGAAGTTCTCCCCCTGTTCGACGACTGTTCCTGTTAGGCGTTCGATCATTTTTACCCCTCAGTTTCCCTCCATCGAATGGAATTGGCGTGACAGAAGGCAATGGCTAAGGCATCCGCAGCGTCATCAGGCTTGGGGATTTGGGTGAGTTTGAAAAGCCTGGATAGCATTTCTTGGACCTGGCCCTTGGACGCCCTCCCGTATCCCGTCACGGACATTTTAACCTGAATTGGTGAATACATGAAAACGGGAAGACCTTTCTGGCCTGCAAGAAGAAGGATTACCCCGATCACCGAACCCACCGCAAAGGCGGTTCGAGCATTCTTGTTGAAGTAAACCTCCTCGCATGCGACCACGTCCGGGCGGTAACTCTTAACCAATTTTTTGAGACCTTCATAAAGGAAAAGGAGCCTTTTTTCGAAAGGAGTATCTTTGCCCGTGTGGAGAGAATCGCAGATGAGGATCTTCAACTCACCCTGATTTTTTTCGAGGATTGCAAAACCCAGGGAAGCAGTTCCGGGATCAAACCCTGCTATCCTCTGGGGAGAACCAGGCTTTTTCACATCAAGCTGCCGTGAACTTGGCCATCTCCTCTTCCGAGATGTCAAAGTTGGCGTAAACCTGAACGACGTCCTCGTGGTCCTCGAGGGCGGTTGTGAGGGCGAGCATTTTCTGGGCTTCTTCCCCCGTGAGTTTTACGTAAGTATTGGGAACCATTGATATTTCGGCAGCGGTAAGTTTGGCTCCCAATTTCTCCAGGGCTTCCTTAACTTGAAAGAGGTTCTCCGGGGGGCAAATTACTTCGAAATAGTCTGCTTCCTCCCGGAAGTCCTCTGCTCCTGCATCGATTGCCGCAAGCATTAACTCCTCCTCATCCCCGGCTTTGTTTCGCTCGATCTGAATTAATCCCTTGCGGTGGAATAGCCAGTTCACGCATCCAACTTCCCCGAGGTTTCCCCCGTAGCGGGAGAACAGGTGTCGAATTGAAGCAGAGGTCCTGTTCCGGTTATCGGTGGAGGCTTCTACCAGGACAGCCACCCCTCCAGGACCATATCCTTCGTAAAAAACCTGTTCTAACACCTGGCCCGGTAATTCACCGGTCCCTTTCTGGATGGCCCTTTTTATTGTATCCTGAGGAACGTTGTTTTCCCGGGCTTTCTCAATTGCCACCCTCAAGCGAACGTTGGTCTCCGGGTTCCCTCCTCCTTCCCGGGCGGCAGCGGTAATTTCCCGGGTAAGTTTGGTGAAAATCCGTCCCCGTTCAGCATCTGCGGCAGATTTTTTTGCCCTTATATTATGCCATTTTGAGTGGCCGGACATTCTTCACCTCCTGGGTTATATCTTTTAAAATTGTATAGCCAGCTCGAACGGAGGGCAAGTGAAAAGGAGCGCCCATGAAAGGTAAAGAAATAACCCCGAAAAGGTTGGACATTTTAAGAAGGCAAATGGAAAGGGAAAAGCTGGATGGATTCCTGGTTTCTTCACCCCAAAACCGCTATTACTTTTCCGGGTTCACCGGGGATTATGGATTTCTGCTGGTGACCGAGACCAGAAACATTCTTTTCTTGGATTCTCGCTTTCTCGAACAAGCAAAGGAGGAATGCCGCGGATGGGAGGTCATCCAATTCCAACGCTTTCATCAGGACTTTTCCTCCCTCCTTTCTGAGATCAGGGTCAGGTTCCTGGGCTTTGAAAGCCAGAAGCTATCCTTTTTTGATTTTAAAGAATTGGAGAGGAATTCTCCCGGGGTACATTTTGTTCCCTTCCCCCATCTCCTTGAAGAGATCAGGGGGATCAAAGAACCCGGGGAGATTTTAAAAATCAGGGAAGCGATCAGGATCGCGGAAGAATCCCTTGGAGAAGTTTTAAAGGGTGGACTTATAGGGAATAGGGAGGAGGAAGTCTCCCTGGAACTGGAATGGAAGATGCGCTTGAAGGGAGCTCAAAAGGCTGGTTTCGATTTGGTTGTGGCTTCCGGTAAAAGGAGCGCTCTTCCTCATGGGGTCGCTTCTCCGAAGGCCATCGGGAAAAAGGAGTTCCTCCTTTTCGATTGGGGGGCTTTAAAAGATTATTACCATTCGGACATCACCAGGACTTTTTTTACCGGAAGTCCAAGTAAGAAACAAAGGGAAGTTTACCTGACCGTTAAGGAGGCCATTGAAGAAACCATCCTTCAAATCACCCCGGGGAGAAGCATCCTGGAAGTTTTCCAGTTTGCCCTTTCCAAAATAAAAAATTCCCCGTTTAAGGATTTTGCCTTTGGCCATGGCCTAGGACACGGAGTGGGGCTGGAAGTTCACGAGTGGCCTTTTATCGGTCCCAGATCCGAGGGAACTTTTCAACCGGGGATGGTTTTTACCATTGAACCCGGGATTTACATTCCCGGTTGGGGTGGGGTAAGGATCGAGGAGATGGTTATGGTTGCAAAAAACAGGGTTGAGGTCTTAACTTCATTCCCGAGAGAAATAAGTGTAATATGAAAAGGAGATAAGAGAGATGATTTCTTCAAACGATTTGCGTCCAGGGACCACAATCGAAATAGATGGGGAAGTCTGGGTGGTCGTCCAATTTCAACATGTAAAACCGGGAAAAGGATCCGCTTTCGTCCGGACCAAAATAAAGAACGTGGAAACCGGGAACGTGATAGAAAAAACTTTCCGGGCCGGGGAACGCTTAACTCGGGCTTTTCTCGATCACAAGCAGATGCAATTCCTTTATGCGGTTAAAGATGAATACCTTTTCATGGATATGGACACCTACGAGCAGGTCTCTTTAAAAAAAGAAGAGATTGAGGATGCCGCCCTTTATTTGAAAGAGGGAATGATGATCGATGTCCTTTACTACAAGGGTAAGCACATCGGGGTCGAACCTCCTGTTTTCGTGGAGCTGGAAGTTGTGGAAACGGAGCCCTCCTTTAAGGGCGACACCGCTCAGGGGAGTTCAAAACCCGCGAAACTTGAAACTGGAGCAATTGTCCAAGTCCCCTTTTTTGTGGAAGTTGGGGATGTTATAAAAATTGATACGCGTACCGGAGAGTACGTAGAAAGGGTGGGAAAATGAAGATTCACATTTCTCCTGATGTCATCAGGTTAATCGTCCGAAAAACCGCCATGGAGGTTGAAGGAGTTACCCGGGTGATCGCCAAAGCTCCCTGGTCTTTTGGACTGAAAAGCGCAATTGGCCTCAAGATGGAGGGGGAAAAGATCGACCTCACGCTTCACCTTGCTCTGCGCTATGGGGTGGATATCATGGCCGTGTGCCGGGAAGTCCAGCGGGTGGTGAAAAGGGCGGTGGAAAACCTGGTCGGAATTGAAGTTTCCTCCGTGGACATAATCGTGGAGGACATTGATATGGTCCAGGATGAGAAGGCAAAAAGCTAGGGAGACCGCTTTTCTCCTTTTTTTTCGCATGGACATGGGAAGGTTAACGCTGGAGGAGGCCAAGGAATTCGTGGAGAAAAAGCCCGATCCTGATATCTGGGAATACGCCCTTTGGTTAGCAAAGGGGACGCAAGAAAATCTTTCAGAAATTGATGGAATTATTTCAAGCCATTCTCCTGATTGGGAGTTAGATCGGATGTTTTCCACCGATCGGAATATTCTTCGACTTGCCGTTTTTGAACTGCTTCATGGAAAAGATGTTCCTCCGGCGGTAATCACCGACCAGGCTTTAAAACTCGCGAACAAGTTCGGGACACCAACCTCGGCGAAATTTATCAACGGGATCCTTGGTGCCATCCTCAGGGAGAGAAGTGGAGAGAACCTTCAGGGTGAAAATTAAAGGTTATGTCCAGGGGGTCGGTTTTCGCTATTGGGCATATAGAAAGGCTATTTCCCTTGGGATAAGAGGGTATGTCCGGAACTGCCCAGATGGGAGCGTCGAGGTTCTCGCCTCCGGGGACCCGGAAAACCTGAATATGTTTCTCAACCTTCTGGAGAGGGGGCCCTCCGGCGCCTTCGTTGAGGGAGTGGAAATTGAGGAACTTCCCTCATCGCCATCCCTGGATTCCTTTCGCATCCGATATGATTAACGATCTTTTGAAAAGAGAAAAAGCTCAGATCGACAAGGCCCTTGGGGATTTTCTCCTTCAGGAAAATTTTAAGCCCCCTCTTCATGAAATGCTCAGTTATCCCCTCCTGAGCCCGGGAAAGAGGTTGAGGCCAATTCTCGTTCTCTGGGGTTGTGAATCCCTGGGAGGGAAAAGGGAGGAAGCCCTTAAACCCGCCTGCGGTGTGGAATGCCTTCATGTTTTCTCCCTGGTTCACGATGACCTGCCCGGGATGGACAACTCCGACATAAGGTGGGGGAAGCCCACGGCCCACAAGGTTTTTGGAGAGGGGAAGGCTGTCCTGATTGGCGATGCCCTGCTCCTTTTGGGGATAAAATGGATCTCCGAAGGTTTGAAAAATTCCGGGGTTGTTGATAGTTTGAGCATTCTTTGCGAATTGGCCCAGATGGTGGGACCAGCGGGGCTTGTCGGGGGTCAATTTGACGACATCTCCGGTGGAGCAAGGACCCTCGATGACTGGTTAAATATCTATGAGCGAAAGACATCCCGCCTATTTCAATTCTCCCTTCTTCTTGGAGGGACAATTGGCGGGGGAGGGGAGAAAGAGTTAAATATTTTGAAGGAGTTCGGAAAGTACCTCGGGATCGCCTTTCAACTTGGTGATGACCTCTTGGACCTCTCCAAGGAGGAACCATCAATTCCCCGGGAATTCGGAGTCGAAGTGGCAAAGAAATTGGAAAAAGGATACATTGAGAAGGCCGTTTCCGCAATGAGCGATTTTTCAGGGGCGAGGGAAAAACTCATTTCCTTCGCGGAATACATTGGGCAAAGAAATGAATGAGAAACTCCTTTTCCAAATTAGATCCCCTGAGGATTTGAAGGGATTGAACATCTCACAACTTGAAGAATTGGCCAGGGAGATCAGGGAGAGGATCATCAGGCAGGTCAGCTCATCAGGGGGACACCTTTCCTCAAATTTGGGGGTGGTGGAACTGACTTTAGCCCTACATTACGTTTTTCAGGCTCCTCAGGACTTGATCCTCTGGGATGTCAGTCATCAAAGTTATGCCCACAAGTTAATAACCGGCAGGGCCTCGCAGTTCGATAAGTTAAGAGAAGCAGATGGCCTTTCCGGGTTTACATCCCGCGAAGAATCGGTGTATGACGTCTCCTCCATGGGACATTCCTCCGTTGCTCTCTCTCAAGCCCTGGGGTTGCGGGCTGCACGAGACATAAAAGGCCAGAACCATAAAATTATTGCGGTAATGGGGGACGGTTCCTTCACGGGGGGAGTGGCTTTTGAGGGATTGAACAACGCCGGTCAATTGAAAAAGGACCTGATTGTGATTCTGAACGACAATGAACATTCGATCTCCAAGAACGTTGGCGCGATGGCCAAACACCTTGCCAAGCTCCGGGCTTCCAGAAAGTATCAAAGGATCAAACTTTTGACCAAGAAGTTCTTCAGGAGGTTTCCCCGATTTGGGACCTGGGCAATTCGGAACATCGAAAGGCTAAAGGTAATTATCAAAGCCGTCCTTCTTCCCAGCCTTCTTTTCGAGAGCCTGGGATTCTCATATCTGGGTCCAATTGACGGCCATGACTTGAAGGCTTTGATCGAGGTCCTGAGGCAGGCAAAAAACCTTTCCACCCCTGTTGTTGTCCATGTGGCAACAGTTAAGGGAAAGGGATACCCCCCAGCGGAAAAGGACCCCGTTTTTTTTCATTCCGCCCCGCCTTTTGAAGTGGAAACCGGAAAACCCAAGAACCCTTCCCAAAGGTCGTTTACCGACGTGGTGAGTGGAACCCTATCCCTCCTCGGTTTCCAGAATAAGGATTTTGCCTGCATTACGGCGGCCATGGCCGACGGGACAGGCCTCAAAGAGTTTGGAAGGTTGTTTCCGGAAAGGTTTTTCGATGTAGGGATCGCGGAACAACACGCGATAAGCTTTGCCGCTGGCCTTGCTCTAGGGGGTTTGAGACCGGTCGTCGCCCTTTACTCCACTTTTCTCCAGAGGGGCTTCGATCAACTGATTCACGATGTTTGCTTGCAGGACCTCCCGGTCATATTTTTGATCGACCGAGCGGGGGTAGTCCCCGGGGACGGGCCAACGCATCAAGGGGTTTTCGACCTTTCCTTTTTGCGGGTGATTCCCAACCTTTCCATTCTTACCCCCTCATCTGGTGAGGAATTAAAGGACATGATTTTTACGGCTTTTCTTCATTCCAGTCCCGTGGCCATTAGATATCCCAAAGCCAGCATCCCCGAAGGGAATCTTCCTCTTTCCGGGTTTTCGGAAATTCCCTGGGGCAGGGGGGTTTGTATAAAGGAAGGGAAGGATGCCTCTATTCTTGTCTGGGGCCCGATTTTGCAGGAAGCCAGGTCGGCTTCCGATATTTTGGAAAAAGAAGGGCTATCTGTGGGAATTTATAACCTTCGATTCCTCAAACCCCTTGATGAGGCGCTGGTCCTTAAAGCGTATAAAGAATCAAGGCTCCTTTTTACCCTTGAGGAGAACCTAATTTTCGGAGGAGCGGGATCCTCAATCTTAGAATTCCTTTCTCAGAGAGGGCTGGATACCGGGAAAGTCATTCTCAAAGGTTTGAGGGGGGTTCCCCGGATTGGAACCAGGGAGCAGTTGCTTTCTCGAGCCGGTCTTGATTCCAAGTCTCTCGCTTCTGAAATCAAGGAGATGCTGGAAAAAATAAAGGCGGGGAGCCAGAGGTATGCTTAAAAGAATTGGAATATTCCCCAGTTTGAAAAAGGCTGAAGCAATCGAATTTTCCCTCTCCCTCTTTGAATTTTTAAAGAATAGGGGGTTAGAACCATTATTCCGCGAGGAACTTCAGGGTTCCCTTCCCCAGGGGGCAAAGACCTTCCCTCCCGGGGAACCCGATTTCGTGTTGAGCCTGGGGGGAGACGGCACCCTACTTCAATGCGTCCATCGGGTTTGGGATCATTGCCCAATTCTCGGCGTGAACCTTGGAAACCTTGGCTTTCTGACTGCTTCCGACCGGAACAGGCTTTATGAGGATCTGGAGAGAGTCCTTGAGGGGGAATATCTTGTTCAGGAGCGGGATTTAATTCAGGTTGAATTCAAAGGAAAAGAGCTTTTGGGGCTTAATGAATGCTCCATCGCCCAGGTAAATGTGGGGAAGATCTTCACTCTTCTTTTGAAGATCAATGGAGTTGATATGGGGGAATTAAGGGGAGACGGGGTCCTCGTCTCCACGGCAACTGGTTCCACAGCATATGCTCTTGCCTGCAACGGCCCTCTCATCTCTCCTTTTCTTCACGTGCTTCTCCTTTGCGTGATCTCTCCTCACAGTTTGTCCACCCGGCCTCTGGTTTTATTGCCCGAGGATGAGGTTCAAATTTTCCTTCCCGAAGGGGAGCTGGGATATCTTGTAATCGACGGACAGGATAGGCTTCCTCTTTCGGCAGGGGACGAGGTCAAAGTCACCCTTTCCTCAAGAAAGGCCAAGCTGGTTTTTTTTGAGGAGGATTTTTTCCTTCGCGTGATTCCCAAAAAGCTTCTCTGGGGTCATCCTTGATTCAGAGCATCAGGATCAAGAATCTGGCCATCGTTAGGGAACTAAGCTGCGAACTCGGGGGAGGCTTGAACGTTTTTACCGGTGAAACTGGGGCTGGAAAATCACTGGTGGTCGATGCTTTTTCCCTACTCCTCGGGGGAAGATCCCAGACCGAGTTGGTGGGAAACTACGGCGAGGAGCTTCTTGTGGAAGCGAGCATTGTCCTTGAGGAGAAAGAATTAAACAGGATTCACGGGGAACTAGGGCTCGATGAGCCCTGTCTTTTTATTACCCGAACCCTTTCTAAGGATGGAAAAAGTAAAGCCCGGGTAAACGGAAGGGCGGTCCCGGTTGGTTTCCTCAGGGAAGCCCTTTCCAGCTTGGTCCATCTTCACGGGCAGCAGGAGCACGAGGCCCTTGTCACCCCCTCCTACCAGCTCGATTACCTAGATCGTTTCGCAGGTGAAAGGGCCGTTCTCCTCAGAGAAAAGGGAGAATCGCTTTTGAGGGAGAGGAAAGAGGCCATTTTGAAAATCGGGGAACTTGAGGATCAGCTTCGGGAAAGGGAGAGGAAGAAAGACCTCTTGAAATTCGAGATAAACGAAATCGAGTCAGCCCGGTTATCGGAAGTTGAAGAAAAGTCTCTGCTGGAAGAAAAGAACCTCCTCCTTTCCGGACTTCAAATAAAAGAGAACCTGGAAGCAATGCAAGAAATATTAAGGGGAGAGGGGCACGGAAGGGGATTTCTGAACCTCCTGGAAGTCCGTCTCAAGGAGCTGGGACAGTTTCAAAATTTGTCCCCTAAATTAAAGGAGATCTGCTCCCGATTAAGCGGCCTCATTCTGGAACTCGATGATTTATCCTGGGAATTGAAGTCCTTTTCAGAAGATTTAGACCTCGACCCCGGGAAATTGGAAACCCTTGAGGAAAGACTTGATTTAATTTCCCGCTTAAAGAGGAAGTATGGGAGCACGATTCCCGAGATCCTCAATTATTTGGCCAGAGCCCGGGAATCGCTCCAGTCCCTGGAGAGGGTTGATATTGAGATCGAGGAACTGGTTTCCAAAAAGGAGAAAATGGAAGTTCAGCTCCATGATACCCTGAAAGAGCTCCGCCTTCTGAGGAAAAAAAGAGCAAAGGAGTTGGAATTTAAAGTCATGGAAGGCCTAAATGAACTTGGGATTCAGGGAGCGAATTTCAAGGTAGATTTTCAGGAGTTCGATCTGGAGAACCTCCGAAGTTGGGGATTGGACAGAATTGAATTCTTGTTTAGTGCTAACCCCGGTGAACCAGAAAAGCCCTTGGGGAAAGTTGCCTCCGGGGGAGAACTTTCGAGGATCATGCTCGTAATGAAATCGGTTCTCGCCGATGTAGACCATGTCCCCTCTTTGATCTTTGATGAGGTCGATGCGGGGATTGGGGGGAAAGTGGGTCAGGCGGTGGCCAGAAAGCTGAAGGAGATTTCCGTGGGCCGCCAAGTGATCTGCATCACTCACCTCCCTCAAATTGCCGGGGCGGCTGACAATCATTATGTCCTCGAAAAAACATTTGAAGGCAAGTTTGAAGTTTCTTTGAAGAAATTGGAGGGTGAAGAGAGAGTGAGGGAAATTGCCAGAATGCTTGCGGGAACAAAAGTGACCCCTGCTGTCCTTGCCCATGCCAGGGAGATTCTGGGAGGTAATTCCTGATGGGGTGGAAAATTTTGGTCATAAACCCGGGGTCCACCTCCACCAAGATCGCCTATTATGAGGATGAAAATTGCCTCAAGGAGAAGACCCTTTACCACCGGGAGAGCAAACTCGAAATCTTGGAAGAACTTCCAGAAAGGCTTTCTGACCTTCGTTCCTGGATGTCCCAGGAAGGGCTCGAGGATTTTGACGCGGTTGTCGCCAGGGGAGGGTTATTGAAGCCCCTGCCCTCCGGGACCTTTAAGGTGAACCCCCGGATGCTCGAGGATTTGAGGCTTCGACCCCAGGCTCACCATGCCTCCAACCTTGGGGCCTTTATTGCAGATGCCATCTCCCGTCAATTTGGAATTCCAGCTTTCATAGTCGATCCCGTATCTGTTGACGAATTCAGCCCTCTTGCCAGGTATTCCGGGCTTCCAGAGATTCCCCGGAGGGCTCTTTCCCATGCTTTGAACATCAAAGCCGTGGCCAGGGACGTGGCAAAGGAAATGGGAAAAAAGATTGAGGAGTGCAATTTTGTTGTCGCCCACCTTGGGGGCGGGATTTCCGTTGTCCCTCTTGAGAGCGGGAGAATTGTGGATGCCAACGACGCAAACCAGGGGGGGCCATTCTCCCCCGAGAGGGCGGGAGCTCTACCCACAGTTGACCTCGTCCGGCTCGCTTTCTCCGGGAAGTTTACTGAGAAGGAATTAATCACCCGGATGACCAAAAAAGGAGGCCTTTCGGCATATCTGGGGACTAACGATGCCCGTGAGGTTGAGAGGAGGATTTCTCAGGGGGACTCCTACGCCTTAGAGGTCTACCAGGCGATGGCTTATCAGATTTCTAAGGAGATTGGTGCGATGGCCACCGTCTTGAAGGGGAAAGTTGATCGGGTGATCATCACCGGGGGGCTGGCTTATTCCACGGTCCTCGTTCCCTGGATTGTAGAAAGGATTTCTTTCATTGCCCCGGCTGTCATAAAACCGGGAGAAGGTGAAATGAGGGCTTTGGCTTTGGGAGCCTTGAGGGTATTGAAAGGAGAGGAGCAACCGAAAGATTATGATTAGAAATTTTGCTCAAGCCCTTTCGAGGGCGAAGGAATTGGAAAGGTCCGTTGCGGTTGTGGTGTGTCCTGAAGAGGAGGATACCTTAAAGGGGATTGAAGAGGCACGGGAAATGGGCTTGATTGCCCCTCATCTTTTTGGAAATAAGGAGAAAATTATATCTATTGCTCGAAACCTGAACATCGATCTTGAGGGGTATTCAATTGAGGATTGTCCAACCCCAGAACAAAGCGCCTTGAAAGCAGTTGAGTTCTGCCGGGAAGCCAATCAGGGGATCTTGATTAAAGGGTTTCTTCCTACCCCTGTTTTCCTGAAGGCGGTCCTCCACAAGGAAAAAGGCTTGGTATCCGGTCAGTTCCTTTCTCACGTAGCCATTTTTCAGGTTCCAGGGTTTGATCGCCTGCTATTCTTGACTGATGGGGGGATGGTTGTCCTTCCGAACCTCTCTCAGAAACTTGAAATACTTAAAAACGCCGTGAGCGTTTGCCATGCCCTGGGCATTTCCTTGCCAAAAGTTGCCCTCCTTGCCTCTCTGGAGACAATCAACCAGGAAATTCCCTCGACCACTGATGCAGCCATTATCTCCGGAATGTGGAGGAGGAAGCAAGTCTCCGGCTGCATTGTCGATGGCCCCCTTGCTCTGGATAACGCCCTCTCTCCCCAGGCTTTGAAGGAAAAGGGAATCGAGAGCCCGGTTGAAGGTCAGGCTGATATTCTCCTTGTTCCCAATATTGAAGCCGGAAACCTGCTGGGTAAGTCCCTGGTCCACATCGCCGGGGGGGTGATGGCTGGTGTAGTCCAGGGAGCTTCTGTGCCCATCGTCCTCGTTTCCCGCGTTGACCCTCCGGAGTCAAAACTCTTCTCAATTGCGGTCGCTTTACTTATCCAGAAGGGAAAGAAATCAAATTGAATACCCAGAAATCACCGATGGTTGTTTCCCAAGGAAATGAACGCAGGCATTGACCCTGAAATTTTCCCCAAAGTGATTGTCCTGGCCGGACCTTCTGGAGCCGGAAAAAGCGAGATAAGCGCGAACCTTGCTTTAAAATTAAGCCTTGATGGGGATGTTGCTCTGATCGACCTTGATATAATTAAGCCCCTTTTTCGCCTGAGAAATGCCCGAAGTGAAATCCGCAGGTTGAGGATAAATTTTATTTCCCCGGGTGGTGAGTGGGATACATCGGACTTGCCCATCTTTCCTGCTGAGATTCACCGTTTTCTGAACTCCGGTAGCCGTTTGATAATCGATGTTGGGGGAGATGGGCAAGGGACAAAAATCCTAAACCAGTTCACCGATTTCCTCCCTGATGCCACCTCCCTGATTCTCTTTGTTGCCAACCCGTACCGCCCCTTTTCCCGAAAGGTCGGGGATTTAAAAGGGCAGCTTCAAAGCCTTGAATTTCAAACGGGGATTAAGGTTAAGGGGATAGTTTCCAATCCTCACTTGAAAGAACAAACCGATGAGAAGATAATAATCTCCGGGCATGCTATCGTGGAAGAGTTCTCCAGAGAGGTTTGCCTTCCAATTTTCTTTCTTGCGGTGAGAGAGGACCTTGTTCCTTTCCTGGGCAATTTTGACCTTCCTCTCCTTCCGCTAAAGGTTTTTATTCGCCCACCATGGGATTACCATCCCTGAGGTGAAAGGAGGAAAATGCCGAGTAAGGTTTTAATCAGAGAAGATCTCTGCAAAAGTTGTGAACTTTGCGTTTCCATTTGTCCGGTTCATGTCCTTGCCCTTTCCAACCGTTTAAATTCCTCGGGTTATCATCCAGTGGAATTGGTGGACGAGGAGAAATGTACATCCTGTACGGCCTGTGCAAGGATGTGTCCGGAGGCGGCGATTGAAGTATTCCGCCCGGTCAAAACCGAAATTTCCCAGAAGGAGTAGATCATGGGCGAAAGAATTCTGATGAAAGGGGCAGAAGCCTGTGCGGAAGGGGCAATAAGGGCTGGGTGCCGCTTTTTCTTTGGATACCCCATCACCCCCCAAAACGAAGTGGCGGGTTACATGTCCCGGAGGCTCCCGGAGGTTGGAGGTGTCTATCTCCAGGGTGAAAGCGAAGTTGCTTCGATTAATATGGTTTTAGGGGCATCCGCCAGTGGGGTGAGGGCCATGACATCCTCCTCCTCCCCGGGTATTTCGTTAATGCAAGAGGGGATCTCCTACATGGTAGGCTGTCAGCTTCCCGCTGTGATCGTCAACTTCATGCGGGGAGGTCCAGGTTTGGGGGGGATCGGGCCTGCGCAATCGGATTATTTTCAAGCCACCAAGGGAGGAGGGCATGGGGATTACAACCTTGTGGCCTTCGCGCCATCCACCATTCAGGAACTTGTCGATTTGATGAAGGAGGCTTTCGAAGTCGCAGATCGATACCGAAATCCCGTGATGGTTCTCGCTGACGGGATTATCGCCCAAATGATGGAAGCTGTGGAATTCAAGTACCAGGTAGACCCTCGAGACCTTCCTCCCAAGCCCTGGGCTGTGGGAATAGCAGAGGGGAGACCCAAAAACATTATCAAGTCCCTGGATTTGATCCCGGAAAACCTAGAAAAGTACAACTGGGCCCTCCAGGAGAAGTTTAAAAAAGCGAGGGAAAACGAGGTCCGATTCGAGGAGTACATGCTGGAAGGGGCTGAAACTGTCCTGGTTTGTTTTGGAACAGTTGCCAGGGTGGCGAAGAAATCAATTGAGGAAGCCCGCAAGAGGGGAATCAAAGCCGGTCTCATCCGCCCCATAACTTTGTGGCCTTTTCCCCAGGAGCCGTTTAAGAAGGTCATTCCTCAGGCCCGAAGGTTCCTCGTCCTGGAAATGAATGCCGGACAGATGGTTGAAGACGTTAAACTTCAGGTTTGCAATTCCCGACCAATTATCTTCAAGGGGAAACCGGGGGGAACGGTTTTTACTCCCTCCGAAATCCTGGAGTTTATTTTATCCCTGGAGGAAAACCAATGAGTGCGATTGAATACAAGCCCCTTTATCAAAGGCCCAAATCGCTCGCCGATGTCCCCACGCACTACTGCCCCGGATGCCATCACGGCATCGTTCACAGGTTATTGGCTGAAGTGATCGATGAATTTGGGATTCAAAAGAAAACGGTGATCATGGCACCGGTAGGTTGCTCCGTCCTGATTTACAATTATTTTGAAGTGGACGCGGTGGAGTGTGCCCACGGAAGGGCTCCAGCAGTTGCCACAGGCATCAAAAGGGCAAAACCTGAAAGCGTGGTAATAACATATCAGGGGGATGGTGATCTGGCAGCGATTGGCACCGCTGAAATTGTCCATGCCGCCACAAGGGGAGAAAGGATCACCACCATTTTCATCAACAATGCCAATTTCGGGATGACCGGAGGCCAGATGGCCCCCACTACTTTGATCGGGCAGAAAACTGAAACCACCCCTTTCGGGCGATCCCCGGAAAGAAACGGTTATCCGATCAAGGTTTCCGAAATGCTGGCAACCCTCACCGGTCCCGCTTACATAGCCAGGGTGGCGGTCTTCAACCCAACCCAGGTCTTGAGGGCGAGAAATGCCATTAAAAAAGCAATCCAAGTTCAGATTGAGGGAAAGGGGTTTGGTTTCGTGGAAGTACTCTCAGCCTGTCCCACCAACTGGGGGCTAAAGCCCCTTGAGGCGATAAAATGGCTGGAAGAGAACATGATTCCCGTATACCCCCTGGGAGAATTTGTCGGAGGAAGCAAATAATGGTTTTTGAACTTGTTTGCGCTGGATTCGGTGGGCAAGGCGTGATGTTGATGGGGCAGTTATTGGCTTACGCTGCGGCTTTGGAAGGGAAGGAGGCTACCTGGTTTCCTTCATATGGTCCCGAAATGAGGGGAGGGACCGCCAATTGCCAGGTGGTCATTTCTGATGAGCCCATTACTTCTCCCATTCTTTCCCGGCCTCAAACCGCCATCGTTTTAAACAAGCCCTCTTTTTTCAAGTTTGAACCTCTGGTCGCTCCGGGAGGATTTCTTTTCGTGAACACCTCCCTGGTCGATATACCTTCCCAAAGAGGGGATATCGATATCCTTTTGATCCCGGCAACCGAAATCGCCCAGGAAATAGGTTCCACCCAGGTGGCGAATTTAGTCCTCCTGGGGGCATACGTGGAAAAGTTAAAACCAGTGGATTTCTCTTCAATTGAGAAAATCCTGGAAAAATTTATGACCGGGGCAAAAGCCAAATTTTTACCCCTGAATAAGGAGGCTTTGAAAAGAGGAAGGGAACTGGTAAAAAGAAATTAGACAAGGAGGCAAGGGATGAACCGGGAACGAATCATTGAGGAATTCGTCAAGCAAATAAATATTCCATCGGTTTCAGGAAATGAGGAAGAATTTTCCCAATACCTGGAAACTCGTTTAAAAGATCTCGGGCTGTCCGTGGAAAAGGACTCATTCGGGAACATTTTTGCCATTCTCCCGGGAAATACAACGGGAAAGAAGCCTGTCCTCTTTTGCGCTCACATGGATACAGTCCCCACCGACCCGGTGAAATATTACATTGATGGGGACAAAATCAAGGCCAACGGAAGTCAGATTCTGGGTGCGGATGACAAAGCTGCAACCACAGCCCTACTGGAGATGCTCCACTCGTTGAAAGAGGAGGGGGTTAGCCATGGGGATGTGGAGGTCTTGCTCACGGTTCAGGAGGAGATCGGGCTGATCGGGGCAAAGAATTTCGACCTTGGCAAAGCCAGATCCCAATTTTTTTTCGTCCTTGACTATTCAGGACCCATTGGTTTGGCGGTTTATTCCGCTCCTTTTGCTAACGAGTTCCATTTCCGCTTTTTCGGGAAAGCCGCTCATGCTGGAAGCGAACCGGAAAAAGGGATTTCCGCAATTCAGGCTCTGGCAATGGCCATCTCTAACATGCCCTTGGGTCGAATCGATTCCGAGACCACGGCGAACATCGGGATTATTTCCGGAGGGAGGGCCACGAACATCGTGGCCGACTTTGCGGAGATGAAAGGAGAAGCACGGTCCCGGAATCCCCAGAAGCTTGAAAAGCAAACTCAATTGATGCTCCAAGCAGCAGAGGAAGCGGCGATTAGCGTGGGAGCCAGGGTAGAGATCGATTGCCGGAGGGAATACGAAGGGTACACCCTAAAAGAGGACGATGATATTATCCTCATTCTAAAGGAAGCCCTCTCCTCAATTGGTTCCAGTTTGAAGCTCGTTGCCGCCGGTGGAGCTTCGGATGCCAACGTTTTTAATTTCAAAGGTCGGAAGTCCCTGGTTTTGAGCTGCGGTTATGAATACCCCCATACCCGGGAGGAAGAGGTCTCAATTTCCCAGATGGTTGATTTATCCCGTCTTTTAAAAGAGATCGTCTTGAAAGCTTAGGATGGAAAAAAGGATCAAACAAAACCTGGTATACAAAGGCAAATTGCTTTCCCTTGAGGTTCTCGAAGTTCTAATGCCTTCTGGTTTTCGCACCACGAGGGAAGTCATTTACCATCCCGGTGCGGTGGCTGTAATCGCCCTTAATTCTCAAAATCAGGTCTTGCTGGTCAGGCAATATCGCACGGCCTTGCGGGATTTCACTTGGGAAATCCCTGCCGGAAAATTGGAGAAGGGGGAGAACCCTTTGAAATGCGCCCAAAGGGAGCTTCTTGAAGAGACTGGTTATGAGGCCAAAATTTGGCAATTTTTATTTTCCTTTTTTCCTTCCCCGGGATACTCTAACGAAGTTATCCATCTATTTCTGGCCCAGGGTCTGGTGGAGAAACAGCCAAAACTTGAAGCTGACGAGGAAATCACCTTTTCATTTTTCTCTCTCGAGGAATTGAACAGGATGATAAAGCCTTCCCAGCCTTTCGATGGGAAGACCCTTTTGGCCCTGATGTACCTCAATGAAAGAAACCTTTCAAAGAATAATCCTGATAGTCCTTGACGGAGTAGGAGTTGGGGCCCTTCCGGACGCAATCCTTTATGGCGATGAGGGTTCAAACACCCTGCTCAACTCCCTGAAGGAAGTCCCCATTTTTGACCTTCCCTTCTTTCAAAAAAGTGGCTTGGGGAATATTTTAGGAAATGGGTTTCTGGAATCCAATCCTTCCCCAATAGCCTATTGGGGTACCATGAGGGAAGCCTCTTGGGGGAAGGATACGATCATCGGTCACTGGGAGATGATGGGGATCATCACGGAAAAACCGTTTCCCACCTACCCCCAAGGATTTCCCCGGGAAATTATCGCGGAATTCGAGCAAAGAATAGGAAGGAAGACCCTGGGAAATATCGCTGCCTCGGGGACAGAGATTATCAAGCAACTGGGCGAGGAGCATATGAGGACTGGTTATCCGATCGTGTACACCTCCGCTGATTCTGTTTTTCAGATTGCCTGCCACGAGGAGATAGTCCCCATTCAAACTCTCTATTCTTTTTGTCAAATTGCCCGCTCCATGCTTAAGGGGGAGCATGCGGTATTGAGGGTCATCGCCCGGCCTTTTGTTGGAGAACCGGGAAACTTCGCTCGCACCGCAAATCGGAAAGATTTTCCTCTTCCCCCTCCTTACCCTACAGTTTTGGATCTTCTTTCAGAAAGGGGGATCCGGGTCTTTTCCTTTGGAAAGGTGGACGACGTCTTTGGGGGAAGGGGAATTACCGTTTCTTTTCACACGGGCAATAACCAGGATACGATGGGCGCTTTAAGTAAATGGCTGGAAAACGAACAACCAGGTTTTGCTTTCGCAAATTTGGGGGACTTCGATACTCTTTGGGGGCACCGGAGATTGCCTGAAAAATTCGTCCGTGGGTTAGAGGAGGTGGACAAGTTCCTGGAAGGCTTTTATCGGGAACTCCAGGAGGATGATTTGATGATCATCACCGCCGACCACGGAAACGATCCTACTTTTCGGAAACACACCGATCATACCAGGGAAAGAGTCCCCCTTCTTTTATATTTGAAGGGGAAAACCGGGGGACCCCTGGGGGAGAGGAAGACCTTTTCTGATATTGGCAAGACCGTCTTAAACCTTTTTGGCATTCAAAGCCAATTTCCCGGGGAAAACCTAGTTCCTTTTTGACAGCCTTCCCGGAAATGGGGTAATATTTTTTCGCCAATGAGAGACCTGGGGAAAAAATTTCTTAAAGTGGGAATTGTCGGTTTCCTTTTAGCCTTCTACCTTCTTTCCCTTCAGTCCTACTGGGAAAAAGGCCCGGAGGTGGAATCCGGGAATTATCCCAAAACTTCCCTCACGGTGAAAATGCACAACAAGGTTCTTTCCTTTGAAGTCCCCAAAGGGATTTCCCTGAGGAAGGCCCTGGAGGGAAAAGTGGGGCTCTCTCCCTCGGACTTTTTGAGTCTTTCGCCGACCACCCCCATAGAGGAAGACACCACGGTGGTTTTGAAAAAGATTGAAGAAAAAGTAACCGTGGAAAGGGTGGAAATTCCTTTTTCCAAGACTTTCGTTCCTGCTTCTTACCTTCCCTTCGGAAAGAGAGAGGTCCTTCAACCGGGACTTCCTGGAATCAAGGAAATATATTTCCGGGAAAAGGTGGAGGACGGCCAGGTTGTGGAAAGGGAGAAAGTGGAAGAAAAGGTTGTCCAGGAGCCGCTTGGGCAGATCGAGGCCGTGGGTATCCTTTTCGGGTCCCCTGAGGACACGGTTGCCGTTTCCCTCTCATACCCCCCTCCAAATAGCGACGATTTTCTGGTCATGGAAGCCACCGCTTACTGCCCTCTGGTAAGCGAAACGGACGGGAATCCCTGGAGGACCTCCATTGGCTTAACCTCCTCCTACGGAATTGTGGCTGTGGATCCCACGGTAATTCCCTATTACACCCCCCTTTATATTGAAGGTTACGGTTACGCAATCGCCGGGGACACCGGAGGGGCAATAAAAGGGAACCGGATCGACCTATTTTTCTACACCGCCGAGGAGACCAGACGCTTTGGTCGTCGGATGGTAAAAGTTTGGATCCTCGACTGAACGAACCAAGCGCTAAGAAAATCCTTCAGGGCTTAGGCATAAAACCCTTGAAATTTTTCGGTCAATCATTTTTGCAGGAACTTTCCGTTTTGAAGGCCCCTTTCGAGTTTTTGGAACTTTCCCCTCAAAAGTCGATCCTTGAGATTGGAGCTGGGGTTGGGAATGTCACCAGGCGAATTTTGAAGGAAGGGCCAAGGGTGATCGCCCTAGAAGTAGACCATAGGTTCATTCCCGTCTTGAATCAACTAAAAGAGGAATTCCCGGGCTTCGATTTTCAAATTAAGGATGCCCTGTCCCTTTCCTGGGATGCCCTTTTCAATGGAGAACCATACTCCATATTTGGAAATATTCCTTATAACATCACCGGACCCCTTCTTGAAAAGATGCTCCTTAGGGAAAAGAAATGGGAAAGGGGGGTCCTGCTTTTGCAGGAGGAGGTTTCCCGAAGGCTGCTCGCTCCTCCCGGGGAGAAAGAATACTCCTCTTTAACCCTTTTTGCCCGTTTTAAGGCAAGGATAAAAAAAGGTCCCAGGGTTTCAAGGAAGTGTTTCTTCCCGGTTCCCAAAGTTGACTCCGCCTTTATTTTCTTGGAGAGGAAATTGGAACCGGATTTCCCCGTCATAGATGAGGGATTCCTCTTGGGACTTATTAGAGGGACTTTTCAGGAGAGAAGGAAGACCCTCTCAAATAATCTCCTTCGGATTTTTCCCTCGCTCTCCCGGTTTGAGCTCGAGGAGCTTCAATCCCAGGTCGGTTTTTCATTTAAAAGAAGAAGCGAGACCCTTTCCCTTGAGGAATTCTCCAAATTGGCGAATATCCTGACTTCCCGGAAGCAAGATGCCAAACTTTAAAGCCCTTGCCCCTTCCAAAGTGAACCTCTGCCTTTTTGTCCTCTTTAAAAGGAATGACGGTTATCATGAGATCGAATCCGTCATGCAGACGATTAATATTTTCGATGAGATCACCATTGAACCAACCCCTGAAAACATCAAACTTCTCGTAGAGCCTCCTTTGGATGTTTCTCTTGAGGAAAACTTGGCTTTTAAAGCCGCCAAGAATTTTTTCGAAGCCACCGCTATCGAAGGGGGGGCTTCGATCAAATTAAAAAAGAATATCCCTCCCGGGTCGGGATTGGGGGGAGGAAGCTCCGATGCAGCTGCGGTGCTGCTCCTTCTCAATCGGGCTTACGGAAGCCCCCTTACTTTCAAGGAACTCGAAAACCTCGGGGAAATCCTTGGGTCGGACGTGCCATTTTTCCTTGTGCAAGGAACTGCCCTTGTAAAGGGAAGGGGGGAGAAGGTATATCCGCTCCCCTTCAACCTTACCTTTCATTTGACCGTGGTCATGCCCTCCAAAAGTCTCTCCACCGCTTTTGTTTATGAAAATCTTACCCCGGGAAAATCTCTGGAAAAGAACACCCTCCAGGTTTTAAAGGCCCTCCGGGAGCGAGACCTTGGTCTTCTTGGTCGTTCCTTGAGGAACGATCTGGAGGCTGTGGCAGGAAGGTTTGTCCCTGAAGTCTGGACCATTCGGGATCTTTTGCTCCAGGCTGGAGCCTTGGGAGCGGTGGTTTCCGGAAGCGGTTCTGCGGTGTTTGGGCTTTTCCCGGATTCCAAGCAAGCGGAAAAGGCCACCAATTTTTTCCAGTCTCACGGATTCTGGGCAAGGCATGCCTGGGGCACCCCTCCTTTGAGGTAAAAATCCCCCGGTCCCCTTTCTGAACAGGCTAGATTCATAGGAGATCATTTCCCTTGAATTTTGAACCATCATCACCTGGAACAAGATCCCCGCAGGAGCTTACAGAAAAATTTCCTCCTTGGATGAAAATCGGTAAATCCCAAAACAATGGGGTAAAAGGGAAAGAAAAGGGAACCGGAAAATTGAGGAAGTACTTCTTTGGTTTTCTTAATTTTCTGAACTGTTATCTCGCCTGTCTAAAATTGAAGGGAGGGAAAGCCAACCTGAAAACCCTTGAAGTTTGGAGAAATTTCCTCAAATCACCGTACATCTTTCGGGGAAAATCATATAATGTAAATGTTCCGGGGCAGGTTTTTTAGTTGTTTTGCCCCCGAAGGGAGCAAAATCGGAAAAGGAGTTTCTGCCTTACCCTTTTTCGGGCGGATAGCTCAGCGGTCAGAGCGCCTGCCTTACAAGCAGGAGGTCCCAGGTTCAAACCCTGGTCCGCCCACCAATTTGTTTTTTCCGGAAATTTCTATTCTTCAGCCCTCAATAAATTTTAGATTGCGGAAAAATTTAATTTAAATTCCTTACAAAGCTTTTTTAATCAAATTTGAAGGGTTTTTCTTGCTTGACAAAACCCAGGAAAAGGACTAAATTTTTCCCCGGAAAAGTTATCGGCACAAGCCGATTAATTTTTTTATCAACCTCTTAAGGAGCTGGAAATGCCGGACAAATCATTTAACGCTTTTAAGATTGCCCAGGAGCAATTCGATAAAGTTGCCGATTACCTGGGCCTTGATCAGGCTACTCGAGACCTATTAAGGAACCCCCTTCGTGAGTACCATTTCTTGATTCCCGTGCGAATGGACGATGGCTCCGTCAAGGTCTTTCAAGGGTTCCGGGTCCAGCACAACGACGCAAGAGGACCTGCCAAGGGAGGAGTGAGGTTTCACCCTCAGGAAACAATTGATACGGTTAAAGCCCTTGCCATGTGGATGACTTGGAAATGTTCGGTTGTGGATATTCCTTTGGGCGGTGGTAAAGGGGGGGTAGTCTGCGACCCTCATAACCTCTCCGAAAGGGAACAGGAAAACCTTTGCCGCGGTTGGGTTCGTCAAGTGGCCTACAATATTGGACCCTATCTTGATGTCCCCGCTCCCGATGTGATGACTTCCGGCCAGCATATGGTTTGGATGATGGACGAATTCGAAAAAATCCACAATGGTCGCTTTCCAGGGGTAATTACCGGAAAACCCCAGGGAATGGGTGGATCCCTTGGGCGGACCGAAGCCACGGGATACGGGGTGGTTTATGTTTTGAGGGAAGCCTTATCCGAAATGGGCATCGATATCCGCAAGACCAAGGCAGCGTTTCAGGGTTTTGGAAACGTTTCCCGCCACGCAGTGGAACTATATTCCCAGTATGGAGGTGTGCCCCTCTGTGTTTCCTGCTGGGATCAGGAGGAGCAAAAAGCCTTCACCTACCTCAAGGAGGATGGGATTGATCTTCAAGAATTGTTAAAAATCACCAACCGCTTCGGGGAGATCGACAAGGATGAAGCAAGAAAGCTTGGATACGAGGTTCTTCCCGGGGATGCCTGGATCGAGCAGGACGTGGATATTCTCGTCCCCGCAGCCCTGGAACACCAGATCACCGGGGAAAATGCCTCAAGAATTTCCCCCCGGGTAAAGATCGTAGTTGAAGGAGCAAATGGCCCGACTACGCCAGATGCAGACCTTATCCTCCAGGAACGTGGAATTTTTGTAATCCCTGACTTCCTTGCAAATGCCGGGGGGGTGACTTGCAGTTATTTTGAGCAGGTTCAATGCAACATGAACTATTTCTGGACCAAGGACGAGGTTCTCTCAAAGCTCGATACCAAAATGACCGAGGCATATCTCCAGGTTTCAGCTTTAGCGCGAGAGCGCAAGCTTTATATGCGAGATGCAGCTTACGTGATTGCCATTCAACGAGTCGTGGAAGCCTGCAAATGGCGGGGATGGATTTAATATAAACTGCCCCCAAAAGAAGGATCATGAAGGTGGAAGGGTCAATTTTCAGGAATGAGTGAGGAAATTCCCTCATTTTGGGAAGCTTTTATTATTCGCAATTCCGGAAGTTAATGCCCTTCCAGGTTAAGGGGCTGCTTCTAATTGCTACCCCTTACGATTTCTTTGTCCTTGAGGAGGACGGGAGGCTTTCTGACTTATTTAATGAGGCCTACAAACAACGAGATTTGGGATACATCCCCAAAATAATCCACGCTCACTCACTTGAGGAAGCCGGGGAAATCCCTGCCTCTGACTTCGATATGGCCATACTTGCCCTCCGGTCCTTTGACGAGGAAACTTTAAAATCCTCTCGGGAATTCAGGAAAATCAATCCCCGGTCCCCAATTGTCGCCCTGGGATTCAATTCCCAAGAGGTTTTTTCCTATCTCAAGAACAGAGGGAAAGGGCCTTTCGATCAGGTTTTCCTTTGGCAAGGTGATGGCCGCCTTGTGGTCAGCATCGTTCAATTAATGGAGGATATGATCAACGGGGAGCATGATGCAATGATTGCCGGAATTCCCAACGTGCTCCTGGTTGAAGACTCTCCCGATTTCTATTCCTCGTATATTAACCTTCTTTACCGCATGCTCTGGGAACTAACCTCCCGGCAGTTGGAGGAGAAACTTCCCTTTGAGGAAAGGATGATCAAACAAAGGGCAAGGCCAAGAGTCCACCTCGCCACCACCTTTGATGAGGCTATTGACCTCTTCCGGAAGTTCCAGGGGCATTTTCTGGGGGTGATTACCGACGGAAGTTTCCCTTTTAAAGAAAAAGATGATCAATCAGCCGGATGGGAATTAGTGAAATACATCCGCTCGGTTGACCCGAACCTTCCCATCATCCTTCAATCTTCGGAAAGTTCCGTTTCAGATTGGGCTGCCGGGCTGGGGGTTGATTTGATTTTGAAGAACTCTCCCCGCTTGGAGATTGACCTCAAAAAAGCCCTCTCCGAAAGGTTCGGTTTCGGGGAACTCGTGTTAAAAGAAAATGGGGAAAGGATGCTCCACAGGATCCCCTCAGTGGAAACTCTTTTGTACATTGTGGACAGTTTACCTTCCGATTCCCTTTATGCCTCCTTCAAGGGAGGAGACCTTAAGAGGTGGTTCCTCGCTCGGGCTGAATTTTCCGTTGCTTCATCCCTCGAGGGTCCTTCATTTCAAGAAGTTCAAACCCCGGATGAATTTCGGAGGAAACTATCCCACCTCCTGAACTCTCAGAGGATGGAAAAGCAAATCGGGAAAGTGGTCCCCTATTCGAGGAGATTTAAAGTCGACCAGTGGCATTTTTGCCGGATGGGCGGAGGGTCCCTGGGGGGGAAAGCCAGGGGATTGGTTTTCTTTGATAAGGTCCTGGCCTCAAATTTCGATTTTTCCAAATTTCCCCAGGTAAAGATTGAAATTCCTCGGACCCTTGTCTTAGGGACCGATATTTTTGAGGAGTTCCTGGAATCAAACAAGTTGATCCCCCTGGCTTACGAGGAAAGTTCCGATATTCGCCTGGCAACAGCCTTCCTGAACTCCTCCCTTCCTCCCACAGTACTCGGGGACTTGAGAAACTTCATTCGCGAGGTTAAAACCCCGCTCGCCATCCGTTCCTCGAGCCTCCTGGAGGATGCCCTTTATCACCCCTTTGCCGGGATTTATTATACAAAAATGATCCCCAACAGTTTTCCGGAGCTGGATTACCGCTTTTTGAGCCTGGTGAACGCTATCAAACTGGTCTATGCTTCCACCTTTTTTCAGAATGCAAAAACTTACTTGAAGTCCACGAACAACCAAATACAGGAGGAAAAAATGGCGGTGATTATCCAGGAAGTTGTCGGGGAAAAGAGGGATAAGCGCTTTTACCCGGATTTTTCCGGCGTGGCGAAATCATTCAATTATTACCCCTTTGGGGGGTCCAAGCCGGAAGATGGGATTGTAAATATCGCTTTGGGGTTAGGGAAAACCGTTGTCGAGGGGGAAGCTTCTTATTCCTTTGTTCCCCGCTATCCCAAAACTCCTCCCGCATACAACAGCATAGAGGATTTGCTCTCCCGATCACAGAGGACCTTTTACGCGATTGACCTCAATCCAATGGTCAGTAAACCCTTCACCGAAGAGGACCAGTATCTTCTGAAACTCGGTTTGGATGAAGCAGAGAAGGATGGGGTTTTGAAATTCCTTGCCTCAACTTACTCCCCCGGAGAGGACCGCCTTTCCCCGGGAGTTTCAGGTAAAGGGCCCAGGGTTCTTAATTTTCCCTTGATCCTTTCCGGGACCATTTTCCCCTTTGCGGAAACACTCGTCTCCCTTCTCCAACTCGCCGAGGATTCCCTTGGCTCTCCCGTGGAAATGGAGTTCGCTTGCAAGATTACCGGGGATGGAACCACTTCCCTCTATTTAGGATTTCTCCAGCTGAGGCCCATGATGGGGCGGGGGGAAATGGTGGAGATCGACCCCGAAAACCTGAACTCCTCGAGGGTTCTCTGCTTTTCCCGAAAAGTCCTGGGGAACGGCATCCTGGACGATATCAAGGATTTAGTTTTGGTGAAAAGGGAAAATTTTGACCCTTCCTTGACCCCCCAGATTGCCCGGGAGGTCGGGATTATCAACCGAGAGCTGGAAGGGGAGGGGAAGCCCTATGTTCTTATTGGGCCGGGGAGGTGGGGGTCAGCTGATCCATGGCTGGGAATTCCTGTCCGGTGGGAGGAAATTAGCGGGGTGAAAACCATCGTGGAGACTCCTTTTTCCGGGATTGAGGTCGAGCCCTCCCAGGGGTCTCATTTTTTCCATAACCTGTCCGCCTTGAAAATTGGTTATTTCACAGTGTCTTTAAAGAAGGAGGAATCCTGGATGGACTTCCAATTCCTGGATAGGGCCTCATCAATGAAGGAGACCAAATATCTGAAGCATTATCGGTTTGACCATCCCCTTTTAATCAAGATGGACGGAAGAAAGTGCTGGGGGGTAATATTTAAACCGGAAGGAATGGAATGAATTCCCAAACTCCTAAACCTGAATGGCAGGTCTTCATCGATCTCCTGAGGGCTTCTAATCCTTCGCTTCTGGAAAGGATCGGGCGAAGGATGATGAACTACCTTTTTAAATGCAACATCCTTGAAGTTAAAGATTTGATGCAGCAATTGAGCATCACTTCTTCGCAGGAGCAAGGCGCACTTCTCCGGAGCGAAAACGAGCCCTTACCCAGATTGAGCCCTGAATACCTCGAGAGATTTATCGATGGAGTCTTCAAGGTTGCTGCGGAGAAACTTCCTCCGGAGACCATTACCAAACTGGTTGAAAAATGGCTCAAAAACGAACAGACTCGTTTCCTGACCATGGCTGCGGAAAAGAGGGACATCCCCTTGGAGGAGATAAAAAACGCTCTGGATAAATTCTCTCGCATGCCTGATGGAATGAACTCCCTTACCCCGGAAGAGAACATTGGAATAAGGGTCGCTTTAATCCGAAGATTCTTTTCCGATGACCTGGAATACATCAATGTCACCAAGAAGTACTGTTCTATCCCGGATTTTTATCAAATCCTCTCTCATACTATTGGTCCAGGGAAGGGAAACGGGAAGCTGGGAGGGAAGGCGGCTGGGCTCTTCCGTGCTCAGCAGATTTTAATGGCTTCCAAAAAGGATAACATTTCCTTAAGGAACCTTTCCGTTCCCAAAACCTGGTTTTTGACCTCCGATGGGATAATCGATTTCCTGCACTTTAACGCTTTGGAAGAGCTCCCCACCATTAAATATCGGGACCCGAGTGAGATCAGGCAGGAATTCCCTTACCTCGAGCAAATCTTCAAGAATTCCGCAATGCCCCCGGAGATTGTTGCGGGGTTGAATTTAGTTCTGGAGGACTTCGGGGATCGGCCCCTAGTTGTACGTTCTTCAAGTTTACTTGAAGATACCCTTGGATCGGCCTTTGCAGGCAAGTACAAAAGCCTCTTTTTGGCCAATAAAGGGACCAAGCAGGAAAGGCTGGAAGCCTTGATCGACGCCATTGAGGAGGTTTATGCAAGCGTTTTCAGTCCTGACCCCATCGAATACCGAAGGGAAAGGGGGCTTTTGGATTTTAACGAGGAAATGGGCATCTTGATCCAGGAGGTTGTGGGGCGAAGGGCAGGGAAGTACTTTTTCCCCTTGTTTGC
>JANLFL010000004.1:0-70075 GCA_024655965.1 Caldisericota bacterium | reverse complement strand
CTTGATCCAGGAGGTTGTGGGGCGAAGGGCAGGGAAGTACTTTTTCCCCTTGTTTGCCGGTGTAGCTTTCAGCCACAACGAGTTCAGGTGGTCCCCAAGGATCAAGCGGGAAGACGGTGTAGTCAGGATGGTAATGGGCCTTGGGACCAGGGCTGTTGACCGGATGACAAACGACTACCCCTTCATGTTCAGCCCGGGACAACCTAATCTGAGGATTAATGTCAGCCCGGACGAGGTCCTTTGGTACTCCCAGAAAAATGTTGATCTCATAAACCTTGAGACCAAGAGGTTTGAGACAGTTCCCGTGGAAAAACTAATTCAGGAAGTGGGGGAGGAGTTACCCAACATTTCCTTCATCATTTCCCTTTACCAGGATGACCAGCTCTTCCAACCTGTGGGGAATTTTTTTCAGTTAAAAGAAGCGAAGCCAGTCGTCACTTTCAGCAAGTTGATCTCTCAGAGCCCCTTTGTTCCTCAGATCAGGGCAATTCTCAAAATTCTTGAAGAAGCCCTCGGGTGGCCGGTGGATGTGGAGTTTGCCTGCGACGGGGACCTTCACCGCATTTACCTTCTTCAGTGCAGACCCCAAAGCATTTCGGGAAAATCTGGCCCCGTTCAAATTCCCGAAGGTATTCCCCCTGAAAAGTTGATCTTTACCGCCGAAAAGTTTGTGACAACCGGGGTGGTAAAGGGGATAGAGTTCGTGGTTTTCGTGGACCCCGATGAGTACAATTCCCTCTCTTCTTTTGATGAATTGCTCGAAGTGGGAAAGATAATTAGCGTCTTAAACTCAAAACTCCCCAGAAGAAAGTTTATTCTGATTGGCCCAGGAAGGTGGGGCAGCCGAGGGGATGTGAAATTGGGGGTCCGGGTGAGTTACAGCCAGATCAACAATACCGCCATGATCATCGAAATTGCCAAGAGGAAGCAGGATTATGTCCCCGAGATTTCCTTTGGCACGCATTTCTTCCAGGACCTTGTGGAAGCCGAGATTCGCTACCTTCCTCTTTACCCCGATGATCCTGGGGTGATCTTCAACCAGGAGTTCTTTACCCGTTCCCCAAACATGGTCAAGAAATTTCTCCCGGAGATCGGTCCTCTAGAAAGGGTTGTCAGGGTGATCCCCGTCGAAAAAACCGGAGAAGGCCGAACTCTCACCGTTTTGATGGACGGCGAGAGGGAGAAAGCGGTTGCTTTTATTGAATGAGAGTGCCTCCCCATTTGCTTTTCCTCTTTTGAGATTTTCCCTTCCCGAATAAAAAAATATTTTTAAAGGTATCGGTTTAGAAAATAAATTTGATATAATTTTTTGGGCTTTTTGGAAAACCCTTTTTCGAAAAGGAGGAAACTTTTATGAGCCAGGAATATGTCGAGCGGGTTTTTGAAATCGTAAAAAAGAGGAACCCAGGGGAACCCGAATTTCACCAGGCAGTTTATGAAGTTCTTCAATCCATTAAACCTGTTTTGGACAAGCACCCGGAATACGAACAAGCCAGTCTACTTGAAAGGCTTGTGGAACCTGAAAGGCAGGTTATTTTCCGGGTCCCCTGGCAGGATGACCAGGGGCGGATCCACGTCAACCGCGGTTTCAGGGTTCAGTTCAATTCCGCAATTGGCCCTTACAAAGGAGGAATTCGCTTTCACCCTTCCGTTTACCTGGGAATAATCAAATTTCTCGCTTTTGAACAGATTTTCAAGAACTCCCTCACCGGTTTGATGATGGGAGGAGCCAAAGGAGGATCGGATTTCGACCCCAAGGGAAAATCTGATTCCGAGATCATGCGTTTCTGTCAGTCCTTCATGAATGAGCTTTTCCGTCACATCGGGGAAGACACTGATGTCCCTGCTGGTGACATCGGGGTTGGCGGCCGGGAGATCGGGTTCATGTTTGGCCAGTGGAAGAGACTTACTAACCGTTTCACCGGCGTGCTCACCGGCAAGGGACTTTCCTACGGAGGTTCACTGGTTAGGACCCAGGCGACGGGATATGGCTTAATTTATTTCGTGGACGAGATGTTGAAGGACCGGAAGACCTCCTTTGAAGGAAAGACCGTTGTGATCTCCGGATCGGGAAACGTGGCAATTTACGCTCACGAGAAAGCTTCTCAACTTGGCGCCAAAGTTGTTGCCATGTCCGACTCCAACGGTTTTATCTTCGATAAGGACGGAGTTGATCTCCAGGTGATCAAGCAGATCAAAGAGGTCGAATACAAGAGGATCAAAGAGTACCTCAATTACAAACCCTCTGCAACTTACCAGGAGGACTGCTTTGGGATCTGGAATGTCCCCTGTGATATCGCTCTCCCCTGCGCAACTCAGAACGAGCTGGATGGAAATGCCGCAGAAACCCTGATCAAGAATGGGGTTATTGCGGTGGGAGAAGGGGCCAATATGCCCTGCACAATTGAGGCCATTGAGAAGTTTGTGGAAGCAGGGGTTTCCTTCGGACCAGCAAAAGCAGCCAATGCTGGTGGCGTTGCTACCTCCGGGTTGGAGATGGCTCAGAACTCCCAGCGCGAAATGTGGCCTTTCGAGGAAGTGGACCGCAAGCTTCACCGGATCATGGTGGACATCTATTCCACGGCCAAGAACGCTGCAGAGGAATACGGGGCTCCCGGAAACCTGGTTGTTGGAGCGAACATTGCGGGCTTCCAGAAGGTTGCACAAGCAATGATGGCTCAGGGGCTGGTATAAGCTCCAGAACTCCGGATTTGGCCCTTTCGGGTCTATTTACATCCGGAAAAGTTTTTTGATATTATTACCCTGCGCGGGGTCGTGGTGTAGCGGTCTAACATGCAGGCCTGTCACGCCTGAGATCGCGGGTTCAATTCCCGTCGACCCCGCCATTGCCGAGGTAGCTCAGTTGGTAGAGCAGTGGACTGAAAATCCTCGTGTCGGCAGTTCGATTCTGCCCCTCGGCACCACCCTCAATCCTTTCAGTTCCCTTTAAAAATTTTTCATTGTCAGGAGGAAGAGATGAAAATCGTTCCTTTTTGGGAGGTCCAATTCCAGGAGTTCCAGGCCGAAACCGTTCAAGGAGTAAAGGGCCGAGTCCTGATAGGGAAAGATGATGGGGCTGGGAACTTTTGCATGCGCTTTTTTGAACTTTCCCCTGGCGGCTTCACTCCCCGTCATTCTCACCCCTGGGAACATGAGATCTTCATCCATAAGGGCCAGGCGGAGGTCCTTAAAGATGGAGGTTTTATCCCTGTTTTGCCCGGGACAGCCCTTTTTGTTCCAGGAGGGGAAGAACACCAGATAAGGAACCCGGGGGATGAACCCCTCCAGTTTGTTTGCTTGATCCCCTCGGGGGTCCCGGAGCTTTAATCTGGCCATTTCCCATAAAAAAGTGTATTGACCCTAAAATCCATTTCCTATTAGAATATTTGCGGAAAATCCAAAAGGTTTTTGCGGGAATAGCTCAGTAGGTAGAGCATCAGCTTCCCAAGCTGAGGGTCGCGGGTTCGAATCCCGTTTCCCGCTCCAGGGGCGACATAGCCAAGTGGTAAGGCAAGGGTCTGCAAAACCCTCACCCCCGGTTCGAATCCGGGTGTCGCCTCCAAATTTTTTTTGCTAAACTAAACCTGAATTGCCGGGGTGGCGGAACAGGCAGACGCAGCGGACTTAAAATCCGCTGGGCGATAAGCCCGTACCGGTTCGATTCCGGTCCCCGGCACTAAGTTTTCCGGGCAACCAAACTTGCCCATCCATGGCGGTGAGAAAGGGAGTGTTTCAGGTCCAGGGAATGGCCTTCCGCGTAAAAGACCGCCTGAAGCCCGTCGAAGTAGGATTCAAGTTCCCCGGGGGCAAAAAAATACAGGTGCCTCCCATCTTTCCCTTCGAAAAGCCTGTCGGAAATTTTTTTGAGAATCCTCTCTGCGGAGAAGAAACTCGGGTCCTGGGTGGTAAATGCGGAGCAGAAGAGCAATCCTCCTGGGACTAAACCTTCCACAATTTTCAGGGAAAGGAGAGCAATTCTATCCGGGTCGAGAAACATCAACGATCCCAGGCAGAGGATCAAGTCGAAAGAGGAAGGGGGAATGGGAAATTGGCATATGTCCTGCCTGATGGTCTTTACCGGCAACCCCAGCTCTTTGGCTTCCTCCTTCAAGAGGTTTAAAGCTTTTCTTGATAGGTCAACCGCTTGAACCTCAAGGCCTTTTGACGCCAGATATAACGAATTTTTCCCCGTCCCTGAGCCCAGGTCCAAACCCTTCCCCCGGGCCGGAATTAAAGAATCGAACCAGATTAAAAGATCGTCTGGCTGGAATTCCTTCCCCTTTTCCATTGTTTTAAGTATACCAAATGGCAATGGTAAAATTTTCCTTTATAATCTATCCTAATATCCGGGTGAAATAGGTAAGGAGGGGATTTGATAGATGTTTAAAAAAATTCTTGTTCCCGTTGATGGGTCGGAAGAGGCAAAGAAGGCAGTGGGAATTGCCCGAGAAATGGTTGAGATTTCCGATGCTTCCGCCACCCTGGTTTTTGTTCTCCCTCCCTTGACCCTGATCGCCTCAGCTGCCCCAGGCGAGGAGAAGATTCTTCAGGCCATTCCGGAGTTAATCGATTTCCGGGAAAAAGAGGGAAATGAGATTCTGGATGAACTTGTGAGTCATTTTCCCCCTGGAAGAGCGGAGAAAAAGCTTCTCGAAGGCCATCCAGCCCGGTGCATTTTGACCTATGCCAAAGAGGAAAATTTTGACCTGATCATCATCGGATCCCGGGGGATGTCCCGGATCGCCGGTTTCCTTTTAGGCTCGGTCTCTGACGCCGTTGTCCATCACGCTCATTGTCCGGTATTAATTGTTAGATGAACGCAAAAAGGGAAAGAATTACCCTGAAAGAGGAAATTAAAAACGGTCTCCTGAAGGAGATTTTGGAGGGGGATTTCAAGCAAGCTCAGTTTTTACCCTCCGAAGATGCTCTTTGCGCCAGGTTTCAGGTCTCCCGATCCACCATTAGGGAAGCCCTTTCCGCATTGGAGAAAGAGGGGATAATCGTAAGAAGGCAGGGGGCCCCAACCAGGATCAACAGGAAAAACCTCCTTTTCGGTTTAAACTTGAATTATCTTGAGGACCCCTACCAGGCAATTAAGTGCTGTGGCGCTATTCCATCCGTTGAACTTTTAAAAGTGGAACAGGTGGAAGCTGTTTCCGTCCCCGAAATCTGCGAGCTTTTGAAACTTTCTTCCAAGGAAAAACTTTTAAGGGTCGATCGAGTTTGGAAATCCGGCCAAATACCCCTGATGTATTTAAAGGATTTTATCCCCATTTCCTTGATAAAAAGGCCTTTTTCCCATCAGGATCTGGAATATTCCATCAAAAATTTCTTATCTGAATTTTGCGATGAGCCTGTGGACCATGCTTATTCCGAGATCGAAGCGGTTGAAATTCCTGAGGAGGCCCGAAGTGCGCTAAAGGTTAAGGAAGGGACCCCTGTCCTGTTCCTGAAGGAGACCTTTTTCAATGAGGAAGGGGATCCCCTTTTCCAGGGTTTCGTCTACCTTGTCCAGGGAGTCTTAAGGGTAAACATCCAGAGGAGGAAAATTTAAGGTATTCCCCTTGCCGGGGTTGCCATTCGCACCCCCTTTTCCTATTATGCAAGCATGCACATCAACATCACGGATTTAAAAGTTGTGGGGAGTTCCCTTGAGGTCCCCGTTTTTATCACTCCGGAGGTCTTCCCTGACTTGCCCCTCCTTTCCCCCATCAGGGGAAAGGTTTCGGTGGTTTTTCGGGGAGACAAGTTCGTGATCAATGCTTCCCTGGAAGTCGAGGTCCAGCTCGAGTGCCGGAGATGTTTGGGGCTTTTCCCCCAGATTTTTAAGATTGATTTTCAGGAATTTTTTCAGCAAGGAATGCCCCGAATTACCGAAGGGGAGGTGGAATTGGAAGAGGAAGAGTTGAATACTTTCTATTTCCAGGGGGAGGTTATTGACCTCGGACCCTCAATCAGGGAAAATATTCTGGTTTCTTTGCCCTGGAATCCTCTTTGCAGTGAATCCTGTCGCGGGCTTTGCCCCACTTGTGGGGCGAATTTAAATTTTGTAGATTGTCAATGCCAGACCGAGGAATAGACTTCGTTTTGATTTTTGAAAGGAGAAATTGAATTGGGAGTTCCGAAGAAAAAGAAGACAAAGACCAAAATTGGAAGGAGGCAATCTCACCTGAAGATTGATCCTCCCCAAATGGTGGAATGCCCTCACTGTCATGAATTGATGGAGGCTCATCGCGTTTGCCCCCATTGTGGTTACTACGACGGGGAGCACAAGGTTGAAATTGTCGTAAAGGAGCACAAGAAGAAGATCAGAGGAAGGTAATGTCTTTTCGCCTTGCCCTGGACGCCATGGGAGGGGATTACGCCCCGGAAGAGATCTTGAAAGGAATCCAGGAATACCAGGGGGAAAAGTGTGAATTCCTTCTTGTAGGGCCCCAAGGGATCCTGGAAAAGGAATTATCCGTAATCTCCCTAAAGGGGAAGGATTTTTCCCTTGTTCCCGCGGAAGAGATAGTATCCATGAACGAGGTCCCTTCCCTTTCTTTGCGAAAAAAGAATTCCACAATTCAGGTCGGGCTGAGGCTCGTTGCCGAAAATGAAGCGAATGCTTTTATTTCTGCGGGAAATACGGGAGCGATAATGGCAGCAAGCATTATCATCCTAGGGACCCTTCCTGGGCTAAAAAGGCCCCCCTTGGCGGTGCCACTTCCCGGGAAAACAAGGCCGGTCCTTCTTCTCGACGCGGGCGCTAATGTGGATTGTTCCCCGCAGCAGCTTCTACAATTCGCCCTCCTCGCTGATCAGTATTACCGTTTGAGTTTTGGAATAGAGTCCCCTCGCATTGCCCTCCTTTCTAACGGTGAGGAACCATCAAAGGGGAATTCTCTCATCAAGGAAGCATTTCCCCTCTTTGAAAAATCGAGCCTGAATTTCGTAGGGAACCTTGAAGCCAGAGACTTCTTTTCCCAAAAAGGGGAGATCTTTGTGGCGGATGGATTTCCGGGCAATATCGCTTTAAAAGCTATGGAGGGGGTAGGGGAGGAGATTCTCTCCCGCCTCAAGCAGGGTATATCCCGAAACCTGCGCTTTAAGCTTGGAGGGCTTCTCTTAAAACCCCTCTTTTCCTCTATCTTAAAAGGGTTTGATTACAGCGAGGTAGGTGCTGCCCCCCTTTTGGGAATTAACGGATTGGTGCTCGTATGCCATGGACGCTCCCGGGCAAGGGCAATAAAAAATAGCATTACTCAGGCAATTGAATTGCTTGAGAAAAATACTGTAGGAAAACTTAAGGACTTGCTTGAAAAAGATTCCCAAGGAGGAGAGATGACAAATGGATGAAGAGGAGATTTTCCGCAAAGTCCAGGAAACAATCGTTGATCAGCTTGCGGTTGAACCCGAGGAAGTCCACATGGATGCCTATTTCCTTCAGGACCTGGGAGCGGATTCCTTCTATATGGTAGAATTTGCGGAGGCTGTGGAAGATCTTTTCGGGATCCGGATTCCCGATGAGGACCTGGAGAACATCGAAACCGTAGGCGACGCCGTGAGGTACATCAAAGATCGTTTGGAAGAGTAGGACCCACCCCCTTTTAAAAATAAAAAATAAAAAACTGCTCACTCAGGCCTTAACCCATCCTTCAGCCCTCCCCCCAGAAAACGCCCACGAAGGATGGGAAAGGCTTGAATTTCTCGGGGATGCCGTTTTAGAGCTTGCCCTTTCCGAAGCTTTATATGTGATTTTCCCGGACTCCGAGGAAGGGGAACTCACCCAGAGAAGGGCTTCCCTGGTCAACCAGACATCCTTGGCAAAGAAGGCCAGGGAGATCGGGTTAGGGGAGAAATTGATTTTAGGAAAAGGGGAGGAGCGAAGCGGGGGGAGGGGAAAGGATTCCATCCTTGCCGATGCCATGGAAGCCCTTTTCGGAGCTTATTTTATTGAAAAAGGCTTTGAGAAGGCAAAGAGGGTAATTCTCGGGCTCTTCCAGCATGAGCTTCATTCTCCCTTTATTCCTCAGACAGATTACAAGAGCCTTCTCCAGGAATACGCCCAGAAATTTACCCCCCACCTTCCCAACTATCAGGTGGTGGATGAGAAAGGTCTCCCTCACGCCAGGATTTTTGTCGTCAAGGTGAGCCTTAAGGGGTATCACAGCGCCCTGGGATCGGGGACCACGAAAAAAGCTGCGGAACAGCAGGCCGCCAGGGTTTTCCTCTTGAAGAATGGGATCTTGAAGGATGAAGTGGTCCGATAAAGTTAAAGGTTTTTTCAAACAGCTCACTTCCTCTCGTTCCCTTTTGGGCCCCCAGGAATTGGAAACCCTAAGGGTCTTTATGTTGGAGGGGGATTTCGGGCCGTTCCTGGTGGAGGAATTCCTTCAGGTTTTAAAACAGGGGGATTCTGGGTCGAAAGGAAGCCCCGAACCAATGGAGCTCCTTGAAAACCAGCTCCGAAAGTACCTGATAATTAACCCAGGGCTGAAGACCTCCTCAACCCCTCCTTCCGTTTACCTTTTCGTTGGGGTTAATGGGACGGGAAAGACCACCTCCATCGCCAAAGTCGCTCATTTTTTAAAAAAAAGGGGGAATTCAGTTTACCTGGCCTGCGGAGATACCTTTCGGGCAGCTGCCAGGGAACAGCTGAAGGTCTGGGCTGATAGGTTAGGTTGCCCCTTTGTTGGTTATCCCACCGGCGGGGACCCCGCGGCGGTCGCCTTTGACGCCCTGGAAGGGGCAAAAGCCAAGGGAGCGGATTTCCTTCTTATCGACACGGCCGGACGGCAGCACACCGATACCAACTTGATGGAAGAATTGAAGAAGATAAAAAGGATAATTTCTAAAAAGAAGGATGGTGCTCCCGAGGAGACCCTCTTAGTTCTCGATTCCAATGCAGGGTTAAACAGTTTGAACCAGGCAAGGGCTTTCCATAAGGAGCTTGGAGTAACCGGGATAATCCTCGCCAAATTCGATTCCCCCGCAAAGGCAGGGTTCGTATTCACCATTCAAAAGGAGTTGGCAATTCCCTTGAAATTCCTGGGGTTGGGAGAAGGGCTTGATGACCTGATCGAATTCCATCCCGATTTTTTCTTGAAAAAATTCCTCTCTTGACTTTTGATTTCTGTTAAGTAAAAATACTTTACATGCTTTCGGAAAGGGATTACTATTCCCGCTTGAAATCAATTTATGGAGCCCTCCTTACTCCCAGACAAAAGCAAGTCCTGGAGCTTTACCTGGACCAGGACCTGAACTTGGCGGAGATTGGGGAGATTTTGGGTATTTCCCGGCAAGGGGTTCATGACCTTTTAAGGAGGTCCCTGAGCACCCTTGGAGAACTTGAAAAAAAATTGTCTTTCTTGAAAAAGCTCGAGGAAATCAAAAATCAAGTTTGCCAGTTCATGGAGTCCAACGGGGAATTAAAGGACGGGAACTTCCAAGCATTGGGGGAATTTTTTGATGTTTGACTTTCTCACTTCAAAACTTCAGGAGGTCTTCAGGAAACTTACAAGCAGGGGAAAGCTTACCCCGGAAGAGGTTGAACAATACCTGAAGGAGATTCGAGTTGCCCTCCTTTCCTCCGATGTTCACGTTCAAGTGGTAAAAGCTTTTTCCGACAGGGTCAAGGAAAAAGCTGTGGGACAAGCGGTTATGGAGAGCCTGACCCCGGGGCAGCAGGTGATTAAAATTGTCCGCGATGAACTGCTTCAGATTCTGGGGGAAAAGCCCAGCCCTTTCCCCCCTGCTTCTCTTCCGACCACCGTCATGCTAATTGGGCTTCAGGGGTCGGGGAAGACCACCACCTGCGTGAAATTGGCAAAAAACCTGAGGAACCAGGGTAAGCATGTGCTCCTCATTGGGCTTGATGCCAAAAGACCTGCCGCGATGGAGCAGCTCTCCTACCTGGGCCAGAAAGAGGGGATCCCGGTCTTCTTGGGGACGGGCAAGGACCCTCTCGATCTTGCTCGCTCCTCGCTTCAATTCTTTCAGAGCAAGGGTTTCGACATTGGAATCATCGATACCGCCGGAAGGCTTCATGTGGACTCCGATTTGATGGAAGAACTTCACGCTGTGAAAAAGATTTTCAATCCATCGGAGACCATCCTCGTCCTCGATTCTACCCTCGGTCATGTTTCGCTTTCAGTGGGGAATGAATTCCAACGCTCTGTTGGTTTTGATTCCTTGATCCTCACCAAACTCGATGGGGATGCCAAAGGAGGGGCTGCCCTTTCAATTCACTTTCTGACGGGGAAGCCCATCCGTTTCATCGGGACCGGAGAAAAAGTGGAAGACCTGGAGGTTTTTCACCCGGATCGTTTCGTCTCCCGGATCATGGGGATGGGGGATATGCTCACCTTGATTGAAAAAGCGGAGAAAGCCCTCTCCCTTTCTGATCAGGAGAAACTGGAAAGGCAGATAAAAGGTGGGGTGACGCTTTCCGATTTCTTGGAGCAACTTGAGGGAGTTTCGCGCATGGGGAACATCAAGGACTTGATCCCCAGCATTCCCGGGGTTTCTCCCCAGGAAGTGGATAAAAAGATGCTTCTCCGTTTTAAAGCCATCATCCAATCCATGACCTACGAGGAGAGGGAAAATCCGGGGATTATAAATTCCAGCCGAAAGAAAAGAATTTCTCATGGGAGCGGGACCTCCGTTTCCGAGGTGAACATGCTCCTTAAAAGGTTCGAACAGTTCAGGCTTTTACTCAAACAAGCGAAAAAGGGGAATCTGCCCTTTTTGAATAAATTTTCCATTGGAGGTTGAAAATGGCAGTTAAAATCAGACTTACAAGACAGGGTGCTCCTCGGAAACCAACCTATCGTTTAGTCCTCACCGACTCGAGGGCTTCCCGGGACGGGGCATACATCGAAAACCTGGGAAGTTACAATCCCCGGACAGATCCACCCTCAGTAAAACTGGAGGAAGAGAGGATCCTTTTCTGGCTTTCAAAAGGGGTTCAGCCCACAGATTCCGCAAGGGAGTTGCTTAGATCCCAGGGAATCTGGCAGAAATTCCTGCAGATGAAGAAGGGATCTTAGAATTGATGGGGTTTTTGGAATTCACGGTGAAAAGTTTGGTTGATCACCCGGAGGAAGTGGAAATTTCCCAAAGGGAGACCGCGGAAGCCATCGAGATCACCATAAAGGTTGCCAAAGAAGACCTGGGAAAGGTGATCGGAAAGAACGGTAGGGTAATAAAAGCGATCCGGACGGTGGTAAGGAACATTTTCGGGACACCCAAAAAGAGGATCACAATCAGCATCGCCTGAAAGGAGAAAAAGGAATGCTTCTTAAGCAGACAGTTCTGGTTAAGGCAATCGTTACGGAAAATTTTCGCCAGGATTTGCTTTCTAAGCTGAAAGCCGCTATCAAGGAAATTGACTTGGGGATTGAGCAGCTGGAGACTCAGGGGAGAAGGTATCTCCTGGGCATGGACAGCCAGAACATTCAACAGATGATGGCGGTCAGACAGGAGATCGAAGAGGAAAAGAAGAAACAGGAGCTCGTGAAGGCTCAAATCAACGAGAAAATCAAAGAAGTGGAAAGCCTCCCCCCCGGTTCTGAATACCCTCAAGGTACCCTCGAGGGGTTGGTTGAAGTCAATGTTGGAGATGACTTGTTTCAAAAAATCGGCAGGCAGGAGATCGTAATCCGAGACGGAATCATTGTCGAGATTCGGTGATAGCTTCAAATATGTCTGCGTGGGGAAGATCCTTAAAGCCCACGGGGTCTCGGGATGGGTTAAGGTCAAACCTTTTACCTCCCCGGAGCGGTTTCAAGAAATAGAAAGGGTTTTCCTCAACGGGGAGCCAAAAAAAATAGAAGCGGTGAAATTTCAGGGGCCTTTCCTTTTATTGAAATTGGCAGGGATCGAAAACCGAAGCCAGGCGGAAGCCTTCTCCGGTTCCTCCCTTCGGATTCCCTCAAGCGAGAGGCCCCCGCTTCCCGAGGGGGAATTCTACGTGGAAGATTTAAAGGGGTTGAAGGTGTTGTCGGATTCCGGGGAAACCATAGGAGAAATCTTTGAAGTTTGGCCCCTTTCGGGGAACGACGTCTTCCTCATCAGGGATTCATCAGGGAACACCGTTATGGTTCCTGCCCTCAAAGAGGCAGTAATAGAGGTTAATCTCCAGGAAGGCTATATCCTCGTAAAGGACTGGGGGATCGTCAGATGAGATTTTTCGTGCTCACCGTTTTTCCAGAAATTTTTAAGTTCCTCGAGGATTACAGCGTCCTTGGGAGGGCGATAAAAAACGGGGTCGTGGAAGTAAAAACCTTGAACTTGAGGGATTTTTCCCGGGATAAGCACCGCACAACCGACGATTACCCTTTTGGAGGGGGACCAGGAATGGTGATGCTCGCCGAACCCATATTTAAAGCTTTAAACGGGGTTAAAAAAGAAGCGGAAGGCGTCTATACCATCCTTCTTGGACCCGGAGGAACCAGATTCTCTCACCAAAAAGCGCTGGAGCTTGCCCGGATGAAGGACATCTGCCTGATTTGTGGTCACTACGAAGGAGTTGACTCCCGGGTGAGGGAGGTCTGCGATGAAGAGATCTCCCTGGGCGATTTCGTCACCTCCGGGGGAGAACTTCCGGCTATGGTGATAATTGATGCAATTTCCCGCCTGACCCCTGGGGTTTTGGGGAACATTGAATCCCTTGGGGAAGAATCCTTTTTCGAAGGACTTCTGGAGTATGATCATTTCACAAGGCCCAGGGAATTGACCATTCCTGAGATTTTAATCTCGGGTCACCATGCTGCGATTAGCGATTGGAGGCTGAGGAACTCCCTTTTAAAAACCTTGTTCTTCCGTCCGGATCTTCTTTCCAAGAAGGAGCTAAACCCCAAAGAGAGGAAAATCCTTTCTGAGACCCTCCAGGTCCTGGAAGGGATTTTGAAGAAAAACCAATGAACAAGTTGGCCCTTGCCCTCGTCCACTACCCGATTTATGACCGGTGCGGAGGAATTTCCGTGACCAACATCACCAACTTCGACATCCACGATATTGCTCGCTTGGCAAGGACCTATGACCTTTTTTCCTATTACATCGTCCACCCCTATGAGAGCCAACGGAAAATCGCTTTAAGGATCATCGAATACTGGACCGGGGGGAAAGGCTCCCAGATCAACCCCGATAGGAAGGAAGCCCTAAAATTGGTCAAAGTGGTGGAAACCCTCCAGCAGGCAAAGGATGATTTGGAACTTGCCTTTGGCCTTCCTCCCTTTTCGGTATATACCGATGCCCGAACGGTGAAGCCCTTCCTTTCCTATTCACAACTTAAAAGAAAGATCCTGGTTTCCAAAAGGCCCGGGTTGTTAGTTCTTGGGACGGGATGGGGAATTTCCCGGGAAGAGATTGAAAAAGGGGATTTTTTCCTTGAGCCAATTGCCCACACTTCCGATTATAACCACCTTTCTGTTCGGACAGCCTGCGCAATTATGCTCGACCGTATCTTTCGCTTAAAATAACCCACGGGGACTTGAAGAACCGGATTAAAACTGATAGGATTGAAACCTTGAAATGCGAAGTGAAAGGAGCAAAAAAGATGAATTTAGCCCAACTGGGTGGAAATATTAAGGAGAATCCGGCTGACTTTAAAATCGGCGACACCGTAAGGGTCCATGTTCGCATCGTCGAAGGAGGGAAAGAAAGGATCCAGGTTTTCGAGGGAATCGTGATCGCTCGAAAGGGTCCTAGCCGCGTGGAATCATTCACTGTGAGGAAAATTTCTCACGGAGTTGGGGTTGAGAAGGTCTTCTTCGTTAATTCCCCCTCAATTGAAAAAATCGAGGTGGTGCGCAAAGCGAAAGTGATGCGGGCAAAACTTTATTATTTGAGGGAAAAGGTAGGAAAAGAGCGGAAGGTAAGTGGAGAAAGAAAACTCTCCTGAGAATGGGGTAAGTGAAGACCAGGTAGAGAACCTGGAACAGTCCCTTCCGGAAAAATCCAAAAAGCAGAGGTCGGCCTTGTGGGAATGGATTGAAACCATTCTCATTGCTTTAATCCTTGCCCTTTTGCTGAGGACTTTCGTAGTCCAACCTTTTCAGGTGCACCTCAGTTCCATGCATCCCACTTTGGAGGAAGGGGATTTCATTCTGGTTAACAAACTGGCTTATAAGCTTGGAACCCCCAGGAGGGGCGATGTCGTCGTTTTCATGCCTCCGGGGGGGCAAATGGAGAAGCCTTATATTAAAAGGGTAATCGGTTTGCCGGGAGAGACGGTTGACATAAAAGATGGAAAAGTATTTGTTAATGGATCACCCCTCGACGAGCCCTATGCTCTGGGGGAAACCTCCGGAGGGAAGTTCAACCACATTGTCGTTCCGGAGGGGACGGTTTTTGTGATGGGTGATAACCGGATGAACAGCTCTGACTCGAGGTATTTTGGTCCTGTCTCCATCGCTTCTCTGGAGGGGAAAACTTTCCTCTGTTTTTGGCCCTTCAATCATTTCAAGTGGAACTTTTAACTTCTTCAAACCTCTGGAGTTTCGACCTTCCTTTTTTTGAAAAATTCAAGACTGTTTGCGGGATTGATGAGGCCGGTAGAGGCCCTTTAGCCGGTCCTTTAGTGGCTTGTGCGGTTGCCTGGTCCCAGCCCTGTCCCGAAATCAAGGTCAAGGATTCAAAAGCCCTTAGCGAAGAAGCAAGAAGGGCTCTATTCTTCAAGATTATCCACTCCTGCTTGAAATTTTCCTTCGGAATCGTCACCCCCTTGGAGATAAACCACCTGAACATGCATCAGGCTAACCTTCTGGCATTCAAAAGGGCATTCCGTGGCCTGGGACTCCGGCCCGGGGTTGTTCTGATTGACGGGAAATGGTCATTTGACGGGGCGAAAAATCCTCCTCAGATCCCGGTGATAAAAGGGGATGCCAAAAGCGGGGTGATTGCCTCTGCCTCCATCCTTGCCAAAGTTTACCGGGATACAATCATGCTTGCCCTCGATAAAATTTACCCCATTTACGGTTTTGGGAAACACAAGGGATATGCCACCAGGGATCACTTTTTAGCAATCGAGAAAGAGGGCATTTCTTGCGAGCACCGGATAAACTGGAAGTGTTTGAGGTCCTTCCTGGAGGATGGAGAGCTCTGATTTAGGTCCACATGGTGAAAAGTTAGCGGAAAAGTTCCTCCGGAGGGCGGGTTTCCGCATCCTGGAAAGGAATTTTCGCAGAAAAGGGGGAGAAATCGACCTCGTCTGCGTGAAGAACGGCGTCATCGTCTTCGTGGAAGTGAAAACTCGGAAATCCCTTGCCTCGGGACACCCCCTGGAGAGCCTTACCCCCTTTAAAAAGGAAAGGCTTCTTCGGACTGGGTATCAATATTTAGCGGAGAAGCAGATCTTCGAAAAGGCTTTTCGGTTTGACCTTGTGGCAATCCTCTTGGATACGGGAGGAAGGGTGAGAGAAATTCAGCACATAGAAAATTTTTTGGAGGATTGATCAGATGCCCAGCAGGATTTTGAGCTTTGCCCTCGATGGGCTGAATGCCATTCCCGCTCAGGTAGAAGTTGATATCAGCTCTGGCTTGCCCTCTTTTTCAATTGTCGGGCTTCCAGATGCTGCGGTTCAGGAATCGAGGGAAAGGGTGAGATCTGCGATTAAGAATTCCGGGTTCTCCTTTCCTCTTTCCCGGATCACGGTGAACCTCGCTCCCGGAGACTTGAGGAAGGAAGGGCCCCAGTATGACCTTCCCATTGCCATCGGGGTGCTCGCAGCTTCAGGGCAGATAAGTTCCCTCTCTTTCTTTGAAAAGGTTTTCCTGGGGGAGCTCTCCCTTTCCGGGGAGTTGAAACCAATAAGGGGGGTATTGCCCATCGTAAAAAGGGCCAGGATGCTTGGGTTTGAGGAATTCGTGGTTCCCAGGCCTTCTGCTCCTGAAGCCACCCTAATAGAAGGGGTAAAAGTTTACGGGGCGGAAACTCTTTCTCAAATCGTTTCCTTTTTAAACGGGGATTTGGTCATTGAACCGGAGAGTAGTTCGGGCTTCGGACCTTCCTCCCCTGATTTCTCCAGCCTTGACTTCGGGGAAATAAAGGGTCAGGAGGCGGCAAAGAGGGCGATCGAAGTTGCGGTTGCCGGAGGCCATCACCTTTTAATGATTGGCAGTCCCGGAGCAGGAAAGACGATGCTTGCCAAAAGGATCGTGACGATCATGCCCCCGATGAGCCGGGAGGAGATCCTCGAGGTCACGGAAATTTATTCGATTTCCGGTCTCCTTGGGGAGGGAAGACTTGTCTCCCAAAGGCCTTTTCGCTCTCCGCATCACAGCATCTCCTATGCCGGGCTGGTGGGAGGGGGAACAAACCCATCCCCAGGGGAGGTTTCTCTTTCCCACAACGGTGTCCTTTTCCTGGATGAATTTCCAGAATTTCGTCGGGATGCCCTCGAGGCTCTCAGACAGCCTCTTGAAGAAGGGAGCGTTTCCATTACCAGGGTCCACGGCACGGTGAATTTTCCCGCCAATTTCATGCTCGTGGCTTCCATGAACCCTTGCCCCTGTGGGTACCGTCTCGATCCCAACAAGGCCTGCCGTTGCACCCAGGGGGAAGTTCGGCGTTACTGGAACAAGATTTCCGGGCCAATTTGGGATCGATTCGACATCCACATTGTTGTTCCCCCTCTTACTGCGGAAGAATTGACCTCGGGCGATTTTAAAGAACAGTCAAAGGAAATGAGGGCAAGGGTTGAGAAAGCTCGTCTGTTGCAAAAAGAGAGGTACGAACTTTTGGGGATTCGGACAAATTCCCAACTCTCAAGCCGGCAGATCAAGAAGTTCTGCCCCCTGGGGTCAACCGAAAGGCAATTTCTAAAACAGGCGGTGGAAAGGCTTAATCTCACTGCCCGCTCTTACGACCGGACCTTAAAACTTGCGCGGACAATCGCCGATCTGGAAGGGTCGGAAACCATCAAATTACCCCACCTTGCTGAAGCCCTTCAATACAGGGGAAGCGAGGAGTTGGTTTGAATCTGGATTTAAACCTTATCGCTTTGAGTTTTCTGGCTCCTCATTTCTCCCCCCGGAGAATCAATTTCCAGTTGAGGGGTTTGACTCCAGAAGAATTCTTCTCCGGGAAAGCCTGGAGAGAGCTTCCTCTGGATGAGGACTTTTACCTGAAGGTAAAGTCCCTCGATTGGAAAGAGGTGGAAAAAACCCAAAAGTGGTGTCAGGAGAAAGGGATTAAAGTCCTGGGGAGGTCGTCCCCATCTTATCCTGAATGCCTTAATCGGCTGGAAGACCCACCTCCAGTGATTTACCTCTGGGGAGGGGAGATTTTTTACGAAAAAAACATTGCCGTAGTGGGGACGAGGAAGCCCACAAATTACGGAAAAGAAGTGGCTTTTCGAATTTCCGCTGATCTTTCTCGTGCAGGATTGGGAATCGTCTCCGGCTTGGCGAGAGGCCTGGACAGTGTGGCTCACCAAGCTGCCTTGGAAACTGGGGGGAGGACCATTGCGGTTCTTGGTTCCGGTTTCAAGAAAATCTATCCTCCGGAGAACAAAAAGCTGGCGGAAAAAATAATCTTAAACGGATGCTTGATTTCCGAGTATCCGCCCGAAACCTCCCCGAACCAATGGCATTTTCCCTCCAGAAACAGGATAATTGCCGCCCTTTCCCGGGGGGTTTTGGTAATCGAGGCAGGGGAGGGATCAGGGGCCTTGATTACTTGCGACTTTGCCCTGGATATGGGAATTGAGGTCTATGTGGTCCCTGGTTCCGTCTTTTCCCCCTCAAGCAGGGGATGCCATCAATTGATAAAGGATGGGGCAAAGCTGGTGGAGAGCGCTCAAGATATCCTGGAAGACTTTGGGCTCACCCTGTTTCCCGAGGAGAAAAAGGAGGAAAAATTGACTTTCGAGGAGAGGAAAATTCTTGAAACCCTTTCCAGCGAACCCTTACCCCTTGAGGATATTCTCGCCCAAGTTGACCTTGGTACGGGAACCGTCCTCGCTTCGCTCTCCCTTCTTGAAGTAAAAGGGCTTATCCGTTCTCTCCCGGGAAACTTGTTCGTCAGGAGATAAGCGCCCCCGGCCTTGCTTGAAATAAAAATCCTTATTATACTAAAGCGATTTCGCACACTTCCTGATTGGAGACGCGGTGGCCTTGACAGGTCTCGTCCCAAGATGAGGGAAGTGGAGGAAAATAACCAATAGGAGGAATTTAAAATGGCAGTAGTCAGTATGAAGAGCCTGCTCGAGGCAGGAGTTCATTTTGGGCACCAAACCAGGCGCTGGAATCCCAAAATGCGGAGATTCATCTTCACTGAACGGAACGGAATTTACATCATCGATCTTCAGTTAACTGTTCAAAAACTCGAGGAAGCTTACGCCTTTGTGAAGGAAGTGGTCTCCCAGGGAAAATCCATCCTCTTTGTCGGGACCAAGAAACAAGCTCAAGAAGCGGTAAAAACTGAAGCCGAAAGGTGCGGAATGTTTTACGTCAACGAGCGATGGCTGGGAGGGACCCTCACAAATTTCAAAACCATAAAGAGGCGCCTGGATCGCCTGGCGGAACTGGAGAAAATGGAGACCGATGGTGTGATGGATAAGCTCCCGCGAAAAGAGGTCTCCTCCTTGATGCGCGAAAAAACCAAACTTAGCCGTTTCCTGGGAGGGATCCGAGGAATGACCGATCTTCCCGGGGCAGTTTTTGTAACAGATACGCGGAAAGACCAAAACGCCGTGGTTGAGGCTAATAAATTAGAGATTCCGGTAATTGCCATTGTTGATACCAACTGCGATCCAGATCAAATTGACTTCCCCATTCCCGGAAACGACGATGCTATTAGAGCGGTAAAACTGATTGCCAGCAAAATCGCTGATGCGGTCATTGAGGCCAGAGAAGGTGTTCAATTCCCGGTGGAAGCTGCGGAAGCCGCTCCTGAGGAGACTCTTGCTTCCGTCCTCGAAATGATCGAAGAGGAAGAAAAGTACTTGGACACGATCGATTTGGAAGAGGAGAATTTTTAATCCCCTGAAAGGAGAATTGAGATGGAAATAACATCCGAAATGGTTAAAGAACTTCGCGAGAAGACCGGGGCTGGAATCCTCGACTGCCGAAATGCCCTCCGGGAAACTCAGGGAGATTTTAATAAGGCCGTAGAGCTTTTGAGGGAAAAAGGGTTAGCGGCTGCGGTCAAAAAGATGGGGCGGGAAGCAAAGGAAGGTATTATCGAAGCTTACATTCACCACGACAGCAAACTCGGGGTCATGGTTGAGTTGAACTGCGAGACCGATTTTGTCGCTCGGACCCCTGAATTCCGGGCCCTGGCAAAGGAGCTTTGCCTTCAGATTGCCGCTGAAGCCCCGACTTTCGTTCAGAGGGAGGATGTCCCTCAGGAGGTTCTGGATCGGGAAAGGGAAATCTACCGCAAACAGGCTCTCCAGGAAGGGAAACCCGAGAAAGTGGTTGACAAGATCGTCGAATCCAAGATTGAGAGCTTCTTTAAAACAAACTGCTTAATGGAGATGGTTTACGTTCGGGATCCCCAAAAGACCATCCACGACCTGATTAAAGAATTAATTGCAAAGGTGGGGGAAAATGTTCGGGTCAGAAGGTTCGTCAGGTTCAAGCTCGGAGAGGAAATCTAATTTGAAGTTCCGCAGGGTTCTTCTAAAAATTTCCGGAGAAGCCCTGCAGGGAAAACTTGATTTCGGGATCGATCCCCAGTTTCTGGAGACGGTGTGCCACCAGATCGAGGAGATCAGGAGCCTGGGCTGTGAAGTTGCCGTCGCAGTTGGCGGGGGCAACATCTGGCGGGGAGTTGAAATGGCCGAAAAAATCGGAATTGACCGCGCTACCGCTGATTACATGGGAATGCTGGCAACGGTCATGAACTCCCTGGCCATCCAGGCAATGCTGGAAAAAATGGGAATTCCAACCCGGGTTCAAACCGCCATCGACATGCAAAAAATCGCCGAACCCTATATTCGACGAAAAGCCATCCGGCACCTGGAGAAAGGGAGGGTGGTGATCTTCGCAGCTGGAGTTGGAAGCCCCTTCTTTTCCTCGGACACCGCTGCAGCCCTCCGGGCAATCGAGATTGGCGCTGAAGTCTTCCTTCGGGGAACAAAAGTGGAAGGAATCTACACTGCAGACCCCAAAAAGGATAAAGACGCCCAACTTTTTAGTAACCTGACCTACACCGAGTACCTCGCCAAGGACCTCAAAGCGATGGATGCGACTGCGGTTGCTCTCTGCCGGGAAAACAAGATCCCGATCATTGTTTTTAATATTAACGAACCGGAGAACATAAAAAAGTTAATCATGGGCGAGAAAATCGGAACCGAGGTAAAGGAGGGATAAAGGTGCTCGAGGAGATTTTGAAACAGACCGAAGAACGAATGAACAAAGCCCTTTCCTTTTTGCAGGAAGAGTTCAAGACTATCCGGGCGGGGAAGGTAACCCCTGCGGTATTGGAAAAGATCACCGTTAATTATTTCGGTTCCCTGCTTCCCATCAACCAGTTAGCCACGATCAGCACTCCAGAGCCCCGGGTCCTAGTGATCCAGCCCTGGGATCAATCCATCCTCAAGGAGATTGAAAAAGCCATCCTCAAAGCAAATCTCGGGGTCACCCCCCAAGTTGACCGGGGAATTATTCGCTTGGTTTTCCCTCCCTTAACCGAGGAACGGAGGAAGGAATTTGTCAAAGCGGCGAAGAAAATGGCTGAAGATTGCAGGGTTGAGCTCAGGAACCATCGCCGGGAAGCGAACGAGAGCATTAAGGAACTGAAGGACCAGGGAAAAATTTCCGAGGATGACCGAGACCGCTATCTGGAGAAAGTCCAGAAGCTCCTTGACAAGTATATCGAGCTCGTTGATCTTGCCCTGGAGAAGAAAGAAAGCTCCATAATGGAGGTTTAATGAACAAATTCTCCCTCGAATTCCCCAGTTATTGCGGAAAATTGTGGAACGAAGTAAAGCCCCTTCTTGAGGAAGGAGGCCTGGAGATTGAGGAGCACTTTTTCCAGCCTTCCCCTTCCGCCCAGCCCCTGGGAAACCCAAGGGTGATTTTCCTCAAAAAAACCGGGGAGAATCGCATTCGAGTCATTTTAAGTTTCGATAATTACCTTTCTGAAAAAAGGCCCCCCCGATCTCAGGATGCTTTTTTCTTGGTTTTTGGGGAATAAGCCACTCCATGAAGCACCTGGCCTTTTTAATCGGGGAAGGCGAAAAAAGCTCCTCTTCATTTTTTGGTCTTTCAGCTGGGGAAACCGTAAAAAAAATCACCCTGCTTTCCCAGGAAGCATTCAGATCCGGTTTTGACCAGGCCAGTTTTCTATTTTACGGATACTTTGGCGAGTTCCCCCCATTTTCTAATGAAATTCCCGTTTACCTGAGGGTTTTGAAGGACGGGGAAATTCCCCCATCTCGCCAAACCCCGGTTGTTAACCTGGGTTTGAATTTCAGCGAAAAGGAGTTCCTTGCGGGAATTTTACGGAAGCACCCAGATTTTTCCTTTTCCGAAGCGGAGATAAAAAATTACATGCAAAACCTGGGTTGGATTGAACCAGATCTGGTGATCATCACCGGAGGGATAAGGAGCATCGGCGATAGCCTTACCTGGTCGATAGCTTACAGCGAACTGTTTTTCTCCCCGGTTTGCTGGAGGGATTTTTCCCTTGAGGAACTGGACCGGGCTTTTCAAGATTTTTCAAAAAGGGAAAGGCGTTTTGGAAAGATCAATGAGTAACCTGGCCTTGAGGTTTCTTTCCGCCTTCCTCCTCCTTCCCTTGATTTTCTTGGTGGGGTATTTCGGAGGATGGGCTCTCTGGTCACTAATTCTGGTTTTCGGGGGATTTGCCCTCTGGGAACTTGGGAACCTTTTTCACTTCGAAAAGTCCGATTTTTTCCCTGTTTTCATGATTTTTCTTCTTTTCCTCTTGAGCCTCAGGCCAGAGATCTGTTTATCGTTGGAAATTGTCCTTGCCCTTTCCCTGCTTATTGGGGCAATTTTTACCCTTTTTAAAGGAGGAAATAATCGGTCCATTAAGGCCGCTCAAATCACCTTCTCCCCCATATACCTGGGCTTTCTTTTGAGGTTCATTTACCTCCTCCGGGAAGGACCCAAGGGCTTCTATTTATTAACCATCTTCCTTCTCAGCACGTTCGCCAGCGATTCGGTAGCTTTTTTCGTGGGGAAATACCTTGGAAAGAGGAAAGTATTCCCTCGGATCAGCCCGGGAAAAACACTTGAAGGGACTCTTTCCAGCCCCTTGGGAGGAATCATTGGAGCCGTTGCGGCCGCTTTAATCTTTGGGGAACCCCTCCTCCCTGTCATCCCCCTTGGGGTAATTGTCAGCCTTTTTTCTTTGATAGGGGACCTTTTTGAATCTATTTTCAAGAGGGAGGCCCAAAAGAAGGATTCCTCCCTACTCATTCCCGGCCACGGGGGTTTTTTGGATCGTCTGGACTCCCTTCTTTTTACCGCACCTTTAGTATATTTTTATAGTGTGGTTTTTCTAATTTGAAGAAAGGAACTCTTTTAGGTTGAACGTCCTCATTGGCATTTTGGTTTTGACTGTCTTGGCAATCGGACACGAACTTGGCCACTTCATCTTTGCAAAAATTTCTCGTGTCCCCGTTGAAGAATTTGCCTTCGGTTTTGGCCCGGCAATCCTTTCCAAAAAATCGCGGGGGACGCTTTATCGCTTGAACCTGATCCCCATCCTCGCCTATGTAAAGGTGAAAGGCATGGAACCAGGTGATCAATCTCCAGATGGGTTCAACGCTCAAAGAATTGGGAAGCGTTTTTTAATCCTCTTCGGTGGACCATTGAGCAACATGGTTCTGGCACTCTTGCTCTTCATCCTCCTCTTTTCCCTCGCTCCCATGCCCACGACCACGATTGGCCAAATTATCGAAAATAGCCCTGCCGAGGCCTCTGGCCTTCTTCCCGGAGATCAAATCCTGGCAATCGGGGGAAAGTCAGTTAATTCCTGGGAGGACATCACCTTGACAATTAACCAGAGCCAGGGCGGTTCTCCCCTTGCCTTCGAGATTCAACGAGAGGGCAAGACTTTGGAAATCACCGCTACCCCTACCTTCCTTACGGAAGAGAAAAGGTTCATCGTGGGGATTATTCCCGCTTTAAGAAAGAGGGGGTTCCTGGAGGCAATTGGCTCGGCCTTCTATTATTTCGGGAACATGTTCCTCCTCATTTTCCAGTCCTTAGGAATGTTATTTTCCGGAAAAGTCTCCCTCTCAGATTTTTCCGGGCCTGTTGGGATTGTCCAGATTACCGCTCAACAAGCCCAGGCTGGAATCATGAACCTTCTGGGAATAACCGGAGTTCTTTCCATGGCCCTGGGGGTTTTTAACCTCATCCCCTTTCCGGCACTGGATGGAGGACACATTCTCTTTCTGGTGATCGAAGGAATTAGAAAGAAAAAAATAAATCCCAAAGTATACGCCACAGTGAACGCCATCGGTTTTATTTTTCTTCTCGCTTTCCTATTGCTCGTCACCTGGGGAGATATTTTGAGACTTTGATGAGCTCCATTAAAGTCAAGATTGGGAAGGTCGTTATCGGAGGAGGGGAGCCGATTGCCGTTCAAAGTATGCTCAAGACCGATCCCCATAATATTCCCTCCTCCTTGAGGCAACTCCGAAAGCTGGAGAGGTCAGGGTGCGACCTTTTAAGGATGGCTATACCGGATGAACTTTCCCTGGAAACTTTTCGCTACCTAAAACAGAGGTCCTCCATCCCTTTGATTGCAGATATCCATTTTCACCCCCAACTGGCTCTTAAAGCGATTCGGGCCGGAGCAGACAAAGTTCGGATCAATCCTGGAAATATCCCCAAAGAAGGTTTAAAAGAAATCCTTAGGGTTTCCAAGGGCAAGGGGATTCCTCTGCGGGTGGGGTTCAATTCCGGGTCTTTGGCTGCCAAATTCCGGAATATCCGTCCCTTATGGAAGGGCCTTCTTCTTGCCGCAGAGGATTTTTTAAATTGGGTTTCCCGGTTTGATTTTTCCGACCTGGTATTTTCCCTTAAAGCCTCCACAATTGAGGACACAGTAGAAGCTTACCGGGATTTCTCGCAAAGATTCCCCTTCCCTCTCCACCTGGGATTAACTGAAGCAGGGCCAATTCCAGAGGGGGTGGTGAAATCAACTATTGCTCTTTACTCCCTTTTGAAAGAAGGAATTGGAGACACCGTTCGTATTTCTCTGACCTCCCCTCCGGAAGTCGAGGTTCAAGCAGCTTTTTCCCTCCTTGATTCCCTGGGATTGAGAAAGAAGAATTTAACCCTTATTTCCTGCCCTACCTGCGGGAGGGCCCATTCCTCCCTCTATCCCCTAATAAGAATGGTGAGGGCTCTGGAAAACGAGGCGAAGAACCCCATGGTCGTCGCGGTAATGGGCTGCGAAGTAAATGGACCAGGTGAGGCTTCCCATGCTGATTTTGGAATTTCCCTTACCCAGAAGGGGGCAGCGATCTTCAAAAAGGGGAAGATCGTAAAAAGGGTCTCCTTGAATGAAATCCCCCAGGAATTGGCGAAGGAGTTGAAGTCCGGGTGAAATTTACCGCCCTGATTCCTGCTTTAAACGAGGGTAAAACCGTGGGGGCAGTGGTGAAATCCTGCTTGGAATCCGGATTGATAGATGAAGTGATTGTAATTTCCGATGGCTCAACCGATTCCACTGCCGAGGTTGCCCGTGAATCGGGGGCGCACAAAGTTATTGAACTTCCTCAGAACAAAGGGAAGGATTATGCCCTTAACGCTGGCGCCCTTGCCTCTCAATCCGATTACCTGGTATTGCTTGATGCTGACCTGATGGGATTAAAACCTGAGCACATTCGCCAATTAATCCAACCCATTTTAAAGGGAGAGGCTGAAGCTACCCTGGGGCTGTTTAAGAAGGGTTCCCTTCCCACGGACCTCGCTCAGGCTGTGACACCATTTCTTTCCGGGCAAAGGGTCCTTCCCCGCTGGGCCTGGGAGGAAGGGGTGGCTCCCCAGGTAGGGGTTGGTTTTGGCTTGGAGGTAGTTCTTGAAAGGTTTTTAAAGTCAAAAGGGATCAAGGTGGAAAAGGTATATCTTCCCGGGTTGAGCCACCGGATGAAAGAACAAAAAATGGGATTCGGGAAAGGATTCCTTTCCCGCATGAAGATGTATTTTCAAATTTTTAAGGCTCTCTTCGGAAAGGGAGCAAAAACCGAAGGAAGGGATAAAATTTAAGCCATGGATTCCGGGTGGCTGGTGGAAGACGGATTCTCCCTGCGGAAATTGCCCGCGGGCCAACAGGTTCCCGTGATCCTTAAGACCGAGTGGGCATTTCGGAACCGCTTATCGTTTCCTTCAGCGGAAGAGCAGTTCAAAATGTACATCGAATGTTCATCTCTCGGAAGCTGGGCGCCATTAATTTTTTCCCTTTTCGATTTCTCTTCCCCCCCGGGAAGGGAGGAAAGTTTACTGGCTACCGATCTCCAGAAGTTCCGGGATTTTAACGGGTTCCCTCTCTGGAAGAATTTTCCCCTCCTTTTTGAATCCCAAATAAAAGCCTTTCTCCAATCCTCTTACTTTAGGAAATGCTGGGTGCTTCTTCCTTCCTTGAGGGCCGGGACCGAGTTAAAGGCCGTTCAGGTGGCGGTTATGAAGATCATGGAAGAGCTTAATGCCAGGAGGGTTCCCTTCGATAGGTACCTGAAAATTGGGGTGGGAATTGACAACCCCTTCTCCTTAAGGAACATTCAAGGTTTGCTCGGGGGAGATTTTCTCATTTTTGACTTTGATTCCATTTTTTCTCACCTTTTGGGGGTGGCGCCCCGTTCCCTCCAATTGCCTGAATTCCTCGAACTAATTAAAGGGGAGGTGGAAACCATCCTTAGATGGCTGGAGGCTATTCCCTTTTGCGAGAAGTGGTGCGGTTTTATTTCCTTTCTTCCCCCCTCAAAATGGGGGTCCCTTGGCGAACTCCCCTGGGAAGCATATTTTCAGAGGGTTTTTCCGGAGAATGAATAAGTCGACCCTCTTTGCCCCCGCAGAGCCTTCCACCTGGAAGCAATGGGGACCAGAACTTCTAAAAAGGGGAGGGACGGTTTTCCTTCTGGGGGGCGTGGATACCGGCAAGACCTCTCTTGCGAGGTTTATTTACGGGAAAGGTTGCCAGGCTGGTCTAAGAACAGCCGTGCTGGAACTCGATGTTGGGCAGAGCGAATTTGGACCTCCAACAACGGCCACCTTGTTCTTCAATAAAAATGAGAGAAAGCATTATTTCATCGGCAGGTTTTCCCCTCAGGGGGCATTCTGGCGTTGTTTAACGGCAGCCTCAATTCTAAAGAGGGAGGCAGAGAAAAGGGGGGCCTCACTGATTGTGGTGGACACTACCGGGCTCGTTGAGGGGTCTGCGGGAATCTGGCTCAAAAGGACCAAGATCGAAATACTTAAACCGGATTTGATTATTGCCCGGGAGCGGGGGACAGAATTGGGGCCAATCCTTAACCGTTTTTCCTTTAGAGAAGACATCAAAATTTTCCGGGATCCCATTCCCCCTCAAGTTAGAAAATTTTCCCCCAAAGAGAGGGCCATTCTGCGGGAAAAGAAATTTTCCCAGTACTTTCAAGGCTCAAAGGAGCACCAGTTAAGGGCCGACTTGCTCACCTTTCTCCCCGGGCCAAGATTCTTTGAGAAGTCAAACGGAAACGGTAATCTCCTTGTTGGGCTTATTGATGGTGAGGGGTGGTTAATTTCCCTGGGGATTCTCCTGGAGTTGGGAAGAATGGTAAGGTTTGTTTCCCCAATCGACTCACCGGATAGGGTAAAAGCTATTGAAGCAGGATCAATCAGGATTTTTTCCTGGGAAAGGCTTATAATTGATAAAAATGAAGGAACGGGTGAACAACTTTGAGCATGGGATCCTTTAAATCCAATGAAACCTTTGAGTATTTAAGCGGGATAATCCATTCCCCTTTCAAAAACCCGGAAAGTTTCCTGGAGAATTTTTTAAGCAAGACCCTGTTCTTTTCTGGGGGGACAATAGCCGTTCTCCTCCTCTGGGACCCCCCTACCTTGTCCTTTCAACTGAAAGTTTTCCCCAGGGAAATGGCTTTTCATCTTCCCTCCAGGATTGATCCCGCTGACCCTGAAGTGGAATCATTAACCCAGATCAAAGGACCTGTGATACTTGAGAAATGCTCCCTGGAGGATCTTCCCCTTGGGAACATTTTCCCTTTTTTCAAATCCTCCATAGGATCAGCTTTAATTGCCCCCCTTTCCCTTCAGGGGAGAAGTTTTGGAACCGTTTTGGTGATCTCCCAGAGGGAAAACGCCTTCAATAAAGACCAGCTCGATTGGTTCTCAATTGCCTCAAATATCGTTAGCCTGTTTTTGGAAAATCAGAGACAAACCCAGGAGAACAGAAGCAGGCTCCAACAGATGAAAACCCTAATTGACGTTTCCCGGCAAATTAACTCCACCTTGTATCTTGAGGAAGCTGTTAGAGCCGTAACCCGTTCCGCAAAGGACCTTCTCTCCCTGGATGAGGTTTTTGTTTTCCTGATCGAGGAAAACAGGTTCGTCCCCTTCGAACTTCAGGAAAGCAGGTACTCCCACCTTTCCGCAAAACTTTCGGAAGTTTTTAATGCCGCTTTTCCCGAGTTGAGGGAGCAGAGGAAACCGATCATTTTCAATCAATTTCCTCAAGATTTCCTTTCCAGTTATTCCATTTCATCCACAGGGCTTCTCCCTATCCTTTACCAGGAAAAGCTCCTTGGATTTTTGGTTATTCCCCTTCCCCCCAAGAAAACACTCCTTCCTGAGGAGCTCCTGGTGGCCCAATCCCTGGCGAACCAGTGTGGAGTAGCCATTACCAATTCCAGGTTATTTCATGAAACTCGACAGAAGGCCGATGAATTTTCCTCCCTCTTTGACATTGCCCAGGCCCTCATGGGGTCAATGGACATGGAGGAGATTGTTTCCAAGATTCTTGATAGCGCCCAGAGGCTCGTAGAAGCGGACGAGGGGTTCATTTTTGAAAAGGTTGAGGGTTCCCAGGAAATGCGTTGCATTGCCGCAAGCGGGTCCTACCAGGATCAGATTAAGAGCATGAAGATTAGAATTGGGGAGGGGATCACAGGCTGGGTGGCAAAAGAGGGAGTTGGTGTGAATCTCGCCGAAGCGGAACTCGACCCCCGCGTAAAGCAGGTCAACGGAACCCCGGTTGAAGAAGAATCCCTGATCTCCCTCCCTTTAAAAATTAAAGACGAGGTCATTGGGGCGATGACCGTTTACAGGCTTGGACACCGCCCGTTTTCCGACTCCGAATTTCGCTTGATCACCATCTTTTCCTCTTTTGCCGCAAGCGCCCTTTACAATGCTCGCTTGTTCAAATCCGTATCCGAAATGGCAATTACCGACTATCTCACCGGGCTTTACAATTACCGTTATTTCTTCCGCAGGCTTGAGGAGGAGCTGGCTTTCGCTCAGCGGCACAATCAAAAGTTGACCCTGGTTTACTTGGACCTTGACCATTTCAAGAAATTCAACGATATCTTCGGCCACCGGGAGGGGGACAAGGTTCTTGCGAAGTTCGCCCAGGTTTTGAAGGAAAACATCCGTGTCTCGGATGTGGTTTTCAGGTATGGAGGGGAGGAGTTTGTGATTATTCTCCCTTCAACAGACTCACCGGAAGCGGAGCAGATCATCCAAAGGTTAAATACAAAAATCGAGGAGGCTTTCCCGCCCAACCTTCAAGTTCCCATCAGCGCTTCCATAGGATATTCCGTTTTCCCCACGGATGCCACCGACGGGGAGACCCTCCTTAGAATTGCGGATAGCCGGATGTACGCTCAAAAAGGCTCCAAAAAAGCCCTTTCGGTTTAATTTGCCGGGGAAATTTTTCGTCTGCGCAACTCCCATTGGCAACCTGGAGGACTCCTCTCTTCGGTTAATTTCCACCCTCAAGGAAGTGGACCTCATTCTGGCCGAGGATACCCGTAGAGCGGGGATCCTTTTGAAGCGCTTCAATATTCAAAAGCCCTTAAAATGCCTGGAAAAGTATCGGGAAAGCTCAATGAAGGAGTGGGTTTTGAAAGAGTTGGAATCCGGAAAGAACATCGCCTTGGTATCCGACGCCGGGACTCCGGGAATTTCTGATCCCGGAGGGGAATTGATTCCCTTCTTGATTAAGGAGAATGTGGAGGTGGAATTCATTCCTGGTCCTTCCTCAGTAATTGCAGCCTTGATCCTCTCCGGCCTCCCCACGCACTCCTTTCTCTTCCACGCTTTTCCTCCTCCCAAAAGTTCCCCAAGAAAGCGCCTTTTTTCCTCCCTTTCCGAACTAAAAACTACCCTTATCTTTTTTGAATCCCCGAACCGGTTGAAAAGCTCTTTGAAAGATATGCTGGAAGTATTCGGGGACCGACAAGCTGCCCTTTGCCGGGAGTTGACCAAGGTTCACCAGGAGATAATCAGAGGTTCACTCTCCCAAATTTTATCCACTGTTTCTCCCAGAGAAAAAATCAAAGGGGAGATAACCATTGTGGTCTCCGGGAAAGCCAAAAGTTGACATCTACCCTCCCCGATGTTAGTTTCATTTTACCTTTAAGGAAGGTTTAGCCGATTTTTAAGGAGGCTTGAAATATGCGGATAATCGTAAAAGGAAAGAACGTGGATTTAACTGAAGCCCTGCACCAGTACGCGATTAAAAAGGTCCAGCGGGTTGATCGCTACTTTAATAACATCCAGGATGTCCTGGTAACCCTTAGCATGGAAAGAGGCAGGTTTTCTGCTGAAGCCACCATGCAGGTTTCCGGGGCTTTAATCCGGGCGGAAGAAAAGGATTCCGATATGTACTCCGCCATTGACCGGATGGCGGACAAACTCGAAAGGCAGGTAAAAAGACACAAGGAAAGGCTTACCCGTAAAGGAAAGGCAACCTCTCAGGGCGAAAGGGCGGTTCCCTCCTTCGAAGGCGAAGGAATTGCCCTTGAGGAGCCCCGGGTCGTGAAAACAAAACGTTTCGCTTTAAAACCCATGAATCCCGAGGAAGCGGTGGAACAGCTCGAACTTCTGGGGCATTCATTTTTTGTCTTTTTGAATGCGGAATCCAACCGGGTAAATGTCGTATATAAAAGGGAGGACGGAAATTACGGGCTAATTGAGCCCGAAATGGAATAGATGATTAAAATCCTCAAAAACCTGCTCTCCTCAAACGAAAGGGAGCTCAATCGATATTGGCAGGTTGTTCAAAGGATAAATCAACTTGAACCTAAATTCCGGGACCTCACCCCGGAAGAGGCTCCACCCTATACCGAGCAGTTTAAGAAGCGGCTTTCTTCCGGGGAAACCCTTGAAGATATCCTTCCTGAGGCCTTCGCCCTTGTCAGGGAAATTTCCCCAAAGACCATTGGGCTGAGGCATTTCGACGTTCAACTCATCGGCGGAATCGTCCTCCACGAGGGAAAAATTGCGGAAATGAAAACCGGTGAAGGAAAAACCCTCGTCGCTACCTTAGCTGCGTACTTGAATGCCCTTGAGGGAAAGGGGGTTCACATTGTTACGGTCAACGATTACCTTGCAAAAAGGGACCGGAATTGGATGGGACCCCTGTACGAGGCCCTGGGCCTTAAAGTGGGGTTGATCCTTCACGATTCCTCCATTTCTCAGAGGAAGGAAGCCTATGCTTCGGATATCACTTACGGGACGAACAACGAATTCGGCTTCGATTACCTGAGGGATAATATGGCCATCGATATCGAGCATACGGTTCAAAGAGAATTGAACTACGCAATAATCGACGAAGTTGACTCAATCTTAATCGACGAAGCAAGGACCCCTTTGATTATTTCTGGGCCAGCTGAGGAATCAACCGACCTTTACTATCGGGCTGCCCAAGCTGCGAAGAGGCTGATTGAGGGGGAGGATTTTGAGACGGACGAAAAAGCTAAGACCGTTTCTTTAACCCCCCAGGGGGCAAAGAAGGTGGAGCGCTACCTTGGGTTGAATAACCTGTATGCCAGCGAGAACGTTGAATACCTCAGGCACATAAACGCAGCATTGAAAGCAATGAGGTTGTTCAAAAGGGATGTGGACTACATCGTGAAGGATGGGGAGGTCGTGATCGTCGACGAGTTCACGGGCAGGCTGATGTTCGGGAGGCGTTATTCTGATGGCCTGCATCAGGCAATTGAAGCGAAGGAGGGCCTCAGGGTGCGCCAGGAAAATCAGACTCTGGCAACCATCACCTTTCAGAATTACTTCCGCATGTATCGAAAAATTGCAGGGATGACGGGAACCGCAGCCACAGAGGAGGAGGAATTCCGGGCAATTTATAACCTTCCGGTTGTGGTCATTCCCACGAATAAACCGATGATCAGGGAAGACTTCTCCGATGTGATCTATAAAACGGAAAAGGCAAAATTTCGGGCGATTGTGAACGAGATCAAGGAACTCTACCAGCGGAAAAGGCCGGTTTTAGTAGGTACCCGTTCCATCGAGAAGTCCGAGATCTTGAGCCGAATGCTCTCCCACGAGGGGATCCCTCACCAGGTCTTGAATGCCAAGTACCACGAGAAAGAAGCGGAGATCATCGCCAGAGCTGGGCAACCAGGGGCCGTCACCATCGCCACCAATATGGCCGGAAGGGGTGTGGACATCGTCCTCGGCGAAGGAGTCGCGGCGATGGGCGGACTGCATATCATTGGCACCGAGAGGCACGAATCGAGGAGGATCGATAACCAGCTTCGAGGAAGGGCTGGGCGTCAGGGGGATCCTGGTTCCAGCCGGTTTTATCTCTCTCTGGAGGACGAGCTGCTCCGGATATTTGGAGGTTCCTCAATCTCCAACTTCATGGAACGGTTGAAATTTCCCGAGGATACCCCCATCGAGCATTCCCTTCTAACCCGGGCAATTGAAAATGCCCAGAAAAAGGTGGAGGCTCACAACTTCGAAATCCGAAAGCAACTCCTGGAGTTCGACAACGTGTTGAACAAGCAGAGGGAAGTGATCTATGCGGAAAGAAAGAAGGTCATGGAGGAGGAGAACCTGAAAGAGCACATTCTTGAGATGTTGAACTCCCACATCGATGAATTGGCTGACCTTTACATGAACCCCCATGGTTCTCGAGATCAGTGGGATTCAGAAGGTTTCCTCAAAGCGGTTGAGCAACTGGTTGCCAGTCCCCTTACTCCTCCCGAGGAAGAGCTTTCGCGGACAGCCCTGATTGAATGGGGAAAGGAGGTTGCCCTTCGGGCTTACCTAAAAAAGGAAGAGGAGATTTCTCCCGAATTAATGCGCCAGGTGGAGAGGTTCGTCCTGCTCAGAACAATCGACATGAAGTGGAAGGACCAGCTTTACTCCCTCGATTTTCTGAAGGAGGGAATCGGGCTCCGGGCTTACGGTCAAAAATCGCCTCTTCTGGAATACCAGTTTGAAGCTTATGAGATGTTTCAAGACATGCTTAGAAGGATTAAGGAGGACACCTTAAAATTTCTCTTCCGAGTCCAACTGAAACCCCAAGGGGCTCCTGAACCTCCTTCACGGGAGAAAGTGGCTCCGGTCCGCTCCCAGGGTCAAAGAAATCCCCCCCGGCCTTCACTTGTGGGGAGCCCCGCTTCCCAGGATAGGGTTTCCCCCCAAAGCTTTAAGGGAGTAGGGAGGAACGATCCCTGCCCCTGCGGAAGTGGCTTGAAATTCAAAAAATGTCACGGGAAAAATCAATAGAGGTTTCCGATTTAAAAAGGGACATCGAGGAAAACCTGAGGCGCTTGAGGGAGCTTTTTTCCGCCTTCGACCTCCAGGAACTTAAAAAAAGGCGCAATTCCCTGGAGAAGATGAGGTCTCAACCAGATTTCTACAAAACCGAGGAATCCAAGGAAATTTTCCGGCAAATGAGCGACCTTGAGGACCAGATTAATCAAGCGGAAACCCTTGAAAAGGAGATCCTCGAAGCCCAAACCTGGCTTCACCTGATCGAGGAAGAGGACTTTCCCGCCCTCTTTCCGGAGCTTCAGGAAAAACTCCTCTTCTGGGGAAAACTTGCCCATGAGATGGAACAGTACCTTTTCCTAGATGGACCATACGACCAATCGGATGCCATTCTTTCCGTTCACGCGGGAGCCGGAGGGACTGATGCCCAGGATTGGGCAGAGATGCTCCTTCGCATGTACCTGAGATGGGCGGATAAGAAGGGCTTTAAAGCGGATGTTGTCGATGTTTCTCCAGGAGAGGAAGCCGGGATTAAGTCCGCAACCGTCCTGGTCAACGGAAAAAGGGCTTACGGCCTTTTGAAAAACGAAAAGGGAGTTCACAGGTTAGTGAGGATTTCCCCTTTCGATGCCAACCGGAGGCGTCATACCTCCTTTGCCCTGGTTGATGTGATTCCTCAAATCCAAAGCGAAGAGGTAAAAATTGACCCGGAGGATTTAAGGATCGAAACCTTTCGAGCTTCCGGGCATGGAGGGCAGCACGTTCAGAAAACCGATTCCGCCATCCGAATCACCCACATTCCTACGGGGATCGTCGTCCAGTGTCAAAACGAAAGGTCCCAGCTCCAGAATAAGAACACTGCCATGAAAATCCTTCTTTCCCGCCTCCACCAAAAAAGAGAGGAGGAGGAGAAAGAAAAGATCTCTCAGATCAGGGGCGAATATCAGACCGCCGCCTGGGGCAACCAAATCAGGTCTTATGTCCTTCATCCTTACACCATGGTTAAGGATCATCGAACGGAATACACCATTGGGGACGTGAATCGAGTCTTAGAAGGAGATATCGACGACCTGATCTGGGAAAACTTGCGACGGCTGAGGGGCAGTTGATATAATTCTTCAGTGCGGAGGGTTGAGATGACAAAAAAGGGCATTGCCCTGTTAATAATAGCGGTCTTCTCTATTGGTATCCTTGTTTTTTTCGGGCAGGCGACCGCTCAGAGCGATACTCCTGGCTCAAGGGAGGACCCGCTGATCACCAAAAGTTATATCGATCAGTTTTTGATTCCTACGGTTCTGGAATTAAAAGCGGGACAGTCAATTATTGGAGAAGCTGGGACGGAGTTCGTCGTCCGCGTGGGCTCCACTTATTGCCTGGCTGATCCTGCCACGACCAAGGGTGGGATTGCGGACCTCACCGGGGGAGTTGATATCAAGCACATGGAACCAGTCCCCCTGAACCATCATCTGGTTATTCCCCGTTCCGATGGCAGAGGGCTTTTTGCTCAAACCGATGTTGTTTTGATGGTTTGGGGAAAATACCAGTTGCTTGGTGAGTGATTTGCCCAAATCCGGAATCCCCATAATCGAATTACAAAACGTAACCAAAATTTATCCCCCCAAAATCATTGCCCTCGAGAACATCACCCTGACCATCGAAAAAGGGGAGATGGCTTTCGTCATGGGCCCCTCGGGAGCCGGGAAGTCGACCCTCCTAAAGCTCCTTTACCGGGCGACAGCCCCCACTCAGGGGCGGGTGGTGGTTGATGGTCATGACCTTTCCCGATTGAAACCGAGCCAGATTCCTTACCTGAGGAGAAGCATCGGCACGGTTTTTCAAGACTATAAGCTTTTGCCCAGGAGGACAGTGGGTGAGAATGTAATTTTCAGCCTTGAGGTCATCGGTGTTTCCGACAAGGAGGCAAGGAAGAGGATGCGCTATGTCCTGGAACTTGTCGGGTTGGAGGATAAGGTGAACTGTTTCCCGGAAGAACTTTCCGGCGGGGAACAGCAAAGAGTGAGCATTGCCCGAGCCCTGGCGAATAATCCTCCTTTATTCCTTGCCGATGAACCCACCGGAAACCTCGACTGGACTACCTCCTGGGATCTGATGCTTCTATTAAAAAGGATTAATGAAAGCGGGACCACGATTCTGATGGCCACCCACAACGAGGAGATCGTCAAGAAGTTCAAGTGCCACACCATCATGCTTGATCAGGGAAGAAAGGTTGGAGAGATAAATGGAGAAGATGATCAGGCTCCGCCGCCCCCGTTTTGAGGGGATTTCCTTTCGGTTAACCAAAAAGGCCCTTCTGGAAGCCTGGTTGAACATCAGAAGGAACGGGGCTTTTTCCCTTGCCTGTATCGTGGTCTCCGGTATTTCCCTTTTGATTTTCGGGCTTTTCCTCCTTCTCGATGGCTCCCTGAATAACCTGGTGAACAGTTTCGAGGAAAGGGTGGGCATTTCCGCCTACTTGAAATCCACGGTCACCCCCTCCGAGGCTTCCTGGCTTCAATCACGCATTATCACCTGGCCAGAGGTTGAAGTGGTGAAATATGTATCCTCCGAAGAGGCAATGCAAACTCTGAAGGCGGACCTTTCCGGATTTGAGGATGTCTTAGCCACTCTTCCCGCAAATCCCCTCCCTGCTTCCCTGGAAATTAAGCCCAAGAACCCGTCCCAAACCCTGAGCGTGGTTTCCCAGTTACGCAATCTACCTCAGGTTGATGACGTTCAGTATGACTTAGAGACAGTTTCCAAACTGATTTCTTTCGCCAACTATTTTCGCCTTTTGGGGATAGTGGTATCCCTTCTCTTCGTTTTTTCCACCTGGTTTCTCTTTTCCTCCTCTATCCGGATGACCGTTTACGCCAGGAAAACGGAGATAGAGGTGATGAAATTGGTCGGGGCGACCAACAATTACATCAGGTATCCCTTTGTCACTGAGGGAATTTTCTACGGGCTTGCTGGAGGGATTATCGCTTGCCTGGTCTTGATCCCCATGCAGTCGGTCCTCGTTGCCAGTTTGAGCAGGCTCTCTTTTCTTGCCCACATCGCCCCTGATCAGCAATTCCTGCTTTGGGTTATGGTTGCTCTCCTTTTCCTCGGGTCCCTTCTGGGGGCAATGGCGGCCAATACCAGCATCCGGAGGTTCTTAAAAGAATGAAGCGCCTGCTCCTCCTTTTCCTCGTGTTCCTTCAGGTTTTTCTCCTTTCCTTCAACCCGGTAAAGGGGAATGACATCGATGACATCATGTCGGAACTTGAGGAGTACAAAGCCCGGCTTGAGGAGGTCAGGCAGAGAATGCAGGAGGTTCAAACCCACCAAAGCAATATTTTGAACGAACTGGACGAAATTAACAGCCAGATGTATGACCTTGAGGCAGAATACACTTTCTACCAGACCAAGCTTTCCCAGGTGTCCGAAACCATCGAGCAGGCTTCCCAGTCAATTGCCAAGAAGGACGCAGAAGTAAAGGTGATCGAGAAAGCCTTGAAAGAAAGGCAGGATCTCATCATGCAAAGGCTTGTGGCCCTTTACCGGCTTAACCGGGGAAGGTATCTGGAAATCATTTTTTCCTCCGAGGACTTTCAACAATTCCGCAATCGCATCGCTTACTTCCAGAGGGTTTTTAGGGAGGACCAGGCACTGCTGGAGCAAACCAAGCAACTAATTGCCCAACTGAATCTGGATAAGCAACAACTTGAGGAACAGAAAGCGCTCCTCCTCAGACAGCAGGAACAATACGCTTACCTGAAACAGAAAGCCGAGGAGGAGCAAAAGACCCTGGAGGAAGAGTACTTGAGCAAAAAATCAGATTTAGTTTCCCTTGCCCTTGAGCAGAGCCAGCTTGAAGGAGAGGAATCGGAGCTGATCCAGGCCATCGAAGAGGACCAGGCCTACATCGAATACCTCCTTTCCACGACGACCTTTGTTTACACTGGGGAGCCCTCGGAAGCGGGGTTAATCTGGCCTGTTCAAGGAAACATCACCTCCTATTTCGGTTACAGGTCATGGGGGGACTTTCACAGGGGGATTGATATCGGGGCAGCCTATGGAACCCCGGTCGCCGCTGCCGCTGATGGGATTGTTGTCGCCGCCGAATACCGGGGGACTTACGGAAACATGATCTTAATCGCCCACGCCAATGGTGTCTCCACTGTATACGCCCACCTTTCCGGATTTGCGGTTGGGCCAGGGGAGACCGTTTACCAAGGGCAGGTCATCGGATGGGTCGGCCTGACCGGTTTAACCACCGGGCCCCACCTCCACTTTGAAGTACGCATTGGAGGGGAATTCGTCGATCCTTTAGAATGGTTACCATGAAGAACAAAGACTTGAAAATCAGGACAATTATTGCCGCTTTTGCCCTGGCAGTTGCTTGTTTTTATTTAGGATTCATCTTTTCTCCAGGGTTAAAAGCGGCCTTTTCGCCCCCCTCCAATGGTCCATTTACCCAGGATGATTGGAGGCTTTTCTCCGAGACCCTGAATACCGTCCAGCAAGAATATTTAGAAAAGGATATTTCCCCATCCCAGATGATGAAGGGGATCCTTAAAGGGCTGGTCAATTCCCTGGGAGATCCTTACAGCCAATTCCTGGATTCGGAGTCCTACAAGGAGTGGAGCTCGGAAATTTCCGGTACCTATGGAGGAGTGGGGATGGAGATCGGGGCAAAAGATTCCAAACCCACCGTGATCTCCGTCTTTCCCGGATCCCCTGCTGAAAGGGCTGGGATTCGCTCCGGGGACCATTTCCTCAAAGTCGATGACTCCTACGTGGAGGGCCTTTCCGTCTCCGAGATTGCTTCAAAGGTGAGGGGTGAACCGGGCAGTCAAGTGAAATTGCTCCTTGAAAGAAACGGGGAACTCCTGGAATTCACCCTCACCCGGGAATTGATCACCATCCAGACTGTCTCCTTCAGGGTGGTAAAGGATCAGATTGGCTACATCCAACTTCTGGGGTTCAAGGAACAGACTGCCATGGACTTCGGGGACGCCCTGGAACAGCTCACTCGCCATGGAGTGACTCGATTGATTCTGGATTTGCGGCAAAACCCTGGGGGACTCCTTTCCTCCGTTATAGATGTGGCCAGTTACCTCGTCCCCGCTGCCCAAACTGTGGTAATCATTGAGGACAGGGATGGGAAGCAGAAATATTCCCGGTCCGACCCCTTCCTTCCCAAATATTCGTTCGAAAAGATAGTGGTCCTTGTCGATGGGGGGACGGCCAGCGCCTCGGAGATCCTGGCAGGCGCACTTCAGGATCACAAACTTGCGACCCTGATCGGGCAGACAACCTTCGGAAAGGGAATTGTCCAGACGGTCTCCCCTTTATCTCAGGGGAACGCCGTTATCCTTACCACCTCCAGGTACCTCACTCCCTCGGGGAGGTCGATTCACAAAATTGGCATCACCCCGGATATCGAAGTCGTTCCTTCTCCTTCGGATATCGAGCAGGGGAAAGATCCCGTTTTCGATAAAGCCCTTGAAGTACTCACTTCTGATTAAAAGAATTAATGGCCAGAACCCTTAAGGAAACCCGGGAAGAAAAGGAAAGGGCCCTTCTCATTTCTTGCGAACTTCCTGAAAGAAGCGAGCAGGATACCTGGAACCTCCTGTATGAACTCAAAGACCTGGTTGTTTCCGCAGGTGGAGAAGTGGTGGACTTTGTAATCCAGAAAAGGCTCTCCATCGATCCCAGATATTATCTGGGTAAGGGAAAAATGGAGGAAGTGAGGAGCCTTTTAAAACAATCCCGGGCGAACCTGGTTGTCTGCGATGACGAACTCACTCCCTCTCAGGTGCGGATCCTGGAAAATTTCCTTCAGACTAAAGTCCTGGACCGGAGCCAGATTATCCTTGACCTTTTCGCCCGCAGGGCTCAATCCAAGGAGGGTAAGATCCAGGTTGAATTGGCCCAGCTGGAGTACCTTCTGCCCCGACTCACAGGAGGCAGGAGGTGGTTGTCCCGATTGGGGGGCGGAATCGGCACCAGGGGGCCCGGGGAGACCAAACTTGAACTTGACCGCAGGCTCATGCGCCAGAGAATTCATAAACTCCAGGAGGAACTGAAAGAAGTAAAAAAGGAAAGGGAGATCCTCCGGAGAAGCAGGAGGAGGAAAAACTTTTTCACTGTTAGTCTTCTCGGTTACACAAATGCCGGAAAATCAACCCTTTTCTCTTCTTTGACTGGCCAGGAGACAACCATTTCCTCCCGCCTTTTCTCCACTTTAGACCCGAAGGTTCGTTTGCTAAAGGGTTCAGGGAACATCCTGGTGAGCGACACCGTGGGTTTCATCAGGAAAATCCCCCACCACCTTTTTGCCTCCTTCCGGGCAACTCTGGAAGAAGCTCAAGAAGCGGATCTTCTCCTTTTGGTGGTCGATGGATCAGACCCCAAAGCTCAGGAACATATCCAGCTTGCCCGGGAGATTATCGAAAATCTCAATCTTCAGGAGAAGCAAATGATAACGGTGATCAACAAGGTGGATTTGATCCAATCCCGTCCCTGGCTCGATCTTCTATTGAAAGCTAACCACCCGGCAATCGCTGTTTCCGCCCTGAAGGGGGACGGTTTGGGGAACCTGATCTCGAGGCTTAAGGAATTGGAGGAAAGATCGCGAAGTGTGTTCCTTCCCTCTTGAGAATATCGATCCCCGGATTTTCAGGATCGCCAGGGATGCTGAGGAGAAAGCTCAGTTTTACTTCCCCGCTCTTGAAAAGATAAGGAGAGCGAATTTCCAAAAAGTCCTTTCGGGCTTTCAGAGAGCAGGGGTTTCCGAGTCCCTGCTGAAGGGGTCATCGGGGTACGGTTTGGGAGATTCCGGGAGAGAAGCCCTGGAAGAAGCTTTCGCTTTTGCCCTTGACGCTCAGGATTCCCTGGTTCGCCTGCAATTTGTCTCCGGCACCCACGCCATTTCCACGGCTCTCTTTTCCCATCTCCGACCCGGTGATTCCCTTGTTTCTCTTTTTGGGAAGCCTTATGATTCCCTCCTTCCCACTTTCCATTCCCTGGAGGGGCTCGGGGTGAAGGTTTTCCTCAATGAGGAGGGGGAGGACCCCCTTTCCTTTGCCCGGAAGTTTCCCCAAGCCAGGGTCTTCTACCTCCAGAGGTCAATCGGTTATGGAAGGGGAAATAAAAGTCCAGGAACGGATTTCCTGGATTTGATTTCCCTGCTGAAGGGTGAATTCCCCTCTTCCTTGATAATTGTGGATAACTGTTATGGGGAGTTTGTCAGGGAAAGAGAGCCCACTTTCTTCGGGGCCGATCTCATTTGCGGTTCCTTAATTAAAAACCCCGGGGGAGGCTTAGCGATTGGCGGGGGGTATATTGCGGGCACCAGCCAGGCGATGAAGGGAGTATTTGAGAGGTTTTTTGCCCCCGGGCTGGGCAAGGAGCTGGGAGCCACTGAGGGTCAGCTGAGGAACCTTTTTCAGGGCTTGTTTTTTGCGCCCTTCACCGTTTGTGAGGCTTTGAAGGGGGCGATCTTTTTTTCCTACTTCTTTAAAGAGCTGGGGTTTAAGGTGAAACCGGAGCCGGAAGAGCCCAGGGAGGACATTGTCCAGGCAATTTTCCTGGAAACGAAGGATAGGCTTTTGGCCTTCGCTCGGGGAATTCAGAGAGCAGGTTTCCTCGATTACCAGGCGATTCCCCTTCCCCAGAAATTGCCCGGTTACGATGAAGAAGTAATCATGGCGGGAGGGACTTTTGTTTCCGGGGCTTCTCTTGAACTAAGCTTCGACGCTCCGGTGGTGCCTCCATATATTGGCTACGTTCAGGGGGGGTTGACCTTCGATCACGCCTTTATCGGTGCTTTGAATGCCGCTCAGGAAATGTTAAAAAAAGGGCTTCTTCCCTAAAGGATTCGAAAAAGCCCGATCACTTTTCCCAGAATCAAGCAGTCCGGAGCCACAATGGGGGAATATTTGGGGTTGGCTGGTTCGAGGATCACTCCCTTAGGGGATTTTTTGAACCTCTTTATGGTTGCTTCGTCGTCTATTAAGGCCACAACGATGTCCCCATTTTCCGCCTGCTGCTGGCGGCGAACCACGACATAATCGCCCTCAAAAATTCCCGCCTCGACCATGGAATCCCCTTTAACATTCAGGACAAAACAGTCCAGGCCTTTGAAGACCTCTGGGAGGGGGAAGAACCCGATCCATTCCTCCTGGGCGAGGTTTGGCTCCCCTGCTCGAACTTTTCCCACCAGGGGGACTCGAAAAACAGAATTTGAAACTCCCACCACCTCGATTGACCTGCTCTTAAAGGGGGTTCGACGGATATAACCCTTCTTTTCAAGCATGGAAAGCTGGGCATGGACCGAAGAGGTGGATTTTAACCCCACTGCGTTGCAGATTTCCCGGACTGAAGGGACACCCTGGCCCCGGGAAATCCTTTGGGTCAAAAATTGAAGTATGCGCTGCTGGATTTCGGTCAACTTTTCCATCGGGCAAATCAATAATAGAGAAAATTCCCTTCTTTAACAAGCAACCCCCTCTCTTTTGACAGGATATCTGCGGGTTTTTAAGATTAACGAGATGGCAAAAATCGATGTGGGGAAAACCCTTTACGCGGCCCGGACCTCAAAAGGAATTATCCTCGAAGAGGTTGAAAAAGCGATCCATATCCGCTTGAATTACCTTCTGGCCCTCGAAGAGAATCGCTTTCACGAAATTCCGGCGTTGGCCTACGTAAAAGCCTATGTCCGGAAATACGCCGAATTTCTGGGCCTTGACCCCGCCCCTCTCCTTCAAAGTATCGAGGACACCGTCCCCGCTTCTTATATACTGGACCTTCCCTCCCCTCCCAAAAAGGATAAGATTTTTTACCGAAAAAAAAGCCCCTTAAGGCAGATCCTCTTAATCTCCGGGGGCGGGTTGATCCTGTTCCTATTGATCCTTTTCTTTATCAATTTAGCAATTCCCCGGGAGGCGGTGGAAACCTCAATTTCCCCCTCTCCAGTTAGTCCCTCAAACTCTTCATCTCCCCCTCCTTCAGTTTCTCTTAGCCCATCCCTTCCCGTTATCACTTCCACCCCCTCTTTGACCGAAACCCCTTCCGCCTCTTCCTCTCCCACCACCCCTTCCATTGTTGAACTCCAGGTGGAAGCGACAAATTCCGGAGAAATAGAAGTCATAATCGGGGGGAAGGTCCAATTCAAAGGGCAACTTGAGGCCGGGCAAAGAGGCACCTGGCGTGGTGAGAGTTTTACCTTGAATTTTGACGACCCGGCAAATTTTCGCGTTTTCATCGAGGGTCAGGAGGTTAACCTAAAAGGAGAGCAAACTTTTAAATGGCCTTAAAAAAACAAAACCGGCCAAAAAGGGTCTCCCTTATTAACCTCGGATGTCCAAAAAATCGGGTTGACGGAGAACGTCAGTTTGCCCAGCTTGCCTGTGAGGGATTTGCCCTTTCAAGCCCTGAGGAGTCAGATCTTCTTCTCATTAACACTTGCGCTTTCATAAGACCCGCGGTTCAAGAAAGCCTTTTTTATATCCGCCAGGCGGCCCGGCGAAAGAGGGAAGGGAAATTGGAAGGGATAGTCGTCATGGGGTGCCTCCCTGAAAGGGTAGGGGAGAGCCTTAAATCCAAATTTCCGGAGATCGACCAATTGATTTTTAAAGAAATCCCCTGCAATTTAGAGGAGAAGGAAGCCCCCCGGGTCCTTACCACCTTTCCCTACGCTTTTCTTAAGATCGCCGAAGGATGTAATCGGGAATGCTCCTTTTGCCTAATTCCCGAACTGAGGGGAAAATACCGCTCCCTTGATCCCGCCTTTCTCCTCAAGGAGGCCTGGCAATTGAGGGAAATGGGGGTTCAGGAACTTGTCCTTGTGGCTCAGGACACCACATTTTGGGGGATTGACCGGGAGGGGAAGCCCCTCCTTTTGGATTTAATTGAGGGTGTTTCCCGAATCGGATTCCCCTGGGTCCGTCTCCTTTACCTTCATCCCCAGCTTGTCAATCGAAATTTCCTCCTCTCCTTTAGGTCAATTCCCGGTGTTGTTCCCTACCTTGACCTTCCCCTCCAGCACGTTGATTCCCGGATCCTCTCAATGATGAAGAGGGGCTATGGGGAGAGGGAAACTCGCCAGGTAATCAGTTCCATTCGTGAGTTATGGCCGGAGGCAGCAATTCGGGCAACCTTTATTGTTGGTTTTCCTGGGGAGGGGGAAAGAGAGTTTAAGAAACTCCTGAACTTTATCGAGGAATCTGAATTCGACCGACTTGCAGTCTTTCCCTTTTTTCCGGAAGAGGGAACCGTTGCCAAGGAACTCCCTCATCAGGTGGGAGAAAGGGAGAAAAAGGATAGGTTTAATCAGGTTATTTTTCTTCAAAGGGAAATATATAGAAAAAAGAACCGGATGCTCGTGGGAAAGAGGGAAACGGTCCTGATTGATCGCCAGGAAAATGGGCTTTCCATTGGCAGGACCTTCCGCGATGCCCCGGAGGTTGATCTGACGGTCAAAATTAAAGAAACCCTTCCAGAAGGATCCTTTAAACAAGCCAGGATTACAAAAGCTAACATTTATAGTTTAATAGGAGAAACGGACAAGGAGGGCGGAGATGGAAATTAAACCCCATTCCGGAAAGGTAAAGCCTTTGGGTCCTTATTCTCAAATTTTGGAAGTCGGCGACTTCCTTTTTCTCTCCGGGCAAGTGGCTTTGGCTAGGGATGGAAATGTAATCTCTGGTGATACCCAAACCCAGGCGGAGAAAATCCTGGAAAACATTTATGACCTTCTGGAAAGCGCCGGCTCGTCCCTTTCTCGGGTAATAAAAACCACCATTTTCCTCACCGATTTAAAGGATTTTCAGGGTGTGAACGAGGTTTTTCGCCGCAACTTTAAAGAACCATTTCCGGCAAGGACTACTGTTCAGGTTTCCGCCCTTCCTCTTGGTGCTAAAATAGAAATTGAAGCCATCGCTTTGAAGGGAAAGTAAAATGTACGAGAGTTTCTGGGGTTTAAAAGAACAACCGTTCGGAACCACTCCCGACCCTGCCTTTTTTTACCTTAGTCCCCAACATGAAGAAGCCCTTGCCAGGGTCAAATATGCCATTCTTTCTCGTAAAGGGCTGGCGATGTTAACGGGGGCCGTGGGAACCGGGAAGACCACCTTGACCAGGGCTTTATTGACCCAAATGAAGAACATTAAATCCGCTGTTCTCCTCAACCCCAAAAATACCCCCACTCAGCTTTTAAAAGAGGCCGCTTACGAGTTCGGATTCGAAATCGTCCCCCGATTTAAAAGGGAAGTGGTTGTCCTCCTGAGGAAATTCGCCTTGCAAAAACTCGAGGAAGGGATCTTTCTGGTGATTATTCTTGATGAAGCCCAGCTTGTTTCCCGGGAGTCCTTGGAGGAAATAAGGCTCCTCACCAACTGGGAAACCAACAAGGAGAAACTTTTCACGGTTGTCCTTGTCGGCCAGCCGGAACTGGAGAAGAGATTGAGAAAAATACCCCAGCTCAACCAGAGGGTTGTGATTAGGGCCCAACTTGGGCCTTTAAACGATAAAGAGACCCTGGAGTACATCGTCCACCGGATGAGGGTCGCCGGGGCTCCCCTCTTTCCCTTTCAGCCCGATGCGGTTAAAGAAATATATAATTATTCCGCGGGGATACCAAGGTTAATCAACATGATCTGCGACATGTGCCTTCTCGAAGGTTATATCAGGCGCACCAAGACCCTTACAAACCAGATTGTTCAGGATGTAGTCAAAGACCTGGGAGGTGTTTTAGAAGATGCCAAGGTTTAGCGAATTAATGCGAGAAGAGAGGCGGCAGAGAGCGGAGGGAGGGGAAAGGCCGAGCCCCGCTCCCTCGGAGGGGACGGAAAAGATAATTGCCTTCCTGTATCAGCACCAGGTGCGCTGGATTGATCAGATCGCCAAGGAGTGCAAGGCCCGGGGAGGAAAGCAGCTATGGCGAGGAGAAATCATCCGGGGCCTGATTGAAGGATTGATGGGACAACATCTTGATTTGACTGGGGTCCAGGATGAAAGGGACCTCGCTTTGAGGGTCCAGGATCTCCTGATCTCCAAGTGAATTCCCCAAAATTCGTAGTCGCCATTGACGGGTTGGCGGCCTCCGGAAAAAGCGCAATTGCCCTTGCCCTCTCCAGGCATTTTTCCCTGGAGCGATTGGATTCTGGATCCTTCTACCGCTTCGTGACCTTCTTTTTCCTGGAAAGAGGAATTGACTGGAGAAAAGAGGATTCCCTGGAAAATGGGCTTCGCTTGCTCCAATTCGACTATCGCCCTCCGGACCACTTTTTTGAGGGGAAACCTGTCACCCCATTTCTGCGTTCCCCCCAGGTGGAAAGGTGGGTCTCCGAGGTCTCCCGAATTCCCCGGGTGCGGGAGAAAGTAAACCAATTTATCCGGGAATATTCTTCGGGGAAGAGGATGGTCGTGGAGGGAAGGGATATTGGTTCCGTTGTTTTCCCTCGGGCTCAGGTCAAAATCTTCCTCACGGCAAGCGAGGAGGTCCGTGCAAAGCGGAGGGCACTCCAGAATAAAAAACTGAACCTTCCTTCATCGGAAGAGGAAGCCCGAAAAACAATTAAACTGAGGGATTCCATCGATTCCACCAGGCCAGTTGCCCCAGCCGTTCCTGCTCCCGATGCGTTGATCATCGACACTTCTTCCCTGGACTTCGAGCAGGTTCTAAAAAAAGTTATGGAAATCACCAAAGAGAGGCTGGAGGAATGCTCCCAAAAGTATTAATCGTTGGAAGGCCCAATGTGGGGAAATCAGCCCTCTTTAACCGGATCATTCGCTCCCGGAAATCCATCGTCCACCAGGAACCAGGTGTGACTCGGGACCTCCTCCAGGCTGAAGTGGAATGGAACGGAAGAAAGTTTCTCCTGATAGACTCAGGAGGATTGGACCTTGACTCCTCAGATGTTATTAAAGCCAAAGCCCAGGAAATTTTACTGGGAATGATGAAAGAGGTTGAACTGATCCTATTTGTCCTTGATTCCCGGGAGGGAGTTCACCCTCTGGACATGGAGGTCTCCCAGATGGTTAGGGAAGCAGGGAAACCCGTGATTCTGGTGGCCAATAAAATCGATTCATATTCCAAAATGAACGAGGCCCTTTCCTTTTTTTCCCTGGGCTGGGGGGACCCCATTCCGGTCTCGGGACTGAATGGTTTCAACATCGGGGAACTCCTGGACGAGATTTCTCGAAGGATCCCCCAGGTCTCCTCCCCTGAAAGGGAGCTTTTAGGCAAGGTGGCAATTGTTGGAAGGCCCAATGTGGGGAAATCAGCCCTCTTAAATTCCCTTCTTGGAAAAGAGAGGGTGATAGTAAGCGAAATCCCGGGGACAACCCGGGATGCCATCGACACCTACTGGGAATCAACTGAGGGAAATTTTCTTTTGATCGATACCGCGGGAATAAAAAAGAAAAGCAAAATTTCCACAGATTTGGAATTCCTTAGCAACCTGCGTTCTCAAGAAGCCATTTCCAGGTGCGATCTTGCAGTTTTAGTGATCTCCGCCCCCGAAGGAATTCTCTCCCAGGATAGGAAAATCGCGGGGATGATCCAGGAGGCGGGGAAAGCTTGCATTGTGGCAGTAAACAAATGTGACCTGGTTGATTTTCAACCGAAAAAGGTAGCTCAGTTCCAGGAATACCTGAAAAAGGAGCTGGATTTCCTCTCCTATGCCCAGACTGTCTTTATCTCAGCAAAAACGGGACTAAACCTTAAGCAACTTCCTTTTCTTTTCCATGAGGTTCTAAATGACTACCGGCGGCATTTTTCAACTAGCCTTTTGAACCGGACATTGGAAGAGATCATTGCCGAGAATCCGCCTCCCCAATCCAAGGGGAGGCCTTATCGGATTTACTATCTCACCCAGAAGGGCCATTCCCCACCCGTTTTTCTCCTTTTTGTAAACCGGGAGGAAAAACTTCACTTTTCCTACGAGCGTTACCTGAAAAATCAGTTCCTTCAGAAGTTGGGGCTCAAGGGGACCCCGCTCTTTTTTGAATTTCGGCCAAAAAGGGGCCGGGTTGCAGGAAAAAAACCATAATGCTAACATATTTCTGGTTCGGGGCGTGGCGCAGCTTGGTTAGCGCACCTGTCTGGGGTGCAGGTGGTCGGAGGTTCGAATCCTCTCGCCCCGACCATTAAATTTTTCAGACAGGAATACAGGCAAGATGAATAAGAAGTACGATTTGATAATTGTCGGGGCCGGTCCCGCTGGAATATTCACCGCAATTGAACTCACCCGGTCGAACCTTCCTCTCAAAATTCTCCTCCTGGAAAAAGGGCAGGAAATTGATGAAAGGACCTCGCTGATCTCCGGATGGGGCGGGGCTGGGGCTTTCTCCGATGGAAAGCTTACCCTTTCCCCGGAAATCGGGGGATACCTCCGTGATTTCCGGGGGTTGGAGGAAGCCCTCGATTTGATTCACTATGTGGATCAAATCTACCTGGAGTTCGGAGCACCTTCGACTGTTTACGGAACGAACGAAGATGAGCTTAACACCCTTTCCCGAAAAGCCGCCCTGGCAAGCCTGCGGTTTATTCCCTCCCGCATTCGTCACTTGGGGACAGATAACTGCAAAAGCATCCTCCGGGGATTCAGGGATTTCCTCAAGGAAAAGGTGGAAATCCGGACGGGGGTTCAAGTTTCCAAAATTATTACGGAAAATGGCCGGGCCAAGGGTGTGGAAACAGCTGACGGGGAGGTCATCGAAAGCGATTTTCTGGTAGTTGCTCCAGGTCGGGAAGGGGCTGCCTGGTGGGTTGAGGAATGCCGGAGGTTGAACCTGACCATGGCAAGGAACCCCGTGGACGTGGGGGTCAGAGTGGAAGTCCCTGCGGCTGTCCTTGAGCCCTTGACCAGTGTGTCCTTTGAGGCAAAACTTGAATACTTCAGCAAGTCCTTCGACGACCGCGTGCGCACTTTTTGCATGTGTCCTTATGGCGTTGTGGCCATGGAATCCTCCGAGGGAATCATCACGGTTAACGGTCACAGTTACGCCAATAAAAAGACGGAAAACTCCAACTTTGCCATCCTGGTTTCCACTCGCTTTACCGACCCCTTCAAGGAGCCCATCACTTACGGGCGCTACATCGCACGCCTTGCCAACCTTCTCGGGGGGACAGTGATAGTCCAGAGACTGGGGGACCTGGAATCTGGCCGGAGGTCCACCAAAGACCGGATCGCTCACGGAATCGTAAGCCCAACCTTGAAGGATGCCACTCCCGGTGACCTATCTTTCGTCCTTCCTTACCGTTACTTGACGGACATCCTCGAAATGATCAAAGCCATCGACTTTCTCGCCCCCGGCTTGGCCTCACGCCATACCCTTCTTTACGGGGTTGAGGTCAAGTTTTACTCCTCCCGGCCCAAGTTGAACGCTGTTTTGGAGACCGAAGTCCAGAACCTCTTCAACATCGGCGATGGGGCTGGGGTTTCCAGGGGTTTGATTCAAGCCTCGGCTTCAGGGGTCGTGGCTGCCAGGGAGATCGCCAGAAGGGTCTCTCAGAAAGAAGGGTAAAAATGCCTGCAACTGTTTTAATCGGCCTTGGTTGGGGAGACGAGGGAAAGGGAAGGATTATCGATTACCTGGCTCCCCAGCATGACCTTGTGGTTCGTTTTAATGGGGGGCCAAATGCCGGCCACACGGTGAAAGTTAACGACAGGGTGTTCAAGTTCCACCTTCTCCCTTCGGGAATGCTCTATCCGGATAAAGTCTGCGTGATTGCCAATGGGGTGGTCCTGGACGTGGACACAATGAGGCGGGAATTGGAGGAAGTTCGGGGCGCTCAGGAGAGACATGCCCAGCTTTTTGTCAGCGATCGTTGTCACTTAATCCTTCCCTTTCACAAAATTCTTGACCTTGTGGAGGAGAAGGCCAGGGGAAAAAGGCGGCTGGGGACCACCGGGCAGGGAATCGGACCAGTTTTTGCCGACAAAATTTCCCGGAAAGGAATCCGGGTTGGGGACCTCTTCCATCCCGGTACCCTGAAGGAGAAACTGGAAAACCTTCTGCAAGAAAAGAACAAACTCTTGACCCTCGTTTTCGGGGAAAATCCCCTCGATTTTTACGAGGTCTACGAAAAACTTTTAGAAGATGGGGAATTTCTCCGTCCCTTTGTAACCGACACCCTCCTTCTTCTGCAAAAAGCTTACCGGGATGGAAAGTCAATCCTTTTGGAAGGCGCTCAGGGTGCCTTGCTCGATCACGAGTTAGGGACCTACCCGTTCGTCACCTCCACCTCCCCCATGGCGGGAATGGTTTCCCTGGGATCCGGCCTCGGTCCCCACCAGGTTGATCGGATCATTGGGGTGGTCAAAGCCTATGCCACCCGGGTGGGAACCGGGCCCTTCCCAACTGAACTGGTCGAAGGAATTGGTCAGTACCTTCGGGATAGGGGAGGGGAGTACGGGACAACAACGGGAAGGCCGAGAAGGTGCGGTTGGTTCGACGTTCCCGCAATAAAATACGTGATTTATCCCAACTCCCCGGACGAGCTGGTTATAACCAAACTCGATGTCTTATCCGGCCTTGAAGAATTGAAAATTTGCGTGGGTTATCACCTTGAGGGAAAGGAATTCCCTGGCCTTCCTGCGGCTTTTGAGGAATTTGAAAAACTGGAGCCTGTTTATGAAACTCTTCCGGGCTGGAAGGAGGACATTTCCCGTGCCCGCCGGCTCCGCGATCTTCCCCGGGAAGCCATCGGATATATAAAATTCCTGGAACAAGCTCTGGAGGTCCCCATTTCCCTCGTCTCGGTTGGTCCCTCAAGGGAACAGATGATCGAAATATGATTTAAAAGGGGGTGGAAGAATGATCAGGATGCCAGTTGCAGCGGGAACTTTTTATCCCTCCCGCCCGGAATCCTTAAGGCATTTAATCCTTCAATGCTTCCAGCACCCGCTTGGTCCCGGAGAGGTTCCCGAGTTCCATTCCCCTCCCAAGGGTGAACTTTTCGGCCTGATAGTCCCCCACGCCGGATACATTTATTCGGGGCCCATTGCCGCTCATTCCTATTACCTTCTCGGAGAAAACGGTTTTCGCTGGGCCCTTCTTCTCGGGCCCAACCACACCGGCTTGGGGAGGGACTTTTCCCTCATGTCGAGGGGTTCCTGGAGGACACCTTTGGGAGAAATGAAAATCGAGGAAGAAAAAGGGAGCCTTTTGAAAAAAATCCCCTTGATTGAAGAAGATGCTACCGCCCACATAAGGGAACATTCCCTGGAAGTTCAATTGCCTTTTCTTCAGTTTCTTAACCCCGAAGCCCAAATGGTTCCCCTTTGCATTTCCTCGCCTGACCTTGAGGAAATAAAGGAAGTGGGAAAGGGTATTGGGGATCTTTTTAAGGATGATCGGGGGATGGTCATCATTGCCTCCACGGACTTATCCCATTATCACCCTCACCCCCTGGCGGTGAAACTCGATCACATGGCCCTTGAGGCTATAACCAACTTCGACAGCGATCTCCTCTGGGAGAGGGTGCACAACATCCCCATTTCCATGTGCGGTTATGCCCCGGTGATTGCCCTTCTGGAAGCCTGCAAATCCGCTTCGATTAAGGAATGCAAACTTTTGAAATATGGCACCTCGGGCGAGACGGGAGGGGATTTTTCACAGGTTGTAGGGTATGCCGCCCTGGCGTTTTTCAAATCTTAACAGAATCTTTATAAAAACTTTCTCCATTTTTCTAAAATTTTCGCTTTAATCGACTTAGAAATATCCCGAAAGGAGGAATGAACAAATATGGTCAAAAACCGTGTGACTAAGGGAAAAGGATTGACAGCACTTTCCCTGATCCTGGTTTTGGTCCTTTCCCTTTCTTCTTGCGCGACCCCATCCAGAACGGGGTTTTCCGTACCGGGGACCCAAACTCCCTCAACTTCAACCTCTTCTTCTCCGGTTATTACCCCCTGGACCCCGGAACCCACTCAGGAACCAGTTGGCTACACGGAGACTACCCAGGACGCAATTACTGCCGCGGTGGAACGGGTAGCCCCAGCGGTGGTTTTTATCGATACCAAGTTCCAGGTCTCTACCCCCTTCGGCTTCCCCGATTTCTTCTACCCTTTCTTTGAGCAGGAGCCTATTCAGGAAGGGCAAGGATCTGGTGTAATCGTGGACGGCAAGAATGGCTATATCATGACCAACGCCCATGTGGTTTCTGGAGCAGTGGATATTCGGGTTACCCTTCCCGACGGAAGATCCTTCCAGGGGAAAGTTATAGGCTCCGATTCCTTTTCCGACATTGCGGTGGTCAAGGTTGAGGCCACAAACCTTCCGGAAGCGCCTCTTGGGGACACCACGAATTTAAAGGTCGGTTCCTGGGCGATCGCCATAGGGAATCCCTACGGTTTTGAAAATACTGTTACCGTTGGTGTCGTGAGCGCCAAAAACCGAACCCTTTCCAACCCCGAGACCGGGCGGCCCCTTCAGGATCTCATTCAAACCGATGCAGCCATCAACCCGGGTAATTCCGGGGGCGCTTTAGTGAACATCAAGGGTGAGGTCATTGGAATTAATACCGCCATAATCCCTTACGCTCAGGGAATGGGGTTTGCCGTGGACATCAACGCCGCCAAGCAGGTCTTCCAGGACTTGATCACCACGGGGCAAGCCGTCCGTCCCTGGATCGGGATCACCTATTCCAAGATCACCCCGGATACCGCAAAAAAGCTCAACCTCCCCGACCAGATGGGGGTGATAATTGTGGAGGTAATCCAGGGAAGCCCCGCTCAGAAGGCTGGGCTTCAGGTCAACGATGTGATCAAAGCCATCAACGGAACCCCGATTTACCAAATCGACGACCTCCGCAACATTATCAAGGGAAAAAAGGTGGGTGACGAAATTAACCTCACCATTTGGAGAGCAGGGTCGACCATGACCATTTCCTTGAAACTTGAACAGATGCCATCTACACTTCCCTGAGACTTGACAAAGCGAGTTTGGATGGGATAATTTAGATATCTTTCAGCCTAAGCTGAAGGAAAGTACGAAAGAAGTCTCGGAGGAAAATTGGATGACCGAAGGAAAAGTGAAGTGGTTCAATGCTCAGAGGGGTTTTGGCTTCATCGAACTTGACAACGGAAAGGACGTATTCGTTCACCACTCGGCAATCAAAATGGATGGCTACCGGACCCTTGAGCCCGGGGAGCGGGTCCAGTTCGAGATCGTCGAAGGACCCAAAGGTCCCCAGGCGGCCAATGTGATGAAGGTCAAATAAACCACTCTCAAGCTCTCGGTTGCTCCAGTTTTCCACCGGGTTTTAAGCAGCCAGGGCAAGAAGTTGAGAACCAGAAACACGGAACCCCTGGAAAGAACACCAGGGGTTTTCCATTAAAAGGGAAAAATTGATCAAAAATTTCCTTTAAAACCTGAAAAATATGATTAGGAGCCACTTTCAGCCATCATATATTGAACTTTTTGAGACCGGGGAGCTTGAAAATAGGGTAGGGGAGGCCCTTAAAATGCTCACCAATTGCCGGGTGTGCCCACGGGAATGCGGAGTAGACCGCCAGGAAAGGGTAGGGGTTTGCCGCACGGGGAGGCTGGCAAAAGTATCCAGTTTTAACGCCCACTTCGGGGAGGAACCGCCCATTTCCGGAATTCAAGGCTCAGGGACAATTTTTTTTACAAACTGCAACCTGCGCTGCATATACTGTCAGAACTATCCTATCAGTCAATTGGGGCATGGGGAGGAGGTATCCCCCGAAGAACTCGCCTCCATGATGCTCACCCTCCAGAGGTGGGGATGCCACAACGTCAATTTCGTCACCCCCAGCCATGTGGTGCCGCAAATTTTGGAATCCCTTTGGCTCGCGGTGAAAAAGGGATTTTCTCTGCCCCTGGTTTACAACAGCTCAGGTTATGATTCCCTTTCAAGCCTCCGGCTCCTCGATGGGGTGATCGATATTTACATGCCAGACCTTCGGTATGCGGATAACAAAGCGGGGAAGATGTTTTCTGGGGTTGAAGATTATGTGGAAGTGAGTCGAACAGCCGTTCGGGAAATGCACAGGCAAGTAGGGGACCTCCAGCTCGATGAAAAGGGCATCGCCAAAAGGGGGCTCTTGATACGGCACCTGGTCCTTCCCCGGGGCTGGGCTGGGACAAAATCTACCATGGAGTTTATTGCCCGGGAGATTTCCCCTCGTACTTATATTAGTTTGATGTCCCAGTACTTTCCCGCTTACAAAGCAACTGAAAACCCGGAAATTAACCGGAGGATCACACCCTCGGAATACGAAGAGGCAAAGAGGGCGATGCTGGAAAGCGGTCTGGAAAACGGCTGGTTTCAGGATATCTAAAATTTGCCCAGAATTTTAAGGGGAAAAATTAAAGACGGGTTTTTTATCGTCCATTTTATTTACCGGCCCTTGTAGGGGCATTTTGAGGGCACTTTTTTTCCAGGGCTCTTTCTCATTTTCGGTTTTCCCTCGGTTTGGAACGCCCATGAAAGGCCCGGTAAATTTCTCTCAGTTGTCTATCCGTTACGTGGGTGTAAACCTGGGTGGTTCGGATGGATGAATGGCCCAGCATCTCTTGAACCGCCCTGATATCCGCTCCTGCAATCATCAAATCGGTGGCGAAGGAATGCCTCAAGGTATGAGGGGTGACGTTAAAGGGGAGGTTCACCTGGCGAGCGTAGCGGTCGACGATTAACTCCACGGAGCGGGCTGTGAGCCTGCCATCTTTTGATTTTTTCCCCTTTCCCGGGACCGCAATGAACAAAGGTTTCAGGTTGTCGGTCCTCGTCTGGAGGTACCTGGAAAGCCAGTTTGCCGCTGAATCTGATAGGAAAACAACCCTGGCCTTCCCCCCTTTTCCCACAACCCCGAATTCCTTCCGCTCCAGGGATACCTGGTCGCGGTTGAGGGAAACAAGCTCGGAGACCCTGAGCCCGGTGGAGAACAAAAGTTCCAGTATCGCCCTATCCCTTAAACCTTTGGGGTTGGTGGTATCTGGAGCCTGGAGAAGAAGCTCAACCTGATCCAGGGAAAGGAAATTTACCACCCGCTGGCCGATCTTGGGAAGATCGATCCGATCCGGGGAAAGGACATCCATCTGGCAATTGACCATCAAATATCGGAGGAAGGTCCTGATGGAGATGATGTAGTAAGCCTGGGTGACTTTTTTCAAATGCTTTCCCTCCGGGGAAACAAGCCTTGAAAGATAGAGGCGAAACTGGTGGATGTGTTCCAGGTTGATCTTTTCCGGATGGTCAATTTCCGGAAAGTTTTCCTTTAACCATTGAGCGAAGCGGTAGAGGTGAGTTGCATAAGCCTCCACAGTACCGGGGGAGTAACCCTTTTCTATTTCCAAATGTTCTAAAAAACGCCTGATGTGGCTTTCCATGTCCTCCCCCATATAATAACAGGTTTTATTTCGGAAAAGTTACATTTTGCGAAATAAAAATTTTGTGAAATATTTATCCCCTTGCGTAAAAATTTTTTAGGACTTAAAAGAATTGAGGGGAGAAATCCTTTGAGCTTGAAAGCCGGGGGCCTCTGGCTTACTGGGAAACAAGATGAGGATCTTCAAGAAAGCCTTTGGACAATTTCCCCTATATTTTTCCTGAGCTCCTCCTCAGTGAAATAAAAGGTCTTTTTGAACATGCTCGCTCCCCTGAACGAGCTTGACCCTAAAAAGGTCCCACCCTTCTTTTCCACTTTCCTTTTTATTTTTTCAGTTGGTTTCCGGTGTGATTTTGGGTCTTCGCCCAGGGTAACGAGGTAAACCTTCTTTTCCTTTAAATTCGCTATTTTTAGAAAGGAATTTATGGCGGGCGAAGGGTTGAAGGCATAAATCGGTGTTAAAAGCACGACCAGATCATAGGGGGCAAGTTCCAGGTCCTTGTTTTCCAGTTGAGGGCAAACCCCAAAAAGGGCTTGAATTGCGCACTGGCCGTTGGTTTTTTTGGGGTTCCTTTCCAAGAGTTCGATTAAATCGCCTCCGGTTGCATCCTTGATCCCTTTTGCATATTCCCGGGTTGATCCGGTCCGTGAATAATAAACAATTGCCACCATGGAATTCCCCTTTCTTTTATTTTATTGGGAGGCTGATAATGGCCTTTGTTCCCATACCGGGGGAACTTTCCAGGACAAGCTTTCCCCCGTGCGCTTCCACCAGTTTTCGAGCAACAAAAAGCCCGAGGCCCGTCCCTGGGATATTGCTCCTTTCCGCTGATTCAAGCCTTCTGAAGGGCTGGGAAAGACCCTCCATTTCCTCCTTTTTTATTCCTGGTCCCTTGTCCTCAACCACGAAACGGAGCTCATGATCTTCCCTCTCCAGGCTCACCGTAACCTTCTGCCCCTTTTTTGAGAATTTGATGGCGTTGGATATGATGTTCTCCAGCGCTCTCCTCACCAGTTCCGGGTCGAACTCAATAAAAAGGGGTTCCCCGGAAGTTTTCTCTTCCAGCTCCACCCCCAGGGACCGGGCAAGGGTCCTCATCTCGGAGACGGTTTCCCCGAACATCTTGAAGACGTTCACTGTTTGAGGGGAGGGTTTGATCTCGGAAAGAATCGCCCTTTGGCTTAAGAGGAGGTTTTCCACCAAGCCTTTCATCCGGTTTAAGTTGTTCCTGAACAAGATGCTGTATTCCAGGAACTTTTCCTCCCTCCTTTCGGGGTCGGAACTGGAAATTAAATCAAGGGAGGCTTCCATGACCATCAACGGGGTCTTCAAATCGTGGGAGACTGAATAAATCAAGGCGTTTTTGACTTTTTCCTTCTCCCCCTCCACCCTGATTCTTTCCGTAATGTCGATCATTAAAAGCACCACCTTCTCCACCCTACCATCCTCCGTCTCCCAGGGGTAGACCTGAAGGAGAAAAGTCCGGTCCTCGATGCCAATTTCCCCGGATATTGGCCCCTTGCCCTCAACCGCATTTAACACCAGGGGTTTCAGCTTTTTTTCCAGCTCCCCGCTTAAAAAATCCCACAAGCAACAATGGGAATTTTCCAAAGGAGGCAACCCCAGCCTCAAGGAAGCGTTTTTATTGGCAAAGAGGATTTCCCCCTCCGTATTCAGAAGGACCGCTGGTTCCTTGAGGGCTTCAAGAAAAGCCCTCAGGTTCCGCTCGCTTTCGATGATCTTCTCCTGGGCTTTCTTCTGCTCTGTTATGTCCCGGGCGATACCCACTATTGCCACTACCCTTCCTGTTTCATCGAAAACCGGGGTGTTAATTTGCTCTGTCCAGAAAATGGTCCCATCCTTTTTCACCCACCGGAACTCCACCGGTTTTTGGAAGGAAACCGGGTCATTCCTCAGAGCTTCGAGGATGGGACGGTCCTCGGGATGGACGATTTTCATTCCCAGATAAGGGTCAGCATAATGCTCCTCCGGGGTGTATCCCGTGATCCTGGTGGCGGATGGGCTAACGTACTCGAAACCAGGTTCAGGGAACAAACGGTACCTGTATATCAGGTCCTGGGCGTGATCCAGGATGAGCTTCAGGAACTCCCCTTGTTTTTTCAAAGCTTCGGAGGCCCGGCGGAGTTCGGTGATGTCCCGGCTGATCCCTCCGATCCCCCGGACTTTCCCATAGGCGCCCTTTATGGGGAACTTGATGGTGTCGAAAACCCTTTCCCCTTTCTCGTTCTGGATCTTTTCCTCAGCCCTGATGGGTTCATTTTTTTGAATTACCAGGCGATCGCTCTGAGCGCACTGCTCCGTAAGGCCCGGGGGCATGATTTCCGAGTCCTTTTTCCCGTTGATGTCCCCTGGTTGGAGGCCAAAATAATGAGCGTAAGCGGTATTAACAAGCAGGTTTCTCCCTTCGGTGTCCTTTAAATAAATGAGGTCGGGGCTGGCTTCCAGAAATGCTCGGAGCTTGGCTTCCGCTTCCAGGGCTTCCTCTTCCATCAGCACCCGGGAGGTGACGTCCAGGATGATTCCGTATGTGTTTAGGACTTCCCCGCTTGGGCTCCGGTTTACAATTGTCCGATCGTCCACCCACCTGATTTTCCCGTCTTTGGTGATGATCCGGTAATGCTGGAAGTATTCATTTCTCCCCTCTTTTCGGAACTCTCTCCCTTCCTGGACTACTCTTTCCCGATCTTCGGGATGAATGATATCTGTAAAGACCAAGGTCCCGCTTTCAAACTCTTCTTTTTGATATCCAAACTGGGACACGTTCTCCGAGACATATTGGACGGGTAAACCTTCCTCGGGTTTCCAAACGAAGGCCACGGCAGGGCTCCGGTTGACGATTACTTCCAGGGTCTTCAGTTCCTCTATTGCCGAAAATAGTTCCCGGGAAATTTGCTGGTACTGGGAAAATTCCCCCACCAGGGCGAAGGCCCCTTTGAATTCCCCTTGCTCAATAATGGGGTTTGCAGAAACCAGGACAACGGTTGGACTGCCATCTTTTCTTTTCAGCGTCCTCTTATACCTTCCCCCTAACCCCTGCTGTAATTTCAACCAATGGTCAACAAAATCGGGTAACTCCGTCTCCCAGACGAGGTCCCGGGCGTGAAGGCCCAACAGTTCCCCCTTTCCATATCCCAGCATTACCTCCATTTGATGGTTTGCCAAGATAATTGAACCTTGAGGATCAATGGCGATGACCCCCTCGTTGCTGGTCTCCACTATTTTTCGAAAAAGGTCTTCAATTCCCAAAAGGAAAACCCCCTTCTGATTTTTTCCGCTTTAATTATAAATCAATTGGTAAATCGTTTTCCCCCCAACTTTTTTTGGGAACCTCCCCTACCCTTCAAGCGCCTCAAGGGAATTAAGGGAAATTTTCCACATAGAAGTTAAAGTCCTTTTCTTTTTATGAAATCCTTTACCGCTTTAAGAAAAGCTTCGGGAGATTCCTCCTGAGGGATATGCCCGCAGTCAGGGATAATATCCAAATCAGCTTCAGTAATGCTTTCTTTGAGGCGGAAGCTCTCTTTTAAAGGAATGACCCCATCGTTTTCCCCGTGAATTATTAATACGGGAATTTTGAGCTCCGGGAGGTTATTTTCCAGAGGAAGGGGATGGCTGGAAAGGAGAAATTGGAAAAGGCCCTGATCCCAATTCCGGGCTTTCAAGGGCTTTAGGTAACCTTCCCAGATTTCCGGAGTGATTCTTGAAGGGTCATTCCAGGCCTTTTGAGCCAATTCCTTCCCCTGGTTGGCGAAGGAGCGAATTAATAGGGGCCCAAGATGCCTTCCCTGAGGGGTGTTCAGCAAAAAGCGAATGAAACCAGGGATGCCTCCCTGGGAATAGACCGCGGGGGAAATTAAAATCAAGCCCTGAACCCTTTCCGGATAGAGGATCGCCGTGAAAAGGGCAATCGCCCCACCCGCTGAATGACCTACAAGAATTGCCCGGGAGACATTCATTTTGTCCATCAATTTGACCGTGAGCTTCGCCTGAAATTCCGGGGAGTAGGGGCTTTCCCCCTCCCATTCCCCGGGCAAAGGCCTCTGGGTCAAACCAAAACCGGGGCGGTCCCAAGCAACGACTTTCCCAAGCTCCGATAAGGGAGCCATCACCTCCCGGAAGGAAAAAATGCTGGAGGCAAAACCGTGGAGAAGAAAAAAAGCCCTTTCCCCGGAGCCTGCCTGTTTAAAGTGGACCTTTATCCCCAAAACATCGCAGAAGAGGCTGTTTTCATCCGCCAGCTCCTCGGGAGGGAAGGTTCCAACAAGCGGAGGTATGGGAATGAGAAAGGGGACCACGATCAGAAGAAAAAGGATTGCCAGGGTGAGGAGGACAATAACCCGAAGCCACTTTTTCAAATTATCCCTACCACCAGAAACGGTCAAAAAAGGGGTTTTTCGAGGAGAGGGAAACCGGCACCCCCAAGCAAGCGGAATTTTTGGGAACAATCCCCAGGTCAACCGCCGCCTTACCCAGGGTGTATTGAATCCGGTTATCGAAGCCCATTTGCGAGAGGAGTGAAACCGCTGATCCCAGGCTAATCCCCAGGTCCAGGAGGGAAAAAGCGCAGAACACCTCCTTCTTTGTGGCGGCATCGCAGTTCTTGGTGCAAAAACCGCAGTTCAGCCCCAAGGGTTCATTTTCCGAATAGAATAGAAGGATCAGGCAGTTGTTTTTCCTGATGGTCTGGGCGTCCCTTAAAAATATTGGTCTGGGGTCTTCCTCCCTTTCCCCCAATTCCTCAACTTTTTTCAAAAGACTTTCGATCTCCTCTTTTTCCTCCAGCAAGATCACCTGGACCGAGTCCCTTCCCTTGCCCTTGGGAGAAGTAATCGCCCTGGCCGCGGCCAGAGGGGGTCCTAATTCGAAGGCTTTTTTCAGCAGTTCCTCTCTTTTCATCTCTTCCATTCACTCCTTTTTAAAAGTTTTAGCCAGAGCTTTTTCCAACTTCCATTTCTCTTTGGAGAAAATTTCCCTTGCTATATTCAGGACGCTTTCCTCAGGAATCTGAAGAAACTTTCCCTCCCAGATGATCGTTTTCCCCTCGATTATGACCCCTTTTACAGCCTCTCCCCCGGAGGAGGAATACATCAAATTGGTTAAAAAGGTTTTCCAGGAAAGGTTTTTTGCTGGGGGGAGCTCGAGGAGGATCAGGTCCGCTTTGAATCCCGGTTCAATTTTTCCCACTTCCCCTTCCAGCCCCAGCGCCCTTGCCCCGTTGGAGGTCATGCACCGGAAAAGAAAGGGGGGATTGAAAGCCTTTTCCTCCATTGAGGAAACTTTCTGGAGCATTGACCCCAGCTGGCCTTCGCGGATGAGATCGTAATTTCCACTGGAGGCTGCCCCGTCGCACCCAAAAGTAATGTTTACACCCCTTCTGGACATCTCATACATCGGGGATAAGCCATCGGTAACTTTACAGTTGGTGAAGGGACAGTGGACCACCGAGACCCCCCTCTGGGCAAGGAGGTCCATTTCCCTCTCTTCCACCCAGATAACATGGGCAAGAAGGGTGGAAGGACCAAGGGCCCCCAGTTTTTCCAGGGCGAATATTTCCCCGGAATTGAACCTTCTTTTTACCTGCTCCGTGGGCTCCTTACCCTCGGCAGCGTGAGCGTGGATCCCCACCCCGTACTCCCGGCTCAATTTAACCATTCCCCGGACCAGTCCTTCGGTTGAAGCGGGAAGCCCGGCGAAAGAAAAGCGAACATTTATTCGCCCATTTCCTGATCCCTGCCACTTTTTGAAGAACCTTCGGCTATCCTTCAGGCACTCCTCGGTGGACTTGACCGGGGTGTTCTTCCCTTCAGGAAAATCGTTCTGCATCTTCCCCATCACTGCCTTCAAGCCGGAATCAATTATGGCCTGGATGATGGGTTCTTCTCCCCTGCCCTCGATTAGATCGACAACCAGGGTGGTACCTGTTTTTAAAGCCTCCATGGCCCCCAAAAGGGTGGAGTAGTACAGGGCTTCCTCGCTGAAGATCCGAGGGAACTGCCAGATCACCTCCAGCCAATTAGTGATGTGCAGGTTGTCCATCAAACCCCTGCCGAAGGTCTGGTACAGGTGGGTGTGACAGTCGATTAACCCGGGAAAGGCCACTTTTCCCTGGCAATCAAGGGACTCCCACCCATCCCTGGGGTTAAATTCCGGGAAGCCCTCCCCTACCCCCATAATTTTTCCCCCAGAAATATAAATGGAGGAAGGGTTGGAAAGAGTCTCCCCATCAAAAATTCTTACGTTCTTTAAGACCAGCCCCATATTTCCTTAAACCTTTCCCGAAATCCTAAGCCGGTAAAAGGCGTCCAGGCAGATTTCGGTCATCAAATCAAAAATGGGGCGCAGATTCTCCTCATTTGAAATGACCTCCCGGGTGTGGTGGTTGGCGACCACGGTCAGGATTGTCCCGGTTTTCACCTTCCTTATTGAACTTATCACGAATAAGGCGGTGGACTCGTTTTCCACGCTTAAGACGTTGGCCTCGATCATCCATTTTTCCCGGTTCAGGAACTCCGGGTCGGCGAACACGGAACCTTTGTAAAAAGCGTCGTGGCTCCAGATTGTACCAACCCAGGGATTAACCCCTTTCCCCTTGGCCGCTTCCTCCAGAAAAATGGTCAGGTCTAAGTCAGCGATTGCCGGAAACTCAGGGGCAATGTATTCCAGGGAGGTCCCGTCTGTCCTGACTGCTGAATGGGCGATGACCAATTCCCCGATTTTCAAATTTTTCTGGAGGGCTCCGGTAGTACCCAGCCTGACGAAGGCCTTTGTCCCCAGCATGACCAACTCCTCCAGGGCGATTGCCGCGGAAGGGCATCCCATCCCGGTGGAAACAACGCTCACGGTCAGTTCCCTGTATTTTCCGGTATAGGTCACGAATTCGCGGTTTGAGGAGACCAGTTGGGGATTTTCCAGGTGATCGGCGATCAAAATGCACCTTTCGGGATCCCCGGGAAGGATAGCGAATTCCCCAACCTTGCCCGAGTAAAGACTCAAATGAGGGGCAAATTTCATCTTTCCTCCTCCTTTAAAAGATCGGCGAGGGCCCCGCAGGCAATTAGAACTGCCCGGTCAAGGCCTTCCTTAAATTTCCAAACCGGGTATTCGATATCCTCAAGGAGGTGTCCGGCAATTACAAGAATACTTCCCACCTGAACCCTCCTCAGCGAACCCACCACGAAGAGGGTGGCCGATTCGTTTTCAATCGCCAGCACCCCTGCTTCAGCCCAGGGCTGGATCCTTTTTTTGTAATCCCCAAAAGCCAAGGGGGATTCCAGATAGAAGGCATCGTGGCTGCGGATAATCCCCAGGTGGTAGGGACAATTTTCCCTCTCCACCCGGCGCCTTAAAGCTTTAATCGCTTCGAAGCCTGACACCGCCGGATAGGAAATGTCAATGTACTCCTTTGAGGCCCCATCACCTCGGACCGCTCCTGTGGCGATGACTATTTCCCCTGGGAGAATATCCCCCTGAAGCGAACCCGCGGTCCCAACCCGGATGAAAAACTTGCATCCAACATTGGCAAGTTCCTCGATGGCCACAGCGCTGGACATGCAACCGATTCCGGTGGAGCAGACCGCAATTTCCATCCCCTCAAAAGTTCCGTTAAAAATGCGGAATTCCCTGTTCTCCGAAACTTTGGTGGGGTTTTCAAAAAAATTCTGGGCGATTACCTCTACCCTTCCCGGGTTATCGGTTAGGAGCACCGCCCTGTTCACATCTCCTTTCTTGCATTTGATGTGATATTGAATTTCTTCCAAGAAAGCCTCCTTTCTGGAATAGGGGTCTTATTTCATTATTGCAAAAAAAATGAACGATTTTTCTACCCCCAAGGTTTTCCAAAGATGTCCCTCTTCAAGTCCCTGGTGGAAATTATACTTCAAGGTAAGTCTGGGAAAATCCCTTTTTTTCCTTAAATTTTACCGTTAAGGCCTCTTTTGGTTTAAAATAGGAAGCGTCCTTTTTTGAAAGTTCGACCCGAAGGAGAATTTTTATGGAAGGAATCCTCGCCCTCCCGACCTGGAAAGAGTTAGTGATGATTTTTATTGCCCTCGCCCTTGTGGCTGTGGCGGTTTTGAAAAAATACGAGCCCCTGCTTCTGCTTCCAATTGGGATCGGCATCCTGCTCGTCAACCTTCCCTACTCCCCTTTGAAAGAAGCGGGATCAATTCTGGAATTCCTTTTCAGGTACGGAATAAAAACCGAGTTCTTTCCCCTCCTGATTTTCATTTCCATCGGGGCGATGATGGATTTTCGTCCCCTGGTGGAGAGGCCCTGGCTGATCGCCTTCGGCGCCATAGCCCAGATGGGGATTTTCGCCACCCTGATCGTTGCCTTGCTTTTGGGGTTCAACCTTTTTCAGTCAGCCTCCATCGGCATAATTGGAAGCGCCGATGGTCCCACCTCTATTTACGTCACAGCTCAACTGGCTCCAGAACTTATCGGTTCCGTTAGTCTGGCTGCTTACTCTTATATGGCCTTGGTGCCCATCATCCAGCCCCCGATCATGCGCCTCTTGACCACCAAGAAGGAAAGAAAAGTGCGTATGGAAGTCGGGTCAGTTCCCGTGAGCGACACCGTGCTCAAGATCTTTCCTTATATGATTCTCCTCCTTTCCGCCCTTTTGAGCCCCATGAGCATCCCCTTGATCGGGTTTTTGATGTTCGGAAACATCTTAGCAACCTCCGGGGTAACGGATTCCTTAGCCAAAGCCGCCAGGGAAACCCTCTCCGGATTTGTCACCTTATTTTTGGGGCTTACCATTGGGGCAAGCATGAAAGCGGAAGCCTTCCTGAAAGTGGAGACTCTGCTCATCTTTCTTCTGGGGCTTGTGGCTTTTGCCCTTGGCACTGCTTTCGGAGTGCTTTTAGGGAAATTCCTCCATGCCTGCGGCTTAAAAGTGAACCCCCTGGTGGGAGCTGCTGGTCTTTCCTCATTTCCCATGTCCGCCCGCCTCGTGCATCAAATGGGGCAGAAGGAGGACAAGCAGAACTACCTTTTGATGTTCGCCGCCTCCGCCAATGTCTCTGGGCAAATTGGATCAGTGCTCGCTGGTGGCGCTCTCCTGGAGCTGGTCACAAAATACGGAAATATCCCTTCCCTCCAGGTAGGCTTGGAAATCCTCCTTTTGGGAATGGCCAAAGTATTGGGGGCTCTTTTTTTAATGGCCCTGTGTATTTACCTTCTGCGGAAGGTCCTCCCCAAAAAGGACGAGCAGAGCTCCTGACTATTTTCTTTTTTGTTCCCAGTGTGCCCTCAAAGTCCTGATTTGCCCTGCATGCCAGGAATAGTGGTCAGCAATCCAGACGATTACTTTCCAAAGTGGATATTCGTCCTCCCAGATTTTTAGAGGAGTGGTGAGTTTTTCTTCCGGAAGATCAGCCAGCGATTGTCGGAAAGCGCCGTGGGTTTCCTTGAGCAACTCCATCCATTCGGGGAAATCCTTGGGCGCTTTGGGGACGAACTCCTTGAGGTCGAACTTTCCCCCTTTTAGGGAGCTTACAACCTCAAGGGCGGTGAGGGCCATGTGGGCGACTTTGAACCCGATTGTGGAAACCCCTTGGGGCATGGGCTCTTCCAGGGCGGCTTCAGGGCCTAATGCTTTGGGGAGAGGCTTGAAATAAAACTCTTCCGAGGTTATCCCCTTGGTGGCTACTTCTACTTGCCCCCAGGTGTCGTCCAGCTGAAAAAGAAGCACTTCTTTGGAACTTAACAGCCTTTCCATGATTAACCCCCTTTTAATTGGATCAAAAAAAGAGAAGCCCGATGAAAGTTAAGATTATTATACCTTGCCGGTATCTGTTGGGGGAAAATTATAGTTTTGTCCCCAAACCCGGTTTTGACATTGCTGGGGTAGATGGAATTGAAAACCCCTTTTAATCTCCCCCGGCGAGCAATGCGATGGGAAATTGAAGTTTGCGGAAATATCCGCAGTTACCAATTTTTTAAGCAGGAATATTCTAAGCCTGAGGGCATTTGCGTCTGAAACAAACAGGGGCTGCCAGGAATTCAAAATTTTGGGGTTTAGGTTTCCCTGGGGGACATTCTGGGGGTGGTTGGGAGGGGCCTAAATGGGAATTTTTTTCTCTTTGGGCAATCGTGTCCCCAGTGCCCGTCGCTCCCCTTCAATTTGGCCAATGTGCAGCATTCGCGGAATGAGTGGTCTTTCTCCTCCCCGGATTACAACCATTCTCTGAAAACCATTAAAAAACGCTTTGCCCAGGCCAAACCTCCATGGAGCCGTTCCCACAGGGGAAAAGGGGCCCGGAAAAATTAGTTCTCAATTTCCGCGGTCCCTCTTTAGGATATAATTTCCAATTACCTTGATGATTGCCTCCACGGCCTGAGGCTCGATGTGTTCCACGGTGTCCCGGGAAGTGTGGTAGACGAAGCCCTCCTTGTAATCGTTGATGTTGAAACTCATAGCGCAGATGTTGGTGGCTTCAATTCCTTCTTCTCCAAAAGCGGCGGCGTCCGTTGAGCCCCCTCCAAAAGACATTCCGGAAACCTTATCCGGGTATCCCAAAGAACGGGCAACGGTTGCGCACTCCGAAGCGAGCTCCTTGGAAAGGGGGACGAAGGAGTTCAAATCCCGTTCGAAGAAGTTCAAATGCTGGAGCTTGTAAACCGTGTCGATGTTCAGGACCCTGGTGGGGATGGCTTGAAGTTCTTCTCTGTGGGCTTTAATAAAGGCCCGGGCGCCGCGCAGACCAGCTTCCTCGGCATCGAAAGAGACGAAGAGCAACCGGGTTGAGTTCAGCGGGTTTCCATTCTTTTTCGCTTCGCTAAAAACTTTTGCCACCTGAAGCATAATGGCCACGGCGATCATGTTGTCCCCTGCTCCGGGGGAAACCTGGTTTGTGGTGAAAAAAAGAAAGGGAAGCACGGGAAGCAAGCCCACGAGGAGGACGATGGAAGGCCATTGGGGAAAGGCAATTCCCAAAAGGGAAAGGATCAGGGCAAGGAGTGAAATCACCAATCCCAAAAACAGGAAGCCGATCCCGGTCAAAATCATATAAGCATAGAGCCTGGGGAAGCGGGCCAGAAGTTGAAAGACGTAAGCCGCATCATGATGGGCGGAAACGATGATCTGTTCCCTGGCCTTTTGGGCCGGCTCGATTGCCCCCCAGACGTTGAACCCCTTCCTTTTGGGGAAGAGAGGGTCAAGAATTTCATAATAGCGCACAAACTGGCCGTAGAAAACGAAATTCCCCAAGGCAAAGCCAACGAAGGCCCAAAGAGGTTGGCCAAAGAAGAGAAGCAGGGAGCAGGCCAGGTAAAGGAGGACGAGGAAGGGAATGTATTTCAAAAATGCCTGAGGGTGGCAGGGGAATTCCTCCATTTTTACCGTGCCCGGATCGCAGTATTTTTCCAGTTCCCCCTTGATCTTCTTTGCCGTTTTAAAGCAGGAGTCCGAGCCGGTAATCCGCCCGGGAAATGCTTCCGTGACCTCTTTGGTGAAGGCCAGAGCTTCCTGGACCAGATCAGAATTGAAAATAATTTCTTGCTCCTCCAAAATATAGCGCCTCCTTCGAAGCCAGAATTTTCTGGGTGTTATTTTTAATATCCTAATACATTGTTGGCCCGATTAGGGCCCGGTATCGGTCCTTTATTTTTAAGGCCTGGAAAAAATGGCCCAGAAAAGGCATCAGGCTTTCTGGGGGTTCACGCCAATGAAATTAACGCCTTATAAGGAAAAATTATAATTCCCTTCCCCGAGACCCCCAGGAAAAAGTGGGACCTTTTTCTGGGGTGGGTTATGGTTACTCCTCGCGGCTTCCCAAGTTGCTCCATTAACGGATTGTCCTTAAAAGATATATAAAACGCTCTCTTTAGGGAACCAGGTAGGGCCAAATTTGCAAGCTTTAATATGAGGACCAAAAAGGTTAAGTGAACCAAACCCCAGGGGGATGGCCTCCCCGGCTGTAAAAAACGGGGGATGGGAAGGAAAAGAACCTAAAATAACGGACTTCCACCCATCCATTAATCCAAGGGCAGTTTTCAGGCCAGATTGGAAAACGGAATTTCTTCCCGGGGGAATTGTTCCCCACTTTCTTGTAGAAATGCTTTAATGGCATTTTGAGCTTTGGGATTCCCCCCCAGGGATTTTAAATCATATCATTTGAAAAACAAAAAATGATCATGCAATCCTAAAAAATCATCAACCTAAAATTTTTCAGGTTGGAAAAAATTCTGCTAAATAATTGAATCCTTTTCCCTTGAGTGTTTGGAGTAATTTTCTTTTACTTTTGGGGGGGAACAATTGGCATAGCAATATACACATAAGTGGGGACAGGTGTTATACTGGCCAATGTCTTTACTGATTATGCAACCACAGAATTTCCTTTGCCCTGGATCCTTCAATCCTTTTCTTGAACCAATAATTTTCCCAAAAAGGTTTTGCTCATAGCCTATAAAACTCATCAATTCAAAGTCTCCTGGGAAAAGGCGGGCCATTAAATCGTCATCGATGCATTTGTTGTGTATTATTCCCATTTTTTCAAGCGGGATTTCTTCCGCGCAGGTGGAAATTGTTAAGCCCCACCTTGAATTTAATTTCATAATTCCTTCCGCGATTTCCTCCATCAATTTGGGAGTCCAATCTGTCCATGAAAACCCGAATCTTTTTAAATTATTCTGAACCTTGGGGTAAATTTTTATATCAGCAAAACTGAAAACCAGCTTTTCGGTGTAGGGATATATTTCCTCCCCCACTCTTTCGATTTTTTCCAATAGGTTTTTTACGGTTAAATTTTCTCCCAGAATTAATGGGTCGAAACGCCAAATCACCTTTTCTTTACCAATTTGCTCTGAAAGTTCTTTAAAAACGGAAAGGCGTTCTTTTAAAGGGGGAACATGAGGTTCGAGTCCCTCTTTTTCATAGTCATTCAAAGTAAATTGGAAATAATAACCAATATTCCTTTTATCAAACTCGGGGAGGTATTCTATTAAGGGCTGAGGGTTTTTGCTCCAAAAAACAAAAACCCGGGCTTTTTTCAAAGAAACATATTCCGGTTTCTGGTTAAAGGGATTTATCCATTTGGCGTAACCTTTTTCTAACCGCGTGATTAACCAAGCCGAATAAAAGGCGGGGATATCGGTTGAACGGCTTGCGGAAATGATTAATGGTTCAATTGCTTTAACTGTTTGGCCATCAACTTTGATCTCGGTTGAATTCCAAAATAATTTTCCCATTTTTAAATATCTTTTCCAGTCCAGGCATCAAGTGGATTGGGGAATGCTTCTTGACTTAAATTTATCCGCAAATATCCCCTTTCGCAATAATTTGTATTTCCAAACTTATTAGATTCCATTAGCCTAAATGGTCTATTTTTGGGAAATTCTTTTAGGATTTCTTCCGCAAATTGGGAACAAGAAAGGACCCGGTAAGTAATTTTACTTGAATCCACACCCTCTGGTTTTTCTTTGGATTCCTTATGGATAACCGAAATAGTCCTGGATTGGAAACAATCCTCAAATTGGGAGCATACGTAATACCAAAAAGCACAACTTAAAGGGAAAATTAATTTTAGCCTGCAAGTCTTGTGGCCGATTCTTTTCCGTAGGAACTTGTTAAATATTTGGGGAATGAACTCCTCTGGCTCTGTGTTGTTTCCTTGGTGTGATGCCGGGTCCGTTATATCTGCCAGAATAAATAAACCGTGGGGGTTAACTAAGAAATATTCCCCAACTCGAATAGTTCCTTTGAAGAATTTCCTTCTTTTGTCCTTTTGGTTTTCAAGTTCGCGGAGGATTTCGTTTAGCATTTTCCAAATTAAAATTAGGTCGAATTTTTTATCCCCAACCTTTCCTTGAATCTGTTCAAAAAATGTTTCTGCTTTTAAATCTTCCAGATACTTTGTCCAAAGGAATTTTCTGGGAAAAAGATTGTCAAGGATTTGTTTTTGCATTTTTAAAGCTGGGGGATTGGCATCAATGACATGAAGGTCAAAAATTGCCTTATTTTGGGGAAAGCATTCAAAAAAGGCCTCAATTGCACCCACCAGTTCCCCTCCAGTCCCACTTCCAATTCCCAGAATCTTAATTTTTTCCTTTTTTTCAAAAGCCTTTGCAATTGGTTTAATTCTCAAAAGCTCCGAAAAAATGGTATAAGATTCGGCATAACTCCGGGGGAAATATGTACCCAGGTACATTCTTAAATCTTCTTCAGTAAAGTTCTTGGTTATTTTAACCTTTTCGGGATTGGTAAAATAAAATCCTTTTTGATTTCCGAAAATCTCCTCCTCCAATTTTTTTGGAAGTTCAATTGCTCCTTTTTCCTGCATTCGAAAATTCTCCCTTCAGCTTCCCAGAAAATCGACCTTTTAAAAGGATTTTTTGCTTTCCCCCCAGGAAATCAACCCCTTGAGCAACGAGATTATTCCGTTTCGGTGGGGAAGGTGCTCTTTTATTCCAGGACGAAATTCGCGAATTGCTCAAAAAATGTTTACGATCTTCTAAGTTGAAAATGGCATTTTTTTCAATTCTTTCACCCCATAAAAATACCGTCCTGTTTTAAGAAACGGCATGACTTAAACGAGCGAAAGTCGGTGATTGTCTTTTTGCCCCACCGATGGCAACTTCCAATTAATACTATCCTGTTTTCCCTCCCCATATGTCACCTCCTTTCCTGTTAATTTCATCAAAGTGTCAGTGTATTTCACCCTGGGAAAGCGTTTTAGTACCCAATCTAAGGGGTCCCGCCATGCAACCCGCCCTGTTTGATCATTTCGTCCAATTTTTTCCGGTGCTGTTTGATCTGCCATTTGAGCCAGCGGGCGTATTCTTCTTCGCTTTTGAAGGTTCCGTTGTACTTCTTGACCAGGTCGAGGAACTGGTTGATGAACGGCCTGAAGTCTTCCAGGTTCTCGACCGCGGCGTTGAACAGATCGTTAGCTGCGTTCAGGATGTCGTACTTCTTCAGGAACTTCACCGATTTCCTGGTGCGCATGTCGGAGATTTTGTCTTTTACCCAGTACCAGAAATTGTCCCAGTACACTTGGATAAACCTAAAGTCCACTTTTTTCTCCACCCTTTCCTATCCATTTTATAACATCATTCACCTCTCCGGCTGTCCGAAACAGGAACTGGGGTAAAAATAAAAATTTTTTGGTTTTCCCCCCAACCCAATCGGCCCCGCGATTCAACTTGTCCACCGAGCATGAATGATAGGCGGATTGGCTTCGCAGAGCGTAATAAAATTTTCCGTGCGGACGAGATTCCAGAGTTCCCCCAAAACTATTGAAAACGCAATATGGAAAAGCGGTGTTGGTATATGGTAATTTTCTTAAACGGCTGGAAGAGAACGGTGCCCTTCTCTTTCAGCTTTTTCCTAAGTGAAACCTGGTAATTTCTTGCCTGCCAGGGTAGCAGTGCTTTCAGTCCTCCTTTATTCTATTCACAGGATCGCAGAAGGGATTGAGGGAACTGATATTCAGGGAAGCAATGTTTTCCATCCCCCCGACCCCTGGGTGAAATGAAACTCCTTTTCTTTCTCTTTGACCTCCTTTCCGGGAAAAATAAAAGCAAATAAATGCCAATTTGTTTACGTCTTGGAGCAAAAAAGTTTTTTACTCGACCGGGCCAGACCAATCGACCAGGTCCTTTTTGTACTGCTTGATTTGCCACCCTAGCCAGCGGGCGTATTCTTCCTCAGTAGAAAAGGTATCCCGGTACTTTAACACCAATTGCAGGAAATCGGCTAGGATTAAGGAAGCTCCGTCTCCGAAAGAATCCATGGCGAACCTGATCACATCTTCCAGCTCCCCCTTCAGGTGGTGCTTTTCCAGAAAAGCCATCCCCTTTTTGGTACGGTACTTCCGCACCAGGCGTTTAACCCATTTGGGGATCTTTTTCAATCTCTCCCCTCCTTTCTGGTTATAGTTGACTTTAAGGTCCTAGCGGCTAGGACACCCGCCAGAAGGAATTTAACCTAATTGCACTCCCTCCATACCTCAAGTTTCAGTCCCAAATCTAACGGGTCACGCGATAAAACGCACCCCGAGAAAGCATAAAGCTTTCTCGGGGACCCCGCGGAAGGAAATGTTGGCTTATCAAA
>JANLFL010000047.1:317-524 GCA_024655965.1 Caldisericota bacterium | reverse complement strand
GAAAGATTCAACATCTCTTCCTCCTTTCCAAGTTCTGTAATGAAGTTGCATCGCGTGACCCGTTAGATTGGGGACTGAAAGTATTTAACAACATTTTTTGAGTAATCTTTGTTCTCCAGCGGTTGCATCGCGTGACCCGTTAGATTGGGGACTGAAAGGTAATCTTGATGTTCTTGATGGATCTCTTGGTGGTGCGTTGCATCGCGT
>JANLFL010000047.1:0-307 GCA_024655965.1 Caldisericota bacterium | reverse complement strand
AATCAGGGCTGACTGAATAAGTTGCATCGCGTGACCCGTTAGATTGGGGACTGAAAGCCGTTTCAGGGTCTGGGGGCCCAAGAACCGAATATAGGTAGTTGCATCGCGTGACCCGTTAGATTGGGGACTGAAAGCCTATAATGACGGCCACCACCCTGGTATGCTCCATTGGTTGCATCGCGTGACCCGTTAGATTGGGGACTGAAAGCTAATGCAGCGATACCATGCTGATATGCATAAGTTTTAAGTTGCATCGCGTGACCCGTTAGATTGGGGACTGAAAGTTCCAACCGCCCGGAATCTTTAT
>JANLFL010000046.1 GCA_024655965.1 Caldisericota bacterium | reverse complement strand
GGATGGAGTACTCCATGGGCACTTCTCCCGGGTTGTAGCAGGTAAATACCAGTTTACCGTTAACCAGATCCGCCTCGACCTTACCTAAACCAGGAACATCTAGTATCAGATACTTGTTGGAAGATGAGTCAATGCTAATGCAGAAGGGGTAAGGCTCCCCAGTAATACCAATACCAAAAAATTCAAAAAAAACTTTTCACCACTTTCCTCCTTTATCGGTTGGCCGGAAGCTAAGGAATTCTATACTGGAACTAACGAATTACTATATCCCGAATATTATTTTGATCTAACTTATCCTGTAATTCTCGAATTTCATCTGGGGTCAATTGTTGGGGAACCTTTTTTTCTTGGATGAAGTCCCTTATTGACTTTGATAATTTTGTTATTTCATTGAAGGTTTGGCGATACTTTTCGGGGTCTTCGTCAAAAAGAACCTTTACTTGCTTTTTTAGATGGCATAATTGGTCGATCATACTTGACAATTGTTCAAAAATGCCAGCTTTCTCTTCCATGCCTTTCCTCCTTCTTACCTTGCTAAAAAAATTATAACCATTTTTTCCGCCAGGGGAAAAGGGAAAAATTTTTTCTCCCTGCCTATCCAACAATTAAAATGGGAAGAAGAGGTTTTTCATAGTTTTTCAAATATCAACTTCCTCCCCGGGTTCCAAAATAAAAACCCGGGTTTTCGTCTCTAC
>JANLFL010000045.1 GCA_024655965.1 Caldisericota bacterium | reverse complement strand
GGTATGAAAGAAAAATCAATCCCAAATCTTTAAAAGGCATCTAAATCCTCCTTTTTCAAATTTACCCTTTCAGGTGGGATGGAAGGGATTCCTCCTCTTCCTCCTCATCCAGAGGAAAATCTTCCTCAGCAACTGCCCTGTACTTTCTTCCCTTCCATATCACCCCTTTTCCGCTCACATGGAGGTAAGCGGAAAATAGGGCGATCAAGTTCAAATGAATCACCGAAAAGGGATGAAGAAGCGCGCCACCAGGATTTTTGAAGCGGAAGGAATGAAGCGTCCTTAAAAGTAAAATTGCGGAAACCTGGAGAAGGATCATCAGGTTCACCACTTCCGGGTATCCCGGGTGGAAAAAAAGCCTCAAAAAATAAAAAAACGGGAAGAGGAAGAGGGCATCGAACAGAGACATGGCAACTAAAAGGGGAATTAGCCTGAATTTAAAGACAGCGAAGAGGATCTTGGAAAAACCAAGCCAGACCTCCTTAAAGTTGCGATACATCCTGCAGGAGACCATCGATCCCCCGTCCAGGAAAAGAGGGTAGAAACCGAATTCCTTGACCTTCCTGGAGAGGGCGATGTCCTCCACTATCTCGCTTTTCACCCCAGCGTGCCCTCCTATCTCCCGGTAAGCAGACCTTCGGAACATCATGAATTGCCCGATGGCGATGGAAATCAGGGGGTTCGGGCTTTTCCGGA
>JANLFL010000044.1 GCA_024655965.1 Caldisericota bacterium | reverse complement strand
GGCGGAGGCGCGTGCCGAACCCTCCCGCCATAATCACTGCTTTCATGCGGGCACCTCCTTTCTTTTTTCGATTTTACCCCAACTTTGCAGGAGAAAAAAATGGGTAATGTCCCCATTTTTTTAATTTAGATGGAGAGCGATTTTCAGGCCTTGTTTTTTTAATTTTTACGAACAAAAATTGGGGACATTCCCCAATTTTTAGGGTTTGGCGGTAAAGAGGTCCTTCACCTCGCGGCGGTCGTCGCCCAGCCTGGCCTTCATCTCCCGGGCCTCCCTCAGGTATTTGGGGGCCATCACCAGGAAGAGGGAAAATCCGAAAAGGAAAGTCGCCCAACCGGGATTTGAAAAGAATAAATAAGCTGAAGCCCCGGCCACCCCTCCCAGAATTCCCAGGGCCATCCTCCGGACCATCAGAAGAAGGGAAAGGGTTACCACTCCAAAAACAAGAATGGCATAAAGGCTCAGGCCGAAAATTCCCCCCACGCAGGCCGCGACACCCTTTCCACCCTTCAAGCGAAGAAATGGAGACCAGTTGTGTCCAGCTACGCTTGAAACCACACAGAAAAAAGGGACCCAGGAGTAATCCCCGAAGTGAGCGCCAATCAGGCAAGCTCCCAGGCCCTTCCCCCCATCGAGAAGGACCCCGAGGATCCCCGCTTTTTTGTTCACGTTGAACATCAAATTCCAGGCTCCCGGGTTCCTGTCCCCGGTTTCC
>JANLFL010000043.1 GCA_024655965.1 Caldisericota bacterium | reverse complement strand
GGGTTTCCCAGTGGCTTTCTCTGGGATGAGGGAACTGGGCGGGGAGGAAGACGATATTTGCTCCTTTTAGCCGTAATTCCTTAAAACCCTCGGGAAACCTTAACTCGTAGCAGATCTGCACCCCGATTTTTCCCCAGGGAGTTGAGAAGGTAGGGATTTCCTTGCCCGGGGAAAAGAAATTTTTCTCCCTCAGAAGAGGGAATAATCTCCTTTTTCTGTAGGAGCCGATGATCTCACCTGAGGGGGAAATAAAATAGCATGTATTGAAAATCCCTTTTCCTGAAACTTCAGGAATGGTTCCCCCGATGAGAAAAAGCCTGAAGGTTTGAGCCCATGAGCGCATCAAATCGATGGTCTTTTCAAAATTCCGTGAGGCGAGGGAAGGGAAATCTTTATCGAGGGCAAAACCCGTGCTCCACATTTCCGGGAGAAGGCAGATTTGGGCTTGCAGGTTGAAGACCTGTTCCAGGAAAGCCCGGGTACGCCGAAAATTTTCTTCCAAGTTTCCGCTTTTAACGCCCATCTGAACAATAGCTATTCTCACTGTTCCCATTTTTCTTGACCTGATTTCGGTTTTTTTCCTAACTATTTAGTCTAAAATAAAAAAGATGGAGGTGAAATAGAAAAATGGCTAACAGGTTAGCTGGTGTAAAGGTTTTGATGGTCATCTCCCCTCGAGATTTTCGTGATGAGGAATTCATTGAACCCAAAAAGATCCTGGAATCTGAAGGGGCGGAGGTTAAAGTGGCAAGCGTCT
>JANLFL010000042.1 GCA_024655965.1 Caldisericota bacterium | reverse complement strand
TTGCCATTATCCTTTTAGTGATCGTTCTCCTGGTTGTGGGGGTCATTCTTTTCAGTGCCTTCCGGAAGAAGTCTTCCCAGAAGCAGGCCCTCAGGCAAAAAGCCCTCCTTGCTAAACAGGGAGCTGCCTCAGGGATCAATGAATTGAACGAGGCCCTGCAATTGCTGGAAATAAAAGTGGAAAGAATGGGCGAACTCCTTTCCCCGGAAGAGTTCCAACCCTTAAAGGAAAGTTTCGCCAAAACCAAGCTTTTAATCAGCCAGAGCTCCGAAGCGTACAGCCAGTTGTCCCACAGCGCAGGGGATCCGGAAAATCCAAAATTAGGCTCCGAGGAATTGGAGGTCGTTCAGGGAGCTTATCAGCAAATCCTCGATAATTTGGGGAAGGCTCGGGAAAGCATCCGGGAAATCGAAGATAAAATCCTTCAGGTTCAAAAGGTGATGGAAAGTTTTCCCGGTAAAGTTTCCCAAACCCAGGCGGCGATTGAGGAAGTCTCCCTAAAACAGGCCCAAGTTGAAGGCTCCGGGATGAAGGCAGTCCAGCCGGGACAGTTGATTGCTAAAGCCAGGGAAGCTTTAGAACAATCCCAGGCCCTTTTTTCCAGAAAGCAATTCATGGAAGCACTCAAGCAGGTGGAACTCGCTGGGGAAAATGCCAGACTCGCTTCTCAAGCGCTTGATGAACTTCCAAAAAGGAAAGTGGAAGCTGAAGCTGCTCTTTCATCCCTGCGCGCGAGGGTGGGGAGGGTTCAGGAGGTTATCGAAAAGGGGAGGATAGTTTTTGAAGAAATCTCCCGGAAGTATTCTGAATCATCCTGGGAAGCCATTCGGG
>JANLFL010000041.1 GCA_024655965.1 Caldisericota bacterium | reverse complement strand
CTATAAAGATGTTCCGGTTTCAGTCCCCAATCTAACGGGTCACGCGATGCAACGGTCAGAAGTCCGGAGATAAAGTGAGCATTTACTTTGCTTTCAGTCCCCAATCTAACGGGTCACGCGATGCAACTGGCGGTTTTGGCGTTATGACTTTGCGAAGCGAACCTTTGCTTTCAGTCCCCAATCTAACGGGTCACGCGATGCAACCGGATTTAATCTCAGTTATGCGAGATTGGGGAATCAGCTTTCAGTCCCCAATCTAACGGGTCACGCGATGCAACCTCAGACAAGAGCGGGCGCAAAAGCCCTACGGAACCTTTTCTTTCAGTCCCCAATCTAACGGGTCACGCGATGCAACGGATGGCTGCCTGATTTTCAACTTTGGTGGAGTTTTCCTCTTTCAGTCCCCAATCTAACGGGTCACGCGATGCAACTGAAGCTTCACCTTAAGGAGAGAGTAATAAAATGATACTTTCAGTCCCCAATCTAACGGGTCACGCGATGCAACTCATTCTCCACCGATTGGGAAAGAAGGCTGGACTGCCTCTTTCAGTCCCCAATCTAACGGGTCACGCGATGCAACGCCCTGGGAAAGCCGAACTGATGAGACATTTTTCATCTCCTTTCAGTCCCCAATCTAACGGGTCACGCGATGCAACATAAACAGCAGGCGGACACTTCGCCTGCTGTTTATTTTACTTTCAGTCCCCAATCTAACGGGTCACGCGATGCAACTTTTGAAATCATATTGATATTGAGCGGTCCAGGGCATTCTTTCAGTCCCCAATCTAACGGGTCACGCGATGCAACCCGCCATTTCTTCTATCATTTTTAGTCCAGGGGATTGCTTTCAGTCCCCAATC
>JANLFL010000040.1 GCA_024655965.1 Caldisericota bacterium | reverse complement strand
GATGCCCAGGAACCCATCGGTCCTGACCACCAGGATTGGGAGAAAGCTCTGGAATCAAGCAAGCAGGGGAATTCCTGGCTTGATGAAGCAGAGTCTTTCATGAATTCCATTTTTGAACTGGAGAAAAACCTGGCCTCCGCTCAGAAAGATGCCCCCCGCGAAGTGGAGGCTGCCGAGGTGGATATCGGGAAAGCCTGGGATTATATCCGCCAGTACGACGAGGACATCCGGGAGAGCCTTGAGGACGAGCTAAGGGAAGCCGGAAAGGTCCTGGAAAGAGCCAAGGAGGAACTCCAGAAACCTTCTCCGGATTTTTACCTTGTTTGCAAGCTCGCTCGCCAAGCAAACGAAACTGCTGATAAGATCCTCCTCCAGGCAAGGGACGAGCACGAAACTGCGGAGCGGCTTCGTGCAAAATTTTCCAGTGCCCGAAGGGATGCCTATTCCAAAATTTCGTTGGCTCGGGAATATATCCAGGACCATAACTCGGTTGTCAGCGACGAACCCCGGAACAGGCTTAACCGGGCAATCGAGTTTCTGCGTCAAGCCGATTCTTCTTCCTCCTCCGGGGGGGATATCAACTCCATCATCTCCCTTTTGCTTCAAGCGGAGCAGGAAGCGGAACAAGCTTTCTCCCTGGCGATAAGGGAGGCAGAGAAGTACGAGGAGGGCCCGTTCTCCTCCTCGGGAAGAAGCGGGGGTTCCGGTTTACCTCCGGTGGTAATTTTCCCTTCAGGGGGATCGACGCGAAGCACCCCGTCCTGGGGGACCAGGCGAAGTTCTCGTCCTGGCGGCTCCATAAGCCGTGGAGGAGGAGGATCAACCAGTTGGGGTTCCCGGGGTGGGGGTTCAACAAGTTGGGGTTCCAGAGGTGGAAGTTCCC
>JANLFL010000003.1 GCA_024655965.1 Caldisericota bacterium | reverse complement strand
CGAGGACCTTAAGTTCCTGTTTCAGTCCCCAATCTAACGGGTCACGCGATGCAACTACAGCTACGGTGTGCGCGGGGACGATTCGTTCTCAAACAGTTTCAGTCCCCAATCTAACGGGTCACGCGATGCAACTCATCAAGCGTCTTCTCAGGCGGGAAATCCGCCTACGGAAGTTTCAGTCCCCAATCTAACGGGTCACGCGATGCAACAGAGAAGGGAAATCAGGGAAAGTATCAGAACAAATTGTTTCAGTCCCCAATCTAACGGGTCACGCGATGCAACTCTAATTGTCGGGTCCGAAAAGATCCCGGAAGAACTCGTGTTTCAGTCCCCAATCTAACGGGTCACGCGATGCAACATGATAGCAAAGACGAACAACGACTGCGGGATAGCCGGCGTTTCAGTCCCCAATCTAACGGGTCACGCGATGCAACTTTACCCAGGATGTAGAAGACATTGTAGAGGAAGATTTTCGTTTCAGTCCCCAATCTAACGGGTCACGCGATGCAACTAGAACTAGACGAGGAGCAAGGTATTTTAAGGACTTTGGAGTTTCAGTCCCCAATCTAACGGGTCACGCGATGCAACTTGGCAAAACAATCAAGGATTGAGAGTGTCTGGATAAGCCCGGTTTCAGTCCCCAATCTAACGGGTCACGCGATGCAACTGGAGACAAGCTTGGCGTCATTTACTCCGAGGACCTTAAGTTCCTGTTTCAGTCCCCAATCTAACGGGTCACGCGATGCAACTACAGCTACGGTGTGCGCGGGGACGATTCGTTCTCAAACAGTTTCAGTCCCCAATCTAACGGGTCACGCGATGCAACTCATCAAGCGTCTTCTCAGGCGGGAAATCCGCCTACGGAAGTTTCAGTCCCCAATCTAACGGGTCACGCGATGCAACAGAGAAGGGAAATCAGGGAAAGTATCAGAACAAATTGTTTCAGTCCCCAATCTAACGGGTCACGCGATGCAACTCTAATTGTCGGGTCCGAAAAGATCCCGGAAGAACTCGTGTTTCAGTCCCCAATCTAACGGGTCACGCGATGCAACATGATAGCAAAGACGAACAACGACTGCGGGATAGCCGGCGTTTCAGTCCCCAATCTAACGGGTCACGCGATGCAACTTTACCCAGGATGTAGAAGACATTGTAGAGGAAGATTTTCGTTTCAGTCCCCAATCTAACGGGTCACGCGATGCAACTAGAACTAGACGAGGAGCAAGGTATTTTAAGGACTTTGGAGTTTCAGTCCCCAATCTAACGGGTCACGCGATGCAACTTGGCAAAACAATCAAGGATTGAGAGTGTCTGGATAAGCCCGGTTTCAGTCCCCAATCTAACGGGTCACGCGATGCAACTGGAGACAAGCTTTGCGTCATTTACTCCGAGGACCTTAAGTTCCTGTTTCAGTCCCCAATCTAACGGGTCACGCGATGCAACGTGAGAATAACCGAAGCAAAAGAATTGATCCGCTCATTAATGTTTCAGTCCCCAATCTAACGGGTCACGCGATGCAACTAAAGTATCACGAAAACATTATTGAACATTTTGGTGAGTTTCAGTCCCCAATCTAACGGGTCACGCGATGCAACTAAAAGAAAAATATGGCCACGGTTTTGAAAATTATAACCCCGAGTTTCAGTCCCCAATCTAACGGGTCACGCGATGCAACGAAGACCCTCCCGATGAGTTAGTGCGCGCCATTGAGGGGTTTCAGTCCCCAATCTAACGGGTCACGCGATGCAACCCAAATAACCGTTGTTTGGTATCTCCAGCCCACTTCTTTAGCAATGTTTCAGTCCCCAATCTAACGGGTCACGCGATGCAACAAGAACCGGAAAATGTTCATCCATGCGAGGGTAAACGAATTGTTTCAGTCCCCAATCTAACGGGTCACGCGATGCAACACAAAGGCCGAGGCCTCGAAAGCAATCGAGGCCTTGCTAAAGGAGTTTCAGTCCCCAATCTAACGGGTCACGCGATGCAACGCCTAAAATATATTTGCAGTCAAGGCCTGATTCCTCTGTTTCAGTCCCCAATCTAACGGGTCACGCGATGCAACTACCCCGCTCAGAAGTACCTTGAAGATATTATCGTGGTTTCAGTCCCCAATCTAACGGGTCACGCGATGCAACCCCTAACCCTGACCGCAGACAAGACGGTTTACATCGTTTCAGTCCCCAATCTAACGGGTCACGCGATGCAACTGGCGATCATGTGCATAACCACGGGTAGCGTCATGATTGCGTTTCAGTCCCCAATCTAACGGGTCACGCGATGCAACCACAAATCCTGGGCCTTGTGGCCAAGCCAGCCCTGATGTTTCAGTCCCCAATCTAACGGGTCACGCGATGCAACCCCAATCGTATCGATATTGGATGGAGGTTAGGGTATTTAGTTTCAGTCCCCAATCTAACGGGTCACGCGATGCAACAGACCCCGGCCTTGCCTTACAACTTTGATTTTATCACCTCCCCGGGAAAGGGAAGAAGAAAAATTCCCTTTAATTTTTCGAAGATCGATTTTTTGTTCAAAAACCCCCTCGATCTTCGAAAATTTTCAATTTTAATGTCCATCTTGGCAAAAAATTTTTTCTTCAAAATTTAAGAAACCTTAAAATTCTTTCGGGGAGATCTTGCGGGAAAAAAGGTTCCTCCAGTTTTATTTCCGGAACAAGCCTTTCAATTAAAAAACGGGCGACTTTTAAGGCTTTTTCCGCGTCCTTTTTTTCGACCGGATTCATCCCGTGGGCGACGATAGAAATATTTCTTTTGTCAACCATTTTTTTGAGGCATTTTTTAATTCTTTGCGTTTCCTCGGAATCTACGCCTGCGATTTCCCTCGGGAGCCTTTCTTCCAGAAGTTTTTTCAATTCACTATCGTCCAAAACTTCAGTCAAAAGATCCTGGGCTTGAGAACGGGAAATTTTAAGAGGTGAATCTGGCTTCCCATCATCTGGCTTCCCATCATCTGGCTTCCCATCATCTGGCTTCTCATCATCTGGCTTCTCATCATCTGGCTTCTCATCATCTGCCTTCTCATCAGCCTTTTTTAAAAAATTAATTACCAGTTCCTTCTTTTCTCCCGTGCTCTCTTGGACATTGTGGGGCTCAATGCCGAATATTTTCCTCAGGCGGTAGAAAAGCAAACCCTCGTAAAGGCGCCAAAAGCGGGCAAGGGTATCGGCATATTCTCCCTTCTGGAAACAACGGGTGGCGTTAAAGTAAAGGTCCTTCAAATTCAGCGGGGTTTCGATTGGAGTTTGGGAAATTCCCTCCAGTGCGTCAATCTGTTTCTTAATGAATGCTTCAAATTCACCCAAACCATGGATATTTTTTATTTCGTCCAGAATTTCAATTAATTGTTTTTTTGCCTCCTCATATCTTATTGCGTCCCATAAATGGTATGCTTCGAATAATTTTGCCAAAATGCGTATTTTGTTTCTTCTTTCCAAGTTGGTAGTCAGGCGGGAGAGACTTTCGGCTTCTTCTTTCGCAGACAAAAACAGGTTTTTCTGGAATAAATTTAACATTCGCTGGAAGCTTATTTCTTCTTCCAGGAAATCGATGCTGATTTCCTTAACCCGAATACCATCTTTTTGAAATCGAGGTTCGACCACCTGCCAGATTTTATGGGGGGAAATGAAAAAACGGGAAGCAGCAAGAATGAGCCATGCGCTTTTTTGCTGAGGGGTCCCAGATGAGAAATTCAAGTGAATTTCCAGACTTTCCGGATTCGCCTTTTCCAGAATTTGCTGGATTTCTTTCCTGGTTTTTTCCAGAATCTCCTGGTAATCGGTGGGATCTTGAAAAAATATGGGGATAATTCCCACTTCCAAACCGGTTTTGAAACTTTGGATTTGTTCCTTCGCCTGCTCAGCGTTCTTTACCGTATTATCTTCCTCGTTTTCGTTTTCCGATGGGCCCTTTCCGGAGGGAAACAAAAACACATGGTCAGGTTTGAGAAAGCGGACAAGGGTGAGGATTGACCCTTCCTCCCCGTTTTTTTGGGAATAAGGGTCTTGCTTTCCCACGAACGAAAATAAAATTTTCTTTCTTTCCATTTGTTTTCCTTTCATCCCCCGGAAACAGGAGTAAGAACAGCCCATCCCATGGGGCTTCCCCCCACCAATTTTCTGGTTACAGGTTCCCCCGAGGGATGTTTCGGAGGCTTCGATATTTTATAACAGATACGCCTTTCATTGGCGGCAATCAGGAGGGAGGTGGAATTGGCGGTAGAACCCTGGCCTAACCGAATCAAAAAGGAATTTTCATCCTTGGGACGCAAGACATCGGGAACTTCTATTGTCCCCCGGGAACTCGCCATTTCTTTAAAAAATTCATCATCCTTTTTCCGAACCTTTTCATAAAAGTCCTTGACGCACTTTAAAATTTCTTCCACAGGCCTTCCCCAGGAGTAATCAGTCCCCGGAAGGCTTGTTTTAATTTCCACCTGGAACTCGGTACCGGGTTTCAAAGTCTCGTAAAAAATGGGAATGGAACTTCGCCCCCTGATGTTTACAGATTTTGCGAGGGAAAGGCAAAGAACCTGGGACGGGTCTTTCAAATCGCTGTCGGAAACGTCAAGCCACCGGGAAAACTTGTTTTTAACCCCGAGAGCGGTTGAGTTTCCAATGACAAAATCAAGAAGGCTATTATTATCGCGGAAATGCTGTTCCTGGCCTTCCCGGGAAAGCCAGTACCAGGAAATGGCAGAAAGAATCGCCCCTTTCAGGGAACTTCCGGGAATAAAAACCCTTCCCGCGCTTTTTACGAAGGTTTTTACGGGGTACCTTCTTCTCTCCCCTCCCGGTTCAAACCCGCCTCCGAGTGGAATGGCGTACATAATGTGTTTTTTTAAGAGGCTTTCATCCCGGATAATCTCTTTAATTTCCCTAACCTGACCTTTTATATCCCTGTCCTGAATGCTATGTTTAATAAAGGAATCCGAATATTTCCGGAATTCCGGGTCCTGAAAAAGAGAATCGAAATTCAAGCGTAAGAATTTTCCCTCTTGAATGTAATAATACATAGGGGGCAATTCCTCCCCGGAACCAATGTGAATCGGGGATAAAACTTTAATTTTAAGTCTCATATTCCCTCCAAACGCACGGAACGGTGAAAGCCAATCCATTTCTAAAAACTGGATGGGAAGCCTTTACCCCTCTAGGGGTTACTTCCAGGAAGGTTCCCCTCAGGGCATTTCCTTTGAATACCGAACCCTCCAGAACCATCCTTACCGAGCGCTTCCTCAATGTCCTTTGAAAAGGGGAGAATACATAACCCTTGCGCTCGATTAAATCGTAGTAACCGTTCCAAAGAACCTGTTGGTCATTTTCCCCGGGGAAACAGAGCGAAAGGAGGCAAACGGCATCCGGGTTTTGAGGGAGGTTCAACGAGAAATCTGCAATGAATTCCGCCTTGAAACCCCCGCATCCGGAGGAACGGTCACCACCTATTCCTTCATCTCCCACGAAACGGAGGACCCCCAAAACCTTTTCTTGGAAATCTGGTTCCCGAAGGTCAATCAGGAAGAAAAGCCCCCCTCCTTCCCGGAAGAACAGGTTTGAGGAATGGAAAAGTTGAGAGGAATAACGAAAGTAATCGAGCGATACGTGTGGAACTGATTGGATTTCATATGGTTGGGCTTTTTTGCGGGAAACTGGTGGAATTATTGCCAGGCTTTCCGGGTTTTCTTTTTGCATCAATTCTTCGCTTCCCCCCAGCCAGTCTTCAAATTCCTTTTTGCCGATGAACCTGGCTTTTTTGAGGTCTTTCTCCCTGGGGAAAAAGTTCCTGGGGACCGGGAAAAAGTATTCGTTTTCAAAGAATGGGAAAGCAGAGGAAAAAAGGAAGGGTGGGGAACCATTAAGGAATTGCTCAATCAATAAATCCAGTTTTTCTTCTCCGTACAAAAGCAAATAGGAATTGAGGAAGGCAGAAAAAAGGGTGTCGGAGTGGAGCAATACCTCCGTTCCTTCCATCCATCCCTCGCGCACGCCAAAATGGAAAGAAGTTTTAGGGATTAGCTTGCAGGCAAGCATGAGGCGATTTTTTCCTTAATCTTTTTCTTAATTTCCTCGAAATTCTTGATTACCTCTGACGGGGTTTTCAGATCGCCATTTACCGGGGAAAGGTTCAATTGTCCCGACTCGTAGTCTGAAACGGTATTGCAATACACCCTCAGATTTTTAAAAACGACTTTTCCATAACCACGGGTTCCCGATCCCCCCAGATAATCATGTTCTAAAAGCTCCAGGGCCTCGAAGACCTTTTTAAGATCTTCAAGGTCAGACGAATAAAATAGGGAATAAATTAGCTCGCAATCTTTGAAGCATGCCCCTGCAGGGACCCTTTCCGTGGTGCGAGGGCCGGTTGCCTGACCCTTTACACGGTCAATTGCTGTTTCCATTTTGGTTTCAGTAAAATCCAGTTCCAGGTTCGCTTTCATTTCCTTGGTAATGCTTTCCTCATCGAGATAGGTGTCCCGAACTATCAAACGGGTTAAGACGGGAATCTTAAAATCTCCACCCCCGATGATTCCCCAGACTTTGCAGACCGAACATTTTTGGTAATCCTCGGGAGTCTGGCACTGGTGCCTCCAGGGTTGCTCCTTTTCGGTCATTGCCGCATTAATGGGGAGCCCTTCCTTTTTTTCAATCAGGGTTCGCATTTTGCCCTTTAAAGATGAACCCGGTATGTAGGGTTTTCCCCAAGGGTCGGTAATTACCGAGATGTCCACTCCCCCGATTTTCAGGGAACTGGAAATGCCCCCGATCATCAATCCCGTTTTAACTTCGATATCCCCGTGAATTATTACTTTTCCCAAAAGCTGAATTTTATAATCCCCCATCGTTATTCCTCCTATTTATCCTTTTTGTGAAACCTGTGGTAAGCCACAATGGCTTCAACGAAATTGCGAAAATTTATGAAGCGCTGCTGGGCATCTTTTCCTTTGTTTCCGACCCTTTTTATGGCAGCGTCCAGAACCTGTCTTAGAGGAAAAAGTTCGGGGGCCGTCTTTTCTTTTCCAACAAGATAGGCCAGCTTATACCGTAAGAGGTCCAATTTGCCTGATTCCAGGTCCTCCTCCGGTTTTATCCTCTGGACGTAATTCAGGATGCTTCGAATTTTGGAGGTGCTTAATTTCGCCCATATTTTCCCCAATTCTTCCGCGTAGTCGTTTAGAAGGGCCGAGTCTCCTCCCAAAATCCTTTCAATTTTCTGTTCATCGGGAACAAAATTTTGTCCCCTTTCTTCATTAGGCATATTTCCTCTCCTTTCTTGTGAGAAATTCCGCCCACCTGGCGGCGACATTTAAATGGGGCTTCATTGAGTAACCGCAAATAAACTTATTCCTGAGGTCCATTAATTTGTTTTCCCTTTCAGCATTTTGAAAATAGCGTTCCCCAAAGCGTTTTAAGCTGTAGACAAACCTCCAAATCCGTTCCAGGGGGATTATTCCCTTCTCCAATTGGTATTTCTCCTCATAACCTGCCTGGAGGATGCGGAGAAGGGAACGAACTTGTTTGTCCTCCCCAGAAGATTTAATCAAGGAAAGGATTTCTTCGGTAAGGTTTCGGATTTCCTTGAACTGGTCCCAGGTCATTGTCTCTTCCAGGAAGGTGATGCGGTTTCTGCCCTGGGATTTGGAGCGGTCTTCCATTTCCCCCGCTTCTTCCGCAGCCCGATAGAGAGGGAATTTATCCGAAGGGGAAATGGTTAAACCGCAGGAAATCGTGCAGCTTGAGGAGGTAAATTTGGTAAATTTTTCCCTGATTTTCAGAGCAAGTTCCGGGAGCTTGTCCCAGGCGCCCAGGACGAGGAGATCATCACCACCTGAATAGACTAAATAGCCGGAATCGGGAAAATCGTTTTTAATCAATTTTTCCACGTAGAAGGAGAAAAAGTAGGAAAGAAGAGAGCTAAGGGTATTCAGGCGGGAGATTGTTTTCTCCTCCCCTAAACCATCCCGGAAAATCCTTCCCAAATGGTCAACATCGCCCCGGAGGACACCCCACCTCTTTAGCCCTGTTGCTTTTTGAGCCATTTCGTCCAAGGTGATGATCCGGCCTTCCACCGCGGGAACATATTTTCCCAAAAACTTGAACCCCGGGCATTTTCTTGAAACAAAGTCAGTGTCGTTAATTAAAAATGAGTTTCCCTGTGGGGAGTTGGAGAAACGGTATTCCCATCCCAGGGCATTCAGAACTTCCTGCCAGCTTGAGGGCCGGAGGTCAGGAGTTGGGGCTATCGGTTTTTCAATCAGGAAATCACGGGAAAGATCGCGAGAAAGCTCCTCAAAACTCTGACAGAGGGAGCATTTTTCCCCTTCTTCGATTTCTTCCCCACAGAGCTGACAGACCTTTTTTGTCCCCCCTTCATCGATTGGTCCGAAGATAAATTGCCTTTCTGAGGACAGGAGTTCCCGGTATTTCCTCCTCTTTCCAATTCCCAAGCGCAGGCCCACTTTTCCCCATGCTTCCACAAATCCGCTGGCTACCGAACCCTCCCCCACTTTTGGGGAAGGGCCTGGGGCTTTGATAAAATCCTTCCAGGAAATTGGGCAGGTGGCAATTACTGCTGAGAGTTTCCCCCGATGGGCTTTGATCAGAACGGAATTGAAATCCCTTTTTACCTTTTCGAGTTTTTCTTCCGTGCCTTTTTGAGGAGCCAAAATAAAGAAATGCCCCCCAGCGCAGGTGAGGAGATTGGTAATGGGAAGGTCCAATTCCCGAAGGAGGCTTTTGGCCAGGGCTTCTGTAAGCAGTTGCAGGTAAAAAGACCTTCCTCGGAGGCTTTTTAGGGCTCCTTCTGATGTGATGGAATAGATGAAGTCCTGGATTCCGGAAATGTCTCCCCCGATTAAAAGAAATCGGGGTTCAACAAGGGTCGAATCTTCACCGCCTTTCCCCTGGAGGATAGCATTTTTTACAAGGTCGACCTCTTCTTCGGAAATTCCTTCCTTTAAAATGCAGGTTGCGATTGCCGCTGTGGTCTGACTGTGTCCGAAAAGGGTAACGTCTGGCTTAGTTTTCCAAGAAGCAGAGGGGACGAAAAATCCGTATTTCATGATCAGGAAATAGGATTGGGTGATAAGGTCATCAAGATTATCCTTTTTTAGTTTTCGAGCATCCTCATTGAGGGCCTGGTAAAGCTCAGGATAGGAGTTAAAATTTAGGGCTTCCTCCTGTTTTGGGGTGGGGAAAACATCTCCGGAGCCAAGGGGCATTAAGGGAAAATATTCTTCAGGTTTTTGAGGTTGTAAGTTTTTCTGGTTTTCCTGAGGGGAATTCCCTCCTTGCCCAGGGAAGGAAATTCGGGAAAAAATGGAAATAAGGGGGGCACGGGAGGAAACAGTTTCTTGCTCTTCGCTTTCGCTTCTTTCTCCGCTTGAAAGCCAATCGGAAAGGGTTAGGATTTTGCAGAGTTTTTTTCTTTCCAGGGAAGGGAAATTTTCTGGTCTGTGATGGTATAGGACAAGGTTTTCAATATTCTTCCCGGCATTATCCAGGGTTTTAAAGTGTTCCCATACGAACTGCCCACTGTGGAGGACATGAATATGAGATGGGTATCCTTGAAAAGAGGGGCAACAAAAATTTTTTAAATTTTCATACTCATTTCCCAAGCGTTGACCAGCTTTTTGGGCAATCTTCCCCACATCGTGCCAGAGGGCGGATAAAACTAACAACTGCAAATCTGTGCCTTCATTTCCCATGGGTCACCTCTTCCAAAGATCTTGTTCCCGATATGGTCTTCAATCACCTCCCCGTTTGAAAAATTCGACCTAAGGGTAAATAGTCCCTTGGTTTAAAAAGGAAAATGGAATACTCGTGGAAAAATCCCGAAAATGGGCAAAAAGAAATAATGGAAAGCTTTTTAAGGAATTGTTTTCTGTAAAATTGTAAATCTCCCCTGGTCATTATGGTGAAACCTTTTTGTTATTCTACCACATGGGTCAAGGGCTCAGAGGGCTGCTGAAAATTTTTTTTGCCTGGGGGTAACAGAAAAGCCCGGTCCGGTTTTCCCAAAAAATTAACCTTGTATTCCCCTGGTAAAATTCTTTTGAAAACCCACTTTTTTCGCAACCAATTTCAACCCTTTTGCTTCTTCCAGGGGGAGTTTCAATGCTACATACCCCACTTATAAAGCAAAAAGATGGATAGGAATGAACGAACTTTGGGGATTCTCCCTATATCCCTGGTTTGAAGTTATTTTCGAAGGCAATGGGCGGAAACTTTCCCTTAAAGAAAGCCCAGAAAAACCCTCTGGTCCGTTATGGTGCGAATCCCCATTTTTCGTTGGTAAAATTTCAGTTTCCCCTTAAATCCCACAAAAAAGAGGAAAAGTCCTGCGTCTTTATCTCGCTTCAAATGTCTGGTTTTTGGAAGTATCCGTCCCAAAGTTTAAGGCCACAAGGTAATTCACAGTCCTCGTGTGGGTTGGAGTCCCCAATCTAACGGGTCACGCGATGCAACTCCTCTTCCACCACCGGGGTGTTCGATGCTTTTTGTAGTAATGCTTCCATGCCTGCGATTTGGGATGGTGCTGCGATGTTGAAGAAGGAGTTAAATGCGACGAACGACAGTGGGTTCAACCACCCTACTGCGTAGTTGATCACCAAGCCTGTCGTCCGTAGTGTTTTGCATGCTGCAATCGTTGATGGCAGTGATGAGTATTGTTTGGCGGAATTCGCGTAGTATGCGGCGAAGGAGGCTGTTTGATAGGCCTCCTCTATGATGAACAGCATGAAGGTAACCGTCGAGGCCAAGGTGAACCAGACGATTACAATCTTGCCTATTTTTGTCTGTCTGATTAACCTCGTTAGTTTATCCATTCTTACCTCCTTTTACGACATTTGTGTGGTGTTGACAACTATTGTCGGCGACACCACACAAAAGTTTCAGTCCCCAATCTAACGGGTCACTCGATGCAACAAGGGGCGTCCCCCTTGCTTCAAGGATTACAATGCCACAAGTTTCAGTCCCCAATCTAACGGGTCACGCGATAAAACGCACCCCAAGAAAGCATAAAGCTTTCTCGGGGACCCCGCGGAAGGAAATGTTGGCTTATCAAAAAAAAGATGAATTCCCTGCCCGGGGTCCCCAGGAAAAGGTGGAGCCTTTTCCTGGGGTGGGTTGGAGTCCCCAATCTAACGGGTCACTCGATGCAACTAGCGAGGACAGCTTTAGCAATGTTCTTCCGATTGAGATGTTTCAGTCCCCAATCTAACGGGTCACTCGATGCAACTCTGATCATTCACATTCAGGATGGGTATCTGTATTACATGTTTCAGTCCCCAATCTAACGGGTCACTCGATGCAACATGAAGAAAATAACGCTGTACACAGGAATGTACAGCTAGTTTCAGTCCCCAATCTAACGGGTCACTCGATGCAACCACATGTATCGTAATTCATCACTCTGGCTCGTTCCCTGCGTTTCAGTCCCCAATCTAACGGGTCACTCGATGCAACCAGGCGCCGCCGTACAAAAAAAGAACAAAGGAGGAGAAAAGTTTCAGTCCCCAATCTAACGGGTCACTCGATGCAACTATACCAGAACTTCAGGTGGCCGTGGGGTAATGGATCTATGTTTCAGTCCCCAATCTAACGGGTCACGCGATAAAACGCACCCCAAAAAAGCATAAAGCTTTCTCGGGGACCCCGCGGAAGGAAATGTAGGCTTATCAAAAAAAAGATGAATCCCCTGCCCGGGGTCCCCAGGAAAAGGTGGAGCCTTTTCCTGGGGTGGGTTGGAGTCCCCAATCTAACGGGTCACTCGATGCAACTTTCAGAAGGGTGGAGGAACTTTGAGGTTACAGAAGCCAGTTTCAGTCCCCAATCTAACGGGTCACTCGATGCAACGAAGTCAAATCACCGGCCGTAACCTCTCCAGGCCTATATCGTTTCAGTCCCCAATCTAACGGGTCACTCGATGCAACACTCCGGAAACTCGAAGAATTCCGGGGCGTATACTAGTTTCAGTCCCCAATCTAACGGGTCACTCGATGCAACAGACCCCAACCATTTCCTCTTTTCCTTACTATAATTCCTTTGTGGGAAGAGGAGACAAGTTGTTTATTAAAAATTTTTCGAAGATCGTTTTTCTGCATAAAAACCCTACCGATCTTCGAAAATTCTCCCAGGTTGGCATTGGGAAAGATATTGGCAATACCTGGAACATTCGTTTGGTACCCCCGGGTCAATTTCCTCGTAAACCATTCTCATCTTTTCGTCCCTCTCCTCAATAAATCTCATCCGAACTTCATCTGAAATTAAATGAAATTCTTTTTCAATTTTCAGTTGGTCCTGTAAAAAACTCACATAAACCAAACAGCATAAGTTAACGGGGAAAGAAAAAAGCGATTCAAAAACCAAAGCATACCCTGCAGGACCCAAAATATGGAAATCCCTTTTTGAACCAAATTTTAAATCAATTATCACCGGTTCGAAGGAATAAAAAGCGTCGCACGAAAGGAAAGGAGAAAGCCCGAGCCTTGACCCGTCAACTTTTTGTTCAACAACAACCGGCAAAACCTGGAATACAAGGGAGTCAGCTCCAATATTTGGTTGTCGGGATATTGTTTCCTGAAAACGGTAGCAAAGGGACCGCAGTTCGTAATCTAAAATTGCCCTTCCTTTTTCCTCCAGGGTTTTCCTTAAAAAGGGAGATTCAACCTTTTTTAAGTTCCTTTCCAATATTAAAGGAATTGTGCTTTGAAGTTCCTTTGTCAGGGAGTTTAAATTGTTTCCGAAAACAAAAATTGATTTTTTGGAAATAATCACAAAGTCGGAGAGAATGGAGTGAAAGAAATTCCCGGATACCATAACTTCATTTGGTGGCAATTTCAAGCCGGCAACTCTGCGAAGGAATAAATCCCGGCCATTAGGGCAGTACCGCGATGAGACCTCGGAAATAGTAAGATTAATATCATACATTGGTTCAAGTGGCGGCCTTGTCCAGTTCCAGCCTCTCAAATCCTCAGAGACCTGCATTTCTCGGGATTTGGGAAGGAAAAATCCCGTCAATTTTTCCTTTTCTTCGTTGGAAAAGAAATACATTTAAATACCTCCGCAATAAGCCCAAAAATCGCATTCCTGGCACCGGCTCGAAATTCTGGACCCAGGGGGGAAAAGCTCTTCGCTAATTATGCGCCTGATTCGGTCGATCAGTATTTTAGTATAGGTTTTAATTTCCTGGGATAAGTTCAGGGCGAAGATTTTTTTAACAGTGACGAAATACAGAAAGCCAGTCCTTACAGGAACATTGAATTCCTCTTCGACAAGAAGTGAATATGCGCAAAGCTGATATTTGTAGCCCAGATTCATTTTTTGGGAAAAAAATTTGAAATCAACCGGAAAATATTCCTTCTTGGAAACAATGAGCAAATCCAGAACACCGGACAGTCCAAGCCTTGGAGAAAATAATTTTAAATTAAACAAGCGATCCCCTTCAGCTAAACCATATTTTTTTAAAGTGCGCCTGCCTTCCAAGTTTTTGATAACACGATGCCCTTCTTTGCCAGATTCCATTTTTTGGGTGGTCTTGAAAGGGAAGGAACCGCAAAAGGAAAAAAAGATAATCCTGGGACAGAAAAAATAATCTTTAATGGTAGAAACCGGAAGGATTATTGTTTCACTCATCCTTACCCCCGGAAATATTTATATGTCTTCGTGCAAGATTTAAATCCCTTTCACAAAGGGAATATAAGTGAATATTAGCCTCTTTATTTCCTGCTGCTTTTTTCAACCTCAAAAAAAGCTCCTCTCTTTTAGAGAAAGATAAATCCCCGCAGAAAGCGGAGAACTGGATTCTCTTAAGACCAAAATCTTTACAGATACCTGCTAAACGGTTCCGAATTTTATCTTCAGGGATGTCATAAATAACCAGGGTAAACATTTACCATGACCCCACAAAAGGTTTGTATTTCTCCAAACCCCTTAAAAAATTGGCAATTTTTCTGGCTTGAATTTGAATGATTGTCTTAATTTTGTGTTTTTTACCATCAATGGATTGGCGGTCTTCTAAACGTTCAAAAACGATTCTGGCAAGTTCTTTTCTGGAACCTTGGGATATTGCACTTTCTTCCACTTCAATCCGGCCTCCTTTGTTAAAAAAGGAGATCAAGGGGCGGTCAACAACAAATGAACGGAATTCTTCGATTAAATCAAGGACTAGAGAGGGTTTTCCTGCTCTGTCTGCATGCAAAAACCCGGCAAAAGGGTCAAGTCCTGCCAGGACGACAGAGTTCCATATCTGCTGATATAAAATGCCATAGCAATAATTCAGGGAAGAGTTCACTTGGTCAGTTGCCCCTCTTCTTTCCCTTCCGGGGAATTTCAGATCTTCAGGAAGGATTTGAGATATTATGGTCCAATAAGAGGAGGCGGCCCTGCCTTCAAGGGATAGAAATAGTGCCCTTTTTTCTTCAATTGGACCAGTAGATGTTTCCTTTAGTTCTTGAATTATTTTCTCCATTCGATTTGCTTCATCTTGGATCAAGCGAAAAAGTCCCCGGTTAGTCTCTTTTCGGTGGCGGGAAAAATATTTCAAGGTGGCGATCTGGTTTTTTATTTTTCCTTCAATAAAAAAACGGGAAAGCTCAAAACCACGGTTGTCAAAAAAAGAAAGGATTTGCTCTCTTCTGGTTAGAACGGTCCCTACCAAGGAGGGGGAAAAAATTTGAGCATAGGGTTTTCCTGAAAAAGAAAGAAAAGCTAATGGAATTCCTCTTTCCGCGCATTCGGCTAAAAGATCACTGGACAAGGAAATTCCGTCTCCAACAACCAAAACTTGTTCAACCTGGAAAAACGGTATTTCTTCAACGAGTTTTCCTTTTTCTTTAAGGGTTATTCTTTCTGAGGTTTTGCCCAAAAATTGCCCGTATTTATCCGCCACGATAATCATTGTCCTGACCCCCCCTCATCCTTTTCCTTTTTCCCGCTTGAAAATAGAACATTTGTTCTATTTTTATACCGTTTTTTCAATTAATGCAACCCTCTATTAAGGTGGGGGAGTGAAAGGGCACTTCAGGTAAAAAAATTTTTGTTTTTTGTTGAAAAAAACTTGAAACCTTTTTTATCTTTTGGTATATTCCCCTTTTGTATGACCGGTTTTACGGTATGATAAGCAAGCACCATCAAGAGTGCCTGCCTTAATGATCCCCGGGAACCCGGGGCTGTTCCTACCAAAAGAATTCTTTTCTCCCCCCTTTTTTTGCGGGCGCGTATTGTCCCCCAATTGAATATTTGAGGTAAAGGGCGGTTTTTGGAGATCCCGGATTTATGAATGGAAGGGGGTGAAAATTGAAAGAGACCTTCCAAATTTAATAATGGAGGTGAATATTTTCGGAAAAAAATTCCAATTCAGACTTTTTTCCAGAAATACCCAATCTTTTCTTTCCAGTTTTTTCCTGGCCCTGATTAAAGGCCTGATCCGCACAACGAGACGTGCCTTGAGTGAGGAAAAGCTGGAGCTCTTCTTTTTGGAATTGTCCGCCTTTCTTTTTCCCGATGAAGTCGTCACCATGCCAATTAATCGCTATCGTCACCTGATCCAGGAGAGGACAAAATTACAAAAGGAAATTGAAAGGCTGGAAACTTTCCCGGGGGAGTATGACGAGGAAAAACAGTTTTTTCCAGAAGGCGGGATATTCCCTAAGTCCGAACTACAAGAAATCCAGGAAAAATATCAGACCCTTCAGGCAAAATTCGATGAGCTACAAAAGAAATTGGTGGAAACGGAAGCCCTTTACGAACAAACCCTAAAAGAATATGAGGAAATTAACGCCCAACTCCGCGAGGAAAACGAAAATTTAAGGCAAGACCTGGAAAAATACAAAATCGAAAATTCTGACCTTCAATCAAAAAACCGCTTTTACCGAGAAAAATTAAAGAATTCCTCCCTGGGGAGAAATCTCCCCATAATCCTGAAAAGCCTACTCCCAAACATCGTTTTCCTCGGGGACTCCTTGACCTGCGTGGCTGATGAGCTTTTGACCGGGAATGGAAATCCTTCGATTTTTGAGGAACTCAGAGAAATCCATTTTTACGGGAAAGAAGTCAAAGGCCAAAGGGTTTATTGTGCCCCCGGTTTTTTGGAAAAGCGTGTGAGCAAAAAGAACCGCCTGTATTTTAGAAGAAATAACGAGGGGAAGATCGAGGTCCTGATTTCCACAAAAAAAGAACAGAAAAATGACTTTGAATATTTGAAAAAATACGGTTAGAGCGGACATACAAGATAAAAAGGTTAATATCCCAGACCTTGGAAAGGAGGTGTACCGATAAATTCCAAATTTTAAAAAGTCTAAAACCCTTTTTGCCCGGGGCCTTTGTTAGCCAGGATTTTTCACCCCCTGAAGAGGAAATGGCCGAAGAATTCATCCAGAGCCTGAATGATGAAGACATTTACCGGTTGTTAGGCCTTGCCTTAATTAAAGCCCAGACTCTCTTTGGGGATATCAAAGAGGCCGTGTTGGCCGTGGTCTTCCGGGCAATCGCTTTTTCTGAAATTGCATTTTGCGACCTTTTAATGCTGATTTCGATTGTTTTGTCCGAGTTCCGAAATTTAAACCTCGAAAATTTGAATCGGGTTTTTAATTAGGTTTAGGGGGGAAAAGCCGAGGGGCGGGGGAGCGCCCCTCGGTAATATAAAACCCCTGGGAGAGAAAAATTAAACGATTTCGTATTTCCCCAGGCCGAATACCGTTCCCTTACCCACATGGGTCACCTGCCCCGCAATCAGGAAGGGGAGAAAAAAATCCGGTTCAATTTTTTCAAAACAATAAGTTGTTTCCCCTATCAATCCCCCCATAAACATTTTTTCCTGCTGGCGTCGGGAATAACGGGCCCAATCAACCCAAACTGCCAGGTTATTTTTTAAATCGACTTTTTCCGCCAGGGAAAAAAGCTGGCTGTAATCAAGTTCCATACGGGACCCGTGGTAAAGGAAAAGTAAAGCGGAAATTCTCCGAACAAGATTTCTGAACAAAATATGGAAATGGGGAAATTCCACTAAATGACCCCGATATTGCAAACGGGTCATGGTTTTGAAACGAACCGTAAGGTCTTGGGAATCTTTTAAGATTTCCTTTTCCCCGTTTAACAAAAATTTCCCGGTTTGGGGTTCGAAATTGGGGGAAAGGAGCCCGTCTTGTTCCCGGTACATTGTTTTGGTTTCCCCGTTTCCGTGAAAATCTATCCTTTCCAAGGCTGCCTTCCCTCTTGTTTTGCCAATCCCCTGGGAGGTCAGTTCTCGAAAGGTCAGGACAAAATAAGGAAAAAATTGTATGGCATCACCAAAAATGACCAGATCAAAAAAGAAATGCTCTCCTTCCAAATATTCGGTTTTTGGGTCCAGGTCGGGTTCAATAATGAACGGTCGGGGGGAATCCGAAAAGTCCTTCATTAAAAGGGAATTTGGAGGGGGAGAGGACTCAAAAACTATGGCATAAGGACAATTAAAGTGGATTGGGCATGGCAAACAGGCGGGAAATTCAGATCTGGTGCAGACAAGGCGGCGAAAGGCATGCCCGAAAGGGCCCCGAAAAGTCGAACCCTTATATTCGGGAAAAATTATTTTTTCTTTTGCCCGGTAGGTCAGCCTGAAGCGTGCCCAACGGAGTTTTTCGAGATTTTCCCGAAATATTTCTGTTTGAAACACCTGGAATTTCCTCCGAAAAGAACAAGATTAATCTTCAAAGAAAGTGAGGGGAAGAGCCCGAAGCCTTGAAAAAATATCCTTCGAATTGACCTAAAACCCTTTTTTCCCATGGTTAATAAATTATCATAAGTTTTAAGGAGCAAAATCAAGACCCCAATTTGGGGTTGATTTTTGGCTTCCCTCCCCTACTCTAATTAGTTTCCTCCCCCCAAAAAACCCAAAACCTTCCCAAAGGGCATTTGTGATATGATTTCTGGCAAATTGAAAAGTCTCTCCCAAAAACAAGCGGAAAAATTGAGTTTTCTTTTGCAGGATCTGGGGAAGCCCCCTTAAGAAAGCAGGTCTTCTAAGGTGACCGGGTGGTTGAAAAGGGGTTAAAATTAATTAATGGATTACAACGTAGCCTTATATATTGCCGGATTTGTTTTTGGACTTCTTTCCTTTTTCCCATTTCAGACCCTGAAGAAGGGAAAACCAAAAAACCAGCATAAGGTCTCTGTTGTAATCCCTGCGCGAAACGAAGAAAAGAACCTTCCCGGTTTAATTAAATGCTTACATAGCCAGACTTTTAAACCCTTCGAAATAATTGTGGTTGACGATGAATCCTCCGACAAAACGGCGGAAGTGGCTGAATCCTTTGGGGCAAAGGTGGTAAAAATCGACGACAAGCCCGAAGAAGTGGTGGGAAAATCGTTCGCCTGCCTAAAAGGATGGGAAGCTTCGAGAGGAGAACTGATAATTTTCCTGGATGCGGATGTAAGATTAAAAGAAAAAACCCTGGAAAAATTGGTCTATACCTACGAGAAAGAAAAGGGGGTTTTAAGCGTCTGGCCTTATCACCAAATTGGGGGCTTTTGGGAAAATTTTTCCTTTATGTTTAACCTGATCGGAGCCATGGCTCTTAACAGCAGCTCATTTTTGCACAGGCTGATTTCTCCCCGGGGGTTATTTGGACCCTGCATCTTGATCGACAGGAAAACCTATGAAGAAACCGGGGGGCATAAAAATGTCCTTCACGAAATTGCCGAGGATTTGGCCCTGGGGAAAGTCCTGCGCAAGCAGGGAATAAAGGTTAGGAATTTTTTGGGTAGAAAAGACCTGTCCTTTCGGATGTACGGAAATGGGTTTAGAGACCTATTTTTGGGTTGGTCGAAAAATTTTTCCAAGGGGGCAATTTCAATTCACCCGCTGGAGTTCCTGGTTCTTTTCGTCTTTTTAACCTCCCTTGTCTCCGTTACCATAAACCTCTCAAAACATTATTTATTCGGGATAATTTTCGGGCTTTCATTTCTGGTATTGGGCAGGGTGCTGGGAAATTTCCACCCAATCTTGCTCTTCCTTTTCCCTGTTCACTTGATAATATTCCTTTTGGTTTTTTCAAATTCCATTTTCTCCGGTCTCATAAAAGGCGAGGTTAAATGGAAGGGAAGGAAGGTCAGGGTCAGGTGAGCTGGCCAATCTTTTTCCTCTATTTCCTGGCGGAATACCTAACCGGCTCGATTATGTTTTCCTTTATCCTGGGAAAAATCTCCGGCAAAGACCTGAGGGAATTCCTGGACGGCAACCCTGGTGGAACAAATCTCTGGAGGTTGAAGGGTTTCCGCTGGGGCTTTCCGGGGATTTTCCTCGATTATCTCAAGGGATTTATCCCCCTTTATTTCATCTTGTCCGCAGGTAGGCTTACCACATTCCAACTGACCTTGATTTCCATTGCCCCCCTGCTGGGGCACATTTTCCCTCCCATGCTCAAATTCAAGGGAGGAAAAGGCATTTCCACTACCTTTGGCGTTTGGTCAGCCCTTACGAAATACGAGGTCCCACTGATTCTGGGGACGGTTTACGCCCTTTTCGTTTTGATCAAAAGGAAGGGCACCACCCCCGAATTTGACGCTGTCAGGGCCTTAACGGGGATATTTGTGGTCACCGTGTTTGTATTTCTTTTCCGCCGGGATTTCATTTTCGTGGCATTGCTTAACGCCTTCCTTCTGGTTTTTACCCATAGGAGGGAGATCGGGAAATTAATCAAAAAGTTTGTTTTTTCGCTTCCCAACTTCCCCAGAAGGAGAATAAGAAAGGGAGACCAAAAAAAGTAATTGGAGGATTTTGTTCCCTCCAGCTCACACCACAATTTCCACCAGTAAAAATTTATGAAAAAGGTCTTAATCCCCCAAAAAAATTAAGACAAATCCTTGCTTATTTTTTTGACCCTTTCCATTTTTGGTGCTTTTAAGAGATCCTTTAAAAAAGCTTGATGGCTTCCCTCCAATTTGCTTTTTAACGTTCACCATGACCAATTTTTTCCAAAGGAAAATGGTGCCTTTCAAAATCATATTTAAATCCTTCCCAAAATTGAAGCATTCAATTGCTTTTTAAGGCCTTTGAGGCTTACAATGTCTCAAAGGAGGTAAACATGAGCAAATCTACTTTGAGGGTGGTTTTTTGTTCATTTCTTCTTTTCTGTTTGATTCTCCTTTCACCTTCCTATACAAGGATTGAAGCTTCCCCTGATCTTCCCATCTGGCTTGGTTTCATGTATGAGGCCAGCCATTCTGGTAGAACGGGCGAAATTGGCCCCGATTTCCCACGGGTGAAATGGTTTTTTGAAACGGGAAACCCAATCACTTCCACCCCGGTGATAGACTCGGAAGGCAACATTTACTTTTTGACCACATCCGGGACGCTTTATTCGTTCACCCCGGAGGGAAGCCTGAGGTGGAGCTTCGAAACGCATACCGGTGATCCACTTGCCTCATTCTGGGTTACCCCGTATCTTTCCCCCTGGAGCAACGAAATTTACTTCGGGGCATCCAATCAAATGTTTGCCCTCTTCCTCGATGGGACTTTGAAATGGAATGTTACCCTTCCAGATGCGGTGAACGGGTCTCCAAATTTAACCTTTTTTGGTTTGGCTCAATCGGTCAAGGCCCCCAGGTTATACTTAATTTCCACCGCAGATGGGACATTCAACTGCTTGGAAGGCCTGGGACCCCCCGAGGGATACACATTTCCCCCTGCTATGGCAAATGCCGGTACAACGCTCCTTGTCCCTTACCAGGGGGGAGTTGCTGCTTTTGACGAGGACTTAAACCGAAAATGGGATTGTCCACTTTCCGGGACAGTCTTTTCCCTTTCCGTAGATTCGGATAGTATCTCTTATCCGCATACCCAAAATAATTTGTATGGCATGAGGACCGATGGTTCTCTAAAATGGCAAATACCATTTAAAGCCACTTCTCTTCCTGCGGTGGGTTTTCATAATACCCTTTATTTGGGCTCCACGGATAAATGCTTTTACGCAATCAACCCCGAGACTTCCGAGACCATTTGGAAATTCACCGAAGGGAACGGCCTTTATTCCGCAGCAACTGTGGATTCCAAGGAGGTTATTTATTTTGGCTCTGGGGATGGCAAGCTCTATGCTTTGAAATCCTCGGGGGAAAAGAAATGGGTTTTTGATGCTGGGTCAGCGGTTACCGCCCCTCCTTCAATCGGGAAAAACAAGGCCGTCTATTTCGGGACCGCAGAAGGGATATTTTATGCCCTGGAAGAAGGTCCGGCGCCTTTTTCTCCTTCTGCTTCCCCTCCTTCCCCACCCCTCTCTTTCCCCGATGTTCCCTCCTCTTTTTGGGCTCATAGGGAAATCATGGAACTTGCCTCTATGGGAATTATCAACGGGTACCCCGATGGAACCTTCAAACCGGAGTTGGCGGTTACAAGGGCGGAATTCGCCAAAATGGCCTTGCTCAGTTCAATGCTTGCGCCGGAATCTCATTCCAGCCCTTCCTTCCCCGATGTGCCTTCCACCCACTGGGCTTACCAGTACGTAGAGGGAGCTGCCAAGTACGGCTTGGTGAAGGGGTATCCTGATGGGACTTTCAAACCTGATGCGAACATCACAATGGCTGAAGTCCTCACGGTCATAGTCCGGGCAAGGGAATGGAGCCTTCAGGATCCCCCCGGTCCACCCCCCTACATAATGCTTTCTGGCGCTGACGCTTCCACCCGCCAGATCGGTTCCGAGGATTGGTTTTACCAATACGTTGGGGCTTCAATGATAAACGGCCTGATCCTCTTCCCGGATTATCCCCAGATCACCACGCCGGGATCGGGTGGAGGTGAGTACATCGTCAGTCTCAATTCTCCCGCCTCACGGGCGCAGACTGCGGTATTCCTTTTTCGGGCTTTGCCCAGACTTTCCATGTGAAAATGTTTTGATCAATAGCCCCGGTAAAATATTTTTTGGGTTCCCCCAGCAAAAAACCCAAGGAGGGCAAGTTTTTCTGTGGGAAATTTACTTTGAAAAGTCCTGTAATTCGGCATTAAACAATTAATCCTTCCCGGGACTTTCCCAGGCAATTGGGGAAAAAAGGGTAAGGTTTGCACGAGGCCCCTTTTTGCCTATTGGGAAGGGGGTAACTCGGTTTTTTTTAGGGTCACCCTGGGGAAAAGCCCCTCTTTTTTTCCAAAAAAGGGAAAGTATGAAGACATTTCCCTTCCCAAATTTGGCTCCCAAGGAAAAAAAATGGCACCTTGCCCCACGAAAAAACCCCCTCGTTTGGATTTTGGGGGAAGTTCGATGGTTGCTGGAGGAAGGGGAAGCCCGGTTTCAATATATCAACCAGTCAATGCCCCCTTCAAAGAAAGGAGAGGGGGGTTCTATATTCTATTCCTTCGCGGATACCCTTCCCCCTTCCGGTTTTTGGGAAAAAGCCAAGGGATCCTTGCTTGATCAAGTGGAGTAGAGGAAAAAGCCGTGCCCCTTATTTTTCAGGGATCACCTTTTCCACCACGATGGTGCACCTGGTTGCCAGAGCCGCCAGGGCACCGATGGCCGCCCAAACGGGGAGGAGGAGGGTAGCCACCACTCCGATTGTCAGGGGAATCTCGATCAGGGTCCTTCCTTCCTCGTTCTTGATGATAATCCGGCGAATGTTTCCCTCCTTTAAAAGGCCTCTTATCATTGAGACCAGCTCTTCCCCGGAGATTTTAAATTCCTCCACCCTGATTTCTTCTTTGGACATTTTTGCTCCTTTTTTTAATTAAAATTTATGACACGGGTTCCTTTTCCGGCTCAATAACCATCTGCGCGTCGTGGTCTGGAATGATTTTTTCCACGTTTCTTATCGCAGGGAAAAGATAGGCGCCAAAACCAACCAAAGCAACCAGAAGCCCCATCAAGGCAATCAGGAAGGACATCCCAGCCCCGGGTCCATTTCCGAAGATCCTCCCCAGGGGCGAAGTCAGGCTTTGGTTGATCATTAATGGTTCGAAAACCTTATCCGCAAGAGGCCCAGCCACGAGCATGGAAATGGGGGCGACCACCTGGGCGATCAAGCGCCGGATGGAAAAGACTTTCCCCTGGATATCCGGGGGGACTTTTGACTGCCAGATGGCCTGATTTGAAGCGTTGATCAAGGGGGAAATGAAAGTCCCGATGAAACTCCCCACCGCCCACCAGAAAAAGTTTCCTCCGATCCCAATCAAAAAAAAGCCGAACAGGGAGGAAAGGGCCCACCCCAGGAATACACCGTGGGTTTTCTTTTTAGGACCTCCCCAAAGAGAAAGAACTAATCCCCCCAGGACGCCCCCCAGACCGCCAATCGATTCCGTGGCTCCAAGGATGGTGGCGTTCTGCCCGGTTTTTGCAAGGATCATCGGGGAAAGAAGGATCCCCGCAATTCCCGAAAGCATGTTTCCCAGAAGGAATACGGTCTGAAGCCCAAGGAACGAAGGGCGGGTGAAGATGTACTTGAACCCGAAAAAGGATTCTTTTAGGAAAGAACCCCTTGCCTTTTTCCCCTCCTCAGATTGCCTTGGCTGAGGGATCCGGGCAATTAAAAGCGCTCCCAGGGCGAGGAGAAGGGTGAGGATGTCCAAACCGAAAATCCCCGCCACACCGATGATCCCGATCAAGCTGGCGGCCAAAAGAGGGGCGAGAATTCCGGTGCCAGACTCCGCCAGGGAGATCATGGCGCTTGCCCGTGCGTACTGGGTCTTGGGGACCATTAAAGTTATGGAGGCCGCGTAAGCGGGCCACTGGAAGGAAGTAAAAAACCCTGCGAAAGCCACGGCAATATACACGTGCCAGATCTGGAGGTTCCCCAGAAGAAGGAGGACGAGCATTGCCAGGGTGGAAACCCCCGTGGCGATGTCCGCAAGCGCCATAGTGAATTTTCTGTTCCAGCGGTCAACCAGGGCTCCTGCAAAGGGACTCATAAAAACTTCGGGACCGAAAGCGAAAAAGGCCATGGTGGTCAAAGCGGTAGCCTGTCCGGTCACTTGATACGCCCAGATGGTTAGAGCGAACCGGGACATGGCGGAACCCAGGAGACTGAAGACCTGGCCTGCCCAAACGATGAAAAATGAACGCATATCATTAAGGGGTTTTCCGTTGCCGTCTCCTTGTTGCATTTAGCCTCCTTACAAGATGATCTTGAAAAATTTTACAAATGCCCTCTTGCCGGTCAAACTTTTGTCAAGTTTCAGGAAGGGGAAAAATGAAAACCCTCTCCGGAGGTGAAAAAAGTTTAAAGAATATACCAGAAATTTGTAATATTTCCAAAATTTATTTTGGTTTGCGGGACTGCAAAAGGTCGAGGATTTCCTGTGCCGCTTCCTCCACGGACTTGTAGCTCATGTCGATGATCGGCCAACCAGCTTTGAAAAAAATTTGGCGGGCAAAGAGAAGTTCCTGCTTGATTTCCTCTAGGTCGATGTAATCCCCACGCACCTGAAACTTCCTCACCCTCTCCGAACGAATGAGGGCCAGCCTTTCCGGGTTTACCGTCAAGGCAACGATTTTCCATTGAGGGATTTGGAAAAGGACATCCGGGGGATCGATCCCCAAGATTATGGGAACGTTTCCCACCAGCCAACCACGGTAACCGAGATAAATGCTCAGGGGGGTTTTTGTGGCCCGCGAAACCCCCACCAGGACAATGTCCGCCTTGTCGAGTTCGTCGATCCTTTTTCCATCATCGTGCTCCAGGGCGAACTCCACAGCCATGATCCGCCGGAAGTAATCTTCCTCAAGCTCTCTTTTCAGCCCCGGCCGGGAAAGGGGTTTCTGGCCCAGCCAATCAGTGAAACGAAGTAACAGGGGACCGAGGAGGTCCACGCACTCCACCCCATTTTCCCTCGCCCTCTGCACGAGAAAAGATCTCAGGGAGGGGACAACCAGGGTGTAGACGATCATCCCACTCGAGGATTTTGCTTCCTGAATGATTTCTTCAACCTGATCTTCCCTGAGGACGCCCGGGCGGATCTCAATTTTTACGGGGGTCTCATTGAACTGAGCCAGGGCGGCCCGGACCACCCGAAGGGCTGTCTCCCCGGTTGCGTCTGAGAGGACGAAGACCGACTTTTGAATTGAATTGGACATTAATTCTCCCTCCTCGGGCTTCTTTCCGGTTAAAAATTGCCAGAATCTCTCCCTAATTTTAATATGTTTTGAAGCGACAATACCTTTTTCGAGGTGAAAGATGCATTACCGTAAGTTCGGAAGGCTTGAATGGAATTCCTCAATCCTGGGGTTTGGAGCGATGAGGCTTCCTATCTTAGAAGGGGATTCATCCCGGATTGACGAGGAAAAAGCGACCAAAATGATCTATTACGCCATTGATCATGGGGTTAACTACATCGACTCTGCCTACCCTTATCACAAAGGGAGAAGCGAACCATTTTTGGGGAAGATCCTCAAAGGGGAATACCGGAAGAAAGTAAAAATTGCCACCAAACTTCCCGTGTGGCTTGTAGAAAAGAGGGAGGATTGCGACCGGTTCTTCGAAGAACAACTGGAAAGGCTCGATGAGCATAAAGTGGATTTTTACCTTTTCCACGGGCTTTCAAAGGATACCTGGAAAAAGACCCGAGAGCTTGACCTTTTGGGCTGGGCTGAGGGAAAAGTAGCCAGAGGTGAAATCGCACACCTCGGTTTCTCCTTTCACGACGATTTCTCCCTTTTCCAGGAGATCATTCACTTTTACGATAACTGGGATTTCTGCCAGATCCAGTTCAATTTTTTCGACCAGGATTTTCAGGCGGGGACCAGAGGGCTAAATTATGCCTACCAAAAGGGCTTGGCGGTTGTGGTAATGGAACCATTAAAAGGCGGTTTCTTGGCAAAGGCCCCGCCCCCGGTGAAGGTCATTTGGGATCGGGCAAGGGAAAAAAGGAGCCCCGCGGAATGGGCCCTTCTCTGGGTATGGAACCATCCCCAAGTTTCGGTTGTCCTTAGCGGGATGACCACTTTGAAGCAGGTTGAGGAAAATATTCAGGTGGCCTCCCGGGCAAAGGCGGGAATGCTCAAGGATGAGGACCTTGAATTAATCGAGGAGGTTAGAAAAACCTATCAGACCCTTCGCCCAATACCCTGCACGGCATGCGATTACTGCAAGGATTGCCCGGTGGAAATTCCCATCTCCGAAATATTTGAACTATACAACGACGGGGTTTCCTTCGATCAAATGGACCGGGCGAAAAAAGCCTACCGGGAATGGGTCAAGGACGAAAAAAAGGCCGATAAGTGCCTGGAATGCGGCCAGTGCGAGTCGGTTTGCCCCCAGGGGATCCCCATCAGGTTCTGGCTTAAAAGGGTTCACCAGGAATTGCTCTCATAATTCAGGAAAGTTCCAGCTCCAGGACGAAGACATCCTCCTGGAAATCGTCCCAGGTTTTAAAGGAGAGGTTCCGAAAAAGGGAAAGGGCTGGAGCCTCCTTTTTTCCGCACTTGGGAATGAAAGCCTCCACAGATTTCCTATCCCCGATCACCTCCCGGAGGGAGGAGAGAATGCCAAGCATTTCCTCCCTTTCCCCATCAAGGAAATCCAGGGAAAAGCCTTCATAGGGCTGGGAGAATTCGCTTGAAAGGAGAAGCGATGATATTTCCCCTCCCTCCATTATTCCCAGGGCAACTTTTATTTGGGAGAGGGCGAATTCCTTTCCCAAGGAAAGCGGCACGAACCGCCATCCCAGAGGAAGGTATCCGTTGGAAATGAAGAGAAAATTGGAAGAACCGAGGAAATCCCCAACCTCGAATGGGCATATGGGGACGATTTTAAATTTTTTTTGTTTGGATGGCAGGTCCCCCGGTGAACCCTCGAGGTAAACGAAGGATGCCTTTTTTTTGAAGCCCAGGGATTCAGCGAGCCTCAAAGACGCGACGTTACCGGAATAAAGGGAAAGGCCAATCCGGGAAGCCCCCTCTTTTTTAGCGGTTTGAACCATATGGAGGGTCAAGGCCCTTCCCGCCCCCCTTCCCTGAAATTCAGGGTCGGTCCTTAGCCCTTCAAACCAGACATATCCAGGGAAAAACCTCAAATAGTGGGAAAAGGAGATAACGACCCCCTGGAATTCCAAGACCCAGAGATCGGAATTGGGATCCTTCATCCATTGATCCAATACAGAGGGGACGTAGTCCTCTCCCTCCCAAATCCGGGAAGAGATATCCAGGATCGTCTCTCTATCAGCCTCTTTTGCCTTTCTGATAAAAAAGGAAATTGGAAATCCCCCTTATTCAGGTGCCCGCTTGATGGAAATTCCCGCCAAAAGGAAAAAGAAAATGGTGAAACCGCAGAGGGCCAGCAGAAAAACCAGAATTTCCCCGAATCCCTGCCCTTTTATCATTACCCCTTTCAAGGCCCAGGTTGCGTAGGTCATGGGCATGGCATAGGAGAAAACCCGGAGGACCGGGGCCAGCTGCTCCACGGGCCAGAAGAAACCTGAAAGGAGAGCCTGGGGGATAATCACGATGGGGATGAATTGAATGGCTTGAAATTCGTTCCTTGCAAATGAGGAAAGGAAGATCCCAAGGCTCACCGCAGCAAAAATAACGAAAAGGTTCACAAGGTAAACGAGCCACAGGCTTCCCCGGTATTGAATCCCCAAGACGTAAATCCCGAAGAGGAGGACGATCAGGGATTGGATCAGGGCAAAAATCAAAAACCCCAGAGCATAGCCCAAAATAATTTCCCCCCGCTCGATGGGGGAAACCAGCAAGCGTTCCATCGTTCCCCGGGTCCTCTCCCGGAGGAAGGAAACCACGGAGAGGAGGAAGACGAAGAAGAAAACGAAGAAGGAGATGAATACGGGGGCCAGGTAATCGACGATATCGAATCCCTCGCCACCGTAGAGAAATTCGGGTACCAGATTGGGGAAACCAGCTCCTCCGGGGATCTGGGAAATGAGGTCCCGGAAAGCCAGGGATAATTTTTCCATGATTTGGGAAGTCGTTGATGGGTCGCTTCCTTCAAGGATCACTTTTATTTCCGCACCTTTAAGCGATGAAGGGTTAAGGGCTTCGGGAGGAATGAATAATGCGGCCTGAATTTCCCCCTTTTGCAAAAGGGGGATTGCCTCTTCCTGAGCGATGATCCTGGATTTTAGCCCGTAGGTTTCCAGGTTTTGTTGAATGACTTTCTCAAGGGGAAAACCGGAGGGGAGGGAAAGTCCGATTTCCAGGTTTTGATTCGGGGAGGAAATGAGGTAAGCGAGAAGTCCCATCACCACTACGGGAACGATGAAAATCAGGGCCAGGGTTCTCTTGTCCCTTAAAAACTGCTGGATAATGCGCAGTGCCAGGGCGAAAACCCTATCCAGGGCCATCTTGCGCCCCCCTGCTCAACTTCAAAAAAGCCCTCTCCAGGTTTCCCTCCCCGGTTTGAGAGAGGATTTCCTCCGGGGAACCAAGGGCGAGGATTTTTCCTCCCCGGAGCATCAGGACTTTTTTGCATCTGGAAGCCTCGTCCAGGTAGTGAGTAGAAATAATGATCGAGGTTCCCCCTTTTGCCAGATGGGAAAAATAGCCCCAGAAAGAGAACCGAAGTTCAGGGTCAATCCCCACCGTGGGTTCGTCAAGGAGGAGGAGCTGGGGTGAATGAAGGAGGGAACAAGCCAGGGAAAGCCTCTGCCTTAACCCCCCGCTTAAGTGTTCAACTCGGAAATTCCGCCTCTCTTTAAGCTCGACTAAATCGAGGACCTCCTGAATCCTCTGCTTCTTTCGCGGGCCTTTTAAACCGTAGAGGGAGGCGAAGAAGAAGAGGTTTTCCTCCACGGTCAAATCGAGGTAAAGGCTTTCAAGTTGAGGCATATAACCGATCAAATGCCTCATTTCGGGGAAGGGGACTGTTTTCCCTAATATGGTGACCTTCCCTGACGAGGGGCGAAGGAGACCACAGATGATCCGGATCAAGGTGGTCTTACCGCTTCCGTTGGGACCCACCAGCCCGAAGGTCACACCCGCGGGGATTGAAAGGTTTAAATCCTTTAAAGCCTCGAGGGGGCCAAATTTTTTTGTTAGGCCTTCAATTCCTACCAGGGCAGGCATCGGTGGTTTCTTTTTTTACTTTTCCCCTTTCTCATAAGGGATTCCGTCCGCAGCAGGAGGGACAGCTCTCCCCACGAAACCTGCCAGGGCAAGGAGGGTTAAGATATAGGGAAGAGAACCAAGCCATCCCCTGGGGATGTTAGCCAACCAGGGGTAAGAAGAGGTAAGGGTCTGGATTACGTCTCCCGCAACTCCAGCGAGGGTGAAGAAAAGGACCGCAAGGAGGGTGTTCAATGGTTTCCATTTCCCGAAAATCATCGCCGCCAAGGCAATGAACCCTTTCCCTGCGGGCATGTGGTTGTCGAAAATATCAAGTTGTCCAAGGGACATTGAGGCTCCGGAGATCGCCGCAAGTACGCAGGAAGCGATCACGCACAAATAGCGAACGAGGTATATGTTCACACCTAGGGTATCTGCGGCTTTGGGGTGTTCGCCCACTGCCCGAATGCGCAATCCCCACTTGGTCTTGTAAAGGAGAAAATGCAGCAGGAAGGGGACGACCAGGGCAAAATAAACGAAGACCGTCTGCTTGTTCATCACGCCCCAGAAAATGGAGGAGACGATTTCAATCTTGGAAATGAAGTAGGAAAGGGGGAAGCCAATTATCAAAGTGCCTAAAGCGGAAAAAAGGAGTTTCTTCGGGTTCTTTCTAAAAATTGCTTGGAAAATGAAGAGGAAAGAGATCAAAAGGATTGCTACCAGGAGCCAGAAAGCGACCTCAGGGGAGAGTTTTACCCCTTGAGCGAAGGAGGGAACGGAGGGAGAATGACCCGTGGTGTTAAATATTCGCTCCAGAAGGTAGGTCATCCCTCCCAGGGCGAAGATGTTGATCGCCACACCGTATACTATCTGATCTCCTCTCCAGGTAACGCAAATGTAGGCATGAAGAAGGCCCATCACCAGGCCAACCCCTATTCCCAGGAGGAGACCGATCCAGGGGTTACCTGAGAAATACGAACCGACTACGGCAAAGAAACCCCCCATCCTCATCAACCCTTCCAGGGCGATGTTCACCACTCCGGAGTTTTCAGTGATCACTCCTCCTAAGGCGGAAAGGAGGATAGGAGTTCCAAATTGGAGCATGGAAGCGAGTGAAAGGGTGATAATTTGGTCAACCATCTCTTACTCCTTTCTCCTTGCGGGAAGCATCAAAATGTACTTGATGATGTAGTAAGCGGCGATGAACAGCACCACCGATCCCTGGATGATATCGGCGAATGACTTGTGGATCTTATATGGGGGAAGTTGCATGGCGGTGGCGCCGCCACGGATGAAGCCGAAGAGTGTTGCGGAAAGCATGATCCCTATGGGATGGTTCTGGCCGATTAAAGCCATGGCGATTCCGTCGAAACCATAACCACCGGGAAAAACTCCCGGGAATTTAAATTCGGTCCCTAAAACCATTAAGACTCCCCCGAAACCGGCAAGGGCGCCGGCGATGAACATGGAAAGGAGAATCCTTTTGTTGACATTTATCCCCGCATAACGTGCGGCATGGGGGTTATATCCCGCAGCTCTAATCTCGTAGCCTACTACAGTCCGGTAAAGGAGCCAGAACACAAAAGCAACCGCAGCGAGAGCCAGGAACAGCCCAATGTTCAAACGCACCCCGGGAATCCCGTAATGCCACTGGTAAATGAAAAAACCGCTAATTCCGGCAATCCCTAAAGAGCCCAGTAAGGAGAATAACCAGGTTCCAGCCCCCAACTTTTTTGCTCTTTTAAGAATGAGAAAAAGGGCGAAAAAGGAAACGAGGAATACTATGACAATCAGGGCAATTCGCCCCACGCTGTTGGGTGGTTCAGCCAGGAACCTCCAGAGTTTTGCGGAAGAGTAAATTGCAGGTGTCCCGGCTTCCGATACCACGATCTGGGTGGAGGTCGTTTTTACAGCCATGGGTCCGGTGACCAGCCAGTTTTGGATCAGGTAATAAGCGATCCAGTTGAGCATGATGGTGGAAATGACCTCGTGCACTCCCCTTGTGACTTTTAACCAACCGGCGATTAAACCCCAAATTCCGGAGGTCAGCGCGGCGAAAAGAAAGACCAGGGGAATGTGGAGATAAGGAGGAAGGGAGACCCAGTGCCCGATGAAGGCAGCGGAAATTGCCCCCACCATGAATTGCCCTTCCGCTCCGATATTGAACAGGCCACAGCGAAAAGCGAGCCCTACCGATAAACCAGTGAAAATTAAAATTGCCGCCTTCAGCAGGGATTCGGAGATGTTTGTCAGGCTTCCAAACGCCCCTTTAAAAAGGGCGTAATAAGCCCCGATCGGGCTTTTCCCGGCGATGGCGATCAAGATCATACCCACCAAAAAACCAAGGATGATACAGACTACGGGAACGAGGAAATCAACCACTCGCTCGTAGGTAAACCTCTTGTACTTGGGGTATGCGAGGGCAGCGCTATTGGGATTTTCCATCTTCTCAGACATAGACGGCCTCCTGTCTTTTCACGCCAAGCATATAAAGGCCAATTTCTTCTTCGGAAACTTCCTTGGAATCGAAGGCAGCAACTATTTCCCCACCATACATCACGGCGATTCGATCGGAAAGGGAAAGGATCTCATCGAGTTCAAGGGAAACGAGAAGGACGGCTTTTCCGCTGTCCCGCTCCTTCAAAAGTTGTTTGTGGACAAATTCCGTAGCCCCGATATCCAGCCCCCGGGTGGGTTGAGAGGCGATCATGATCTCGGGTTTGGCGGATATTTCCCGGGCGACGATCACCTTCTGTTGATTTCCCCCGGAGAGTTTGGAAGCAAGAATGCGATGGTCGTGGGGACGGATATCGAATTCCATCACTTTTTCTCGGGCAAATCTTTCCACTTCCTCCCGATTAATTCCATTCCCCCTGGCAAAGGGAGGAGAATGATGCATCCCCAGAATGAGGTTCTCGGCTACGTCGAATTTTAATACCAAACCCAGTTTATGACGGTCGGAGGGGATGTGAGCCATTCCAGTGTTCCGAAGGATACGGGCATCGGCATAGCGGAAAGGCTTCCCTTTGACAATTAATTCCCCTGAAACGGGGCTCCTTAAACCGGTCAGGACCTCCACCAATTCCGCCTGTCCGTTTCCCTCAACCCCGGCAATTCCCAGGATTTCCCCGGCCCGAAGTTTGAAGGAAACCCCCTTTAAAGAAGTAATCCCCCGGTCGTTTTGGGCAACGAGGTTCCTGGCCTCAAGGAGGACGTCCCCCAATTTGGGAGGGGCCTTTTCGTACTCTAAAATCACATCCCTTCCCACCATCATCCTGGCCAGCTGGGTAGTGGTGGCTTCTTTGGCGTCCACCACTCCCACCGCTTTTCCCCCCCTTAAAACGGCGATCCGGTCGGCTATCGCCAGTACTTCCTGAAGCTTATGAGAAATAAAAATTACAGTCTTGCCCTGAGCTTTCAGGGACCGGATGGTCTCAAAAAGTTCCTGGGTTTCAAGGGGAGTAAGGGCGGCAGTTGGCTCGTCAAGGATCAAGATTTCCGCTCCCCGGAAGAGAGCTTTGAGAATTTCCACCCTCTGTTGCATACCAACGGAAATGTGTTCCACCCGGGCGTCGGGGTCGATCTTCATGCCGAATTTTTCGGAGAATTCCCTCACTTCTTTCCTTGCCCTATCCAGGTCGAGGACTCCTCCATATTTTGTGGGTTCAGTTCCCAGGACCACATTTTCAGCGACCGTGAAAACGGGGACCAGCATGAAATGCTGGTGCACCATGCCAATTCCCAAAGAGATCGCATCCCCGGGTCCGTGGATTTTCCTCTCTTTCCCCCGAACGAAAATTTTCCCTGAATCGGGCTGATATAGGCCATAAATGATGTTCATCAGGGTGGTCTTCCCCGCCCCATTTTCCCCGACGATGGCAAATACTTCCTGCTCGTTAATGGTTAAATCGATATGATCATTAGCCAGAACCCCGGGGAATCTCTTGGTAATTCCTTTCAACTCCAGTGCGACAGCCATGATCACCTCTTTGCGAACTCAAATTAAAAAGAACGGGAGATGGGGTTTCCCCCATCTCCCGCAAAAAGGTTTGTTTACGGAATGGCAGGGGCCTTGAATTCAGCTAACTTTTCAAGAGTGTCAGGGACAACGATAACGCCGCTGGCAATCATGTCGCGGATTCTTGCAACTTTATCCAAAACTTCCTGGGGGATAATGTCCTTGGTGTAAGTAAGAAGGCTGTGGTTGACGCCGCCCTCTTTCACACCGAGGTCAACGATTCCACCCTGGAAAGTCCCGTCGATGACCGATTTGCAAGCCAGCCAAACCGCAAGGTCAACGTGTTTGATCATAGAGGTGAGGACCCGACCGGGTGCCATGTAGTCCTGGTCGGAGTCAACGCCGATGGCGAAGTAGCCCTCGCCTTTTTCCTTGGCAGCTTCGATCACGCCGATTCCGCAGGCGCCGGCAGCGGCGAAGATGATGTCCGCATTCTGCCCGAACTGGGCCACTGCAAGCTTTTTCCCGTCGTCAGCGGAGGTGAAGTTTCCGGTGTAGCCCACGAGCACCTGGGCATCGGGGTTAGCGGTCATTACACCGGCCTTGTATCCGGCTTCAAACTTTTTGATGATCGGGACTTCCATTCCCCCGATGAAGCCCACGATGTTGTTCTTGGTCATATAACCTGCCAGCGCACCCACCAGGAAGGAACCCTCGTGCTCCTTGAAGGTGTAGGAAACCACGTTTGCGGGATAGGGATCGAGGACATTGAAATTTTCGTCAGTGATTACGCCGTCGATCAGCATGAACTTGGTGTCGGGGAACTGGGCAGAGACTTCCTGTACCGCGCTGGTGAGCATGAAGCCCACGGCGATTACCAGGTCGCACTTCTCATCGGCGGCCATCTTGGTCAGGTTGGGGACGTAGTCCTCGTTTGCCTTGGACTCAACGATCACCGGGTTTACATCCAGGGAGGTGATTCCTACATTGGCGAGGTCGGCGGGAACGGTTTCAAGGGCCCATCCCGCAGCCCAGTCCTCGAGTCCGCGTAAAGCGGAATCGTTGAAGGACTTATCGCCGCGGCCGCCCACGTCGGTGACCAGACCTACCTTAATACCGGCTTTGGGCATGACGCGGTAAGCGATTACCGCGGTCTCAGCCCTGGTAATGTTTTCGGTGGCGCGGAAAGCGTTGTTGGCGTCACCTTTCATGATACCTTTCTCAACTGCGGCGGCCACGAAGGGCTTTGCCCAGTCGGAAATTCCATCCTTATCGACAAAATTGCCTGCATGCTCGAAGACATACTCGGTATCGACTTCAGCAGGATCGATCCCCTTGGCGAGGACCACGATCTTGGCGGCCTGCTCCCTGGTTATCGGATCGTTGGGACGGAAGGTGCCATCGGGGTACCCTCCAATGATCCCTTTCTCTACCGCAGCGGAGACAAAGCCGAAGAACCAATCTGAGGTGCTAACATCAGAAAAAGCAGACTCTCCCCCCGTAGCAGGGGCAATGCCCATTACCGAGGTCAAAATTTTCACGAATTCCGCCCTGGTAATGGTGTTGTTGGGCTTAAAAGTCCCATCAGGGTAACCGGAGATGTAGTTCTTTTCGACTAATTTGAGGATGGTGGCCTCAGCCCAGTGCCCCGAAATGTCAGAAAGTGCAGGTTGAGCAATTACCGGCAAGATGGCGGGGGGCAGAAGCAGGGCCAATGTTAACACAGCAATCAGGAACTTCTTCATTTCAAACCTCCTTTTTTAAAATTGAGAATTTCCTAAACTCATTAAGAAAATTTTAATATCCTCACCTCCTTAAACCCTGATTTTCCGCAAAAAAATTATACAGGGTTTTTTTCATTTCTCTATAGGGTTACGATTTCCACCTGGGATTTCAATTCTTCGATAAATTTATTCCAGGCTTCCGTTTTCTTCTTCTCGGTCAAAGTATCGAGAATATCCTCCTTTATGGTTTTCACCTCAACCAGGTTGAGGATGTAGAACTTGCCATCCGTTTCGATGATCCCGGAAATTGACCCCGGGGACATTCCCCAGAGAGCGTCCAATTGCCATTTTTTTAGGTTATTCCTTTCAATGGTGCCCATATCTCCGCCCGAGGAGGCGGTGGTGGTATCGGTGGAAGTGCTTTTGGCTAATTCCGCAAAATCCTGGCCCTCCGAAAGTCTATTCAGGACGCCCTCTGCCGTTTGCCGGTCGTCCAGCTGAATCTGACGGAAGTGGAATTTGTATGGGTCATCCAGTTTGGCCTCATAGGGTTCCTTACGGTCGTAAACGTAGAAGATACCGTAGCCATTCTTGACGGGAACGAGGTCGCTCAGCTCCCCAACCTTGAGGGAAAAAGCGGTCTCCTGGAACTGTTCCCCGAAGGCTCCCACATAATCATCCTTTTCAATGAAGCCGAGGTCCCCGGATTTATTTTTGACCGTGTTATCTTCGCAGTACTGCTTTGCCAGCTCCCCAAAGTCCTCACCGTTTTTTATCCTCTGGATGAGCTCCTGGCCAAGTTTAATCGTGTCCTCCTCGCTCCGGTTTCCATTAACTGTCTGAACGTAGGTCAAGAAAATGAATTTCAAGGCCACCTGTTCCGTCTGATCGTAGTTTTTATGGAACTGGCTGAAGTAATCGTCAATATCCTGGGCGGTGACGGTCACAGTCCCGGTAATCTCCTCGTAGATCTTTCGCCTGAGGATTTGCTCCGACATGGCGTTTTGAAACTCCTCCCAGGTTTTACCCTGCTTGGAAAGGTTTGTCTTAATCTCGTCCTCTGTCAACCCTTGCTGTTCCTCAAATTTTTTGATTTCCTCATCGATTTCAGTTGGGCTTGGCTCAAGCCCTCTTCTTCTGGCCTCTTTTAGAGCCAATTTTTCCTGAATCAGGCTTTCCCGCATCTGGTTCCAGAGGTTGTTCCACTCCTCGGAACCCACCTGAATATCCCCTTCCTGAATGTTGAGCTGGGAAAGCCAGGAGTAAAGCAAGCGGTCAACATCAGCCCGATAAATTTTCTCTCCCCCAACGTAGGCCACAACGTTTTTGGTGGAAAAATACCAGAAACCGAGGACCACCGCGAGGATAACGATCGCCACCCCCGCTCCAATTCCTACCCATTTCAAGATTTTCTGGTACCTGGAGCTAATGTGAGAACCCTTTGACTTAAGTTGTTTTTTCCGTTCAAGTTCTGCTTGTTTCCGTGCTCTTTGTTTTTTGCTCATGGGTAGCCTTCCTTTCCAATCAATACATCCCGATTATAGCAGAACGGTTCATTTCCGCTCCAATTTAAGAAAGAGGTATAGCCCGCTTCCCGCCCTGAAGGCCGCGCCAACTAAAAAGGCCAGCCGGATCCCGATCAGGCTGGAAAGACCCACCCCCAGAAGGGGCAAAAAAATGCCGGTGGCGTTTGTCAGAGTGTTAAAAATGGCAATGTACCTTTCCCGGGAATCAGAAGGGGAAACGGTGAGAAGAAAATTGAAAGAAACCAGGTAATAACCTGCCCAGAAAGCGCCGATGAAAAAATTGAAAATCACAAGGCTTAGGAGGTTGGTGGAAAGAGCGTAAAAAATGGGAGAGAGAGCCATCAAAAAAGATGCCAGGGAAATCAACAACCTCTGGCCGAATCGCCGGGAAAATTTCGCCCATAAGGGGTAAAAAGCGATCTGCCCGATTGCTGAAGCAATGCTGATCAGGGAGACCCAGCCCGGGGTAGCCTTTAAATTTTGAACCGTGTAAATCGTGAAGAGGGGCAATAAACCCTGGTAACCGATCTGGAAGATCAGGTTGCCGATGGTGAACCTTCGGTATTCAGGGCTGACCTTAAAAATCATCCTCAAGGGAATCGTGGTCCGGGCCTCGCTTAAATGAACAAGGGGCTTCATCCGGAAAAGGAAGGAAACCTCAGCCAGGGAGAAGATGAAGGAGGCGAGGAAAACTACCCGGTAGCTCCAGGGAAATTTTAGGGCGTCCATGACCATTCCCGCGAGCAAGGTGATAAGGATGCTGGAAATTGCCACCAGCCTGTTCCTCTGGGAAAAAGCGTGGTCTCGGCTATCCTCGGGGATGGCATCGCCGACCAGGGACTTCCAGGAAAGACTGCTCCAGGACCATGGAAGAGCGGATAAGCCATAAAAGGCGAGGAGAAGGTAAACCCCGTTGTCCAAAAGGGTGGCCAGGGCGAACAAAGGGTAAAACATTCTGGCGATCAAGGTGAGGATGGCAGTGAATTTAACCTTTTCCTTTTGCCTTTCAATCCAGGGGAGGGCCGGGAGAAAGGAAATTGTGGATACCGCGGAAGGGAGGGCATTCAGGAGGCCGAACTGGAAGGAACTCGCCCCCAAATCCCGGGCGAAAACCCCCAGGAAAGGAAGGACCATGTTCTGGGCGAGGGAATTGAAAAGACCGTTGAAGTTATTCGCCCTTATGTTTGTCTCGAGCTGGGTCCTCTCTTTTCGTTTCTTCCCAAAAACCATCTATTTCCTCCGGGGAAAGGTTGCTGGGTTTGAGCCCCTTTTCCTGGATCTTTCGTCTGGCCTTTTCGTACCTTTCAAGGAATTTATCCGTGGCCAGGTGAAGGGCCTCTTCAGGGTTGATCTTCAAAAAGCGGGAAAGGTTGACCAGGGTAAATAGCAGGTCCCCGATTTCTTCCCGCATCCTTTCTGTATCTTTCCCTTCAAGTAAAGCTTCCAATTCTCCCATCTCTTCCCGGAATTTCTCCAGGATTCCCGATGGGGATTCCCAATCGAAGCCATTTACGGAGGCGGATTCCTGGATTCTTTCCGCGCGAAGGAGGGCGGGCATGTATTTTCTCCTGTTCTCTTGCCCCGATCTTCCCTCCTCCGATTTCAATTCTTCCCATTGCTTTTTTACCCCATCGGGGGTGAGGGAAGCCTGGGAGGAAAAGACATGGGGATGACGGCGGACTAACTTTTCAATTAAATGGTAAATTACATCGGAAACAGTGAAATCCCCGCTTTCCTCACCGATTACTGCGTGGAAAACGACCTGAAGAAGGACATCCCCCAGCTCGTCCTTTATTTTTTCCGGATCCCCACTTCCTATCGCTGATTGCAACTCCCATGATTCCTCGATCAGGTATTTTGCCAAGCTCTGGTGGGATTGCTCCTTATCCCAAGGACATTTTTTTCGCAGGGTCCTCATCACCTGGAGAAGGTTTTCAAACGATTCACCATCTTTTGGGCAATCGAATTTTAGGAGGGAGGGTAGACCGTTCAAGAATTGTTCCTCCTCCTGGTTTATGGCCTCCGGACGGAGATATCTTATCCGGGAAATGGCTTCTTGAGGTTTCATTCCCGAACTTATGAGGTATGAGGCGACCATTGTCGGGCTCCTTTCAAGGCCTGCGTAGCAATGCACTAATACCTTCCGCTTCATGGTCCTCATCAAGCGCAGGAACGAAAGGAATTCCTGGATCTGGGAAAGAGAGGGGACCTTTTCTTCCATTGGCAGGTGGAAGAGTTCAAACCCCGGAAAATCCTCCTTATTCAAGGGAGAGATCGTGAGGGAAACTACTGCCCCGATCCCATCCCGAAATAAATCTTGGAAATCCTCGGGAATCACCTGGGGAGAGAAAGCCAGATTTTCGGTCACCCAGAAAATATTTTTCAAGCTTGCCCCCCTTCCTTTTCAAGGATACCTAAAACTTTTAGCACAAAATCGACCATCTCTCCATCATGCTCGCCTTCCAGCCTTAAATAGAAATGATCCTCTTTAATCTTTAACCGCCGGGGGAAAGTTTGGGAAAGGATCACGAGTCTCTGGGGATCAAAATAGGGTTCCTCTTTCCAGTAAAAAACCAGGAGGTTTCCCTCGCGGACTACCTTGCTTATTTTTATCCTTTCGCAGAGTACGCGCGCCTCAACAACTTTAAATAAGAGTTCGGAGGGAGGGGGAATGGGTCCAAACCTGTCCCGCATTTCAGCTTTTAACAGATTCAATTTTTCCTTTGATTTTAAACTTGCCAGTTTTTCGTAAAATTCAATTTTACTTTCCGGGTCCATGTAATCCGAAGGAATGAAGGCGTTAACCCCGATTTCAATTACCGGACGCTCTTCGGAAGGAAGAAGCAGCTCCTCCCCTTTTTTAACCCTCTCGATTGCCTCCTCGAGCATCTCCCGGTACATTTGAAATCCAACCTGGAGCATGAACCCATGCTGCTCCTTACCCAGAAGGTTTCCGGCCCCCCTTATTTCCAGGTCCTTTAAAGCAATCTTCATTCCCGTCCCTAATTGAGAGAAATCGCGAATCGTTTGTAGTCTCTTTTCCGCTTCTTCGCTTAGAGCCCGAGATTTGGGGTACAAAAAGTAAGCGTAAGCACGGACGTCGCTCCTACCTACTCTTCCCCGGAGCTGGTAGAGTTGTGCCAGGCCCAAATTGTGGGCATCCGCCACGATGAGGGTATTGGCCCTGGGGATGTCAATTCCCGATTCAATTATCGTGGTGCAAAGGAGGACATCGTACTCCCCCTGGGCGAAATCCCACATTACCTGTTCCAACCTTTCCTCTGGCATCCCTCCGTGGGCAATCCCGATCCTTGCTTGGGGAACAAGTTCCCCCAGTTTCCCGTAGAGCCTGGGAAGGGCCTGAATGCGGTTATGAACAAAGTAAACCTGGCCTTCCCGGTTAAGTTCATAAAGGATGGCTTTCTTGATCAGGTCGTCGGAGAACTCGGTGACGAAGGTCTTCACCGGATACCGGTTTTGAGGGGCAGTTTCCATCACGCTCGTATCCTTTATTCCAAGAAGGCTCATCTGAAGCGTCCGGGGAATTGGGGTGGCGGAGAGGCTGAGAACGTGAACGCTTCCTTTTATTTTCCTGATCTTCTCCTTCTGCAATACCCCGAACCTATGCTCTTCGTCGATGATCAGGAGCCCTAAATCCTTGAACCGAACGTCTTCGGAAAGCAACCTGTGGGTCCCGATCACGATATCGACCTTTCCCTCTTTCAACCCCTTGATCACCATGTTTTGCTCTCTCGGGGACTTAAAGCGAGAGAGAACCCCAATCCTCACCGGGAAACCTTTCATCCTTTCTTGAAAAGTGTTGAAGTGCTGCTGGCATAAGATGGTGGTGGGAACGAGAACCGCAACCTGTTTCCCCCCGGAAACGGTTCGAAAGGCAGCCCGAATGGCAACCTCAGTTTTTCCGTAACCCACATCACCGCAGACCAGCCGATCCATCCATTTCCCCCTTTCCAGATCCCGGAGGACATCGGCAATTGTTTGGGCTTGGTCCGGGGTTTCTTCGTAAGGGAAAGATTGAGAGAGGTCCGTTTCCCAAGGCTCCAGGGGAAAGAAAGGTTCAGGAAATGAGGTCTCCTTTTTTGCATAGATTTGAAGGAGTTCCTGGGCGACCTTTTCCACGGACTCCTTGACTTTCTTCTTAGTCCTTGCCCACTCGGTGGTGTTTAACCTGGTTAGAGGAGGGAGTTTAACGCTGTCCCCAAGGTATTTTTGAATAAGAAAGACCTGGTCGCTGGGAATGTATAGTTTGTCCTCCCCCGCATAGGCGATTTTGAAATAATCCCGGCTAACTCCGTCGATGTTCAGAGTCTGGAGGCCCTGGTAGATTCCAATGCCGTAAGTCTGGTGGACAACGTAATCGCCTACCTGAAGCTGCTCAGCTGAGGAAACGGCTTTGGCCTGCTTGTACTTGCTTTCCGCAAAGGTCCTCTTTTTCCAGCCAAAAAGCTCGAAATCTGAAAGGACGACTAATCCGGAGGCGGAATTGACGAATCCCGAAGGAAGGGGAAAATCCCAGATTATCGGTGATTCCGAACTCACTTCTTCTCGGAAAGAGCTCACTTCCTGAAAGGAGATTCCTTCCCCTTCCAGGAGACCCCTGTACCTCCGGGCTCCCTTTCCGGCAAAAAGGACAGTTTTTCCGGAATTGAGCCAGGACCTCAATTGCAATGACAAGTCTGCGAACTGGGGCAAAGGAGGGGGGGCTTCAAGGGGGAGCTCTACCCGAGAACTAAAGGGAGTGCAAAAAACCGCCCTTCGGCTTTCCAATTCCTCCTGGAATTCTTCCCATTTAAAAAAGATCCCCGAATGGTAAGGAACCTGTTCCCCCCTATCTAAAGCTTCTTGGTAAATCCTTCGTGATGAATTGAGGAATTCTTCAAAAGCATGCGAGATTCGCGATTTTTCCTCGCAAATCAGGATGAAGTCGGATGGGAGGTGCTCCCAGAGGAAGGAATTCCGGGCGAAAAAGGGAAGATAATAATCCTCTTCGAGGAAGCTAATCCCCTTTTTCAGGTATTCGAGATCCCGCATGAAGGTCTGGGATAAGAATCGGGCCTCGGAGAATTTCCGGTCCCTCTTTAACTTTTCGATCTGGATTTTGAAAGCCTCTTCCAGGTCAATAAGCCTTTCTTCTTTGACCTCAAAAAGCCTCCAGGGGAGGAGAACCGTTTCTTCTATTTCCTCCCGGGAAACCTGAGTTTCCGGGTCGAAAATCCTTATTGAATTAAGTTCATCCCCCAAGAACTCAAACCGTAAAGGAAGGTCATTGGAAGGGGTGAATACATCTATGATCCCCCCTCTTACGGAATATTCCCCGAGCTGTTCCACTCTGGGGACCCTTTGAAGCCCAATTTGATTCAAATACCCCAGGAGTTCCTCCCAGGGATATTGGGAGCCCTTCTTGAGTTTCAAAGAGAACTTCTCAAGGTACTCGGGAGGGGGAGTCAACTGGAGGATCGATTTTACCTTGGAAAGGACCACGGGGTTTTTCTCGCTTTTAATTGCCCTGAGGGTTGATATCCTCTCCCCACGGATGGCGGGATCCAGGGGGGATTTTTCCCCCAGGTATCCTTGAAAACCGGGGAATTTAAAAACAGGAAACCCCAGGGCCTTCAAGAGCAGGAACCCCTTCTCCAGGTCGTCTTCCTGGGAATAGAGGGCCAGGACGGGGGATTTAAATTCTTCCCTGAGGATACCCAAAAGAAAAGGAAAGTAGCCCTGAAGGACTTTCCCCAAAAGAATTGAGCCCCTTTGGGGGCGTTCCTTCAAATAAGAGATTAAGGAGGTTCCGGGGTGGAAAACTCGGAAAAGGTTCAAGGGGAAAGTAAATTTTTTCGATTGAACCGGTTCATGCAGGCTTCAATTCCTTCTTCCAACCAGAGGTCCAATCCTTGAATTGCGCTTTCCAAAAGAACTTGAATCCTTCCTTCTTCCTCCGGGGAAAAATCCTGGAGCACGAATTCCTCCGTGGGAAAATCGGGGTCCTTTCCAATTCCGAACCTCAAGCGGGAGAAGTCCTGGGTTTTTATTTCCGAAATGATGGAATTCAAGCCTTTGTGCCCTCCGCTGGACCCCCCCGATTTAAACCTGATTTCCCCGAATTCGATGTCCACGTCGTCGTGGATGACCAGAATTTCAGATGGGGAGACCCCCAATTGAATCATCCATTTTTTTACGGCGATTCCCGATCTGTTCATAAAAGTTAAGGGGAGGAGGAGGGTAAAGTCGGCATGAAGGATGAACCTGGAATTTCCCCTCCTCACCCAAGGGGTTAACCCCCTTTTCCTGGCAAAAGCCCTCAGGATCCGAAATCCAATATTGTGGCGGTTTTTCTCGAATTGTTTTCCGGGGTTACCCAGCCCAACAATCAGTTTCAAATTTATTCTTTTTTGGCCTCAGCTTTTTCAGAGGGAGGAGCCGAAGGGGTCTCTTGCTCTGCGGGGGCGGCTTCCGCCGGAGCTTCCTCAACTTCGGGAGGAACGATGGTCACAATGGGGGAGCCCCCATCGGTCAAAAGGGATAGGCCTTCGGGAAGGGGAATGTCCCGAGCAAAAAGAGAGTCGCCGATCTCCAGGTTGGAAATATCCAGGTCAATATGGGGTGGTATCTGGGTGGGAAGGCACTCTACTTCGATCTCGTGGAGGTTCTGCTGGAGGACTCCTCCTTCCTTGACCCCCCTGGAAACGCCAACCAGGCGCACGGGGATCATGACGGAAATTTTTTCCGTCAGGGAGATAGCATGGAAATCAACATGGAGGATGTTTTCATTCAGGTAATCCCGCTGAATGTCCTTTACCATGGCGATATAAGAATCCTCGGAACCATCATCCTTTACTTTGAGCTTAAAAATGGCATTTAAGCCGGCGGGGTTCTTTAGGGCTTTTTGAAAGGCTTTCCCGTCAACAGAAAGAGGAAGAGGAGAGACTCCTTTTCCGTAAAGGATCGCAGGGATTTTCCCCTGTTGCCTTAGTCCCCGTGTTTCCCCTTTTGATTTCGTGCTTCTTGTATATACCTCAAGAGTGATTTCAGCCATGTTAATTCTCCTTTCCTGGTTTCAATAAAGTGCAATTTGTTCTGATGCGCCAACGGTGAACAAATCAGAAATTGACCGGTTCTCAAGAATTCGAATTATCGCTTCTCCCAGAAGGGGAGCCACGGAAAGAACCGTGATCTTGGGAAGCATTTTCTCCGGGGGAATTGGGACGGTGTTCGTTACCACAAGCTCCTCAATTGGGGACTCCTCAAGTTTTTTAATCGCCTCGCCAACGAGGACTGCGTGGGTACAAGCCGCAAGAATTTTCCGCGCTCCGTTTTTCCATACTGCTTCCGCTGCCGTGATTAAGGTATTACCCGTGGTAATCATATCGTCAACCAATATGGCGAGCTTCCCTTTCACGTCCCCGATGACGCTTGCCACTTCAGCTTTATCCGGTTCGGGCCTTCTCTTCTCCACGATTGCCAGAGACCAGTTCATCTTGCTGGAAAGAATCCTGGTCCGGGGAACCCTGCCTATGTCCGGGGCAACGATCACCGCGTCCTGGACTCCTTTCCGGGAAAAGTAATCCTGGAAAAGGAGGGAAGCTGTGAGGTTATCGAAGGGGATATTGAAGAAACCCTGAATTTGACCTGCGTGAAGGTCCACAGCTACCACCCTGTTTGCCCCGGCAACGGTGATTAAATCGGCTACCAGTTTTGCGGTGATGGGTTCCCGGGGTCGGGTTTTCCGATCCTGACGGGCATACCCGTAATAGGGTACGAGGACGGTGATGCTCTTCGCGGAGGCCCTCTTTAAAGCATCGATAATAATTAAAAGTTCCATCAAATTTTCATTTACAGGTGGGCAGGTAGGCTGAAGGACAAAGACGTCAAGCCCCCTCACGCTCTCCGCGCACCTAACCCTTGTCTCCCCGTCAGCGAATCGGGAAACTTCCATCTCACCGAGTTTAATCCCCAAAAAACCAGCAACTTCCTCGGCCAGAGGTCGGTTGCTGTTTCCGGTAAAAAGATGGATTCTCTCAGGAGTGCTCACTTTGATCTCCTCTCTATTTTTCCCCAAATTTGGGAGTAATCTTCCACGATCTCGTCCTTCAACCAAATAAAAGGGCCAAGGACGCAGGATTGACCAATCACCGTATTCCCCTCAATCAAGGTGAATGGCTTTATCACGGTATCCCGGCCGATTTGAACATTCCAGTCAATGAAAATTGTCCTGGTATCCTCCAGGGTTACACCCTCTTTCATTAAACGAGAAAAAAGGCGGGAACGCAAGGCTTCCTGTGAAGAATAGAGTTGTTCCCGGTCATTCACCCCAATTATGGGGATATCCTCAGCGGTAACAACCCCGACCTTCCCGCTTTTTTTCATCAAGGGAAAAACGTCGGTCAAGTAATATTCCCCTTGCCTATTTTCCGGCTTGAGCATCTTTAAAAATCCGAAGATCTCGGGGAGGCGAAAGGCGTACACGGAAGTACAGACCTCCCTGATTTTCAGGTCCTCCTCGGAAGCATCTGCTTCCTCCACGATCACTTTGAAGGAACCGTCCTTCTCCCGAAGAACCCTCCCCAGGGTGGAAGGGTCTTCAACCAAGGCTGTAAGGATGGTTGCCAGATATTCCCCCTTTTCATGAAAGGCGAGGACTTGCTCAATGTGCTTTTTTTCCAAAAGGGGCATATCCCCTGGAACAACGACAAGCGTTCCTGATTCCCGGGAAAGGAATGGCTCAAGTTGGGCGAGGGCGTGGCCAGTCCCCAATTGTTCGTTTTGATAAACGAAATTAAAGTTCCCCTGGACCTTTTCTTTCACCAGTTCCCCCTTGTGCCCGATCACCAGGAAAACTTTTTCAGGAGGAAGGAAGCTCAGGGCATCGAGGACATAAAAAATCATCGGCCTCCCCAGGATTGGGTGGAGGACCTTGGGGAGGTCGGATTTCATTCTTTTTCCTAATCCTGCTGCCAGGACAGCTGAATAAATCATTTTCTCTAATGGCTGGGGAGGATGGACTCGAACCACCGTTTACGGATCCAAAGTCCGTTGTCCTACCACTGGACGACTCCCCAGATAAGCCCTCTTAAATAATTATGCCAGATTTTTTCTTTCGGGTGAAAGGATTTTGGTGCCCCCAGGCGGAGTCGAACCGCCGTTTTCGCCTTGAAAGGGCGATGTCCTGGGCCGCTAGACGATGAGGGCGAAAATAACGCCGTGATAGTTTACCCGATTAGAAAAAAAGGCGCAAGGACTCTTTCGGGTTTTAAAAAATCACCGTTCTCTTTCCATCGGTGAACCCGTAGGACATGCTCTGGGTATTGAAAGCAAATCCAATGTTTCCCCGCCAGTCAATCCCAATTAGCCCGCAAGAGCAACCCCGGCTATTTGCCCAGGTAGCCAGTTCTTCCAGGACCTGGGGAGCGGTTTTAAATTGCATTCCCTCACAGGCCCTGAAAGCGAGAAGAAGCCGGAGGATCTCCTCGCCATGTCCGGTGCAAGAGACTCCACCGAAATTGGAGGCGAAAGTGCCTGCCCCGGGAATGGGGGAATCCCCTACCCTTCCGGGAAGTTTCCCCGAAATCCCCCCGGTGGAGGTGGCCACGGCAATCACCCCTGTGTCATCCCGGGCAACTGCCCCCACGGTTCCCCACTTTTCAAAAACTTGAGAAGGATTTTCCCTCAAGGCCCGGGAAAGACGAGGAAGGTAAGGAAGGTTTCCGGATTGAATTTGTTCCTCGAGAATTTTTAACCTTTCCTCTGTGGCGGGATCGAAGGGTTCAAATCCCATTTTTCGCGCGAACTTTAAGGCGCCATCCCCGGAAAGGAGGAGGTGGTCCGTCTCCTCCATCACTTTCCGGGCAACCAGGATCGGGTGCCTGACCGCCTTCAAAGCCGCCACACCCCCGAAGGAGCCATCCGAAAGCATCACGGAAGCGTCCATCTCAACCTCTTTTTCCAGATTTAGGGAGGAACCGAAGCCGCAATTAAATACCGGGTTGTCCTCCATTGAGCAGACGGCAGCCAGGACCGCCTCAAGAGGCCCCTGATTTAAAAGAGCTTCCCACCCCAATTTTAATGCTTCTTGAATACCCTTTCGGTGTTCCTCCTCCTCCCGGATCTTCCCCGCCCCTCCGTGGATGATTAACTGAGCCATCAACTTCCTCCAGCAAAAAAAGTCATGCGTTTTTTACCAGAATAACCCCGGTCCCTTTGAGCTTCCCGGAGGACAGGTCCTCAAAGGCCTGGGGGAGATCCTGGAATTTGTAAAGAGTTATCTCCGGTTTCACTTGGTGCTGAATTGCTTCCTCTAAAAATTCCTTTACGTCGTTCCTCGTGGAATTAGCCACGGATTTTAACATCCGCTCCTGGTAAATCAATTGATAGGGAAAAGAGGGGATCGGGGTCATGTGGATCCCCGCGAGGATCACCCTCCCCCCTCGTTCCACATCTTTAAGGGCCAGAGGGACAATCTCCCCGGCGGGAGCGAAGATGATAACCGAATGAAGGGCTTCCGGAAGAGGAGAAAAATAATCGCCTGTCCAGGTGGCACCCAGTGTCTTTGCCAGTTCAAGGCGCGAGCTCCCCCTTGAGCGGACAAAGACCTTGATCCCTTTCTTAACTGCAAGCTGAAGGATGATGTGGGCGGAGGAACCAAAACCATAAAGGCCGAGCTTCCCCCCCGGGGAAACTTCGGCCAGACGAAATGCCCGGTAGCCGATCACTCCCCCGCACAATAGCGGGGTCAGATCGTAATCCCTGGGTCCCTCGGGAAGAGCATAGGCAAAATCCTCTTTAATAATGGTGTATTCAGCAAAACCCCCATCAACATCGTAGCCGGTGAACCTTCCCTCGGAACATAAATTCTCCAGGCCCTTTTTGCAGAAATCGCAGGATTGGTCAACGCTGTTTAACCAGGGGATTCCCACTCGATCGCCAACCCGGAATTTTTTCACGCCTTTCCCAACCTTAAATACCCTTCCCACAATTTGGTGGCCGAGGATAAGGGGAAGTTTGTGCGCTGGGATGTCCCCTTCAAGGATGTGTAAATCTGTTCGGCATAAAGCGCAGGCAGAAACCTTGACCAACAATTCACCCTGGTGAGGAACAGGATCGGGAAAATTCTCAAAATTTAGCCTTTCCCTGATCGGTTTTCCTTGAGAGCGGAGGACCCAGGCTTTCATGGTTTAATTAAAAAAATGGTGAGCCGTGCAGGACTCGAACCTGCGACCCTCTGCTTAAAAGGCAGATGCTCTACCGTCTGAGCTAACGGCCCACAAAATTGATTTTCCCTTAAGCGAATTTTACCCGTAATTCGGCTTGCCTCAAATATTAAGGCGGGAAAAAAATAGTCTCCTTCCGGAGCCATGGTGATTATAACCGGTTTTGTAAATTTTGGGTAGGCTTACCAAAGGTCCCCGAAAAATATCCCCTCTAATATTCCTCTTTCCTTGCCTTATCGATGGAAACGAACTTGGTGAACTGGGAGAGGAATTTCAATTCGATCACGTCCGTGGGGCCATTGCGGTGCTTGGCGATGTTCACCTCTGTAACCCCCGGATCGGCCAGATTGCGTTGATACACGTCGGGGCGGTAAAGGAGAATCACCACGTCGGCATCTTGTTCAATGGAACCGGACTCCCTCAGGTCCGAAAGTTGAGGCTTCTTGCTCTCCCTCTTTTCCACCTCCCGGGAAAGTTGAGAAATGACCAGGAAGGGTACGTTGAGCTCCCGGGCAAGGTTCTTTAAACTCCTGGTGATCTCCGAAATTTCCTGAACGCGATTCTCCGCCTTGCCTCGGGTGCTCATCAGTTGAAGGTAGTCCACAATTACCAGTCCCAAGCCCCCCATTTTCGACTTCAACTTCCTCGCTTTAAGCCGAATTTCCATGACCGAAATTCCGGGGGTGTCATCGATAAAAATGGGCGCCTGGTAGAGTTCTCCGTAAGCGGTGGTCAAACGATGGAAATCCTGGTCGTCGAGGAAACCGCTCCTCAGCCTTTGATTGTCCACCATTGCCCGGGAGCAGAGAACCCTTTGAACGAGCATCTCCGCGGACATTTCCAGGGAGAAGATGGCCACGGGGATCTTTTCCTTTATCGCTACGTGCTCGGCGATATTGAGACAGAAAGAGGTTTTTCCCACAGAGGGACGGGCAGCCACAATGATCAAATCGGCAGGCTGGAAACCCCTGGTGATGCGATCCAAAGCCTCGAAACCCGAAGGGACGCCCGTTGTCTGGGTTTTTTTCTGAAAGAGGGTGTCGATTCTTTCAAAACTTGTTTTCACAAGCTCGTTCATGGGGATAAGGTCGCTGGACATCCGCCTCTGGGCGATCATGTAAACCAGTTTTTCGGCTTGATCAACCAGTTCTTCCACGTTGGTTTCCGTATCGTACCCTAAAGAGGCGATTTTTGTCCCCACCTCGATCAGCCTTCTTAGGGTTGCCTTCTCCTCCACAATTCTGGCATAGTAGACAACGTTGGAAGCGGTGGGAACGACCTGGGCAAGGGAGGCAATGTACGAAGCCCCCCCTACCAGTTCCAGTTTCCCTTTATCCTTCAAAAAGTCCACCACGGTGACGATGTCCACCGGCTCCCCTTTTTCAAAAATTTCGGAAATGGCGCTGAAGATCACACCGTGGGGCTCCCGATAAAAATCCGCGGGGGTTAAAATTTCCAGAGCCTGGGCAATTGCGTCCCGGTCAATGAGCATTGACCCCAAAACAGCTTGTTCCGCTTCTAAATTATAAGGAGGAAGGCGGGTTACTTCCGTTTTCACTTCCTTAATCCTCCTTCTTTACGACCTCAACCTCCAGCTCAAGGTGCACATCCCGAAAGAGTTTGATCGGGACTTTATGGACCCCCACACTGCGGATGGATTCATCCAACATGACCATCTTCTTGTCCAGGTGGTAACCGAAAAGAGCTTCGATCGTCTCCACGATCTGCTGGTTTGTTACTGAACCGAAAAGCCTTCCCTTTTCCCCGGCTTCCGCAGGGATCACAATCCGCTTTCCTTTTAAGGCTTCAGCGATTGCCAGGGCTGCAGCGCGATCCTTGGCTTCCCTTTGTTTAAGGGAGGCTTTTTTCTCTTGGAAAACCTGGACAATTCCCGGGGTTGCCTCCGCTGCAATACCCCGGGGGATCAGAAAATTCCTGGCGAAGCCATCGCTTACGTTGACCACCTCACCCTCCTTTCCCAGGGAAGGATGATCCTTTAAAAGGATTACTTTCATTTTTGGTCAGAGGTGTAGGGGATCAGGGCCATCTCCCTCGCCCGCTTAATTGCCCGGGCGAGGACCCTTTGATGCTTGGCGCAGTTTCCCGTTACCCTCCTGGGGATGATCTTCCCCTTCTCGGAAAGGAACCTTTTTAACCTGCTGATATCCTTATAATCGATCTCCTCCACCTTTTCCGCGCAAAAAACGCAGAATTTTTTCTTAGGCCTCCGGTCCCTTGAAACTCTCATCTTTCTTCTTGAAACTTCCATCTATTTCCTCCTATAGGGGTATGTCGTTTCCAGTGTCTGGAACCAGGTCTGCATTTCCAAGGTCAGGAATTTCCTCTTCCTCGGTTTCGGGAAGCTCGGGCAATTCACCCGTCTCCGCGGGAACGCCCGCTTTTTCCAGGAATTTGACTTGCCGGGCGATTACTTCAGCTTTTTTCCTCTTCTGCCCGTCTTGGGTCTCATAAGAACGAATTGCCAGCCTTCCCTCGATGAAGACCAACCGTCCTTTCTTCAGGAAATTAGATACGTTTACCGCCTGCTTCCTCCAGACGACAACATCAATAAAGTCCGTATTAGTCCGCTTGTCCCCGGAAGGGGTCAAGGAGACGGTGTCAACGGCGACCGTGAAGGTGGCGAAAGAAGTTCCCTGCTGGGTAAATTTCAACTGGGGATCAGCGGTCAACCTGCCAATTAAAAAAACCCTATTCAGCACTTTTTCCTCCGTCCTCTAATTTTAAAACCATGAATCGCAAGACCTCGGGCATTAGTTTTAACTGCCTTTTGAATTCCATCAGGGCTGCGGGGTTCTCCTTAAACTGAAGGAAGAAGTATTGGCCTTCCTTCTCCTTTTCGATGGTGTAAGCCAACCGCCGCTTTCCCCAGGAGTCCCTCTTGAGGATTTCCCCACCGGATTCGGTGATCAGGCTCTGGATTTTTTCCATCACCTTTTCCGTCTCTTCAGGAGAAAGCGAAGAGCGAAGAATGAAACATGTTTCGTATTGACGCAAAAAAATCACTCCCTTCGGGCTAAATGGTTCCGCTTTTACGGAACAGGGTTAAAATTCAAGGTATTTTACCATATAGGGGGAAAAATTCTACCCTTCCTGCTTAAACCCACACTTAGGACAAAAAACCGCTTCTGGGTCAATGGAAGCCCCGCAAGATGGACAGTTCTTTAAGGATGGTGGGTTGGGAGCCTCAATCTGGAGGTTTTCTTGGGAAGGAGGGGGAGCTTCCGGGCCTTTTTCAACCTGGGCTTCCAACCTTGCTTCTTTAAGGGCCTGTCGGTTCCGGGCATATCTCCCAGAAGCCCAACCCCAAAGGAAGGAAACGACGATGAAAGCCAAGGGAGCGATCACCCTTGCGGGATCGAGAAAAATCCCCGCAAATTCCCAAACCATTTCCCTTAATGAAGCGTAAGCCGTATAGAGGAATTGAAAGGTAAACTCCGTGGAAAAAACAAAGAGGGCAACTGAAAAAGCTCCCCAACCTGGGGAAAGGGTTAAATACCCGGATAAGGAGGCAAAAAGGACATAAAAGATAAGCCGGAAAAGCTCGGGGGAACTGACAAAGATCAAAAAAGCGGAAGGGATCCAATGATGATATAAGGTGACTCCGCCGATGATCCCCAGGGCAATAGAAAACAAAAGCCAGAATGGCCCTGCGGGGGAATGAATGATGATCCTCTTGCTCCTTAAAACAGGAAGATAGTTGCTCAGAGCTTCAGCCCTTTCCAGGGGAAGGGAAACAAAAACAGTTGCCAAAAGGATGAAAATTAACGACAGAGCTGGACCGAAAATTGTTTCCAGGTGAATTGCTGGAAGGTTTTCCCAGAGGGGAATAATGGCTGCTACCGCAAGTCCAATTATAGCTCCAAGGGCTGGCCAGACAGCCTTTTTGACCACCGGGATTTGAACCAGGAGCCAGAGAAGGAAAAGAATTCCCCATCCAGCCGGCATAAGAGACCGGTAAGGCTCGATGAAAAGCTGGCCCAAAAGGGAAAATTTCAATTCCAGCCCGATGAGGGCCCCGAAAATTAAATCAATTAACAGGATGATAAAATTCCGAATGACCAACTTTAAGTACCTCCTTTACGCCTGAAATTTAAATAAAATGACATCCCCATCCTGGACCTTATAATCTTTTCCTTCCAAACGCAAAAACCCCTTTTCTTTTGCGGAAACCCACCCACCAGCGCGAACCAGTTCCTCCCAGAAGACCACCTCGGCTTTGATGAATCCCCTTTCCATGTCCGTGTGAATCTTCCCCGCAGCGTTTTGGGCCCGGGTTCCCTCGGGAACCGACCAGGCACGGACTTCTGAGCTCTGAATGGTAAAGAAAGTAATCAACTGAAGCATGCGGTAGGAAGCCAGGATCAGCTCCTCAAGGGAACTCCTCTCAATTTTCAATTCTTTCAGGTATTCCTGCCTTTCCTCCGGGGAAAGTTCCCAGAGGTCTTTTTCCAAAAGGGCACAGGCCTTCAATCCTTTAAGGAAAGGAAAACGCACATTAAATTCCCCAAGGAGCCTTTCCGTTTCCTCCTGATTTTGAAGCTGTCCCTCCGAAAGATTGAACAGGACAACCATCGGTTTGAGAGTTAAGAAGCCAAACCCCCCTAAGGAATTGCGAATATCCCCGGAAATCCGGGAAAGTCCCTGGAAATCGCCTCTTTCCAGAAGAGCTTTAACTTCTTTCAGGGCATTTAGTTCTTGTACTTGAGATGTGGAGCCCCTGGGCACCTTTTCCAGATATGAAAGTCTACGGGAAAGGATCTCAAGGTCGCTTAAAGCCAATTCGGTGAGGACCAGGTCAAGGTCCCTCAAGGGCTGGACATCCCCTTCCACATGGACGACCTCAGGGTCGGGGAAGGCCCGAATAACCAGGACCAGGAGGTCCATTTCCCGCATTTTTGCCAGGAACTGGTTCCCTAAACCCTCTCCCCTGCTCGCTCCCCGAACGAGGCCAGCGACATCCACGAATTCCACGGTGGCGTAAACTTTTCTTTCAGGTTTGGTGATCTGGGCGATTTTTTCCACCCGGAAATCAGGGACCGGGACAATCCCGACATTGGGGTCGATGGTGCAAAAGGGAAAATTATTAATTGGAACCTTAACCCGGGTCAATGCGGTAAAAAGGGTCGATTTCCCAGCGTTAGTCAGGCCGACTATCCCTATTTTCATTTGCCCTCTCCAGAATTTTGCGGATCATCCTTTCCAGTTTGGAGCGAGGGATCAAAACGGAGTGCCCACATTTTAAACAGCGAATTCTAATGTCAGCTCCCAGGCGAATGACCACCCAGGTGTCGTTCCCGCAGGGATGTTTCTTCCTTAAAAGAAGGACGTCCCCCAGGTTGAGAGGGAGGGGGGGTTTCATTTGAACTTCAAGCCCTGTTGATCGGGATTTTTCAAAACCGGCCTGGGCTTGGAGCCCGAAGGAGGACCCACGATCCCCATCTTTTCCATCAAATCGATCAGCCTCCCCGCCCTGGCATAACCGATCTTCAACTTTCTCTGGAGCATGGAAGCCGATCCTTCACCGGTTTGAATTACCAAAGCGACCGCTTTCTCAAACAAGGGGTCCTCAGCACCCTCGTATTCCTCTCCCTCCTCTTCGTCTGAGTATTGAGGAAGCGGACGGAATTGAGAAACAGGAGCTTGCTTGAACCAGAAGTCCACCAATCGGTCGATTTCTTCCTCACTTACGAATGCTCCTTGGATGCGGACCGCTTTGTTCAAATAAACTGGATGGAAAAGCATGTCCCCCTTTCCCAGGAGTTTTTCCGCTCCCGGAGAGTCGAGGATTACCCTGGAGTCCATCAAAGAGGCCACGGCAAAAGAAATCCTCGAGGGAATGTTGGCCTTGATCAATCCGGTAATTACATCAGTGGAGGGCCTCTGGGTGACGAGCACAAGGTGAATTCCCGTTGCCCTTGCAAGCTGAGCCAGCCGGCAAATGTAATGTTCCACATCCGCAGGGGCAACCATCATCAAGTCCGCAAGCTCATCGATCATCACCACCAGATAAGGAAGGGGAGGGCCACCCCCGTTTTCCTTTACTTTCAAGTTGTAAGCCTCGATATCCCGGGCTCCAACTTCGGAGAATTTTGCCAACCGGTCTTCCATCTCTTCCACAACATCCCTCAGGACCAGAGCCGCTTGCTTGATATCCACGACCAGGGGATATAGAAGGTGAGGGAGGCTCCGGTAGTTGTAAAGTTCCACCCTCTTGGGATCGATCAAAATGAAGCGAACATCGTCAGGTGTGGAACGAAAGAGGATCCCACAGAGAAGGGCATTGACACAGACGCTTTTCCCCGAACCAGTTGCCCCGGCAATCAGCAGGTGGGGCATTTCCCGCAAATCGGCAACTACCGGATGTCCACCAATATCTTTCCCCAGAGCGAGGGGAAGCTTGGTTTTTGCTTTCTGGTATTCCTCGCTTTCAATAATCTCCCTGAGATAGACGGTGGAAATGGTTTCCAAGGGGACCTCAATTCCAATTAGTGGCTTGTTGGGAACAGGGGTTTCGATCCTAATTCCCGGAGAACCCAAAGCAAGGGCGATATCCTCGGATAAGCTTAAAACCTTCGTTACGCGAATCCCTGGTTCAAGCATCAATTCGTATCTTGTGATTGCCGGGCCGACTTCGATGTTTTTCACTTTCGCTTCCACGTTGAAGCTTCTCAAAAGTTGCTCAAGGATTTGGGCGACATTTCGGGTTTCCCTCCGAGGGTTTTTCCCCGAATCCGCAGGTGGCTTTTTCAGGATATCAAAGGGGGGTAGGGCAAAAACTGCCCCCCCGGTCGATTCTGAAACAGGCGAGATTTCTTTTCTCCTTTTGGCTTCCGGCTTCCGGGCCTTTGGGAGGGGGACGACCACTTTTTCTTCCTTTTTCTTAAAAAGGGGAATAAAGGGCCATGTTAAAGAAAGAACTACAATTACAGATGACAGGGATACAATCAAGATGAAAATCCAGGTATTGGGTTTTAAAGCGTTAAAGAGAAGTCTTCCTCCCTCTCCAGAAAATCCCAGGATGGAGAAGGCCAGGAGAAAAAGGAAAAAGAAGGCCAGGAAAAACCGGAGGATGAATACTCCTTTCTTGACCAGGAGGGCAAGCCCCAGAAAAAAAAGGACGATTAAAAGGAGGTTCCAGCCCAGTTCATCCCAGAGGAATGAAGATACGGGGGGAAGGTAAAGGTAAAGGGCGACTATAGCCACAAGAGTCACTAAAACAGAAAAGAGAATTAAAAGCCGCCTTTCGAGAAGATTCCTATCGGGAATCCCTTTCCCCTTTCCCTTTATTTTTTTGGCACCGTTCCTCTTCCCCTTATTCGCCTTCATTTTCCTCCAAGAGATCCACCAGGATGAAGGGCCTCTTCCTCAGCTTTTTGGAAAAATACCTCTGGAGAACCTCCTTAACTTTTTGCTTGCAAGCCCCTAAGTCGAGGTTCTCGCTCATACATTGATTTAAAACCAAAATAGCATTGGAACGCAACTCCTCCCTGATCTCCTGGGCCATCCTCTCCGGAAGGAAACCCTTGAAGTGAATTTCCGGACCAATTATCTTCCTTATTTTCCTGTTCAGGCAGGAAAAGAAAGCGACGAATCCCTCTTGGCCGAGGTGTTGTCTCTCCCGGAGGACAACGCTGGAAAGGTCGTCAACCGACAGGCCGTCAACAAATTTCGGGGAAATGGGAATTCTTCCCTTTACGAATGCCTTCCCCGGGGAGAAGCTCACTTGGTCCCCATTTTCCAGGATAAAAATCTGGGATTCCTTGATTCCCATTTCCAGGGCAAGGCGGCCGCTTTTCACCAGGTGGCGGTATTCTCCGTGAACGGGAATGAAGTACCGGGGCCTGGTTAAGTTAATCATCAATTTGATATCTTCGCTGTACCCATGCCCTGACACGTGGGCATCGGAAAGGGGCCCATAAATAACTTCCGCTTTTTGCCGGAAAAGGTTATCGATGGTTTCCGCAACGAGGGTCTCGTTTCCGGGAATGGGATCGGCGGAAAAAACAACGGTATCTCCGGGTTCCAGCTTGATTTTTTTGTGTTCTCCGGAAGCGATTCGGGAAAGCGCCGATAAGGGCTCACCCTGGCTGCCAGTTGTAATAATCAAAACGGACTTCCGAGGGTACCTCGAGATATCCTCGGCTTTGATGAGCGTCCCCTCAGGGATGCGAAGGTATCCGAGTTCCTGAGCCACATTCACAACCCGCACAAGGGACATACCGTCGATTAAGACCTTCCGATTAAATTCGTAGGCCGTGGAGATAATCTGCTGAATTCGGTGGACATTGGAGGCGAATGTGGTGACGATGATCCTGTGGGGAGCTGACCTGAAAATCCCCTCGAATACGGCCTTAACCTTTTGTTCCGAAGGTGCAAAGCCCTCCTCTTCCGCGTTTGTTGAGTCGCAAAGAAGACAAAGGACCCCTTGACGGGAAAGTTCCGCAAACCTGGCGAGATCAATTTTCCGTCCGTCAACCGGGGTTTGGTCGAACTTAAAATCCCCGGAATAGATTACCGTCCCCAGAGAGGTCTTTATTGCCAGGCCCAGACAACCGGGAACGCTATGAGTGACCTGGAGGAACTCAACGGAAAAAGGCCCGAGTTCCAGCTGGTCACCAGGATTTACGGGGTTCGGTTCCCAATCGATGCCCAATTCGTTTATCCTCCCGCTCGCCAGCCCGAGGGTGATGTCGGTCCCGAAAACCGGGGCGGGAACTTCCTGAAGAAGGAAAGGTAGGGCGCCAACATGATCCTCGTGCCCATGGGTTAAAAGGATCCCCAGAACCTTCTCCCGATTTTGGACAAGATAGGAATAATCGGGGATAATCAAATCAACTCCCGGGGTTTTCTCATCTGGAAATTTTACTCCGGCGTCCACAACCAGAAGACGGTCTTCGAATTTAAAGGCCATCATGTTTTTCCCGATCTCCCCCAATCCTCCCAAAGCGATAAACTCGAGGTTCATTTAAACCTCCTTTAAAAGAACTTTCAATTTCTGAAAATCTTCAATTAACTGGTAAAGAACTGAATCGTGATAAAGAGCCGCAGCCGGATGGAAGGTGGGGAAATAAATAATCCCGTCCTTTGTTGTCGGCTGACCATGAGCCCGGGTGATGTTTTTTTGGGGGTCCACAAGGGTGTGAAAAGCATGCCTTCCGAGGGTGCAGATTATCCGGGGGCAAATTAAACCGATCTGACCGATCAAAAATGGTTGACAGGAGGAAATTTCCTCGGGAAGCGGGTCCCTGTTCCCGGGTGGCCTGCACTTGACGATATTGGTAATGAAAACATCCTTTCTTTTTAAAGAAAGGGTTTCGATCAATTGATCCAAAAGCTTTCCCGCGGCGCCAACAAAGGGCCTTCCTTTAAGGTCTTCCTGTTCCCCCGGTCCTTCCCCCACGAACATTAAAGTTGCCTGAAGGTTTCCCTCACCGGGAACCGGGTTCCTTCTGGAACGCCAAAGCTGGCAACCCCGGCAATTCAGAATTTCCCTCTCAATTTCTGAAAAAATCGACCTTCTTTCATCCAGTGTGACCGAACCCCCCTTCGGATCGGGAAGTTTCGTCAAGTTCGGAAACCCGCTTTAAAATCGCCTTTTGGACAGGGCAGATTACCATCTGAGCGATTCGGGAACCCCTCTCCACTAAGAAGGGAGTAGTGCCAAAATTAACGAGAATGACCTGGACCATCCCTCGATAGTCGCTGTCAATCGTGCCCGGGGCGTTTAAGACTGTGACCCCATATTTCAAAGCCAATCCACTTCTGGGCCTTATTTGGCCTTCATATCCGGGGGGAATGGAGATGTAAAATCCGCAGGGGATCAGCCTCCATTCTCCAGGAGGGATGGTTAAAGAGCAGCTTGCTAAAAGGTCCATTCCGGAAGCCCCTGGTGTCATGTACTGGGGAATAGGCAGATCCGAGGCTTCAGGGTCAACTTTTATAGGGATTAAAAGTTCCAAAGCTCCCTTTTATCCCTTTCGGTCAGGGAATTCCTTTTTTCCTCTGATTCCAGCAGTGGGGCTCATGTCATCGGAGAGGCCCTTACGGCTGAGCCCGATCCGATGCTGTTCGTCAATTTTTACGACCTTGACCAGAACCTGATCCCCAACTTTGAAGAGATCCTCGATCTTTCCCACCCTCTTATCCGAAACCTGAGAAATGTGGAGGAGTCCCTCCTTGCCAGGAGCAATTTCAATAAATGCTCCGTAGGAAGCAAGCCGGGTTACCTTCCCCATGTAAACGCTCCCGATTTCCACATCCCCAACGAGAAGGTCGATCTGCTGTTTTGCCTTCTGGCAGGCATCAGCGGTGGGGGCGGTGATGAAAACCCGTCCAGTTTGCTCGATGTCGATGACCGCTCCCGTATCCTCGATGATCTTTTTGATTACCTTGCCTCCAGGCCCGATAACTTCCCTGATTTTATCGGTATCGATATCCATCACCAAGACCCGCGGGGCGTTAGGATTGAGTTCCGGCCGGGGAGCGGGAATTGTTTCTTTAATTTTTTCCAGGATGAAAAGCCGGGCTTCCCGGGCTTGAGCCAGGGCTTTCTTGAGAATCTCCAGGTCAATTCCAGTAATTTTCATATCCATCTGGAGCGCGGTGATCCCCTTGGAAGATCCCGCGACCTTGAAATCCATATCCCCGAGGGCATCTTCCATGCCCTGGATGTCGGTGAGAACTGCCACTTTGTCTCCCTCTTTAATCAGTCCCATGGCAATACCGGCAATGGGTGTCTTAATGGGAACCCCGGCGTCCATAAGGGCAAGGGTACTTCCGCAGACGGAAGCCATGGAGGTAGAGCCATTGGATTCCAAGACCTCGGAAACTAAGCGGATGGTATAGGGAAAATCGTCTTGAGAAGGAATTACCGGCAACAAAGCCCTTTCAGCAAGGGCACCGTGGCCGATTTCCCTTCTTCCAGGTCCTCTGAGCGGGCGGACTTCTCCCACGGAAAAGGGAGGGAAATTGTAGTGGTGCATGTATCTTTTATATTCCTCGATTCCCAGCCCTTCAATGATCTGAACTTCGCCGATTGCTCCCAGGGTGAGGATGGTCAAAACCTGAGTCTGGCCCCGGGTAAAAAGGCCACAGCCGTGAACCCGGGGGAGAATTCCCACTTCACAGGAAATGGGCCGGATTTCTTCTGTCCTTCGGCCATCGGGACGGACCCCTTCTTCCAGGATCATCCGCCTGGTTTCTTCCTTGAGGATCTGCCTCTCGATTTCTTGGACCAAGAGGTCCTGTTCGGGAAAATCAACCGCAAGTTTTGCCCTTACTTCTTGGTCGATGAGGGCGAGGGATTCCTCCCTCTGTTTTTTATCGGCGATCTTTATCGCTTCCTTGATCCTGCTCCTCACCTCTCGTTCCACTGCGGCAACGAGGTCGGAAGGCGGGACAGTTTCAGGGATTTCCAGTTTTGGCTGTCCGCATGATTCAATTAAGAATTTTTGCAGCTGAATGATCCTTCGGATCTCCTGATGGGCATAACCAAGGGCTTCGATGATTAATTCCTCCGGGGCTTCTTTTGCTCCAGCCTCAACCATGATGATTGCATCTTCGGAGGCAGCAACAATTAAATCCAGCATCCCCTCATCAATTTCCACATAGGAAGGGTTCAAAATGAATTTCCCGTCAAGGTAGCCGATACGAACAGCCCCAATTGGCCCAGAAAAGGGAATGGGGCTAATGGAGAGGGCGGCGGAGGCTCCGACCATGGCAGCGATGTCCGGAGGAAAATCCGGATCCGCAGCGAGGACTTTCGCTACAATTTGAACATCGTTCCGGAGGGAATGGGGGAAAAGGGGTCGGATGGAACGATCAATCAGCCTGGAGCGAAGTATCTCTTTTTCCGAGGGCCTTCCTTCCCTTTTGAAGAAGCCCCCGGGGATCTTCCCCGCGGCGTAAAGCCTCTCTTCGTAATCAACAATTAGAGGGAAGAAATCGATTCCTTCCCTTGGGGTGGGGGAAATGCAAGCAGTTACCAGGACCACGTTGTCCCCATGCCGGACGGTCACGGAACCAGAAGCCTGTTTTCCGAGCTTTCCCGTCTGGAGAATTAAACTCTTTCCTCCAATTTCAATTTCTTTTTCAATAAAATTTTCCAAGCTTCTACTTCCTTAAGCCTAAGGCTTTAATTAGATTTGTATACCTATCCGGGGATTGCCTTTTCAGGTAATTGAGCAACCTTCTTCTCTCTCCGACCATCTTCAGGAGGCCCCTGCGGGAATGGTGATCTTTGGAGTGCACTTTCAGGTGTCCGGTTAAAAGGTTAATCCTTTCTGTAAGAATGGCAATCTGGACTTCCGGAGAACCAGTATCCAATTCATGGATCTGAAATTTCCGGATGATTTCCTGCTTTTGTTCCTTACTTAGTGTCAATTCTTCCTCCTTAAATTCCTTTCCTTTTATTCCTCAAACCGGGCGAATAGTCCGGAGGAGGCTATGGCTCAGAATGAGGTAAATTAATTCTAACATAGATAGAATGCTGGGTAAAGTTAAAAACGATCTTCAAGAAAAGAGATCGTTACCTCTTTCTCCTGCAAATCCCTCAAAGTTAGGGGGTTTTGAAAATGAATTTCCCGAATCACACCACCAGGGTTCAAAGAAACCAGGTAGAGGGCAGAAGGAGGGACTACCTTCCCCTCTTCCTTCAAGAAGAACAAATCCGGGGGATTCCCTTTTTGGAATTTCAGGGAAAAGGGGGCGCAGAGAAGTTTATTCGCTTCCTTGATTCTTCCTTCCTGGAGTAGCCTTCTAATCAGGGAGGAAGATACAACCTCCCCGGAATCCAACCTTAAAAGGGGAATCTTGATTACCTGGAAGCCAAACTCAACCCCAAGGGTTTCCAGGAGCTTTACATTTCCTTCCCTGTTTCTTCCAAAGGAAAAGTTCTCACCCACCACCACGGCTTTGGCCTTTACTTTTCCGATGAGGATCTTCTCAACGAATTCCCGGGGGGTTAGGGAGCGAACCTCCTCCGTGAAATCCAAAACAAAAACGAAGTCAAGTTTTAACTTGTAAAGGAGAGAAATTTTTTCCTCAAGGGTGGTAATAAGCCGGTAATCCTTACGTTGGAAAAAGGTGGGAGGAGGAGGGTGGAAGGTCAAAACCCCCGATTTTAAACCTTTTTCCTTTGCCAGTTCAGTTACCTGGGAAAGGAGTCTTCGGTGGGCGAGGTGAAGTCCATCAAAAACCCCGATTCCTACTACTGTTTGAAGAGGAGGAAGGCCTTCGGAAAGGAGGATTTCTTTCATTTAAAAACTTTTTCCGCTTTTAAGATTCCTTTTCCGCAGGCCCGAGCAAGCCCGAGGAAGTTTCCCCTTCGGTCTTTAAGCCTGAAAATCTCTCCAGTTTCAAGGGCTGAAGAGGAGGGGAAAGGGTGCCCATTGAAATATTGAGACAGATATCTGTCAGGAATAATTGTCTGGGGAAAATGAGAAAGGGCTTCTTCAACGGGGACAAGGGAGCTTTCTCCCCCTAAGACCTCCTCAAGGGTGAAGCTGTTCTCCAGCGTAAAGGGACCGGATCTCACCCGGACGATGAAACCCGCACAAGCGATTCCGCCGGCTAACCTTCCAAGTTCGCGGGCGAGGCTCCGCACATATGTTCCCGCTGAACAACTCATGAACAGGCGTGCTCTGGGAAATTCCCCGGGAAGGAAATCCAGAAGTTCAAGGGAAAAAATTTCAACTTCCGCTTCCCTTTTGGGAACGGATTCCAGATCTTCCTGGGCAATCTGGTAGAACCTTTTACCTTTCTCCCTTTTTGAGGAAAAGGAAGGAACTTCTTGCAGGATCCTCCCCTCAAGCTGAGGGAGGACATTTTTTACTTTGCCTTCGTCCACTTCCATGGGGGTTTTTTCGATGACCTTTCCCCAGAGATCGAAGGTCTCAGTATCCAGCCCGAAAACCACTTCAAAAACGTATTCTTTCCGGCTTAAAAGATAACTTAAAAATTTTGTGGCATTTCCCAGGGCAACCACTACAACCCCGCAAGCGGGAAGGTCAAGGGTTCCTGAATGGCCCATCTTCTCTTTGGGCCACTTCCTCCTCAAAGCCCGGATGAGGTCGAAGGAGGTCATCCCCGGGGGCTTTATCAGGCTTAAGAAACCATTAATCCCTACGGATTTCATCCAGAATTGCCTCCCTGAGAATTTTCTCCACCTCCTGGAGGTTCCCTTTTACCCGGCAACCCGAGGCGGAAGGGTGTCCTCCGCCCTGAAATTTCCCGGCAATTTTTGAAAGGTCGATATCTCCTCGACCCCTCATGCTCACTTTGAATGAATTTGGGGAAATTTCTTTAAAAAGAAGATAAACCTGGGGTTCAGGCCAATTCTTCCAGATATTCATAATGAAGTCGGAATCAAAACCTTCCGGCAAGCCCAGGGAAAGAGGAAGGTAGGAGAAAGCGATGGGTGGGTCGTAAACCATGTTTGTGAAAACCACCCCTAAAACTTTCAAGTCCAGCTGGGACAGGGAAAAAAAGATTGAGGAAACCTCGGGGCCAGAACCGCGGGAAAGGACCTTTCCGGCAATTTCCAGGGTCTGGGGTCTGGTGTTTGAAAACCTGAACCCGTTCGTATCGGAGAAGATCGCTAAGTATAAGCAGTCCCAAACCCTTTCCGGTGCTTCGATTCCCTCATTAAAAAGAATTTCTGCAAGAACCTCCCCGGTTGAGGAGTATTCAGGCTTTACCACATTCCAGGTTCCGAAGTTGGTGTTGGAAATATGGTGATCAATGTTTGCCACAAAAAGGAATCGGGAAATCTCCACCTTTAAACCCCTTTCCGGGTCAGCGCAATCGAGAAAAAGGAGGGCAGAATCGGAGAGCTGGGAAGGAAATTCGGAAAGAACCGACAATTCCCCCGCAAGGGGAAGGTATTTTTGGGGGAGAGGCTCGGGGAAAATAATTGAAACATCTTTCCCAAGGGAGGAAATCAGGTGACCCATTCCCAGGGAGCTCCCAACAGCATCCCCATCCAACCCTTGATGGGAAACAATTAAAAAACTTGTAAAGTTGCTGAGGACATCCCTTAAAGTCATTCTCCCTTTTCTTCAAGGGACTTCAGAATCTCCTGGACCTTGGCAGACTTGGCAAGGGAGGAGTCGTACTCGAAGGCGATTAAGGGAGCATAACGAAGTTGGAGGGTTTGGGCAATCCTCGAACGAATAAAACTCAGGGCGTGGTTCAATCCCTCCATGGTCTCCTTGGCTTCCTCTTCGGAACCGAGAACGGATACCCGGATTTTTACATACCTTCCGTCTGGTGAAACCTCCACATCCGTTATGGTAACGAACCCGACCCTGGGGTCTTTGAGCTCTTTTTCGAAAATGGCACTGACTTCCTCCCGGATTAGTGTCCGGAGTCTTTCCCGTCTGAGATTCCGCATTATAGCACCTGAAAGTCTTGTCGAATTAAAGCTATCCGGGGATTTTCCTCCAGGGTTTTTAAAATGGAATGGAAAGCCTGATGGAGGATTTCTGAGGAAGTCCCAACAATCGCCAGCTGAAGGATCGCCCTTTGCCAGGTGTCCTGTCCTTCCACTTCGCAAACCGAGACATTATAGGTTTGCTTCAATTTGACCATTATTGGGGCAAGGACATGCCTTTTGCTTTTCAAAGAGTTGCTCCCCGGAATAATGATTTCAACTTCACCCCAGCCGACCATATCAAATCTGTTCCACAGAGAGGAACTCCAAAAGGTCCCCCTCCTTCAAATCCCCTGCCCTTTCCAGTCCAATTCCGCATTCGAATCCCGCGGCGACTTCCTTAACATCCTCTTTGAAGCGCTTTAAGGAAGAGATTCGGGTTTCCTGGATTACAATATTGTCGCGGATGATGCGCGCCTTAGCATTTCTTTCAGCCTTCCCCTCAGTAACATAGGATCCGGCGACCACCCCAACCTTGGGGATACGGAAAATTTTTCGGACAATGGCCTTACCCAGGATTTTCTCCTCCCATTTGGGTTTTAGTTTGCCCTTGAGAATATTCTCGAGGTCGGTTACCAATTCGTAGATCAGATCATAGGTATGGATTTCCACCCCTTCTCTTTCCGCTGCTTTTTTGGCCATGGGATCGGGGCGAACATTAAATCCAAAAATGGTGGCGTTTGCCACAGAGGCAAGGAGGACGTCTGATTCGGAGATGGCCCCCACCCCGGAATGGAGAATTTCTAATTTAATCTCCGGAAATTTAACCTTCTTCACCACGGAGTTCAAGGCATCCAGGGTTCCCTGGGAATCGGCCTTGATAATCAGGTGGAAGATATCCTCGGTTTCTTTTTCCTTGAAAAGTTGCTCGATCGTTGGCCGGGGGGCAAAAGGTAATGGGGACTTCTTTTCCTGGGACGGCTTGGTAACCTTCAAATCGGAGACCACTTTAAAGGCTTCCCCGGGAACCGGAACATCCTCCAAGCCAATAATTTCCACCGGAGTAGATGGCCCCGCTTCCTTGACCCGGTTCCCCCGGTAATCGAGCATTGAACGAACTTTTCCCCATGTGCTCGAAAGGAGGACCTGATCACCAAGACGAAGGGTCCCGGATTGCACGATAACATCAGCCACGGGGCCAAGACCTTTATCCAGCCTTGCCTCGATTACGGTTCCCGATGCGGGAAGTTTGGGGTCGGCTTTTAATTCCAAAACTTCCGCCAGGAGGACAATCATTTCCAGGAGGTGCTCAACCCCTTCCCCTGTTTTTGCGGAAAGGGGTACAAATATCGTTTCCCCGCCCCATTCCTCCGGGACGAGCCCTAAATCTGAAAGTTGCTGTTTTACCTTATCAAGGTTGGCTCCCTCTTTATCCATCTTGTTAACCGCCACGATTATGGGTACTTTTGCTGCTTTGGCGTGGTTAAGGGCTTCAACGGTTTGGGGCATCACTCCTTCATCAGCGGCAACCACCAAGACGGCGATGTCCGTCACCTTTGCTCCCTGGGCTCGCATTGCGGTGAAAGCTTCATGACCGGGGGTATCGATAAAGACTACCTTCTTACCTTGAAATTCAACCTCGGAAGCCCCTATTTTCTGGGTGATCCCTCCCCTCTCCTTTTCGGCAACGGAGGTTTTCCTTATGGCATCGAGAAGGGTGGTCTTTCCATGGTCTACATGCCCGAGGACGGTAACAACTGGAGCCCGGGGGACGAGGTTTCCTTCCCCAGGTGGTTTTTCTTTTTCCTTTGGGGAAACTTTCTCAAACGCTGAAATCCCCTTCTGGGAGGAAGGGACAAGTTCCTGGAGGAGCTGCAATTGCTCCTCATTAAGGGTCTGGTTAATGTTGACAAGTTGGCCCTTCTTAAAGAGGAACTCCACAACCTTGCTGGGGTCAAGAGACTGTCTCGAAGCGAATTCCCGAAGAGTAATTTGGCCAGGGAAGATGGCAGGTTTCGAATCCGGAGGAGGAGCTGATTTCCGCTCTTCCTCTTTTACAAGGTCCTCGACCAGGCGGGCGGTCTCTTCATCGATGGTGGAACTGTGGCTCTTTACGGAGATTCCCAATTCCTTCAGAATTTCCAATAAATGGGAATTGGATATGTTTAAATTCCGAGCAAGCTCATAAACTCTAACCTTGGCCAACTTTTCCCTCCTCTTTCTCGATTGCCTCCCTGAGTGCCGAAATCAAATCGGGGCTCAGCAAAATGTTGAATTTCTTCACCCAATTTTTATTTTTTATTGCTTTTTCAAGGCAGGCGACTTTAGGACAAATATAAAATCCCCTACCGGGGAATTTTCCGGTAGGGTCAAATTTCAGCCCGTTTTCTGTGGTGAGAACCAGGCGAAGAAGGGTCTTCTTTGGTGAGATCACCCCGCAGCCAACGCATGTTCTCATGGGAATGTGCTTACCCCTCATCCTCCGGTCCTTCTCCTTCAGATTGAATATCGATCTTCCAATTAGTAAGTTTTGCGGCAAGCCTGGCGTTCTGCCCTTCCTTTCCAATGGCCAGGGACAATTGGTCAGGGGCCACAAAGACCTTTGCCATTTTATTTTTTTCATCAAGTTCCACCCGGTTAATTTTGGCCGGACTCAAGGAATTGGCGATGAACTCTTTCATGTCCTTGGAGAAGCGGATGATGTCAATTCTCTCTCCTCTCAATTCCCTGACAATGGCTTGAATGCGGGACCCCTTGGGACCTACACAAGCCCCGACAGGATCAATCCTTTCCTCCCGGGAGGAAACGGCAACCTTGGTCCTCTGTCCAGGCTCACGAGCAATGCTTTTGATCTCCACCCTTCCCTCGTAAATCTCCGGAACTTCAAGCTCGAAAAGCCTGAGGACCAGGTTGGGGTGAGCGCGGGAAACAAGCAACTCCGGACCGCGGGGGGTTTTTTGGACAGTAACCAAAAGGACTTGATAGCGGCCTCCAATCTCGTACCTCTCCCCGGGAACCTGCTCCTTGGGGAGCAGCAGCCCCTCCCCTTTCCCCAGGTCTAAATAAACGTTCTGGCCCTCTCGCCGGCGGACAACACCCATGAAGAGCTCGCCCTCTTTGTCAGCGTACTCTTGATAGGCAGCCTCCCTCTCGGCTTCCTTGATCTTTTGAAAAATAACTTGTTTGGCGGTTTGGGCAGCAATCCGCCCGAACTCCTGGGAGGGGATCTCCACCGGAACGAGGTCCCCAATTTTTGCTTCGGGATTGATCTTCCGAGCTTCCTCCAGGGAAATCTGGGGAAGGGAGTTGTCCGGATTCGCCGCAACTTCCTTCAAGGAAAAAACCTTTATTTCCCCGGTCTTTTCGTTAACCTCAATTTTTATATCCCGGGCGACCCCGAAATTCTTCCTGTATGCGGTCAAAAGAGCTGCCTCAAGAAACTCAAGCAGTTCTCGTTTGGGAATCCCCTTCTCTCTTTCAATTTGTTCCAGAGCAATAATTAAATCCTTGGTCAGAGTCCTCACCCCTTATTTAAAAAGTAAACGCGCTTTCTGTATGTTCTCCAAGGGAATTTGCAGCGTTTTTTCCCGGAAAAGAAATTTCAAATTTTCCCCTTCAAGCCCCTCAAGAACCCCTTCGAGGATATCCTCCCCCTCAAGGGGTCTTTTAAGGAAAATTCGGGCTTCTCTCCCCCGAAAAAGCTGGAATTCCTCGACTTTCTTCAACTCCCGGTCAAGGCCTGGCGAGGAGACCTCCAGGTGGTACCTCCCAGCAAAAAACTGGTCGACCTCATCGCTCAATAAGGAGGTGACCTTTTCACAATCTCCTATGGAAACCCCCTCGGGTTTATAAATGACCACGACCACCCTGGGCTCTTTTCCAGGAAATACCTCAAGGTCGAGCAAGGTATATCCCGCACGAGCCAGGATGGGCTTGCAAGCGTTTTCAATCTGGCTTAATAATTCTTTCTTCATCATTCACCAATACAAAAGAGTGGGATTTCCCACTCTTTCTTTAAAAAGTATAAACTAATTGGGGGGAATTTAAAAGTTTTTTCTGATCATTGTTTGGGAATTTTCCTAAGAATTCCGATTGGGGTATACTCCACATCCTGCCCCAGGGGGTTATCCTTCATTAAAAAAAGGAGGAGGTCCTTTGAAACCCCGGGGCTTGCCCCGCAGATCTCACAACCTCCAATATCGTTAACATCCATAATAGCCACCGGGACCCCCAAAAATTTCTGAAGTTCCCTGCAGGTCTTCCAGGGTTCCCTGGGCCCCAAAACAACGTACCCTCTGAGCACTCCGTAAGGGGCATCACCATCGATCCAGGCAGCTTGCCTCCCAGCAACGAGGTAGAAGAGACCTTTTATCCCGAGGATCTTTCCCAAAAAACCGAAAGCCGAGGCAAAAAGGATCCGGAATAAACCGCATTCCCTGATAGCCATTTCCATTGTCTCCGGGCTACCAAGGCCGATCCCGTAAGGGACTTTCTTTACTTTCCGTGCGAGGAAGTGAGCAATTTTTCTTGGCTTTATGTCTTTGGAGGAAACGAGCCTTCCCTGAGCGGAAGCCACGGCTTTTGAGGATAAAACGAGGATATCACCTGGCCTTATAAGCCCCCCCACATACCTCCAAAGGACTTCCTTCAAGTCATCGGGGGGTTTTATCTCGTGGGTCCTTACCGGAATTCTGAGATAGAGCTCCCCTTTGTATTCAACTACCGCGGGCTTGATCTTCCCCATTTTGATCCTCAGGGTCTTCCAAGGGAAAAGGCCTGGTTTTTATACTCTTTATCTTTGCGGCTGCTTTCTCTTTGATGGCGGAAGCTTGGGGGGATTGGAAAATCCGAATGGAATAAAGGAGACCGGACAAAACATAAAGGGCAAAACAAGCGTAAAAGAGGATTAGCCCGTAGGGTATTTGCGCGACGATCAAAACAAGGCTGAAGATGAAAATCCCAGTGGAGATTTTTCCCACCTTTGTCTCGGCAACAAGATCCTTGTGCTGCCAGAGGAGGATTATACTTACAAGGACAAGGAAGAGGTCGCGAGCAAGAAATAACCAGAAAATAGTCCAGGGGGCGTAATTAGCCATAACCAGGCCCAGGAGGCATAACCCTCCAAAAAATTTATCAACGAAAGGGTCGGAGATCTTCCCGATTCGACTTTCCTGATTCAATTTCCGGGCCAGGAAACCATCCAAGAAGTCCGAAACCCCTGCGAGGCAGATGAAGATTATGGCAATCAGGGTGTTCCCGGTGAGGATCCCCCAAAAAACAGGGAAGGAGAATATCAACCTCAAAAAGGTTAGGAGGTTAGGAATGGTGATCAAATGCGTCCTGCCCTCTTCTTAATGAAGTCCGTGATTCCATGCTCAATTCTTTTGACATTAAAGGATATTTTACCCCTTAAAGTCCTTTTGTGGGTAATAATGCGGAAATTTTGCCTGATGCCTGGCTTCCAGTGGGTTTTGTACCCCTCAATACCCCGGAGAAAATCGAAATATTTGATCCCTTTTTCGATTGCTGTTTTAATGGCATGGATCTGAAGGATGAACCCCAGGCCAAAGGGATGGTACCTTTCATCTTGCCCGGATAAATAAAAGTTGAAACGATCTCCAAATTGAAACCCGTAAAGGCTCCCTGCTGGTTCGCCTTTAATCAAAAGGAGGAATATTTTCATGGTCCCTTTTCCCGAAAGTCCTCGGGCGAGTTCAAGGTGAAATTCGCGGAACCTCGGTAACATGAGCAGTGTTGGCATGAGCTTCCGCTTAAACCGGGAAAGGTGAAGCTTGAAAAAAAATTCCAGCCCCCTTGGCAAATTTTCCTCTTCAATTTCCTCAATCCAATATGGAAAACTTTTGCCGAGGTTTCGAGGGTAATAGCTGATCTTATCCCTTCTCTTTTTTGAATACCTCCCCAGGAATTCCTCCCAGGTGGAGGGGAGGCTAAGAAAGGGAAGCTTGCTTTGAAGGTAGACTCCGGGGGAAACCCTTCCTACCAGACTTTGAAAAAAGAGTGAAGTGGGGCTTTCGGAGTCAACCTCTTGAAGGTCTAACAGATCCCAGCACCCCTGCTCTTGAATCAAATCAAGGAAACTCAAGAGGAACTCCCCTTCTTTTCCCTTTTCAATGATGAAATCGAGCCTATCGGAGAGCCCCGTTCCAATAAAGGAAAGGGATTTCCCAGAGAGAGCCATAGGAGCGATCCCGATAAGGGTTCCGGATTGATAGAATCCCCAAACCCATTCCTCCTTTCCCTTTCCAAAAATTTTCCACCATGAGCGGACCCACTCATAGGAGGAAAAAAAGTTGGGGAAGGAGGAGCGAAAGACAAGGGAATTCCACGCCCCCTGGAGTTCTTCCAAGGAGTGCCGGCGCCAAAAATAATCCACTTACTTCGATTGGCTCTGCTTGATCGCTCGTTCGTCGAAGCCGCACAGGCCGAGGAAATTTTCCAGGGCTTCGATTTTCCCCTTCGATTCGGGGGTTTCGTCGTGAGATTGGGAAAGAACCCGGTAATCGCTTAAGGCTTGTGCGCAAGCCGCGTCAACACCTTTTTCCTCAACAAGGGAAATCAGGGTCTTGTAAATTTGCCTCCTGGCCTCAGCATGTCTTTGCCAGAATTCCGGGTTGTCGGTGGTGTTAGCCACTAAAACATCCTGCTTGGCAATGGCTTTAAAGGCGTTTAAACCCTTCAGGACACTGTCTTTTTCCACGGGTATCCTCATCCTCAAATCTCCTCTCTTTTGTTTTTTTTGACTATCTTCAGAGTCCTAACTTTCAACCGCTGAAAAATCCGGTCTTCTTCATTCCAGATGTTCTCTAGAAGGACAAGGCTCTTTCCCTGTTTTTGCAGTTCTCCAAGAAGCCGGAAGAGTTGGCCCTCCCCCGTGTCCTTTTTCAATTGGATGTGGGGAAGATCAAGGGGAGAGAAGGAAAGGATAACGGTTTCTTCCCCTTGAAGAAAATTTTCAAGTTTGGAGGGGTCCATCCCCCCCTCCTCGAAGAGGATCAAATTTTGATGTTTAATTCGGTTCCCTGAGAATTGAAATTCCATTCCCGTTCGATTTTCCAATTCCTCCTTTTTTATTACCCCTTCCCTGAGAAGCAAAAAGGGCCGCTGGGTCAGGTCGACAATCGAGGATTCAAGTTTATGCTTAGTCACCCCGCCATCAATTATGAACTCCAAGGAATCCCCGAGCTCCCCCTTCACATCCCCGGGGAAAATGGGGGAAAGGGAACCGCTCCTGTTGGCGGATGTGCCAGCAATTGGCGCTCCCACCAGCCGGGCGAAACTCAGAAATTTGGAGCAATCGGGGTAGCGGAAGGAAACCGTCCCCTTTTCGGAGAGGGCGTAAGAGGGAACAAGGGGGGAAGCAGGAAGAATTAACGCCAGAGGGCCGGGCCAGAATTCATAGATTAAAAGGTTCGCTTCCTTGGGCACATCCCTGGCAAATTTGTACAGCTCCGAGAGGGAGGAAATGTGAAGAGCAAGGGGGAAAGCCTTCTCCCTCCCCTTTATCGCATAAATCCTTTCCAGGGAATTCTCCAGAAGGGAATGCCCGCCCAAGCCGTAAACAGTTTCCGTGGGGAAGGCTCCAATCCCACCCTTTTTTACAATTTCAGCAAAGTATTCCAGGTCAAATTCCATCCCCATCTTGGCCTCTTCCGGTGAGTCGGATTGGTTTCTCCTCCCCCGATTTCAATTTTTCGATATTTTTCCTGTGTCTGATCAAGCACAACCCAAAGAGAATCAAAGTAACGAGGAAAAAACCCCCTCCAAGAAAAATTGAAACAATCGTGGAAATGCCCAGTGAGGAGAGAGAGGCAACGGAGGGGATCCGAAAAATGGCAAAGACCACCAACCATGATAAAAGGACAATTACCCCGATCTTCCAATCAAGAGCGAAAATCCCCCCGAAAGAAGTGGCAACCCCTTTCCCTCCCTTAAACTTCAAAAATGGGGAGAAATCGTGTCCCAGGACCCCTGCCAGGCAAACTAAAGACCTCACGTCCATGGGGAAGGCCCGGGAGAAGTACACGGGAAGAAAACCCTTAATAAAGTCGAAAGAAAAGGTCAAAAAAGCTGGGAAAAAACCGAGGGTTCGAAGAGTGTTGGCCGCCCCTATGTTCCCACTCCCCACCTGACGAAGGTCAATCCCCAAAATTTTCCCGATGATCCACCCAAAGGGAATGGAACCGGCAAAAAAGGCGATAAGGATTAAAATGGAAGCAATAGCCCTTCCTCCAACTTTTTCTCTATATAATTTGACTCCAGAGCATCCAGCAATTCATCAAGTTCTCCATCAAGTATTGCCTGAAGGTTGTAGAGGTCCAGGTTGATCCGGTGATCGGTAACCCTGTTCTGGGGAAAGTTATAAGTCCGAATTTTCTCCGCCCTCTCACCGGTCTTTACCTGGACCCTCCTCGATTCCGTGATTTTTTCAGCCTGGTCCCTTTGGGCGATCTCCAGAATTCGGGACCTCAAAATCCTCATCGCTCGCTCCTTGTTCTTCAATTGGGAGCGCTCGTCTTGACAACTGACGACAATTCCCGTGGGGATATGGGTTATTCTAACCGCGGAATCCGTTTTTTGGACGCATTGTCCCCCATGGCCAGAAGCCCTGAAAACATCAATCCTCAAATCATCAGGGTTAATTTGGACATCGACTTCTTCAGCTTCTGGGAGCACCGCAACCGTCACCGTGGAGGTGTGGATTCTCCCGGAGGCCTCGGTTACCGGGACCCTTTGCACCCGGTGGGCCCCTCCTTCGAATTTTAAACGGGAGTAAACGTTCTTTCCTTTTAGCCCGAAGATTATCTCCTTGAAACCCCCAAGGTCTGTGGGGTTGGAGGATAAAATCTCCAGTTCCCAGTTTTTCTTCTCCGCGTAATTGGCGTACATTCGAAAAAGATCCGCGGCAAATAGGGCAGCTTCTTCCCCTCCGGCAGCGGCTCTAATTTCCACGATTACGCTCTTTTCATCGGCCGGGTCCTTGGGGACGAGAAGGATTTTGATCTCCCTCTCAAGGGCGCTTTCCCTGATTTTTAGGTTTTCGATTTCTTGTTCAGCAAGTAAGTTCAACTCGGGGTCTTTCTCATTCAATAAAGGCCTGGTTTTCTCAATTGCCTTTTGAATTTCTTCCAGTTCTTCCATTTTCTCTAAAATACTTGTCACTTGATGGTAAGCAATGGAGTACTTTTGAAGCGCCTTGGGATCCTGTTGCACGACGGGATCGAGGAGCTTCCTTTCCAGTTCATCCTTTTTTGTCTGAATTTTCTCTTTCTGTTCAAGCATTTTTGGAATTAATTGAGGCTTCCAAGGCTTTAATTGCCACTTCCACCTGCTCTCTTCCGGGTTCGCAGGTCGTCAGCTTCTGGGTTAAAAGCCCCGGCAGGATAATTATTTTACTCAAAAAATTGTTGGGATATAAAGCAAAAAGCCGGATCAGTTCGTAAGAAACCCCGGCGACCACCGGGAGCAGGAAAATTCGGGAAAAAAGCCTCAAAAAATAATTATTGAAATCCAGAAAAATAAAGAGAATAAAACTCACGATCAAGACCACCAGGAGAAAACTTGTGCTGCAACGGGGATGAAGCCGGGAATATTTCAATGCCACATCCGGTTGGAGAACTTCTCCCTTCTCAAAAGCGTGAACCACCTTATGTTCCGCCCCATGATACCGAAAAAGTACATCCCGGACTTCGGGGATTAAAGACATCAAACCGAGGTATGCAAAAAAAATGAGAAAGCGCAAAACGCCTTCCACGATCAGAACCCACTCCCGGGAAAGCAAGGAGGAAAAAAGACGGGAGAGAAGGTAAGGGAGGACAAAAAAGAGGATGACCACCAGGCCGAGGGCAAATACCATGGAAAGGACCATTCCCCCGGGAGAGAGTCGTTCCTCTTCCTTGGAAGCAAGGTTCAAGGAGAGGTTCAAAGCTTTAATTCCCACGACAAGTGATTCCCACAATGCCCCCACTCCCCGGAAAAATGGGAGGCGAAAAATGGGGTAGCGGGAAGACAAAGGAACGTAGGATATCCTCGCTGTGAGGATTTCCCCTGAATCGTTTCTCACGGCGAGGGCGGTTCCCGAGGGACTGCGCATCAAGACTCCTTGCCAGACCGCCTGGCCTCCGACAAGGATTTCCCTGTTATTTTTTTCTTTTGAATTCGCGTTCTGGTTTATTTGGCACCTCGTGACAGTTCCGGCATCGAGCCTCGTACTTCTCCGAAGCCCCAAGAAGGACGACAGGGTCGAAATAGGAAGCTGGCTTTCCCTCAATTACCCTCTGAGTCCGGGAAGCTGGTTCGCCACAGACCATGCAAATCGCTTGAAGTTTGTCCACCTTTTCAGCAACCGCCAGAAGTTCGGGCATGCAGCCGAAGGGCTCCCCCCGGAAATCCATATCAAGGCCTGCGACGACAACCCTCAAGCCTCTATCCGCAAGTTCCTGGCAAACATCAACCAATTCTGGGGAAAAGAACTGAGCCTCGTCGATAGCCACAACCTGGCAGTCGGGATCGACGTAAAGAAAAATGTCCTCGGGGTGTTCGATGTTAATCGCCAGGGTCGAACCCCCATCGTGGGAAACCACGTGAGATTGAGAGAAGCGATTATCAAGGGCAGGCTTAAAAACCTGGACTTTTTGTTTGGCAATCCTCGCCCTTTTTACCCGGCGGATAAGTTCCTCGCTCTTTCCGGAAAACATGCAACCCGCGATCACCTCAATCCATCCCTGTTTCTTTTCGCTCATATTACCCTCACTTCCTTTGCAAAAGCTTCGATTCTTTTTAAGGAAGGGCCCGGAATTTTCCCGTAATACCAGGGGGAGGCCAGATTGGTAAAAAGGTATTCCCGGCTCAAAACCCCCTCCTCGATATAAAAGACCGCCTTTTCCGGGAAAGGCAAAATGGGAAGGGCTAAGGAGGAAAAACCGGTTTCTTTTCTTATCTTTTGTTCCCTCCAGGGCTGAAAATACTCCCCTAAAGGGGGAGGGCCTTTAAGACCGGAAAAAAGAACCACTATGGGCTGACCACCAATTTCCCCGATCCTTGCTTGGAGGAGATGCTCGGGGGAGGAAAAGAGGAATCTGGAAATTTTCCTTGGGTCAAGGGAGTAATTTGGAAGTTGAAATTCCTCGATTTGGGGGATTAAACATTTTAGACGCTTGAGGAATAATTCTTTCCTCTTTTTAAAAAAGGCCGATCCCTGACGCCAGCAGGGGAAATCGAACTCCTTGCATGAATCGTGAAAGCAAAAAGGCCCGGCGTTCCGGAATAAATTGGGGCAGATTTCCTGAACTTTCTTCAAAGCGAGGAAAGCAATGGCCCTTATTTCCCATTGAGCTTTTTCGCAACAGCGCAATTCGAAAAAGTGCCACAACTCCCTGGCGTTCATGGTGAAGACGATCCGGGAGCCGCTGGCCTGAGGGAGGATATAACGGGCATCTTCAACCGGAACACCGGATTCGAGCAACTTTCGGTAGGCTTCAAAAGACAATTCAAGGGCACCCTGGAAGACTTCCCGAAAGGCAGGGTTGGAGCGTACGGATGGAGGAATAACAAAATCCTGCTCCCCTACCCTAACATGGCGCTGGCTCTGCTGTGAATACGAGGCGATCCTGTGCCTGACCAATTGATGAGTGCAAGCACGGGAGGCCCCTTCCAGGGCAAAGGTAAAGGAAGCGTGTTCCAGTACCGAATGGTGCCCGCTGGATATTACCCGGGAAAGCAATGATTGGATTTTTCCCGGGGAAATCTCCTTGAATCCCTCAATTCCCCCCGGTTGATAGCACAGGCGGGCCGCTGCGGCGCAAACTTCCTCCGCATGCGGGGTCCAGGCTATCAATTCCAGCTTCATTTATAATTCTTCGCTTCCAATATAACGGAGAAACTCGGAGTTGGACCGGGTTCTGGTGAGAAGGTCGATTAATTTCTCGAGGGCTTCTCCGGATTCCAGGTTGCTCAAAGCCCGGCGAATATTCCAGATCTTCCGCATCTCCTCTTCCGAATAAAGGAGCTCTTCCCTTCTCGTTCCGGATTTTTTAATGTCAATCGCCGGAAACACCCTTCTTTCAAAAATCTTACGATCGAGAACGAGCTCAAAATTCCCAGTTCCTTTAAATTCTTCAAAAATAACCTCGTCCATTTTCGATCCCGTCTCGATTAAAGCAGTGGCAAGGATAGTGAGGCTACCTCCTTCTTCAATGTTTCGGGCAGCTCCAAAAAAGCTCTTTGGCCCATGGATGGCTACCGGGTCAAGACCACCGGAAAGGGTCCGCCCCGAGGGGGGCATGACAAGGTTGTAAGCCCTGGTAAGCCTTGTAATTCCATCGAGGAGAATCACAACGTCTTTTTTGGCCTCCACAAGCCTCTTTGCCCTTTCCAGGACAAGCCGGGCGACCCGGATGTGGTTTTCGGGAAGCTGGTCAAAGGTAGATGAGATGACTTCCGCGGTGGTGGACCGTTTAAAATCGGTGACCTCTTCTGGTCGTTCGTCAACTAAAAGGACCATGACAATGATTTCCGGGTAATTCTTGGTAATGGCCTGGGCGATCTTCTTGAGGATAGTGGTCTTTCCAGCTTTGGGGGGAGAGACGATCATCCCTCTCTGACCCCTCCCCAGGGGAGCAACAAGGTCAATCAAACGGGTGGAGAATTCATTGGGGAAGGTTTCTAATTTCAACCTCTTGTTGGGGAAAATAGGGGTAAGGCTCTCAAAATAGGGTCTAATCCGTGCTAATTCAGGATCAGCGCCGTTTACTTCCTTCACCCGCAGAAGCGCAAGGTACTTTTCCTTCTCCTGGGGTTGCCTGACCCACCCTTGGACCACATCACCATCCCGAAGGCTGAATCTTTTGATCTGGGAAGGAGAGACATAGATATCCGAGGAAGAAGGGGCGTAATTTGCCCGGAGAAAGCCGTATCCCTCCTCGTGAATTTCCAATATCCCCTCAACTATGTCCCCTTTGGGGAAGTCCTCCATGGGTTTGCGAGCCTCTCTGGTTTCGGGGGGAGCTTGGGGTACGACTTTCTCCTCCACTTGAGGCTTTGGGGCCTCTTCAATTTTTGGGGAAAGCCTCTCCCAAATTTTTAAGACCAGCTCATCACGGTGAAGTCTGCCGTAATAAGGGACTTTCAACTCCCTGGCGATTTTTTGCAGATCGCGGACTTTCTTTTGTTGTAGTTCTTCAAGGGTAAGGTGTTCCATCTTATTTTTTCTCCAAAAACTCCTTTGCTTTTTGATAGTCGTCTAAAAATCTTTTAACCCCGATTTCCGTGAGAGGATGCTTGATCATCCCCTCAAGGACAGAAAAGGGTATTGTGGCGATATGGGCACCCACGGAAGCTGCCTGGATAACGTGTAGGGGATGACGGATGGAAGCCGCGATGATCCTTGTAGGGAAACCGTACATGTTATAAACCGTGGAAATCTGAGAAACGAGCTCCATGCCATCGTGACCGACATCGTCAAGCCTTCCTACAAAGGGACTAACATAGGTTGCCCCGCTTAAGGCGGCGAGAAGGGCTTGGTTAAGAGAGAAAACCAGGGTAACATTCGTTTTGATCCCTTTTTCGTGGATCTTCTTAAGAGCCTTTAACCCTTCTTTAATGATCGGGACTTTAATGACAATATTTGGTTCCCAGGAGGAGTATTCCACAGCCTCCTTTAACATGCCCTCAGCATCCTGGGCAAGAACTTCAACGGAAACCGGTCCTGGGTAAATGAGTTTGGCAATCTCCCTGACCCTTTCCTGGAAATCAACCTTTTCCTTGGCGATTAAGGTCGGATTTGTGGTGACTCCACTGATAAGCCCAAGACCCAAAGCCTCACGAATTTCATTGATGTTTGCAGTATCAAGGAATAGTTCCATGAGTTTTCCCTCCTAAAAAAGGCCTTCCCGCCGGAAATTTCCAGACCGAACTTGCCTTGACTTTACTGTAAATTGATAAATAAAGCAACTAAACCCTTTCCACTGCCATGGCAATCCCCTGTCCCCCGCCGATGCAGAGGGAGACAAGTCCAATTGTTTTTCCGGTCCTTTCCAGCTCGTGGATTAAGGTTACCAAAAGCCGGGCTCCAGAAGCTCCAATTGGATGTCCCAGGGCGATTGCCCCGCCATTGGGATTGACGATTCCCGGGTCCAAATCGAGGTTTCTCAGGACCGCAAGGGATTGAGCAGCAAAGGCTTCGTTCAATTCGACAACTTCAAAGTGGGATAATTTCAGCCCGGTTTTTTTCATTAATTTTTTTATCGCTTCCACGGGGCCGAGACCCATTTCCATAGGGTCGATTCCTCCAACGGCGTACCCTAAAATTTTTACCCGGGCTTTAAATCCAAGTTCTTTTGCCATTTGCCCGCTCAGGAGAAGAACAAGGGCAGCACCGTCATTTATCCCGGAGGAGTTTCCCGCGGTTATTGTTCCGTCTTTTTTAAATGCGGGTTTCAGCCGGGCAAGTTTTTCTAAGGTGGTGTCAAAACGCGGGTGTTCATCGGTCTCAAATATGATTTTTTCCCCCTTGGCTTGAGGAACTTCAACCGGGACGATCTCCCGATGGAACCTCCCCTGGGTTATGGCTTCTTTAGCCTTCATCTGGCTCTCCAAAGCAAACCGGTCTTGTTCCTCCCGAGAGATGTTAAATTTCAGGGCCAAATTTTCCGCGGTAACTGCCATGTGAACGTCGTTAAAAACGTCCCAGAGCCCGTCAAATACCATGGAGTCAATCAGGGAATCGTGGCCCAGCCGGTATCCGGTTCTCCCTTTAAGCAGAAGGTAGGGAGCCCGGGACATATTCTCGATCCCTCCCGCAACAATTAAAGACGAATCCCCGGACTTTATTTCCTGGACCCCAGAAATAACCGCCTGAAGACCTGACCCGCAGACCCTGTTAACGGTCATGGCGGTCGATGAAGGGGGCAGCCCTCCTTTCAGGGCAACCTGGCGGGCTGGATTCATCCCCTGTCCTGCCTGGAGTACATTTCCCACGATCACTTCTTCGACCTGGGAGGGATCAAGGCTATTCCTTTCAAGAATATCTTTAAGAAGAATCGCCCCAAGGTCGGTGGCAGGGACGTCCTTCAATGCCCCCATAAAAGTCCCAACAGGGGTCCTCCTGGCATCGCAGATGACTACCTCTTGCATTCTCTTCCTCCTTCTTCAGTTTCCTGCGTTCAAATTAGCTTTGGAGGGCAACAAAAATCTATGAGCTTCCCAAAAGAAATTTGATTTTTTCCTCCTTCATGAAACATCGATCCCCAGGATTTTGCGCGCTTCATCGGGAGAGGCAACTTCCCTCCCAAGTTCCAGGGAAATTCTGACTATCCTTTCCACAAGTTGGGCGTTGCTCTGGGCAAGAACTCCTTTGGAGTAATAGATATTGTCCTCAAAGCCCACCCTCACGTGCCCTCCCAAAATAATGGCTACAACACCCAGGGGGAGTTCATGGCGTCCGATTCCGGCAACGCTCCATGTGGAACCAGAGGGAATACTTTCAACTAAATATATTAAATCCCGGACATTCCCGGTTATTCCTCCCGGAACCCCCATCACAAAATCAAAATGAATCGGTTGCTGTATCAACCCTTTCTTTTGAAGCTGAAGCGCATTATTGATCATTCCGGCTTCAAAAACTTCTATTTCTGGTTTTACCCCAAGTTCCCTCATCTTCAAAGCGAAATTTTCAATCAAATCGGGAGGATTCCAGAAAACCCCGGTGCCGAAGTTCACGGTCCCGCAAGTCAAAGAGGCCATTTCCGGCTTAAGAGCAAGAGGGGCAGCCCTTTCCTCTGGAGTCATCCCTAAAGCTCCTCCCGTGGAGATCTGGATGATGATGTTGCATTTGGATTTGATTAAATCCATGGTTTTTCTAAAAACCTGAACATCGGAGGTTGGATTCCCTTGCTCGTCCCTGGCGTGAAGGTGGACAATTGAAGCCCCTTTGAGGTAGCAATTATATACGTCCTCAGCGATTTCCTCAGGAGTGGTGGGAAGATTGGGGTTTTCTTTTTTGGTTACTTCCGCCCCGCAGACCGCCACGGTAATAATTAACTTTTCCAACTTTGGTTAGCCCTCCTTTTTGCGGCTTTTACGAAACTATCGAAAAGGGGATTGGGTCTCCCCGGCCGAGAGGTAAACTCCGGATGAAACTGGCTACCCAGGAAAAAAGGATGGCCGGGAATTTCAACTATCTCCGCAAGCCCCTGTTTTGGATAAATTCCAGAAACCGTTAGCCCTTTTTCCTCCAGAAGGCTTAAAAAGTCGCCGTTCACCTCGTACCGGTGCCTGTGCCTTTCCCAAACAAGATCCGACCCATAAGCCTCGCTGGCCATCGAACCTTTTTTTACCTTGCAGGGATAAGCCCCCAACCTCATTGTCCCACCCTTCCTCTTAACCTTTTCTTGGCCTTTCAAAAGGTCGATCACTGGAAAAGGGGTCTCGGGGTCGAATTCGGTACTGTTTGCCTTTTTTAGGCCGCAAACGTTCCGAGCAAATTCGATCACCGCACATTGCATTCCCAGACAAAGTCCCAGAAAGGGGATGCCATTTTCCCGGGCGAATTTGATGGCGTTGATTTTCCCCTCAACTCCTCTGCGATCAAACCCCCCGGGAACGATTATCCCATCAAGGGAAAGTAGGAGGTTCAAATTTCCCTCCCCTTCGAGTTTTTCGGAGGGAATCCATTGGACTTTCAAATCAACCCTGTTTTTTAGGCAGGAATGTCTCAAGGCTTCAATAACCGAAAGATAGGTATCCTTCATCCCCACATATTTCCCCACAATTCCGATCTTCACGGGGGGCTTTTCCTCCCTCAAAATCTGGGACAGGTCCTGCCACTTTTCCAGATTTGGCTCCCCCTGGAAACCCAAAAACCGGGAGAGAATCTCCCCATAACCTGCTTCTTCCAAAAAAAGGGGGACCTGGTATATGGAATCCAAGTCGGGGAGGGAAATTACTCCCTCGATCCCAACATCGCAAAAAAGGGCCACCTTTTCCCTCATTTGCTTGGTCATCGGGGTTCGGGACCGGCAGACAATCACATCCGGCTGAATTCCAATGCTCCTTAATTCCCGGACGCTATGCTGGGTGGGTTTGGTCTTCTGCTCCCCTGAGGTCTCCAGAAAAGGGACCAGGGTTGTATGGACATAGAAAACATCCTTCCCATTCAAGTCCAGGCGGACCTGCCTGATAGCTTCCAGGAAAGGAAGCCCCTCAATATCCCCCACGGTACCCCCCACCTCGGCAACCAGAACATCGGCATTAGATTGTTCAGCCAAATTAAAAAGGGCTCGCTTAATCTCATTTGTCACATGAGGGATCATCTGGACGGTGGCCCCCAAGTACTCCCCCTTTCTTTCCTTGGAGATTACCGAGGAATATATCTTTCCCGAGGTAACATTGGAAAGACCGGTTAAGTCTTGATCGAGAAACCTCTCGTAATGCCCCAGGTCAAGGTCGGTCTCGGTCCCGTCCTTCAAAACGAATACCTCGCCATGCTGGTAAGGGCTCATGGTGCCCGCATCAAGGTTGAAGTAGGGGTCGAACTTGAGCATGGTCACCTTTTTTTCCCGAGCTTTTATCAAAGCCCCGGTGGAAGCCGCGAGGATCCCCTTCCCTAAACCGGAAACGACCCCGCCGGTAATAAAGATAAATTTTGTCATTTCTTCCTGAATTTCCGCCTTATCAATTCTAAAACTATAAAACTGGCAACCTGGAGTGGGGTGGTTCCTGGACCAAATCCGGCATCGAACCCCACTTCAAGGGCGACCTCCGGGCGAATGTAAGGTCCCCCACAGATCAAAAGGACCTTTTCCCTGATTCCTTCAGCTTCAATCAGCTCGGAAAGCAAGGAAAGATTTGCTAAATGTATATTCCGCTGGGTGACCACCTGGGAGATTAAAACCACATCCGCGGAGTACTTAAAAGCGAACTCGGCAACCTGTTCCGGGGGAACCTGGGCTCCCAGGTTGTGAACTTCAAAGATGGGGAACCTTTCCAGACCAGGTTCACCACCAAAACCTTTTGCGCTCAAGATGGCATCGAGTCCAACGGTGTGAGCATCAGACCCAATAGTTGCCCCTAAAACCACCACTTTCTTTTTAATTTCCCTCTTGATTAAGTCATTGATTTCCTCAAAGTTTAGAAGGGGGATATTCACCTCTGGGACATGAATGGAATCAAGGTCAACTGAAAAATTCACGGATCCGTAGAGGATATAAAAGGAGAAGCCATCGCCCATATTGCGGGAAAACACAACCCTGACATTGGTCAAACCAAATTTTTCCCCGATGATTTTTGCGGCTTCAAGGGAGCGAGGGGAAAGTGGGACGGGAAGGGAAAAGGACACTTGGACCGCTCCGTCGTTCATCCGATCCCCGTAAGGTTTGACGCTCCCAAAGCTCATCCCCTTTTCCTCCTTGCCTCCTCTACAACCCCTGGCTCCAGAAAGGGATTCAAATAAAATTTCCCTTTGCGAAAGACCCCATCAAATCCCCTCCCCCCGCGCTTCTCCCTCCTGATCCTGGAAAAAACGCCTTTGGAGAGGGAATTCCAGATTCCCCATTCCCGGATTCGATTCAGAATCTCAAGGGCGTCATTTAAAACCTGGTTTGCCCTCTGGGAAGCCACTCCGTTCTTTCTGAAATTAAGCTCAAGGGAGAAGGACTTTGAAGCGTTTCTCAGGTGCAGAGCGCTTTCCAGGCTAATAAACCGGTCCTGGACATAGGGGGTATGAAGGGCTTCCGTGGGCATCCCAAGGAGGATAATCCTCTGATCGGTCCAGAATCCCACGAGGTTAAAAATGGTGTCCAACACGTGAGCAAAAAAGATGTTCCCGGATTTAAACCGGGTAGGAGGCATATATTTTACCGGGGATCGGGGGAAAACCTGCCTGACCAACTGGGCATGAACAAGCTCCCAGAGAAGGCTATCCGGCAACTTGGGATCGAGTTCAGCGGCGTGTCCCAACCCAATTTGCTCCTTCTTCATCCCCGCTTGTTCAGCGAGCTGTTCGTTCAAAAATTGGGAGGCAAGGACAATTCCATATTCTTTAAAGGCGTCAACAGTCTTAATTAAGTTATCCTCCCCGGTGGTGATGATAATCCCGAATAACCCCAGGAGATAGCGGGAGAAATGCTGATCGATCATCGTCCGGTACATGTTCAGATCCCGGAAAAGAATCCCATAAAGGGCATCGTTGACCATGATGTCAAGCCCTTCGATGATTGCCAGAGCGGCAATTTCCGCCATGCAAAGCCCGGAACAATAGTTTACCTGATGAATGTAACGGTTAACATTCGAGGAGACATCGTCCAGGGCTTGCCTCATCAACCTGAAATTCTCCTGGGTGGCAAAAGTACCACCGTAGCCTTCGGTGGTGATGCCCTCCGGAACATAATCCAAAAGGCTTTGGGCTGTGGACCGAATAACCGCAATGCAATCTGCCCCTTCCAGGGCAGCCGTCCGGGCTTGGGCGATGTCATCGTAAATATTCCCCGAGGCCACTATCACGTAGAGGAGGGGGCTGGTAAAATGGGAGAGCGATTTTTTAAAAGCCATCCTGGTTTCCCATTTCCTAAACAATTCCCCAAGGCCTAAGGTGGCAAGTTCCCGTGCCTTTTCCTTCACCTCCAGAAAATCCCCTCTGGGGATCTGGAGGAGGTTCAAATCCCCGGAAACCGTCCTTTCGGCAACTTCCTGGGGAGAAAGTGAGGTATTCAGGCAAGCATTTGCCACCCAGTAAAAAACTCCCTCTTCCAGTGCTTTTTGTTCCCTCAAGCGATCAACAAGGACATTGACCATGGGAACCCCCTCTTTTTCCCCTCGAACCCCGAGGAGCCGAAGGATGGCTCTCTCTACGGAAACAGTACTGAATGGATGGATGTCCTTCTGGATTTCCCGGGAAATTTCAGAGGCAACCTGGCGACAGAGATCAACGCTCTCCTTGGAAATGTTGAGCTTCATTTCATACCTTTTTTAAAAAAGTTTGGGCTAATTCTATCACATCCTCTTCCAGCCCCAAAAGGAGGGCGATCTTCAAAGCATCGTGAGGAACGGGTTTCTCTCCCTTTACTTTCTTGGGCCTGAATTCCATTAAATGGGAAATCAAATCTTCCCCTCCCTTTTTAAGGATGAGCTTGACCTGATGGAGGCTGATATCCCCCAACCCGGACATCTCCCAGTGGTCAACCTTGCAAACCCGGTCTAACCCGTCAAAATGGGAAGTAAAAACCGAAGTGGAATCTGTCTGGCTCAAAATCTTAAGGATTGAAGCGTTAATTGCGAAACCCTCCTTGGGATTTGTTCCCCTGGCAAGTTCGTCAATCAAATATAGACCCCTTTTCTCCCTAAGGGAAAGGGCTTTTTTCAACCCGGAGATTTCCGCCCCAAAAGCGCTCAACCCGTCAGGTTCCTTCCCCCTGGTGGAAAAGAAGAGGAATTCGAAAGGTTTGAATTTGAAGGACTTTGCCGGAACAAGCATCCCGTGCTGGGCAAGACAAACGTTAAGCCCCACGGTTTTCAAAAGGACAGTTTTTCCGCTCATGTTCGCCCCGGTTACCAAAGTCGCCCCATCCCTTAAAGTTATGGAGAGTGGCTGAAATCTTTCCCCTTTCTCTTTTAAGCGGTGGGCCAGAGGGAGGAACAATCCATCCTCGATTTTTACGGAAACCCTTGCTTTGGGGCTCAAAATCTGGGGAATGGTGCTTCCGAAATTTTGGGCGACCTCGCATTTTGCAAAGAGAAAATCAAGGTATCCCACCTTTTCCAGGTCCCTTTTCAAGCTTTCGGAAACCATCGAGACCTTTCGGGAAAGCCTCTGACAAACCTTCCTTTCTTCCACTGCTTCCTCAATTTCCAGGCTTTTAATTTCTTCTTTCAGCTTCAAAACGCTTGAAAAAGGCTTTTCCAAGAGGACGGATTGCTCATGGCTTGCTTCCGTATTCCCCTTTTTAAAAGAGGAAGTTTCTTTGGAAAGTCTGGCTTGAAGTTCCCGCTTTTTCCTCCTGATCCTTCTTAAATTGGAGGAGTAATCATCGACAAGGTAAAAACTGTGGAGGCCTTGCTTTCCTTTGCTGAGGGTCCTCAAAAGTTGCCTGGATCCTCTGGGTTTGAATTGAGATAGAAAGGACAAGCCCCGGTAATCCAGCAAATCCCTCAGGTTATGAAGGGTCAAAAGGACCCTCTTGATGTCGAAAAGCTCGGTTTGATTGAGGGTACCCTCTTTTTGCGCTTTTTTCAGGGAATTTTTTAAGTCCTTAATCTCGGAAAGGTTGGTAGCGAATTCCTGGGCCCAATGGGGATTTCGGGAAAGAAAAATGGTAAAAGCGCTGCACCTTTTCAATTCCTTTTTCAGTTGCTCGAGTTGCTCCGGAAGGAAGGGTGTCAGTCTGTTCTTAAATTCAAGTCCAAGAGGGGACCGAACCTCCAGAAGGGAAAGAAAATAATCCCATTCCAGTTTGTCCCTTGTTTCTCGGTCAAGAAAAAATTCAGCCATCAGAGGAAATATCAAGAACCTGAAGAGAGGAAAAGGCCCCTCCGAATTCCACAAGGGCTTCCCTGGGATTGGGGAACTTCTGCGGAAATGAGCTTTTATTCAAGGAAATGAAGCTCAAGCTGGAGGATAAGCAGCATTCAATTTTTATTCCACTCTTTTTTAAGGTCGACCATTCTTTAAAAGAGAGGAAGACCATCCAAGGTTCTTCAACCAGGATGGAGTAACCCTCCCGGGAAACTCCCAGGGCTTCGATTTTCTCGCAGGTCAAAGGGCCGGGAAGGAAAACGGAATCGATTCGGGAGGAAAATTCGGAGGGAACATGAGGAGCCTTAAAAGGAATCCATTCCCCTTGGCAAAGAAGAAATGGTTGGTCAAATGAAGGGGGAAGTGCTCCCCCCCGGGAAATGGAAAGCCTCTCCAGGAGAAAGGCCAGGTCTTCCTGAAATGATTCGGGGGTGAAATTAGCATAACTAATAGATAAAGCAAAAGAGTCGCAAATTCGGGATGAGGTACTTGAGAGCCTGTTTAATGACCCATCGATGATCACCAATTCACAACCCAGGTCAAAAAGACGACCCCTCACCTGAATCAAATCAAAATTGGAAAGGGGTCCGGCAACCAATCCATGGGAATTATCCCTTGACTTCCCGATGACAATTGGCCCCCAGGGTGTGTGAGCATCGGTCTCCTCGAGAAGTTCCAATTTTTTTGCAAGGAGGCAGTTTTTTGCCAGGGCAACCAGAGAACCCTCGGGAATTTTTAACGGGACCTGGCTCCCTCCCATCCCCAGGGAGGTGATTCCCATCTTTTTCCCCTTAAAGGCTCCCCAGATCAAAAAATTGCAGGTGGTTGTCTTTCCGGATTCTTTGCCCGTTCCCACCACGGAAAACGATTTCGCTCCCGAAAGGGAAGGGGCGGGTTTCATGAGGATTTCTTCCTCCAGCCGATATTTCCTTCGAGGATGCTGGGGGAAGTGACCCCTTCCCTCTGACAATGGGGGCATGTTGATGGATCGTGGGTCCCGGGTTCCTCGGGTTGAGGATAAGAATAAACCTCCCCCCGGAAATTCCTCAGGACCACTTTCTCCGGGGAAAGGGAAAGGAGGTAATTGGGAGAGAGGGGAATTTTTCCTCCTCCTTCAGGAGCATCCACCACAAATGTAGGGACGGCCATTCCGGAAGTATGACCCCTCAAACTTTCGATGATTTCTATTCCCCTTAAAACCGAGGTCCGGAAGTGCCCGATTCCCTCTGAAAGGTCACATTGATAGATGTAATAGGGCCGAACCCGAATTTTTAGGAGCTCGTGGACCAGTTTTTTCATCACCGTGGGACAATCGTTGATTCCCTTTAAAAGCACGCTCTGGTTTCCTACCGGGATCCCAGCATCAACGAGCCGGGTGCAGGCTTCAGCGGAAACGGGGGTGATCTCTTTGGGATGATTGAATTGAATGTTCATCCAAAGGGGATGGTATTTTTTTAACATGGAAACAAGCTCGGGAGTGATCCGTTGGGGCATTGTAACAGGAGCCCTCGTACCCAGCCGGATTATTTCCACATGGGGAATCTTCCTCAGCTCAATCAGCAAATACTCCAGGAGCTCATCGGATATGAGCAGGGCATCTCCTCCGGAAAGGAGAACATCCCGGACAGATTTATTTTCCCTGATGTACTCCAGGCATCGGTCAAGCTCCTCTTTCGATCGAGAGCGGTCGTAAGTCCCAGCAAACCGCCGACGAGTGCAATGTCGGCAATACATGGCGCACTGATCTGTGATCAGGAAGAGAACCCGATCGGGATACCGGTGGGTCAAGCCGGGGACAGGGGAATCCCTCTCCTCAGCAAGGGGATCGTGCAGGTCGAATTTGCTCCTCCTGGTCTCCAGAATTGAAGGAACGGATTGAAGTCGAATGGGACAATTACGGTCCTCGGGGTCCATTAACGTGGCAAAATAAGGTGTAATAGCCATTCGGAAAACCTGGAGGGCTTTTCTTATGCCTTTCTCCTCCTCCGGGGTAATATTGATTACTCTCTGAAGTTCTTCAAGGGTGGTTATCCGGTTCCTAACCTGCCAGTGCCAATCGTTCCATTGGATTTCATCTACATCCTTCCAGAGCGGGATCTCCTTCCAATTCCTCATGCGCCCTCCTTAAACGAACATTTTTTCGAACATTTCCCGAAGCTTGGGGCTCTCCCTCAAGAGGTTAAGGGCGATCCTGTCGTGTCCCCGGGCATATCCATTTCCGATGATCATTGTCAAATCCTTCCCAATCCCCTCAGCCCCCAAGGCGGCCGCAGTGAAACTGGTTGCCATGCTGAAGAAATAAACCACTCCCCCATCCCTGGTGCTCATTATTGAGGCCATTTCAGTTCCCGGGATATTTACGCAGTTGATGGTCACATCCGCCAGGTTTCCCCCCGTCAATTCCATGACTTTTTCGAAAATTTCCAGGGGTTTTGTTGCATCCCCCTGGAAAGCGATATCCGCAAACCCGCTTTCTTCTATTCGGGAAGTGCTTTCCTTGCTGTGCCCCAGCCCGATCACCTTTCCGGTAACCCCCGCCCTTTTTCGGGCTTCATAAAGACAAAGGAGCCCCGACTTTCCACCGGCCCCGATGACCAAGACGGTATCTCCGGGCTTTACCAGCCGGGCGGTCTGGGCAGGAGCCCCGGCGACGTCGAGGACCGCGAGACACAATTTATCTGGCAAATCCGAAGGGAGTCGGGCGAAGCCTCCCGATTCAAACAAGATAGCCAGGCCGTCAACTTCCACCTGATCCTTTTCCGGATCTATCCTTTTTATCCTTCTCAAAAGAAGGGGGGTAAGGGTCAGGGAAACGAGGGAGGCAATTCTGTCCCCGACTTTCAAATCAACTTTACTCTTGAGGGCTCTCCCGATCTCCTTGACCGTCCCGATGAACATTCCCCCGGAACCGGTAACCGGGTTATGCATCTTTCCCCTTTCCTTGACGATCCTTTTGATTTGACCAGCGATTTTTAGGGGATCTCCTCCCGCCTCCTTCTCAAGTTGGGTAAAGCTGGCAGCATCGATATTTAGCCGGTCCACCTTCACAAGGATTTCGTTGTCGAATATCTGATCCATGTTATTATTAAGTTTCCATGCGGCTTGAGGCATTACACCAGGGGGTTCAATAACCCGATGAGTTCCGAATGGCGATCCCATTCCCATTTCGGCCTCTCCTTTCTTTACATTTTCTCTGGGGCGGAGAGCCCCAACAACCTGAGGATGTTAAATATGACCTGCTTTATTGCTTTGACGAGAGCAAGCCGGGAAATTTCTACCTCCTCCTCGACCCCCAAAACCCGGTAATCGTGGTAATAGGAGTGAAAAGCTCCAGCGAGGTCCCGGGAAAAATTCACCAGCTTCAAGGGAGTCATGGTTAAGGCGCTCCGCAGCACTTCCTGGGGCATGAGGGACAGGAGGGAGATGAGTTTCCTTTCCTGCGGATTAAATAGGAACTGAATATTCTCAAGCGAGGGCAGGACCTTTCCTTTTCCCTGAGCTTCCCTCTCAATGGAGAGGGCTCGAGTGTAAGCATATTGGATGTAAAATACGGGGTTTTCCATGGTCCGCTCACGGGCTAAATCCAGGTTAAAATCAAGGTTGGAATCCATCCCGGTGTTAATCAAAAAGAAAATCGTTGCGTCCTTGCCCACGCTTTCCACCACATCGTCAAGGGTGAGGAATTCCCCCGTCCTCTTCGACATGGAGACCTCTTCTCCCCCTTCGAAAAGCTTAACCATCTGGTAAATCAAAAGGATGAGTTTTTCGGGATCGAAGCCCAGAGCCTGAAAAGCCGCTTTATTCCTCAAAACGTAACCGTGGTGATCCGGACCCCAGATATCGATTATGATTTCAAAACCACGGGAAACCTTATTCAGATTATAAGCGATATCCCAGGCAAAATAGGTGGGTTCTCCATTGGAGCGGATCACGACCCGGTCCTTATCGTCCCCCAACTTTGAGGAAGCGAACCATAAAGCCCCCTCTTTTTGGTAAAGGAAACCATTTTCTTCGAGGATCTGTAAAGCTTTGTCCAGCCAGCCTTCCTTCAACGAGCTCTGGGAAAACCAAACATCAAATTCGATCCCCAAATTGGAGAGGGTCTCTTGGTGCTGCTTTTGCATTATCCTCAGACCCTCTTCCCTTAGGATTTTCAGCCTTGAAGACTCATCCCATTCCAGGATTTCCCGCCCATAATGGGAAGCGATATCCTGAGCAATTTTCCTCACATAATCACCGAAATACCCGTTTTCCGGAAACTGGAAAGGCAGGCCGAAGTGTTCCCTCAATCGGGCTTCAATGGAAAGGATAAATGCATCCACCTGCGTCCCAACATCGTCAAAGTAATATTCCCTGGTAACCTTGTAACCAGACGCCTCCCATAGGTTGGAAAGGACATGCCCCAGACAGGCCCCCCTGGCGTTTCCCAGGTGAATTGGCCCGGTGGGATTTGCACTGCAGAACTCGATATTCACGGGAGTCCCCTTTCCGAACCTCCAGGATCCGTACCCTTCGCCCATTTCAAAAACCTCAAGGAGGACTTCCAGGGCCCCCTGGTTTTTCAGGCTAAAGTTTAAAAATCCCGGGGGCGCGACCTGAACCTCGACCTGGGAGGAAAAACTGGACTGGATTTCTTCCAATAAACTGGCGGCGATTTCCAGAGGGTTCCTTCTTAATTTTTTGGAAGCCTGAAAAGCTATATTAGTGGAGAAATCAGCGAATTTACCTCCCTTTTCCCAGAGAGGTTCAAGGTCCAGATCGAAAAGCTGAAGGAGGGTACTCCGTAAATGGGCCCCGAGTCTTTCCAGGAAATACATATTTAATTTGGTTCCTCACTTTCAAGAGCGAAAATTCGATCAATGTTTTCAAAAAAGAATCGGGGATCGAAAACCTGATCAAGCTCCCCAGGAGAAAGCAGGCTGGAAATTGTTTGGTTTTTCTCAGCTTCAGCCCGCAAGCTGCTCCCCATTTTTAAGGCTTGGAAGGACAATTCCTGAACTAATCGGCTGGCTTGTTCTCGTGGGACCCCTTTCCTAACGAGGGAAAGGGTGAGGTTCTGGGAAAAGATTAGTCCACTGGTAAAATTCAGGTTTTCTTCCATCCTTTCTGAATCTACTTCCAGGTTTTCCAAAATGAAGCTAAGGGTCTTAAGCATGTAGGCGGAAAGGTTGGTTGAAAGGGGGGACACGATTCTTTCAACGGAGGAATGAGAAATATCCCTTTCGTTCCAGCTGGGAACGTTTTCCAGGACAGACACGCAATTGTGCCTGACCACCCTGCTCAGCCCACAGAGTTGTTCGGAAAGCACCGGGTTCCTCTTATGGGGCATGGCGGATGAACCCATCTGCCCGGGGAGGAATGGTTCAAAAACTTCCCCCACCTCCGTCCTCTGAAGGTTCCGGATTTCTGTGGCAGCCTCTTCAACTACTGAAGAAATTAAGGCGAGGGAAAGGAAAAATTGGGCATAAATATCACGGGGAATAATTTGAGAGGAAACCATGAGGCATTTCAAGCCCAGTATTTGGCAAGCCCTCCTGGCAATCTCCGGATTCAGCCCGTGGAAGGTTCCTACGGGTCCGGAAAATTTCCCCACCGAAACAAGGGACACCGACCTTTCCAGGTTTTCTTTCTGCCTCTCAAAAGCCTTCTTAAAGCGAAGCAATTTCAGCCCAAAAGTAATGGGCTCAGCGTGTATCCCGTGAGTTCTCCCCACCATGGGGAGCCCTTTGAACTTTAAAGCCTGTTTCCCGAGGATTCCGATTAAGGATTCCAGTTCCTTCAAAATGATCTTCCCGGAGTCCCGCAGTAGAAGCGAGAAGGCGGTGTCCTTGATATCCTGGGAGGTCAGGCCTTCGTGGAAATACCGAAAATCAGGCCCCAGCCTTTTCTCTACCGCTCTCAAAAAAGCGACAAGATCGTGCCGGGTTTGAGCTTCGATTTCCTTGACTTCCCCGGCGGAACCATAGGAGGCGTTATTTTTTATCCGCTCCCAAACCTCAGGGGGGATTTCCCCGAATTGGAAACGAGCCTCACAAAAAGCGAGTTCGACTTTTAACCATGTGGAAAAAAGATTTTCTTCTTCCCAGAGAGCCTCAATTTCAGGGACAGAATAACGTGCAAAGCTCATAAATAAATGATATCACTTTTTTTTGAAAATAAAAAAGTTGCTCCCCTGAGGACTTACCTCTCTACCTCTTCGACCTCTTTATACCAGGGAATGGAGGTACCCCTTTTTGACCTCTTGACCCACTGCGGGGATTTTGGCTCATCATCGATTCTTTGAATTAGGCGTTGGGACATTTGTTCAACCCTTTGAAAGAGGTTTTGGGGAATTAATCCTAATTGGTGGACTTCCCGGGTAAAATCGATCAGCTTCTGGAGGTTTTCCCGGGCATCGTACCAGAACCCCCAGGAATCACTGAGGGTGCGGGCAATATAAGCTGAATTGATCCTCTCCTTTTCCTCCGATTCAGAGAACTCGTGGGTGAAAAAAAGTATTAAAAGGTCAATTAAATCCTTGCGATTTATCTGGTGGATCTGAAGCTTCTCAAGGACAATGTCCGCAAGGCTGATTGTGGGAAAATCTTTTTCCAGCCTTCCCCTTCCGGGGACCCTCCCGAACTCCACGGGGTGGGAAAAATCGAGGAGGTCGTAAAAGACATCCACATCGAATGAACCTTCAGGGTGATGGAAGATATTCCTCCGGAAAGCGAAAATCGAGTTCACATAGACGTTTGGTTTGAAGCCCATTTCCCTTTCAAAGAATTTCCGCACTTCCCCCGCCTGACGGGAGTAGGCGATTAGATCGAGGTCCGTAAAAATGGGCTGCCCTTCCCCCAATCTCCCCAGGGAAAAGAAGAGCTTCCTTCCCTCGGGGGAATGATCAGTGTGTTTGAAAACCGCCAGCGCCCCAAGGATCCTCAGAAAAATCCCTTTACTTTGGGCAGATTCAACCAGAGTTATGGCTTGCTGGAGAAAGGCTTCAGGGTCGAGGCTTACAAACTTTTTCTCCATCTCCCCTACCCCTGTATTTTCCAGTAATTTTCCACCCCCTGAGGGGTGATATTTATGATAAAACCTCTTAAAAGCCCTTCTCCGTATTCGGATCCGGGATTTAAACAGAGGGTTCTTCCGATGTTGTCGAAACCACTTGACTCATGAATGTGCCCATGAAGACACAATAAAGGCTGATATTTTTCGATTGCCGTCCGAACTGAGGTGGAGCCTACATGCACGAATTTTACCCCATCGAGCCCCGCGACAAGCTTCAAGGACTTGTCAAGCTTTGGGGCAAGGTCGAGGTTTGTGTTGGCAGGGGGGCAATGGATGTTCCAGATGGAGTTCTTTACGTCTTTCAGTTGAGAAATTTTTTCCTCCAGGCGTCTCCTAATACCCCTTTCATCGTCCTCCCGGGGAGTGTTCCAGGGAGTGGGGTTGACGTACTCAAAACTGAGGACCTCGTGCCCCTCAATCTCGAAGGTTCGATCGAGGGGATAAATGATGCCTTCCTTTTCAAATTCCTTTATCACGCCATCAATTACCATCTCGTCGTCGTTTCCGGGCATCACGACCGTCAAAATCTTCCGAGTATCAATTTTGGAGACCAAAAGGGAGAGCCAGTCCCTCATCCGTTCAACCATCTTCTCTTTCATCAATTCCTCTACTTTTGAGGAGTCCCTTTTTAATTCCTCCACGAATTCTGGGTCGCAACGAACGGAGTAAACCCCCCCGTTCTCCAACTTTCTCTCGATTTCCTTGATGTCCTCTTCGGTCTTAAGAATCCAACTCTGGCCAAAATAAGCAGTTTTGTAGGTCCCATCCTTCTGACGAATGATAGGAACAAGAGCTTTCCCGGTTAAATCCCCCGCAAGGATCAAAACATCAGCTTCATACATGGAAACTGCGGTGATCCACTTACGCCAAACGGTGGTGGCCCCGTGAACATCAACGGCGAAAAAAATCCTCATTTTCTCTCCTCCATTTTTGGGGCCCCCAATTCGGGGGCCCCAAAGGTTTTTTTAGGCGGGAGGAATTTCGGTGAAAATTTTTGTGGGATCGATTCCCTCTTTTCGGTTCCTCCTGTACATATAAGCGACAAAAATCAAGCCGATAAGGATGAACAGGGCCACGCCGATCTGAGCCCAGATATCGGTCAACTCGAGCCCAACGGTGAGCATGATCCAAAAACCCACCCCAAAGGTGATCGCTCCCAGCACCGAAACCCAGGGAAAACCGAAAATTTTGTACTGAAAAGTGGACTTTTCAAAAAGGTCGGGCCTGGTGAAGGGAAGGAACATGGCCGCAAGGCCAAGGGGCCAGATGAAGAACATGCAGGTGAAATCCTCAATGGCCAGCATGATCGAGGAAAGTGACGCTCCCAGGGAGTCCCCAAGGCCGATGAAAACCCCTAAGATGGCGAAAATTCCAATCAAGTGGTTCGCCCAGGTAGGTGCACCTCTTCTGTTAACTTCGGTTAACTTTAAGGGAAGGAGGCGGTCGAAAGCCATGGCGAATATCCCCCTAACTCCTGCCATCCAGATGATCATGGAGGTATTCAGGTACCAAAGGAAATACCCCACCCCAAAAATGATGGCCATGGTGGCAGATCCCATAATTAGAGAAGAATAAAAAGGAATGGAAGGGGCCGCGGGAGTCACCCCGAGCAAACCTTGGAGTTGATCGCTCTGGTTGTAGTAGAGCCAGCTGTAATTCTGAATGAAATCACCCCCAAAGGCGACCTGTACCGCCCAGGCATTGAGAATGTAGAGCAAACCAACGGCGACGATCCCGATCATCATTCCCCGCAGGAAGCTCTTCCGGGGCGTTTTGACCTCACTCCCTACGAAAGAAACTGCCTCGGCAGCGGTGAATGCCCAAAGAACGGAAAGGAGCATCCCTTGAAGCGCTTCCCCAGGGGACATCATGGCTCCGGCAATATCCAGGTTTCCAGCAAGGTTATTCACTCCGGTGTACATCCCCGTCCCGTAGACCGAATCGAAAGCGGCCGGTCCAGAACCTACGAAAAAGGTGATGAGGGCGATGGCCGTAACCAGAAGGGGGAGGTAAATGAGCACCCGAAGGACCCATTTCAATCTGCTCAATCCCCACAATTCCAGAACCCAAATAATCAATGTCAGCCCAAGGGCGATCCAGAGCCTGACCCAGGGGTCAGCGAGGGATTCTCCGATGGAGATCAGGGAAGCATGTTTGGTGATTTGCCCGGCCACTTGAAAACTGCTGGCTATGGGAATTAACCCCAAGTAGTTGAGGAAGCCAACTGCCAGCGCAGCTCCACCTCCAAGGACGTAGGTCCAGTTCGGGATAAAACCGAAAAGCGGATGGAGGACCCTGGAGATAACCACGTAAAGAGACCCGCTTCTGGGAAAAGAGGAAGCAAAAATGGCAAGGACGATCACCGGAAAAATCCAGATAATGAGGCCGACCAGAAAAGCTAAAACGATGTTTCCCCCGGGATATAGTCCGGGGACTTTGACCGTGTAGTAGGTCATCCCCGAAGCGGCGGGGCCTGCGAGGGTGAAGAGAAGAACATCCCACCAGCTTAGCTCCCTGACCAACCCAGAAGCCCTTCGCGCGAAGACTACGGTTTCTTCGCTCATTCTGCAATTAACCCCCCTTCAGGTAATTTTTGTAAAAAAAACAAAAAACCACCCAATAGTCAATAGAAATAACAAAAATCAGGGGGAAAATAGAAAATTTTTTTAAGAGGCAATCAAAAGCTCGTTTATAACCCTCTTAATCTGGGGGAAATTTCCCAAAATCTCTTCGATAACGTACAACTGCTGGGGTGAGCGAACCTCCCCCTGGAGGAAAATGGTACCTCCGGAAATTTCAAAATTAATCCGGCAATTGCTCAAACGGGAATCCTTTAAAAATTGTGATTCAATTCTCCGCCGGAGCCCTTCAGCTTCCGTTTCCACCTCCTCATGAACGATCTCGTCCACGATTTCCTTTACTCCCTTTACGGAGGCTACTTTCTCAATTAAAGGAGCTTTGTCCTGGAGAAGTTTGGCTTCCCCCTTCAAGTGAACGGTGCCCCGGGAGACCCTCACCTTCAAATCCCTGACTTTGACCAACCCCAATTCGGAGATTGCCAACATTACCTTATTCTTCAAGGTTATGTCATCGGGGATTTCCTCAAACCCGACTATGATATAGTCCGAAATCTCCCTAATCCCGGGAATTGCGGCCAGGATGCGCATGAGATCGAGTTTGTCCTTTAATGTGGAAACCTTTCCCGAAACAGCTATTTTTCCCCCTTTTATAGTTAACCCCAGCCCTTTAACGGGGATTCGAAAATCCTCTATCGCTTTGGAGACCAGGTCGAGAATCACTTTATCGGAGATCGTCCTCACCTCGCCCACGGTGAGGTTAACAGTAAGGTCCTTCACTCCCGGCATTCCGGCAAGAAGGGCTTCCACTCGCTCTTTTTGAGCTTGAGAATCAATCACCCCCGAGACCTCGACTCTCCCCTTCTTTACCCGGACGGAAATGTCCTCCACATATATGTAAGGGTCATTAGCAAGGAGATCCTTGATCTGGGCTTCCAGGATTTTATCCTCATCCCCCACTCTGGAAATGGATTGCTTTTGAAGGGCTTGCTTCCTTTCCCTGTCTGAAGGGGGCATGAAGCGATCGAAGGAAGGCCCGGCTCTCTTAGGCGATTTAGGCATTTTTCCTCCTAAGGAGACAGGACTTCAAGCCGCATCCACCCTTCTGCCCCGCTCGGGAGCAAAACCTTTGCCCAATCCCCCTGCTGCTGGGTGACGATCACCTGATATCCTTCGTAAACTTCTTGAACCCCTTCCGATCCTTCATCCGGGGAACTGAATAAGGTAGAGTCCTTTTTGACTTCCATCCGGGGAATGGAAACGTCCTCGGACTTAAGGTATCCCCCCCAAACCCAGCCGGTTTTTCCATTGACCTGAACCTGGTACCAGCCTTTTTCCTGGTTCCCCTGGAGGACAACCCTGGCGTTCAGGGAAAGGGCGTCGATTATCTCCCCGGAAACTGAGGGTTGGGACCGCAATTTGACCTGATCCGCAAGGGTATAAGCCACTGTCTCAAGGGGTTCCATTAAAACCTCAAGGAACTCCTTTCCCTCGTTGAGCTCAAATTCACGGGCTGCGGGGCGGTATCCCTCCTTTTCAAACGAGAGCTGGATTTTTCCGGGTGTCAAATTGCTCAGCTCAAAAACCCCTCTCTGGGATGTTGAGGTCGACTTCTCGGGGCCGGACCTCACCGTGACATCAGCAAGGACCTGATTGGTCTTGGAATCATAAACCACACCGATTACTGAAACAAAGGTTGGGCTTTTCCCGCAGGAACAGATAAGAAAAATAAAGGAAAGGAAAATCAGGAAAAAGAAAAGCCGGGAACCTTTTTGTTTCCTGAAAAAAATTTCCAAAATCGACCCCACCATTGTTCCTATCGACATGCTCCTTCTTTTTTTGTATTTTAACATAGCTGGTCTTAACAAAGGCATCTCGGATGAAATAAATGTTAAAATACAGATATTCAGGAAAAGGGGGTATTTGTGGTGCGTTGCAATAACTGCGGGCAGGAGAACCCGGAGGGAAGCCGATACTGCAATTACTGCGGGGAACCCTTAACCCCTTCTCTGCCCGTAAAAACATACACGGTAAAAGTTTCCCGAAAAAAGAAAAGAAAGCAGATTCCCAAGCTTCCTCTGATCTTTGTGGGTCTGTTAGTTATTTTATGCATTCTGGTTTATCTGATTTATCGGATTTTCATCCCCAGCCCCTCATCCTCGACTTCCGAAATAGTCCGGGTAAAAGTTGATCCTTCATTTAAACAGTTAACCACCGACGCTTCCTTGAATTTTTCCTTGATCGGGACCCAGAAAGACGGGAGGGAAATCAAAATAAAAGAGGGCGTCACATGGAAGGTTGAGCCTCCCGAAATCGGAACAATTGAGGGAAATGGGCTTTTCAAACCTTCCTCCCCTGGGGAGGCAACGGTTGAAGCAAGTTATAAAGAATTATCCGCCACTGCTCGGGTAAAGGTAATCGAAGCTGCCAACGTCTCCAAAATTTCCATTTATCCCTCCAATGTAACCCTCTCGGTCAATGAGGAACAGCAGTTCCGGGTAAAGGCGGAGGACAAATTGGGAAACGAGGTAGACGTTCAACCCCAATGGAGCGTGCTGGAAAAGGATATCGGAACTATAGATCCCAATGGCCTTTTCAGGGCTTTAAAACCGGGAAACGCAACCATCCTTGCCACCTACAAAATGAACAACGCAGAGCTTTCGGCTTATGCGGGAGTTATCGTCAAAGAGGGTCCCCCCTCTCCGGTCAGGAGGATCGAGATCAGCCCAACCTCAATCGAATTGAAAAAAGGCGAAATTTACCAATTCCTCTGTCGGGGATTCGACCAGAACGACAATCCCAAAACGGTCACCCCAAGTTGGGCAGTAATCGGGACTATAGGGACAATCGATGAAAACGGAAATTTCACTGCCCAGGAAGAAGGTTCCGCCACAATCCAGGCTATTTTCGACGGGATGACCGCAACTGCCGAAGTCACGGTCTCCCTCGAAGGTTTATCATTCGAACGTTATACATTCCAAGAAGTTAACTCCTCGTTTGACTTCCCATCAAATTGGACCCTTCAAGAAGGGGGAAGGTTCATTAAGTTGACCTCCCCTACCCAAACAGACACCTTATTTGCCTACACCTTAATTCTGGGTTACGAGGAACTCCAAGAAGGAACTACCCTGGAAGATTACGTTCAGGAAAATAAAGACTGGGCAAAGGGAAAATTCCCCGAAGCAACTTTCCAGGAAGAGGACAAAATTTATGGGGAAGCCCAGGGAAAGATCCTCACGTTAACCGCTCCCAAATACAAAGCTCTTATCGGGTGCTCGGTTTCCAACCACTGGGGATTTTACTTCTTCGGATATTCCCCCGAAGGAAAATTCGACCAATATGAGAGCACTTTCCGCAGGGTTTTGAACGGTTGGTACATTCCTTCCACCGGGACACCCACCCAGACTCCAACCCCTTCCGGTCCCCAAACATTCACCAGCACAAATTACGGCTTTTCCTTTACCTACCCCGCAACCTGGCAACTTGGGAACCTCCCGGGGGTGGTGGTCTACCTCACCGGAGAAATGGTAGGAAATTATTTGCCCAACATGACCGTAAAGGTGGAAGAGCTTACTACGCCTATGACCTCAATGGAACTCGCTTTCAAAATCGAAAAGGAAAGGCTCCAAAACTTCTTCGAGGATTACCAGAGCGTTTCCCTCCAGGAAGTTTCGCTCGGGAACATCACGGGAGTAAAAAGGGTATTCACCCTGACTTTCCAGGGTCAACCTCTGAAAGATATTCAATATTACGTGGTAAAAGGAAACTTGGGATACTTGATCACTTTTGATGTCAGCCTTGAGGGTTTCGAGCAAATGTCAGGGGTGTTCGAACAAATAGCCTCCAGCTTCACCTTTCAATAATGGACCGGGTTTTATGGGCTCTCCCCCTTGCCTTCGCCCTTTCCTTTGCCTTAACTCCCTTAATGCGATTGCTGGCAGTGAGGTTGAATTTCTTTTATCAGCCCACGGCAACCTCGGTAAACAGAGCTCCGGTTCCCCTCCTGGGAGGGTTAGCTATTTTCCTTGCATTTCTGATTGCGGTAATTTTTTTGGGAGATCTTTCCCCAAAGGACATAAGTATATTAGTTTCCGGGGGCATCATTTTTCTGGTGGGACTGATTGATGACATTTTCCGGATCTCCTCGAGGGGACAGCTTTTTGGAATTTTCCTGGCTTCAAGCATCGTTGTGGGCTACGGAGTGAGGATTCAATTTTTCACCAGCCCCCTGGGAACTGAAGTTCTCTGGCTTGAAGCATTGAGCATCCCGGTCTCAATCCTGTGGATTGCAGCCATTACCGCCTCGGTAAAAGTAATGGATGGTCTCGACGGGCTGGCAGCGGGAATCTGCTCCATTTCAGCCCTAACCCTATTCTTTGTGGCTTGGTCGAACAATTTCCTTTCCTTTGGATCCCCCACCACCCTGGTCGCCCTCCTTGCTCTGGCGGGTTCAGCCCTGGGATTTCTCCCCTTCAATTTCCACCCTGCCAGGATCTTCATGGGAGAAGCAGGTGCCATGTTTTTAGGGTTCATCCTGGCAAACATGACCATCGAAGGAATGGTCAAGCGTTCCTCAATAATTTCCCTGAGCATCCCCCTTGCCGTCCTGGGAATCCCAATTTTAAACATTCTTTTTGCCATTATCCGGAGAAGTTTGAAAGGGAGGAAGATCCTTCAGGCAGACCGGGAACACATCCACGATGTTCTTTTAAAAAGGGGGATTCCTCACCGGAACGCAGTTCTAGTCCTGTATGGGATTAGCGTCATCCTGGGAGTAGCCTCATTTTTCATGTCCCGGGTTTCGCCAATCGTTACAATCCTCATCGGGATTTTCCTGGTAATTGCCCTATCAATTGGAGCATGGAAAATTGGACTCATTAATCCAAGAGATTAAGGAAGAGGTTTCCCGGGGAAAGCTCCATCTCCCCCGACACGTGGCTATTATGCTCGATGGGAACGGGAGATGGGCCAAGAGGAGGGGTTTGCCAAGGACCGAAGGCCATAGGGCGGGGGGCGAAAACGTGAAAAGGATCGTACGCTTCTCGGGCTCGATAGGAATATCTTTTCTGACCCTCTTTGGTTTCTCTACCGAGAACTGGAACCGCCCTTACCAGGAGGTGAAAAACCTCTTGAACCTGCTCGAGGAATATTTAATTACCCAGAGGGAGGACCTGAGGGAAAACAACGTCCGCTTGGTAAGCTGCGGCCGAATCGAGGAGATGCCCAAAAGGATCCAGGAAGCGCTAACTCAGGCGATGGAGTTCACATCTTCCTGCACCGGTTTAACTTTGAATTTGGCAATCAATTATGGGGGGAGGGCGGAAATGGTGGACGCATTGAAAAAAGCTCAAGAGAAAATACAATCCGGGGAATTGAACCCCGAAGAGATCAACCCTGGTTTAATTGACAGGTTTCTCTATTGTCCTTTCCTCCCCCGGCCTGAACTCCTAATCAGGACTTCAGGGGAACAGAGGTTGAGCAATTTCCTCCTTTGGGAGGTCTCCCAGACCTTCTTTTGGACAACCCCTACCCTTTGGCCCGATTTCTCTCCCGAAGAATTCAAGGAAGCTTTAAGGGACTGGAGCGACCACTATTTCCCCCTTCCTCTGAGAAATGGCAAATAGAACCAGGGGGAAGAAATAAATAAGGGCTTTAGTTATAAAGATCGTCAGGATCAAAAGGACTAAATTCCAACTATTTGAGAAAGCGAGAATTTGAAAAGCGCTTTCCTGTCCCCAGCTGAAGTTTTCGAGGGCCTGAGGAAATGGGGGGACCTCGGTCTTAAGAAAGAACCCGTTTTTTAAAATTTCTTCCTTCTCGGAGGAGGAGAAAAAGAACCTGTTGTATTCTCTGTTGGTCTCCTCCGCCAGAGGAGAACTTCCCAAACCATTCTCCGGGTTTCCCAAAAAAAGAAATCCGCTTTCGGATCGCTCCAGGAAACTTGGGAGGATGATGGCAAGAAAAAGGAAAAGACAAAAGAGAAAAGAAAAGACCCTCTTTTTCTTGAAAAAGGAGAGGCCGAGGAAAATAAAGGCTAAAAGCAAGGGGATCAAAGGCCAACCTGACAAACCCTCCCTCATTTCCGTCTTCCAGGCACTCAGAAAGAGGCTGAAATTGTTTCCCTCCTCCTTACCCTGGCTGGCTACCGCAAGGAGGAAATTTCCTTCGGAAAGTGGAAGAGAGGTGCTCACCGGTGAATTGATCCTGAATTTCGAAATTACTGGGAGGCTTTGAAGGGTGGCCTCAAAAGATTGATCGGAAAAAACGTAAACACCGATTGGGCCGATTTCCTCAAGTGGAGGACCGAAGCTTTCCCGGAAGGTGTCAAGGCTATCCTGGGGGATCTGAGCGAGAACAAGCCCTTGATAGGAAGGGGCTTGGGAAAATGGGGTAGCCATGAGGTTCCCCTGGGAATCTACTTCCCTGGAAGGAAGGACGGGTCCTCCCGCTTCTTTCAAAGTCAATGAGCCCGGGGTTACTGCAGGGGAAATTTCTCCGCCGATTAAGGAGAACGTAATTGCGGAAAACAAAATAAAGGCCAAGGATAGGGAATAACCCAACCTCCACAAAAGGGAATTCTTCCTTCGGGAACGATAGAATTTTTCTTCGACTTTTCTGATAATTCGATTGCGGATATTCAAATCTGGTTGTGAGGAAACTTGTTCCAGGTTTTCCCTGAGAAATTCATCAAATGATTTAAGAGCCTCAAGTTTTTCCTGACATCTGGAACAATTTTTGAGATGTTCCTCAAAAAACCGGTTTTCATCCGGCCCCAATTGCTTATTTTGATATGCGTAGATTAAATTGCAGGTCCTTTTCATCTCAACCTTTTTGACGCAAAAGTAGGTCCCTTAGTTCCTTATCCTCCTCGATGATTTTCAGGGCATCCCTTTTTGCCCTGTTAATCATCGATTTCACCGTACCCAAGGGACAATTTAACCGGGAGGCAATTTCCTCGTAGGAGAGCCCCTCCACCTCCCTCATGGTGAGGATGATCCGGGATCTGGGCTTCAACCTCTTCATTAAGGATTCAAGGGCTTTCTTTTTCTCCTCTTCAAGGATATGGGAGAGGGCCAATTCCTCCGCATTTTGGGAATCCCTTATAGCCAAGGGATTGCTCTCCTCAGGAAGGGGCACTGAGGCCTTTCTTCGTCTTAGAAAATCCAGGCACACATTAGTCGCAATCCGGTATAACCAGGTTTCAAGCTGCGACTCCCCTTTAAAAGTTGAAATCTTTTTAAAAGCCCTAAACAAAGTTTCAGAAACAGCATCCTCCGCTTCATCCCGGTCAAGGAGAATCTTCAGGCAGACCCGGTACAGAAAACCAATTTTGGAATAAAGGATTTCCCCAAGGTCCCCGGGGGATGAAGCTTCATTCCGGCTCAAAACCTTGCCCTCCTGGACATAAAATTCTCCTTGACAGTCGGAATACTGTTCGTATACTAATTTTCAGGGCCGAAGTGGCGGAACTGGCAGACGCACGGGTCTCAAAAACCCGCGAGGTTAACTCCTCATGTGGGTTCGACTCCCACCTTCGGCACCATGAAATAAATTGAACTTCAGGAATAACCATTTCCATTAATTATCCAATAAATGGCGACCAGTTCGTTTCTTAAAATTCTCGGATTTCCCTCCTGAAAAAATTTGAACAGCTCCTCAGGGTTCCCGAAGGGGTTTACTTTCGAAAAAAGAGGGGGTCATCAACTTTTGAAGGGCCTCCTCGGGATCGGGATGGGAGAAAATTCCTGCTCCAATTACCAGAATGTCCGCTCCCCAGGAGAAGACAACCGGAGCATTTTCCAGGTTGATTCCCCCGTCAACTTCAAGTTCACAGGTGATTCCCCGGGAAACGATTTCCAATTTTGCCTGTTTTATTTTTTCCTCCATTTGGGGGAGAAATTTTTGTCCGGCAAATCCGGGATTAACAGTCATCAGGAGAAGGAAGTCAAACTCCCCCCAAAGGTGTTCCAAAAAGGTCAAGGGGGTAGCTGGATTGAGGACGATTCCTGCCCTTGCCCCTTTCTCCCGGATACTCTTGAGCAACCTCTGGGGATGAAGGGTTGCTTCAAGGTGGAAACTAAGGTATCCCACTCCCAATTCCAGAAATTGAAAGGAAAAAAATTCGGGATTTTCAACCATGAGGTGCACATCAAGGGGAATAGAAGTCCTCTTTTTTAGGCTCTTGAGAAAATCGAGGCCAAAAGTGATGTTGGGGACAAAATGGCCATCCATCACGTCAATGTGGATCAGGGGAACCTGAAACCTCTGGAGTTGATCAATTGTCCTTCCAAGTTCGCAGAGGTCGCTTGCCAGAATTGAAGGCGAAATTTTTACCATTATGGTTTAATTATACCAACCAAGGAGGAAAAAGATGAGCAAAATTAAAGAGATTTCCGCTGACGAATTTCAGAAAGAAGTTTTGGAGTCTGAAATTCCCGTACTGGTCGATTTTTGGGCTCCCTGGTGTGCCCCCTGCAGGATGCAAGCCCCCGTCCTGGAAAAAATCCAACAAGAATTAGGGGACAAGTTAAAAATTGTCAAGGTAAATACCGACCTGAATCCTGAACTGGCCGCCCATTTCCAGGTAATGAGCATCCCCAATTTGCTCTTCTTCAAAGGGGGGAAACTGGAAGCCCAAATGGTGGGATACCACTCCGAAAAAGAGTTAAAAGCCAAAATCGGGTTTTAAATGGAAAAGGAAGTCCTCCCTTTAATCATTGTTGGTGGGGGGCCTGCAGGGTTAACCGCAGGGATTTACTCCTGCCGTTTCGGGATAAAATCCCTCCTTATCGCTCCATTTGGTGGAGGCCTGGCGGCTTCCGTGGATAGGATTGAAAATTTCCCCGGGTTTCCCGAGGAAATCAATGGCATGGACCTGGTAAACAGGATGAGGGAACAAGCTGAAAAGTTCGGTTTGGAAATTGTAAACGGTCAGGTAAGCCAAATTGGGGTCGAAGGCGGGCTTTTCAGGGTAATCGGAGACGACCACTATTTATCCCGGGCGATTATCATCGCCACGGGAGCGGAGCCAAAACAGCTGGGAGTCCCCGGGGAAGAAAAATTCAGGGGAAAGGGGGTTTCCTACTGTGCGACCTGCGATGGTCCCTTCTTTAAAGGCAAGAAGGTCACAGTTGTGGGAGGAGGGGATTCAGCCCTCCAGGAAGCCCTTTACCTCTCCCAAATTGCCCAGGAAGTCATTCTTGTCCACCGCAGGGAACAATTCCGGGGTTCCTCTTATTTAGGGGAAAAGGTCAGGGCAAATCCCAAAATCACCCTCAGGTTAAATTCCGTAATCACAGAAATCAGGGGGGAGGAAAGGGTCCGGGAAATTTCTATAAAGGCTACTGATACAGGAAAAGTGGAAAGGATAAGTTCCGACGGGGTTTTCATTTACGCGGGGATCAAACCAAACTCCGAGATTGTGAAAGAATTGGTGGAGCTCGACCCTCAGGGAGCAATTATCACCGATGAACAGATGAGAACTTCACATGAAGGGATCTTCGCCTGCGGGGACGTCAGAGCTTCGGACTTCAGACAGGTAGTCACCGCCTGCGCTGATGGGGCGGTGGCGGCAAGAAGCGCTTACCTCTTTCTCAATCCAGAAAAATAATGGTGCCCGGAGGGGGATTCGAACCCCCATGGGTCACCCCATACGCCCCTCAAACGTACGTGTCTACCAATTCCACCATCCGGGCACTGGAAAAGTTAACCAAAAATAAGAAGAACAACGGTGCTGAGGGTAAAAGCTATTGCCAGCACCAGGCTGACATTTCTTAATACCTTTTCTCTCTTTTTCTGAACTTTAAAAAGGGTTGCCGAACCGCCAATTGCTCCCAGACCTTCTCCCCTTGGGGATTGGAGCATAATGAACAATATTAAAGCAGCGGCAATTACTGCTTGAATAACCCATAAAGCACTCATTCTAATTCACCTCGGTGGGATTATATCAGATTTATCAAAAAAGGGGAACACCCGTCATCTCCCCGGGTTTCTCTATTCCCATAATTTTTAAAATGGTGGGAGCAACATCCGCCAGAATTCCCCTCTCTTTTAATTTCACATGCTCCACATGGTCATCGAGGTAAATGAACGGAACGGGGTTGGTGGAGTGGGCAGTTATGCAGGTGTTTTCCCGAGGGTCGATCATCTCCTCCGCATTTCCGTGATCCGCGGTGATTATCAAAAAGTAGCCGTTTTCCTGACAACACCTCCAAAGACTTCCCAGGCATTTGTCCACGGATTCCGCCGCTTTTACCGCTGCTTCGAAAACCCCCGTATGCCCGACCATGTCCAGGTTGGCAAAATTCAAAACCACCAGGTAATACTCCTTTGACGAGATCCTTTTAACCACCTCTTCAAGGACTTCGAAGGCGCTCATTTCTGGTTTTAAATCATAGGTGGGAACTTTGGGAGAGGGAATCAGTTTCCTATCCTCGAGGGGAAAAGGCTCCTCCCTTCCCCCGGAGAAAAAATAGGTTACATGGGCATATTTCTCCGTCTCCGCGATCCGAAGCTGAGGAAGCGAGAGTTGGCTAATAACCTCTCCAAGGGTGTTCTTCAAAAGGTGCTGGGGGAAGGCAACGGGAAGGTCCAGGGATTCATCGAATACGGTCATGCATACATAATGGACTCGGGGCCACTTTTTCCGGGGGAAACCCTGGAAATCCTCCTGGGTCAAAGCCCAGGTTAATTCCCTTGCCCGGTCAGCTCGGAAATTAAAGTGAATTACCACATCCCCATCCTGGATGGTAACGGGCTGTTCCCCCTCTTCAATAATTACCGTCGGGAGGACGAACTCATCCCAGATTCCTTGATTGTAAGAGTTCTCTAAAGCTTCAAGGGAAGTCCCGGCGATTTCTCCCTCCCCGAGGGTAAGGGCGTTATAAGCTCTCTCTAACCTTTCCCACCTTTTATCTCTATCCATGGCGTAATAACGCCCCGAGATGGTGGCAATTTTTCCGATTCCGAGCTCCTTTAATTTCTCTTCCAGGGCCCGAAGAAAAACCTCCGCCATCTTTGGGGGAGTGTCCCGCCCGTCAAGAAAGGCGTGAACGAAGACCTTCTTTAAGCCTTTAGACTTGGCCATCTCCAGCAAAGCAAAAAGGTGGTCGAGGTGACTGTGAACACCTCCGTCAGAGACCAGGCCCATTAAATGGAGGCTTGAATCCCGATCCCGGGCGATGTCCATCGCTTCCTCAAGTACAGGATTTTTAAAAAACTCTCCGTTCCTGATGGAAATGTTGATCCGGGCAAAATCCTGATAGACAATTCTTCCTGCCCCAAGGTTCAGGTGGCCAACCTCCGAATTCCCCATTTGCCCCTCGGGCAATCCAACTGCTTCCCCCGAACAAAGGAGGCGGGTTGAGGGAAATTTTTCCAAAAAGTTGTCCATGTTCGGAGTGGAGGCCACATGGATGGCATTACCCAGGGTGGAATCTGAAACCCCCCAGCCGTCAAGAATGCATAAAACCCCTTTTCGGGACATTAATTTTTCAAAACCTCGATCCCCGGCAATGGACGGCCCTCAAGAAATTCAAGCGAGGCTCCCCCACCAGTGGAGACGTGGGAAATTTTTTCCGCCAGCCCGAATTTCTCGACCGCGGCAGCGGTATCCCCTCCACCTACGATGGTCAAAGCCCCAGACTGGGTAAGGGCAAGGGCGATTTCCCGGGACCCCTCGTCGAAGGGAGGGACCTCAAAGACCCCCACCGGCCCATTCCAAACGATGGTCTTGGCATTTTTAATTCTTTCTTTGAAAAGCTCCCTGGTTTTGGGTCCGATGTCCACACCCCCGTAATCTGGAGGGATCTCCTCAATTGAGACTATAAGGGAATCAGCGGGGTTATTAAGATCCCTTGCCACCACGAGGTCAAGAGGGAGAAGAAGCTCTACCCCGGACTTTGTGGCTTGATCCAGGATCTCTTTTGCTTTTTCCAGAAGTTCATCCTCGCAAAGGGAGGAACCGATGGAAAAGCCCCGGGCTTTTAGGAAAGTGTAGGCCATTCCCCCGCCGATCAAAAGAATGTCAACGCGGGAAAGCAAATTAAAAAGAAGCTTCAGTTTGTCGGAGACTTTCGCTCCCCCGGTTATCGCCAGGAAAGGCTTTGCGGGGTTCTCGAGAGCCTTGCTCAAGTAATCGAACTCTTTCTGCATTAGAAAACCAGCGCAGGAAGGAAGAAAATGGGCCACTCCTTCAGTGGAGGCATGAGCCCGGTGTGCGGTAGCGAAAGCGTCATTAACATAGATCTCCCCGAGTTTAGAGAGGTTCCGAGCAAATTCAGGATCGTTCTTTTCCTCCTCCGGATGGAAGCGAAGGTTTTCGAGCATCAAGATTTGACCATCTTTCAAACCCAAAGCCAGAGATTCCACCTCCTGGCCAACGCAGTCCGGGGCTACCAGGACTTCCTTTCCCAGTAACTCGCCCAGCCTGGCTGCCACCTTTCCCATTCTCAGGCTCTCAACTACCTTTCCGTCCGGTCTCCCCAGGTGGGACATCAAAATGACCCTTGCGTTCTGGGATAGGAGATAGTTGATTGTGGGAAGGGAAGCCTTGATCCGGGTGTCATCGGTTATTTCCCCGGTTTTCTTATCCAGGGGGACATTGAAATCGACCCTAACCAGGGCCCTCTTGGACTTTACATCAAAATCCTGCAAGCGCCTGAGCATGGTTAAATTCCCTTTTTGACCATGAAATTCGCCAGGTCAGCGACCCTGCAGGCATACCCCCATTCGTTATCGTACCAGGCAAGGACCTTGACAAGGTTATCAACACACATGGTGGAGAGACCATCGACAATCGAGGAATAAGGGGACCCTTTGAAATCGACGGAGACGAGGGGCTCCTCTTCGAACCAGAGGATTCCTTTGAGGCTCCCCTGGGCTGCAGCCTTTAAAGCTTGGTTAACTTCATCCTTGGTGACCGGTCGGGAAAGCCAGGCAACAAAATCAGTAAGGGAAACAGTTGAAGTTGGCACCCGGACGGCAAAACCGTTGAGCTTACCGTTAAGTTCCGGAATAACCAGCCCAATTGCCTTGGCCGCACCAGTGGTGGTGGGAATGATGTTCATGGCAGCAGCCCTTGCCCTCCTTAAATCCTTGTGGGGCAAATCAAGCAGCCTCTGATCATTTGTATAGGCATGAATCGTGGTCATCAAGCCGGCGATAATCCCGAAGTTCTCGTGAAGAACTTTTACGACGGGGGCCAGGCTGTTCGTGGTGCAGGAAGCGTTGGAGACAACAAAATGCTTGTCCGGGTCGTATTTATCCTCATTGACTCCCAGAACAAGGGTAATGTCCTCGTTTTTGGCTGGGGCGGTTATTATTACTCTCTTGGCTCCCGCCTCGATATGTTTTTTGGCTTTTAATGCGTCCGTGAAAACTCCGGAAGATTCGATAACCAGCTCAACCCCCAGATCTTTCCAGGGGATCAACCCAGGGTCTTTCTCCGAAAAAACCCGGATCTCTTTTCCGTCAACCTTAATGGAGGTCTCGGAAACCTCCACCTCCCAAGGAAGCTTCCCGTAGTTAGTATCATACTTCAAAAGGTGTCCCAGGGTGACAGTATCGGTAATGTCGTTAACTGCAACAACTTGAATATCCCTGGCATAATTTTGATAAAGGGCTTTGAAAACCTGCCGGCCAGTCCTCCCAAATCCGTTAATTCCTACCTTCACCATTTCCTTTCACCTCATTCCTTTCTGTGAGATTTTGAAGGGATTCCAAGCTCCAGGCGGTATTTTGTCACTGTTCGCCTGGAAATGGAAATCCCTCTTTCTTTCAGGAGAAGGGTTATCTCCTCGTCGGAGTAGGGCTTCTCCTTACTCTCTTCCTTCAAGATCTTTTTTACTTCCTCCTTGATAAAGGCTTCTGAAAGCCCCGGGGCTTTCTTTGAGGTATTCCCGGTTAAAAATACTTTGAGCGGGAAAACCCCCAGGGGAGTATCCACATACTTCCCTCGAATAGCCCGGGAAATTGTTGACTCATGCATCCCCAGAGCCTTTCCAACCTCAGCAAGCGACAGGGGTTTTAATTTTGCCTCCCCGAACTCAAAAAAATCTTCCTGTCTTTTTACCAAAAAACCGGCCACCTTTTCAAGGGTTTCAGTCCTTTTCTCAATGCACCGAATGATCCATTTGGCAGAGGAAAGCTTTTTGCGGAGGAATTTTCCCGCTTGGTCGTCCTTTAAAAGTTCTCTATAAGTTTGGGAAAGGGTTAAACGGGGAAGATAATCCTTGTTCGAGAAAACAGACAATTCCCCCTGAACTTTCTTCACCACCAGATCCGGGATGATGTAAGAAGGAGAGGAAGAGGAAAAAAGCCTTCCCGGTTTTGGCTCCAGCATCCTGATCTTCTGGAAAGCATCCTGGAGTTCTTTCAAGCTGCACTTCAAGGTTTGGGAAAGTTTTTTCCACTGGCTTCTCCGGGAGAGAAGGGGAAGATGGTTTTGAATAAGCTCTTTTAAGAGGGGCGAGGCCTCCCCCTTTTCTTCGAGCTGAATCAGAAGGCACTCTTTCAAGTCCCTTGCCCCAACCCCGGTTGGTTCAAAGGTCTTGATGATTTCCAGCACCTCCTTTACCCTTTTTTCTTCCACCTTTAACCTTCGAGCAATTTCCCTGGGAGGTATCCTCAAATAGCCATCATCATCTATGCAATCGATGATTTCCTCGCCAATTGATAAATCCTCCAAGGAGGATAGGTGCATCCCCAGCTGAAGACGGAGATATGTGTGCAAATCAGGTTCGGGAGCCTGGATTTGCAGGAAACCCCTTTCCGATTGGGCACCCTCAACTCCGAAATCTTCCTGTAAGTCCTGTTCGTTTGGGGTAGTTTCTTCCTCAAGTAAAGGATTTTCCTCGAGTTCCTTATTTATGAATTCCCGCAACTCAGCCAGGGGAAGCTCGAGGATGAGAACCGATTGTTGAAGCTTGGGGCTCAAACGAAGTTGTTGCTGCTGGACCTGTGAGAGGTCAGGCCTTAGGGGAATGTTCAATTAATCACCTCCCCTTTTCCCGTTTTCTCTGGAGGATAATTTTCCACAAGACCCTGGCAAGTTTTTCCGGATCATGACGGAGGACGGAATCGCTTCTGGTCAAATCCGCTAACACGGGCTGAACTCCCAGGGACCTTACCTGGGGCAAGTCGATCTTTACCGGTTCAGCTTCCTCCATCCGGTAACGTTCCAGGACATCGGGAGATATGGGGGTGGTGCTGATAACGCAATAATCGCAAACCCTCCCTCCTGCATGCTCAAAGAGGATTTTCAGATGGTCGCTCACGGAAAAGCCGTCTGTCTCCCCGTGCTCGGTCATAATGTTGGAAATGAAAATCCGGGGGCAGTTTGCCTCCCTTACCGCTTCCGACACCTCTTTCTGAAGGAAAGGAGGAATGATGCTCGTAAAAAGACTACCCGGACCGATCAGGATCACGTCCGCCTGCCTAATCTGATCGATTAAACCGGGCAGTGGTCTCGTGTTTTGGGGCTTCAGGAAAAGCTTTTTTATCTTCTTTCCCGCACCTCTAATCTTTGTCTCCCCTTCTTCCCGGGTGCCATCGAAGAATTCCGCTTCCAGGGTAACATCGTCAAGGGTGAAGGGAAGAGCTTGTCCTTTTACTCGAAGCACGTCGGAAGCGGCCACCACTGCCCTCCCGAAGTCGCCTGTTACCTCGGTCAGGGCGGCTATGAAGATGTTCCCGAAATTGTGTCCCCCAAGGGATTCTCCCTTTTGAAATCGGTATTGAAAAAGTTCCTCCATCAAAGGCTCGGTATCCGAAAGGGCAACCAGGCAGTTCCTGATATCTCCGGGAGGCAAGATCCCAAGTTCCTTCCTCAACCTCCCGGAGGATCCCCCGTCATCGGCGACGGTGACCACCGCAAGAGGTTCGCAGGGCAAAAGCTTCAAGCCCCTCAAGAGGGTGGATAAGCCCGTCCCTCCCCCGAGGGCGATGATTTTAAACCCCTTTTTACCCCGCCTTTTCTCAAAAACAATCTCCGAAAGCCTCTCGGGATGTTCAGGTAAAATCACGGTCACCAGCGACTCGATCAGCTTTGAAAGCCCCAAAATGATCAGCCCCGCAGAAAAAAGGAGGAGAACGGTGGCAATTATCTCCCGCCATGGTTCGGAAAGGGGGGAAAAGGGCAACTGGGCAAAAAAGTAAGATAGAGCAGTTTTAATCCTTAAAAGGACCATCCAATCGAGAAAATATAAAACCACCGCACAAACCAAGAGCAATAAGCCAAGCCCCATGAGGAGAAGCCATCGCTTTACCCTCATTCCGGGGTATAGCCATTTAAAAATTCTTTTTGCTCTTTCCTTAAAAGCCCTCATTTACCAAACATATGAGAGAACATGGTGGAAAATACGGAATACAAAAGCATTCCCGCTAAAGCTGTCCAGAAACTGTCTACGAAGACCCCAGGGGTTATGGAGACCGCAAGGTAAAAGAGAAGGGCATTTAATAGCACTGCAAAAAGGCCAAAAGTAATGATGGAAAGAGGGAGAGTTAAAAGAACGAGGATCGGCTTAATCGCGGAATTGAAGAACCCGATAATTAAAGCCGCAAGAAGGGCCCACCAAAAATTTTCCACATGAAAACCGAGCCCGAACTCCCGGAGGATGTAAGCGGTAAACAAGAAAGCCAGGGTATTCAGGATGAGCCTAATGAGCACTTTGGGTCTCCTTTACGAAACTCTCCCAGAATAAAAGCTTCCTTTTCCACTCCAGGCCCAGAGAGAAACCTCCAAGCCCTCCGTCGCTTTTTAAAACCCTATGGCAGGGTACAAGAATTAAAAAACGGTTAGTCCTCAGGGCAGCGCCAACTCCCCTTGAAGCCTTTTCAAATCCGGACATCCTCGCTAACGCTTTATAGGAAATTAATCCACCATAAGGAACCTTCCTCAAATTGGAAAAAACCTTCCGGGAAAAAAGGCTATACCCGGAAAAGTCTAGTTTGACCCGTCGGAACTCCACCGGTTCCCCGTGGAAATAAAGCCTAATTAGCTCTAAAGCCAGGAAGATGTTGGGGATGTCCCCGGGAATGGGTAAAGACAAAGGAAGCAAAACGAAATCCCTGTCCTCGGGGGATTTCTGGGGAAGGGTGGAAGAATATAATCCCTTTTCGGTGAAGACAACATTAACCCATCCCCAATCGGTCTCAACCGAATATTTTTTCATGAACTCTTTTCCTCCGTGTCCATATTCCGGTGTAAATAAGTATAAATTTTTTGGGCGCTCTTTTCCCCAATTCCGGGGATGCTGGCAATTTGAAGGAAAGAGGCATTCTCCAAAGCCCGGAGGGAGCCAAAAGCCCGTAAAAGGAGGCTTTTCTTGGAGACTCCGATCCCCGGGATTTCCTCAAGCTTTGACCTTCTGATTTTCCTTTCCTTCGTTTTCCTTTGAAAGGAATTGGCGAATCGATGTGCTTCATCCCTTACCCTTTGAAGAAGTTTTAAGGAAGGGGATCCAGGCTCGAATTCCAGGGGTTCAGGAAACTGGGGAGAAAAAACCAGCTCTTTCCCCTTTGCCAGGGAGATTACATCGATTTTTTTCCCAAAATTCTTAACGACCTCCAAAGCAGCATGGAGGTGACCGAGGCCACCGTCAATGAGGATTAGATTTGGGAGTTCCTCCTTGGAGGAGAGTCTCCTTTCAAGAATCTCCTGGATCATGGCGTAATCGTTTTGGCCTCTCAAGCGAACTTTAAAATGTCGGAAACCGGATACATCCCTTTCCCCATTTCGAAAAAGGACCTTTGCCCCAACCGCTTCTTTAATTCCGAGATTGGAAATGTCATAACCCTCAATTTTCAGGGGGAGAGAGGAAAGTCCAAGGTCCTGTTGGACCCTTTGAAGAAGTAAATCCCCTTCACCTCGTGCTTCCCTGGTTTTCAAAAAAAGTTTGAGTTGCTCCTTAGCGTTTTGCTGGGCGATCTCAAGTTGTTTTTTCGCTTCTCCACGAGGTTGGGGAAAGGAAACTCGAACCCCCTTTTTGGCCTCCATCCACCTCTTCAAGGCTTCCCTGGCTTCTTTCCTTAATTTTACAATTACCTCTGTGGGAACATCCAAGGTTCTCTCATAATACTGGGTGAGGGAAACAAATTGGAGATCGGAAAAATCCTCGCCCTCTGCCTGGGTCAAAATGAAATGGTCTGACCCGAAAAGTTTTCCGTGTCGAACCCTTAAAATCGAAAGGCAGCCTTCCCCTCCCTCCAGGTAAAAGCCCACTAAGTCGCGGTTTAAAGGAGCATGGGAGAAGACCACTTGCTTTTCCCAGATCTTTTTCAAGGCAAAAATCTGATCCCGGATTTTGGCTGCCCCCTCGAAATTTAGCCTTCTTACCTCCTGGTTCATTCGGTTCTCCAGGTTTCCGATCAGGGTTGGGGTCTTACCTTCAAGAAACAGGATCATCTCTTTAACCGCTTCTTGGTATTCCTCCTGGGAAATCAAACCAGCGCATGGGGCTGAACATCTCTTAATCTGATACTCCAGGCAGGGAGCGCGGGGATTTTTCCCTGGAAGAGGAACCCGGCAAGAGGGAATCTTAAAAATTTCCTTAATTGTCCGAATTGTCTTCCGCAAGGCTTTGGCTTCGGTGAAAGGCCCGAAATATCGATCATCCCCTTTTTTGAAGCTTCTGACAATCGAGATCCTTGGAAATTGCTGGCTCAGGGAAACCTCAAGGTAGGGGAAACGCTTGTCATCCTTGAGTTTGACGTTAAAAAGGGGCTTCAATTCTTTCACCAGAGTTGACTCGAGGATCATCGCTTCAGGAACGTTTCCCGTAACTGTGAATGTCAGGTCCACAGCCTTCTCCCTGATTAACATCGCTTTTTCCGAAAACCCCGAACCCCTCTGAAGGTAAGCCTTTATCCTCTGTTTAAGGGAGGAGGCTTTCCCCACGTAAATGCATTTTCCTTCCCGATCAAAAAATTGGTAAACCCCAGGGGAATCGGGAAGGGAGAGGGCTTTCTCGAGCCAAGGAGGGTTTTCTTCAGGCATGGACCTTCTCCCTTTCAGGGTTCAAAAATTCCTTCAAAAATTGCCCCGTGTAGCTATCTTTACAGGAGACGATCTCTTCCGGAGTTCCCGTAAAAATCACCCTTCCTCCTTCGTCTCCCCCTTCGGGCCCAAGATCGATGATCCAGTCAGCACACTTGATTACATCGAGGTTGTGTTCTATGACGATCACGGTGTTCTGAGCATCTACCAAACGATTAAGGACATCCAGGAGCCTCTGAACGTCCGCGAAATGCAACCCGGTGGTGGGCTCATCAAGAATGTAAAGGGTCCTTCCGGTATCCCTCTTGGAAAGCTCCGCGGTCAACTTGATCCGCTGGGCTTCGCCACCAGAAAGGGTCGTTGCAGGCTGCCCCAGCCTGATATATCCCAGGCCCACATCGGAAAGCAGTTGGAGTTTCCTTCTAATGGGAGGGATGTTTTGAAAGAACTCCAGGGCTTCCTCCACAGTCATGTCCAGCACATCAGCAATGCTTTTCCCGCGGTATTTCACTTCCAGGGTTTCCCGGTTATACCTCCGGCCTTTGCATACGTCGCAGGGGACGTAAACGTCGGGAAGGAAAACCATCTCGATCCGAATTATCCCTTCACCCCTGCAGGCCTCACAACGACCCCCTCGAACATTGAAGCTGAAACGCCCTTTCTGGTATCCACGAACCCTGGCTTCCGGCAATTGGGAATAGAAATCCCGGATGTGGTCGAAAACCCCGATGTAGGTGGCGGGATTTGACCTTGGAGTCCTGCCTATGGGCGATTGGTCAACAATTATTACCTTGTCCAGGTTTTCAACTCCTTCAATAGCCCTGAATGCCCCTGGCCTTTCCTTGTACCGGTAAAATTTCCTCGCCAGGGCGCGGAAAAGGATATCGTTTACCAGGGTGCTTTTCCCGGAGCCAGAGACCCCCGTTACGCAAATGAAAGTCCCAAGGGGAAAGCCCACGTCTATGTCTTTTAAGTTGTGTTCCCTCGCTCCTTTGATCCACAACCATTTTCCACTTCCCTTTCTCCTGTTTGAAGGGACCGGGATCGTAAGTTCTCTTTTCAGGTACTTTCCGGTAAGGGAGTTTGGTTCCCGGAGGATATCCTCAAGGCTTCCGGAACAAACCACGAAGCCCCCGTGAACTCCAGCCCCCGGGCCAATATCTATCAAATAATCAGCAGCCCTAATTGTTTGCTCATCGTGTTCCACCACGACAACGGTGTTCCCCAGGTCCCTCAATCTCTTTAAAGTGTTCAGAAGCCGGGAGTTGTCCCTGGGGTGAAGCCCGATTGATGGCTCATCAAGCACATAAAGGACCCCAACCAACCCTGACCCAACCTGAGTGGCCAGCCTCAACCTCTGAGCTTCCCCTCCGGCAAGGGTTTCCGCAGGACGGTCGAGGCTCAGGTAGGAAAGGCCCACGTCAAGCAAAAACCGGAGACGGGATTTGATCTCTTTCAGAATCTGGTGGGAGATGAGGGCCTCTTTGGGAGGGAGCTCGAGCTTCTCAAAAAACTCGAAAGCCTCCTTTATGGTCATCTCCGTCAATTGGGAAATGTTTAGGCCATTTATGAAAAAGGATAGGGCTTCCTTCTTTAACCTCTTCCCCTGGCAGGTGGGGCAAAGGGTTGCGGTCATGAAAGATTCAATTTCCTCCCTGACGGCTTGGCTTTCGCTCTGGCGGTAGCGCCTTTCTAAATTGGGGATGATCCCTTCAAAGGGCATCCGGGAAACATGCTCCCGCCCCAGAGGATCGGTGTACCGGAAGGTCACCCTCTTTTCCTTTGTCCCGTAAAGGATCATGTTCACAACTTGTGGATCCATCTGGGAGATCGGTGTGTGAGTTGTGTAGCCGAAATCCTCCACCAGGCTCCGCAGCATCTGATAATGGTAATCTGATTCCCAAACCTCGATGGCCCCTTCGGAGATAGAAAGGTTCCGGTCAACGATCACTTTATCGGGATCGATTTCCTTTTTTACCCCAAGGCCGTCGCAGGTCGGGCAGGCACCGTAAGGGGAATTGAAAGAGAAAAGCCTGGGGGTGACTTCCGCGATTGAGGTGCCACATTCCGGACAGGAAAATTTCTCGGAAAAAATCCTTTCCTCGCCCTCGGATGAAATCAGGACCAGCCCTTGAGCGAGCTTTAAGGCAGTCTCGATGGAATCGGTAAGCCGCATTCGGATCTCTTCCTTTATCACCAACCTATCGACAATGATTTCGATGGAATGCTGCTCATACCTGCCCAGAGGAATTTCTTCCGAAAGATCATATACCTTCCCATCGACTCTTGCTCTCACGAAACCCTGCTTGCGAATGTCCTCAAGGAGGGAGCGAAATTCCCCCTTTTTTCCCCTCACGATGGGAGCGAAAACCTCAACCCTTCTTCCAGAATAAGAGGAAAGGAGAAAGTCCACGATCTGCTGAAGAGTTTGTCTTTCAATTTTGTGCCCGCAATTTGGACAGAAGGGAGTGGCGATTCGGGCATAAAGCAACCTAAGGTAATCGTAAATTTCGGTTATCGTTCCCACGGTGGAGCGAGGGTTATGGGAGGCACTTCTCTGATCGATGGCGATCGCCGGAGAAAGCCCTTCGATGTAGTCCACATCAGGTTTTTCCATCAATCCCAGGAATTGCCTGGCGTAGGCGGAAAGTGACTCCACATAACGTCTCTGCCCTTCGGCATAAAGGGTATCGAAGGCCAGGGAGGACTTCCCGGATCCGGAGATGCCGGTAATTACCACCAACCTATCCCTGGGGATTTCAAGATCAATGTTTTTCAGGTTGTGCTCCCGGGCGCCTTTGATAAAAATATGCTTGTTCATTTGATCCCCATTTTGCTCTTCAGTTCAAAAATCCGATCCCTGATCTGGGCCGCCTTTTCAAATTCCAGGATTTCCGCGGCCATCATCATTTCCTCTTCGAGGTGCATGATCAGGAATTGAGCTTCCTCAGCCGTCAGGGCTTCCGGTTTGGGGAGGGGTAATTCTTCCTCAACTAACTGACCCGGAAGGACCTCCAAAAGGTCATGGATCGCTTTTCGGATGGATTCAGGGCGGATATTGTGCTTCTGATTGTACTCCACCTGCTTCATGCGCCTCCGGTTAGTCTCCAAAATGGCCTTGCTCATGGACTCGGTGATCGAATCCGCATACATCAAAACTTTTCCGGAAACATTCCGGGCCGTCCTTCCAATCATTTGAATCAGCGACCGTTCAGAGCGCAAAAAGCCCTCCCTGTCGGCATCAAGGATGGCCATCAAGGACACTTCAGGCAGGTCAAGCCCTTCCCTCAGAAGGTTTACCCCAACCAGGCAATCGTATTTCCCCCTCCTCAGGTCCCGAAGCAGGACTACCCGGTTAATGGTGTCGATTTCCGAATGAAGGTATTTTACTTTCAAGCCAAGTTCGGTAAGATAATCGCTCAGTTCCTCAGCCATCCTTTTAGTTAGGGTTGTCACCAGGACTCTCTCACCTTTTTGGGAGCGGATTTTAATTTCTTCGATTAAATCGTCTATCGCTCCTTCCATTGGCCTGACCTCAATTTCAGGATCGACGAGGCCTGTGGGACGGATCAATTGTTCCACCACCTGCTGGGATTTCTGAAGCTCAAATGGTCCCGGGGTTGCGGAGACAAAAATGACCTGGTTCAAAAGGCTGAGGAATTCATCCCATTTCAAAGGCCGGTTATCCAGACAGGAGGGGAGTCGGAACCCAAACTCCACCAGGGTTTCTTTTCGGGATCGATCCCCCTCGTACATACCCACCAGTTGAGGGACGGTGATGTGGGATTCGTCAATGAAGGTGAGGAAATCCTTGGGAAAGTAATCAATTAGACATGAAGGCCTTTCCCCCGGTTTTCTCCCGGCAAGATGGCGGGAGTAATTCTCGATCCCCGGGCAATAACCAAATTCCCGGAGCATCTCGAGATCCATCTTTGTCCGCTGCTCTAGGCGATAAGCTTCAAGGAGCTTACCTTGAGATTTTAGTTCCGCAAGCCTTTCCTTTAATTCCTCCTCAATGCTTGAAAGGGCAGAGAACCTCTTTTCATACCCGGTGACGAAGTGCTTTGCGGGATAAAAGAGAAAAGCGGGCAGGGACCTCAATTTTTTGCCCAACAAGGGATCAATTTCTGTGATCCTTTCGATTTGATCCCCAAAGAACTCCACCCTTATCCCCTGCTGGGAATTAGAAGGGATCACCTCCACGGTGTCACCCCTTACCCTAAACCGACCCCTTTTGAGCTCAATGTCGTTCCTCTCATATTGCATATCCACCAGGCGCCTCAAAAAGAAGTCCCTCTCCATATAGTCCCCGGATTTGATGTACAGGGCTTCGTTCAAAAAGCTTTCCGGAGCATCAAGGCCGTAAATGCAGGACACGGAAGCGACCACTATTACATCCCTTCTTTCGATCAAGGATTTCGCCGTGGAAAATCTCAGACGGTCCAATTCCTCATTAATGGTAGCTTCCTTTTCGATGTAAAGGTCGCTCTGGGGAATGTATGCCTCGGGCTGGTAATAATCGTAATAACTGACGAAATACTCCACCGCGTTTTCGGGAAAAAGGGAACGGAATTCCGCGTATAACTGGGCGGCAAGGGTCTTGTTGTGAGCAAGGACAAGGGTCGGACGGTTCATTCTGGCAATTACGTTTGCCATGGTGTAGGTTTTGCCGCTCCCGGTTACACCGAGGAGAGTTTGGAAACGAAAACCTTTCCGCAAACCATCAACCAAACCCTCGATGGCCTGCGGTTGGTCCCCCTTCGGTTGGTAGTCGGAAACAAGCTTAAAATTCATAAAGTTTAACATTCTATTATATCCCAAAAACCAATTGGGGGGTATTGGGAAGGCTTAGGGAAAAAGGTTCCCCGCCAAAAAAAGAAAAGCCTTTTTCAAGTTAAACGCTTTTGAAACCTCAGGGAGCTGAAAAGGACCATGAAAATGGAAAAAATGAAAAGCCAGATCACATCGGGATATAAATAAGCGATTCCCACCCCTTTTAATATTAAGCCCCTCAAAATGGGAAGGAAATGAGTCAAAGGGAGACACCAGGCAACCCATTGAATTGCCACCGGCATCGCCTCCACGGGAAAGATGAACCCCGAGAGGATCAATGAGGGGAGAAGGACAAAACTGGAAATTTGCATTGCCTGGAATTGGTTCCCGGAAACCGTGGAGACCAGAAGGCCAATCCCCAGTGAACTGGCCAGAAATAAAAAGGTCAGGAAAAAATAGAGGAGGAGGCTTCCAGAAAAGGGAACATTGAACCAGAAGACAGCCACTGCCAGAACGAGGGTGGAAATACCGAAAGCGAGTGCCATGTAGGGAATTATTTTTCCGAGCATCAACTCCAGAGGCTTCATGGGGGTGACGATCAGGGTTTCTATCGTGCCCCTCTCTTTCTCCTTAACCACGGCGAAGGCGGTGAGATTGATGCTCAAAGTCTGGAGGATCACCCCAACAAGCCCCGGGATGTTGAAATTTAGACTCTCCAGGCTGGGGTTGTACCAAACCCGGGATTCCAGGTCCACGGGAACAAAAGAAAGCTGGGCCCCGGTCCTCCTTGCCATTTGCGCGGAAATGGTCAGGTTAAAATCCTGGACGATCGCCTGAGCGGAAAATAAAGCGGTCTGGGCAATGGTGGGATTTGAGCCATCGATGATTATCTGCACTTCAGCCCCTTTCCCCCGGTTGAGACTAAAGCTGAAATTTCTGGGAATCACCAAGCCGCACTTGGCTTTTCCGGAATCGATAAGTTGAGCCAGCTCCTGAAAATTTTCCACCTTGTAGGCAAAATCGAAGTAACCGGATTGAAAAAAATGCTGGCTCACCTGGAAGCTCCCTTCGGTTTCGTCCAGATCGAGAAGGGCGGTGGAGATGTGTTTCACATCAGAGGAGACCGCATACCCGAAGAGGAACAAGAGGAGAACTGGAAGGACAATGATCACGGAAAGGGAAATGGGATCCCTGATGATATGAACGAATTCCTTCTTCATGATTGCCAGGATCCTTTTCCTTATTCTCAAAGCCCCTCGCTCTTCACTAGTTTTATGTAGCAATCCTCAAGGGAGAAAGTCGATTCCTCAATCATTATGTCTTCCCTTTTTAACTGGGAAAAGAATTCGGATTGCATGCTTTCATCCCTTAAAATCACCCTTAAATGGTTACCAAAAAGGTAGGCTTCCTCAACGAATGGTTTCCCGGAAATCCGTTTCAACAAAATTTCCGGCCTGGAATGGGCAAGGGAGAAGACCTTCCCTTTCACTTCCCTTTTAATCTCCCGGGGAGGACCTACCTTGAGAATTTTCCCGAGGTGCATGAAGGCAATCATCTGGCACCTTTCCGCCTCCTCGAGGAGGTGGGTGGTGATCAGGATAGTGGTGGTCTTCCCCAAAACGGAAAGCTCTTCCCAGAAATCCTTTCTGCTTACCGGGTCCATTCCGCTTGTGGGCTCGTCAAGGAAGAGGACCTTTGGATCGTGGATCAAGGCGCAGGCTATAGCCACCCATTGTTTTTTACCCGGAGGAAGCTCTCGGACCAACCTTCTCTTGAAGGGAGAAAGCTGGTATCGAGAGATGACATCCTCGCATTTTTTCCAGGAATCGACCTCATAGATCTGGGCATAAAAACGGAGGTTTTCCTCCAGAGTTAGATCTTCGTAAAGGGAACAGAATTGAGAGGTGTAGCCCATCAATTTTCTGATCCTTTCGGCTTCTTTAAAGCAGTCAAATCCCAGAACAAGGGCCCTACCCCTTGTTGGAGGGAGAATCCCGCAGAGGATCCTGATGGTTGTGGTTTTTCCGCTACCGTTCGGGCCCAGAAGGCCAAAGATCTGCCCCTCTGGAATTGAGAGGCTTTCGATGTCGACCGCCTTCAACTCCCCAAAGAGTTTGACCAGATTTTGGATTTCAATTATCCCCATTCGTCCCCCCCTGAAGGACCTGGATAAAGACATCGTTCAAATCCGGATCAGAGTAACCCATTTCAAAGGGTTCAAGAAATCTCCCTTTAAGCTTTCTTTCGATCTCTTCAAAACTCGGGGAATGGGAATCAAGGAAAACCCGGAGTTCGTTCCCATAATTTATTACCCTAAAATGGGGAAATTCGGCTAAAATGACGGCTCTCAGCTCGAGGAAGCGGTCGGACTTAAAACTCAAAATCCTCCCCTTGAAGGAAGCCTTCAAGTCTTCCGGGGTTCCTAAGGCGATGATTTTCCCGGAATGCATGAAACCAACCATGTTTGACCTTTCCGCTTCCTCAAGGTAGGGAGTAGCAATAAAAATGGTCGCCCCCGCAAGTTTCAAATCGAAGAGCAATTGCCAGAACTCCCGGCGAGAGATGGGGTCCACGCCTGTGGTGGGCTCGTCGAGGAAGAGAACAGCGGGAGAATGCATCAAAGCGCAGGAGAGCATCAGCTTCTGTTTCATCCCTCCGGAGAGTGTTCGGGCCCGGTTTCCCTTGAATGGTCCCAAGCGGGAAAAGCGAAGGACCTCCTCTTTCCGTTTTTGATAGTCCTCCTCGGGGAGGGAAAAGATCTGAGCAAAAAACCTGAGGTTTTCCTCCACAGAGAGATCCTCGTAGAGGGAGAATTTCTGGGGCATGTATCCCACAGCCTGACGGATCTTCTCCGGTTCTTTCCTGATATCGAAACCCAACACGGAAGCGTCCCCAGAGTCAGGAGACAAGATGGTGCAAAGAAGGCGGATTAGGGTACTTTTTCCCGCTCCATCGGGACCCACAAGCGAGAAAATCTCCCCCCGGTCAACGGTCAGGCTTACTCCATCAACCGCGGGGATTCCTGAGAACTCCTTCTTCAAACTATTTGCTTCAATGACTTTCGGGGATGAAAACATCCGCAGGGATTCCAATCCTTAAAAGGTGATCGGGGTCTGAAATGAGAACCTTTACGGAAAAAGTGAGGATAGTTCTCTGTTCGGACGTCTGCACATTTTTGGGAGTGAATTGAGCCTTGGGGCTTATGTATACCACAGTCCCCATGAACTCCCGATCGGGATAAGCATCCACTTTTACCTTGACCTCCTGGTTCAGATGAACTCTCCCCACTTCAGTCTCGTTAAGGTAGATTTTTACAAAGAGATTGTCAAGATCCGCCAGGGAGCAAATCGCGGTCCCGGGGGCAACAGTATCCCCGGAGTTCACGTATTTCTCAATCACGACTCCTTTGATCGGCGCTTTTACCCGGCATTTGTTAACCATGTCCTGAGCGAGATTAAAAGCTGCTTCTGTCTGGCCCAAAGCCGCTTTCAAGGCCTCTACATCCTCGGGGAGAGCACCTCTTTTTACTTGCTCAAGCGTAAACTGGGCTTCTTTGAGTTTGGCCCTGAGAGAATCGAGTTCAGCCTGGGACTTCTGAAGCTGGGACTTCTCTTCAGCCTTGAAATCAACAATTTTTTTGGTCTCCTCGAGGACCTTCTGGGAGGTTTCCAGGTTCTCCTTCGCAGAGAGATAGGAAAGCTCCAGGGGATCAGCCTGACCAAGGGCGATGGTGTAATTTGCTTTTGCCAGGTTAAAAGCTTTTAAAGCCGCCTGATATGCCTGCTCAGCGGTTTCAACATGGGATTGGGGACCCTTGGAGAGCACCGCCTGGAATGTCGCTTGGGCCTCATCGAATGCTGAGAGGGCGGCATTATATTCCGCCTGAGCTTTTTGAAGGTAATAATCCTCCCCCTCAGCCTGAGCCATTTCCAGTTTCCTCTGTGCCTCCTGAAGCTCAAGTTGGGCAACCTGGACCTGGAACTCCGCCTGATCAATCTGTGATGGATTTCCGGATTTCAGGGCATAATCCCTCAAATTCTTTGCCTGCTCAAGTTTTATTTTGCAGGCATCCACAGCAGCTTGAGCAGCGAGGATATCCGGGTTTCCGCTGGAACTTTGGGCTACTTTCAACTGAGCCTCAGCAGAGATCTTCCTGGCCCTTGCCGCTTCAAGGGCTGCTTTTGCCTGAAGAAGCTCAGGTGAAGTGGGTGTTGAGGTGGCGGCTTTGTATTCTTGTTCCGCCCTTAAAAGATCAAGCCTTGCCTTTTCCAGCTCAGCTTCTGCCTGGAGAAGGGGAAGGCTCTTGCCGATTTTTTTGGCTTGCTCAAGCTTCTTTTGGGCGTCATTAAAATTCAAAAGAGCTAGGTCATACTGATTTTGGGCTTGGGCAATTTTAATTTCCCCCGGTGACTGGAAATCGAAAATTTCTTGAGAGAGAGCGTAGGCTTTCTCCGCCCCTTCAAGCAAAGCTTGCACGTATTCAAGGTTCGCTTCAGCAATTCCCACTTCCTCCTGGGAAGCCCCATTTTCCGCTTTCTTCAACTGAGCCTGAGCCTGATACATAGCTTGTCTTGCCTGCTCCATCTTCCATTGAAGATTTAAATCTTCTATGGAGCAGAGTTCTTGTCCCGCTTCAACCGCATCTCCCTCTTGGAAATTAAGGGTGAGAAGCCTTCCCGAACTTTCGGAAACGACCTTCACTTCTTCGGCTTCAATGGTCCCCCAGAACCAGGATTGAGGGGAATTGGAACAGGAAGGCAAAAAAAGGTTTAAGGAGGCTAAAAGGAGGAGGAAAAGTAAAGACCGAAGGCTTTTCATTCCCATTTTTAAAATACCCCCAATAGGTTTCGATAACAAACCTTAATCTCTTCCATAGTCTTTTCCTCTTTAATTTCCAGGTCCCCGGTTAAAAACCCTAAAAAAAGGGAAAGAAGGAAAAAGAAAATGATTCTTGCCTTAATGGGAAGGGTTTGGGAATTCTTTTGGGGAATTTTTTCCAGGTCTGAAGAAAGAGCCCGGATCATGTTTTCCTTCCACTTCTGGAAAACCTTCCTGGATTCTGGGTCCATCAAAAGAAAGTTGTTGAAGATCAAGTGAAAAAACTCACTCCTTTGGCTCAAAACCTCAAGGAGGATCCCGGGAAGGTTTTCCAACCTAGAAAGAGGGCTCTGCCCCTCCCTCTTCCCTTTTCTTATCGCCTCCTCCACAAGACCAAGGGCGTGGGATAAAAGTGAGGAGAAGAGTTCCCTTTTTGTTTTGAAATAAAGGTATATGGTTCCTTTTGCCACGGAAGCTTTCTGGGCGATCTCCTCCATTCTGGTCTCATGAAAACCTTTCTGAGAGAAAACCTTGATCGCAGTTTGGAGAATTTTCTCTCTGGTGGTATTTTCCTTAATGACTAACCGGTCAGTCATATTATTATTATAAACCCCAGGTCAAGGTATAATTTCGATTATGAAGAACCAGGAAGTCGCAGACCTTTTGAACAAAATTTCCGCCCTTTTGGAACTGAAGGGGGAAAATCGCTTCAAGGTCATTGCTTACGCTGAGGCAGCGAGGAGGATCGAAAATCTATCAACCCCGATCGAAAACCTGTACCGGGAGGGGAAATTAAACCAGATTCCCGGGGTTGGACAAAGTATCGCTGAAAAAATTAAGGACTTTCTGGAAACCGGAAAATCTGCTTACCTTGAGGAGTTAACTAGGGAAGTCCCTGAGGAATTGATCGAACTTGAAAAGGTCCCCGGGGTTGGCCCAAAAGTAGCCCTCCTCTTATTTAAAGAACTGGGGATCAAAAACCTTGGTGATCTGGAAAAAGCCCTTTCCTCAAACCTTTTAAGAAACTTGCCTCGCCTCGGACCGAAATCGGAGGAAAACATCAAGAGAGGGCTGGAAACCTTGAAAAGGAGGTCGGCGCGAATTCCTCTGGGGCATGCTCTTCCCCTAGCGGAAGAGCTCGTCCAATTCTTAAAGCAGTTCCCCTTCGTCAAACAGGTTGAAGCTTGCGGAAGCCTGAGGAGGATGAAGGAGACCATAGGGGATCTCGATATCCTTGTCGCTTCCAGGGAAGAGGAAAAGACCATGAAAGCCTTCACAGGGTGGCCTGAGGTTCAGGAAGTCCTGGCGGTTGGCCCAACAAAGTCCTCAGTCCTGACTAAAAGCGCCCTTCAGGTGGATTTAAGAGTTGTTCGGCCAGATTCCTTCGGTTCCGCCCTTCAATATTTCACTGGATCCCAAGCTCATAACATTAAGCTCCGGGAAATTGCCATAAAAAAGGGCCTTAAATTAAACGAATACGGGGTCTTCAGGGTGGAGGATGATAAAAAAATTGCCGGGGAGACGGAAGAGGAAGTTTACTCCGCTTTAGACCTTCCCTGGATTCCCCCAGAGTTGAGGGAGGATCAGGGGGAAATTGAAAGGGCAAAAGCGGGCGATCTTCCCGCTCTAGTGGAACTCAAGGACATCAAAGGGGACCTCCACGTCCACTCCGACTGGAGCGACGGAACCTCGACTATCGAGGAAATGGTGAAGCAAGCGAAGGCCATGGGCTACGAATATCTGGCAATTTGTGACCACGCCCAATCCCTGGGGGTTGCTGGTGGTCTTACCTGGGAAAAGTTCAAAGAACAAGGAAAAATAATTCAGGAAATTTCCCAAAGAGAAGATTTCCACGTCCTCTGGGGTCTTGAGGCAAATATCCTTGCTGAGGGAGACCTGGACTTCCCGGAGGAAACTCTTAAAAAATTCCAGATCGTGGTGGCTGGTGTCCACTCGGCCTTCCGCCAATCAAAGGAGAAGATGACAGAGCGGATCGTAAAAGCAATACAAAAGGGTGTAATTCACATCCTCAGTCATCCAACAGGTCGCCTGATCGAAAAAAGGGATCCATACGAAGTGGATGTGGAAAGCATTTTAAAAGCCGCACAAAAAAATAGGACTTCCATGGAGATCAATTCCTCTCCCGAGCGCCTCGATTTGAGGGACCTCGATTGCCGAAAGGCAAAGGAGGAGTACGGAATTAAGATGGCGATTAACACCGATGCCCACTCCAGGGAGAATTTAAGCCTGATCAAATTTGGGGTGGCAGTGGCCAGGAGGGGCTGGCTGGAAAAGAAGGATGTATTGAACACTTATTCCTGGGATGACCTGCAAGGTTGGCTTAAAAAAGAGCGGGATTAATTCCTTAAGAGGTCTTTTCCAATTTCTGGAGGATTTCCAAAATATCGTCCTCGGAAAATTGATACTGGGAATTGCAAAATTGACATTTTACAATAGCTTTTCCCTCGGTTTTCAAAATATCTCTGAGCTCTTCCCTCCCTAAAAGGGACAGCGCCCTCCTCGCCCGGTAGCGCGAGCACTGGCAATGGAATTTTAGGGCGTTCTCCTGGGTAATTCGGGAGGGAAGGTTTCCCGCAATCGCCAGGAAAATCTCCTCAGGGCTTTTCCCCTGAAGGATCAGGGTTGAAGGTGGTTTCAAATCCTCAATCTGCTTTTCCAGAATTTCCAAAGTCTGTTCCGGGGTTCCAGGGGTAGCCTGAACGATATATCCTCCCGCCGCTTTCACCGTACCGTCCCGGCTTACGAAAACCCCACAGCCAACAACCGAGGGAACCTGTTCGCTTTGAAGGAAATAGTATGCCAGATCAGAGGCGAGCCCTCCAGTAACGATTTGAACGGTCCCCACATAAGGGTCTTTCAGCCCCAGATCTTTTACCACATAAAGGACTCCCTTTCCGATCGCTTTGGGAACATCCAGCTTTCCTTCGGGGGTCAACCAGGTATCAAGCTGGGTCTCCTTGATATAGCCCCTCACTCTTCCCAGCCAATCGCACTGGGCATAAACTCCCCGGGCGGGACCATCCGAGACAACTTGCAAATTTATTGATTGATTCTCTTTAAGCAGCCCGCCCATGAGGGCGCTGAGGGTCAGAAGCCTTCCCAAGACGCATGCTGAAAGAGGAGATAAATCGTGCTTTTTCCGGGCAGTTTCCACCAGGTCGGTGGTCCGGCAGGTGAGGACGGAAACAGAATTTTGAACAAGTCCTTTGACTAAATAATCCAAGGGAAGTCCCTCAGGAATAAAGGGAAAGGACCCTTTTCAAATCAGAAAGGGGACCGAACCAATCGATTAATGAGGTATCCAAAGAGTCAAGGGGCCCGGAATGGATCAAATAGGTAAAAACCCCCACTTTCTTGGAGACCATGTCATCCTGGAGGGAATTACCCACCATTAGCGCCTGCCAGGGCTGGATCCCCAGTTTCTTTAGAATCTCCCGGTAATATTCCAAGCAGGGCTTGCCGGAGTGCATATTTTCGTAGGTTGTTACCACCTGAAAGGGGAGATCTTCGATCTTCGCCCATTTCATCCTTTGACGGATAGCGATTTCCGGAAAAATGGGGCTGGTGGCCAGGGCGATCATGTAACCATTCTCCACAAGAGAAGAGAGGAGCTCCCTGGCTTCCGGGATGGGTCGGGTGATCTCCTTTAAAGTCGAGTACTCCCCGAGGTAGAAGTCCTCAATCTGGGGACTTAGCTCGTTGAAGCTCATACCAGTGAGCTTAGTAAATTCCCTCCAGAAAACTTCCTCGTTGGTCAGGGAAGGATGGGGAGGGCTGATCATGGCATTGCTGGCTTTAATCAGAGAGTCGATGAATTTTTCCGGGGAGATCCTTCGGGAAAATCTCTTGCTTAAAAGGGCAAAATACTGCGGGATGAACAGGGAAACGTCATTATCCAGAAGGGTCCCATCGAGGTCGAATAGGACGGCTTTCAAGATTTTTCCTCCTTTTTCAAATCCGGGGGTTCAAAGTTAAACCAGGAAGGCCGGGGCATTTTCCCTGGTTTTAGGTCCTTTTCCACTCCATCCTCTTCCTTCTCCTCTAATCCTGGAAATTCCTCCCTTGGAAGGCTGGACATAAAAGCGGAGGCTCTCTCGTAAAGTTGCCTGGTTTCCTCGGGAGTCAGCAGGCGATCCTCATCCTGGGGCAAAATACCCAGCTCCTTTGCAGCCCGGGCAAGAAGGAATTGCCAAAGGTCGCCGTATATATGGGCTTTGCTCTGAAACTCCTCCATAAACCTGGAGAATTCCGCAAAGAACTGGGAGAAAAAATCTTTATACTGTTCCCAATCAAACATCAATTTATTTTACCTCAAAAACCCCCTTCCGTTGGAAAGGCAGTTTACAAAAAAGGGAGAGAATGGCATTATTAAAAAGCGGGTAAAAGGGCCCGCAGGAAACCATCCAGGAAAGGAGGATAGTTTTTCCTAGCGCCAGGGCCAGTCATGTGGCCGACGAGGGAGAGGTTCATCGAAATTTTCGGCGGATACCTCTAGGGTCCTCATCTCCGACCCTTAAGGCATGGGGACAAAAACCCGAAGGAATTCGGGGGACAAATCCCCGCCCAGGAGAGAAAAACCAAATAATAAGGAGGCCATAACCTTGTGTGGCATTGTCGGCTATGTGGGCGCAAGGCCGGTTCTTTCTGTATTGCTCGACGGGCTAAAAAAGCTCGAGTACCGGGGGTACGATTCCGCGGGCGTAGTGGTCCTGGGCGAAGACCTTAACCTTTTTAAAAAGCAGGGAAAAATCTCATCCCTGGAATCAGAAATCTCCGGTTTATCCCTCGATGGAAAAGCGGGGATCGGACATACCAGATGGGCTACCCATGGGGTTCCCAACGATCGTAATGCCCATCCTCACCTTGATTGCTCGGGCAAACTGGCCATAGTCCACAACGGGATCATCGAAAACTACAGGGAATTAAAGGCGGAATTGATCGAAAAGGGGCATGTCTTTAGTTCGGACACGGATACGGAGGTCGTCCCCCACCTGATAGAGGAGGAACTCTCGAAAACCAATGACCTTTTAAAGGCGGTCCTTTCTTCGGTGAATCAATTGAAGGGGTCTTTTGCTCTGGCTATCATCCACAAGGATTTTCCTGATAAAATCATCGCCGCCAGGGTGGAAAGCCCCCTTGTTCTGGGCATTGGGGAGAACGAAAATTTTCTCGCCTCCGATATCCCCGCTTTGCTCCCCTACACAAAAAAAATAATCGTCTTAGAGAACGGGGAAATCGCTTTAATCGAAAAAAGCAAGATATCCATCTTCGACTCCCAGGGAAACCAGATCCAAAAACACCCCAAAACCGTGGACTGGGATGCCAGGATGATCGAAAAGGGTGGATTCGAGCATTTTATGCTCAAGGAAATCCACGAGCAGCCAAACGTCCTCAAGGAGACACTCGAAGGTCACCTCGATCTTCCCCGAAGGATGGTGCTGCTGCCCGAAGGCCCCCCGGATGATCTCCTCAGGAACCTGGAAACCTTGTACATCACGGCTTGTGGAACTGCTTACCATGCGGGACTATACGGAAAATATTTGATCGAGGCTCTAACGGGCCTTCCCACTGAAGTGGAGATCGGCTCGGAGTTCCGATACCGGGAAAGGAAATTCAACCCTAAATCCCTGGGGATTGTAATCAGCCAATCAGGCGAGACCGCGGACACCCTTGCTGCCCTGCGCCGCCTCAAGGGGGAGGAGATTCCCATTTTTTCAATTACCAATGTGGCCTCCTCTTCCGTCGCTCGGGAATCGGACTGGGTCTTTCACACCAAAGCAGGTCCCGAGGTTGCAGTGGCCTCCACCAAAGCTTATTCCGCACAACTCCTGTCCCTGGTCCTTTTCGCTCTAAAACTCTCTCAGGCCAGATCGGGACCCTTCAATCCCAGAACGACCGAGTTGGTCCAGGAACTCCAGAAGCTACCAGTTTTAGCCGAAGCCACCTTCAACCTCGAGAAAAATATCCAAGCGTATGCCAACAGATTGCGGTTGTTGACGGATTATTTCATGCTGGGGAGAGGGCTCGATTTCGTCACAGCCCTGGAGGGAGCTCTAAAATTGAAGGAGATTTCCTACGTCCATTGCGAAGCCTATGCCGCGGGGGAATTGAAACACGGCCCTCTGGCTTTAATCACATCCGGAAAACAGGTTTGCCTCCTGGCAACCCAGAGAAGCCTCCTTCCCAAAATCCACTCCAATTTTAAAGAGGTAAAAGCCAGAGGCGCGGAGGTTTTAGTGCTCAGATTCCCGGAAGGAGAGGAACTGGAAGGGGACGAGACACTGGTCATTCCCTCAACCTCAGATTACCTCAGCCCTCTTCTGGCTATTATCCCCTTGCAACTTTTCGCGTATTATATGGCTAAGGAGAAAGGTTGTGATATTGACCAGCCCAGGAACCTTGCAAAATCCGTGACGGTAGAATGAGTGGAAAGGGGGAAAGATGAAAGCTTACGTTTTCATTAAAACTGAACTGGGCCAAGCGATGACAGTGGTAGAGGAACTCCGGCAAATCGGGAGCATTAAGGAAGCCTACGGAATAACCGGCCCATACGACGCCATCGCGGTGGTGGAAGCCCCAAACCCCACGGAAATCGCCACCATGGTAATGTCCCGGATTCAAAAAATAAAGGGCGTCAAGGACACCATGACCTGCTTCGCTTTAGGCGACTAAAAGCAAAAAGGCTCCCAAAAAAGCAGGCACAAAAAGGTTATCCAGTTCCGGAGGGCTCATCCCTTCAACAACTGAACAAATAAACCCACCGAAGAGGAGAGGGATTAAGGGGATCGTTCGGCCTGAAAGTAGAAAGCCAAAGCAAATTCCCGCAATCCCTCCCAGAAAACAAGCAATGCTCCCCTCAAGGGTCTTATCCCTATTCCATGGAAGCGGAAGGCGAATTTTTCCCCAGCGAGAGCCGACCGCATCCGCCATTCCATCCCCAAGGGCCAGGGAAAAGATCAGGGAAGTCCCGATTGATTTCTCACCCCAGAAGATTGAAGTGATCAAGAAGAGGGAGAGGGAATAGAGGGCTACCCCCCATCTTCCCTCCTGGGAGAGGGAGAAGGGCTGGGCAAGGTCCCGGAAAAGGGGGAAATCCCGGAAAAAAATCACTAGGGATAGAAAAAGAAACCCTAAAAAGGCAATCCCCGAGGCAACCCAGGGGCTTTCAAATTGAAGCCACAGAATTCCCCATAACCCAGCGATGAAATGCAAAAAATTCCGGGTGAACCTCCCTTGGAGGCCAATTCCTTTCAGGAATAGCGCCGCCAGCCAGAAGAAAGCAACAACCAAAATGGTGATAGCGGTTGTAAAAATATCCTTGTAACCGGGCATCAGGAAAAGTGTATAATCTTGGGGGAAAGAATTGAAGAATGGATAGACTCTGGGCACCCTGGAGAATGAATTATATCCGCATGGGAAATCATGATGGTTGTTTCCTTTGCGAGAAGATAAAAGCTGGAGACGAAGAGAAAAATCTCATCCTGTTTAAGAATCCCTCCGTGGCTATCCTTTTGAACATCTTCCCCTACAACAATGGCCACCTCTTGATCGCCCCCTCTCGCCACATTCCCGGCCCGGAGGAATTCTGCCCCGAAGAGGTCCTTGAGTTCTGGAAAGCCCTGGATCACTCTCTAAAGGCTTTGAGGGAATCGCTAAAACCTGACGGGTTCAACATCGGGGTTAATCTTGGGAAGGTAGCGGGAGCAGGCCTGGAATCGCATTTTCACCTTCATGTAGTTCCACGCTGGAATGGGGATACCAACTTCATGCCCGTCCTCGCGGAAGTGAAGGTCCTCCCGCAACATTTATCCGAAACTTACCGGACGTTAAAGAGCTATTTCAAGGAAAACCCGGTCAGGTGAAGTTTTTAAAATATCGCCACCCCGTTTTGGCGAATCTCATCCTTTCCGGATCCTCTTTTAACCATTTCCGGGCATATTGAAAACCCTCCCGAGGGTCGTCCTTCTTGGGGTCAAAAAAGCCATCAAAATTGAATCTTTCCCTTAGATAATCCTTGAGAGCGTTCTCTAGCAAATCCTGGAGGGGTTCTTTTATTTCGGTGACCATCACCTCGTATCCCTTCTTCCTCAGGATTTCTTTGGTTTTGCTGTGAATGTGGCCGCTGCAAATGTATATCATTGTGTCCTCGGGGGAAGCCCCCACCTCCTCCAAAAGTTTTAAAGAAATCCTTGCGGCTTCATCGAGATATCTTTTCTCCTCAAAAAATGGGGATTGAAAAAAGGACACATCGATCTCCTTATAAAGGAACCTCCTCTGACGGTGGTGGTAAATTCCGATTAAGACCCCCCCAATGGGGCAACCGGTTCCCGCATCATCCAGGTCTATCCTTTCCTCCTTGGAGGTAACAATCCCCTGCCCGTTGAGTAGCCTGGAAAGCAAGAAATCGTCCGTGGAAACTATTTTGAACTTCCCCTTGCTGTTCCGGTAAATCACCACGTTGAATTTTGGAGAGAGAGCACCTCGACCCCGGCCCTTAAAATAAATCCAGGGATCGGGAACTTTTTCCTCTTCCAGGAACTCCCGAAGAACGGAAACGAAGCGGTCCGCAGTTTCCTGGTCCGGAATTTCCATTATCTGTTACCTGCTTTCAAGTAGAAAGAAAAGGAGCTCCCCTTCCCAGGAACGCTTTCCGCCATAATTTGGGATCCATGGGCTTCGATTATCTCCTTGGCAATTGCAAGCCCCAGCCCCGCTCCCAACCTCTCCCCTTTGGGGATATTTGTTGAGCGATAGAACCGGTTGAAAATTCTGGGGAGTTCCTCCGGGGATATGCCAATTCCCGTATCCTCAACTTTAAAAAGAACTTGATCCCCCTCCCGGACAAGAGATATTTTTACATGGCCACCCGGTTCGGTATATCTTAAGGAGTTATCCAGGAGAATTTCCACGACCTCCCCTATCCGATCTGGGTCGCCGAAAGCGAGGGCCTCCTCTCCGGGGGCGGAAACCTCCAGCTTAAGGTTCTTTCTTTCAAATGAAAGGCTCAATTTGTCTTTAATTTTCAAAACCAAACCTTTAAGGTCGAATGCACGGATATCCATTTTAATCGCACCAGCTTCCAGGCGGGAAAGCTCGAGAATCGAATTCACAAGCCTTTCGGTCTTTCTAACCTCTTCAAGGACGAGCTTCAGGCTCTCCTCCCTTTTCTCCTCGGGGAGGACCCCATCGATTAAGGCCTCAATGTATCCCTGGACGGTAGTCAGGGGAGTTCGCAACTCGTGGGAAATATTGGCAAGCAATTCCCTTCTTATCCTCTCCGTTTCCTCCAATTTTCCGGCCATCTCATTCAAGACCCGGGCAAGTTCTCCCAGCTCGTCTTTTGATTTCAGATCCACTCTGGCGGAAAAATCCCCTTGTGAGAACTTCATAGCCATTTGCTTCATCTTCCTAATCGGCAGGGTAACCTGCCGGGAAACGAGATAAACCAAAAACAGGGAAAGGATTGCCGCGATCCCCCCTCCGATTAAAAGGGAACTCGTGAGGGGGAAGCCAAAAACCCGACCGAGGTTAGTCCTCTCCTGTACGATCTGAATTGTACCCACTAACCGGTTATTAACGAATACCGGGGAGGTCACCACATCGAAGTTTTTTCCTCCCGAAAGGGTGATCTGGGTGGAGGAGGTTTCCCCTTGCAGAGCTTTATCAATTTCAGCCTGAATTGGTTGGATATCCTCAGGGTAGCGAGATTGGACCTGTAAATCCCCATTGGCGTCAGTCAAAAAAACCTTCACCCGGTAAAGGGTTGAAAGTTGTTCAAGAAGAGGGCGGAGTTCGACCCAGCGCCTTGCCCGCTGAATGTTCTGGGAGACAATCGAGGCGAGTTCGGGGCCCCGCCTTTCAAGGGAAAAACTGGTGAGAAACTGAGTCCAGGTAGGTTCAATGATTACTCTCTGGATTACCAGAGTAACGGAAATTGTCAAAAGGATGACCAATAAAAAGCTTAAGGTTAACTTTGCACGATAGGACATTATTTAAGGCTCTCGAATTTATATCCCACGTCACGGACGGTCTTAATAATCTCCGGGGCGGAGGGATCGCGTTCAATCTTTTTCCGGATGTTTCCGATGTGGACGTCGACCACCCGGGGGTCGCCAAAATAATTCACCCCCCAGACCAGATCCAGGAGTTGTTCGCGCGAGAAAACCCTGCTTGGTGAGGAAGCGAGGGTTTTCAAGAGGTCGAACTCCAGGGCGGTGAGTTTGACCTCTTTTCCGTTGAGCCATACCTGCCTTGAGCCTGTGTCAATTTTTATGCGGCCGTCCCCCAAGATTTCCTCCTTTGGCGCCTGCCAATATTTTGTCCTTCTAAGGTGGGCTTTTACCCTGGCCACCAGCTCCTTGGGGCTAAACGGTTTGGTGATGTAATCATCAGCTCCAATGGAAAGGCCGACCACCTTATCGGTTTCTTCATCCTTGGCGGTCAGGATCAAAATTGGGACGGTAGAGGACTGTCTGATCAATCGGCAGATCTCTAATCCATCGATTCCGGGAAGCATTAAATCCAGAATGACCAGGTCGGGACGTTTTTCCTTGAATACCTTCAAGGCCTCGTTCCCCTCCTGGGCGAGGAGAACGGAAAATCCCTCCCTTTCCAGGTAAAGCTTTATCAAATTAGATATTCTTTCCTCGTCCTCAACAACGAGGATGGATTCTTTCTCCATTGGATTAATTATAAAGAAGATAAATAGAAAAAGAAGGGAGCGACTCCCCTCCTTTTCTATTTCCCTTACGACCTTATTTTTTCTTTGAAGTGGACTTGGTGGTCTTGCTGGTCGCTTTCTTTCCGCCGCGGCACTTAGGCATATCCAGGCCTCCTTTCGATTGAGAAAAAACTAAAATAATCCCTTTCCCCTGTCAATAAGAAAGCCTTTCTGCGGATACGACATGAAACGAGAGCAGACGCTTGTTCTGGCTTTTCACCCACCAAATTTTCGGGGGGAAGGCAAAGGAGGGAAAAATGATTCCCTCCTCTATCGATTCCCGGGCGTGAAGGTCATTGTAAATGGAGGGATTTACTACCAAGGTTAACCTAAAGGGAGCATCAACGAACTCAACTTTATTCAAATTTTTTACAGCCAAAAGTCTTTTTTGAAGTTCCTCTTTAACCCCTGCCTCAAGAAACGGCCGCACATTAACCAGGCCGATGTTTTCGCTCAATGGTCCAACAATTTTTATATTGGCGAGCTCCATTTCCATCCCCTTTTCCCTGAAAAAACCGAGGAGGACTTCGTTTGCCTCAGAAACTACCCCTCCGTGGAAAGCGGGAGAGATCAGGGGTTTGAGAAGGTGCTTTGCCTTGCAACCCTCCCTGGAATTGCTTTCGCCAATGGATTCAACCTCCAGACCAAAAAAGCCAAGGGCATCCTTTATTTCATTTCTTGACAAAGAAAACAGAGGGGCAAAAACCCCGTTCATCAGAGGCTCCCCCCGCTTCCCCCATGAATCAGCCTGATTTGCCCCGGTGAGAATTAAATCGCTGGGGAATTTTTTTCTGATCAGGCCAAGCTTGGCCTTCCTGGTACAACGATTGCAGGAAGGACCCCCCTTGAGGATCTTTTCCATCTCATATTTTCCGGGAATGAAAACTGGATCCAATCCTAAATTTCGGGAAAAAGCCTCCACCCTCTCCTTCACCCCAGAATAGGAGTACGGGCCCCAGTCCACATGAACGGGAATAACTTTTTCTTTATTTAAAGCTTGAACTGCAAGAAATAGAACTAAAGAGCTGTCTTTTCCCCCGCTGAAAGCCACCACAACCTTTCGCCCAGATGAAGCTTCGACGATTGAGCGAAGCAAAAGGGAGAAGTCGGTCAATCTGGCTTAAGGAGATCTCCGGCGGTTGAGGACTTTTTCGACCGTCTCTTGAAGTTGCTTCAAAGTGAAAGGTTTGGTCAGGTAATCGGGGGTCGCATGGACCGCGGCATAAATCTGGTCCACATAAGAATCCCGGACTGTAATCATGATAGTGGGAATGGTCAAAAGTTGAGGGTCGTGGCGAAGTTCGTCAAGGAAAGCGTATCCATCCATCTCGGGCATGACGTAATCCAAAAGAATCAAATCTGGTCGGTCCTGCCGAGCTTTCTCCAAACCCTCTCTTCCGTTGTAAGCGGCAACGACCTGATAACCTAACCCGGTTAAAAAGTCGCTTAAGAGCTTGACTATATCGGGTTCGTCATCAACTATTAAAATTTTTTCTTTAACTTTTTCCTCCACGGCGCCTCCTTGGTTTTGCTAATTATATCATAAGGAGAATAGTTGAATATAGGTGGTAAAATTCGGAATTTTTTCTTATGAAAATCCCTGATAGCCCAAAGTTGATTCATAAATTAAGTTTCTCCCTCACATCTTTCCCCTGGAGCCGGCGGGGGGCATCGAACCCCCGACCTGCTGATTACAAGTCAGCTGCTCTACCGCTGAGCTACACCGGCACAATGGAAACCTGATCAAACCACGATTCCACCGACTCAAGCTCCGCTTGCGTAAAAAAACTTCCCTGCTGACTAGCAAAGTTCCCTAAATAGTTTCCAAAACGGAGCAACTTAGATTATACAAATTTTTCCCAAAGATGTATTGACGCTCCGCTCAAAATTTCCAAGCGCTTCTTTTAAAAAAAGCTTTACGGAGCAAAACAGGGCTCACATCAAAAGGAAAGGCGGAGCTTCAAGGGTTCCCCGGAACCTTTTCACCCATGAAATATCAGCCAGAAAATCAAACAAGGGATATAGAAGGCCCAAAGCAGCGCATCCCGAGTCTTCCTTCTCATTTTTGCCTCCCCTTCCATTCTCTCGCCCGATAACAGATTAAACCTATTTTCCCTCGTTTCTTATTTTTAATGAAATTTTTTCAGAAAAAAATAAGCTGGGGAGAGGGGCGTTCTTTTCTCGGCAATCCCATAGAGCTGGTGCTTTTTCTGAATGTCTTTTTTATTTGTCCTTTTTTCCTTTTCAGGGGAGGGTCAAGGGGGCTATAACTAAAGGGGAAAAAATTGAACCAGGAAACAACACGAATTAAACTGAATTTAAAGAAGGGCGAAAAATTCTAATGGCGCGGGAAAAGATGGGCGGAAAAGAAAAAAAGGAAGGGGAGAAGGAATACTGGGCCCTCCCTCTCGAGGAGTTAGCTCGGGAACTAAAATCAGATTTAGAAAAGGGTTTAACTGAAGAGGAAGCTACAAAGCGCCTTAAGGAAGCAGGCTACCGGCCTTTCCACCAAAAAAAGCTTCTCTTCCTAATTTCCACATTCTTTAATCAATTTAAAAGCCCGATCATAATCATCTTAATCTTTGCCACCCTGGTTTCGGCAGTGGTTCAGGACTGGACTGATGCCTTTATCATCCTGGCAATCATTTTTATCAGCGCCACCTTGAGCTTTATCCAGGAATACAGCGCAAACCAGGCGGCCCAAAAGCTCAAGGAAAAGGTCTCCGTGAAATGCAGGGTGATCAGGGAAGGAAAAGAAAAAACGATTCCCATCGAGGAGATCGTAAAAGGCGATCTGGTCATCCTTTCGGCAGGCAGCCTGATCCCCGGTGATGGGATTATTGTGGAGGCTCGCGACCTTTTCGTGAACCAGGCGGTCCTTACCGGAGAAACTTTTCCTGCGGAAAAAAAACCTGGGCTAATCCCTTTCAGGAGCAGCCTCCCGGAGCGCACGAACATGGCCTTCATGGGGACAAGCGTGAGCAGCGGGACAGGAAAAATTCTAATTGCGGAAACCGGGAAAAATACCCTTTTTGGAAAAATCGCCCACAAGCTCTCCCTCCGCCCCCCGATGACCGAGTTTGAAAGGGGAATTCGGCGGTTGGGGTTTTTGCTTTCAGAAGTGATGTTCGTCCTGGTAATAATTATTTTTGCCCTGAATGTCTTTTTTCAAAAGCCGGTCTTTGATTCCCTTCTTTTCTCCATCGCCCTGGCAGTTGGCCTGGTCCCTCAGCTATTGCCAGCAATTATCACGGCCAATCTCTCCCAGGGATCGCGAGTCATGGCAAAATCCGGCGTGATCGTCCGCCGTCCCGCGGCAATCGAAAATTTCGGGAGCATGAGCGTATTGTGCACCGACAAAACCGGGACAATCACAGAAGGAGTCATCAAGCTGGACAGGGCGATAGATTTAAACGGACAGGATTCCGACCTGGTATTCCAGGAAGCATATCTCAATTCCCAATTTCAAGCGGGATTAGTAAACCCCCTCGACCTCGCCGTTCTTTCTTCCCGTTCCTTGAATATTGATGGCTTCAGAAAAATCGACGAAATTCCTTACGACTTTGTCCGAAAGCGCCTTTCAGTGGTTATTCGGGATGAAAAGCCCGGTTCATCCAACCAGTTGAGGATGATCACCAAGGGGGCTTTAGAAAATGTCCTGGCCGTTTGTTCGACTTTCCTCCTGGACGAAAAGGTTGCTCCCCTGGATCCCACAACAAGGGATAAAATAATCCAATCCTTCATGGAATGGAGCAAACAAGGCTTCAGAGTCCTGGGAGTCGCCAGGAAATACCTGGAATTTAAGGATTCTTTTTCCAAGGAAGACGAATCCGATCTCTCATTTATCGGGTTCCTCCTGTTTTTCGACCCCCCCAAAGAAGGGATGAAGGAAATTCTCAATGATCTGGAAAGGTTGGGGATAGGTTTAAAGATCATCACAGGGGATAACCAGTTCGTGGCGGAGCATGCCGCGCGCTCCATCAACCTGGAGGTAAAGAGAACCCTAACTGGAAAAGAAATTGACTCCCTTGATGCGGAGGCACTTCTCCATGTGGCCAACGAAGCCAACATTTTTTCCGAGGTGGATCCAAATCAAAAGGAAAAAATAATTCTATCTCTGAAGAAGTCGGGGTATGTCGTGGGGTTTTTGGGAGACGGAATTAACGACGCTCCCGCCCTCCACAGCGCGGATGTTGGGATTTCCGTGGAGAACGCAGTTGATGTGGCCAAGGAAGCAGCAGACTTTGTCCTATTAAAAAGGGACCTTGGCGTCCTGAAAGAAGGAGTGATCCAGGGCCGCCGGACTTTCGCCAATACTCTAAAATACATTTTCATGGCAACCAGCGCCAATTTTGGAAACATGTTCAGCATGGCGGGCGCTTCCCTTTTTCTGCCCTACCTTCCCCTCCTACCAAAACAGATCTTGCTCGTGAACCTCCTCACCGATCTTCCCGAGATGACCATCTCTTTGGATTATGTGGACAACTCTTACATCGACAAACCCCATCGATGGGATATAGGTTTTCTCCGGCGCTTCATGGTAACCTTCGGAACCCTGAGCTCAATTTTTGACTTTGCCACCTTTGGGCTACTTCTTCTTTTGATGAGAGCAGATCGGGCTTTCTTCAGGACGGGATGGTTTTTGGAATCTGTCCTTTCTGCGTCAATTGTGGTCTTTTCTCTCCGCACCAGATTGCCCTTTTTCAAAAATCGCCCCGCCCTTCCCCTGATTATCGCTTCAGCAATCGTCTGGTTCCTTTCCTTTTTGACCATTTATTCCCCTCTGGCAAATATCCTAGGCTTCAAACCACTTCCCCCAATCTTTCTCGCTGGAATTGGGGCGATCATCGCTCTTTACTTTGGAATGGCGGAGATTTTGAAAAAGGTCTTTTACAGGAAAGTGCAGTTAAAGGAATAATCGCCGGTCAAAATCTAATTTTTTGAAACCAGTTGCTCCTTTGAATACCCCCAAAGGGGGAAAGAAACGGGGAGAAAGGCATAAACCCGGACATGAAATTGGAATACTTCCCCAATTCGTGGATCCAAAAAATTCCTTCGAATTTTCTTTTTGAAAGGTCAGGGAGAAAAAGGCAATTTGAATTTTTTTAAGACCATTTAAGAAAGCGGGCCGAAGCACCCAAAATTGCCCTTTCTATTTATTGAACTATTTGGTTTCCTCCCATCCTTTTTCCTTTTCAGAGGAATTTTCCCCGGTTGATACATCTTAATACCAAAATGAAAATAGACCCTGGTTTAAGATTTCAAAAACCGTATTTATTTAACCTTTTTAGGAGCTTCCCCTGGGAGGAAATAATCGTGGAAGAAACATTTATCTGCGAACAGTAATGAAGGTCATCCTCGTGACCTAAACGAGTAAGAAGTTTTCCGCTCCAGGACTCCTTGAAAGCTTGAAGAGGGTCAGAAAAACTCCGGGTAAGAGAAAGGGCGGCAAGGGCGGAATCTGATAATTCGAATTTCCCAAGTGAGAGGATTTCCTTGATTATGTAACCCGCACAATAGGCATCACAAAGGGCAAAGTCTCCATTGTGTCCTGCGCAGACAAGAACGATATCGGTGGCTCTTTTATTCGCTTCCTCAAAAGAATATATGGCGCAGGAACTTGCATTGAGAAGGCTTCCAGTAACCACAAGGGAAGCGCCTTCAAGGGATTTTAAAGCCTTTGTGCCATTTGTTGTCGTTAGAATAATACCTGCCCCTTTTAAGTTTTCCCTTTCAATCTCGAGCAGGCAAGTATTCAATTGAAAACCCGGGATGGGTAAACCACCACGTTCTCCCGCCAAGAGCAAAGGAGGATCAAATTCCTGATTAATTTGGAAAGCTTCCTCAATAGTTTCAACGGGAATCACAAAATCTACCCCTTTATCGAACATCAAAACCAAGGCAGAAGTAGCACGGAGGACATCGATTACAATAAACACCTTATCTTTTTGAAGGGTTGGGGAGGGCAAAAAAGATACGTCAATAACCATTTTAAACAAAGGTGATAACTACCTTTACTCCTCCTTTCTTTTGGGCGCATTTGAAGCCTTCTTCCCAATTATGGAAATTGAAAGTATGAGTAATTATACCTTCTAAATCAATCGCTTTCCTTTCTACCAAATCTAAGGCGAGAAACCAGGAAGAGGGCCTCTTTCCTCTCGAAGAAACGATATTTATTTCTTTATTTACTACAAGATTCAAATCGATGGGAAGGGGCTGATGGAAAAAACCTACTTGGACAAGAGTTCCCCCTTTTTTTAAGAGGTTGACTCCCAGGCTAAAAGAGTCTTCGTCCCCCGAGCATTCGAACACAAAATCCGCTCCTTGATGGCTTTCCAATTTTTTCAAAATGAGATCAATCCGAGGGGAATCATCGGCAAGGGTTGAGATTCCCCATTTTTTTGCCAGCTCCAATCGGCCCTCATGCCTTGAAAGGCCAATCTGGACAACTCTGGACCCGGAAATTTTGACAAGTTGAGATATTAATAAGCCAATCGCTCCCACCCCAATAACTACAACTTTATGATCAGGTCTAATATGAGCCCTCTCAAATACAGCATGGCAAGCGACTGCAAGGGGTTCAAAGAGTGCCCCTTCTTTAAAGTCAACATCATCGGGTATTTTGTGAACTCCCGAAGCTGGAACGACAACATATTGGGCAAAGGCCCCATCGACTGTTGTCCCAATTCCCTTCCTTTGTGGGCAAAACTGGGGATCACCGGTGCGGCAGTAAAAACAAATCCCACAAAAATGGCAATCTGTTTCAGAAGTGACCCTTTCCCCGGGATGAAGATGATGTACTCCCGGCCCTATTGCCTCGATGGTTCCTGAAAATTCATGCCCAAGAACCACCGGAGTGGGGGTAGAGATATCACCGGAAAGGATTTTCAAGTCGGTCCCGCAAATTCCACAAACAGCAACCTTGATTTTGACTTCTCCGGGACCGGGAAATTTTTCAGGAACTTCTTTTAATTCCAAGCCCCCGGGTCCGGGAGCACTTTTTATGATCGCTTTCATTTTCAAGGTAGGGTGGGGTGGCGTCTTTCACGCCACCCCCAAAAAATTAAAGTTTGAGCCAACCAGGAATATTTACGGGCATCGCTTTATATTCCTGGCAGATCTGGACAACTGCCTTCTCAACCGGAGTCCTTTCCACGCTCGACGCCCCAAGGTATCCAACCGCTTCTGTGCCGGCAAGGACTTTTGCAGTGCTTTCGGGGTCTTCCATGGGCCCTCCATGGGTGATGGGGAAGAAGTCCATTTCCGGCCTGACCTCTTTGGCGGCGTTGATCAATTCATTTGTAATCTTGATGCTCTCCTCAATTGAGGTAACGGTAGTTGCGCCAATGAGCCCGCCGGCAGTTAAACCCACATGACATGCGAGGATGTCCACACCGGCTTTGGCAATCATTCGGGCTTCCTCAGGGGTAAAGCAATATCCGATGGTAAAGATCCCTTTGTCGTGGGCCATTTTCAAAACCGCAGCCTCTTTATCAAAGCCGAAACCGGACTCCTCCAGATTCTTCCGGAATTTTGAATTTGCATCAATTAGTCCCACGGTGGGGAAATTCATAACCCCGGAGAACCCCATTCTGAGAAGGTCGTCCAGGTAAGCATCCCAGATGGTTCGGGGATCCTGGGCGCAAACGCCAGCAATGACGATGGCTTCTTTGACCCTGGGCAAAACTTCATAAGCAAGCTCCACAACCATCCGGTTGGTATCCCCCATGGGAAGCAAACCCCCCAGGGAACCCACACCGTAGTGCCGGAACCAGCCCGAATTATAAACCCCAATGATGTCAACCCCGCCTTTTTCCTCCAGCTTGGCAATGAAACCATCGCCAGCCCCTGCAATTATAATGGGCTTCCCCGCCTTTAAGGTTCCCTTCAACCGGGCAATAACCTCTTCGCGAGAATACCTTTTTGCCATTTCGCTCTCTCCTTTCCAAAAAATTATTCTTGGTATTGCTCCTCAACCACTCCTAGGAGGTTGAGTTCAGCCAACTTTTTGGTTGGAACCCTAAAAGTCACGGTAACCACTCCGGGGAGTCGGCCAATTCTGATCGCCCCAGTCAAAGTGACCCTATTTTTTATTTCTTCCACGCTCATTTTGAGGAAAGCACTGGCCCTTCTTAGTCCATTTTCCGTTGCTTCATTAAGGTTCCCACCGGTGCCAACAAAAGAAAGGGGGAGGCTTTCCTCAATCTGATCAAAACCCCAGGATTTGGCTAATTCTTGGGCATGTGCCTTCTCTCTCTGGGAAAGGGGCTTTGCAAGGAAAGGCAGGTCTTCAATTTTAGGAATTAGAATGGGTCCAGGGGTTTTTAAGCCTTTTAAGACTTTCACCCGGAGAGTAATGATTCCCGAAACATCGCAAGTGTGCCCCGCAATTTCACCATCCCCTTGAAGGGCATGAAGATCTCCCAAGTAGATCCCGGCTCCTGGAACTTTAACCGGGCAAATGACCATCGCTCCTTCGCCAACCCAGGGAATATCCATGTGTCCGTCTGTCCGGGATTCTAATTGAGCCTCTTCAAGGCCATATTTGTGGGGGGCACCAACCAAAAATGTCCCAAAATCTCCAGCATTATGAGAATCAGGAAAGGGTATTGAAGGAACAGTACCCAACTGCCCCAAAAAAGGCCTGGTGCGGGCAACAACCCCAACAAGATCATGAGGAGCTAAAATAAGAACCGGGGTTTGTTTTGACTTTTCTGGCTTAAAGATCGCTTTTTCGGCATTCTGGGCAAGTTCCACCGCACCTTTTTCCTGAAGGGTTACCCCAACTTCAAAGTCAGGGCTGAAGACAATGGTGTATCCGTTTACCATCAAAAAGGGGATTGCCTCAGCACCGCACTTGGCACATCGAATTGAACCGGGGCCAATCCCTTTTACTTCCGTTTCTGGGTTAAGGGTTCCACACTCCGGGCAAAGTGGGGCAACATAAGGATCTTTTTGGAAACGACCTTCAACCGGCTGGTCAACTCCGGAAGCAGTGGCAAGGGAGGTTACCTTGATGGATTCGATTTGAACCAAAACGGCGTCTCCGACTTCCGCCCCCTGAACTTCAACTGGCTGAGTGACTTCATGCCCACCCTTTATTGAAGGGGTAATCATTGGACCCCAGCACCCAGGGGCAGTTTGAGCAACAATATACCCCCCATCGCTTAAAGGACCGAGCATGGGCTGGGAAGGGTCTAAAACTCCATCGGTGAAGGTGGAGACGAAAACGACCTGTCTCCCAATTGAGTTGCCCATTTCCCTGAAACCCCTTAATTAAACCTTTCGAGGGAAAGTTATGGTTACGTTAAACCACCCGAGGACCCCACCAAAGATCCCTGCCACAATCGTCCAGGCTGCCGCAATCCAGGGGTCAATCAAGGCATCCCCAACCGCGGGAAAACTTCCCGTGAAATAAATTGCCAGAAGCATTGAGATCCCGTTGAACAAAGGTAAGGACCCCGCTTGAAGAACCTTCCACCAGCGCATGCTGTAAACGATGAAAGCCACAAAAATAAACAGGGAAATTGCCAGGGCAAGGTTTAAATCCATGACTTTTGCCAGGAGCACTGTCACAAACATTGAAGCGCCCGTAATTATAGCTCCGTAAGAAAATGCGGGGTAGATAAGTTTTAAGGCAGAAGGTTGAGCCCCTAAGGCAAAGTACTCAGCCCATACGATGAACGCAGCCCATAAGGGAAAATTGTATTTTCCCAAATAGACCCCAAAAGGAATGGAAACAACCACGGTTATTGCAACAGCAAGCCATAAAGGAATTGTTTCTTTTGTTTTTTGCTCCGCCATTTTTTCCTCCTTTTCAGTTATTTTTTTTGGCCCCAGCGGGACTAAGTCCCGCTGGGGTTGACCACCTAAGAGGCTAACTTCATGGACTTAAAGGCTTTAACCTGCTCAGTAATGGCCCTTTCAGTGGGTAAGCGTTCGATGCTTGAGGCACCAAAGAACCCACAAATCCCAGGCATTTTCTTTAGTCCCTCAGCCACAGCTTGAGGCTCATCAAATGGGCCACCATGGCAAATGACCAGGAGATCAGGGTTTACCTCTCTTGCGGCTCGGGCCATGGAAAGAACCTTATCAACTGCTTCATCAAGGGAAAGGGCAAGTCCCGCCCCAATCGCCCCACCAGTAGTTAATCCCACATGACAGACCAAGAGGTCGCAACCAGCTTGGGCCATCTTCTTTGCTTGTTCCTCGTCAAAGACATAAGGGGAAGTGAATAAACCAGCTTCATGGGCAAGTTTAATCATCTCCACCTCTTTGTCATAGCCCATCCCAGTGGCCTCAAGGTTCGCCCTAAAGTTCCCGTCGATTAACCCAACGGTAGGGAAATTTTGAACCCCGGAGAATTTCAGCCGAATCAGTTCTTCAAGAAAGACATCCATCTCCCGAAACGGGTCAGTTCCGCAAACCCCAGCAAAAACGGGGACGTCTTTTACTACCGGGATAACTTCCCGGGCCATATCAACCACGATCTGGTTTGCGTCCCCATAAGGAAGAAGGCCGGCTAAAGAACCTCGCCCTCCCATTCGATATCGGCCGGAATTGTAAATAATGATAATATCGGCTCCCCCTCGCTCAGCCATTTTTGCGGAAATTCCCGTTCCAGCGCCGCAACCGACGATCGGCTCTCCTTTTTTAACCTTCTCTTTTAGCCTTTTCAGGATTTCCTCTCTTGAAAATCTCTTTCCCATTTTTTCCTCCCAATTAAATTTTTAGGGTTTCCGCCCAATCTTGGCTACCATACTTTCCCCGGGCCCACCTGTCATTGAGCATGTCGTCAAGAATTTTAGCCATCAACTCCCCAAAGTCGCGGTCGTTGATATGGCGATCAGTTACGATAACCTCGAGGTTTTCATTGGCCAAATCAATGTGCTTTTTGAGCTCATCCAAGAAAGCAGTGCTTCTCTTTGACCATGTCGGCCTCTGGGGATCTCCTCCGTCCCAGAATGGTCCAGGACCGGGACCCGCCCAACCTAATTCCAAGTTCGGTTCTCGAATATCATAAGCACTCCACCCCCGCATTGGGATCAAGAGACAAGTGGGTCCCCGGGCTTTATTGAGCCTTTGGGCGATTGCTTTGGCGAGTTCACGAGCTTCCTCGGGCAAAGTACCTATGACCGTCACCATCGGGTTATGGCGGTAAATGGTTCTTCCGGGGAACTCTTTTTCCTCTTCCTCAAAGAGCCTTCCGGTAACCAGCGATTTTTTCCCGGTAACCGTTTCCCGAGGGCCGAAATTGATCATGTCTGCCCCTCCGGTGGAAATAACCTGGGGGATCCCTAACTCACCGGCTGCAGTGAGCCGGGAAGGGCCTGCGGATAAAACTCCACCGCAGATCATGTCCGTTAACTCGTGAGTAGTCACATCCGCCATCCCCTTGATGTACCCCGACCGAATGAGCTCCTCCATTGACCGTCCCCCGCTTCCTACTGCGTGGACAATCATGGAATCATATCCTCTCTCTTCGAAATAACGGGAAACGGTCTGCACACAGGGAGTGGTCGTCCCAAACATGACATAACCGATCAACGGTTTTGGCGACCAAGGAAGGGGTGGTGCTGAAGCAGCACCCACCGCAGCGGAAGCTGCAGCATTTAAAATTCTGGTAGTTACCGCGTTCAGTCCCTTCTCGGCAAGTGGATACCACATGGCAATATCTTTTATGTCAATGTAAGGCCGACAATCCCCAGAGGACATTGTGGAAAGCATGATTTTGGGGACTCCGTAGGGAAGACTTTGCATAATTCGGGTAATGATTGAAGTCCCGAGGGAGCCAGCAAACCCCAAAAGTGCATGGGCTTTTCCTTCGTTCAAAAACCTTTGGACAATTCTCGTTGCCCCCTCACAAACCAAATCCGCGGCTTTCTCCCGAGGAAGATCTCCCAATTCGGAAGCCGATGTTCCCGCCTCCCGGGCAATTTCCCCGATCGATACATCTGCCCACCCAACTGACTTTCCGTTCACAGTCAGCTCCACCACAATGGGTTTCCCTCCGGCAGCGGAGACTTGATCCCTAAGGAACTTGATCTCCTCGCCTTTGGTATCCAAAATTCCCAGAATAAGTACCCCCGGTGTCATCTTTTCCACCGTTTTTCACCTCCAAATCTAAAAATATTTGCCCGGTTCAACCTTTTTAATCTCTCCCCTCCTTTCTAAAATAAAAATCAGAGGAGGTCGAAAAGCTTCCTTTCTCCTCCCTTCCAATAACCCCAGGCTTTTAGTGCGGAATTCAATTCAGGGTGTTCCTTCCCCGCCTCCTCAATGGGGATCCCGTTCATATAGGCTTCGATGGCTTGCCTTAATGCCTTCGCCCCGGCCCTGGGTCCCATGGGATGGCCGTGGATTGCCCCGCCAGCGGAAATTATGCAGTCCGTTCCCAAGTCCTTTAATGTCGCCTCCACAATCCCGGGATACATCCCTCCCGCGGGCATGGGAAAAGTTTGTTTTATCGTCTCAAGGGGCGAGGTCATCGCCCGTGCTGTTTGAAGATACCTGTCTCTTAAAACCGGGAATTTTCCGTAAGGGCTGAGGAGGATAATTAAATCAGCTCCCGCAATTCGAGGGAATTTTCCCAAAAGGAGAGGGGAGCCGATACCGTGCCAAGGTGAAGAGGAAATTGCTCCACCAAAATCAGGATGGCCCAGAATGGGCACATTAATGTCTTTATTTTCCGCCAAAGCCTTTAAAGAGGAAAAGCCAGCTGTTAGGAAATTGATCATCAAAGCATTTGCCCCCGCTTCAATTGCCTTATAAGCATTTTCAATCAATTTGTCAGGTTCATCGGTGATGTTTACGGTATAAAGGACTTTGTTTCCAGTCTCTTCGTAAACCCTTTTGGCCATCTCCATGTAGGATTTAACCCGTTTTTCGATGGGGTTAAAGGGAGGATTGGCGAGAAGCTCATCATCCTTAACAATATCCACCCCTCCGGAGGCAACCTCGTAAAAAAGTTTGGCGCCAACCTCTGGCGGGAAACCAGTGCAAGGTTTTATCATGTTGTTAAGAAGAGGCCGATCATACACTCCAAGAAGGTCCCTTATCCCTTGAATGCCAAATTTCGGACCTGGCATGCTTTTCAGGAAATCAAGAGGAAATTCGAGGTCCACCAGTTTGATCTTTCCCGCAGATGAAATATTCCCAACAACCGTGGTTAAAAGCATGGGAAATTGAGCCCCAAAGTTCACAAGGGGGAAAGCAATCTTAATCAAGAAATGCCTAAAGTCAGTGGGCGGGGTATCTTCCACGAAAGGGAGTTCGTAAATCCCGATGACTTTTGCCATATGGTGTTTTCGAAGTTCGGGAGTCTCGGCAGGGACTTCAATCCAAGTACCGGTGGACTGCTCAACCGCAATAGCAAAACTCTTTGAAAGGATATCGGTATCGGGGGAGGTCTCCAGAACATAGGTAGCCACAACATTGTCATCCTTGCTCACTGATTCGGGTAAAAACAGCCAGTTTAAGGGATTCCTTTCTTCAAAATCTTTCATAGTCGTTCCTCCTTTCTTTCCCTCATCATCCTTGCTCACTGATTCGGGTAAAAACAGCCAGTTTAAGGGATTCCTTTCTTCAAAATCTTTAATAGTCGTTCCTCCTTTCTTTCCCTCAGTTACCCGGGTAGGGAATTCAATTCCAATACCAATTGAGCAATCGTGGAACTGGTAATGAGCATTTTAATTATTCCTGTCCTTAAAGCCCCAAGGACTCCGGTGACCTTCTCCGGCTCGCTGACAACCCCTATTACGAAAGGAATTTTCGCCAGGTCGTCAAGAGTTAGGCCAATTAACCGAGAGGCAAGGTCTGATTTAACCGGAATCCCGTTCCGATCAAAAAAGTAACCCAAAATATCCCCCACGGCCCCTTCCTTTATTAACTTCTTCACCTCCTTTACGGAAAGGCATTCCATTTTTACCAATGTGCAATCAGCGGAGGGAGTTCCAATTCCTACTACTGCCATATCAGCCCTTTTAGCCCGAGAAAAAGTCTCTTGGAGTATCAGGTCATTAAAAAGGTTCTCCCTGATTGTCTCGCTTTTTACAAACGCGGGAACATAAAGAGCCAGGGACTTCCCTCCGCATTTCATTGCCAAAGAATGGGAAATGGTGTTGGGGTTAAGATAACTTTCAAGTTTGGTTGAACCTCCCATTGCACTTACAAAAGTAGCGTTGATAGGCTTTAAAGGCCTGAAATGCTTGGGAATTTCCCCCACGTTCCGCCCCATTCCCACAGCGATTACTGATCCCTCCTGAATCCTTTGCTCCAGAAAATTGGCCGCGGATTTGGCAATTAATTCCCTTTGCAAAGCAATATCTGATTGTTCGGGCACAAGGAAAACCTCTTTAAGATGGAACTCTCTTTTTAAACTCTCCTCCAGCTCGTAAAATGGACGGGAAATGGTTCTGATTCGAATTTCGACTAAACCCTCTTCCCTTGCCTGCTTCAACAGCCGGCTGACTTTGCTTCGGGAGATGTGGAGTTCCTTGGAGATCGTATCCTGGTTAAGCTCTTCAACGTAATACTTCAGGGAAACCTCCAACATCAAATGGTAATTAGAGGGGTTCTGGAGATCTCCTTCAACCGGTAAAGAATTTTGAAAGACTATTCTCCCTTTTTGCACAATTTTTCACCAATTGAGAATTTGTGCATTCACTTAAATTATTTTACCAAGTTTCATGGCAAATAGGAGATGAAGAAAAAAAATTTTTTGAAATTTAAAAATTCCTTGAAGATCAACCTTTCCCGGAAAACAAATGGAAAAAAACAGGGTTAAAGGAAAAACCCTCTTATGAAAATTTTATATATAGGCCAGGGTTCCCCCATAGGGGAATTGAACCCCTGGGAAACTGGGTTTTTATTAAGCAGCCATTGAGAAAGGAGGGTACTTATCAGTAATTAGGAGGAAGGCATAGGCCTGAACCCTAAAAGACCACCGAAGAAGCCCTACCATGTAGTCAAAAAGGCCTTTTGGGTAACGGCCCGTGAAAATAATGGAGAACCAGGCGAGAAGCCAAACGAAAATTCCAAAAAAACTCAAAAAGGCCAAGAGGATCCAATGGGGAAGGGCGAGAAGCCACTTAATCAAGGGCAAGTACCGATTAAGTTCCTTCTTTGCATCGGGGTAAACCAGATTTAAATGAACCGCCTGCTCTTCATCCGTTGAAGGATATTCATCCCTCAAAAGGAGAAGGTAAGACATTACCCGGTATGAGAACCGGGAGAAATTAAGGTTCCAGTCGAACCACCACTTTGGGTACTTTTGGCGAAACAGAATCATTAATACCAGAGGTAGAAAAATCATCCCCCCAGTTGTAATAACAATACTCCAACCCTCGGATGGAGTCCCCCAGCGGATAGTCCCGTTTGCCAGAAGCCCGAGAATGATTGCGATGGGAATTACAGTGAACAAGCGGAAAAAGCTGGTCAACCAGTTCAATTTCCTATCCGGGTAATCCACTTCCAAAGTTGCGGGAAAGGAGTTTCCCGTCTCTTCCTTTACATTAAATTCAGACATTTTTCCCTCCTCTTTTGGCAATCTCATTAATTTTAATTCCTGGAGATTAATGGAACCTTGGGGGCCTTAATTCCCGAGGAAAAAAACCATATAAGCCATAAAGAACCGGAGAACCATAGGGTCAACTTGTAGAATCTGAGGGGCAGAAAAAAAGGTTTTTTGCAGAGGAAAAAAATTCTGAGCCCTCAAAAAGCCTTACCTCGTTCCACAATAATGATTGTAATCTTTCTTTTGCCTCACTTCAATGGATACTTAAAAAACAAGGGGATTTATTTGGCCAAAGGAATGGCAAAAATGGAATTTTCCAAAGTTTTAATCCTTGTTAGAGGAATTAAATATTAACTAATTGTAGGAGAAAAGTTGGAAAATAACCTGGACACCTCACTGCTGGAAAGGTTCAAACCAATTTAGTACACCAAGTGGAAATTCCTCTAAAATTGTAATAAAATTTCCCCAATGAAAACCAAGAAATGCCTTTCTCCCAAAGCCGGGAAAGGAAATTGGAAACCCGTGTTCTTCCGGGCAATAAAAAGCGAAGCGGATTGGAGAATCGAAATTGATCCTCAATTAGCTTACTTTTTTGGATTTCCCAAGGCCATCCCTCAAAAAATAGAAGACTTTTTCTCCTTGCTTCCCAAAAGAACAAGCGAAGCTTGGAGAGAAGCTTTCCAAAAGGCTATTGCCGGGCAAAGGACAAACTTTAAATTCCGGTTGACCGCGCCAAGAAGAGGAGAAATCTCATTTGAAGCCGTCCTAATCCCCATTTTGGAAGGGAACTCCATTTCAACAATAGAAGGGGCATTGTTTCCAAAAAGGACAGAGAAAGAGAGAGGCGGTTATTCCGAAGAAAATCACTATCAATCACTCTTTTTAAACCTCCCGGTAGGAGTCTTCAGGACAACCATGGACGGGAAACTCCTAAAAGCCAATCCCGCTTTGGTGAAAATCCTTGGGTATTCCTCGGAGGAAGAGCTTCTTTCAATTCCTGTGCAAAAACACTACCTGGAGCCAGTCCAGAGACAGGAGTTCCTTGAGGCCCTGCTGAAAAAGAAGGAGTTGATAAACCGGGAATTTAAACTGAAAAGGAAAGACGGAAGGACAATCACGGTCCGGGAAAATTCCTATCTTGTAAAATCACGGGGAAATAATGGGCCTTTCATCGAGGGGATTCTGGTAGACATTACGCAAGAGAAAGAAAAAGAGGAAAAAATAAAGATCCTGGAGGAAGAAAGGGCCTTAATCCTTGATTCTCTGGAAGAATCAATTTCCCTCCACGATAAGAACCGCAGGATCCTTTGGGCAAACAAGGCGGCTTTAAAGAATTTAAACCTTCCCCTCGAGAAAGCCATTGGAAAGGTTTGTTACAAACTCTGGTATAGAAGAAACAAGCCTTGCGAGGGGTGCCCTGTGGAACAAGCCCTGAAAAACGGGACTTTTAAATTTGCCGAAGTAATGACTCCAGACCTAAGATGGTGGCTCTCCCGGGCGGTTCCCATAAAGGATGAGCATGGGGAAATTCAAATGGTGGTGGATGCAGCTCTGGATATCACCAGGTTGAAGAAAGCGGAAGAGGAATCCCGGATAGCCCATGCCAACCTCGAGGCGATAATCGCAAACTCCCCTCTGGCGATCTCCGTGAGGAAGCCGTCGGGAGACCTTGTATTTGTCAACGAAGCCTGGAGAAAGCTCTGGGGAGTTTCCGAGGAACAGGTTTGGGAAATGGAGCAAAAATCCAAAAGTGAACCCTTCCCCGAAAGAATCCCCTATCTAAAGGAATACATCCCCAAGATTAAAGAAATAATGAAAAAAGGCGGAAAACTCTGGATTCCCGAGGTGAAAGTCACCGGAGTTGGCCCACGGGAGGGGGCGTGGTTGTCTCTCTATTTTTATTCCTTAAAAGGCAAAGATGGAAAAGTCGACCGTATTGTTACCATGACCCAGGATTTATCCCAGACCAAGTTTGCCCAAGAGGAAATCAGAAAAGCCAAGGAGGATTTTTTCTATTCGGTCTCCCACGAGTTAAAGACTCCTGTTCTCGCCCTTCTTTCGGCACTGGAATTGGTTGGCTCATCTCCACCGGAAACTCTGGGAAAACGCTTCCGAGAGTACGAGCCAATCTTGAAGAGAAACCTGGACCGCCTCCTTGCTTTGATCGAAAATTTAATTGAAAGTCAAAAAACTGCCGAACACCTCAAAAGGATAAACTTGGCGCCAATTGATCTGGTGGTCTTCTTGAAAGATATACTGGAGGATTTCAAACCCTACGCCCAGACAAAGGGGGTCTCTTTCTCTTTAAAAACCAAGGGGGAAATCCCCCCAATACACCTGGACCCCGATGGGATGAGGAAAGCTATCTCAAATTTGGTTTCCAACGCGATAAAATTCTCTCCCAACGGGAAAAAAGTCAGTGTTGGGGTGGGAATTAAAGGTGGTTCCATAGAAATTGCCATTGCAGACCAGGGAAGCGGGATTCCCCCGGAAGACCAGAAGCAACTCTTCAATCCGTTTTATAGGGGAAAAAATTTGGAGGGAAAATCAATCCCCGGGACAGGCCTGGGTTTATATGTTTCCAAACTAATTATTGAAAGACACGGGGGAAAAATCCTTTTAGAAAGCTCCCCGGGAAAGGGGACAAAAATCCTTTTAAAACTCCCTCTTGGGGTTCGAAATCCCTGACTTCCTTTCCCTCGGGTTTTTTTGTAAAACAGAGGCATGGGGATTGAAGGAATAATAGCGGTAATCGTCATTCTGGTGGTCCTCTTTCTGGGATACTACCTCTTCCTGCGTTATTCCCGGGCGAAATCCAGGATCTTAAGACAGCCCGGGGCAGTTTTAACAAAAATTTACCAGGATGAGGCCCAGTTCGAAGAGGAAGCAAAAAAGATGCTCGAGGGTGGCTACACGATAACTTATATCTCCCACGCCGGAAAATACACTTTGACTGAAGGATTAACCCTCGAGCAAATCATGGCGCAGTTGAAGGGAATCCGCAAAAACGGGGGATTTTTTATCGTCAGTTATTCGAAATGAATGGAGCGGGAAACGGGACTCGAACCCGCGACCCTCACCTTGGCAAGGTGATGCTCTACCAACTGAGCTATTCCCGCTCGATCCGAATGCATTATATTAAATTTTGAAGTAGGTTGTCACTGGTGGGCGGAACAGGATTCGAACCTGTGACCCCTTGCGTGTGAAGCAAGTGCTCTAGCCGCTGAGCCATCCGCCCTGATTACTTATGGTATCAATAAGCCCCATTCACTTCAAGAAATTTTTGCCAGGGCTTCCCTCATCATTTTCAGGGCTTCCTGGATATTTTCCACCGAGTTTGCATAGGAGAGCCTGAGGTAACCTTCCCCGTATTCCCCGAAGGCGGTCCCAGCAAGGCAAGCAACCCCCGCTTCATTGAGCAGGTAGTCGGCAATTTCCTTGGAGGGCTTTCCAAATGACTTGATATTTGGGAAAGCGTAAAAAGCACCCCTTGGGAGTTTGCAGGAAACGCCGGGAATCTCGTTGAGGCCTTGGACAATGATGTCCCTTCTCCTTCTAAATTCCTGGACCATTTTCTCCGCTTCATCCTGGGGACCTTTCAATGCCTCGATCCCCGCCATCTGCACGAAGGCGGTGCTGCAGGAGACAAAGTTCACCATCAGCCGGGTGATCCTGGAAGCCAGGTCTTTGTTCATTACTCCGTAACCAAGTCTCCACCCCGTCATGGCGTAGGTCTTGGAGAAACCGTCAAGGATCACCACCTGATCCTTCATCCCGGGAATGGAAGCAGGTGAAAAGTGCTCTCCATCATAAATTATCCGGCTGTAGATCTCATCGGAAAGAATATAGATATCTCGCCCCTGGACGGCCTCAGCAATCTCTTCCAGATCCCTCCGGGAAAGAACCCCTCCGGTGGGGTTATGGGGAGAGTTAAGGATGATCAACTTTGTGCGAGGGGAAATGAGCCTCTTAAGTTCGCCCACATCAAGGCGGAAGTCGAGTTCCTCTTTCAAGGGAATGGGGACAGGTTTGCCCCCGGTGAAGTGGATCATGGATTCATAAATGGGGTAAGAAGGGTTTTGGTAAATGACCTCGTCCCCCTCGTCGATTAGAGCCAGGATGACGAAGGACATGATCGGTTTTCCCCCAGGAGTGATCACCACTTCATCCGGCTCCACCTGGATTCCCCTTGTGCGGGAGACATAATTGGCCACCGCCTCCCTCACCTGCAGGATTCCCGCCGCGGGGGTGTAGTGTGTGTATCCTTCATTCAATGCCTTGATTGCCGCTTGCTTGATGTTCTGAGGGGTATCGAAATCAGGTTCCCCGATTTCCAGGTGGATCACTTTCTTTCCCTTTGCCTCGAGTGCTTTGGCCCGGGCTAAAACCTCAAAAGCGGTTTCCGTCCCGCAGACCTGCATCCTCTTTGAGTAAATTGAATCTCCTGCCAACTCTGGAGCTCCTTTCTTCATATGAAGAGGTTTAGAAAAATATTACCATAAAAAATCCCCTTTTTTGCCCAAAGAGAATGAGGGAAAAAGGGATGGCTCAATTCCGTATAATTGGGAAACGAAGTATGGGGTAACCTCCTCGGGGGTCAATTCCTTGACCAATTTCCCCGACTTCATGGCAAGTATCCTGCGGGCGAAAAGCCGCGGAAGCCAGAGATCGTGGTAAACCGCAAGCACCGCGATCCCGGATCGGGAAAGGTCCTTCAAAAGGGAAGATACTTCGAGCTGAAAATTCAGGTCCAGGTGAAGCGTGGGTTCGTCAAGGAGGAGAACCTTGCTTCCCTGGGCTAATGCCCGGGCAATCACCCCCCTCCTCTTCTCCCCCCCGCTAAGGTTCCCGAATTTTTCCTTCCTTTTTTCCCAGAGGCCCACCTGCTTCAAGGCTTCCTCAATTTTTTCCCGGTCCGTTGGGGTGTCGAAAAATAAAGGGCTGTGAGGGAACCTTCCCATGCCCACCACCTCCTCCAGGTTGAAGGGGAATTCGTGACCGTTCTCCTGAGGGAGGTAAGCCACCTCTCGGGCGATTTGCCTCCGGGGGAGGAGGAAAATGTCCCTTCCTTCAAGAAGAACCCTTCCTTTATATATCCGGTTGATGCGCAGGATTGCTTTTAGAAGCGTGCTCTTTCCCGAGGCATTGGGGCCCACGAGGACCACGAAATCCCCTGGTTTAAGGAAAAAATTCACCTTTTCGATTACCGGGCCCCTCTCATAACCGGCGGAAAGGTCCAGCACTTCAAGAATTTTATCCATCAGGTTCTCCTCAAGAGGTAAATGAAGAAGGGGACACCCATTAAGGCGGTGATTACGGCAACGGGGACTTCGAAACCGGGGATAATAGAGCGGGCGAGATTATCAGCCCCCAAAAGGAGGACTCCACCTGTAAGGAAAGAAAAAGGCAATAAGCGGGAGTGCTTTGCCCCGACGATCATCCTCCCGATGTGGGGGACAACCAGCCCCACGAAACCGATCAACCCGCTTACTGAAACGGCCGCCCCGGTCAAAAGGCCCACTACAACGGTTAAAAAGAATTTCAATTTCCCCACATTCAATCCCAGACCAATAGCCGCCTCATCCCCCAGAAGGACGAGGTCCAGTGGTTTGGAAAGAAAAATTAAAGCCAGCAATCCGATCAAGACCAGGGGAAGCACGGAAAAGAAGGAATCCCAGTTCGCCCCGGCGAACCCCTCAAGGGACCACAGGACAGAACGGTGGAGGACATTCCTCCCCAGGACGGCGAAAAGTGAACTCAAGGACACGAAAAAATAATTTGCGGCCACCCCGGCAAGGAGGAGGGTGTTCACCGGGAGGGTACCTCCTTTCCTCCCAAGAAGGAGGACGGTGAAAGTCACAAGCAAAGCTCCAAAAAAAGCGAACAAAGGCGTGGCGAGAAACCCGGGGGCAAAATACAGGATATTAAAAAGGTAGGATATGGTGACCCCGAAATTTGCCCCCGCGCTCGTTCCCACAATGAAAGGATCGGCAAGGGGGTTTCGAAAAAGTGACTGGCTGATGCACCCAGCAAGGGCTAATGCCGATCCGGTCAAGAAAGCGGTGAGCATCCGGGGAATGCGGAAATTCCAGATGATGCTCTGATGGAGGGGTGGAGGATAGCTCAATCCCAAAGGTCCGCCCAGGGCTTCAACTACATCTTCAAAGGAAAGAGGAGCCCCTCCCGCAAAAAGCCCCCAAAAAAGAAATAAGACTAAAAAAAGGATTACAAGGAAGTATTTCAAGGGAAAGCTCCCTTTCAGGGAGTGATCTCAAACCACTCCGGATGAAGAAATCTTGCGAGTTCCAGCAGAGCTTCCTTAACCCTTGGTCCCGGACGAAGGAAAACATTGGGGTCGTTGGGAACAAGGATCCTTCCCTGAATTACCGCAGAGACGTTCTCCCAGCCCTTCCTGGATTTAAGGCTTTTGTTCGGGTCGTCGACCATGTAAGCAAGGACAATGCAGTCGGGATTTTCGAATAATATGTAATCGGTAGAAAGCGCAGGATATGGCTCGTCTATCCCGGAGGCGATGTTTTCGCCCCCTGCAAGGTTTATGATGTCGTCGCCGAAAGTACCTGCTCCAAAAGTGTAATAAGGCTCCTGGGGCCAGGTTTCAATGTACACCTTAGGAATTGTGTTTGTCCGGGATTTTTTGGAATTTAAGAGATCAATCGTTCCCTGGATATCCGAGGCCAACTTTTTGGCATTTTCCTCTTCGCCTATAAGGTTTCCCACTTTAAAAATGTCTTCAATTACCTCTTCAACTGTCTCTGGGTTTAGACCGAAGACCGGAATTTTCTGGGACTTGAGAATTTCAACCAAGCTCAAAGGATTTCCGAAAACCGCTAGGACAAGGTCGGGCTGGAGGGAGAGGATCTTCTCCAGGGAGGGGTTGTCCATTCCTCCCACCTTCTCAATATTTGAAACCTCAGGGGGGAAATCATCGGCGGTGGTCACCCCCACAAGGCGATCGAGCGCCCCCAATGAGGCAACGATCTCCGTGGCGGAGGGACCAAGGGAAACGATCCTCGAAGGTTTAAGGGGAAGTTGCACGTAGTTTCCCCAGAAATCAACAGCGGAAAACGGAGGTGAAGTCGGGGAAGAGGTGGTTGGGGAGGGGGGAGTTGGGCTGACGCTGCTACTGCATCCGGAAAATAAAAGAGGAAAAATTAAGAGGGTGAAAATAAGGGGTTTAAAAACTTTTTTCATCTTCTTACTCCTTTCTCGCGAAGGATTGGGATTTCCGCTTGCGCGGCGGAAAGCAGGTCTCCTGGCTCGGGGTCATCGCCCTTTTTCGCCTTCCCAGCTTTCGCCAGTGGCTTTTGGGGGCTCATCCCTCACAGTGGCGGGACCGCGGCGGATTCTCACCGCACTTCCCTTAACTTTCCGCCTTAAGTAAAACAACCAGGGAACAATAAGTCAAGAAAAATTTTTTAAAAAAGCTTTTAAACTTACTTATTTTCTGAATTTAAGGGTATAATTGAGGCGGGAAAAGCGATACCTGAAAATCCAAAGGCTCTTGAAAATTCTTGCTTTCTGGAACAATATTTGAGGGTTATCGTCTATACTACTTAAGAAGAGATAAATGGAGGTGTTGAAAAGAATGAAAATTACTCGTAAGGTAATTGGCCTGGGGCTGGTTTTGGCTTTGGTGCTTTCAATGGGTATTTTCCCCGTTTCCCAAGTAAAACCGGCCTTGGCAAACGGGGTTGGAAACTTTGTAGTTTTCAACGTCACTCCCACAAATGTCGCCCCGGGGGACCAAGTCACATTTAACTTTTCTTTTTTGCCAAGCGTGTACGTCCCTACAGGTTACATTGTTGTGGAAACAGTACCATCTGGGGCTCTTTCAAACCCGATTCCAAATCCCCCATTCTTCACAAATGTCCCAACAGGAAATGCCTGCACCGGTTCCATAAAATATACTGTTACTGCAACCAGTGGGAGCATAACCGCTTATGGGATTTTTTACATTGTGACTGAAACGGATACCTACTGGGTAAATTCAAACACCGTAAATTTCTCCGTGGGGAAAACCCTCACAATCGGAAAATCCACCACCGCAACGACTGTGGTCTCGGGAAGCTTATTCACCTACAATTTCGTAGTCTCCAACAATTCTGGAAGCACCGCAACCCAAATCAGGGTAACCGATATTTTACCTTCCGATCTGGCCTATGTTGGGTTAAGCGGAACAGCCTCACTAGTTAGCACTTCCCCCCTCATAATCGGCATTCCAGACCTTCCTGATACGGGAACATCTACCTTCTTGCTTACCGTTTCAGCGAAAACCGTTACTTCCACCAAAACTGTCATAAATATTGCCACCGTTACTGCCAGCGGGTTTTTAACCTCTGCCCCTGCAGCAGCAAATGCTGTGACAATAATTCCTGCTACAAAGGCATTCACCAAAGAGGTAAACAAAACTCAGGCTGCACCGGGGGATACTTTGACATACACCATTAAATTCACCAACCCTACTGGATCCCCAACAATTTTCAACGCCAAAATCATTGATAACATTCCCCCGTTCACCCAGTATTTGTCAGCATCCACAAACTTGGGAACGGTCACCCCTCCCACCACAGGCCAGAATTATGTGACCTGGAACCTCGATCCCATTCCTCCTAATTTCACCGTTACCGCAATCTTGAATGTTCAGGCATTAACCCCTAGCACGGTTATTTCCAATATCGCTTATTTTTACGAAGGAGCAACCCAAACATTTAGTGCCCAAGCCCCGAATGTCACAGTCCTTCCCGCTCCCTTTACTATTGAAAAAACCGTCTCTCCGACCGTAATCCTTCCGGGACAGCTAGCCACATTCACTATTTCTTTCAAATACAACTCTACGGAAACGATAACCGGCGTTACGGTCACGGATTATCTGGATTCTCGCTTCACCCCTTACGGAGTGGGAGGCACTTATCCCTTCTCTTTCTCGGGGAATAACATTATCTGGTCAATTGGAACTCTGGCTCCCGGGACCCCAACGATTACTCTTTCTTTCACCGCAACTGCCAATCTTTACATTACTCCAGGAACTTCAATCCCCAACACCGCTTCAGTAAAGGGTACGGGAACTGCGGAAGTTTCAAAAACAATTTATGTCCTTGTCGGTCTTCCTTCAGCCCTCACCCTGCAGAAGACGGTCAGCGCCAACAACGTCCTTCCCGGTGAGGATGCCCTGTTCACCATCACCGTCCAGAACCCGACCACTAACCCCACCATTCCCACATTGACCATCACCGATACCCTTCCCCCAGAGGTCACCTTCAAAGGGGCAACTTCGGGGTACACCAGGACGGACAGCGTGGTTTCCTGGACGATTTCCAACATCGCTCCTGGGGCAACCGGGACAGTGACCATTGAGGCAACCGTGATTCCCACGGTGACGGTGGGAGCAACGGTGACCAACACGGCGAAACTCGAAGTGGGCGGGCTGGAGCCGGTTTTCGCTTCCGCTTCCTTCCAGGTTGGGCAGGCTCCCGTCTCCCCCTTAAAGGTCTCCAAGATCGCCACCGCTGATTCCGTTAAAGGAGGGGAGTACATCACCTACATCATCATCTATGCCAACACCGGGAACGCCATGCTCCCTGGAGCAAAGATCGAGGACTATGCTCCGGCGAACACAACCTTCCTCAACGGGAATCCCTCCCCGGTCGTCGGGCCAGAACCCGGTAAATTAACCTGGATCTTGGGTGATCTTCCTCCGGGAGCTAACGGGACAATCATTGCCCAGTTCAGCGTCGCCTCCACAGTTCCTGATGGGACAGTTATTGAGAACCGGGCAAAGGGAATTGTCTCCGGTTACCAGGATAGCCTTTCCCCGACAGTCTTCGTTAAAGTGGGACAGGTCCAGCACAACGCTTTCATTCAGGGTTATCCCGATGGAACTTTCCGCCCTGAAAAACCCATCACCCGGGCGGAGATCGCCGCCATTTTGACCAGGATCATGGGTTTGAATCCTCAGACCGCCGCCAATCCAAACTTCGCTGACGTCCAATCCACCCACTGGGCTTTCGGATACATCTCTGCGGTTGTGGAAGCGGGTATCATGCAAGGATATCCTGATCACACATTCCATCCCGATCAATCGATTACCAGGGCGGAACTTGCAACAGTCATGGTCAGGGCTCGAGGCCTGTTCCCCCTGATCGTTGCCCCTCCCACCTTCCCGGATATCGCAGGGCACTGGGCAGCTGGATACATTGAAGCCGCTCAGAGGGCGATGTTCATCACCGGATATCCCTCAGGTGACTTCCGCCCCGATCAATCGATTACCAGGGCTGAGACAGTCACCTTGATCGACCGTTCCTACGGACGAGGCCCCTTAACGGGACCCAACGTCTCCCAGTCCTTCCCCGATGTCCCCACCGCCCACTGGGCCTTCTCCTGGATTGCAGAAGCGGCGCAGACCCATTTTGGAGTCCACTCGGTTGAAGGGAAAGAGATTCTGATCAACTACCTCCCTTAGAACGGATAGAATAGATAAAAGAAAAAGCCCGGGGATTCCCCGGGCTTTTTCTTTTTAATCATTAAAAAAGGAATAAATTGAGGAAAAACCCGATTACAGGGTCTAAAACCCTCCAGAGTAGCCCCGTCCCTAAAAGGGCGAAGAGGATGAAGGTGCCAAAAAGGTTCACCTGAGGATCGTAAATCATCCGCCCCAAAGCCCGGGGGAAAATTGCCCCCAGGACCTTTGACCCATCGAGGGGAGGGAGAGGAATGAGGTTAAAAAAACAGAGGAGAAGATTTAAAGAAACGGTAAAATACAAAACCTGGAAGAGAAGAATTCCGCCAACGGAAAAATAGTGGAAAATCCTCCAGAGGAGGGAAGCCAAAACCGCCAGGCTGAAGTTCGTGACTATCCCCGAAACGCTCACCAGAAGGGTGTCCCTTCTCGGGTTCCTCAGCCGGTAAAAGTTTACCGGAACAGGCTTTGCCCACCCAATTATGAAATTGCTCCTCAACAGGATGAGCATCAGGGGAAGGAGGATGGTGCCGAATAGATCAACGTGGGAAATCGGATTAAGTGTGATCCGCCCCGCAATCCTTGCGGTGGGGTCCCCTAACTTTTCCGCCGTCCAGCCGTGGGCAACCTCGTGAAGGATAATGCTGAAAAACAGGATGAAAAGGGAGATAATGAAATATATCGGTTGTGAAAGGAGATCAGGCATTGGAGATCCTCGCCAGGGGCTTAAAGAGCTTTTCTACAGGTTCCTTGGAGAAGGAAAAAGCCCCCTCAACTAAATCCTGAGCTTCTTTGATCCTCTCCCGGTTATTCACATGGAGGACAGCGAGGGGCTCCTCCAGGGTGACAAAATCTCCGCTCTTCTTCAGGAGTTCAACCCCCACGCCGTAATCAATTGGGTCGCCCTTCTTCTCCCTTCCTCCTCCTAAGATCATCGCCGCCTTTCCAATTTTAAAAGCATCGATTTTCTTCACGAACCCCTTGGCCTTTGAAGGGATCACCCAGCGGAAACTTGCCCCGGGCAAGCGCCAGGCCTCATCAGTAATCCGCTCATCCCCGCCCTGAGCTTTCAACATCTGCTTGAATTTAAAAAGACCTCCTCCGGAATTCAGGACTTCCCTGGCAATTTCCTTCCCCTCTTCAGGGGTATTCCCCTTTCCGGAAAGAAAAAGGAGTTCTCCGGCAAGCTCCAGAACGGAATTAGTGAAATCGGAAGGACCGGTTCCTTTCAAGGTCTCCACAGCCTCTTTCACTTCCAGAGCGTTTCCCACCATTTTTCCCAGGGGCTCATCCATGGGAGTTATCAGACAGGTGACCTTTCTCTTCATTCTGGTCCCAATCTCCACCATTATTCGGGAGAGGTCCCTGGCTTCCTTTAAAGTCTTCATGAACGCCCCTCGCCCGCATTTCACATCGATCAGAATGTTGGAGGCCCCCCCGGCGATTTTTTTGGACATTACCGAACTGGCGATCAGGGGAATGCTCTCAACGGTCCCCGTGACATCCCTCAAGGCATAGAGTTTCCCATCCGCGGGAACGAGCTCGGGGGTCTGGGAAACGATCGCGCACCCCACTTCCTTCACCTGAGCGAGGAGCTCTTCAAGGGAAAGGTCGGTCTTGAATCCGGGAATTGATTCCAGCTTGTCGATTGTCCCCCCGGTATGCCCCAGTCCCCTCCCGGACATTTTGGCAATAAACAGCCCACAGGCTGAAAGGAGAGGAACTAATGCCAGGGAAACCTTATCCCCTACCCCACCAGTGGAATGCTTATCCACCGTGGGCCCAGGAAGGGAAGAAAGGTCAAGTTGCTTCCCCGATTCCACCATGCTCTTGGTAAGGGAGACCGTCTCCTCCAGGTTCATTCCCCGGAAAAAAATGGCCATTAAAATGCTGGCGATCTGATAATCCGGGATTTCCCCCCGGACAAAGCCCTGAATTAAAAAGTCAATTTCCCCATCCTGGAGGGCTTTTCCATCCCTTTTCTTTATGATCAGGTCAACTGCCCTCATGGAGCGAAATTACCTCCTTGATGATTTTCGCAAGGTTTGAGGCCGCATCTTTGGCAGCTTTTAGGACTGCATCGTGGGATAACTCCTCCCCTCCAAGGGAGGGGTCTAAATCGGTGATTACAGAAAAGGCCAGGACTTTCATTTCCATTTGTCTAGCAGCGATGGTTTCGGGAGTAACCGACATCCCCACGGCATCCGCCCCGATAATTCGAAGGGCTTTGAGTTCCGCCAGGGTCTCGAAATGGGGGCCGGGAACGCTGGCCAGCACTCCCTTTTTCAGGGGTATCCCAACCTTGGAAGCCGCTTTTTCTGCCAGGTCCTGGAGCATGGGGTCGTAAGCTCGAAAAAGGCTGGGAAACCTTTCCCCGAAAAAGGGGTCATGTGGTCCCTTGAGGGGGGAGGGAAGGAAGTTTATGTGATCCTGAACGAGCATGATATCCCCCACTTTAAAAGAACCGCTCAGCCCTCCCACGGCGTTCGTGGTACATAGATTGGCAATGCCCAAAGCCTTGAAAACCCTGACCGGGAAAGCAACTTCAGAGGTCTGGTAGCCCTCATAGTAATGAACCCTTCCTTTAAGAGCGACCACCGGAACACCGCTTAAAAAGCCGCAGACCATTTGACCCTCGTGACCCGGGACTCTGGATTGGGGAAAGTGGGGGATGGAGGAATAATCAATTGTGACCCGCTGAACGACCTCATCCGCAAGAGACCCTAATCCGCTCCCCAGGATGATCCCCCATTTAAATTGGAGAGGGGATCTACCCCGGATAAATTCCGCGGCCTCCAGAACAAGTTCCTTCATTTCTCTGAAACGATCTCCTTTAAAATTTCAGGAATTTTAAAAGGAAGCTCAGCCACTGGGATCCCTGCTTCCCTCAAAGCGCGAATTTTTCCTTCCGCAGTGCCTGAACTTCCGGAGACGATCGCCCCGGCATGCCCCATCCTTTTTTCCGGGGGCGCGGTCCTTCCAGCAATATATGCCACGACGGGTTTCCTGATATTCTCAATTATAAACGAAGCGGCCTCCTCTTCCATCGCTCCCCCGATTTCCCCGATCAGGACGATTGCCCTTGTCTGATCGTCGGCCTCAAAAAGCCTCAAGGCGTCAATGTAGGTCAACCCCACGAGAGGATCTCCCCCCATGCCGATGCATGTGGATTGGCCCAGTCCGCTCCGGGTAATCTGATAGGCGATCTCGTAGGTCAGGGTTCCGGAACGGGATACAATCCCCACATCCCCTTCCCGAAAAATGTGGGTGGGCATGATTCCCATCTTGCACTTTCCCGGAGAGATCAAGCCAGGGCAGTTGGGCCCGATAACCAGCAAATTTTTAGCGGAAGCGAAGGCCAGGATCTCCAGGGTATCGTGAACGGGAACGTGTTCGGTGATTATCACCACGGGGTTTAAGCCCGCTTCAATGTTCTCGAAAGCGGCATCCTTGGCATAAGGGGCTGGGACAAAAAGGATGGCGGCGTTGGCCCCAGTTCGGCTAACGGCTTCCTCCACGGTATCGAAAACCGGGACCCCTTCGACCTCCATCCCTCCCTTCCCGGGAGTGACCCCCGCCACCACCTTGCTTCCGGACTTGAGCATCGATTTTGTGTGAAAACGGCCTTGATTTCCAGTAATCCCTTGAACCAGGATCCTGGTTTTTTCGTTGATTATTACCGCCATCTCAGATTCCCCCCTCCATTACTTTGACTGCTTGCTCGGCGGCTTCCTCCATGGAGGAGAAAGCCTGATATCCCGCTTGTTTAAGGATTTCTATCCCCTCCTCCTCGTTGGTCCCGGTCATCCTCACGGAAATGGGGATTGGAGGAGAAAATTCCACGATCCCCCTGGCGATCTCATCGCAACGGGTAATCCCAGCAAAGATATTCATGAAGATGGATTTCACCCTTGGGTTGCGCAGGACGATTTCCAGGCCCTTCTTCACCATCTGACTGGAGGCCCCGCCCCCCAGGTCGAGGAAGTTTGCCGGCCGAGCCCCAAGATGATGAACTAAATCGAGGGAAGCCAGCACAAGACCAGCACCGCATCCAATTACCGCCACCTCCCCATCCATTTCCACGTAAGCCACCCCCGCCTCCCTGGCTTCTTCCTCAAGCGGAGTGAGGGACTCATCCGGAGGCATCTCGGGATGACGGAAGCGGGCGTTGTCGTCGAAGATCAACTTTCCATCCAGAGCCATGAGCCCCCCGGGGGTTAAAGCCAGGGGGTTGATCTCCACAAGCTGCATCTCCTTCTCCCTTAATAAACGGAAAAGATTGGTGGCGACAAGGGCGAATTGGTTTAGCAGGTCTCCCTTCAAGCCCAGGAATTTCCCGGCGATTTTTCCCAGGAAGGGAGAAAACCCCAGGAAGGGATCGATCTTCCTCCTGAAGATCAACTCGGGGTTCCGCGAAGCGACCTCCTCGATTTCCACCCCGCCTGCAGGGGAAGCCAAAAACAGAAGGAGGTTTTTGCGATCCAAAAGAAAGGAGAGGTAGAATTCCTGAAGAATCTCCTGCGCTTCCACCGCCAGGACTTTCCTTACGGGCACCCCCTTGATTTGCATCTGGAAAATTTCCCTTGCCTTCTCCCTAAGTTCCCCCGGGTCTTTCACAAGTTTCACTCCCCCGGCCTTTCCCCTTCCTCCAACGGGGACCTGAGCTTTCAAGACCACGGGAAAGGAAAGGGGAACCTGCCCTACATCTTCTGGATTCCCAAGGAGAAATTGGCGAGGGACGGGGATGGAATAATCCTGGAAAAATTTCATAGCTTGATACTCTAATAAGCGCAATTCAACCCTCCGCGTAAATCGGAATTTGTAAAGTAATAATCATTATAAAATAGGAAAAGGTTATAAGTGGAAAAATCGGGATAAAAATTTATTTTTGGAAAGCTTTAGAGCGAAGATCTCGAGGGTGGAAAAAGAAGAAGGGGAACTCCCGGGAACCGAGGACCTCTTTTTTCTTTAACAGGGCCCCCGCTTTCTCCTCCAGGGAACGCACCTGATCTTCGAGGAGGGAAAGGAGGGTTTTGTTGATCCTTTCCAATTCCCGAAAACCTTCCCGGTCAAGTTTAATTCCCCGCAGTTGGTTTTTTCGAGAAATTAATTCCTGGTTTTCCCTTTTGGCTTCAGGGGGAAGGAAATCCTCGGGGCTCTTCCGCATTTCCCTTAAAAGGCTTTCCACCCTCCTCTGTTCATGAAAGTCGAATCCCGGGAAGTACATGGTGAGGGTCGCCTGGATGAAAGGGGGAGGATCGATTTCAAAGAAGTCCTCCAAGATGAAATCGACCGCCTGCTCGTAAGTCCCCCCACCTGTCCCGTGGATAAAAAGATCGCACCCCACAAGCCTTAAAAACATGGTCAAGGTGGAAGCCCGGGGACGAACTTTTTCAAGGAAGGAAGGGTCCTCCAGCCCTTTTGATTCAATCCCCGAAGCCTGGAGATTCCTCCCGGGGTTCAAAAAAACCGGGAATCTTTCCCCTTGAAGGAGGAACCAGAAGGGTAATTCAATTTTTCCGGAGTGGATTTTTAAATCGGGGAAAGGAAGGCTTCGGTTTTCTGTCCTTTTCTCCTTTCGCCAGCTTTCGGTGGCTCTTTGAAATGCCTCCAGAAACCGCTCCCCATTGCTCGCTATATGAAGGACGAAGAGGTGGAACTCCTCATTTAAAACCTCCGAAAGGGGAAACTCCGAGTATTGGGGGTCCCCCTCGAAGAACCTCCTCAAGCGGGACCAGAATCTGGGATAGGGCTCTTCCCGGTGTTCAAAATGGAAAACCCGGGAAAAGTTCTCCCTCGCCCGGAGCCCTTCGGGGAAATTGAGGCTTTCCCGGATTTCATTGATGAAATCCACCCATTGCTCCTTTGAGGGTGAGGAAAGGGACTCGAAGACTTTCCTCTCTAAGGGCAAAACGACCTCTTTCAAGAAAATCTCATCACGGGCTTGGAAGGGAACCAGGGCAGAGATTTTACTGTTAAAATCCGAATCGAGGATGAACGCGGATACCGAAAACCCCTCTTGATTCAACCTCTCAAGGAGAAAGTACCGGAACCAGATCCCCGGATGGATGAAATGGGGTTGGTGTCCGGTCAAGATGAGAGGTTTCCCCGGAGGAATTCCCCGGGCTGAAAGTTTTTTACGAAATCTCTCCCTTATCTTTGGCAAGGGGACCCCGTAAATTTGAAGGGGACAATTATTTAAGTATGCAGAATTTTTTAATGCGAGGCTGGCCCATTGATCGAAAGGAGGGGAGAGGAAGACTCCTCCGTCTTCCCTGGGAGGGATCATAAAATTGCCTGGATCTCCTTCAAGGGGAGGGATTCCCGGGAAGCAAAAGGCTCCCCGTATTCTATACCCGCGCGGGATCCCCACCAACGGGCGACGACCCTCAGGTCATCGAGGATGCGAAGGTTCCCCCGGGTCTCGTTGAACTGGGATTTGTAGCAGGAAATTGCTTTGATTTTTAAATCCAGGAACCGGGAAATGTCGAAAACGAATGCCGGTTTTACGAGAAGGCGGAAATGGGAGGAGAAAAAGTAATACATCCTCCTGGGATAATAGGGTTCGCCGGACATGTCCGTTTTGGTGAGTTTGGCGTAGAACCGGGAAGCCTCAGATAACAGGGAAGCCGCCCGGTGATCGGGGTGGGCATCGGTCCAGTAGTGAAGAAAAATAATATCTGGTTTAACCTTCCGGATCACCTCCGCCACTTTAATCCGGTTTTCAATCGTGTCCATCAGGTACCTATTGGGAAGGTCGAGGGTGATGCGGTCCTTGACTCCCAGGACTTTTGCGGCTTCCTTGCTCTCGGAAAGTCGCATTTCCCTCGAGCCGGTGGGAGTTGGCTCCCCATCGGTCAAATCCAAAATCGTTACTTCATGGCCCTTTTCAACCAGGGAAGCGATCGTCCCTCCCATCCCGATTTCCACGTCATCCGGGTGTGCCCCGATGGTTAAGATCCTCGCCAATTCTCCAGCTCCTTTCGAATGATCTCCAGGTAGTACTTTTTCCTGTTTTCCACATTCCCCAGGCCTCCGGGGAAAGTCCGGGAATAATCCATATAAATTAAAGGGACGGGAATTTCCTTGATTCGGAGCCCGGCTTTTCGGGCTTGAATCCAGAACTGCAGGGGCATTCCGTACCCGTTTTCGGTGAGGTTCAACCGGCAAAGTGAGGGGACGAAGTAAGCTTTAAACCCGCAGAAGGAATCGGTAAGGTTGAAACCGGTAATGTCGTTGATGATCCTGGTGATCTCCATGTTTAACTGGTACCTGTCGGGAGGGGGAGCAACTGAAGAAGGGTTCAGATAACGGGACCCCGAGACCACATCCCAGCCCTCAATCTCCTTGAGGAATTGGGGGATCAGCGCTGGCTCGTGTTGAGCATCGCAATCCATGGTGATGCAGACCTCGTAACCGTTTTCGCGGGCGAAGCGAAACCCATCGATTAAGGCCTTCCCGTAACCCATATTGGTGTGATTTCGGATCACTTTTATTTTCCCAAAAGATTTGAGGATCTTTGGGGTATTATCCTGGGAGCCATCGTCCACCACCAAAACATCGCATCCTGAAGCCCACTTTAAGACCCCGGCGAGGACGGAGCCCAGGGTTTTCTCCTCGTTGAAGCAGGGAAGAAGGATGATGGTTTTATATTCCAAGGGAACCCTGGACCTCCTTCACGGTGGTGAGGGGACCGTGACCGGGGCAAATGATTGTCTCCGGGGGAAGAGAAAGGATGAGCTTCAAGGAAGACCTCAGGTCCTCGGCCGATCCCCCCGGAAAATCCGTCCTTCCAACCCCGTCCTTGAAGACCACATCCCCGGCAAAGAGGAGACCATTCCCGTACAAAGCGAGGTGCCCGGGAGTATGGCCCGGGAGGTGAAGGACAGAAAAATGGAGTTCCCCAATTCGGAACTCACCATGGGGGGAAATTGGCTCCCCCAAATTTTGAGGGACTTCTCCCCCCAAAAAGCGTAAAAAATGGAGATTGGGCTTTTTTAAGAATTCTTCGTCCCCTTCGGGGTAAAAAACTTCAGCCTCTGGGAGGAACTCTTCTAACCGGGAAAGACCCGCCCAGTGGTCTGCGTGCCCATGAGTCAAAAGGATGGAGATCTTTTCCTTTCCCTCGGGGAGGGAACGGAAGATTTTTTCCCCATCTCCCCCTGGATCGATGACCAAACACTGATGGAAATCGGAAATCAGATAACAGTTGGTGGAATATTGCCCAACAACAATTAACTTCACCCATTCGGGCAAATCAACGGAATTCACGAATTGACCCTCCTTTAAGGAGATTGCGAAAAAAGGTTCCAGGGGATTCGCCAGACATAACCTTCAAGGTCCTCGCTTGAGCCGCCAACCACATAAAGTGCCTCAGAAGTTGCACAAAGTCCCTTCGGGTCGCGGAAAGCAGGGTCTTCCAGTTGATCGGGCGAAATCTTGGATATCAAATTTAAATCCGAGTCGAATACCAGAATCTGGTTGGTGGACATTTCCGGGACTAAAACCTCACCGGAATAGGTTAATGCCAGATCGGATGGCCCGTCGTAGGTTCCCACTGAAGTGGCCCCGGTGGTTGCAGTGGCCACCACGTTCCCCCGATAATCGACTTTCAGAACCTCGTGCCTGTTCTTCAAGCTAACATAAAGGTTCCCCTTTTCATCCAGGGCCAGCCCGTTGGGTTTTTCGAAAATCGGCGAGCCGTCCTCCGCTTCCCCGGAATATTCCTCCAGGTATTTGAAGTCTCGGTTGAAGATCACGATCCGGTCGTTTCCCCGGTCTGCAACGTAAAAATAGGTGCCATCGTACTCGATCGCTCGGGGGGAACTGAGGGACCCTTTATCCCCCATTTCCGGGAGAAGCATCACCGGGTTTCCCTTTTCCGGGTCAAGGTAAAAGAACTTTCCCGAAGCATCCACGATATAGATGTAACGGGAAGAAGCCACCATGTCACAGGGGGCATCGGCAGCAGGAAGATAGCCATCAAACCCCAGGTCCTCCTTGCCCTCGACGAATTTGCGAACTCTTTTTTCCTCCTTATCCAAAACGAAGAGGTTTTTGTCCCACTGAAGGATTGCATAAGGGTCTCGAAGGTCCTCAATGAAACGGAAGCGGGCGGAATAACTGGAGGAAATCGTTTCCGTCGGTGAAGGAGGAGGAGCTTCCCGATGCCAGAAGATCAAAAAAGAGAGCAAAAAGCCCACTGCCAGAAGCCCCAGGAGGGACAGCCCGATTTTCCACCAGTAACCTCCGGGTTTGGTTTCCTCCAGAATTTCAACCGCCACCCCCGTGATGTTGTCCTCGCCTCCCGCCCTCTTGGCAAGGGAAACCAAGCGCTCCACCGCCGCCTGAGGGGAAATGCTCCACTGAAGGACCTCTCCAATATCAGCCATGCGGACCCTGTCTGAAAGCCCGTCAGTAGCAAAAAGGAGGCTGTCGCCGGGAGCAAGTTTAATTTCAAAGACTTCAGGGGAGACAAGCTCCCCTTCGGGGGTGATTTCTTCCATTTCCTCGGGGGTCCCGGAGACCAGCTTCTTTAGCTCCCCGTCCCTCAAATGGAATATGGCGCAGGAACCGAGGATAGAATAATAAAGACGGTAGCCGTAAATCACCGCGCAGGCCAGGGAAACGGAAATCCCCTTCCATCCCTCATTCTTGGAAAGTTCCCTCAATCTCCCGTAACCCTCCTGGATAGCTTTTTTCAATTCCACAAGAAAGGACTCGTGCTCCTGGTTAAAAAGGGGCTCAATTTTTTCGGCAATTGTGGAAAGAAGAAGGCGAGCAGCGGCTTCCCCCATACGGTCCTTGCTTTCCGCATCAGCCACGGCATAAAGTCCATTCAAAAGGGGGCCTTCAGGGGATGCGCGATCCTCAAGGATGTAATATGCATCTTCATTAACACTCTTCTTTCCCGGATCGGTGACCATCCCGATGGAAATCAAAGGTCCCTTTTCCATACCTACTTTCCCCAGTCCCTCAAATAATTAAAATCCCATCCGATTGTCCGGGAGGATAACTTGCAGATAGGGGGCATTTTCCTCTTAAACTGGTATCTTCGGACCCTTTCGATTATCCTTTCAATCAATTCCCGGGAGAACCCTGCAGCTTCGACCTCCTCGGGTGCTTTCCGTTCATCCACAAGTAGGAAAAGGATCTGGTCAGCCTGGAGATACTTAAATCCCAGCTCCCCCTCATCCGTTTGCCCGGGCCACAGGTCAGCAGAAGGGACCTTCTCCACGATCCTCGAAGGAAGCCCAAAATCCTTGGCCATCTGCCACACCTGGGTTTTGTAGAGGTCTCCAATGGGCATAAGGGAACAGGCCATGTCCCCGTACCAGGTGCTGTACCCTAAAAGGAGCTCCGTTTTGTTGCTGGCGCCCACAACCATCGCCGAAAGAGCCATGGCCTGATCGAATAAGATGGCCATCCTCTCCCTGGCCATCTTATTTCCCCTGCGAACCTGGTCAGCATCCTTCTCCACCTGAAAGTAGGCATCGATCATGGGAGTGATATCTATCTCCTTTAAGGGGAGGCCAAGAAAATCGGCGACCAAAAACGCATCTTCCCTGCTTTTTGGATCGGAGGATTTGTAGGGCAAATAAAAAAGGAAGAGGTTATCTTTCCCCATGGCCTCCCTGGCAAGGAGGGCAACCAGGGCGGAGTCCACTCCTCCGGATAACCCCAGAACGAGCCTCCGGAAGCCAAATTTTTCCGTCTCTTCCCGGAGGAAACCGACGATCACATCGCGGGCAAGTCCCGAATTAATAGTTAGGTCAATCCTATTTCCTTCCATTTTTAATCCTCTCGATCTCCCTGGAGACCATTTCCAGATCCTCGTCCCTCCTTAAAGGGATGAGGGAATTTTTCCTCTGCCATATTTCCGGGTCGATGGTCGCGGTGATCAAGGCCTCATGGAAATATGGAGCGGAAACCTCGACCTGTCCAAGGGGGTTAAAAATTGCCGAACCCCCGTAAAAGCAGAGGCCATCCTCGCACCCTACCCTGTGAGCAAAAAACAGGTAGAGGTTAAGGTAATAAGCATAGACGGAAAAAAGCTTTTTGAGCATGGGGTCGGGGTCAGGAACATCCCCTTTTACTCCCCTGACGGGGGAAGCGTTAATCAAAATCAGGAACTTCGCCCCATCCTGGGCAAGAATGTAACCCGAGGAAAGGTGCCAGGAATCCCTGCAGATCAAAAGCCCTGCCCTTCCAAAGCGAGAATCAAAGGCGCGGATGTTTGACCCCCGGGCAAAGTATTTCCCGTCCTCGAACATGCCATGGGTAGGGAGATAGACTTTGCGGTGAACATGAACCACTTCCCCGCCTTCGAGGTAAAGGGCGGAGATATAGGGGAAACCATCAGATTTCTCCGCCAGGCCAACCACCAGGGAAATTTCCCGGGAGGCCCTCTTTAACCCCTCAAGATTGGGGTCGTCAAGGCGAAGGGCAATTTCCCGGCTTAAATCCTGAAGGAAGTATCCTGTAAGGCTGAGTTCCGGGAAAATGAGAAGGTCAACTTTTTCCTCTTTCGCCTTTTCTACATACTCGAAATGCTTGAGTAAATTGAAGTCGAGATCGCCAAGTTTCGGAGATATCTGGGCAATCCCCACCTTGAATTTCATCAAAAGGTCTCTCCAGTCTTCATATACCTGACCATTAAAGTGGCAAGAAGCGGCCCTCCGAGTAAATAGCAGGCGATCAACTCGCCGGTTAATATACTTAGAACCGCTCCCAGATAAGTGTAGCCAGAAACCAGGTTAAATTTCAACAGATAAAGGCTGACCCCAAAGGAATTGAACAAAACGGGAAAAAGCGGGGCGATTAGTAAGGCGAGAAGGAAGAATGGGAGTTTTTTTATCCGGTTTTTCAAAGCCAACCCCACAAGGAAGGTGCAGAAAGCAGCCACGAGGGTTATCAGGCTCCCGAAAACAACATCGATTAACCCGAAAGGGGAAAAGAGGTTGGCGATAACCGCCCCCAAGAATAATCCCGGGATTGCCTCGGGGAAGAAAAAGGGGAGGACGGTCAAGGCTTCCGCAAATCGAATTTGACTCACCTGGTAGCTCAAGGCGGCAAGGCCGATGGTCAGGCCCGCATAAAGAGCCCCGATGATTGCCGCCCTGGATAGGAACCTCAAATTAAATCTCTTTGCCGAAGTAGCCTGTCGCAAACTAAAGAAACCTCCTTAATCTGGGGGACATCGTGAACCCTCAGGATATCGCAGCCCCTCTCAATGGCAAGGGCGCAAAATGCAGCAGTGCCAAAGACCCTTTCCGAAGGGGGCTTTCCCGTGATCTTCCCTATGAAGGACTTCCGGGAAATCCCGATCAAGAGAGGAAATCCAAGGGAACGAAAGGTTTCGAGATGCTTGAGCATATAATACCCGTGCTCGGCGGTTTTACCGAAACCGAAACCTGGATCCACGATGATTTTCTCCCGGGGGACACCCGCCCTGAGGGCAATTTCCACGCTTTTCTCCAGCCCTTGAAGCACCTCGGGAAGGAAGGCCTGATATACCGGCTGCTCCTTGTTGTGCATGAGGATTAACCCCGCCCCATAATCGGCCACCAGTCTGGCAATTTGGGGGGATTTCTTTAAGCCCCACACATCGTTAATCAAAGAAACCCCAAGTTCCAAACCCTTTTGGGCAATTTCCCATTTATAAGTATCCAGGGAAACGGGGACTGGGGAATGGGGGACAAATTCTTTAAGGAAAAGTTCCAGCCTCTCCCATTCCTCTTCCTTGGAAACCGGGGTGCTCCCGGGGCGGGTGCTTTCTGCCCCCACATCGATGATGTCCGCTCCCTGGGAGATCATCTCAAAAGCCCTCTCAAGAGCCCGGTCTGTTAAATTGGACAATCCGTCCCCCGAAAAAGAGTCTGGGGTTAAATTGATTATCCCCATAATGAAGGTCCGGCTTCCCCAGGTAAACTCCTTCCCCCGGAAAAAGGATGGTTTCAGGGGAGAATTCAAGTGAATCAGGCCGTCCTGGATCCATCGAAAAAGCTCTCTTAGATCGGGGGAAATTTTCTCAAGATTTTCCAAAAGGGGGGAAATCCTGGATTCGCCTCCCAGAAGGAGAATTTTTTCCTGCTCCCCGTCATCCGGAACAGAAACCATCACCACCCCGAATTTTGAGGTTTCCCGGGAAAAAATCTGCGAATCCTCCAGGGTCAACCCGGTGATCTGAATAAGGATCGGGGGGAAATCCACCCACTCCAAAGGAATCGTCTCCGGGTCAGCCCCCAGCTCTAAAAGGATCCCCTTGAGATCTTCCTTATTTTTTAAAGGAAGGATGACGGGGGGAAGAAAATTCATCTGTTCCGACTGGAAAAAACGAGCGAGAAAAATTCCGAACGGGTCTCAATCCTCGAGCGGAAAACTCCTCTCAAAGCAGAGGTCACCACGAAGCTTCCAGGCTTCTTCACTCCCCTCATTACCATACACATGTGCTCGGCTTCAAGGACAATCCCAACCCCCTGAGGTTCAAGAGCCTTTTCGATCAAGTCAGCCACCTTCGAGGTGAGCCTCTCCTGCATCTGGGGTTTCCTTGAAAGGATATCCACCACCCGGGCGATTTTGGAAAGGCCCACGATTTTCCCCTTGGGAATGTACCCCACGTGGGCTTTTCCAAAAAAGGGAAGAAAGTGATGCTCACACATTGAATAAAATGGGATGTCCCGAACGAGAACCATTTCCGAGTGAGGTTCCTGGAAACCAACGCTCAACTCCTCAAGAGCTTTCTCTTCGGTACCGGAAAAGATGTCCGCATACATTTCCGCCACCCTTTCGGGGGTTCTTATTAATCCTTCTCTGTCCGGGTCCTCTCCGATAGCTTCGATGATTTCCCTGATTGCCTTTTTTATTCTCTCTTGATCGACCATTCAGCCCTCCGAAAATCAATTGTCCTGGAAATTAAACAATTACCAAGATTTAAACTACAAGTTAAGGAAATGTTAATACAGGAGAAGGATAGGGTTAAACTGCGACGGTTTCCGTTTCTTCTTTGAGAAGGTTGTCCAGCTCGCTACCTTCCAGGACTTCCTTCTGCTTTAAAACCTGGGCAATGGCCCGAAGTTTGTCCTTGTTGTTGCGGATTATTTCCCTGGCCCTCTCGTAGCAGGAGTTGATGATGTTTTTAATTTCCTGGTCAATTTCGTAAGCCACGGCCTCGGAAAAGATCCTCTCGCGGGTGAGATCCCGCCCGAGGAAGACAAGCTCCTCCTTGTTTGAGAAGGAGAGCGGTCCGATTTTTTCCGACATTCCCCATTCCGTGACCATCTTCCGAGCGATATCGGTTGCCTTCTGGAAATCGTTCTGTGCGCCGGTGGTGATCTCCCCCAGGATTTCCTCCTCGGCAACCCTCCCTCCGAGGGTGTAGGAAATCTGGTTCAGGAGCTCCTCCTTGGTGCGCAGGTGCCTGTCCTCTGTGGGAAGCTGGATAGTATAGCCCAGAGCCATTCCCCGGGAAATGATGGAAATCCGGTGCACGGGATCGGAACCGGGAAGAAATTTACTCACCAGGGCATGGCCGGTCTCGTGGACAGCGATGATCTCCTTCTCCTTGTCTGAAACGATCCGCGACTTCTTCTGGGGTCCGGCGATCACCCTCTCGATCGCTTCATCGATTTCCGCAAGACCGATCTTCTTTTTCCCGAACCTGGCAGCCAGGAGGGCCGCCTCGTTGAGCACGTTTTCCAGGTCAGCCCCGGTGAAACCGGGAGTCCTCTGGGCAACGATTTTAAGGTCCTCGGGATTTTCCAGGGGCTTATTTCGGGCATGAACCCGAAGGATTGCTTCCCTCCCGTTGACATCTGGATAATCCACAACCACCCGGCGGTCGAACCTCCCCGGCCTCAATAAAGCCGGGTCAAGGATATCCGGCCTGTTGGTTGCCGCAATTACAATGACCCCGATATTGGGGTCAAAACCGTCCATTTCGACCAGGAGCTGGTTAAGGGTTTGCTCCCTTTCGTCGTGCCCGCCTCCCAGTCCAGCACCACGGAGGCGGCCAACCGCGTCGATCTCGTCAATGAAGATGATGCAGGGAGCATACTTCTTTGCCTGGCTGAAGAGATCGCGAACGCGGGAGGCTCCAACGCCAACGAACATTTCCACGAACTCAGAACCGGAAACGGAGAAGAAGGGGACACCCGCCTCTCCGGCAACCGCCCGGGCAAGAAGCGTCTTCCCGCAACCAGGGGGACCGACCAGCAGTACCCCTTTGGGGATCTTGGCTCCTAACTGCTGGAACTTTTTGGGGTTTCGCAGAAATTCGATTTCCTCCTGAAGCTCCTCTTTTACCTCGTCAACTCCAGCCACATCGGAAAAAGTAACCCGGGGTCTTTCATCCAGGAAAAGCCGGGCCCGGCTCTTGCCAAAGGAAAAGGCCTGGTTTCCTCCGGCCTGGGTCTGACGATAGAGGAAATACCAGAAACCGACTATCAGGAGGATGGGGAGCCCGTAAATAAGGACCATGGAAAGCCAGTTGGAGGGAGGAGGAGCAAAGCGGTAATCGACCTGGTGTTCCTCGAGCAGGGCAACCAAGTTGGGATCCTCCCCCGTTTTAAAGGTTAAACGGAACTCTTTCCCATCCTTGAAAGCACCGCTGATTTCGGATTCTCCGATTTCCACGGTGGCAACTTTATCCTGCTTTACAAATTCCTTGAACTGGGTATAGGTGATCTCCTCCGCCCCGGGTGAGCCGAAGATCAGCTGCCAGAGGCCCCAGAGAATTAATGCCAGAATGGCATAAACCGCGATACTTCTGATTATGTTATTGTTTCTCAATTATCTTCCTTCCTAATTTTTTCATGTTCAATTATAACTGAGCCTGGTCACTTTTGCGAATAAACCTCCTGTTTGAGCACCCCGATGAAGGGGAGGTTGCGGAATTGACCGTTGTAATCCAGACCGTATCCCACCACGAACTCGTTGGGAATCTTAAAACCCAGGTAGTCAATCTTCACCGGGACCACCCTTCGCTCGGGTTTGTCGAGAAAAGCACAGACCTTCAGGGACTTTGGGCGCCTTTCTTTAAGGAGGGAAAGGATGTAGTTCAAGGTCAAACCCGTATCCACAATGTCTTCGATCAAGAGGATGTGCTTCCCCTCCACGGGGTAGTCGAGGTCCTTTAAAATTCGCACCACCCCGGAACTCTCGGTGGAGGAGCCATAACTGGAACAGGCAATGAAGTCCACCTTCAGGGGAACATCCATTGCCCTGATTAAATCAGCCAAAAAGACAAATGCCCCCTTTAAAACGCAGACCAGCAAAACTTCCTTCCCTTTATAATCCCGGGAGATCCTTTTTCCCAGGTCATTGATCCTCTTTTGAATCTCCTGGGAATTAATAAGAACCTTCTCCACTAATTCCTGCATCTTTGTCCTCCTCAAGGATATATGCGTGGATGGCCTCCTCGGTCTCCTCGCTGATTTTAAAACAATCGCTCACCTCAAGCCCAACAAGACAGGCAATTTCCCCCTCGATTTCAATCAGAGGAATCCGTTTTCTCATTTCCCGGGGGACCTTCCGGTCGACGAAGAAGTCCTGGAGTTTCTTTTCAAACCCCAGACCCAGAGGGCGGAAGGTGTCCCCGGGTTTCCAGAACCTTAAAAGGAAGCCCTTCTTTCCCCGGGGGTCAAAGAAGGAATGCCCCTTTTTAAAGTCAATTTTTTCCCTCCCCACACGCTCCAGACAAACCTTTCTCCCATCGGGAAGGGTGATGATCGCAGGAGGCGAAAAGGTTTTTTGGACATCAGTTGCTTCCGTTTCCCGGACTTTCTGGAATATCAAGGAACCATACCCACGAAGGATCTCAAAATCACCGATAATTAAACGCTTTCCGACCTGTTTCCCGAACAGCTCCCGGATATCCTCCACCTCTTGAAATGTGGCTTGAGAAAATTTCTCCTGCAGGAAAAGCTGGATAACCCTTCGCTGAATAGCCAGAGGAAATCCCTTCAATTTTAGGGAAAGAGCCTCCCTCCCTCCTTTAAAGTCCCACACGGATTTAAAAGCCTTGAGGGCTTCCCCCGATATAAACCTGTTCTCCTCTTCCATGATTTGCCCGGCTTTAAAAATTCCCTTCTTGGCCTGGGGGAAATGCTTTTCGATCTCCGGGATGAGGATATTTCTCAAGATGTTCCGGGGATTTATGGGCTGAAAATTGGTGGGGTCCTCTCGGAAGGCAATTCCTTTCTTCTGACAGAAGTTCACCGTCTCTTCATGAGAGTGGCAAAGGAGGGGATGGATTAAACCTCTATTTTCATCAAACAGGGGGATCCCCTTTAATCCCTCCGGGCCGGAGCCTTTAAAAAGGCGGAGGAGGATGGTCTCCACCTGGTCGTCGAGGGTGTGTCCCAGGGCTATCCAATCGAGGTTCAGATTCCGCTTCAACTTGAAAAGAAAATCCATCCGCTCGAACCGGCAGGCTTCCTCCAGGGAGAGCCCATCCCTTTCTTTCCGCTCGAGGACGTTTCCCTTTTCCCAGAAAAAGGGGATATTCAAATTATGGCATAAGTCCTGGACAAACTCCCGGTCTTTCTCTGAGCCTTCCCTTATTTGGTGGTCAAAGTGGGCCACAACAACCTGGAAACCCCATTGGGATTCAAGAAGGGAAAAAAGGAGAGCGCAGGAATCAGCGCCCCCGGAAACCCCAACCAGAATTCGATGGCCGGGTTTCAAAGGGGGGATTTTCCTCAGGGTTTGTTCAAATTTCCTCCCGAAAGCCTTGATGTCCCTCATGAAATCACAAGTGGCGGCGCAGGGATTCGAACCCCGGACACTGCGGGTATGAGCCGCATGCTCTGACCACCTGAGCTACGCCGCCTAAAAAAAATGGTAGCGGGGGCTGGATTTGAACCAGCGACCTCCGGGTTATGAGCCCGACGAGCTACCAGACTGCTCTACCCCGCGTCCATACAAAAATAATAAAGGATTGAAATTTAATGTCAAGTGCTCAACGACGCTTATTTTCCAGGTTCCGCCTGAGCTCCTCCTGCTTTTCATCGCTCTCTTTGAGGAACCTGGAAAGTTTCTCTTCAAAAGAATCCCGTGGATTTAAAGCCTCGCTTTTTGCCTGGCTCCGGGGATGGAATTGGGCTTTGGGATGATCCTCCCTCGCCTGTTTGATGGAAAGGTTGGGTTTCCCCAGTTCGCTAAAACCAACTATCTTCACCTTTACCTGCTGCCCTTCGGAGAGGAAATCGCGCACATCTTTTACGAAGCAATCAGCAATTTGAGAGATGTGCACCAGCCCCGTTTCTCCATTTGAAAGTCTGACGAAAGCCCCAAAAGAAGTGATTTTGACTACCGTTCCATCAAAAACTTGACCGATCTCCAATGGCAAATTCAGTTCCTCCAGGAAATAAAGGGTTGGAAAAATTATAAAAGGTTGGACCCAATTTCAGCGCAAGATCGCGGAAAAAATTTGCGAAAAGAAATTATAAATCCTCTCCAGGAAGTTAACCTCGGTGGGGACTGGGGAAGGGAGGGAGGAGGTCAGGGTGTCCGAAAGCCGATAAACGGTTTCCCCCTCCTTGACCATGCCCAATTGCTCCCTGGCAAGCTTCTCCATCAAGGATTCCGAATCTGACTGGATAAGGAGTCTCTGGTTCTCTTGCTCTTCCTTCTGGAGGGAGAGGACTTCACTTTGGGTCCGGGCAAGCTCGTTTTCCGCTTCCATGTAGGCTTCAACCCTGAAATATAGTTGATAGAGAGAGAAACCAAGAGCAAGGATCAACCCCAGGATCAGAAGATCCCGAAAATTATTCATCTTTTTGGGCCTGCCCTTTTCCTTGCTCACCTTTAAATTTTTCCCAAAAGCCGGAGGACCTCCTCGGGTGTAAATGGGGCTTTCTTCAATTGGATCCCCAAAGCATCATACACCGCATTAGCCACCGCGGGAAGAGGTCCGTTGATACAAACCTCGGCAACGCTCTTGGCCCCAAAAGGTCCGGACGGTTCATGGGTCTCAACCAGCAAAACCTCGATATCCGGGACATCGAGGGAGGAGAGCACCTTGTAATCTAAAAAGTTGGCGTTCAAAACCGAACCCTTGGAGTTGAAGATCAAGCCTTCCGACAGGGCGAACCCAAGCCCATTGACAATGGAACCGATGATCTGCCCCCTGGTGAGTTGGGGGTTGACGGCTACCCCGCAATCCACGGAAGCAACGTAAAGGATAGGGGTAATCTTCCCGGTCCTCGTGTCCACTTCCACTTCCACGAAATGGGCGGCGAAAGGCGGGGGTGAAACCTCAGAAACATGAGAGGCTGAGGCTTGAATCTGCCTTTGATCTGCCATGTAGAAGGACCTGAGCCCGATCTCCTCAAGAGAGACCGCCTTACCCGTGCCCGTATCTTTAACCTGACCGTCCTCGAGGAGGAGATCGCCTGATGAGGAAAGTAAGGTTCGGGCAATTTCCAGGATCTGCTCCTTCACCTTCCTTGCAGCTTTCCTCACCGCTTCCCCTGAAATGTAGGTAGTGCTCGAGGCATAGGCTCCCTTATCGAAGGGGGTGAAATCCGTGTCCGATGAATAAACGGTCATCCTTTCCAGGGGAACCCCCAGTTCCTCGCAGGCGATCTGGGCGAGGATGGTGTCGGAGCCCGTCCCTAAATCCGTCGCCCCGACAAGCAAGAGGAATGATCCGTCCTCGTTCATCTTGATTGTTGCCGATCCCAGATCAACCAGGGGGATTGCTGACCCCTGCATCATGATGGCCATCCCGTATCCCCTGAAAATCCCGGGTTCAATTTCCCGGGGGAGGGATTTCTTCTTTTCCCAATGGAAGACACTTGCCCCTTTCTCAATGCATTCCTCGAGCCCGCAGGATTCGACAATCTGAGGGACTCCTTCCCTCCCCTCCCCGAGTTTTTTAAAAATCGGTGAACTCTCCTTGGGCCGGATGTGATTCTTATCCCTGAGGTGAAGGGGATCGATCCCCATCTTCTTTGCCAGTTCGTCCATAGCGCATTCCAGGGCAAAATAACCTTCGGTAGCTCCATAGCCCCGGTAGGCTCCGGCAACAGGAAGATTTGTGTAAACCACATTCCCGGTAAAGCGGACGTTGGGGGCTTTATTGTAAAGGGGAAGGGTCTTGCTTCCGGCATTGAAAAACACCGTTGGCCCGTGGGTCCCATAAGCCCCGGTGTTGCTGAGGATATCCATGTCGATTGCTTGAAGCATTCCATCCTTATTTGCCCCCAGGCGAACGGTGACCTTCATAGGGTGCATTGTCCGGGAAGAAACGAACTCCTCCTCCCTGGTAAGTTCAATTCGAGAGGGCCTCCTGGTCTTTAAAGTGGCAAGGGCAACGAGGTCCTCGATTAAGACCTCCTGCTTGGCCCCAAAACCTCCCCCGATACGGGGCTTTACCACCCTGATCTGGGAAATGGGGATCCCCAGGATGGCGGAAAGGATCCTCCGGGCGTGAAAGGGAACCTGGGTCGAAGACCTGACTACCAGCCGCCCCCTATCGTCAAGGTAAGCAATGGCAACGTGGGTTTCCATGGGGCAGTGTTGAGCGTACTGAGTCTCCCACGTGCCCTCAACGAAGTAATCGGACTCCCTTAAAGCGCGGTCGACCTCCCCGATTTCCAGCTCCACGTGGGAAACTATGTTTCTCTTTGGGTCATAGGCCCCCTGGATTTCCGGTTCGTCGTGAATAATGGGAGCCCCCTCCTTCAGGGATTCCTCCGGGTCAAATACCGGGGGGAGTTCCTCAAAATCGACTTCAATTAAGGAAAGGCCCTCTTCCGCGATTTCCAGGGAATCGGCAAATACAGCGGCAACCCTGTCCCCGACAAAGCGAACTTTCTTATCGAAGATGAAGGAGTCGTAAGGAGAGGGCTCGGGAAAACCCTGGCCTGCAGTGGTATAGGCTTTCCGGGGAACGTTTTTGTAAGAGAAAACCGCTCGCACTCCCGGGAGGGACTCCGCCTTTGAAGTGTCGATATCCTTTATCAGGCCATGGGCAAGGGGTGAACGGAGGATCTTCCCGTAGAGCATCCCGGGGAGGCGAAAGTCATCAGTGAAGACGGGCATGCCGGAAACCAGCGCTGGTCCGTCAATTTTTTCCGCATCCTGACCGACGATTTTATAACTTTTCATCTACCTCACCTCTCAAAATTTCCACAGCCCGTTCCACGGACTCAATCTGCTGGATGTAACCGGTGCACCGGCAAATGTTTCCCGAGAGTTCCTCCCGGATTTCCTCTGGCGTGGGATCAGGGTTGCGGGAAAGCAAAGCCTTTACCACAAGGAGCATCCCTGGGGTGCAGTACCCGCACTGCACCCCTCCTTTTTCCAGAAAGGCTCTCTGGATGGGATGAAGATTGGGGGCCTCCCCGAGGGTTTTTACGGTCTCCACCTCCCGCCCTTCCACTTTTCCGATCAAAATGGTGCAGGAAGGAACTGGCACCCCGTCAAGCAATACCGTGCAGGCACCGCAAGAACCGTCCCGACAGTTATCGCCTTTTACTTCGAAATTCCCCTCTTTCCTTAAAACTTCAAAAAGGCTTTCTCCCGGATGGACCTTATAGGAAACCTGCTTGCCGTTAAGCGTGAAATTGACTATCATATTTTCCCTTTATCTCCCGTAAATTTTCTTCCAGGAAAACCCCCGAAAGATGCCTCCGGTACTCCCTGGAAAGCCGGAAGTCAGATTCCACTCTGGCGATCTTTTTTAAAAGGTCGGAGGCTCGGATAATAAGATCCTCATCGAGCATTTTTCCCAGTAGGAATTCCTCAAGCTCAAACTCCTCATAGGGGAAACCGGGTCTTGCGCCCATTAAAACCCTTGCCCATTTTACCTTCCCCTCCATTATCTCCAGGCTTACAATCTGGTTGAAAAGAGGGATATCCACTTCCGTTCTGGTAAAGCGCCTGTAAGAAGTGAATTTTTGGGGGTTAAGAGGAAGGATGATTTTCGTGAGGATCGCTTTCCTGAGGGCCTCGCGGAAATCTCCCGTGTAAAATTCCTGGAGAGGGAGAACCCTGGCTTCCCCGTCGAATAGCTCGATCTGGCTTTCAAGACCCATGAAAATCGGGGGCAGGTCTCCCCAGGGATAGGCCCGGGCAAGGGCACCTCCAATGGTGATTACCCCCCTCAAAAGGGGTGTGGCCACGCGTTTAAGGGCGGGTTTCAAAAAATCGGGAAATTCGTCCCCGGGAAGGAAAAATTCAATCAACTCCCTGATGGTGGTCGTGGCTCCAATTTCCAGGAAACCATCCCTTCTCCTGATGAATTTTAAGGGGAGTTTGTCCAGGCTGATCAAATACTTAATACCTTTCCGCTCCCTCCACGTCAGGTCAAGTCCTCCCCCCACCACCGCAGCTTCAGGGAAATGCTTTATAAGAAATTCTTGGGCTTCGACCAACTCTCGCGGAGTGAAATATTCCACAATTTCTTTGAGCATAAACCCTCCTTGGCTTCGAGCCAGAAGCCTTTATTCAATCCTATTTTCCTTACCTTCCTTGCTTTTGGCAATATTTTTTCCTAAATTTCTCTTATGGTCGGAACCCTGGTAAACACCGGTTCGATAATCGCTGGATCCCTTGTCGGTTTTTTGGCGAGCAAAAAGCTCAAGACCACCAGCTCCCCCTTGCTCACTCAAGCGATGGGTCTCCTCACTTCCATCCTGGGATTCCAAATGGCTTTGAAGGCCAACTCTTCGTCCTTAATGCTCACCCTGCTCCTTTCACTGGTCCTGGGGGCAATCATCGGGGAGCTCCTCCACATTGAGGAGTTTTTAGAAAGGCTGGGAGAGCGGGCAAGCTCCCTCCTTAAATTCCAGGGGGGAGGAATCGCCAGGGGTTTCGTGGCGGCCACTTTGCTTTTCTGCGTGGGACCGATGGCCATACTCGGATCCATTTCCGACGGTTTAAAAGGCGATTTTCAACTTCTCCTTTTAAAGTCGATCATGGACGGGACCGCCTCCGTTTTCCTGACAAGCACCCTGGGGATCGGGGTGATTTTCTCGGCGGTCCCCCTGTTCCTTTACCAGGGAGGGCTCACACTCCTTGCCCGCTTCTTCGCCGCCCAGGTCCCCGAGAGCCTGATTTTGGCTTTAACCGTCTCAGGAGGGGCAATCATCGTTCTTCTGGGTTTCCATTTCTTGGGGGTCAAAAAATTCAAGGTTGCCAACTTCCTTCCCGCCTTGATCCTCGCCCCCATCTTTCAGGAAATTTTTCAGAGGCTCATTCCGGGATGAGAAAAAATTCGAAGGATTCGATCCAGATGGAGGTAGAGGGAAGGGAAATCCAAATTACTCACCCCGATAAACTCCTCTTTCCCGACCCTCCATTAAAAAAGAGGGAAATCGTGGATTACTTTTTGGAAATCGGACCGCTTCTCCTCCCCCACCTCCAGGAAAGGCCCTTGACCTTGTGGCCATTTCCGGAGGGGATCGAAAGCCCGGGTTACATCATAAAACAAGCCCCGAAATATCTTCCCTCCTGGATAAGAACCTGGTCCCATTACTCTGAAGGCCGAGGGGACTTGATCTCCTGGGTGATCGCCGGGGACCTCCCCTCCTTGATTTTCCTGGTGAACCTCGGTTGCCTGGATTTCCATCCCTGGCTCTCCCGGATCGACCTCCCGGATAACCCGGACTTCGTGGTTTTCGACCTTGACCCAGAGCCGGATGCCAGTTTTAAAGACCTGATTAAAGTTGCTTTATTAATAAAAGAATTGCTTGCAAGGTGGGATTTGGAGGTTTTTCCCAAGACCTCCGGGGGCAGAGGCCTTCACCTTTTCCTACCCATTGAGAGAATTTACTCCTTCGAAATCACCCGAAAATTCGTCCAGACCATTTCCCAGCTCCTGGATTCGAAGTTCCCGAACTTGATCGCCACGGAATGGAAAAAGGAGGAAAGGCAGGGCAAGGTGAGGATCGATTTCGCCCAGAATTCCCAGGGGAGGACCATGGCCTCGGTTTACAGCATTCGCCCTCGGCCTGGAGCCCCCGTGTCCTGCCCTTTAAACTGGGAGGAGCTTGAAAAAGTAAATTCTCCTGAGGATTTTAACCCAAGGGTGGTCCTCAAAAGGGTCAAGACTTCCGGGGACCTTTTCCTCCCCACAATCGAAAAAAAGCAAAAGGTTGACACCGCTTTAAAAGAGTTAGAGGTGATCGCTTGAAAAAACTTGAAAAAGGTTTACTGCGTTACCTTTCAAAAAAATCCATTTGGGGGTGATTAAATGCCAAAAGTGATGATGACCGGAGACGAGGCAGTTGCCTGGGGAGCAATCCACGCAGGGATCACCATTTCCACCGCATACCCTGGGACCCCGGCCTCGGAAATTCAGGAGACCGTCGCTTCCTCGGGTACCGGGACCAATTACGTCTGGGCGGCAAACGAAAAGGTAGCTTATGAGAACGCCCTGGGGGCTTCCTACGCCAACCAGAGGGCGCTCGTCTCCATGAAGCACATCGGCTTGAATGTAGCTGCCGACCCCTTCATCAACAGCGCCTTTACCGGGGTTAACGGGGGATTGGTCCTGGCCGTGGGCGATGACCCCAGCATGTATTCCTCCCAGAACGAGCAGGACTCCAGGTTCTATGCCCAATTTGCCAAGACCTTCGCCATGGAACCTTCGGACCCCCAGGAAGCCTACGAGATGACCAAAGAGGCTTTTGAGATCTCCGAAATGCTCCACCTCCCAGTCCTCCTCAGGCTTGTCACCAGGCTCTGTTACGGGGAGTCCCCGGTGGAGCTTGGCGGAGAAAAACGGAGGGAGAACGAGCTGAAAATCGAGAGGGACCCCAAACGCTGGGTCGTCGTTCCCTCCCACGCCAGGATGCTCCACAAATCACTGAACGAAAAACAGAAGGTCCTGGAGGAAATTTCCCAGAACTCAAGGTTCAACTCAATGATCCTGAAATCGAAGAAGCGGGGCATCATCGCCTCGGGAATCGCTTACGCCCACGCCATGGAGCACTGGGACGGGGAAACCTCCATTTTGAAAATCGGGACCTATCCCCTTCCCATGAAAATGGTCAGGGAGTTTCTGGATTACTGCGAGGAGATATTTGTGGTGGAGGAAGGTGAACCGATAATCGAGAGAGCCCTTGCTCAGATTTCCCCCAAAATCCACGGGAAACTTGACGGGACTTTTCCCCGCCAATGGGAGATGACTCCCGATCTGGTGGCCAAAGCCCTCCGCCTCCCCTACTCTCCCCCCTCACCAATTGCGGACCTTCCTCCCCGTTACCCCACGTTCTGCCCAGGATGCGGTTACAACTTCACCTTCAAGGTTTTGAAGAAGTTAAACCCCCAGGCGATTATGGGAGATATTGGATGCTATTCCCTGGCGGTTTTCCCTCCCTTTGAGGCCATGGACACCACCGTTTGCATGGGCGCCTCGATTGGCATGGCTCTTGGATTAGCCTATGTGGGAGTGAAGAAGCCGGTGGCGGTGATCGGGGACTCCACCTTTTTCCACGCTGGACTACCGGCAATGGTGGATGCGGTTCACAACAACGCGGATATCCTGGTCTTGATCATGGACAACGAACTTGTGGCCATGACCGGGGGACAACCGACCCCTGCTTCCGCCGAGGATGGTAAGACCCCGGTGACCTTAGAACAAATCTTAACTGGAATTGGAGCCACCTTCGACGTCCTCAACCCCTATCGCCCGGAGGAGGAGCTGATCGCCAAATTCAGGGAAATGTTTGAAAAACCCGGACCGGTTGTTTTGATCTCCCGCTCCCCCTGCATTACTGAAGCAAAAAGGAGGGCAAAGTGAAAAAGATAGATCTGGTTATCGCTGGAGTTGGCGGGCAGGGAAACCTGCTCTTGGCAAAATTGCTTTCCCTTGTCGCCCTGGAGGAGGGCTGGGATGTAAAGAGGTCGGAAATAAAGGGCCTGGCTCAGAGAGGAGGCTCCGTTCTCTCCCAGGTGAGGATGGGGGAAAAAATCTGGAGTCCTTTAATCCAGCTCGGTTCCGCGGACTTCCTCCTCGGCCTTGACCCTGTGGAAGCCCTGAGGAATTTTCAATTTCTCTCCCCGGAGGGGAAGGCTCTTGTCTCTTCGAACTTCGCCCCAAACCCCATCAAATTTTCCGAGGAGGAGGTGCTTGAAAAAGCCAGGTCCCTGAAATTCCTCCTGATCCCCGCTTTAGACCTGGCAAAGAAAGTCGGGAGCCCCCAATCAGCAAACATAGTAATCTTGGGAGCTTTAAGCAATTTCCTTCCCTTCTCCCTCTCCACTTTTGAAAAAATCATGAAGGAGAACTTGAAGCGCCTCCAGGAGGAGAACCTCAAGGCGTTTGCCTTAGGAAGGGAAGAGATCCAGAGAATTTCCTGAAGAAAAAACATTTAGTTTCCGGAAATTTGGGGAACTTTTATACCTTTGATGCTAATCCCTGGGGTATCCCACCGGGACCACATAAAGGGGAAGCGCCTCAATTTCCAGGATCGCCTTGATCTGGTCATCCCAGAAAGCCCCCACCGAAGTTCCCCCAAGACCAAGGGCCACAGCTTCAAGGAGGAGGTTCTGGCAGGCGTGTCCCGCTTCCAGGGTCACGTATCTCTCCGCCCTTTCCCCGTATTTAACCGCGGTGCGCTCCACGAACCCCACGATGACAAAAATCCCGGGGGCTTGAGCAATCCATGACTGATTTAAGGAGGCTTTGGCAATCTCTTCCCTCCTGTCCTCCCTTCCCAAAATTTCCAGAGAATGCTCCTCCGGATCATATCGTCCCCAGAATTGAGAGCAGAAGTAGTAAACCTCCAGGGGGTAAAGTGCCCCCGCAGAAGGGGCGGCCCTTTTCCCATCGGGAGAGGTGATCCCCTGAGCAGCCCAGAGGAGCTGACCCACTTGCTCAAGGGTGAGCTCCTTTTCTTTGAAGCTTCGAATTGAGCGCCGGGCTTTCAGGACTTCCTCGAGCGTGAGTTTTCCTTCGAGGACCGGTGGAGGAAGGGAAATTTCCTCCTCAACCGCCTTAGTTGGAAGCTGGGATTCCCCGGAAACCATTGTTTGGGTACTTGTGGGAGTATCTCCTGGCAAAGGAGTTTGTTCTTCTCCCCCAGGAGATGAACTCGGCCCCAAACCAACCTGTGTGCAGGAGGAGAGGAGAAAAAGAAATACAAAAATAGAAAGGTGATATCTGACCATTTCCCTGACCTTCTTAAGAATTTCCGCACGGTATTAATTAAACCTGAAAAGCATTTCCAAAGGAACCAGCCGAAGAAAGGATGGAGAGTGCAAAAAAGGAGACCTGCCTAGCTCTATTTACACCTTTCCAACAAAGCAGAGATTATTTTCTTGAAATCGGAAATCTGCTCGTCATCGAGTTCCGTTAAATTAAATGTTGGGTAAGCCCTTTTTAAGTCTTTATTTGGAGAAATTTCAACGCCAATTTTCTTAAGTTCGTTTGCAAGCCATTTGCCAACCTCATTACCGAAATATTTATATTTAACAATTTCCCCAATGTATGCATCTATTCTTCCCGTACTGAAAAATGTAAATAGGTTTTTTGAAAACCCAGGATGATGCATTTTCAGGCCGAAAGTGGCCTCTTTTGCCCCGCCGCCCCAGGCAACGATTCCATTTGCTTTCGCAAAATTATACAGGTCATTGAGCTTCTCCAAATCTTTTTCCTTGAGGCTTTCCTTTGCTTTATCGAAAAAGCTCTTTTCATCCCAAGCAGCCCCTGAAGGAATAATGGTTTTGTTTTTTCGTCCATAAACTTTTGGAACCAGGATGCGCAGTTTATCTCGCGAGTATTGTTTTATCTCAACCGCAAAAACTTCCGCTTGGTCCATCTGCTGGTTGAGGAATTCTACTATTTTCTTCAGTTCCTCAGGAATCTGATCAGCAACAAAGATCAAGCGCAATTTTCCCGCGTGCAAATTGGTATCCACATCGTTCCAGAATTTCTCAATATCGTTGTCTTGGCCCAGAAAATCCGCGAGCTTTTCTTCTGGGTTCTCGTTCTGGTTTTCACACAGCTCCTCAAATTTGATGCGTAGTTTATCGCCCTCCCAGTTATGCCTAGCGTTGGCCGCATACTCCAGCAATTGCCCCACTACCTCTCGACGTAGTTGTGGATTTTTGCTCCTCTTGCACTCCACAAGAGTTGGAATTCCATCCTGATCCAAAAGCAAGAAGTCGACAGACCAGCGGTTTGCAGAATTCTCATCATCTGGAAGGCCCTCTTCCTTAGAGATGGCCAGCCAACGTCTGGGCGAAGAAGGGTCGATCTGGTCGCCAGGGAGCAGATTGGGATATTTATAAAGGAGATCCTGCAGGTGGGACTCATAAGAAAGGGCCTCTTCATCGATTTCAATTAGCTCATCCTCTTCTTTTATAAAGAATACCTTACCGCTCATCTCGTTTTTTCCTTCCTCTTAGGCTGAAATCAAAAATTTCTCGTTTGGTCATTCTCTATCTTAGTTAGAAAGTCGCTCAAAAATCGAGTTCAGCAAAGTCTCGGGCCAATCGCTATCCTCAAGGAATAGAAGGTGCTTTTCCATGGCCAATTCCTTCTTTTTTTCTTTCAAATCAATATTTCCTTCAGGCATTCTCTGTCCTCTAATTACAGCCTCATACGGAGTCGGTGAGAGAATGAAAGACTCTAAAATAAGATTCTCCAGGGCAAGAGAGCGCTCTATGTCTTTAATATCCTCCTTGAATAAAAGTTTCTCGTCATTTAGCCCCTTGTTATGCTCAAGACCATGTGGGTCCAAAAATACAGCTGCTTGCTTTCCTCTACCGTTAACCCACATTATAAAATCGGGATAAAATCCAGCCCATTGTAGCTGAAAACCTACCCCAGATTTAGGGAAGTTTCGCAAAAGAAAAATTTCGAAATTTCTAGTTCCCTCAGAGGAATACTCCCTTAGATACTCCCTCAAACGCTCAATAAACTTCTTTTCGCTTTCGACAAGCCCAGCAGGAGAAATTCTGTCTATTTTTTTGCTTTGAAGCAGAATCGGTAGGAAAAGATGCTTATCGAAATAGACTCTGGGTAGTTCGTCAGTTTCTTCTTTAAATAGCCGTTCTAGATTATTTACGAGCTCTTTGATTTTTTTGATCAGGTCAGTTTTCTGCTTATCTATTTGGACCTGATAAATGAGCCGATTTTCCTCTTGATCAGTAAATAAGGACAACTGCGCAGCTCTGGTTGCCCCAAGCTTTTCATACCGCAAGTTATTAGTTTCAAACTGCCTGGCGTGTTTTCGGTAAAAAAGATCAATGTACTTTTTGAGAGCTAAAAGCGCGATCTCTTCTAATTTTTTAACATTTTCCGGTTCTTTTACCTCCCAAATCTCGGGGAGCACTTTAATTTTGATCCTTTCAGACAGCAAGACCTGTTCAAGAAACGGTTTTTTTACAATTAAATTCCAATAATGCCTCTCGGCTTTAAAATTATAAATTTCGTTTAAAATCTTTTGCCAATCCAGTAAATTGACAACATCCTCTCTGAACGAGGCCCCTTCGACCTCTGCCCGTATTTCCTGCGCCTCTATCGCCCTTTCTCTCTCTGCCCGTTCACTCGCCTGATAACGAGAGATTTTGGGTAGCAAATCGAGGGAGACAAAGAGGCGACTATCCCTTTCCAGCTGCAGAGGCACTTCTTCCTCGAACTTCCTATTTTCATTCTTGGAGAGAATATACAATTCGTTCCATTTGCTTTCATGCTGAATTTGAACTGGTATTTTTATTGTCTCGAATTCCACTTCTTCTTTTCTTATCGCATCCAAAAATTTGCTTATATAATCGGCCTTGATTCCATAAATATTGAGTGTCTCTAAAAGACTTACTTGAGTATTCGCCGCACTCCTTTTGAGGGACATCCCCTTTCCTTTTAGCCTTACTCCTCTTCCAAATAATTGAATAATCTGGGGGCCCTGGCCCTTCCCCACATTTAAAAGACCGAGAGAGGAAACACGCCAGGTATCCCAACCCTCAATGAATTTTTTCGACCCAATTAGAATATTGATTCTGGAGTCCTCTCTTTTGATGTTATCGAAAAGAGAGTCGGATAAGGCGTCCTGAGAAATGGTTATCCCTTTCGCCTCTAACTGCTTTTTTAACTGGGAAACATCGCCAATGTTAATTACCCCAAAATATTCGTTCTCGCCTACTTTTAACCCCAATTCCCCTTCAGCTCTCTTCAGCTCGTAAATTCCCAACCGTCCCCTGCCGCCAAAAATTCTGTGATACAAACCTTCCAAATCAAATCCTCTGTCCCTTAGGGCTGAGAATTTATCTTTAAAAACATCCTCCCCGTCTTCCCCTATAAGCCCACTGGAACCTCCCAAAATCTTTTGAATTTTGCTCTTAGCCCAGTCTTCCTCATCAATAACACGTCTTATAAACTCCACAATTTGAACAACATCTGAATTTAATTGTCTGCCCGTGACTGTTGACCCCACAAAAATCCAAAGGGGCTTTTCAAGATTAAATTCCTTAGCAAGATGGATATTTTCCTCATAAATTGCTAATTGCTCATAAAAGGAAAGCAGATTAGCAAGGAACATAAATTCTTGAAAATCTGAGGCTCCCACGCCCTCGTTGGACTTTACATTTAGAACCGAAAAATCTTTTCCATACCCATCGAGGTAGAAGTACTTATATGAATAGTCGAAAAGGATGGATTTCGCATATTCTTCCAAGATTTCCCGATTTTTTTCACTCAAAATTTGCCCAAAGGTAGCGCTATATTCAAATACGAACCCATCGTTTTCTACAAGGGCGTCGCGCAGTTTGGCCCATTTCTGTTCCTCCGATCTTTTGCCTTTATGTCCTTCATCGACAAACACAAGGTTTCTGCCTTCGAAGACATCAACGGGCAAAGATACTCCTCCCCCCTTTTTCTCCTCCACGAATTTAGTCATCTCGATAACCAATACTTCGTTGCCGCTTCTTGATAGGGAATTCAAGCTACCTGAATAAGGCCTTGCAGGAATCCCGCTCTTTTCCAGCTCTTCATAGTGCTGTTTCGATAGGCCCTCGTTAGGAGTAATGAGGATAATATTGTCTGGAGAAAAAAGACCATAATTGAAGAATTGATGGTAGTTGATATGCATTATTAAGGTCTTTCCCGATCCAGTTGCCATCCAGAAGGCGAGTTTCTTTAAATCGTTTTCCGAAAATGCAGGAAGGTCAATTTCCTTCCCTATTGCATGATTTTTAAAAAATTCATTGAGGATATTAAAAAAATCGAGCTTTCTGTTCTTTAAGTTATCAAGAAAAATCTCAGTAAAAAGCACGGCTAAATATTGAAAATATTTCAGCGTTATGGGCTCCCGTTTGTAGTTTATCTTCCTGACGTAGTGTTGGATATTCCTGTCATATTTTAAAAGATCGTCCTCCGGAATTTTTGAACCCTCCAGACCAATTAAAACGTTGGTGAAATTACTCCTTCCATCGCTGTCAAACCCTGGGCTCTGATTTCTTAGTTTTTCCTGAAGCGCCTTAAAATCATTAACTCCGAAAAGGGAGAGGAGGTAATTATTTAAGATTAAGAAATTCTCAATTTCCATTTTCTTCTAATTTACTCAGCCCTCCATCAATCTTTTGAACTCGGGCTCAATATAGCGGATTTCAACTGTTTTATTTCCGAGTTTTTCCGTTAAAATGCTCTGGCCGTTAATATATAGAATATGGGGGTCCCAACCCTCAAGTTTATTGATGATATAGTTCTTGTCTCCCTTGAAGTCCTCCTCACTCCAGTCATCCCGATACTCCCGCCAAACAACAGCTATCTCCTTTCCTTCTTTTTCTCCCTGCACGAAAAGGTATTTTCTTTCATTGTTCCTAACCATAATCCTTTTTACTTTTAAGCCAAGAAGATAATTAAAGGTTTCCGGAATATCGACAACCATTTCCTGGGGTTCCCCAACTTCTGAAAGATTAACTTTAAGTTTGTAGGCAAAGGGATTTTTAAGGAGATCGACGTTCAAGAGGTAAGGGCTCTCCCTGGTCTCAAATTCAAGGAAGTATTTGAGAAGATATTCGTCTTTCAAAAGCGCCTGGGCTTGTTGATTTTCTTTTAACTCTATGTTGTCAAGGGCATCTTCATATTGCTCTATAACCTGATACTTAAAGAAACCACCAGCAGTCTTTTTGTTGTATTTTTCTTTGACTTCGTTCTTCCTAGAAATTCCCGATTCATCATAAGCCAAAACCCTCTTCATTCGTGGCAAGACCACTGTATAAAAATGCTCCCCCATCTCAACTCCAATCCATTTTCTTTTAAGTTTGTGTGCTACCGCTGTTGTTGTACCGCTACCTAAGAAGAAATCCATAACTAAATCGTTTTCGTTAGATGAAGTTTCAATAACTCTCTTAAGAAGTTTTTCGTGATTTTCTGTAGAAAATCCCCATTTAGGTGGAGAAACGTAGCCTGGAATATCAGTCCAATTGCTTCCCACAGTTTTTTTATCAATTAAAACGAAAAGTTTACCATTTTCTATTTTTAGCCTTCCTTCTTTATATATTCTTTCTGCAATTTCTCCTCCGATAGCCCAGCTATAACCTTTTGGGGGATTATAAATCTTACCTTCGATAATAATTGGTTTACCGGTTGGACCTCCACGGTTATATTTAATCATTACTGGCATCCATTGAGGCTCTCTATTTTCCCATAATTGATTAAATAATAGTTTTTCAGTATCCTTGACATAATAAATTAAATATTCCGTCTCAACCTCCATGTTTAAAAATTCTCTTTTTGGTAAACCAGCAGTTCTTTTTAGAATCATCTCATTCCTAAAATTCTCTTCTCCAAAAATCTCATTCATCAAAAGCCTGACATACATATTGCCGTTATAGTCGCATCTGACAAAAATGCTTCCTCTGTCCGAAAGCAAATCTCTGGCGAGTCTTAATCTGTTTTCTAAGATGCTTATCCATGTGGAATCCTTGTATTTCACATTGTAAAGGTAATCTGCATCTTGCTCTTTGTTAAACGGGGGATCAATGTAGATCGTCTGCACTTTTTCTTTATATTTGCTCAACAGCAAATTCAAGGCCTGCCAGTTTTCACTTTTGATCAAGACGCCGTCTAGAATATCATCCAGTCCATGTTTCTCACTCAGAGCCCCCAGCAATCTCCACTTGAACTCCTCTTCGAAATATCTTGTATCAATAGGCAAGAGTTTCCACTCTTTACCTTTCTGGGAGTTATTCTCAATCAAATCATTTTCACCTGTGATTTCAATCCCAAAAAGCTCTTTCCACTCTTTCAGCTGGTTTTCATTCTTTAAAATTTCGCCCAAAATGCTTTCCAGGAATCCTTCTCCCGCATATTCTTTTATCTTATCCAGAGTGATCACGCATTCAGTACTTATGACAAATTTCTTTATTTCCCACAGCCTCTTTTGAAAATCTTCAATCTGAGCGAGGAAATCTATTATGGTTTCTCCGATTTCTTTTACTACCATAGCCCTGGTAATGTGCTTGTCTAAAAAATTTGCTTTCTCAAGAGTTTCAATATCCAGAACTTCGGATTTGATAAAGTATTCCAGCTGCTCAGAGAGGAATCTCTTCAAGTTTTTATGGATAAAGTAATCCTTGGTGCTCTTACTGGTGAATCTGAAAAGCTGATAAAGAAGTAAGGCTTTATCATTTTTATAAATATTGCTCAAGGTGGACCTGGGCTCTGTATCTTCAATCTTACCGAGCAGCTCGGAAAATACCTTTTCATTAATATGATCCTGCTTTGGGGCTTTCACCTCTTGGCTGATGGCATCAAGGCCTTCGGTTTCCTCCTGCTCGTTTTCTCCTGAGGCAATGTTGGCAGTTTGGGATGCATATTCCTTAACCTCTACATCAGTCAATTCTCGGTATTGAAAGCGAACAATCAACTTTTTGTCAACAATTTCAAGTGGATTTTCATCGTCAAGGATGAAATATCTATCCTTTGTAGCCTTGTTTGAACCAAGTTCTTCTTTTGCTGATACGATCCTGAAGATCACGCTGTATTCACCGGCTTTAAAAGTATAATCCCTGAAAAGTAGCCCTGTTTTGGTGTAATACTGATCATGATTTGCCCAATAGAGTTTTACCTCCTCGCCATTGTAGGGAATGGCGTACTTATGGCCTTTTATTGAATAGCGATAGTGAGGGACGAAGTCTCCCTCCTCATAATAACGGAAGAAAAAAGTAAACAGGTCATTGAATACTTGATCTTTTATCGTTTCAATGTGCTCAGCTTCTTTTACCCGCTCTCTTATCTCAAGATAGTCCTTGCCAGGTCGAGTACCCCTATATTCAATCTTTAACTCGCCATTAGGACCAAAAGCTTCTTCTCCTAATACTCTGAGAGCTTCTTGTTTTTTCTCCGTTAAGAGTTCTTTAAGGCTATCTACCATTTGTTTTTGATATTTAGCAAAAGCAAGATCAACTTTCTCTTTGAGGTCTTGCTGAATAAATTTCTCTATTTGAGAGCGTTTGTAATTCAAAATCCGGTATATCCCAAAATCCAGGTCGGAGGCATCAAATTGGAAGAGACCCCTTAAAAGCCCTTGGAACTTCGCAAGCGAATTCACGTTCACTGCGCTAACCTCCTCATGGTAAGAAAATTTCAACATCACTTAATAATATAGTTTTAAAATCCGATTTTAGTAAGGGAGAATCCAAGAAGTTATAATCGGTTTTAAGATTTTTCCGGAGGAGGAAATCGCTACTTGAGAGGTAGAAGACTCCTGATGAAATGGTCCCGCTTCACACTGGCGTCAATGGGCTAGCAAAATTGGCGGGATTCAGACGCTCTTAGCGCTCAGCCAGCGAGGAAAAGAAATCAGAAAAAGGAAGCTGCTCTCCGGGGCCGTTTGAGGGATAATAATCCCAAATGGTGACGCTTCCGGAAAAATTAAGGGAACTTTTGGAGGAATACGCACAGCGCTCGGGAAGGCCAGAGCTGAGGGAGTGCTCCACGCTTGAAGAGTACAGACGGCTTTTTCCCGTCCAGGATAAAATCCCCGCGCTCATCTTTCCTGAGGAGAGAAGAGATTTCTTCCTCCTTTCAGAGGTAAAGGGCGAACTCCGGGTTCCCTGGAAGGAGGAGTGGCTGAAGGAGACTCTGGAGCCTTTCTCACTTTGGCTCAATTCCTCTCGCTTGGAAGGAAAGATCCTCAGCCTGGAGTCCCTTCATCTTCCCGGTTCCCTGGATTGGGAGGGGGTTCCCGTCTTCTTCTATTTAGGAAAGATGCTCCAGGAAGTGGGTGATCCTGTTTTCCAGAAAGACTTTCCGGACGAGGAGCAGGCCTTCCAGTTCGGTCTCCAGAATATTGAGGAGGCGGAAGCGCTCATCGGGGACGCCGCACGAGTGCTCCGCTTTCTGCGCTTCTTAAAAGGTAAACTGCGCCGGGAAGTGCGTCGCTTGAGGATTCGCACCCTTTTCCTCACAGGCTACCCGGAGATCCCCACGATCTTCGCCTTCCAGGCCAAGGGGATCCTCCCCAGGGTGGAAGTGAGGGAATTCTACTCCTCCCCCCTGGGGGTTTTAGGAGTCCAGCGGGGTGAAAAACCGGGGATAAACCTGGTGGATACGGCTTTCATCGAGTGGAAGACCAGGAAAGAAATCAAGCTCCCTTTCCAGGTGAAAAAAGGGGAATACGGAAAACTGATCGTCTCCACAAGGCAAGTCCCCAGGTTCGCCCTCCCCGAGACCTTCCTCTCCCTGGGGGACGGGGTTTTCAAAAACGAAGGGGCGGAGGAGAGGTACCCCCTGTGGAGGTTCTGGCTTCAGAAAACTTAAGGAAGAGGTGAAATGGTGAAACTGAAAGAGCTCGTAAACTTCCTGGATGAATTTTTGAAGATTAAAGACTTTTCCGATGAATCCTTAAATGGACTTCAGGTCGAAGGCAGGGAAGAAGTGGAGGTAATTTCCACCGCCGTTGACGCCAGCTTTCGGACATTCCAGAAGGCGAAAGAGGCGGGAACACACCTTCTCCTGGTCCACCACGGCCTTTTCTGGGGAAAACCTTTTCCCCTGGTGGGAGTTGACCTCCAAAGGGTGGAGATCCTTATCAAAAACGAAATCGGGCTTTACGCTTGCCACCTTCCCTTGGACGCCCATCCGGAAGTGGGGAATAACGCGGTGCTAGCAAGAATCCTGGGGCTTTCTGACCTCCAGCCTTTCGGCTTTTACAAAGGCTCGCCCATCGGCTTTGCAGGGAACCTTTCACAGCCTAAAACCCTGGGAGAAATTAAGGAAGCCCTCGAGGGAAAATTAAACCAGAAAGTCCAGGCCTGGGATTTCGGAAAGAAAATCATAAAAAGCGTGGCCGTGGTCTCCGGCGAGGCTGGCTCGATAATGAAAGAGGGTCTGGGGAATTTCGACCTCCTGCTAACCGGTGGGACTGGCCTTTCCCTTTTCCGCTTGGCCGAGGATGCTTCCCAGACCATCGTCTTCGCCGGGCACTACGCCACGGAAACGGTGGGGATAAGGACTTTAGGGGAACTCCTTTCAGAGAAATTCTCCCTTAAGCACAATTTCCTCGACCTACCATCCCCATATTGAACCCTTAACCCTCGGGAACTCCCCTCCTTTTGAAAAGGAGCCAAAAGAAAGTCCCCGAGAGGAGGAAACAGAGAGCCCCAAGGCCAATGGGGAGATCGATCATCCCCCTCTGCATCATCCATCCGCCGAAAAGAGGGGATATTGCGGAGGAAAAACCGAAGGAGGCGTTGGAGACCGCCGCCGCGGAGGACCTCAACTCCTCTGGGGCGACGGACATCAGAAAGGCATTCTGGGCAGGCCAGGACATGTTGATCAGGACCGTTCGCAAAAGGAAGAAGACGGCCGCAAGCTGATAGCTCCCCGTGCAGATTATCAGCACCACGCAGACAGCCCCTAAAAGCTGGGTGAAGATTACCGTGGTAAGCTTCCCCCACCTTTCCACAATCCCGGGGACAAGGTAAGCGCCCACCATGGCTGCAAAGTTGGCTGCAGCGAACCAGGGGGAAATCTGGATCTCTCCCACATTGAACTTCAGGAAAAACCACAGGGAGAGGAGCTGGACAACAAAACCAGCTCCCAGGCCGATAAAAACCTGGGTAATGGAAAATTTCCAGATAAACCTGTTGCCTTCCCCCTTGAGGGAAAAAAGCCTCGTGCGCTTAAACGATTTTTCCCTGGGGGATTCCCTGATGGGGAGAAGGGCCAGTGAAGCAAAAAAGGTAAAAAGAAAGCACAAAAAGAAGGAAAGACGGTAGGAAAAGTCGAAGCTCAACCCCCATTTCTGAAAGTAATCTGGAAGGCCCCCAAGAAGAGACCCTAAAGTGGCAAAAAGGAGCCAGGCAGAGGTCACGTAACTGAAGAACTTTGTGCTCCCTCGAATACCGGCTTTTACCATCATCAAGGGGGAGAAAGTTGCTCCTTGAAATGCCCCGGCGATTCCCGAAGAGAGGCCGATACCCCCCAGGGCGCTTGCAAAAATGATCACCCAAAGATCGCGGGAAAAAGCGAGCAGGAGAAAACTAACCAGGGGAAGGGCAGTCCCGAGCAGAAGAAAGGGTTTCTTGTTCTTTAAGTCCAAAAGGGGGCCAAGAAGGAGCAGGAAAACGCTGGCGAACACCCCGGAAATAGTGAAAAAGCTCCCGATCCAGACAGGATCTATTCCCACCTTCTTCAAGTAAATTGGAAGGACAACCGCCAGGAACCCGATTGGCCAGGCAACAAAAGCCTGGGAGATGACGAGGAGCCAGGCCTCTTTCCTCGAGGCCCTTTCCGAACTATTTAAAAGAAAATCCCCTGATGCCCCTGACCTCAAACTTTTTTCCGGAAATCAACGAAATTAAAAAAGGTCTTCCGGGGGAGTAACTACTTTCCTCCAGAATGGTCCCTCATTCAGTCGGGAGAAACTATCAAGGTCGATCCCTCCACCGGGGAGCATTTGGTCTTTAATATATTTCCCCGAATCCGAATTCTTCCACCATTGGCTTCCATATTGGTCCTCAAGTTTTTTAACCATTTCTTCCATTCGGATCTGAGCTAAAAGGTAAGAGGGGGTGTACATATCAAACATCGAAGCTACATGGTGGGTCTGCCAGTAGATCCCGGGAAGGGGAAGGCCCATGAACTTCTGGGCGTACTGGGCATAGACCTGATCCGCCTGCTCCATTGAAAGGCCCTCCTCCCAGAACTTGATCTTGAGTATTGAGTTCACCCCGTAAAAAACGAGGAAGTAAAGTTGCATGAACTGGTTCCTCCGGTAAAGTTCAAAAGCTGCTTTTTGATCCACACCGATTTCTTTCACCAGGAACCCGGGGGTGATGGAGAGACCCTCGAAGAGGGTGGAGAAGATCTCCGCGATCCCGTTGGCAATCAGGTATCGGTCCCAGAATGACCTTTCTGGGTCAATGTGGGAGAAGTGAAGGGCATGGCCCATTTCGTGGGAAAAACTCATGTAATCGGAGATCGGGCTGGTTGGCTGGTACAGGACCCGGACATCTTTGGGGACCTGAACGGCAAAGCATACTGGGGAGGCATGTTTCCCCGGTCGGGCTTCCCCATCGATCAGGATCTTTTCCGTATCAAAACCCAGATGGTGAAACACAGGGAGAAGCCTCTCTTCAAAGGAGAAATCAAAGAAGGGATCAACGGGAGCGTAAATGAAGCTGCGGAAGACGTACATGTCGTCGTAATACTCAAGAGGTTTCCCCAGGATCTCCCTAATGTAGCGATCCCCCATCTCCACAAAGAGTTGCTTGGCCTTTAAGGCGAGTGTTTCCACGAGTTCTTTCAAGCGGAGAAGGCTGATCCTCTCCTCCACAAGGTAAGCCTTGAGGGGATCGAGATGGAATTTTGAATAAAGGTTTCGGGAAAGGGAAAAACGCTCGTCGAGAACCGGTGTGAGGGCTCGGGCTTTTTCCATTAAACCGTCGAAGACTTTCTTCCTTAAATCGGAATTCCGCAGGTTCTGGGCATTAAACCGCCGCCAGTTGCTCAGGTTAACGGTTTCCCCGGCCACCTCCACCTTGACCGCTTCGTTTCTCAAGCGGTAAATCTCATTTTCCAATTCCGTGTACCGGGACTGGTTGGCCATGGGGATCAAGGCGAAGAAAAGGGAGGAGGGAAGTTCTTCCGGGGGAAATTCCTGAAGGATGCCCTGGGAAATTCTCTCAATTTCCGCAGAGGAACTTTCCATGGCTTCCGGGGAATAGGGCTTTCCCGCATATTGATTGGCTCTCTCCCCCTCCAAAATCACGACCTGCTTTTCAAGAAGGGCTGTCAACTCCGAAATCCTATCCATCTAATCCTCCGGTTCCAAGTTTCAAATTTTAACCTTATCAGGAAGAAAGGGCGGGGGCAAGAGAAAAAATAAGAAAAGCCTGATTGGCAAAAAAATTGGGGTTGGCAAACGGGAAATTAAGCCTTATCCTAATTTGGAATAAATTTTGGAGGGACGGATTTGCCAGAATACGGAGCGCTGATCTTTTCAGGTGCAGTAATTGCTTTGATCGGATTCGGACTGTCTTTGCCCTTTTCCTTTAAGAACCTGGGGAAGGGTTCCCTCTGGATTTCCCTTTTATTAGGCCTTGGATGCTATTTTTTAATCCCCGTCATCCAGCCTTCCCTACAAAATTGGGCCCTCAACCTTTTTCCTTCCGATGCCTCCCTGATTTTCAAAAATATCACCCTTGCACTGCTCTCTGGGGTGCTCCAGGAACTGATCAAGTTTCTGTTCATCTTACCCTTTAAATTCCCCTCATTTAAAGCCCTCCTGTCAGTGGGAGCAATGCTCGGCATGGGATTTGGATTGGGGGAAAGCTTTTACATCCTTTATTCAATTCGCAACCTGACCTACTCCATGCCGGCCTTCGTTTTCTTCCTCGATCGGGCAAGCTCCCTCCTCCTTCACATCAGCCTGGGATTCATCCTGGCTTACGGCTTGAAGAGGAATCGGACTTTAATCGTCCTCCCCGCCGCCATGCTCCTTCACTCCGGATTTGCGTTTTTATCCCTTCTCCATACGGACAAAAAGCTTTCCCTCTGGGCGACGGTTTTAACCGCCCTCGGTGCTTCCCTGGCCCTTCTCCTTTTCTCAGTTTTCCTCTTCCTAAAAGACCAGAGGGAGGCTTCCGTCCGCCTGAAAAAGGCGGGCTCGGGAAATTGAAACTCGCTTTTATTCCTCAATTGGAATAAAATCCCAATAGAATAAAGTGAAAATTCTTAGGGAAATTTCTTAATTTGCTTGTTCCTCCCATTCCTGTTAGGATGAAATCGAGATTCCACTTTGGAGAGTGGAGGGACAATTTTCCCCATCTTCTTTTCCCACTTTCTTTCCTGGAAGATGAATAAAGATTTTTTTGAAAGGTACGATTTGATAAATTCAGAACTTGCCCTTATCCGGGCCCTGAACAAAGCAATGGAGCCCATGCTCCGGGAGCAGGCCCTTGAAAAGGCCCTTCCCATAATCCTGGAAACCGCAATCCATCTAATCCCCCATTCCCAAACCGGTTCCCTTCTCATAAAGGAAGGTAAGGCCTTCAAGTTCAAGGCAGCTTACGGTTTTGATCTGGAAAAATTAAAGAAAGCGGAAATTCCCCTGGAATCCTCCGTTTTGGCCCTGGGGAAAGGGTCGGAGGTTTTAAAAATTAAAAACCTTGCGGAATTCGACAGGGAAAACCTCCCCCAGAAGGACTTTCAGGTCCTGTGGGAGTACGGGGGACTATCGGAAATAAAAGTATCCCTCATTGCCCCTTTGATGCTTCCCGGAGGAAAGGGAGACCCCTGGGATCCGGAGGAGACGATTGGCCAAATCACCGTGAACAACATGGACGATGAAGAAGCCTTTTCCGACATCTCCTGCGAAATCCTGGCGATCCTCGCCAAGCAAGCCTCCCTCGCTTTATGGAGGGCACAGGTCTATTCTGAACTCCAGTACAAGGAAAGCCTCCTTCAGGACCTTCTTGACCATGCCCAGGAAGGAATCTGGAGGGTGAACAAGAAGGGGGAAACGGTATTCGTCAATCCCCGGATGGAAAAAATCCTGGGTTACAGCAAAGAAGAGCTGATGGGGAAACCCGCTCACCTGTTCATTTACCAGGGGGAACCGGAAAAGGGGAAAAGGTACGAAAGAAGAAGGTCGAACGGAATAGAGGAAACTTTCGAGGACTGCCTAAAGGACAAAGACGGGAATCCGGTCTGGGTTGAACTCAAAGTTTCTCCCCTCAAATCCCCCTCGGGGGAGGTCTTGGGCTCCCAGATTCTCCTGATCGACATCACCGATAGGAGGGCTTTAGAAAAAGCAAAAGACGATCTACTCTACGCCTTCTCCCACGAGATGAAAACCCCCATAACCTCCCTCAACGCCGCGGTGGAAAAGATAAAAATTGACCTAAAGGATGGAAAACTCCCAGACCACAGGCTCGAGGAATTCCTCCCCATCTTTGACCGCAACCTGCTCAGGATTCAATCCCTTGCCAACAACATCCTCGACGCTCAGAAGGGGTGGAAGGGCGAGGAACAAGAACAATTATCCCCTCTTAACCTTAAAGATGTTGTCCTTGAAGCCCTTCGCTTGGAGCTTCCCCAGGCAATCACCAAGGGCCTGGAGGTGGAAACGGACCTCCCAGAGTCGTTTCCCGAAATCTTCGGGGAAAGGGAAAGGCTGATTCAAGTATTCCTCAACCTAATTTCCAATGCCATCAGGTTTTCCTCAAAGGGAAAAATAAAAATTTTCGGGTACGCCGACCTTGATTCGATCAAAGTGACCATCTCCGACGAGGGAATCGGCATGCCACCCGAAGAGGTTCCCCTGGTTTTCACCCCCTTTTACCGACCCCTCGACGAGACAAGAAGGGTTTACGCTGGCCTGGGTCTTGGGCTTTATGTCGCCAAGAAAATCCTGGAGAAGCACGGGGGAGAAATTAGCCTAAAAAGCGAGCAGGGCAAAGGAACCACGGTAACCGTAACCCTTTCCATTCATTAGGAATTCGGGCGATCCTTCTTTAACCCAAATCTTAAACATACGGTTCGGATTTTGAAATCACTTTCTTTAAAAAGCGATTTTTCCTATCCAGTTTCAAAAGCCCCAGATCCTTTTAGGATAAAGGGTTGTGACCATTTCCCCAGTTTAGGGATGACCGCACTGAAAAACAAAACCCCCATTTTCCCCAAGGAATTTGGAATTTTTTTGAATTTGCTCGGGTTTTTATATTTGTGTCAAAAACCCCGGAAAGGAGGAAAGAAATGGAATTCACCAGGGAGTTAAACGCTGTCGGTCTATCCTGCCCAATCCCGATCATTAAAACCAAGAAAGCAATGGACGAACTCAAGGAAGGGGAGGTTCTTCTCGTCCTGGCGGATGACCCCGGCGCACGGGAGGATTTTCCCGCGTGGTGCGAACAGACGGGGAATGAACTCTTGAAAATGGAGGAAGAGGGCAAGGTCATAAAAATTTTCATCAAAAAAGGATAGGAGTTAATCATGCCGGAGAAGAAAAAATTAGCGATTGTGGTTTCAGAAAATTCCCTCGATAAAGCAATGATGCCCATGTTCCTGGGAACAGCCGGGGCAGCGCTGGATGCGGAGGTCCATCTTTTCTTCACCTTCTGGGGTCTCTTCCTCCTCAAAAAGGACTATAAGCCCAAGCTCAAAGGAATGATGGCCCCTTTCACGGGGATGATGATCAGCAAAATGAAGGCCAAAAACATCCCGGGGTACTCGGAGCTTCTAACCCAGGCCCGGGAATTAGGGGTAAAGCTCTATGCCTGTTCAACGAGTATGGACATGATGGGGATTAAAAAAGATGACCTAATTGAGGGCGTCGAGGTCCTGGGGGCAACCGCCTTCTTGAAGATCGCTTTCGAATCGGACGTAACCCTTTTCATTTAAGGAGATGAAAATTAAGTTTCTCGTCCGAACGGGTCCCTATTCCAACCAGAATGTGGACACAGTTTACCAGCTGGCAAAAAGAGCAATAAATCGAGGCCATGAGGTCTTCATCTTCCTCTACGAGGATGGAACCCTGAACGTCCAGGCAAGGATCAAATCTCTGGAGGAAAGGAATATCGCCCAGAGGATTAAAGAGTTGATCCAGATAGGAGTCAAAGTGGGGCTCTGTGCAACCTGCGCCAGGTTCAGGGGTCAGGAAAAAGAGGACGTCATCGAAGGGGCGAAATTCGGAGGTTTGGGCCTTCTGGTAAAGGAAATGCCTGACTGCGATCGTTTCATCTCTTTTGGATATTGAGGACGGAAATGAAAAAAGTCCTGGTAATTGTAGATGCTGGCCCTTATGGGACCGCCACCGCAGCCGAAGCTTACCGCGTGCTTCAAGGCCTCGGGGGAATGGGAATCGAGACCACCTGCCTTCTCTTGGGCGATGGAGCATTCATCGCTTTGAAAAACCAGAAACCTGAGGAAATTGAAATGCAAAGCCTGGAAAGGGCTTACCCCTCCTTGAAGGAATTTGCAGTCAAAATCTTCGTCCTTGAAGAGTCCCTAAAAGAAAGAGGGATAAAGGAGGAGGACTTGATCCAGATTGAGGGGATCCTAAAAGCTGAATCCGCCAGGGAACTGATGGACGAGCATCACTGTGTAATAAATTTTACATCCGGGAGTTAGAAATGGGTTTCCTATTTATCTTCAGCACTTCCCCTTTCAAAAGGAAGGAAATTGAAACCTTCCTCCGCTTATTTAGGAAGGGGGATTCCTGCATTTTTATCCAGAACGGGGTATTCGCGGGGAAAGAATTGCCGGAGTCCCTCTCTTTTTTGATTAAGGAAAAATCAAAAGAGGGGGTTTCCTTCTTCTTTCTCAAGGAGGACTTGGAAGCTCGGGGAATTCAGCCGACCTGGGGAGAGGTACTGGACTACGATGGTTTCCTGGATTTGATTGAAAGGGCGAAAAAAGTAATTCACTGAGCTCGATCCAGGGAAAAGTTGAGGCATCTTTTAAAGAACTTAACGAAACCTTGAAAAATCATTCAAATCAAAAGTTAAAATAAAAAGGAGGAAGGAAAAAGAAGAAGGGGAAGGGTCTTTGGAGGAAAACCAGGATTCAGACAAAGACGACATTACCTTAAAGGAGATTGTCCCGCTAAGGGTTGGCAAGCCTCAAGGCCGGATCGTCCAGATAAAAGAGGAAAAAGAAGCTCTTGAACTCCTCATCCAGATGGGGAGATCCGTTTTTCCAGGGAGAAAGGCTGGAAAGGTTCGTCCAAGAAAACCTGAAATCCCTTTCCCAACTTGAGGAAATCCCTCCTGAAAACCTTTTGAATCCACAGGGAAAAAACTTAAAGCTATTCGGCCTCAGATCAGGGGAAGGAGAATTTTTGGGAGGATTGGTCATAAAATTTTTTCCCTGGGAAAGGCTTAAGGACCAGTTATTCTTTTCCCCCCGAATTTCCCAAGATGGAACCATTGAGGAGCTTTCCGTCCAAAGCATTTCTTCCCTGGTTGAGAAAAACTTTAAAATCCCCAAAAAAATCAACCTGGGGATTTACCTATCCTTTTTCGCCGTCCATGAGGTTCACCGTAAAAAGGGCCTGGGAAGGGACCTTTTCGAAAGGTATATCAAGGAGGTTGAGGAAAATCCCCAGGAAGGGAAGCTGGCATTCACCATTATCCTGGGGAAGCATTCCTTTTTTCCCCTGGGGGAGACCCTGATGCAGAACATGCTGGGGAAGAAACCGAGGAGGTCAACTGAGGAGCGCGATTTCCAGGAGTTGAAAACCCTGTACCATCTTCCTGAAGACCTCTTTCAAACCGACCCCAGGTCCGCCGCTACCAAAGCCCTGGTGAAGGAACGGGGATTCACCTTTCTGGGCTTTTCCAAATTTCTTGGGGAACTTTGGGGAAAGATTTTTTAATGCGATAATAGTTTCCGAAATCTGGTAGTAAGTCTTACCAGTTTTGGGAGGAAGACGATGGTCAAGTCGGTGGGTGTTTGGCTTTTAGTGGGGGCCCTCGTTTTTGGGCTTTCATCCTGTGGCAGTGCTGAGGATATCAGCAGCTATAACTCAAAGGGGATTTATTTTGAGTATCCCGGGAATTGGAAATTATCCCAGGAGCTCGTCCCCCTTCCCCTGATAAATGCTTCCTTAAAGGAAATCTGCCGTCTCGAGGACCCGAACGGTGGGCAAATGGGGATCTTGTTCGCCGACCTTCCCCAGGGGATCGAAACCGGGGATTTGCTTAAAGCCCTTTACGATAAATCCCCCTCAAGCCTTCTCAATGTCCAGAATTTCCAGGAAGCAAAAAAGGCCCTCGGAGGAAAGGACCTCTGGGAAATTGAATTTCAGATCCCCTCGTTCAACCTTCCCACCCAGTTCAAAAACTGGTGGTGGCAATTTCAGGGAAAGCTTTTTCTTTTTGTCTTAATCGGGGAAAGCGGGGATTTTCCGGGACTTGAATCGAAAGCCCTGAAGGTCGTGGAATCCTTCACGGTTAACCTTCAAGAATTCACCGAGTCCTTCCCTCTAAAGAAAGTCATAAAGGGGGAAGATTATGCGCTGGAGATCCCTGAAGGCTGGGAAGTAAAAGAGTATCCCTTAACCAAACCAGGGAAGAACCCGGATTTGGGGACGATCATCATCTGGGAAGCCTCACGAAGGGACCCATATCAATCAATTTCTTTCCAGGAGTTCGATTTTTCGGGCATAAAAGCAAGTTTGAAATCTTTAAAGCTTCAGGACCTGTTCCGGGAAACTTATGAAGCCATGTTCCAGAGATATTATGGAGGAGTTCCCCCTGACACCATTTATTTTTATGATGTTAAGGAGCAGGAGATCCAGATTGGGGATTTGAAAGCCCTGGCAAAAACCTATACTCACCCCTGGGGAGAGCCCTGGATCAGAACCGAAGATGTGTGGCTGGAGATCAACAATAAAGTGTTCATCATTTCCTTTTCCACCTATCCCCAGGACTTTGAATCTCATAGGAGCGAGTTTCTCAAGATCCTTTCTTCTATCCAATGGGTTTTCAAGCCAGAAGAAAAACCGACTGGAAAACCAACGGAAAAGCCAACGGAACCATTCCTCACTCCCACCCCCACTCTAACAGCAACCCCTACCACCCCTGAGGAAACCCAACCTTTTCTGACCGCCAGGCAAGCCTATTCCTTAATCGAATCCACAATTTTTCAAAGATTTCCGGACGCCAAGCTGGAGGGGATTTTCGGGGGGAAGTTCCAAACAGGGGAACCCATCAACCCCGATGGAACCTGCCTTTCCTGGGAGTTTTGGTTTGCTTCCCCAGGAACGCGGATTACCATCTCCGTGCAAAATGGCAAGGCCGGGGAAATTTCCACCCAAACCGTAAATAAGAGCTCGGTTGTTTTCCTTCCCGAGAACTGGCCGGACAGCCCAGAGGTAATAGAAAGGGCTTTCCAGGAATTTAAGAGGCTTCATCCGGAGATTTCCGACTTCCGGATTGCGGACCACGGCCTCCTTTATGAACCTTTTCCGGTTTCCGGGAAGGGAGACGTCCCCGCGGCCTGCCTTTATATCCAAACTTCAAATGGATACCCCTATCTCATAGTCCTGCACGCCGAGACTCTGGAATTCATCAAAGAATTAAAAATGTGAGAAGAAGAACGGAATTAAATATCTATCCCAAAGATTGAGCGAACCAGGACCCCTAAACCGAAGGAGAGCCCCGCAATTCCCAGGGAAATGGAGACCATCTCCAGGAAGCGCTTTTTGAAACTGGAATCCTGGGTAATCGAGGAATAATAGGTGAAAACCCCGATAACCAAAACCGAGAGAGCCAGGGAAACACCCAGAGCGATGTAGGGATGGGAGATTAAAAGGAAGGGTAAAATCAGCGCCAAAACCGTGAGAACATAGGCGATGAAAGTGTAGAGGGCAGACTTCAGGGGATGAGTGGTCCCCGAGCCCTTTTCAATCCTTTGGGAAAGGTACTCTGACGCCGCCATGGAAAACGACGCGGCAATTCCCGTGATGAAACCGGTTGCCGCAATCAGGGTGGTCTTCCCGAAAGCGAAAGTTAATCCCGCAAGAGCCCCGGTTAGCTCCACAAGGGCGTCGTTTAAGCCGAGGACGATGGAACCCATGTATTTTAGCCTCTCCTCGTCTATCATCATGACAAGGGCTTCCTCGTGTTCCTCCTCATCCCTCTCCATTTCCAGGGCCTGGGGCACTAACCGGGAAAGCCTTTCGTAGTTAATCTGGGCTTTCTTTTCCTGTTTTTCCATCAGCTTGACCACGAAAGTGATCCCGAAGATCCGGAAAAGAAGGAGGTAGAAGAAGAGCTTAAAAGGATCGGGCTTTATTTCCCTTCCCGAATGCCTTTTCCAAAATTCAAAATGCCTGAGCTCATCTTGGGCAATTTTTTCAATAACAGATCGGTTTGCTGAATCCTTAACAGCCTTAGAAATGCGGGAATAAAAATAGTGTTCGGTAATTTCGTTTCTCTGAGCCTTCAGGATGTCTTCTTCCATGAGGAAAATTTACCAGAATTGACTTAAAAACTGAACAAAAGGCCATTCTTTTCGAAAAGAATTCCCATTCCTATTTAGGTTTGTTTCATCAACTCAGGAGAAAAATTCCTCTTAAAAAAACTCACCCAAAACCCAATTCCTGTTATACTTGGCAAAACGGGGAAGCAAGGAGCAAGAAATGAAAAAAATTGTCTTGGTTGTTTTTTTGCTTGTCTTCCTCCTAATTCTTCAAATCTCTGGGGAGGCATTCTCCCCACCAGAAAGTGTAATCCGGCTCAAGATAGGCTCTAAGGAACTTTGGGTAAACGGGGAAATTCAAGAACCGATGGATGTTGCCCCTTTCATAAAGGATAACCGCACCTGGGTTCCGGTCAGGTTTGTCTCGGAAGCACTTGGAGCTCAGGTGGACTGGAAAGGGGATCTAAAACAGGTGATCATCAATTTGGAAGGGGACACCCTAATACTGACCATCGGCTCCACGAGTCTGCTTGTTAACGGGAATTCCAAGTTGATGGATGTTGCGCCTTTCATTTCGGAACGCCGAACCTGGGTCCCTCTGCGATTCGTTGCCGAAAACCTGGGAAGCGCCGTTTCCTGGGTGGGTGGATCAAAGGAAGTCCTAATAAGGAAAGGCGCATTCTCCGAGCCAACCGTAGCATACGTCCAAGACGGAAACTTGGTGGTGGCGGAGGTAAAGGATAACAAGATTAATGGAAGGAAAACCCTCGTCGAGGGTGGGGTCTCCGGCCCGATCGCTTGGTCGGCTAACGGTTTAAAAATCGCTTATTACCTGGTGGAAAAGCTTTCCCAGTGGGAATTCAATTTAACCCTTGAGTATTGTGTGGAACCGTCCGGAGAGAGGATTCCTTTCCTTTACCAGGACAATCTATCTGGAAGCCTGAAGCCCCTATCCTGGGAACCGGGTGACCAATTCCTCCTTTACGACGAGCCTTCGGTGGAATTCTCCGGGACTCTTTTTGAGATCGCACCAGAAACTGGCGAAAAGCTACAGCTTGGGGCTGCTGGAGCGGTAGTGTACGGTCTCTTCTCTCCCGATCGGATCCACATGGCGTGGATGGTGAACGACGAGGAAGGCTTTCAAGTGATGGTCTGGGATCAGGATGGGCTTATTCTTAAAATCCAAGAAGAAACCTCGGATTTCGCATTCAGTTCTGATGGCTCCCGTCTCGCAATTAGCACCCCCCAGGGGATTAAAATATACGATTTATTCAGCCCTTCCACCCCTCCCCTGATTTTCCCCTTTGAGAGGCCAGTTTATCATTTGCTTTGGTCCCCCAATGATACTTTGATCGCCGGAAGTGACTCTGAGGGAGGTGTCTTCGGGCTTGAACTAACAACCGGAAACATCCTATCACTGGATATGAATCCCGGCTCCAGACCAGCAGGGTTCCTCCCATCCGGGGACCTTATCATTGAGCACCCTCTGGAATTCTACCTTGGAGGAAGCACCTACTACCTCCACGAAATGGAAACTGACACTGTTAAGCTTTTCCTTGAAGGAGCTGAATTCCTGACCGTTAGGCCCAACTGATTGAAGACCGGGAAAAAGAAAAATGAAAGACAACGACCAATAATAAAATTGGGGAAGGTTGATCTGTGGATTATTCCTGAGACTTAAAAACCATCGCTCAAGACCGGAATCTTGATCAAGAAGATACTCTTTTAAAATGAAAGTCCACCCTCCAAATTCCCTTCTCCATTTCCCAGAAGGTCCTGGAGAAAAAGGAACACCTCAATGTTTCCCGGAACTCATTATTGGACAAATAAAAAAGATTGTTAATGGTTTCATCCCGTCCCGATCCCAGGAAACCATTCAAAAGGTTAGCCCAGATTCTCCGAGATAAAGCGCAAGGGGGTTCAAGCTCTCCCTGAAGAAAGGGCAGAAGGATTGACCCCAGATTTGAGGTGCCGATAAAAACACTTGCCAATTAACCCAGGAAAAATTTTCCCAAAACAAGAGTTCGTTTTATGGACCCAAAGGAATTCTGAGGTCCTTTTCCAGCCAGGGACCAGTCCATCCTGCCACCAAGTTCCTGGGCGATGTAGCGGATAGAAGGAAGTAAAGTTGCCAACAACAACCTACTGAATTTCCATTTCTTGGCCGATTTGATTTCACAAAATGAGTCTTGTTGCCGAAAAAAGTAATGACAAGTTAATCGGGGGAAGCCATCCGGCAAGGAGCGATAAAAAAGTTCTTTTAAACTGGGAAAATTAGTGATTTTCCGCGAGGAGTCCATGGTTCAAGGAATGGCTTTTACCATCTGGGAGAAAAGATTATTAAATGGTCTGGATGGTAACAGGCCATTCCTGAGAGGCAATGGTCATAATCCATAAAGCGAAATCAAAAAGAAAGCCCCAAAAACAATTGCCCTTCAGGTCTCCTTTTTTGGCCAAAAACCCTTTCCCGATCCTTAAGGGAAACCGAAATTTATTGTTTGGAAAACTCTAACTTGTTTTTTTTGATTATCCTTTTAGGGCGCAGGATAGGTTATCCTGGCTTCCGAAGGGGGAAACCATTCAACCAGAGACCCCAGGTTCTCGGAAATGAACCGCAGGGGCATCATTGTTCGACCTGGAGGAAGGATGAAAGGGGCGACATTGGGATTTGAGGGATCGATCAGAACAAAGCTCCCGTTCACGGAGGCGGAGTTTTGGTCGATCCAGAGTTCAATTTTCTTTGAACCCATGGTAATTGTGACTTTCTTCTCCGTCTGGGACCAGTCAACTTTCGCCCCCAGTTCCTCGGCAACGTAACGAATGGGAAGAAATGTCCGACTTTCCACGATTACGGGAGCGATATCCATCATTTTGGGAGTGGTGCCCACGAAATAGGTGGTATTCCCAATGAAAAAATGGAGGACGAGGGGGCTTATGGAAGGAGAAGGGCTAGAAGGGGTTGGGTTGACCTCGATTGCGGCATAAGCCCAGACTGCTCCGTCCGCATCATCGGCATGAGGGGTGCGTACAAAGAGCTGGAAACCCCCGGTCTTTCCTCCCCATTGGGACAAATCAAAGGTTGCCTCACGAAGTGTGCCGTCGTAATCTTTGGTCTCCGATATAAGTTCAAGTACGGGTTTGGTAGGGTCAGTTTCTGCGAAGGCAACTCCGGCGACGATTCCGGTCTCTCCCACATCCCCTTTGGTAAGCCCAAAGATTACATGAAGGGAGGCGTTGTAGGGGATGTAGACGTTATAAAAATCCCCAGTAACCCCAGAACTAGTCACCCCTCCGGGACAAACCATCCAAAGAGCGGGGGCGTGTTTTGTGCCATCCTCAAGAGTTACCCCTTTGGTCACCAGAGAGGCCATTCCATCGGAAAACATAAATGAGGTATTGTCCACTTGGAAAGTGATTGCTTTAGAACTCCCCGGGATCCATCCGGTCCAAGTTGCGCTCGCCGCATTTGCCAGGAAATCGTAAGCCACGATCGGTTGGGCAACCGTATTATCTCGCAGAGGGAAAAAGCTCCAACCGAGCACTGAAATGACAAAGACCAACCCAAACACCAAAAACTTTTTCATTTCTCCTCCTTAAATTCATTTTTGATCAAAACTTATTTCTGACAATCGGGGCAGGAAAAAAAGCTCCCCAGGAACCTGTTTTCCCAATTTCCCTCCGGAGCAGGGGCTGGCTCCCTAACCATTTACCCCCCGGCTAGTCGTTCATACTCCTGGCAAGATTGGTTATGCTGGCTGGACTTCTGAGGAGAACCCAAAGGTCCCTTCTGATTAACTTCCTGATAATCGTTCCACCCTTATAGTTTATTTTAGCACCAAAGGATTATAAAAAAGGTAATTCAAAAATATTTTTTAAAAAATTAATTAAAATGAATAAACTGGTTAAGTGCTCGCAGATTTAATCAAACATGGGGAGAAAAGCCTGAAAGTTTTCAGGGGATTTTTATCTAATGATAGAAATACTTTCCAAAAAACAAAAAGGCCCTGGCAGCGACCTACTCTCCCATGGGGTTTCCCCCAGAGTACCATCGGCGTTGGAGGGCTTAACTTCCGTGTTCGGAATGGGAACGGGTGTTTCCCCTCCACTATGGCCACCAGAGCCAGAAAATTCGTGGAACCTTCAAAACTGCATAGGGCAACTCAATCTATGGACAAGACCAAAGCTCAGTAGGTCAAGCCGCTCGGCCTATTAGTACTGGTCAGCTCAACCCATTGCTGGGCTTACACCTCCAGCCTATCAACCTGGTAGTCTACCAGGGGCCTTACCACCATGACGGTGAGGGAAACCTGATCTTGGAGAGGACTTCGCGCTTAGATGCTTTCAGCGCTTATTCCACCAGGCATAGCTACCCGGCTTCTGCCACTGGCGTGACAACCGGTACACTAGAGGCCTGTCTATCCCGGTCTTCTCATACTAGGGACAGCACTCCTCAAGTTTCCTTGCGCCCGCGACGGATTAGGACCGAACTGTCTCACGACGTTCTGAACCCAGCTCGCGTGCCGTTTTAATGGGCGAACAGCCCAACCCTTGGGACCTTCTCCAGCCCCAGGATACGACGAGCCGACATCGAGGTGCCAAACCCTCCCGTCGATGTGGACTCTTGGGAAGGATCAGCCTGTTATCCCCGGGGTAGCTTTTATCCGTTAAGCCCGGACCCTTCCACACGGGATCCGAGGATCACTAAGCCCGGCTTTCGCCTCTGCTCGACTTGTAGGTCTCGCAGTCAGGCTCCCTTATGCCTTTGCACTCAACAGCTGATTGCCAACCAGCCTGAGGGAACCTTTGGGCGCCTCCGTTACCTTTTGGGAGGCGACCGCCCCAGTCAAACTGCCCGCCTGACACTGTCCCCCTGCCGGATTACGGCTCGAGGTTAGAATCCCAGCATACCAAGGGTGGTATCTCAAGGTCGGCTCCACCGAAACTGGCGTCCCGGTTTCTCAGCCTCCCACCTATCCTGCACAAGGTGTGCCAAAATCCAATGTCAGGGTACAGTAAAGCTCCACGGGGTCTTTCCGTCCTGTCGCGGGTAGCCCGCATCTTCACGGGCACTGCAATTTCGCCGGATCCCTGGTCGAGACAGCGCTCAAGTCGTTACGCCATTCATGCGGGTCGGAACTTACCCGACAAGGAATTTCGCTCATCTTCTTCCTGTTCTTTCAAACAGGGATGGACTATATCTTTATCCAGTGGATTGAAGCTCTTGGAGGATGGCTTCCGCTTGGGGTTTATTTCCAGTGTTCATTTCCCTCACAAGTTGGGCAATTTGAATTAATCCCTCCTTGCTCAAGTGTTTTCCCTCCTTCATCCACCTGATTACCCGGGAAAAATGCTGAAAATCTACATTTTTCTTGGTCTTCAGGGGATGCTTTTCGAAAAAGTCCACCACTTTTTCTAAGGATTCCAGCTTTCGGATTCTCAGCTCATAACGGTCTTCGTTGTTCTGGCGAACAACGCCAGCCTGAAAAAACCGTTTTAAGGCATAGAGGATTTGGATATCCCTCTTGTGCTGAACGATCCGAAACTCTGGCAGAACCTGGTACCCAGCGGACATCTCAGGATGCTTGTTGATTCCCACGTAAAAGCACCCTTCGCCATCCGTAAAGCCCACAACCCAATCGTAAGTAAGATCCATTGCGACCTCCTTTTGGAGAAAGCGCAAGGCTGGATATCCGGCGTATAGTCTCTGAGGATCTCCTTACGGATTTCCTGCGGATTGCCCAATCCCAGGCATTTTTACTCAGAAATTTCACTGAGTAGCACTGGGCTCTAAGGGTGTTCCCGCATACAGCCGGATATGAACTCATCCGTTACCGGACGAGAAGGCAACGTCAGTCACCTTAGGACCGTTATAGTTACGGCCGCCGTTCACAGGGGCTTAGATTCAGAGCTTCGCCTTGCGGCTAACCCCTCCTCTTAACCTTCCTGCACTGGGCAGGCGTCGGCCCCTATACATCGCCTTTCGGCTTAGCAGAGACCTGTGTTTTTGGTAAACAGTCGCTTGAGCCTGTTCGCTGCGACCCCTCCCTCCCGTGAAAGTGAATTTCTTGGGTTGGAGGGGCACCCCTTCTCCCGAAGTTACGGGGCTAGATTGCCGAGTTCCTTAACCAGGGTTCTTCCGCGCGCCTTGGCAGAAATCTGCCCGCCTACCTGTGTCGGTTTGCGGTACGGACACATATCCCCCAATGCTAGGGGCTTTTCCAGGCGGCTAGTTGGACGGAGTTCGCCACAGCCGAAGCTGCAGCTCCCATTCACCTCTCAGGCTTAACGGCTCCCGGATTTACCTAGGAGCCACCCTACGGGCTTAGACCGGTACAACCATTAACCGGCTCCGTTTACCTCTCCGCGTCCCCCCATCGCTTTTTACGGGGAATATGTGGCATCGGAATATTAACCGATTTATCCATCACCTACGCCTTTCGGCCTCGGCTTAGGCCCGGCTTACCCTGGGCGGACGAACCTTCCCCAGGAAACCTTAGGCTTGCGGCGGCAAGGATTCTCACCTTGCTTTTCGCTACTTATGCCGGCATTCTCACTTCCATCCAGTCCAGTAGTCCTTACGGTCTACCTTCACCCCAGATGGAACGCTCCCCTACCGCGTCGAACCGAAGTTCGACACCTGCAGCTTCGGTATCAGGCTTGAGTCCCGAACATTGTCGGCGCAAGAGCGCTTGACCAGTGAGCTGTTACGCACTCTTTAAATGATGGCTGCTTCTGAGCCAACATCCTGGCTGTCTAAGCGCCCTCACCTCCTTAATAGACACTTAGCCTGAATTTAGGGACCTTAGCTGGCAATCTGGGTTGTTTCCCTTTTGACGACGAAGCTTAGCCCCCGCCGTCTCACTTCCAGGGTACGGCAAGGCGGCATTCGGAGTTTGATTGGGTTTGGTAGCCTGGTGTGACCCCTAGCCCATTCAGTGCTCTACCACCGCCCGCTAGTAACCTGAAGCTGCACCTAAATGCATTTCGGGGAGAACCAGCTATCTCCGGGTTCGATTGGAATTTCTCCGCTACCCACAGCTCATCCTAGGAGTTTTAACCCCCCACAGGTTCGGGCCTCCACGGAAGGTTAGTTCCGTTTCACCCTGGCCATGGGTAGATCACCCGGTTTCGGGTCTATGGTACGCGACTTGTCCCGAAGGACGGCGCCCTATTCGGACTCGCTTTCGCTACGGCTCCGGATGTCACTCCTTAACCTACGCCACGCACCATAACTCGCCGGCTCATTCTTCAATAGGCATGCGGTCAGACTGTAAAACCCGCCGAAGCAAGTTTTACATAGTCCTTCCACCGCTTGTAGGCATACGGTTTCAGGTTCTATTTCACTCCCCTCCCGGGGTTCTTTTCACCTTTCCCTCGCGGTACTTTGTTCGCTATCGGTCGCCAGAGGTATTTAGCCTTAGGAGATGGTTCTCCCGGATTCCTGCGGGTTAACTCCCGCAGTACTCAAGGATGTTGTTAGAGAGATAGGAGGCTTTTCGCCTACAGGACTTTCACCTTCTATGGTGGGCCTTTCCAGAGCCCTTCGACTAAGCCCCTATTTTGTAACTCTCCCCCTGCGCTGCAGCGCAGAGACACAACACCTTGCAACCCCAGTTGAGCAACGCCTGCAGGCTTTAACACTCAACTGGTTTGGGCTGTTCCCCTTTCGCTCGCCACTACTTAGGGAATCGCATGTTGCTTTCTTTTCCTCAGGGTACTGAGATGTTTCAGTTCCCCCACTTACCCTCCTGCACCTATGGATTCAGTACAGGATGACGCGGTAAACCGCGCCGGGTTTCCCCATTCGGGATCCCCCGGGTCAACGCTCGCTTGCAGCTCACCGGGGAATATCGCAGCTTGCTACGCCCTTCATCGGCCTCTTGGCGCCAAGGCATCCACCGTACGCCCTTCTTTTGCTTGACCTACCAAGCAATAATTGCAGCTTTTTTACCCTATGCAGTTTTCAAAGTTCAACGACCCGGATTCCCCGGGTCAGACTAAAAAAGAAAGGAAAATTTTCCTTTCTTTTTTAGTCGCGAGGGCAGCACCCTCAAAACTAAACAGTGTAGGCGTGAGGAGCCGGACGTCTCTCAATTCAGAGAAACTCCGTCCTTTCCAGCGGACACCGTACCGCTGCTCCTTAGAAAGGAGGTGATCCAGCCGCACGTTCCCGTACGGCTACCTTGTTACGACTTAACCCCCCTCACCGAGCACACCTTCGGCACCTTCCTCCCTTGCGGGTTGGGTGAGGTGACTTCGGGTGCACTAGACTCGGGTGGTTTGACGGGCGGTGTGTACAAGCCCCGAGAACGTATTCACCGCAGTATAGCTGACCTGCGGTTACTAGCAACTCCGTCTTCATGCAGGCGAGTTGCAGCCTGCAATCTGAACTGAGGCCTGATTTCTGGGATTGGCTCCACCTCGCGGCTTTGCAACCCTTTGTTCAGGCCATTGTAGCGTGTGTGTAGCCCGGGACATAAGGGCCATGAGGACTTGACGTCATCCCCACCTTCCTCCAGCTTATCGCCGGCGGTCTCCTTAGAGTGCACGAAACCTTTCGGAATCGTTAGCAACTAAGGACGAGGGTTGCGCTCGTTGCGGGACTTAACCCAACATCTCACGACACGAGCTGACGACAGCCATGCAGCACCTGTGCACGTGTCCTTGAATAAAATTCAAGGAAGGCACCATCTCTGGTGCGGTCACGTGCATGTCAAGCCCCGGTAAGGTTCTTCGTGTAGCGTCGAATTAAACCACACGCTCCGCTGCTTGTGCGGGGCCCCGTCAATTCCTTTGAGTTTCAGTCTTGCGGCCGTACTCCCCAGGTGGGGTACTTAACGCGTTAGCTACGGCACAGAAAAGATTGAACCTTTCCTACACCTAGTACCCAACGTTTAGGGCTAGGACTACCGGGGTATCTAATCCCGTTTGCTCCCCTAGCTTTCGCGCCTCAGCGTCAGGGACAGACCAGGAAGCCGCCTTCGCCACTGGTGTTCCTCCCGATATCTACGCATTTTACCGCTACACCGGGAATTCCACTTCCCTCTTCTGTCCTCACATCCCCTCAGTATTGAATGACTCCTCCCAGTTGAGCCGGGAGATTTCACATTCAACTTAAGGAGTCGCCTACACGCCCTTTACACCCAGTAATTCCGGACAACGCTTGCCCCCTACGTATTACCGCGGCTGCTGGCACGTAGTTAGCCGGGGCTTATTCCAGGGGTACCGTCAAGGATCACCAGGTATTCCCCGGCGATCCCTTCTTCTCCCTGAAAAGGGCTTTACAATCCAAAGACCTTCATCGCCCACGCGGCGTCGCTGGGTCAGGCTTTCGCCCATTGCCCAATATTCCCTACTGCTGCCTCCCGTAGGAGTCTGGGCCGTGTCTCAGTCCCAGTGTGGCTGACCGTCCTCTCAGACCAGCTACCCATCATAGCCTTGGTAGGCCATTACCCTACCAACTAGCTAATAGGACGCAGGCTCATTCCGAAGTGGTAGCAGGCTTGCGCCTTCCGCCACCTTTCCTCTTCCCCTCCGTCGAGGAGAAGAGCGTATCCGGTATTAGCACCCCTTTCGAGGTGTTATCCCGGTCTTCAGAGTAGATTACCTACGCGTTACTCACCCGTGCGCCGCTAAACCAGAACTCCGGTTACCCTTCGTTCTGGCCCGCTCGACTTGCATGTATTAGGCACGCCGCCAGCGTTCGTCCTGAGCCAGGATCAAACTCTCCATGAAAAATAACTCCCTAACGGAGTTAAGTTCTGGAATTGACAGGTCCAAGTGAGACTTGTACCTGCATGTGCCTACACTGTTTAGTTTTCAAGGTACAACCAGGAAGCCTTCTTCCTGAGTTTGACTCCCAAAGAGAGAAAAAAATAACATAACTGCCCTATTCTCTGGCGTTAATTTTCGGCCTCTTCGGTTGTCAAACTTAAAAGGCAAAACTGATTATATAGATGAGCCCCAACCCTGTCAATAGAAAGTAACCAATTTTTTTAGGTTTTTTTGGAGAACTTCATTCGAACATTTAAAAAGATTTCCAAAAGAAAAAGGCAAAGGACAAGGACGATTAACCACCCCCTGAGGGAGAATTCCTTCCGAACAAGGGGAAGGTCGGAAAAAATTTGCGGGGAAATTTCTTCCAGGATTTTCCCCCCGGTCCGGTCGGAGATCCACTCAAGAAGGGGCTTGTTAAGCCCGATTTTCTGGACTTCAAGGTCGGAAAACCAGAAGGCCTTAACGAACTTTTTCTCATTCTGGAAGACGTTAAGAAGATACGAACCTCTTCCCCAGAGCAAGGTTTCCCCAAAAAACTTCCCCTCCCCCGCCCTCCTCATCTGGAACTGGGCCACTTTTCCCTGGGGGCCCTCCAGGGAAACGGAGGGAGGGGGTTCCTCTTGGGAATACATGGTAAGCTGTAGGGAATTTCCTCGAATAACGTCGAAAAGGGAAAGATCTTCCTGGGGAGAGGCAATCCAGTTAATAATTGGCGCCCAGAAACTTGAGAACCCTTCCCACTCCGAGAACCTCTGGGAAAAGGGGCCCTGAAAATCGCTCATCCAGCAGAGGACCTTGCCCTTTCCCTGGATCCAGAAAGCAAGCAAGGGCTCGCGGTTGGGAAATTCATAAACAGCATAGGCTTTATCCTTGAGCCTGGTCTTCAAATATCCTTCAAGCGGAGGAATTTCCATGGGTGGGAAAGGAGCAGGGGAGGAACGAAATTCAGCCTGAAGGGTTCCCTCCTCAATCTTCTTCCCGCCCTTTTCCGCGCTGGGAGGAAAAATAACCTCGGGAATCCCCTTTGTGGCGGTAACCTGGGCGAATTTTCCCTCCCCGATCTGGGAGATCATCTTCATGAATTCCAGGTCCGCATCTTCTCCCACGGCGATCGCCGTGGTGTAAATCCCTTCATCTCTCCCTCTAAGGACGAGGTTTTGGAAATCCCCCTCGCTGGATTTCCCGTCGGAGATGAAAATCACATGCTTCAAGGTCGCTTCATTTCCTTCGAGGGCTTTGTAAGCTTCCTGGAGGGCCAGGTATGCGTTGGTCCCCCCGCCCGGTCCCCTCTGGTAAATTTTTTCCTTAATTTCCTCGAAATTTCTCCCCGAGCCGAGAGGCAGCGCCCATTGAGGTTGATCGGAAAAGAAAAGTACCCCTACCGAATCAAAAGGCCTTAAGGGAACCGCAGCCTGGACGGCAACCTCCTCCGCAATATCCAGCTTTTGTACACCTCCCGAGGACTTCCACATGGAGGAGGAATTATCAACCACGAAGAGCAAGGCCATCTGGGGAATATCCTGCTCAAGCTGGGGAGAGGAGATCACCGGAAGCAAGTCCTCAAGGGGACTCCGAAAGTAATCTCCCAGGGTAAAGGAATTCCCTCCACCGAGCACCAGGAGGTTTCCCCCTGAGAAACGGAGGAAGCTTGAAAGGCTTTTTACCTGGCTGGAGTCCAAATCCTCAGCTTTTACATCAAGGAGGATTACCGCGTCGAACAGAGATAAGACCTGGGGCTCATTAGGGAAATCTTCCGGGACAATCGTCTTAAATGGGACCCCCTGCTCTTCCAGGAACTGGGAAAAACCATCCCTTGAGGGGCTCCGGGAAACGAGCAGAATTCCCTGCCTTTCCCTTACCTGGACAAAAAATTCATAATGGTCGTTTTCCAGGAAGAAATCCCCGGATGAGAGGTCACCCTCGATCTTATGGATTCCTCCTTCCTTGAAGGAAGGATAGAAGGTCAAAAAATTGTTACCTTCATTAATTTCAAGGTCTTTTTTGAGGATTTCCAAACCATCTATTTTAAGGGAGATTTCCCTTTTTCCTTTGAAGGTCGAACTTATCTGAACTTCAAGGGGAAAGGCGGAATTCGGGAAAGTAATGTGGGGCCCGAAAAGGAAAATCGCGGAGTCCTTGAAAGGAGGAGCTACGGGGAGGACGTCAACCTTGATCCCCCTTCTCTTGCAAGCCTCAATTCCCTCCTCCACGCCCTCAGCGGTATCCCGGCCATCGCTAATCAGAACAATTTTCCCCTTCTCGGTCAGGGAGGAAGCCTCATTTAGAGCCTTACCGATGTCCGTTCCCTGATCGTTCCCGAAAATGACCAGGGAGCTTTCCACCCCTTCGAGGGATGGAAGACTGCTCAGGTCAAGGGATAATCCGGCTGACCGGGAGCGATCAACCAAGTAAGTCAATTTTCCGCCTGGTTGACAAAAATATAATACAGGGCTTGAGAGGGCGAGAATTAAACCGGCGAAAACCAGGCTCCTAAGGACTCTCAGGATCCATAAGCCTTTCTTTTTCACAAGAAAAAGGGGTAGGAGCAAAAGAAAAAGCAATGCCCAGGGGTGAAGAAAATCAAGCATGTTTCCTCCGCAAAAGTTCCTCTAAAAGGAGCAATAAAATGGGAAGAAAAAGGAAATAGGATGAAAGGTCCCGAGGAGCGGGGGAGCCATAAGAGGTACCCATTCTTTCAATTTCCGTTTCCTTGAAAAGGTTGGATTCTTCCTCGGAAAGAAAAGAGAAGCTGAAAAACCGCACCCCGGTGGGAGAGACTTTAAAGTACAAACCGGGAGGGGATCCCAAAGGAATTGCCGTTTTGAAGGCCGGCTCCAGGAGTTCCCCTCCCTCAATTTCAAAAATTTTTTCGTGAATGGGTTTCTCCCCGGTGAGGAAATTCACCGCGTTTAAGAGAAAAACCGGAAAAAAGGGCTCGATGGGGAAATTTGTTTTATTGAGGTCCGGGGAAAAAATTACCGTTCGATTTCCCTCGATCTCCCCCTGAAAGAGAAAAGGGGCATCTCCCCAGAAGGCAATGGGAATGAAACCTCTGGGGTTGATCACCGGTACCTCGAAGAAAAACAGGGAGGATAAATCAACAAAATTGAGAAGCGGGCTATTTCCTCCAGAAGGGAACCCCTGAGACTGAACATCCTCCCAGGGGAAATAGGGGTTATCCGGAGGAGGGTTTATGATTAAAAGTGGGGTTTCAGGCAAAGTCTGAGGGAGGAAACCCTCAAAAACAGCGAGATCCGCTCGGGGATCGGGCATGTAATCCTGAGGGCTGACGGAAATTACCGTTAAATTGAGAGCTTGGAGGGCGCTTTTTAAAAATGGGCTGGTGGAGACAAGGTTAACCGTTCGATTGGGGGGCGGAACAAGAAATAGGCAATTGTCCCATGGGAGAGGGTCTGAAGAATCAATTTCCACTTTGAAGTAAGGTCGGGAATCCTTTAAGGTAAGGGAAATCTCCTGCATACCCATTCCCTCGATCCACAAGGGAGAATCCTCAGGGAAAATTTCCCCATTGACTTTTAAATGGACTTCCCTTTCCCTTTCCCCGAAATTTCCAATTTTCAGCCAGAGCTTGTCCCCTTGAAGGTCAGCAGATACGATCCCCAGGTTCTCCTCTTTCCCGCCAATTTTCACTTGGTGAATGGCAAGGTGCGAAAAGCGCTCCGGGAAAACGGAAAAGGAGAGGTCTGAAAAGAGGAAAACTTCCACCACGCGTGGAGAAGCCCAACTTTCCAGGAGCTCAAGGAGCTCCATAATTTCTGTTCCTGCATAGGAGGGGGAAAGCTGGGAGAGGGCATTTTCCATGATATGCGGGTTGGTTGTGAAATCCAAAATCATCCTGGGTTGGGAACTCAATTCCCAGAGCGATACAGGGCAACCTCTAGTGAACAACTCCCGGATTTTCTCGCCGGCCATTGTCCTTGCAAGGGAAAATCGATCCGGGGAAATGTCCCTGGCCATCATGGAAAGGGAGGTGTCGAGGACAACCACAGCGTAGTTTGCAGAAAATGGTGGAGAAATCCCCATTGGCGTTGATGCCGAAAAGGAAAGAAAGAGAAGAAAAAGGATTTCGAGAATCAGGATTACGCTCCTCCAGAATTTCAAGCGGGAAAACCTGGATAAAGCCTCCCTTCTCGCCCGGAGGAAAAGAAAAACTTGGGAGAACTCTATCCTTTTCCTTTTAGGTTTGCGGAGAAAAATTAACAGGAAAAGGGGAATTGAAAGAAGGGAAATAAGAAAAAAGGGGCTGGAGAAGAACATCACTTAAAAATTCCCAGAAGGGGTAATTGGCGGAAGAAAACCTCCTCCAAAGAAAGGGATGTGGGGAGGAAGACATATGGAACCTGATGGGAGAGGCAAAAGGATCGGATGGAGTCCTTCCATCCTTCCACCGTTTCCCGATAGACTTTCAGGGAAAAGTCATCCAGGGAAACCTCGATCCTCGTCCCCCACTCCCGATCCTCGATCTCAAAGTCCCCTAAAAGAGAAGGTGAAACCTCTTCCGGGGAAAGGACATGAAGGAAGACGATCTGATGGCCCCGGGCCAAAAGGCTCTTGATCCCCCCTTCAATCCCCGTGGGCTCCAAGGCATCGGTAAGGACGAATATTAAAGATGGATGGGGATTGAGCTCCGCGTAGCGCTTTAACTCCTCGTTTAGATGACACCTTTCCCTCGCCTGGACCTGGGAGAGAAAGCGGAAAAAATTTACAATCTGACCCCTACCCCTGGTCTCGGGGAATGTGAAACTCCCAGGAAGGCTTTGGAATTTCACCCAATTAAACCCCACTGATGCCACGTACCCAAAGGCAGCGATAACCTTAAGGGCGTAATCCACCTTTGGGGGATTTCCCCAATTCATGGAAAGGGAACAATCGAGGAGGAAATGAAGAACTATCCCCTCCTCGTCCCGAAAAACTTTAACGAAAGGCCTGTCCAGGCGGGCGAATGAATTCCAATCGATCAGGCGAAAATCGTCTCCCCAGGCGTAGGTTCGGAAATCCGAGAACTCCACTGATGCTCCCCCCTTGCGCATCAGGTGCTCCCCAGCTCCCCTTCCCCATATTCCTGGTTTTGGCTTGAAGCGAAGGGTGGAGAGTCTTTGTAGGAAAGATTCGGAAAAGCCCGGAAACCTGTCCATTATCTCCTTTAAGGGGAAATTCTCTTCAGAAGATCCTCGAGCACCAAATCGGGGGAAATCCCTTCCGCCTGGGCTTCAAAGTTCAAAATGAGCCGGTGCCTCAGGGCAGGGAGGCATACAGCCTGAACATCCTCGAGGGAAACGTTAAACCTTCCCTTCTCAAGTGCACGCACTTTTGAAGCCAAGATTAAAGCCTGAGCGCCCCTCGGGCTTGATCCGTACCTGACATACTTTCGCACCATCTCCCCGGACTTGGGGTTATTGGGCCTGGTGCTTTCCACAATGTTGATGGCATATTCATATACTGTATGGGAAGTGGGGACCTCCCTGGCGAAGGAGGACATCTCCATCAACTCCTCCCCGTTAAGAACAATCGTTAAATCCGGCTGGTAGAGGGTGGTTGTCCGGGATAAGACCTCCACCATTTCCCAATCCTGGGGATAATCGATGAGGATTTTGAAAAAGAAGCGGTCAAGCTGAGCTTCCGGAAGAGGATAGGTTCCCTCCATCTCGATCGGATTCTGGGTGGCAAAAACGAAAAATGGTTGGGGGAGTTGATAGGTCTTGCGGGCAATGGTCACTTGTCCCTCCTGCATCGCTTCCAGAAGGGCTGATTGGGTTTTGGGAGTTGCCCTGTTGATTTCGTCGGCCAGGATTACGTTGGAAAAAATTGGGCCCTCCTGGAATCGGAAGGTTCTCCTGCCTGATTCTTCCTCCAAAACCATTGTCCCTGTGATGTCAGCAGGCATCAGGTCGGGAGTAAATTGAATCCGGGAAAATCCAAGGTCCAGGACTTTAGCGAGGCTTCGGACCATCAAGGTCTTCCCTAGCCCAGGTAGACCTTCGATAAGAGCGTGTCCCCGGGCGATCAAACAGTAAATTAAATCCCTGAGGACGCTTTCCTGACCAACCAGGACCTTTCCCACTTCCTCTTTTATCCGGAATAAGTTTTCTTGGAACCTTTGAGGGGTCATGGAGTAACCTCCAGTCTGTGAAAATAATTTTCCACAATCAGATCGAGATAAGGGGGAAGAGCCTGCCTGAAAAAAACTGACCCTGGGATCTTCTCTATCGAGGATTTTGCCTCCCTGAAGTCATAGAAGGATCCCTTAAGCGATTCCCCGGGAAGGAAGACCTGAAATTTCCCCTCTGCATCCTGAGGGAGAACGAGAGGCTCCCCTTTCCCCCCGGAAAAAGAGGGAGGCAAGTAAACGAGCGAATTTTGAGGCAAGCCTTCTTCGGTATAAGGGGACTTTACATAACTCTTCTGATCCTCCTCCCTTTCGGTGGAGATCCCTCCTCTTGTCCCCACTCCCTGGCCAGGCTCGACTCCCTCGGGAGGGATTCTGGCGGCATCTCCAATACCTTCTCCCTGGAAACCATTCCCCAGTTGGGAAATCAGGTTGTCGATAGCGGAATAAGCCGACTGCTCCTTTTCCTTTACCCCTAAGATTTTGGTTGCCGCCTCTTCCAGATCCTTCCCCCCGCTCTTCAAGGAAGAGACAAGTTCTTCAAGGCTGGAGCGCAGAGGGCCTTCGGGAAGGGCCTTCAATTTCTCCTCGATGGCCTGAGCACGGGAAACTCTCTCTTCATTTTCAAGAGCACCCATCTTCAAAAGTTCAGAGGGGGACTTGTTCTCCAGGCTCCAGGTCAAAAAGGACAGTTCCCCGGAGCCCTCAAGTTCTTTCTGGGTGAGGGCATCCTTCTCAAGAGCGTCCTTCACAAGTTCCCTGGCTTCCTGGAGGTTGATTACCGCTTCCTGAAGGTTTCCCTGCTCAATCAGGGCTTTGGCCTTTAACACATCGATAAAAGCTTGCTCTTTCATGGGCCAGGAGAGAAAGGAAAGTTCCTCAAGGATGGAGCTTGCTTGAGAGATCCATCCCTGGAGGGGATTCCCCCCGAATTGAATTTGGGGAAGAAAGGGTGAGGCGGAAAAAATAATCAGGGAGATCATGATCATCACCAGGGCTCCCTTTGCCCCCTCCCGGGGAAGGCCATCCTTGGGTTTAACTTCCTTAATTCGCATCTGGGCATCCTGGAGGAGAAGGGCCTCAAGCGATGAACGCGGCCCTCCCTTTTTCAAAACCTCAAACGATGTCACCAGCCTTTCGTTCATCTTTAGGTTCTGGTCCACTTTGGAAAATAAAGAAAGGGGATCGGGGGGTTTTTGAAAAACGGGGATGAGGAGAAATAAAAGAGGGATAGCAAAGAGGAAAATTGGCATTTGGGGAAAAACGAGCCGGGAGGCCATGAACAAAAGGGAGACAAAAAGAGCAAAGAGAGCCAAACCCCAGATCAAACCCCGGATCCTCTTGCTCCATTTTTCCAGGGACAGGGTTCGGGAGAAAAAATCCATAAGGAAAAGGTAGTCTTTCATTCTCTTTTAAGAATTAGATAAGAGTTAAAGAACGAAAGTTCAAGTAAAAATCCCTCAAAACTCCCAGAAGAAAATGGTTGAAATTAAAAACAAATTTTTCTAATTTTTAAAAAACCTCGGCGGAGGGGAAAATGAAAAAGGACTGGTGGAAAAAGGCTGTTCTCTTTTTTTCTCTAATCATCCTAATATTTCCCCAATTCCCTCAAGGCACCATTTCCACTCCTGAAGTTCCCCATTCATGGGCGATCTGGATGACTAAGACATCTGAAGATGGAAGCATTGAGGATGGATTCCCCAAATCAATCGCTCTTTCTCCCGACAACTCTTTTCTCGTCTCCTACGGGCGGGGAGATTTCTCTTTGACTAAGGTCAGTCAGGAAGGTCAGGTAATCTGGGATCGCCAAATTCAGGTAGAAAAAGATTATGGTGGAACGGAAGGGAATTCTCCAAGCAGCGTTGTTTCCCTTCCTGATGGGGGGTGCGCCTTAGGGAACAGGAAATACATTTTTAGATTTTCCCCGGATGGAAATCTTCTCTGGGCGAAATCTTACGAGGGGTTCCAGGAATACTGGAAAGACCTGGAATTTTCGGACCTTCGCTTGATGCCAGATGGATACCTTCTGGGAGTTGGAACTTTAGACTGGGAACAAGTTTTCCTCTTGAAGTTAAATCAGGAGGGTAACATTGTCTGGGGAGAAACTTTTAAGGCGGGCTTTTCGGTGAGGCCTCTCATTCTTCCCCGTTCCCCTTCGGGTTACTGGCTTGTGACAAACTCCCTAGGATACGGCTCTTCTGACCAATTTATGGGAATTAAGCTTTTTGCCTTAACTTCCGAAGGAAATGTGGAAAACTGCCGAATCATTTCTGACGAGCTTCAGAGAACCGAGCCCCCCTCCTCTTATGGAGGATTGGAAAGCGCCTGCATCTCCCAGAATGGCGACCTGTTTTTAGCCCAAACCCGGTACGATGGAGGCTTCGGGGTAACTTTTCTCCGGCTGGGAACAAACGGGGAATCGGTCAGATGGGCGAAATGGCTGGGGGGAGACCTGCTAATGGGGGCAAGGGGGATTTTTGTAAATGGAGGGGATCAAACTCCGGAGGGAGGGGCTGTCTTCTGCGGTAAGACAACGGAGTTCACAGATTATAGAGGGACTTGGTGGAACCCCTTCATGATCAAAATCAGCCCTGAGGGGAATTTTGACTGGATTGAAACCATAGGAGAGGAAGAAAGGGAAGGGGAGCTGGCCTGGCCAAAAGCACTTCCCGATGGCAGCGTCGTTTTTGCGGGAAATTTCCAAAGTTTAGGAAGCAGGAGGCCCGCTCTTCTGGTAAAAGCGACTCCCGACGGAAATGTCTCCGGGTTGAAAGGCTGGTTGAACTGGGTGGAACAGGAGGGGGCGAACAGCTTCAATCCAAAAATTCATATAAAAACCCCTGAAATCTTCATCAGCCCTGGATTTGCCGGGAAAACAGACCTTGAAGCGAGAAGCGCTGAAGTAAATTGCCAAGTCCGGGAAGGGAACACCCAGATCCAAATTGTGGAAGGTCCGGATACCAATGTGGTTTTGGAACCGCTCTACCCCTTAAATTCCTGGGAACCATCCAGAGTAATGCAGGGTGGCAATTTGATCCGCTATTACCGTTTGGCAACTCTTGATGGAAAGGAATTGGAGAACGCGGATATCTTTTATTACTCCTCCATCACCGGAAAGGGAGATAGGGTAAAAAGCGGGAAGGGAGGGGAGGTGGCTTTCACCTTCAAAATAGACCAGGACCCGGGAAATTACCGCCCAACCACGGTTATCACATCCATCAAGAAAAGCGCGATCAGCTACCGCACTCGGGGATCCCTAAAATTCCCGCTCGAAGTGATTCCCTTAAACTATGGTACCAACTGGACGATCGGTTGCGGAAGTTCCTCAAAAGTGGGTGTCCCCATAGCAGTGGCTGGGCCAGTTTCCGCTTCCCTGGCCGGGATATTCAACCAGAACGGAGGGATGTTGATCAACCGCACAAAATCCGATCCAGACAGAAATTTCTTGGATTCTTTGGGGATCAACACCCTCGCCAAGGTGGGGATTGGGCAGGAACTGGGTCTGGGATTCGAACACAAAGGCAAATTGGGTCCAATCCAAGCCGAAGCTCCCCAGGCTACCTTAACCTTTGAACAGGCACTTTTCCAGGAAATCACTACTCTTTTCCCTCCTCCCTCCGACTCCTCTACCAGGGAAAAATGGATGGAGGGGTTCGCCTTATTAGCAGGAATAGGAAACCTCATCGCCGCGGGAACAATTCCGGGAGGAGTCGCGGCCACTCAACTCATCGCGGTAATCTTGAACGCCCTGATGGCAGCAATCGGAGAGAACGTACAGATAAAAGAACTTCTCCAGGGGGTGGAACTGAAACTGGGGACTGAAGCCAACCTTCTACAACTGGGGCTGAAGACCAAGGCCGGAGACTTAAAGGGGATCAAAATTGGAAACTTCGAAGAGGAAGTTACCGCCGAATTGGCCCTCAACTACTATGCTTTGGAAAACGAGTTAGGGGCAAAAATCACCGTCACGGTTGATACATCCTTGAGCGTAGCGGACCTGGTGGGTTTCACATTAGGGGAATGGACACCCGGAATAACAAGCTTTTCCCTGGAAGTTCGAGTCAATCCGAGTGAAAAAAAGTGGACCAGAACCATCTTTTCTCTCCGCCAGCCCCCGGATAACAGAGGAGAGATACAAGCCCTGGAATTTACCATAGATCGGGAGGTATTGGGCAACGTTGCAGATCAGCTCGAGCAGTTGACTTATTTTGTGGATCCCTCCAAGAGCCAGGGCGAATTCCTGATTACCCCTCAGATGATCTCCGACCTCTTGGAGGCGATACTCAGGATTCTCCCCCGGATTACCATCCCTTACCGCTTAGTGGTCCTTCAGGACGAGGAACCCACGGAAATTGATCTGTCCTTGGGGATTGAGGTCGAGGGGGCGCAGATCGAACTGGGGATTACGCCGAAATTCGGAAGATACCAAACCTACACCTTAGAAGAGGGGGTCTTTGTCCCCCTGGACAAACAGCTAAAAATAGGGAGATTAGTTCCTTTTGCTACTTACGACACCAAACTTTTCAAAGACCAGGTTGACGAACTTCCCTCCATGGCCTGGGAGCTTTTGAAGGCAGTTGGGGAAACCCTGGAAAATGCCTGGGATATGGTTTCCGGGATTCTTTCTGAAATTTCAGACCTTGCTTTAGACCTGGGGCAGGACATCTATGGTGGAGGAAAAGTGATTTTCCAAAAAGGCACAGATCTGATCAGCGGTTTACCTGAAAAAGATGTTGTTTTTGCCTCTTTTCAAGCCCAGGCAGCTCCCAAGAAAAACTCAGAAATCCGATTCGGGAGAATGAGGGTGGAAGACAACCCTTTTATTGTTGGCTCCCTTTACTTCTTAGAACCCCAGGGGAAGGCCCTCTCCAAACCGGCCCAGCTGACCCTCTCATATAGCCAGGAATCTTTCAAAGGAACCAGGCCCGAGGACTTAAACATTTACTGGTTAAACCCCAAATCCGGTCTGTGGCAGCCCCTTCCTGGAGCAGTTCACGACCCTGAACTCCGAACTTTTAGGGCAACGATTTCCCACTTGGGAATCTTCTGCCTGGGAAGCGATCAGAGCCCTCCCGAATTTGCCCTTGTTCAAGATTTTGGAGCAGAAGAAGTCGGGCCCCTTCCCGACCTTACTATATACTGCAAAGAAAATGGTTCAGGGCTTGACCCTGATTCTCTCAATTTTACCCTCGATGGGAAAAATATCCCTTTTGAGATCAAAGGTAATACCATCACTCCAAGCTTGAACCAACCCCTGGAAGATGGGGGGCATCGACTGGAAATTTCGGGAGCGGACTATTCTGGAAACCGGGGAAATGGGAGGTTTTCCTTCAAGACCTTTCACCCTTCAGAAGCCCCGATTTTAAAGATACAAGAGGGAACCGAGGGTGTTTTTCTGAGCTGGACACCAGGAAAAGCGGGGACTTACCCCATTGAAAAATGGGTAATAAAGAGGTCTATCCCGGAAGCCGGGATAATCTTCCATCCTTTGGCAGAATTAGATCCTACGAGCCAGAGCTTCCTGGACAGGGAGATAGAACCGGGAGAGACCTATGCCTATTTCCTCCAGGGATTGGATTCAGGAGGGCATAATTCCTTTCCCTCTCAGGTGGTGAGGGTGAAAATCCCCGGACAGCTTCAAACCCCTACCCCGACACCCAGCCAAACCCCAAGCTCACCAGGAACTCCCACCGCCACTCCCTCCTCAACCCAATCCCCCACAGGCCCACTTCCGGAAGGGGGAAAAGGAGTAACTCTCTGGGTCCCTTTGTTAATAATTGGAATCTTGCTTTCAGCAGGCATTTCAGCCTACCTCATCTTTAGAAGAAGGAAGAAATAAAAAAGAATCCAAGGATTGGGAAAAAATTAGGGGCTCTTGGGAATTGAACCACCAAAAGCCCCGAGAAAAATCTGTTTGATTCTTTTAAGGGTTGGACTTTTGCAACCGGGCTTTCCTCTCTTCGAGCCGGGCTTTAGCCTGGGCAATTACCGCGTCCTTTTCAACCTGATCCGACATCTCTCCTAAAGCCCTATCAAATCTTGCATCAGCGATATCAGCCCGCCTTTGCATTCTTTCTTCCACTGCGTCGATTGAGACATCCTGTCCGGCTCCGGCGATTCTGCCGGCCTGTTTGATTGCGGCTGCTGCGCTCTCCTTGGCTTTGGTGGCTTTGTCCAAAGCTTCAAGACGAAGGACCTGTTCCACCATGTTTTGGTGCTTGGTCCTCAGGGTGGCCACTGCTTCCCCGAGAGCTTGGGCGGTCTTTCTCGCGGACTCAAGTTCCTCATGTTTAGTCTTCAAGCGCTGTTCCAGACCGATAAGCCTGGCTTCCAGTGGAGTGGCGAGGGAATCGTTCTCCGGTTTATTATCCGTGAGGATGAAGTCGATGTTGCGATTTAACTCTTCCATCTGCACTTTAATCTGCTCGGCATCGCGCTCAAGGGTCCTGACCCTGCCGTTTTCCGCCGCCAGGGCATCTTCCAAATCTTCCAGAGATGCTTCAAGATCCCTGATGTACTGCTTCACAGCGCCAACCGAGTTCATGTCGATGATTTTGTCCATCAGCGAATGGGCGGTGCTCAATACCGCGATTCGGGCTTTCTCCAAAATTCCTGCCATTACTTTCCTCCTTCTATTTCTTCCTAAAAATATGGACTTACCAGCCTGTGGAACCCCCACCACCGCGGGAACTTCCACCTCTGGAACCCCAACTTGTTGAACCCCCACCCCGGGAACCCCAGCTGGTTGACCCTCCTCCCCCACGGCTTATAGAGCCTCCAGGGCGAGAGCTTCGCCTGGTTCCCCAGGATAGGGTGCTTCGCGTCGACCCCCCTGAAGGGAAAATCACCACGGGAGGCGAATCCGAACCCCGGCTTCTTCCCGAGGAGGGAAACGGGCTTCCCTCATATCTTTCGGCGTCCTTTTTTGCCAGGATATAAGCTTGCTCCGCTTCCTGCTCCGCTTGAAGCAAAAGGGCGATGACCGAATTAATATCCGCCCCGGAGGAGGAAGAAGAATCTGCTTGACGAAGGAATTCCACTGCCCGGTTAAGCAGGCTCCTCGGTTCGTTACTGACAACCGAGTAATGGTCCTGGATATATTCTCGAGCCAGGGAGACTTTTGAATAAGCATCCCTTCGAGCGCTGGAAAATTTTGCCCGGAGCCGTTCGGCATTTTCGTGTTCGCTCCTCGCCTGGAGAAGGATTTTATCCGCAGCTTCGTTCGCTTGACGGGCAAGCTTGCAAACCTGGTAAAAATCGGGGGGAGTATTCTGCAGTTCCTCCTTAGCTCTTTCCAGAACCTTTTCAGCTTCCCTTAGTTCGTCCTCCAGGCTCTCCCGGATGTCCTCGTCGTACTGGCGGATATAATCCCAGGCTTTCCGGATATCCACCTCGGCAGCCTCCACTTCGTGGGGGGCATCCTTTTGAGCAGAGGCGAGGTTTTTCTCCAGTTCAAAAATGGAATTCATGAAGGACTCGGCTTCATCAAGCCAGGAATTTCCCTGTTTGATCAATTCCAGAGCTTTCTCCCAATCCTGGTGGTCAGGATGGATGGCTTCCTGGGCATCTTCCAGAGCTTCCAGGGTCCAGTCTATCCGATTCTCGGCTTCCGTCCCGTTACCCCGAATGGCTTCCCAGGATGATTCAGAATACTTCCGGGAGATTTCTTCAAAAACCAACCTCCCTTTTTCGATAACCTCCTGTACTTTCTGTACCCTTGCGGATAATGATGAAATGCCGGCTTCAGCCTCCCCTTTCCTTTTTGGGAGTTCATCCAGCCCTTGAGAAGCAAGCCTGGTTTTTTCCAATGCGAGTTCCGCCTGCCTAAGAGCTTCCATGAATTGCTTCCTGGAAAACAGGGCCTGGGATTGTTCCAGGGCTTCCCTGGCTTGGGAAATCAAATTCCCTGGCTGAACCGCTTTCACCACCAGGGTTTCAACTCGCGCCTGTTTTTGGGAAACTTCCTCTATTGCAGCCTGGATTTCCGAAACTTTCCCAGGAAAACCCTCCATCAACTTCTGGACTTGCAGGATTTTATCCTCGATTTCTTGGATGCTTTCCCGAGCTTTCCCCAGATTATCGAGGATTTGCTGATAAGCTCCTCGAACCGCCTCCAGCTCTTCGAGTCCCAGTTTTGGATTTTCGGGATCCCCCGCGCTGTGGGACAATTGGCTGTACGTTTCCGAGCTCTGACTGATCAAAAGCTTGATTTTGGCGAAGTTTTCCTTAAAGGGCTGAAATTCCTCGGGAGGGAGGAGCTCGCCCATTCTCTCCACTTTGACTTCCAGCAATTGAAGGGCTTCGTTCAATTCATTGATCCCTGAGGCAGCCCCCTGTTTGGCAAGGAGGGCTTTTTGCCTGATTGCCTTCCTTTGGGAAAACTTCTTTCGGAAGGCGCTGAAAAGAATGACCCCCACAACCAGGAGAACGATCACTAAAAGGATAATGGCAACAAGGGCCGAAGAACCGCCACCGGAGGGAGTTTCAGTGGAAGGGGTCCCTCCCCCCTGGATCAGCCTCTGGATTTCCTCAAAGCCTTTCACCACCCCTCCCGCAAAATCCCCACTGGCAAATCGCGGGTTCATGATGTCTGTCTGGATATTCAACCACTTGCTCCCGAGAACGTTTTCCCACTGGACGCCGTAATATAGGCCAGTTTTTCTCTCCTGGAGGGCGATGATAAGGACGATCAGGTTGTTCTTCCGTTCGCCTCCCTGCCCTAACCAGGAGGGGCTCTGTTGCTCCAGCTGCTCCTCGTACAAATCCAAATTTGCGAAGGGTGAATAAGTGTTTATTGTCCTGACTCGAACATCAGCCCCAAGGTTGATCAACTTTTGGGCGGCTTCCTCCACGAGAGCTTTCTGGTTTCCAAAAAGGTTCGCCTGGTCAACTACAATTAATTGGTCATCGGTTTGGGCGAACCCTGCTTCAAAGGAAAAAGGGAGGGAAAGAAGGATACCAAGAGAGAGGAAAAAAACAAGTATTCTTTTCATCAAAACCCCACCTAAAGGAATTTCTTCCTTGTGAATTTTCAGGAGTTTTCAAAAATCCCCAGCCGTTTCCCAAGCTGAAATGAAAAATCCTGTTGATAGATTTTCTCCTATATTGGAGAAAAAAGTCAAATCAAAAAATGAAGGAAAATTGATAGTTAAGGACCAGTTCGTAAACGAAGGAACTTCTTTTTGCCCACCCTGAGAACCGAGCCATCCGGGATTTTCTCCAGGATCGGCCTTTCACTAAAGGCCAGCGGGGCATTATCCAGGTAAATTCCTCCCTGTTTCAACAACCTTCTCCCCTCTGATTTGGAAGAAACTAATCCTGACTCCACGAGAAATGAAAGGAGATCGAGCGGAACGGGGACTTTCCTTTCCGGGATGTCCTCGGGGGTCTCTCCCCTGGCGAAGACCTTCTGGAACTCATCCCGGGCCTTCCTGGCCTCTGAAGGAGAATGGAGCCAGGACACAATTCTGGTCGCCAGATCGAGCTTCACATCCCGGGGATTGATTTCCCCTGATTTCATCCTTTGCTCCAAGGATTTCACCTCATCAGGGCTCATCAGGTTCAAATAGAGGAAGTAGTGGGGCATGACCTCGTCCGGGATGGACATAATCCGGCCGAACATCTCGTTTGGAGGGGCAGTGAGGGCAACGTCGTTTTCCAGGCTCTTGCTCATCTTCTGAACCCCATCGATACCCTCGAGAATGGGCATGGTGAGACACACCTGGGGCTCCTGTCCCATTTCCCTCATCAGTTCCCTTCCCACGAGGAAGTTGAAAAGCTGGTCAGCTCCGCCCATTTCCACATCGCAGTTTAAGGCCACGGAATCATAAGCGACCATCAGGGCATAAAGAAACTCGTGGAGGAAAATGGGAATCCCCTGAGAGAATCGTTTTTGAAAATCGTCCCTCTCCAGCATTTGGGCGACGGTGAATTTTCCCGCCACCTGCACGAGGTCCTTTAGGGTCATGTTTTCCAGCCAGCTTCCGTTGTACACAACGCGGGTCATCTCGGGATCAAGAATCCGGGTTACCTGTTCGTGGTAAGTCCGGGCATTCTGTTCCACTTCCTCCTTGGTTAAAGGCGGACGGACCTGCGATCTCCCCGTGGGATCTCCTATCCGAGCAGTGAAGTCCCCGATTACAAAGACCACAATATGACCGAGGTCCTGGAACTCCCTCATCTTAAGAAGGCACACTGCATGTCCCAGGTGTATGTCGGGGCGGGAAGGGTCGGCTCCGTATTTCACGATCAAAGGCTTCCCCGTCTGATAGGATCTTTCAAGCTTCAAAAGAAGGTCCTCGGGAGTGACCAGGTCAACCACTCCCCGTTTTAAAATCTCCAGCTGCTCCTTTGGATTAAGCTTTTTCATTTTCACCGAATCATTAAGTTTTTTGAGATTTGATAATACCCGGAGAGGGAATCCTTGTAAACCGTTTTTGAAAAATTTCCTTCCCAAAAGGCCCCTGAAAAACTAAGAAACCTTGGAGGATCTTGCCGATTTTTGAAATTGCCTCTTTAAAAGGGCAGGTCCCAGAGCATCGAAAAGCCAGCCAAAAGTGAACTCCAAAAGAGGAATGACCCTCATCCATCTGGGGTAGTAAACTTCCCTTCGGGGTCTCCAAAGGAGTTTAAGTACTTCTGAGGCCACCCTTTCCGGGCGAAGGGCAAATACCTTCCCGGGGATCCTCAAGCTTCCCTTGGGTCTTTCAGGCTCAAAGAATTGGGTATCAACGGGTCCCAGTTTCAAGGAGGAGAAAAAGACCTTCCCTTTGAGCTCTCGATAAAGGGCGGAGTTCAAAACGGAAAGAAAGGACTTGGTGGCGGAATAGAGAGCAACCCCCTGTGAGGGAATTTCTCCCGCTATGGAGCTTACATTAATCACGTAACCGGATCCCCGGCTTTTGAACTGGGGGAGGAAAAGCTTGATCAGGTGGAGGGGGCAGATGGAATTCAATTCCACCATTTCCCGGGCAAGGTCCCAGGGCATATCCTCCAGATATCCGTACCAGCCAAAGCCAGCGTTATTCACAAGAACATCAATTCCCTGAAACTTTTCCTTGACCCACAAGTTAAGTTTTTCCCTTTCCTCTTCCAGGGAAAGGTCGCAGGGATAAGGGTGGGCTTTCCCCCCTTTTCCTTCAATTTCCCGGGCCAGGGAATCCAGGGCTTCCCGGTTACGGGAAACAAGGATTACCTCTAAACCGGCCTGGGAAAGTTTCAAGGAAATTTCCCTTCCTATTCCTCGGGATGCCCCGGTAATAAGGGCCACCTTGCCCTCCAGAAGTTTTCCTTGCCTGGAGACGCGATAATAGGGGGATCGAGAGAGGAGAAATTTTTTAATTATGGGGGCCAATGCCCGGAAAAGATACCTCTTGAAACCGAAGGCTTTTTTCAGATCTTTGATGTAGTCCTCAAAGGTCCTTGTCTGAAAATTCAAAATCATCTGGCTTTCAGATGTATCCAGCCAGTCAGTGGCAAAGGGTTCCCGTGAAAAGGCGTTTTCAGGAAGAGAGCCAATTCCCAAGGAACCCAGTACGCGGTTGACGATATCCCGGTAGTAGAGTTGGCAAGAGGGTCCTCCTCCGATGTGGAGGATTTTTCCCCAGATCTGGGAGGAACTTACCCCTCTGGCAATTGCCAACCCCACATCTCTGGTATGCACGAACTCCATCCTGTTCCAGGGAGGAATATCGAACATCCCGGGGTCCAGTTTCAAGGAAATGGGTAAAGCTGCTGCCAGTCGGAAGATGGACCAGGTTAGCCCCGAATTCCTTACCAACTCCTCGCAGGTCAGCTTATGCCGTGAGTAATGTTCAACTGGCATGACAGGGTCGTCAACCTTCCTGGGAGGGGATAATTGATCGGTATAACCGTAGACATGAAGGGAAGAGGTAAATATGATCTTCGGGGGAACAGGCTGCATCCTCATCGCCTGAAGGAGCTTCGATGTGCCACCAACGTTAATTTCTTCCGCAATCCCGGGTTGTTCATTGCAGTCAATTCCCGTTCGGGATATTTTAGGAATGATAAAGGCCAGGTGGACAACGACATCCTGGTCCCGGACCGCTCTCTCCAGGTCCTCCAATTTTCGGAGGTCCCCCCATACAACCCGAATTTTTCCTTTAAATTTTTTATAAGCAATGAGATTTGCCTTGGTGGGAAGGTCAAAAACGGTCACTTCATGGCCCGCTTTTAGGAGCTCTTCCAGAGCACTTAAGCCTATGTTTCCGAATCCGCCGGTAATTAAAACTTTCAAATTGTTCAACCTCCTTGGTTTTTAAGTCCGCTCTTTTTTAAAATGGCTTAAAATAATTGCAATCATTTCCTTAAGAGAGGACTTCCAGTTTCTTTCCGACGGGTTTAAAGCCGATTCAAGGAAAACCCCCACGGCCAAGGAGACCATCATCTGGGAGAAAAGGTCCAGATCAAAGGGGGGAAACTCCCCTTTCTGAATGCCCTTCTCTAAAATTCCCCGGAAAAATTTCCGGTAACGGTCGAAATATGAAACTGCGCCCTTCCAGATTTTCTCGTCGTTTCGAGCCTTATTCCAGAATTCGAAAAGGATGCCGTAACTCCCTTCCGCCTGTTCCATCACATACCCGGCAAAATCGGTCATCAGGGAGATGGCTTCCTCTACAGTCTTTGCCTGAGATTCAATATTTAAAAGTTCCTCATCCAGCTTTGAAAGCCATCGGTCAAGGAGCTCGAGGAAAAGTTCTTCTTTTGAGGAGAAGTGATGATAAAACCCCCCCTTGCTCACCCCAGCCTGGCGACAGATCTCTTCAACCGAGACCTCTTCATACCCCTTTCGCGAAAAGAGGTTCTGGGAGACGTTCAGAAGCAAAGCCCGGGTCTCCTCCCCCTTCTGGACCTTCAAGTTCTTGTTCTGTTTTTTCTCTCCTTCAGAATTCCTCATTTTTGATTTACAAACCGACTGGTCGGTATATTAAAGGGAAATAAATTGCCTGTCAAGGGTCCAAAACCTGGTTTTTAATCCGGGGAATTTCGGTCCTTTTTCGGAAACTGTCTTTCAGCCGATCGCGGAGGATGAAAGGAAGGAATTACTTCAGATAAACTATGGTTACACCTGGCCCTCCCTCGGTTGCTTCCCCCATTCTGAACCGCAGGACCGAGGGGTGATTCCGCAGGAAATTGTGAATTGCGGTGCGAAGAGCTCCTGTCCCCCTTCCGTGGAGAATATAGACGAATGGAAAATTGGCCATCACAGCGTCATCAATATATTTATCGAGGGCCTGAAGGGCATCGTCCACCCTTGCGCCGTGAAGATCGATTTTCCACGAGACATCCTTCTTAAAATTAATCGAAGGCCTTTCGGGAATCTCTTTTTCCCTTAAGGCATCCTTTAACTCGGCGGTGTCCATGCGTTCGATCTCTTTTTGCTCAACCGTCGCCCTCATGGAGCCCACCTGAACGCGGGCTTTCCCCTTCTCTTCATCGATTTCCACAATTAATCCCTGAGCCTTAAAGCGGGGAATCCAGACTAAATCACCAGCGTGCAAATCCCTCAAAGAAACAGGCAGGCCCCTTCTTTCAGTGATCAGCATTCTCTCGTCAACCTGGGTTTTCGCCTCTTCCACCTCTTTTCTAATCGCCTCGGTGCGAGCCGAAACTTTCGGCTCCTGCCTCAGCTTTTCAAGGAGCTCCTCCATCTGCGATTTCGTCTCGTTTACCACTTTTTGGGCTTCCTCGTAGGCGCTTCGAAGGATTTGTTTTTTCTTTTTCTTAATCTCCTCCGTCTGCTTCTGGAACTCTTCCCTGAATTTCAGGGCTTCCTCTTTGAGCTTTTCGGCTTCCGCCTTATCCGATTCGACCTTCTGCCTTTCCTCCTCAAGCTTGGAAATCAAAAGGTCCAGTTTTTCCCTTTCCAGGGTTAAATGTTTCTGGGCATCCGCAAGGACTTCGGGGAGAAGCCCGAGTTTTTTGGCAATCTGGAAAGCGTGGCTCGCTCCAGGTATCCCCAGCCGCATCCGGTAAGTGGGGGCGAGGGTCTTTTGATCAAATTCCATGGAAGCATTCCGGGCATCCCGGTGGAGGTAGGCAAAGGCCACGAGTTCCGTGTGATGGGTGGAGGCAATGGTAGGAATCCGTTTCTCGTGAAGGAATTCAAGAATTGAAGCTCCAAGGGCGGCCCCTTCCCGGGGGTCGGTGCCCGAGCCAAGCTCGTCCAGTAAAACCAGGGACTGGGGGTCCGCCTCCCTGAGGATCCTCACAATCTGGGCCATGTGAGCGCTGAAGGTGGAAAGTGATTGCTGAATTGATTGCTCATCCCCGATATCGGCAAACACATTTTTAAAAATTCCGATGGAAGAATTTGAGGAAGCTGGAAGGTGCAATCCTGCTTGGGCCATGAGCACTAAAAGTCCCGCGGTTTTCAAGCTGACCGTTTTCCCTCCAGTATTTGGGCCGGTGATCACCAGGGTGTGAAATCCCTTTCCAATTTGAATGTCAATCGGGACGACTTCCCCTTTTAACAGGGGGTGCCTCGCTCCCACCAGGTCCAGATAAGCCCCCTCCTCAACCCTTGGCATGTTCCCCTTCATTAAATCGGAGAGCCTGGCCTTGGCGAATATGAAATCCAGCCGGGCAAGAGCCTGGAGGGACCTTTGAAGCTCCCCGGCCTGCTCTCCAACCTTCCTGGACAAATCAGTCAGAATCCTGTCTTCCTCGTCCCTGATCTTCATCTGGGCTTCTCTGAGTTCGTTATTGATGTTCACGGTATCGATGGGCTCAAGGAAAACGGTCTGGCCAGAAGAGGAGCGATCGTGAACCACGCCAGGGAATTGAGACTTAAATTCCGCCTTGACGGGAACCACGAAACGGTCGTCCCTGATTGTGATAATCGGTTCCTGAAGGAACTTCTTCACCGTGGGGGAATCGATCAGACTCTGAAGTTTTTCCCTCAGCCGGCCCTCGATCAATCGAGCCTGTTTCCTCAAGCGAAGAAGCTCAAAGGAAGCGGAATCAAGAATCTCCCCGGCCGGGGAGACCGATTTTTCAATCTCCTTCTCCAGGGCTGGGAGAAGGTGAAACTCCTTGACAATGGAAGTAATGAGAGGAAAGGACCTCGACTCTAAGACTTTGCTTCTGATTTGACGCAGGGTTCCCAGAAATTCCTTTACTTGGAAAAGCTCCTCGGGGGAAAGGACCCCCCCGATTTTGGCCCGGTTCAATATGGGACGGATGTCACCCCCGGAACCCCAGGGAATCTCACCGTATCTTCCAAGCCACTCGACGGCCTCCGAAGTTTCCTCCTGGGCTTTTCGAATTTCATCAAGATCCAAAAGGGGTTTGATTTTTTCAGCAATTTCCCCTCCGTATACCGTTTGAGTCTGGTTGACCAGCATCTCCACAATGGCGTAGAAATCCAGGACCCTTAAAGCGTGAGCATCCATTTCCTCACCTCGAGAGGAATTCACTTCCCGATTCATAGAAGCGCCAGGGCTTATCCTTCCATTCGCCTGCGTAATGCACCCCGATCCGGGGACCTTGACATATCCTTCCGGGAATCCTTCCCTCTTCGATCCAGACTTCGCCTGAAGTCAGGTCACAGCCATTCAACATGCCGTTAATTCCCAAGGCTCTAGTCAATTTCCCGGGACCGTTGGCGATTTCCTTCGGGGACTTCACCCCTCTTTTCTTCTGCATCAGGTCTATACCCTCGCAAGGTTCCAGAGCCCTGATCAAGACTGCCGCTGGAAATCCCTCTCTTTCTGTCACCACATTAAAACAATAATACATTCCATAAATGAGATAAATATATGCATGGCCAGGGGGTCCGAACATGGGGGCAGTCCTCCTGGTAAAACCTTTTGAGGCGTGGGAGGCTTTATCCTCAGGCCCAAGGTAGGCCTCGGTTTCAACAATGAAACCGGAAAGAAAATCGTTCCCCTCCCTTCGGACAAGGAGTTTCCCAATTAAATCGCGGGCTACCTTTAAAGTGTCTTGAAGGTAAAAAGAACGAGGAAGGGGATTCCTGGGGCTCAACCCTTTCTCAACTCCGCTTCCAGCTTGGAAGAAAGTTCTCCTTCTACCTTTTCCATGAATTGGTTGACTTCCGAATCCAGAAGGGTCCTCTGGGGGTGGCGGAAGATGAGGGAGAAAGCGAGGCTCTTTTTCCCGGGAGGAATGTTGGGTCCCTGGTAGAAATCGAAAAATTCCACTGCCTCCAGGAACTCACCACCGGCCTCCCTTATAATCCCCTCCACAAGAAGATAAGGAACGCCATCGTCGAGGACCACCGCAATGTCCCTCCTGACGGAAGGGTACCTGGGGAATGGTTTGAAGGAAGGAGTCTGCGGCTTTTTCAAGAAAGAGTCGAAGAGAATCTCTCCACCGCAGGCGGGGGACTTCAAGTCCCAGAAGGAAAGGACTTCGGGGGAAAGTTCCCCAATGATTCCCACTTTCTGCCCACCTAAAAAAATCTCGGCCTGTTTTCCCGGGTGAAGGAAAGGACAGCTTCCAGGAAGGAACTCCAGGGGGAACTCCCGGAAGGAAACCTCGATCAAACCTTTTAAAGAGAAAAAGTCGAAGGTCTGTTCCTCTCCCCTCCATGACCGAGACTTCCTCTGAGAAAGCAAAAAACCCAATACCCGAAGTTCATTGGGAAGCTCGTTTTCCCCGCGGAAATGATAGACCTTTCCCAGTTCGAAAAACCCGAAGGGCTCCTTCCCCACCCTCTCATTTAAAGCAAAAGTGGAAATCAGGGAGGGAAGCAGGCTTACTCTTAGCACAGACCGGTCCTGAGAAATGGGGTTCAAAATCTTCACTTCGTTCCCCTCGGGGAAAAGAAAGCGGAAACGGTTTAAGGAAGGGGAAACGAGAGGGGCTGTGAGGACTTCTTGCAGGCCATAATTAAGGAAATTCCACCGAAGTTCCCTGTACCTCGCCCTCCATAAGGGCTGAAACCCTTTTCTTGGTTCCCCCCGAGGGAGGGAGCTGGGGATGTTCTCGTAGCCGTTCAGGCGAGCTATATCCTCAATTAAATCCGCATCCTCTTTAACATCGTTCCTGAAAGGAGGGCTTTCAACCTCCAGCTCTTCCCCTAAATCGTTAACTATGAAATATAACCTTTTCAAATCGGCGATGATTTTTTCCCGCGAATAATGGGATTCCAGATAGAAGTTAACCCTTTCGGGGGAAATTCTGACCGGGGGAGGTTTTCCCACTACTCCCTTGCGGATCTCCCCTTTAAGGATTTGGCCACCCGAGAGCTGGGAAATAAGCTGGGTAGCAAGTTTTGATCCCAGCTCGACCTGTTCCTGGTTTGTCCCCCGTTCGAATCTGAGGGAGGCCTCGGTGCGCAGGCCAAGCTTTTTTGCTGTCCTCCTGATGGAGAAGGGGGCAAAATAGGCTGATTCAAGCACCACCCGGGTGGTTTCCTGCTTCACTTCGCTGTTTTCCCCACCCATCACCCCAGCGATGCCAATCGCCTTTTCCGGATCTGCGATGAGGAGCATTTCCCCTTCAAGCGCCCTTTCTTTTCCGTCGAGGGTAGTGAGGGTCTCTCCGGGCCTTGCCCTTCGGACAACAATTTTTTTCTGGGCTATGTTTTCGTAGTCAAAAGCATGAAGGGGCTGCCCGGTCAGCAACATTACGTAGTTGGTGGCGTCAACCACGTTGTTAATGGGCCGGATTCCGCACTTCACCAGCCGGCTTTTCAGCCACAGGGGGGATTCCTGAATTTTTACATTAAAAATCACAGAAGCAAGGTAGAGGTAGCAAAGGTCGGGGTCGAGGATATCCAGGTCAAAGAAGGACGAAGCAGGGTCAGGGGAGAAATTCCCGGAAAATTCAAGAAAATTGAAGGGCTCTCCGGTAAAGACCGATATCTCCCTCGCCAGCCCCAGCATAGAATACCAATCGGGACGGTTCGGGGTGACTTTGACTTCAAGGAGTTTGTCTGGAAGCTCAAGCAGGAGCCCAAGGTCTTCTCCCAGAGGAGTGCCTTCAGGAAGGATGGCGATGCCGCCCTCTCCTTCGGGTAGGAGTTCCTGTTCCAACCCCAATTCCTCCCGGGAACAAAGCATCCCCATTGACTTTTCCCCCTGAAATTCTTTAATCCCAATTTCCCTCTCCCCCAGCTTTGCCCCGGGCAGGGCAACGGGAACTATTGCCCCCGGGAAAAGGTTCTTTGCACCGCAGACTATGGAAAGGGGGTCGGAGCGTCCGATGTCCACAAGGGCAAGATGAAGCCTGGGATCACTGGGATGGATATTCCAGGAAAGGATCCTTCCCGTAATTACCCCCTTAAAAGAGGGGTGAATTACGGTTACCCCCTCAACCTCCAGGCCCGCTTTTAAAAGAAGAGATTGCAGATCCTCCACCGAGGGGAGGACCTTAAAAAAATCCTGCAACCAGGAATAGGGGACGATCATTTGAATTGCTCCAGGAAGCGAAGGTCATTTTCCATAAAAAGACGAATTTCGGGGATGTTATACTTCAGCATGGTAATCCGCTCCACCCCAAGCCCGAAAGCGAACCCGGAATAGACCCGGGGGTCAATGCCAACATTTCGAAGCACCTGAGGGTGAACCTGACCGCAACCGAGGACCTCAAGCCATTCACCACCATGAGAGGAATTTCCTTTACTTCCCTCCCAGAAGATCAGGAGTTCAGCGGAGGGTTCGGTAAAGGGGAAATAACTGGGGACGAACATTGTCTTCCTATCCGGGCCGAAAATTAAAGAAACGAACAATTCCAAAGTTCCCTTTAGGTCCGCGAAGGAAATATCCCGATCAACCACCAGACCCTCAATCTGGAGGAACACATCCATGTGCGTGGCATCGACAGCCTCGTGTCTGTAGCATAACCCGGGCATGATGGCCTTTATGGGAGGTTTTTGCTCCTCCATGCACCTTATCTGCCCAGGTGAGGTGTGGGTCCTGAGGAGCATCTTCTCGGTAATATAGAAAGTATCCCACATATCCCTTGCGGGATGATCCGGGGGAATATTTAAAGCCCCGAAATTGTATCTTTCCCATTCAACTTCGGGGCTTTCATAGATATCGAAGCCCAGGGAAAGGAAGGCATCCTCTATTTCTTCCCAAACTTGAATCAGGGGATGCCTTCCTCCAAAGTGGAACTTGATCCCCGGAAGGGTCACATCAACCCGTTCTTTTGTTAAGCTCTCCTTGATCTTCTTTTCTTCAAGTTCCCTTTCCTTTTGGATAAAAAGGGATTCGAGTTCCTCTTTTAAAGCGTTCAACTGGGACCCAAGTCTCTTCCTATCTTCTATGGGAAGCTGGCCAAGTGAACGCAAGTAATGTGTGAGCTTCCCTTTCCTCCCAAGGACCGCTGATTTTAACTGAAAAAGCTCCTCAAGAGTTGAGATCGAGCTTGCTTTTTCATGGATTTCCTTTCGGAGATGGTCGGGGTCTATCAAGTTATCCCTGTTTGTTTAATTCCCCTTTGGCAATTTCCACAAGTTGACTGAAGGAATTGGGATCGTTCACTGCGATGTCCGCAAGGACTTTCCTGTCAATTACCACTCCTGCTTGCTTCAACCCAAAAATGAACTGGTTGTATGCCAACCCTTCCTGCCTGCAAGCAGCGTTGATTCTCTGGATCCACAGAGTCCGGAAATCCCGCTTCTTTAACCTTCTTCCAACATAAGCGTGCTGAAGGGCTTTCATAACTGCTTCCCTGGCGATCCGATAACGAACGTGAGTGGAACCCCAGAACCCTTCCGCTCTCTTTAAAACTTTCTTCCTTCGCTGCCTTGTCGTGGGCCCGCCTTTAACGCGACTCAATTTTAATCACCTTCCTATTTGCCGTTTACTTCGGCAGTAGTCCTTTAATCCTTGGATAGTCCGATTTGGAAATCTCAGTCAAAACGGTCAGGCGACGCTTCCGGGCGCTGGACTTTTTGGAAAGAAGGTGTCCGTGTCCAATATGACCACGGAGGATCTTCCCGGCCCCGGTTACCTTAAACCTCTTGACTGCTGTTTTGCAAGTTTTCGACTTTCTCTTTGCCACTTTGTTCTCCCTTCATCACCCTCTTGGGTGACAATACCATTATGATTCTCCGACCCTCTAAAGTCGGCTTCCTTTCCACATTGGAGATTGGGCTTAGCCTTTCAGCGAGCTTATTCAGGATTTCGAAACCTTTGTTTAAATAAAGTTGTTCCCTCCCCCTGAACTCGACAATCAGCCTTGCTTTATCTCCGTGCTCCAGAAACCGAACCAAATGTTTCATCTTTACCTGGAGGTCATGTTCTGCAATGTGGGCACGAGTGATCTTTATTTCCTTAACATCCCCGCTCTGCTTCTTGCGGGAATCCTTGGCTTTCTTCGCCTGCTCGTATTTGTACTTCCCGTAGTTCATCAAGCGGCAAACGGGCGGGTGGGAAGCCGAGGACACCTCCACAAGATCAAGCTGCATCTCCTGAGCTTTCCTTAGGGCCTCATTGAGGGAAAGAATCCCTAATTGAGTTCCGTCGGGGCCAATCAGGCGCACTTCCCGTGCCCTGATCTTTTCGTTGACTCGCAAGTCCTTACTGATGGGACTTCACCCCCAGGGAAATATTCTTTTTTTCCAAATTTTTCTCCTTTCTCGCTCCTTTCTAAATAATAAAAAAGGCTCTAAAAATAGAGCCGCCGAAAACTTAAATATTTCAGTTTTTACCCTGTTGGCGGCGCCACAGGGTGAGGGGAAAACTCCCCTTCTTTTCGTCTTGTGAAGATAACACGGAAGAAGGATTAAAGTCAAGTCAAGGAAATTTTTAAAAGATTTTCACAATCCCTTTGGCAATAAAAATCAATCGAGGGGCTCGAGGCTACGGGAGGAAACCTCCTTAACCATCTTGGAAATAAGGGAATCCAGGGGCATGGGGCCGAGATCCCCGACCTTCCTCCTTCGAACTGATACTGACCCGGATTCCGCCTCCCGGTCGCCGACAATGAGCAGGAAAGGAATCTTGCTCAGTTCTGCGTCCCTTATTTTGGCATTCATTTTCTCCCCCCTAAAGTCCACCTCAGCCCTAATGCCATTCTGCTCCAAGAGGCTCAGGACCTGGAGGGCATATTCGTGGTGACGGGTGGAGATGGGAATCACCACCGCTTGCTGGGGAGCAAGCCATAAGGGGAAGTCCCCAGCGTAATGCTCAATCAAAGCCCCGATGAAGCGCTCAAGAGAACCGAGGATCGCCCGGTGAATCATGACCGGCTGGTGCTCTCTGCCATCCTCTCCCATGTAGGTTAGGTTGAATTTTTCGGGGAAATTGAAATCGACCTGAACAGTTGGTCCCTGCCATGCCCGCCCCAGGGCATCTTTCAATTTGGTATCAATCTTGGGCCCGTAAAATACACCCTCTCCAGGATCAACTTTGTAGGGGATCCCACTTTTTTCCAGGGCTTCTTTCAAAGCCTGGGTGGCTCTATCCCAGTTTTCCTGAGACCCAATGAATTTCTCTGGTTGGGTGGAAAGGCGCACGTCGAATTCCTTGAACCCAAACGCCCCGAGCATGAAAGTTACAAGATCAAGAACCCCCAGAAGCTCGTCCAATAGTTGGTCAGGGCGACAGAAAATGTGGCCGTCATCCTGGGTAAAGCCCCGGACCCTTAAAAGGCCGTGGAGAACTCCCGACCGTTCGTAACGGTAAACGGTCCCCATCTCGAAAAACCGAAGGGGAAGGTCTTTGTAGGAGCGGGTTTTGCTCCGGTAAATAAGGACATGGAAGGGACAATTCATGGGCTTGAGGACGAATTCCTGCTCGTCGATTTCCAAAAAGTACATGTTCTCCCGATAAAATTCCGTGTGCCCCGAGACCTTGAAGAGATCCGATTTAGAAAGGTGGGGAGATGTTACCAGGTTGTAACCCCGCCTGAGGTGCTCCTCGAGGTCAAAATTCTCGATAATTCGCCTTAAAATGGCCCCCTTGGGGTGCCAGACAACGAGCCCTGCACCGGATATATCTTCGATGGAGAAAATCTCCAGCTCTTTCCCCAGCCGCCGGTGATCCCTTCTCTGGGCTTCCTGAAGAAGGAACATGTAATTATCAAGGGCTTCTTTGGAGGGGAAAGCAGTCCCGTAAATCCTTTGAAGCATCGGGTTCCTCTCATTGCCCCGCCAATAAGCCCCAGCCACGCTTAAAAGTTTGAAGTGCTTGAGATACCCGGTTGAAGGAACATGGGGTCCCCGGCAGAGGTCCACGAAATCGCCCGATCGGTAAATGGAAACCTTATCCTCGGGAAGCTCGTTGAGCAGTTCGACCTTGAAGGTCTCGTTTAAATCCTGAAAAAGCTTTATGGCTTCCCCTTTCCCCATCTCCTCTCTCTTAAAGGGAATGTCCTTCCTGGAAAGTTCCTCCATTTTCTCCTGGATTAAAGCCAGGTCCTCCTGGGTCAAGGGGCGAGGAAGGTCAAAATCATAATAGAATCCCTCGGAGGTTGCAGGTCCTATCCCCAGTTTTGCCTCAGGGAAAATTTCCTTCACCGCCTGAGCCATCAAATGAGAGGTGCTATGGCGAAGAATCTCCAGGCCTTCCTCCGTATCCGCGGTCACGAAATCCCCCGTCATTCCCTCTTTAAAAGCCGACAGGTCAAGGAGGTTCCCATCGATTTTAATTGCGATAGCATCCTGAGGAATTGAGCCTTTCAGCTCAGGCTTAAACCGATTCATTTTCCTTCCCTTCTTTGCCAATTATTTTTAGCATTTTAAGCGCGCGCAAATGGTAAAGTAAAGAGACGCAAAAATATCCCAGGATAATAACCAGGGGGAAAAGGTATGGACGGGAGGGCAAAAAGGTCATCAACCTTCTGGTGATGAAGTACTGGGAGGTCAAGAAGTCCATCAAAAGGGAAAGCCCGAGATAAACCAGAGAAGCCAGATATTCTTTTTGAAAAAAAGCGTGGAACATCAGGGATAAAAAACCCCCGATGAGGAGACAAGCCTGGATGATCCAGAAACGATCCAGGATGTAAAAGGGGGTAAAGACAACAGTGGAATGGAAAAAAAGGTAAATCCCAAGAGCCTGGCTTAAACCGAAGATGAACCCTAAAAAAATGGAGGCTAAAAAAATCCTTCTGGGATATCTTTCCCCTTTCAGGGTTCTTCCCTGGATAAAAACAAAAAGGACAAGGAAAAAAAACGTTGGGTTCCACCTAGTCAAAAGAAAAACTGAAGGGGAAAGAAGGCCCCCCAGGGCGGATAGGAGGGCAATGACAAGGAATTGCCACCTCTTAGACCTTGTAAAAAGCCGATTAGCGCAGGACATCCTGCGCTAATCATAAAGAAGCAAGAAGTTGAACTCAAGGACTCAGTTTTTCTTCTTTAAAAGGGCTTCCTTCAAAACCTCGTCCATGTGGTTAACCAGTACGAATTTCATGCTCCTCTTTACGATGGGGGGGAGTTTCTCCAATTCCTTTTTGTTTGCTTCAGGGAGGATCATGGTTTTGATCCCCGCACGGTGGGCAGCCAGGACTTTCTCCCGCACTCCACCTATTGGAAGGACCCTTCCCCTCAAGGTGATTTCCCCGGTCATTGCCACATCCTTCCTCACCGGTTTCCCGGTCAGGGCGGAGACGAGGGCAGTTCCCATGGCAATTCCCGCAGACGGTCCCTCCTTGGGAATAGCGCCGGCTGGGACGTGGATGTGAATGTCCATCTGGCGATAGAAATTCTCATCAATTCCCAGTTCTTTGGCCCTGGAGCGAACGTATGTGATGGCAGCCCTTGCCGCCTCTTTCATCACGTCCCCAAGTTGGCCGGTCAGGAGAAGTTCTCCTTTTCCCTTCACCAGGGCGACTTCAATGGGCATAATGTCTCCCCCGTATTCGCTCACTCCCACCCCGGTAGCCACTCCCACTTCATCCTGTTTCTCCGCGGATTCGTAGTGAAAGCGGGGGATATCCAGGTACTGGGGAACGGTTTTGGAAGTGACGATGACCCCTGAGAAATCCCTATTTTCGACTTTAGCCCTTGCTACCTTTCTGCAGATGTTGGAAATCTCCCTTTCCAGGTTCCGCACTCCAGCTTCCCGAGTGTATTCCCTGATAATTCTCAGGATTGCCCCCTCGTTTACCTTGAGGTCGTCGGGAGAGAGCCCGTTTGCCTCCAGTTGCTTGGGGATGAGGAACCGCTCGGCGATCTTCACTTTCTCCAATTCAGTGTAACCAGGAAGGCTTATGACCTCCATCCTGTCGAGAAGGGCCGGGGGAATGGTGTGCAAAACGTTTGCAGTAGTGATGAAAAGGACCTTCGATAAGTCGAAGGGGACCTCGATGTAGTGGTCGGAGAAGGAGTGGTTCTGCTCCGGGTCAAGGGCTTCAAGCAAAGCCGCTGAAGGATCTCCCCGGAAATCGGTTCCCAGTTTATCAATTTCGTCAAGGAGGAAAACCGGATTCTTAGACCCGGCATTCTTCATCCCCTGGATGATCCTCCCCGGAAGGGCCCCCACATAAGTTCGGCGGTGACCCCTGATCTCAGCTTCGTCCCTAACACCCCCAAGGGACATGCGAACGAATTTCCGTCCCATCGCCCGGGCAATAGATTTGGCAAGGGAAGTCTTACCAACTCCGGGGGGGCCGACAAAGCAGAGGATGGGGCTTTTTACCTTTCCGGAAAGATGCCTCACAGCAAGGAACTCCAAGATCCTCTCTTTGGGCTCCTTTAAACCATAATGGTCCTCCTCAAGGATTTTTTCGGCTTCCTTCAGGTCGAGCTTGTCAGGCGTTTCCAGGCTCCAGGGAAGATCAAGAAGCCAGTCGAGGTAAGTCCGGACCACGGTGGATTCCGCAACCATGGGGGGCATCTTTTCCAAGCGGGAAAGTTCCTCTTCGACCTTCTCCCTCACCGCCGGGGGAGGATTGACTTTCTCCATCTTTGCTCGATAGGCTTCGATCTCCGCAAGTTTCTCGTCCTTCTCCCCCAGTTCCTGTTGAATGGCTTTCATCTGCTCCCGGAGGAAGTACTCCTTCTGGCTTTTCTCCACCGAGGTTTTAACCCGGTCCTCGAGTTTTTTGGCAAGTTCCAGAACCTCGAGTTCCTTGGAAAGGACCTCGCCAATTTTCTCAAGCCGGGAATAAACATCGGTGATCTCCAGGATTTCCTGCTTTTCCTTTATTGAAAGGACCATGTTTGCGGCAATCAAATCAGCCAGTTGGTTCGGGTTATCCACGTTCATGATGGCAACGGTGGCTTCGCTGGAAACACGCTTGGAAAGCCGGGCATAATTTTCAAATTGCTCGACTACCATTCTCATCAGGGCTTCGAGGCTTTTCGAAGGTTGATAAACCTCCGGGAGATACCGGAATTTAACCTTGTAAGACGGGGAAGTTTGGAGGAACTCCTCGATTTTTACCCGACAGATTCCCTCCACCACGGCGGAGAAGGTGCCATCGGGCATCTTGAGAAGCCTGAGGATCTCAGCCCCAACTCCAACGTCGAAAACGTCATTGGGACCAGGATCTTCAATGGACTCCTCCTTTTGAGTAACTAATATTATTAATCTGTCCTTCTGGACAGCTTCTTCCAGAGATTTAGTGGTCTTCTCCCTACCAACGGTTAGGGGGATGATCATGTGAGGGAAAACGACCACGTTGCGCAGCGGAAGCAGCGGCGCTTCGGTCATATTCTCCCAGACTGATTGTGCGTTTTCTCGGGCCATGGTTTCACCTCCATTTCTTTAAGCCATATTTTAGCACTCTTTTGGTTAGAGTGCTAATTTTTTAAAAAAATCCTCAAATTCTCATTTCACCTTAATTAAAAGGAACAAAACCCCTTCCCTCTTTAAACAAAATTTTACCAAATTTTTTCCAAAATCCCCCCAATCCAGGGAAGAGATTTGATCAGCAAGGAAACCGCTTAAGCCTTTTGAAGGTCTTCTTCCTTATTCCCTCTTATAGAATACGTGGTCGATCAGCCCGTATTCCTTTGCTTCCTCCGCGGACATGTAAAAGTTTCTCTCGGTGTCCTTCTCGATTTTTTCCAAAGGTTGACCGGTATGCTTTGCCAGGATTTTATTCAAGATGTTCTTGGTTTCCAGGATTTCCCGGGCTTCAATCTCAATGTCTTTGGCAGCCCCTGAGATCCCCTGTCCGGTAAGGAGAGGCTGGTGGATCAGAATCCGCGCATGGGGAAGAGCCATCCTCTTTCCTTTTGTTCCCGCGGAAAGAATCAGAGCCGCAATGCTTGCCCCAAGCCCAAGGCAGATGGTGTTGATTGGCGATTTCAGGTACTGCATGGTGTCGTATATCGCTAAACCGGCGGATACCAGCCCACCAGGGCTATTGATGTACAGGTAAATATCCTTCGAGGGATCCTCCGCTTCCAGGAAAAGGAGCTGGGCAATGATGGAGTTCGCCAGGTCGTCCATAACTGGTCCTCCAAGAAAGACGATCCGGTCCTTGAGAAGCCGGGAGTAAATATCGTATGCCCTCTCTCCCCTGGGAGTTTGCTCGATCACGTAAGGGATCACCATTTCAATTCTCTCCCCCTTCCTCTGGCTTCTCCTTTGAGAGAATCAATGAAACCTGCCAATCATGAAAAAGCTCGTCAAGGGCTTTCCTCCTTCTCAAACTTCCGTATACGGACTCGGGGTCCGCATCCTCCCTTTCGCTGAGAGCTTCCCTGAGCTCCTGTTCCTGGATCTCGATTCCCCTTTCATCGGCAACCTTCCAGAGTACGATCTGTTCCTTAAGGGTTTGAAGGGCCTGTTTCCGGGCGACGGTCTCCCGCCATTCCTCCTCCGTAAGGCCGATGTCCCGCAGGAAGTCATTCAAGGTGCGCCCGGAACTCCTCAAATAATCTTTAAAAGAATCAACGTAGTTCTCCAGGGCTTTGTTTTTTGCCCTCTCGGAAAATTCCAGGGGGATGAGCTCAATGTACTTGTTGATGAACTCTTCCTTTAACTTCTTCTGATACTCGTTTTCAGTGTAATTTTTTAAATCGGATTTAACTTTTTCCTTTAATTCCTCAATTGAGGATAACTGGAAATTTTTGGCGAACTCGTCGTCTTCCGGAGGGATCTCTTTCTTCTTCACCTCCACGACCTGAATTTCAATTTCCGCTTTCTCCCCTCTCAACTCCAGGGGAGCGATTTTGGAATCCCCCGCCTTTAAACCAACGAGGTTCCTGTCGAAATCCGGAAGAAAAGCCTCCTTCCCCAGTTCCACCATCTGGGTGTTCCAGGGTTCCTCTCCCAAGCGCCACTTGATAACCAGGACATCACCAGACTCGGCGGGCCCTTCTTTCTGGGTCAAGGTGGCGAAGCTCTCCCTGAGTCTGAAAAGAGTTTTTTCCACATCCTCATCGGTGACAATCGGGGGTGGAAGATCAAGTTTTACCTGCTCCACGGGGGGAAGTTCGAATTCGGGCCAGGGATCAACCGTAAGGCTAAAGATAAAGGGCATTCCCTCTTCAAACTGCTCGACCTTAATCTGTGGGGAAAATAACGGGGTCAGGTTCTCCTTCTGATAAATCTCTTCCAGGGTTTCCTCCAGAAGGGAAGAAAGGGCTTCTTCGCGGATTTTTTCCTTGCCTAAAAAAGCCTTGACCACATTCGGGGGGGCTTTTCCCCGGCGAAAACCCGGGATGAGGGCATCTTTCCCCAACCTGTCCGTAGCCTGGGCCAAGGCCTTATCCACCCTTTCCCGGGGTACGGTTACTTTCATCTCCACCTGGTTTTCCAGGTCTTTTCTTTCAGTCTGCAATTTATGTTCTCCTTCCTCAGGGTTCATTTTCAAATTCCTGGTGCGAAGGGCGGGACTCGAACCCGCATGGTTTGAACCACTGGATCCTAAGTCCAGCGCGTCTGCCAATTCCGCCACCTTCGCGCTTTTTAAAATTATAGGGTTAAAAAAGGGGCTTTTCTACCTTACAAAAGAGCCATTCCTGTTCATTTCTGGGGATGAGGCCTTAAAGAAAGATAAAAACCAGAACAATCCTTAATATTTTCTGGTGGGTCGTACAGGACTCGAACCTGTAACCGCCTGATTAAGAGTCAGATGCTCTACCAATTGAGCTAACGACCCACTAAAAAGCCCGTTGGCATTTATTCCCCTGGTGTTTGAAGCCAACTGGTGTTCAAAAGCCTCCGGTAAAAGCCACCCAGATTATATAAGTTTTTTAAAAAAGAGGGAAGGGGACTAAATTTAACAGGAAATTTCCCGAAAAAAGGCAAGTGAAGGTTTTGGCAGGAGAAGGATAAAAGTTGTACGGAAGGCAAAATCCGGAAATGATTCTCCAAAACTTTAGGACTATAATTCCCAAGGGGAATGAACTTTAACGAAAAACACGTCAGGCTCTTTTATCGCCTCCTCAACCACCGTTACCAAACCGAACTGCGCTTCCTAAAGAGGGGCTTTTATCCCATTTCCAAAATCGTGAAGGACGAGGAGGGATTCGTTGAAGTCTGTCGGGCATGGAACGGAAAGAGGAACATCTACGCTTTAATTAGGGACAGGGCTCCAGAGACCAAAAAGTGCGCCAGGGCCTCCGACATCATCGGGCTCCAGACAGTCGTCCTGGACCTTGACCCCATTAGGGAGACTGACTCTCCCTCATCTGGGGAGGAGCTTGAAAGGTCGATAGAGATCGCCCTGGAGATCTCCGCCTGGTTCGAGAAACAGGGATTTAAAAAGCCCTACCAAGCAGTGACCGGAAATGGGACCTGCCTTTACTTCTCCCTTCCTTTTTTGGAAGTCACTCCCGAGAACAGGGAAAAGGTCTCCTCCGCCCTTCAGCTCTTCGAGGAGAAAATGAGGAAGATTTTAAAAAGAAGCTTGAATGAAAAAGGCTGCAGGATCGACAGCATGTATGACCTTCCCCGGGTGGGCAAAGTGATCGGTACCCTGAGCGTAAAAGGCGAGGAGAGTCCCGGGAGACCGTGGAGATGTTCTTACTGGATGGAAGAGCCCCTGGAGAGGAGGGTGGACGAAAAACTTCTTCAATTCCTGCTGGAATTAAAGGGGAACACGGTATCCCAACCATCCATTAGGGAAGAGGCCGAAAAGGTGAACACCAAAATTTTTCGCCCCGTCTGGCTGATGCAACCAATCCCCTATTTTGGGGAAAAATTATCCGGAGATTGGATCTGGGAGCCAAAAATTGACGGCTGGAGGATGCAAATAATCGTTAAAGAAGAGGGAGTGGAATTCTGGGGAAGGAGGCTGGAGAGGAAACCAAATTGGACGGAGAAGCTTAAAGCTGTTCCCCGATCAGGATTATCAAATGTGCCCCCCGGGACAATCCTCGATTGCGAGCTCTATTGCGACCAGGGGAGGCGCTTCATCCCATCCCTGTTTACCGCAAATCCCAGGGGGAAACCCATGGTCCTCATTTTCGATATCATTTTCTTCAAGGGCGAATTCCTGGGGAATCTCCCTCTTTGCAGGAGAAAGGAGATCCTTTCCCACCTGGGTTTAAAGGAACCCTTTTACTTTGTTTGGGGGGAAAAGGTTATCGACCTGGAATCACATTTAAGGGAAGCGGTCCAGAAAGGGAACGAGGGGATTGTGGTCAAGGAAGTTAACAGCCCCTATCTTCTTGGTAAGGATGCCCCCATGGCAACCGCCAATTGGCGAAAAATAAAACCGAGGTGAGGGAATTATGGCAGTAGGAAGGTTTCAGGTGATGGCCACCCTTCAGGCCGCACGGGCATTCGTCTTAGGAAAACCCCTGGAGACAGCCAAAAGTTTTGGCCTTAACCGGGCGATATTTTACGCAGCAGCAAAGAAGGGTTTTAAGGTGGTGAAGGGTGCGCGTCCTCCGGGAGAGATCATCCTGGCAAAGAAACCCCTCCCTCCAGAGAAGGTCAGGCAAATTCAGGAGACTTTCAAAGCGGAGGAAATTGGGGACGAACTGGCTTACGCGGTGGAACTGGAAGGGCGGACTTATTACACCATCGGAAACGAAATCCAAACCGAGAGAGATTTCCAAAAACAGATTGAAAAAAGGTTCGAGGGGAAATTCGAGGATGCCTGGAAAGAAGCTCTGGAAATCTGTCGGGGTTATGACCAGGGTGTCCTCCTTTCTCAAAGGTATTTTTACGAGGTGATATACAAGCCCAGGAGGGATGAGCTGGCAAAAAAATGGTCTGAAATGGTAGAAGGAAAATAATTTTTTTGAGCCCTACTTGACATTTAATTATTTTTTGTTAATATTTTTTAATTGTTAAATTTTTGCATTCATTAATTAAACTTAGAGGGCAAAAAATGCAAATGGATGAATTGGCCCAAATTTTAGGCACGATTTTCTTCAGGCTCGGGGTCCACAAGACCAAAACAGGCAGCAAGCTTGGCTTAACGAACCTCCAGCTCGAAGCCCTTCAATGGATCGCCGAAAACGATGGCCAGACCCTGGGAGACCTGGCACGGGCTCGATCATTCCTCCGTCCATCAGTAACAAGGATCGTGGACGCGCTTGAAGGGGATGGTCTGGCAAAAAGGAAGGTTGATCCCCAGGATAGAAGGGCAATCCGGATTTTCATCACCCCAAAAGGAAAAAAGTTGATCTCAAAATTGAAGGAGGAAGTCTCCGCAATTCTCGAAGAATTATTAGCCTTGATGAGCCAAAAGGAGAAGGAAGCCCTGCTTAAGGGATTGGTAGCCTTAATTGAAGCAGATCGAAAATTTGACGCCCTAAAGGGGAAAAAGAATGAAATACCGTTTTCATAAGGGTTTAAAGGTATCGGCGATCGGAATTGGGTGTTATTCACTTTCTGGGGTATACGGGAAGAAAGACCCGGATGAGTTCCAGCAGATGATCCGCATCGCCCACAAATCCGGGGTAAATTTCTACGACACAGCGGGAAGTTACGGGGAACTTGCCGAAGAGGTCCTTGGAAACGCGGTTTTTCCTTTTAGGAAAGAGGTTTTCATTTCCACAAAAGTCGGGGTTCAGGACGATGGAAACTTCGACCTGACTGAAAGGGGAATTAAAAGCGCGGTGGAACGAAGCTTAAAAAGGCTGAAAACGGATTGGATTGACCTTCTCCAGGTGCACTTCGACGATCCTAAAACCCCGGTGAGCGAAACTATTGCCGTCCTTGAGGGCTTGAAGCGTGAGGGAAAAATCATCCAGTATGGGGTTGGACATCTGCCCATTAGCAGGGTAAAACACTATCTCGAACTGGGGCAGCCCTTCTCTTTAATGTTCGAATTATCCCCTGTATCTCGTTCCGCCAGAACCAGGTATTTCCCGCTCCTGGAAACCAAAAACTTAAAGGGGATCGCTTTCAGCACCACAGGTCGGGGGATGCTCTCGTTGAAATCAATTCCGGAGAATTTTCCCCCAGGTGATTTGAGGAACATCGATCCCCTTTTTCATTTCGACCTCCGCCGATCGGGACTCCGGGTCCGGGAAAAAATGGAGGAAATCGCAAGGGAAAACGGAAAAACCCTTGCTCAGGTATCCCTGGCCTGGGTTCTTTCCCACCCTCAAATTCTCTGCGCCTTAACCGGCCCATCAACGGTTTCTCACCTTGCGGAGAACCTCGAGGCAAGCGAATGGGATTTTCCTCGGGAGAACCTTGAGGAGCTGGAAATCCTTTTTAACAAGGAGGATGCCCGCCTAACCAGAGAAAGGCTTGAAACTGCTTCCGGAATTTTAGGAGGCTCCATCAAGGGGAAGGATGAAACCTCCGATTTGATCTATGCCCTCGATACCCTGATGGAGTTGGAAATGGTGCCAGAAAAGGATGCCCTCCCTTATTTCTTAAAAATCCTGGGCATGGAAAAACTCTCCCCAGAGAAAAAATCGGGATTGGCTAGGGAAATCAAGGAAGAAATCCGCCAGTTTCTCCCCGCTTCTTGATCTTTTATTCCGAAAATCGCCCCTGCCCAAGGAAAAGATTAATTTCAAGGAAAAAGGGACTGCCTTGGTAGTGGAAACCATTTCTTCACAGTAAAGTCAGAACCCCCACAAACCAAAATTTTTTGGAAAATCGAAAGGATAAACCCCCAGGGCAAATAAGAAACTCCAAAAAGGTCCAGAGAAGAAAAGCGCGCCCAGCAGGAATCGAACCCGCAACCTACAGATCCGAAGTCTGTCGCTCTATCCAATTGAGCTATGGGCGCGTTGTGATGCCGCTTCCAAGGTTTTTTTATTTCTGGGGACGGACAGACCCATCCATTTTCGCGTAAAATTAAATCCCATTTTTAACGAACTTTTCCGCAGTAAACCGTTCCCAGATGATTAATCATCATTATACCAAAAATATTTCAAAGGAACCCTTTGACTAAAATTGGAATAGGGACACAAACTTATATTAAAAGCTCTTTTTCGCTTTAATCATCCAAAAACTCAATCAGGAAGAGACCCACAGAGAGAACCTGATCCCCGGGGACTTCTTTCTCCGAGGGAGGATCAAGGTCTCCAGGGTTGCGAAAAGCTCCGCTGAGGGAGCTTCCTGGGCCAGGCGAAGGGCCAGCTCCCGGGGGACGTAGCCCAGGAGGCCATAGCATTCCTTACCTTCCTCACTCCGCCACCTGCCCCAGACTTCCACGGCGTTTCCATCGTAGGGGTTCCCCGGATCGCGCTTCAGCTCCAGGGAGCGCTCCTTTCCGTAAGCGAAGGAGAGGGCGTTCTCCCGGGCGCTCTCGAAGGAGATCCCCGCCACTTCAATCCCCTGGGCGAAGAGCCTTGCCCCATCGGGGACGGGTTGTCTTAAGCGGATCCAGTGAGGGGGATCCCCGGGGTAGCGGAACTCGGAATTGAAGGGGAAGGGGTCCCCGGACTCTTCTGGTTCGGGGAGGTCTATTGCTGGTTCGGGAAAGTCTGTTTCGGGTTCGGAGAGCTCTTCCTCTGGGAAAGAATTGAATAGTAGGTCCTCGGGCTCAAGGGGTTCTGGTTCTTGGGAATCCCATCCGTGCGGGAATGGGTCACCTGCCCCGGAGCCCTTTCTCGACCTCTCCCCTACTCTCTGGGACGGCAAGGCGCGGAAGATGGTGCTGACCCTTCACGACCTGGGAATCGTCACGGGGTACGAGGACGGGACATTCCGGCCGGAAAAGCCCATCACCAGGCTGGAAGCGGCGAGTTTGATTTACAGCACTTTGATTTTTTTGAAAAAAATCCCCCTCTAAACATACCTTTTCAATAGTTTCCAAATCTTGTCTGGAAAGCAACGGCCCAGCTTTTCCTCCTTCGAAAAAGGAACTTATTTGGAATCGGTTACCCAAGCTTTTTCCTAAAGCCTGAGCTCCGTAAATCCAATTCAAAACCTAAAGGCCAAGAAACAATACCTCACCAGGTTTAAAAATCAAATAGAATTCGAACTGGCACCCATGACTTCGCAAAGAATTTTTGTGATCCAAAAGCCTAAACCCAAAATGGGCAACAATAGGTAAGACCAATCCAAGAGGTTCTACTAAGCGAGTGTCAACCCCTTTCCCCCTTCCTTCCATTCTCTTTGAGCTCCTTCAACCCAAAACCCTTTTACTTTCCCTCAAATCCATTAAGCCCCCTAAAGATCTCTCTTTGGTTTTATTACCATCCAAAAAGCGAATATTTTTAAAATTTCTCTTTTACATGAATTAGAAATTTTTTTTAAAACCATTGTTTAGAGTACTTTTTAGAGGTATACTGTTTTGGAACATCGGTTCTAATTTGAACAATTGTGCAAAGGATATTGGAGGTGAAAAATTGGATTCAAAGGGGCAAGATGTCTTGTTTAAAGGTGCAATTACCGAATTACTAACTCCTTTTACCCCCAAAGGGGAAGTAGACAGCGAGCTTCTGGGCGGGGAAGTCCAATTCCAAATAAAGGAAGGGATTGGGGGGCTTTTCGTAAATGGTCTTGCCAGTGAATGTTTAATCATGGACCTGGGCCAAAGAATTGAGGCCGCAAAGGTAACGGTTTCAAATGCCCAGAAAAAAGTACCGGTAATGGGAAACATAGCTTGCAACATTCTAACGGAGGCCTTAAAACTGTTAGAAGCCTATGAGGATTTGGGGCTGGATGCAGTTGCAATTACCCAACCAATGGTTTATCCATATCCTCCAAACGGGGTCTTTCAATTCCTAAAGGAAATTATTGAAAGATCGAAGCTTCCAGTTTATATTTATAATGCCCCTCAAAGCGGTTACGTTCTTTCTCCTTCTTTTCTCGCCAGGCTTTTTACTAATTTTAAAAATGTCAAAGGTTATAAAGACAGCACCCAAGATATCATCCATCTACAAACTCTTATCCGCGAAATCGGAAAAGAGAGAAACCTTGAGATTTTTGCAGGAAGCGACGCTACCATCCTCCCTACTTTGCATTTAGGGGGAGCAGGGGTTATTTCCCTAGTATCCACAGTCTTTCCCAAAGTGGTTATTGATTTGTGCGAAGCTTTCTTCAAGGGAAATTTCCCATTAGCCCAAGAAATTCAATTTAAAATCCTCCGAATTAGAGAAATTTTGAAGATTGGGCCATTCATGGCGGGTTACAAATTTGTCTCCGGCTTGATCGGAAATTCCGTTGGGACAATGAAAATTCCATTAAAAGACCTTTCGGAAGAGGAAAGAGATAAAATTAGAAAGGGATTAGCCCAAGAAGGTTTAATTTAGCTTGAATTTTTGAAAGGAGAGAGAAATGAACAGGCAGGAATTGGCAAAATTTATTGACCATACGCTCCTAAAAGCAACCGCTTCTGAGGATGAAATTTCCAAGCTATGCAAAGAAGCAAAAGAGTTTAAGTTTGCAGCGGTCTGTGTGAACCCTTCCTATGTAAAGTTTTGTTCCGACCTTCTCAAAGGGACCGAGGTAAAAGTGGCAACCGTCATCGGCTTCCCCCTGGGAGCTAATACAGCCCAAGTGAAAGCCTTTGAAGCGAAAAAAGCCGTTGAAGATGGTGCGGAAGAGGTGGACATGGTCATAAACATTGGCGCTTTGAAGTCAGGGGATCTCAATTTGGTCTTAGGGGATATTAAAGGGGTAGTACAAGCGGCTAAGCCAGCAATTACAAAGGTGATTATCGAGACCTGTTATCTAACCGAGGAAGAAAAGAAGATAGCTTCTGGCCTAGTAAAAGAAGCTGGTGCTCATTTTGTTAAAACATCAACCGGTTTCGGCACAGGGGGAGCAACGGTGGAGGATGTCAAACTAATTCGTTCGGTCGTGGGAAATGATTTAAAAATCAAAGCTTCGGGGGGCATTAGATCTTTCGAGGATGCCCGGAAAATGATTGAAGCAGGGGCTGACCGTTTGGGAACCAGCTCCGGAGTAAAAATAATGGAAGAATTCCTTCAAATAGAAACAAATCCTTAAACTTTCAAAGCGAAAATACTCGCTTATATCGACCCTAATTTCAAAAAAATAAGGGAAAAATAGCAAAGAAAATTCCCAAGAAATTTTATCTATTCGAGGGGCCAACCTATATTTCGTGTTAAAATTAAAAAAACCCTTTCGAAGGTGGAATTCCTTAAGTGAAAAAACAAGAAGAATTAAGCGATCTATTGATAGAAGTTTCAAAATTTTATTATGAGGAACAACTAACCCAAGCACAAATTGCCAAAAAGGTGGGGCTTTCACGGCCAAAAATTTCCAGGTTGTTAAAGTTGGCCAGGGAAACAGGGTTAGTAAAAGTAATCATTTCGAACCCCTTTGAAGACTTACACTCCCTCGAGAAAAAACTAATATCTCTTTTTTCGCTAAAAGATGCGAAAGTGGTATTTGTCCCAGAAGCAAATGACACACTTTCAAAGCAAATTACAGCCCGCGAATCTGTTCCTTTTATTTCTCGGCTTTTCGAACCAGGGGACAGGATTGGGGTCGCCTGGGGCGTAACAATATATGAAGTGGTAAAAAACTTGCCCTCTTTCAGGCTTCCCGGAGCAACTATTGTCCAATTGAGTGGGGGCGTAGACAATGCCAAGGCAAAAAACTATGCCAATGAAATTGTTCAAACTTTAGCCCAAAAACTTGAAGCGGAAGCTTTTACTCTTCCTTGCCCCGCCATGGTTGACAGAAAGGCAATTGCGGAAGCCCTTATGAGCGACGCAAAAATAAAAAACGTCCTAGAGCTGGGAAGGAATTGCGACAAACTGGTGATAAGCATCGGAGTCCCGGGAGCGGATTCCTGTTTAACCCAGGCAGGATACATAAAACAAGAAGATCTCCAAAGGCTTCAAAAAGAAGGTGCGGTTGGGATTATGTGCAACCGTTTCTATAATTCGGAAGGAAATATTTGTGATAGCGATTTAGATCAAAGAACTTTGGGGATTCGGTTGGAGGACATAAAACGGGCAAAATGTGTAATTGCCTGCATCGCAGGCTTAGGAAAAGCTAAAGCTTTATTTTACGCCCTTAAAGCGGGATACATTGATTACCTTGTTGTAGATTCAATCACTGCAAAGGCTCTTCTATTTGACCTGGCTTTTTAACCAGGGGTTAGGAAAATCTCTTTAATCCAAAATTCAAGAAGGGGGCAATCCTTGCCCCCTTCTTGGTCCTAGAGTCTGATTCCTAAAAAAGACTCTAGAATGGAAATTTTTTAGGAGAGGGGGTTTTCATTCTTTATTGTATTTCTTGAGGAAGGCAGCCCTTGCATCCCAAGCTTCGTAGAGTTGAGGAATCAGCATTTTATAAATCTCGTATAGTTCAGCATATCTCTTAACCGCTTCAGGCTTAGGCTCATAAGTTCGAGTGACTTGGCAAAATTTCTCAACTGCCTCTTCCCGGGTTTTAAAGATGCCAATGGCAAAAGCGGCATTCCAAGCTGCTCCCTTTGCCCCTAGTTCGGTTCCCGAGGGAATCCTAATAGGGGAATTCAAAATATCAGCGAAGATCTGACACCATACGGGACTCTTAGACCCTCCACCCGAAAGCCTTACGTCGGTAATTGGAATGGGGTAAACATCAAGGCAGTGCTTATTGGAAAATGCGATCCCTTCATAAAGAGCCCTTAGCAAAACATAACGGTTGCTGTGGTAATCCAAACCAAAAAAGTTAGCTTTTGCAGTTGTCTTTGTAAAAGGAGCCCTTTCCCCAGTTGCGCTCATGTAAGGGTGGAAGATAACCCCGTGGGAACCCGGTTCAATTTTCCCCACCTCTTCTTCGAGGATATCAAAAACGCTGCAGCCCTTTTCTTTTGCCTTGGCTTTGTCCTCATATCCCATTGTTTCCAGGAACCAGTCAACATGGGGAGTGCAGTTCATGGGCGCAATTAACCTACACCACTTGCCGGGAACGGAATGGATAGATTGGAGCCCCAACCTCTTGGGGTTAAAGCTGGGTTCAGGTAAGACAACCTCGATTACTCCTGAAGTCCCCAGAATAATGTTGGCTTGGCCATCATGGATAGCCCCAACCCCTGCAGTGCAAGCAATCACGTCCCAGCCAAGCCTCACCACCGGGGTTCCCTCTAAGAGCCCTGTTTCCTCCGCTGCTTGTTTTGTGACCCCGCCTAAGACGTCCCATGGTTTTCCTAATTCAGGGAAAATGTGGGAATATTGGGTAATCCCTTCTAACTCCCAGATTTTTTCCGAATAATCCCCCTTCCGGGCATCCAACTGGCTGTAGACATCTGTTTGGTTAGCTTGAACCACACCAGTAAGCTTATAAGCCAACCAAGCCGTGGGAAGCATGATTTGATAGGTATTTTTAATAATATCGGGCTCATGTTCGGCAATCCATGGAATTAGAAGGCCCATATCTCCAGGCATTAACCAGTTGGCACTGATGTCGAAAATTGCATCCATTGTCCCGTCAGCAATCCATTTTTCCATAAGTGGAACCGTTCTGGCGTCATTCCACAATATTCCCAAACGGAGGGGGCGGATATTTTTGTCCATGAAGCAAACCCCTACTCCCTTGCCAGTGATTCCGACCGCTGCAACCTCCTCTTTTTTAATGTTCGCTTTCCCAATGACTTCTTTAATTGCCAGCGCGGTCTCTCTCCAGTCAATGTCTAGGTCGAACTCAGACCAACCATAATGATGTTCATAGACAGGGGTTTTCCGGTTGGATACTGCGATTTCGTTCCCATTTAGGTCGAAAACCGAAGCTTTAACAACGGAAGTCCCACTATCTATTCCAATAATATATTGACCTTTTTCTCCCATTTATTTCCCCTTTCTAAGGAATTTTTGAATTTACCTTTAGAAGCTCTTTTTGGCATTTCAAAACTTAGGAAAGAATTGATCCATTTTTCACCGCCCTTCCGGAGGAAAGAATTTTTATTCCTTTTTTGGAAGTAACCCGGCCCTAATCCAAGGTTCCATAGGCCTTTGGACAGACCAAATTCCACCATCACAAGGTATTACTTGACCAGTGATATAATCGGCTTCCTCTGAAGTCAAAAACCAAACTAATCGAGCAATTTCCTCTGGTTTTCCAAAACGTCGGAGAGGAATTTGGGACAATTTGGACTCGGGTCTTTCCACAATAATGTGGTGAACCATCGGGGTATCGGTAACCGCGGGCTGATAAGCATTCACCCTTATCCCGTAAGGGGCAAGCTCAGCAGCAAGTACTCTGGTCAAGATGGCAACCCCGCTTTTTGTAGCACCGTAAACCCCAAGGCCAAAATCAGGAAAAGCCCCTAAAATGGAACAAGCATTAATAATGTTTCCGGATCTTTGAGCTTTCATAATGGGAATTACCGCTCGGGTGCAGAAAAGCATTCCCTTAAGGTTCACGTTAATCAAAGTATCAATTATGTCGTCGGTTGATTCTTCAATGGTCTCCCGGAAGAAAACTCCTGCATTATTAACAAGGATGTCCACGCGGCCAAAATCTTTGTGAATTTGAGAAAAGGTTTCACTAACTCTTTTTGAGTTGGTAATGTTGCACTCGTAAGGTTGCGCATTTACCCCAAATTCTCGGGCTTCATGAGCTGTGGCTATAGCATTGGGAAAATTTTTGTCAATTACAGCAATGTCAAAGTTCCTTTGAGCGAAGTGAAGACAAATTGCCTTTCCAATGCCTTGCCCTCCACCAGTTACTACGATAACCTTTCTGTTTTCAACTTGATTCATTGGTTCTCCTCCAAAGAGTTAAAATTTTTGGGAAACAAAAACGGGAAAAACAGAGGTGAAAAAGGTTAAATCGGGGAAGGGAGAAGCTAAGGCATCTGGGTTCGATTTGCCCGGTCAATTTTTCACCTCCTTTGAAAACCTTAAATTGCACAAATGTTCATTTTTGAACCAATGTGCTGATTTAAGTATATAGGGACATCCCATTTTTTTCAATAAAAATTGGAAAAAATTTTTTAGAATTTCAGAACCCGGGGCATTCCTTTTTTTGCGGAAACAATTTGCCGTTTTGGGGTCATTCATTTCAAGACAAAATTAGCCTCCTCACTTTCCCCAACCCTTTTAAGGGGCAGGATATCAGGAAATTTTCCCGCATTTAAAGGGGATTGCACTTATGTGAAAAAGGACTTAACTTTCTGAAAAAACCAATGGTCACTTTAGGAAAACGAGGAAAGGAGTTTTTGATCCCATATGAAGATCGATGTTGCTTTTTTCCCTGAAAAAGTCTCATCCAAGAAAAATGTTATTATAGTTGTTGATGTTCTTCTCGCAACTTCCGCCCTGGTTAAGATGTTTGAGAAAGGTACGGAATTCGTCATCCCCGTAAAAACAAAAAATGAAGCATTTAAAATAGCTCAAAAAATAAATCCTCCATTACTTTTAGCAGGGGAAGAGAAAGGATTACCAATTCCAGGGTTCGACTTAAATACTTGTCTTATCGAGTTGGAAAAAGCCAACCTTGAAGGAGTAAAAATTGTTCTTTCCACGTCAAATGGCACAAAGGCTTTAAAATCCCTGGAAATGGCCCCTGTAATTCTTACGGGAAGTCTTCTCAACGCTCGTTCATGCGCTGAATGGGCATTTTTTGAAGGGGAAGCACCGCAAAATGGGGTTACTATTGTTTGTTCAGGTCAAAATGGGGATTTTGCTTTATGCGACTCAGTTTGTGCAGGTTACATTATAAAAGAATTTCTCAATTTAGGTGATTTTGAGCTTACTGATTCTGCTCATGCTGCTCTTGCTTTGGCGGATTTTTACCAGGATCCATTGATAGCTTTTAAAAGATCCTGGACCGGAAGACGTCTATCAAGTTTAGGACATGATGATGATCTCCATTATTGTGCGCAGAGGAACATTTCCTCAATAGTCATTTCTTTTGAAAACGGAATTTTAAAAAGAAAGAAATAAGATTTTCATGGAATCAAAAGCCTTGGTACTACCAAAAAATTCTATTTATGGCCCGCCAAATCTATGCTAAAAATCAAAATACAAACTTCTTTGCAAAAAAACTTATGTCCCCCCTTTGACATGGATTGCAGTATCTTTAATGAGCCAATTCGCCTTTTTAAGTGAGGCAATGAATTAATTTCGAGTACTTTTTGATGATGCAATTCGGGGTCTTGGCAAAAAAATAGATTTTTTTAAAATTCAAATTGAGGATAAGAAATGGGAAGGATTTTTGGGAAGATCATAAAAGTGTTGGTCTTCATTCTGCTTGTAACATTAATTTTCCCTAGCGCCTTTTATGCCCAAAACTATTATGGAAAAGGGGAAATTTATTGGGATTCCCCTAAACATTAGAGCGGGGGAGCTGCTATTTTCGCTAACCCGAACCCTGACTATTATATTCAACCAAACATTGGTTATGCAGCAAACCATACGCTCTGGGTTTTCTCTAATAATTCAGATCAAAGTTGGAACCAGGTAGGTTATTCAAAAGGTTGGAACCTGAATGGTCATTGGGATACCACTCTCAGAACCCTAGACTATGCTTGGCGATACCCCAATGGTTCTTATTATGAATATCGAAGTTCTTATCCTGTAGGAAATCCCGGGGCGACTCATACCTATAAAATTGTTTATGAATATGGTGCTTGGTGGATTTATATTGACAATACTTAACGGGGCGGTTCCACCCAGCCCTTGTATGCGAAATATATTCAGGTGGGATTGGAAAGCCTTTATTACGGAAATTCTTGCCGCACTGTCTACTCAAGTGGACTTCAGGTGAATGAGGATGGGATCTGGAAGGGGTGGAGCGGAAATCTCTCGCGAATCTACAAGAGTCCTGGCTATCATTTTACCTGGGTTGCCCCTCTTTAAAGTTCTAATGATTGGAATGATTATTAGGGAGGTGAGGAAATGAAGCTTAAGAAGCTTAAATGGAGCATAGTTATATTGCTATTAATTTTATTAGGGCTTGTTCCCATTTTGAATTATGGGATCAGCATTGCCGCTCAGGCTTACGAAATTAGGGACCTGAGCTGGATCAAAATACCCGATTATTCTACCCCTGACCTGTTCCCGATTGAGAAGACGATAGAAGCGATTATAGCCCAAATCAAGGAGGAAGTGGCCGACACACCCCGTAACCCGCAGTGCCTCCTCATGAGGTGGTCAGATTACATACAATACATTGATACCGGCATGGTCCTGCCGGAGCACAGGCTGGATGACTTGATCTATGTTGTGACCATTGATGTGATCCGCAGGCCGTGGGAGGGTCATGAAAGGTTTCCCGCCTTAGTCTGGGAGAAGATTGAAAGAGGAGATATAGAGACAATTGAACACTTCAGCTCCCGCCAGGACATCTACATTTTCGATGCTAAAACGGGGGAGAACCTCGGTTTTGGCTACACTCCCTACGTGACCGTCCTTCCGAGCAAATAGAAATTTCAATTGTCACAGAGGGTCTTAATACTGAACAAACCTGGCTCTTTAAAGCTCGTCTCAAGAATTTTCAAAGAAATGCAAGAATAGGGTTCAGTCTAATATAGCACAGGGGGGAGCATAGTGTAATTTAATTTGATTCCATGAAAAGGAGCCTCCCATGTTCCTCTTTTTGGAGTAGGAGCAGCTAAAAAAGAGGCTTGAAATTATGTTATATGTGGGTATGAAATGCACAGGCATTTCTCCGTGGTAACGGTAGTGGATGAAAGCGGAAACGAGGTGGTGAAAGGGAAGAAGTTGGAAAACAGAGACCTGGAGATAGTAGAGTTCTTCAAAAGCCTTCAGGATAAATTAAGGGTAGTGATTGAGCCTGGACCAAAAGGGACAAACTGAACTCTTTAACCCTATCCAGGCTTCTGGAGCCTAAGGATAAGAAAAGGGAGAACAGAGACGGCGCTCAGGCGGTGGGGAGGCTGGGTCTGGCCAAAGTCTGAGAGGGAGCAGGCGTTCCCTGCGACCGGCGCCGCCGGAGCTGGGCGGGTGGGGCCAAATACAATTGGCGAGGGCCAACCCGCCAGACCGGCTGGCCCTCGCCAACTAATTTCGCCCAAGGGGGGCGCAAGCCCCCTCCTCTTACTTCTTCTCTTCCTTCTCTTTTAGGCCCTCCAGGATCCTCTGGAGCTCCTCGATCTTTCCAGTGATGCGGTCCCGTTCTCCTAAGTCTCTGGTCTTACGCCTCTCTTTGTAGAGATTTCCCAGCCAGTCTTCGAGCACGGCCCTTAGGGCGCGGTAACACTCCTCTTTCATCTCTCTCCCCCCTCTTTTCTCTCGTATATCCTCACTACCCACCCGGACTTCCTTGTAAAGCCCGGCTTGTCTATTTCCACCCAGGGCTTCCACTCATTTCCCAGGCTCCTCGCCCAGCCTTGGCTTCCTTCAGGCTGGGAAACCAGCGCACATCAATCAGGCACTTTCTCGGTTCTGGTATAATTTCCTGAGACATTTTCTCCTCCTTATGCTCAGCTCAGTTCTGGGGAGGGGCGAAGCCCCTCCCCTCTTTTCTTCAGGCGGCCTCCACGGGCTCCCGGCGCCAGCCTTTGGGCTCTAAGGAGCGGGCCCACTCCAGGTCCTTGAGCATGTCTATGGCGCGCGAGAGCTGGGCCTGGGAGCAGTCCTTGGAGGAAGGGGGGAAGCCGTTCTCCTCCAGCCAAGCTTGGGCCTCTTTAATCCCGGCTTTCCGTGCCTGAAGATGGAAATACCTGATTTGCTTTTCCGTGGCCCGGCGAAAGGTCTTCTCCTTCCGGGCCTCCTCCAGTTCTTCCAGGGCGTGGGGGTCCTCTTCAATGGCCTGGAGCTTCTCCTCTTCGGTCTTAGCCACGACTTCTTCCGGCTTCACGATCTGGGGAAGCTCCTCATTCTCCCGGCCCTTGAGGGCCACTTCCGGCTTCTTCCCTAATTCGGGGAGGATGGTGATGACCACTCGGCCATCTCTTTCCGGTGCTACTTCAATTTTCATTTCTTTGACCTCCTCTGATGCCCTTTTTTTCGGGCATATTTTTTTGACCCGAACGCTGCGGGCCAAGGCGAAACGACCTCGAGGCGCTTTACTGTCAAGGGTTTGCCCGTTAGGGCTGCGGGGAGGGCGCCCCGTGGGAGGGGACCCCCCACCCTTGACAGGATTTCAAGGCGCCGAGAGGTATAAGTGGAGCCGGCCGCAGCAGGGGCAAAAAAATGAGGTTTATTTTGGCGAAGCCAACTAACTCCTTAGGGATTCCTTTAAAAAGTGCCCTCAAATTGGCCCTTAGAGCGCGGGTCAAGGAGAATCAGGGTAAAAAAGTATGGGCGCTTTTTTATTCTTTTCTAAATGAAAAAAGGCGGGGTGGCTGGCTGGTGAGGCTGGCCCACCCCGCCCAGGAAAGGAAAGCCCGACCGGGGAAGGTGGGGCAGGCAGGGAGGGCTTTCCTTTCCTTCCGTTTCTTGCGGCCCCATAGCGCGCAGCGCTCGTCCCGAGGGGGAAGCGCAGGGGCCGCTACTTGCTTCGACTTTTATTTGGAGTTATGCGCTAGATGCTCTTCCAATCTCTTTAAAGCCAAAGGAATTTCTTTCACTTCTTTCACTAGGTCATTCATATCGGCTTTTTTGCTATAAACCAATGGTCGATAGACACTCAGATCAAGAGTCTGCTTCTCAGTAACTTCCCCAATTAAACTTCCGCGATATCTGATCTCCAAGGTAAAGCTATTTGGGAGGGATTCATCGGAAAACCTAGTCCAAAAGGTGTCAAAAAAAGTTCGGATTTCTTGGCCTGTGGCCAAGGAGGAAATCCCTTTAGCTAACCAAACAGAAATATCCAAGTCTGGAAAAGCCTTGGAATAAAGGGGAGGATCAATGGAGATTGATATATCAGTAGCTAATGACTTTCCTAGGTTTCGAATCACAAAATAAAACCCTTGATCCTGGAAGGAAAGGTCAAAATAAGCAACAATATACGGCCTTCCCTCCTGAATTCTTTGAGCTTTCATCTCCTCTGCCATTTTCTCAGATGCCTTGGCGGAAACCCAGGCTTGCTTCGCCATAAATCCAGTAGTTATGGCATAACCAGTTAGCACAATAGTAGAAATTATCTGCACGATCAGAAGAGCTAAATCCATGGACATACCCCCTTCTTTGAATTTTACAAGAATAGTTTACTTGCCCCTTCAGAAAAGATAGAGTCTCATTTTTTATGGACAATACCAGCAATTTTTTCCTCTCATTTTACTTCAGCCTGTTCACCGGGCTGACCTTCTTCTGCACTCGGGCCAGATCTCCGGGTGTAACGCTCAAATAGCGCTTGATCACGTCATAAGAGGTGTGGCCCAAGAGGCGCCTCACGGTCTCCAGAGCGACTCCCTCCATGAGGAAGGAAGTGGCGGCCTTGTGGCGCATTAAGAAGGGTAAAGGCGCCGGATCCCCGTCCTCCTACTCAGGGCGGCGAAAAAGTGCCTTTAGGCCTCCAGGGTGAGGGGTTCCCCTTCTCTCTCGTCTAGTTTTACTCCCGATCAAATGACAGAAAAGGCTTATCTTGAAACCCCAAAGGTTTTACCTGCTCATCCTCCTCAAATTCTCCACCACGGACCAGGAGCTCTGCGATCTGGCTATGTCATCCAGGGACTGGTTTAGATATGCTTTCAGTATCTCGTAGCTGGTGTGCCCCAGCACCCGGCGCACATCGTCCACGTTTGCTCCGTAGCGGAGGGAATAGGTTGCGAAAATGTGCCGCATGAGATAGGGGTAAAACCGGCCCTTAATCTTCAGCGCCTTCTTTATCCTCTGCATAATTTGGCGCAAGGCATTCAAGGTCAACTGTTCCCCTGTTCGGGAAAGGAAGAAATA
>JANLFL010000039.1 GCA_024655965.1 Caldisericota bacterium | reverse complement strand
CTTCCCTCAGGTCCTTTGCGGTCTTATTGACATGATTTTTTTCTTCCATCTTTTTACCACCTCCTTAAAAAGGATCCTGTAAAACAGGCAATTCAGACGGGTATTAATTTGACTTTTCCCGGGCAATCACTCCTTTCGTAAAAACAAAAAAGGGGCGGTTTTCCCGCCCCTTTTTGCATAGTGAATCTAGAATTCCTGGATTCCGTCCGGAGTTTCCATCCAAACTCTTTGCCCTCTCGGCCACCTAACCAAAAGATTGTAAAGCCAGAGAACGGCACCGAGGCCGATGTAAAGAAACCACTGGACCCAACCAGGTTGCCCCAAGGCACAAAGGACTGCAATGATGGTGGAAACGATAAAACCGAAGACACGGGTCGCCATACCTCCGGGAATCTTGTAGGGACGAACCCAAGTCTTGTTCTTAATAGCCAGGACGATTCCGGAGAGAGTTATCAAGGAGTAAGCAGCGGCGCAGCAGAAGGACATCAGGCAGAAGAACTCCTGAAGGAACGAGGAAACGTTCATGATTAAAAGGGCAACCAGGGAAGTAAGCCAGATAAGGACGTTTGGCCAAATTGGCTGATGGTACCTGTTGGTACGAGCGAAAAATTTGGGGAGGAAATTGTAACGCCCCATGCAGTAAAGCATTCTAACTCCGGAAACCCAGAACCCCAGGATACAGGTCCCGATAGTGAAGAAAATGGCCCCGACCCCGAAGATCACCAGCCAAATTTGCCCCCAGACTCCGGGGAAAATGGTTTTGATGACCTCCGAGGAGACAAAGGGCGGGAAAGTGCCACCTTGAGTGAGCTGATCATTGGGACCCATTCCTGAAAGAGCCAGGAAGAAGATACCGTAAATCGCAGCGCAGGTGAGGATGGAACCAAGGATAGCCTTGGTCTGGTCCTTAAT
>JANLFL010000038.1 GCA_024655965.1 Caldisericota bacterium | reverse complement strand
TGTTAAGTCAGGCAACGAGCGAGACCCACGCCCACAGTTGCCAGCGATCCCTCCGGGATGACGGGGACACTGTTGGGACCGCCTCTGCTAAAGAGGAGGAAGGAATGGGCAACGGTAGGTCAGCATGCCCCGAATTATCCGGGCTACACGCGGGCTACAATGGTCGGCACAATGGGTATCGACCCCGAGAGGGGTAGGCAATCCCCTAAAGCCGATCGTAGTTCGGATTGAGGGCTGAAACTCGCCCTCATGAAGCTGGAATCCGTAGTAATCGCGTTTCAACAGAACGCGGTGAATACGTCCCTGCTCCTTGCACACACCGCCCGTCAAACCACCCGAGTAGGGTCTGGATGAGGGTGTATCACTTGATACATTCGAATCCGGGCTTTGCAAGGGGGGTTAAGTCGTAACAAGGTAGCCGTAGGGGAATCTGCGGCTGGATCACCTCCTAGTGTGCAAAATCGGCTGGAAGCTGATAGGATCGTCACTTGACCTGTTGCTGGGATTTATGGGCTTGTAGCTCAGCAGGTAGAGCGCCGCCTTTGCGAGGCGGAGGCCCTGGGTCCGAATCCCAGCAAGTCCATTGGGTGCACCTGCTGGAGCGAGGCTTCGCAGGGAAGGGCTGATATCAGGATGAAGCCGTGTATACGCTTTGCAGACCAGACGCTCACTGAGATCAGTGGAACGATCAAGCTGCTGATATGCCAGCCGGGGGATGGCTCGGCTCGAGCGCTGATGAAGGGCGTGCCAAGCTGCGATAAGCCCCGGCGAGGCGCATGGAGCCTTTGAACCGGGGATGCCCTAATGGGAAATCCCAGCTTTATGCTGATCCGTGAGGATCGGGAACGCCCCGGATTGAAACATCTTAGTAGGGGCAGGAGAAGAACTCAACCGAGATGCCGTCAGTAACGGC
>JANLFL010000037.1 GCA_024655965.1 Caldisericota bacterium | reverse complement strand
CCCTGGCTTTACAAGGGGTTGAACTATTAAAAAGAAAAAGGGATGCCTTGGTAAGCAATTTTTTCCAGGTTGCAAGACAGGCCTCCCAAAGTAGACGGGAACTGGAGGAATTCTCACGTCAGGCATACCTTTCACTGGCCATTAGCAAAGCTTTCGGGAAACCGGAGAATACCAGGGTGGCGGAGATCTCCTCAAAAAGGGAAATTCTTGCGGAAATCGAGACAAAGAATATCTGGGGGGTAAGGGTACCGGAAATCAAGACACCTCACTTGCGAAGGGAACAATGGGAAAGGGATTGGAATCCGGCATTCCAGAATATTCATTTGCTAAAAGCAAGCGAGGAGTTCGAGAGACTAATGGAAAAGATAATTTCCCTGGCGAATGAGGAGATCAAAATTGAAAGGCTGGGAGCTGAAATCAAAAAAACCACAAGAAGGGTTAATGCCCTAGAGCAGGTTGTGGTCCCACAGATCAGGACCGAAATCTCCTTCATTAAAGGGGTCCTTGAGGAGCGGGAAAGGGAGGACACCTTCAGGCTTAAAAGGCTGAAGAAAAAACGTCAGGGGTGAAGCATTCCCCTGAAGAGGACAAAAAATAACCCAATTAAAAGTACCAGGTCTCCAGGGCTTATCACCGCATGAGCCCCCCAGGGCTGGGGAAGAACGATCCAATCTCCCAAAAAATTGAGCCGGGTATTTTCGTTGGCAATCCGCACATTGTTCAGGAAACCTTGTTCTTCCAAGATCAAAGCGCTTTCTTTCCTGCCAGCTTCATAATAAGCATGGGAAAAAGCGGGCATATACCCAAAATTAAGAAATATTACTAAGAAATTAAGGAAAACTCCCACCAAAATTAAAGCAATACCGGGAATTTTCAAGTTCCCCAGGAGAAAGAGAACCAGAAGAAAAAGGGAAAGAATGTAAATAATGGGTCCCCATGGCTCGGAATAAGGGAAAAGCCCGGAATATAAAAGAATCTGAATTCCTAGGGAGAGGAAGACCAAGGACCAAAATCTCAAGCGGAAACGAGAAAAATTCTCAATTTTTCCTTTA
>JANLFL010000036.1 GCA_024655965.1 Caldisericota bacterium | reverse complement strand
TTTTGGAAAAACTGTCGATCCGGATTACTCTCTCCGGGGCAAGGGAAATAAGCGGTGGAGGAACTGGTTCAAAGGAAAGCTCGGAGAAAACCGCATCCTCCAGGATTAAAAAATCGTGCTTTCTCGAGAGAAGGACTATCTCCTCCCTCTTTTTAAGGGAGAGCACTGAGCCTGTGGGGTTCTGGAAATCCGGAGTCAAGACCACAAGACGAGGTATTTTACCCTGAGAAAGTGACCTTCTCAGTGGATCGAGGTTCACGCCGTCTTCTTCAACGTTAAGGGTTTCTATCTGGAAGGGCCAGAGTTTGAATGGTTTCAAGGTCCCGGAATAGAGAGGTTCCTCGAAGAATACGAGGTCCCCCGGAAAGAGGGCCTTGGCGATGAGGTCGAATCCCTGGGTTGCTCCAGAAGTGGGTAAGACCCAATTTCCATTTACTTCGATCCCTCTGTCCTTCAGGAAAGCTGCATATGCCTCCCGGAAGCCCTCCTCACCCCGGGTGGGTCCGTAAGCGAAGAGGGCTTTCCCTGACTTTTTTAAGACCATTTTTATGGTCCGGGAAATCTCCTCCTCGGGGATCAAGCCTTCCTCGGGGGTAGCAAGGGAGAAGGGAATCTCCGTGATTCGGGAAAACCATGTCTGGGATTGAATAGTTCTCAGACCTGGGGGAGTTTTCAGGCTCAAGGAAGGAATTTCCAGAGGCTCTCCCGGTTCCAGCCATTCCCTGACCATCGTTCCCTGGCCCACCCGCATCTGAACGAGGCCCTTTTCCTGGAGCCTGCGGTAAGCGGCAAGCACCGTCCCCCTATTGATAGCCAATTTGGCCGAAACACTTCTGACGGAAGGGAGCCTTTCTCCAGGGGCAATGTTCCCAGATCTTATGAGATAAGTTATTTGTTCGGCAATTTGTTCATATGCTGGAGGTGCACCAGTGGTTCGCTCAATTTTTATGTCATTTAGCCAAATTGTCATATTGACAATTAAACCGATGAATCATTTTATGTCAAGGGAGTTTATAATAGTAGAAAGGTTATCTTATTTTTTTGAAAATACCATCCAAAAGTTAATTAGGTCTATAATACAAGTGTCAAACAATTACCAATTTTTGGAGGAATAACTCGTGAAATTAGAAGCGATTTTTAACCCCCGCTCGATTGCGGTAATTGGCGCA
>JANLFL010000035.1 GCA_024655965.1 Caldisericota bacterium | reverse complement strand
CCCCGGATTTCCTCAGGAGTTCGTAGCCGAAGCGGGTCTCCTTCAGGGCGAGGGCAAGAAGGGGAGGCTCTCCGCTTAATGGCATGATCCAAGCGATCGGGGTGATGGTATCTTTTCCCTGAAAACCAGCGGTCAAGAGGACCGTGAAAGTGGGATGAATTAAAAAGGGCCAGTTTTTCTCAATCGTTTTCATTCCCATTATTACCACCTCTCTGAGATGCGAATTTTCCGCAGGGTGTAGGTCAGGGGAAGAGCAAGGGCCAGCCCTGCGGAACACTGGACGATGTCCGTATAAAATTCAACCAGAGAAGCGGGCCACCCGTAAAGAAGGCCAACCGCAAGGGTATATCCGCCAATCATTAAGGGGCAGGCTAAGAATACGGAAATCCCATCCCCCAGAGTCCGATTTTTCCATTTAAGGGAGGAAATCCCCCCAACGATCAGCCCCTCCACCCCTTTGATTAAGAAAGAGATCGGAGCCCAGGGAAGAGCGAACCCTAAAAGGATGTCCGCCAGGGCCGCTCCCACACCTCCCGCAAGACCACCAACCATTGGGCCAAAAAGGAGGGAGCTCGTGAAGACAATCACCTCGCTCAAATTGAAGTAGGTGCTTGGCCCGGTATTGATGTGGATCAGGGTTGCCAGGAAGGTGAATCCGGCGAGCATGGAAGTTAAAGAGATGGTTTTCAGGTTTTTTCTCATCTTTTTCTCCTTTAAATCTGGGGGAAAGAGATTGGAAACTGGGAGGATAGACTATTGCAGGCGTGGCTGAGGGTTTCAATCCCCTTTTTGATTTTTTCCAGGGGAATGCTGGAAATCGATAGCCGGATGAAGGACCGGTGCTCGGGCCGGGAGGAAAACATGGCCCCCGGGGCAAATGACACTCCCTTCGACGAAGAAAGAAGCAGGAGTTCGGAAGCTTCCAATTTTTGTTTTAGTTCTACCCAGAAGAAAAACCCTCCTTTGGGCTTGGCATAATCGAAAAGGTTTGGGTATTCCCCGAGGACCCCAGCAAGAAGGTCCCTCTTTTTCTGATAAACTGAGCGAATTGTCTCCAGATGTTTTTCGAAGAAACCGGATAGGATTAATTCCCTCATCACCGCCTGGCTTAAAAGTGGGGTCTGGAAGTCCGAAGCCTGCTTTAATGGGGCGAGGAACTCCAGGATTTTGGGGTGGGCGACGATGGTCCCCAGGCGGAGTCCGGGTGCAAGTGTTTTGGAAAAACTGTCGATCCGGATTACTCTCTCCGGGGCAAGGGAAATAAGCGGTGGAGGGACTG
>JANLFL010000034.1 GCA_024655965.1 Caldisericota bacterium | reverse complement strand
ACAGGGGGTACCTCTCCTCCGCTCCTTCGTTTTTGAAAACCCCATTCCCCAGGGAGAGGAAGGTCTCGGGGAGGGCGAACCTGGGGACTTGCCTGGTGGAGACTACCAATTTTCCGTATTCCCCTTTTTTCGCCTGGGAAGGGAGCTTGATTTCTTTTCTGGTCTTCCACTCGAAGAAAGCGGTATCCACCAGGTTTATCCCTGGTTTTTCACCCAACTGGACTCCTAAAATCCCCAAGGGGGAGGAGTAGAATTCCCTCACTTCCACCTTGGGAAAGATCCCCTTGGCCTGGAAGGCAAAGATCGTGGGGATTTCCGGGTAACCGGTGAGGAACAGGTAACGAACTTCGAGCTTTCGGAGCTCTTTCCCCATTTTCCCCTTCAAAAAGCGCAGAAAGCGGAGGACCCTTGCCGCGTCCCCAATTAGGGCTTCCGTTTCCCGGATATTTCGAAAACCGAAATCAAAGGCTTCCTCCTCGTTCTGAAAGCTTCCTTTTGAAATTGAATCGCCCATTTCCTCAATTATTTTCCCTAAATAATGGTAAGTTGGAACCTCTTCCTCGAAGGTTCCCTTGACCTCAATAGGCTCGAGGCTTAAAACCTTCCCCTGAATTCCTGAGGATTTTATGAGGCTGGAAAGCCGGGCAACGATTTCTTTGAACAATTCATCCGTCCAAGGGACTTTCACAAAGCCCTTTGAATCGGAGAGAAAAAAGGTGTCTGCTTTTTCTTCCGGAGGAAAATACCTTGGGACCTGTTCGTGTATTGGAAAGGACCTGCGGAAATCTTCGAGGGAAATGGGGTCAATATTTTCTCTCCCGGAAGAGAGCCACCGGAAACTATTCAGAAAGTCTTTTGGGTTTTCAATTTTGCTGTTCACATGTTTATTATCCTCTAAAAATCTTTAAGGAATGCAATGGGAAACTGGAAATAAGGTGAGAAATCCAATACTTCCTGGTTTTTTACTTTAATATTTTTCGAATTATGGAAAAATAAAAAAACAGAATGAATTATGCGCTCAAGATCGGTCAAAATCTGCAAAATAAAAAATTTTTAAGGATGGGTGGAAAGCGGAAAGGAAAAAAGGAAAGGTGAAATTAAAAAGGATTTTCTTTCTTGGATTTATTTGCCTCCTTGCCCTTTCTTCCTGTGGGGGAGGGCAGATCTCTCAAACCCAAACCCAGTCTCCAGTTTTTGAAAGCCCGAATGAAACCCCTTCCCAGGTTTCAACACAGATCCCCTCCCCCCAAGTGGAAAGCCCAACTCATTTTCCCGGGGAAAGAATTTTTTTACCTCCCCCTTCCTTTAGGGGAAAACTCACCCTCGAGGAGCTCCTGAAAGCGCGGCGCTCGGTTCGAAGCTTCAAGGAAGAGGAGCTTACCCTTGAGCAAGTGGGTCAGTTGCTCTGGGCTGCTCAGGGGATCACCTCTCCCG
>JANLFL010000033.1 GCA_024655965.1 Caldisericota bacterium | reverse complement strand
GCCTTTCAAGTAGACTGGCTTGTTCGTATTCCGGGTGCTTGTCCAAAACAGGTTTTATGGATTGAAGCACTTCAAAAACGGCCTGGTGAAATTCAGGTTCCCCTGGATTCCTCTTTTTTACGATTTCAAAAACCCGCTCGACATACTCCTGGTTCATTAATAAACCCCCTTATCACTTTTCCGCAGAATTAAAAAAATTATATCAGAAAGAAAATAATTATTATGAAATTCCTATTGCCAAAATTAAGGAAATTTGGGAAATTGTTATTTCTTGTCAATCAGGCCAACCGCTTTATCTTTTTCCCCATCCATAATTATTTTTAAAGTCCCCCCAGATTTTGTTTTACAGACATTTATCAGTCTCACCACTTTTTCAAGAGAACCTATTTCCGGAAGTAATTTTTTAATTTCGTTTGGGGTATCTAAAAAAAACTCCTGATTAAAAACAACCCCTGGATCTTCGGGGTACAAAGGGAGATAGCGAATTTGAGCTTCGACCAAGTCCTGGAAAAAATGCGTACCGAAGGATAATTCAGGAACATAATCCTGCTTTTTTCTGGCAATTTCAATTAACATAGCAGTATTATTAATTTGGCTGTAACTGACCTTAACTCCTAATTTGACATCCCCACGGCTCCCCCATCTTCCCGGTCCAATCAAAATAAATTTTTTCTTTGGAAGTTTTGAATTTAAAGTCCCAATAACCCTTCCTACCTCGAGCAACTCTTCGTAAGAAGAAATGGAATTGTAAGCGTCGGGATCCACAAAAACAACAAACTCAATTCCACTTACCAAACCGGTGGAAACATATTTGTTTGCTGTAAAAATAACTTCTTCTGAGGACAGATCATCTGGAACCCTTATGAAGATGCTTTTTTCTGAAATACTCTGAGGGCGACATTGAAGAAGGTATATTTTGTGAAGGTCTCCGTCACAAGCGAACTCAACATCAACAGGGAAACCAAGGCTTTCTTCAAGGATCTTTAAAATACTGCGGATTTGGGGAACAAAAGGACTTTGGGAAATCAATTTGTTAAAAGTCAAAACCGGTTTTGCCTCTTTTAATTGAAAGAAATTTCCAACCGGCTGAAAAAGCTGTTCATCCTGAAAAATGGAGACTACGAAAGATATGTTAGGAATTTCCTCAGCAACCTCGTGGATGAGGTTTTCAACCGGAACGCTTTCAAACCTCCTTCTTTCAAGGTTTATTAAATCAACCTTTTTCTGGGAGTACTTCAATACCTCATCTGGACTTACATTTACCCTCAAATTTGGTTGCCCCGGGCTAAATAGAAAGGGGTAATCGTTAATAAGGCGGTCAACAGCCCTAGTCCCAAGGCCCATTACCATGCGCACAATCCCGTCTTCCCGCTTGATCCTAGGAGACCACCTGAACTCGTTGTGGCTGAAGGCTACACCAGCAAACAAGGGGAAAAAGTACTTCCCTGCCCTTCGCCCCACAACTTCCTGGATCA
>JANLFL010000032.1 GCA_024655965.1 Caldisericota bacterium | reverse complement strand
TGGTTTCCCAACGTACTTCGAGATGGGGGTTGCCCTGGCTTTTAAATATTTCGCCCAGAAGAAAGTTGACATTGCAGTGGTTGAGGTTGGAATGGGCGGGAGGTTCGATGCCACAAATATCCTTAAGCCAATAATATGCGGGATCACAAAAATTGGCTTTGATCATCAGGAGTTTTTGGGGAACACTCTTGACAAAATCGCTTTTGAGAAGGCGGGGATAATCAAGCCCAAAACTCCAGTTGTTATTTCTGACCAGGACCCTGAAGCTCTGGAGGTTTTAATAAGGGTTGCGGAGGAAGTGGGCGCCCCGGTTTTCAGCGGACATGGACAAGCGGAAGGCCCTTTGTGCTTTGGACTGGAAGGCCAGTTGATTAACCTAAAGGGTGAATCGGGAAGTTTTGAAAAAATACTGCTCCCCCTATTGGGAAAACACCAGATTGAAAATGCTTCATTCTCCTTCAAAACTCTGGAAATATTAAAAGGATACGGATTTCAATGGGGCGAAACCCACCTAAGAAAGGGGTTCGGGGAATTGAAATGGCCTGGCCGAATGGAGGTTCTTTCAAAATCCCCCCTTTTAGTAATAGACGGGGCCCATAATCCAAATAAAGCGGCAGCCTTAATCCGGGGAGTAAAAGAATACTTTGAGTTCAAAGGGCTGATCCTTATCCTTGGGGTCTCAAAGGATAAGGATCTCGAGGGAATAATAAAAGAATTCTCAAAGGAAAACCCCCTCGTTTTGGCAACCGCATATAAATCCGAAAGGGCCTTCGATCCCGAAATAATCCAAAACCTGTGTAATCGTATAAACCTTTCCTCACAGGCTTTCCCTTCAGTTGAAAGCGCTATTAAAATGGCTTTCGAGCTTGCGAATAAAGATGATTTGATTTTGGCAACCGGTTCTATATATATTGCCGGAGAGGTTCGGGATCTCTACTTCCCCAAGGATGAAGATCCATAAATTTTTTTGAGCTTTTCCCGAGAAAGCCAGATTCTCTTAGAGATCAGTTTTTTTCTTTTTTCCCCTTTGAAATCCTCCCCCAAATACCTTTTTAAAAAAAATAATTGGATTCTCGTTTCCCAAAACTCTTTTGCTGGGGTTTCGATTGGGTAAACTTCAAACCCCAGGCGCTTTGCACCTTCGTGAAGTAGGGTTGTCCCCCGAAAAGCTTTAACCCCTAACAACTTTGGTTCCAAATTGCAAATTTTTTCAAGCTCTCTTAAAGAGAGCCTCATCCTCCTTAATAACTCCACATAGAATTGAACAGGGTCTTCGAAATGTTTCTTCATTTCGCCTAACATCCGGTTATCGGTGTGAAGCTCGCCAACAACCTCCCCCTTGTGGATACGCGTTCCATCTTCAAGCGTAATCCCCGGGCCTCGATAGTGGGTAATTCCCCACCGTAAAGCCCCTTCCCCGGGCGGACCGACCGGCTTTATCCGGAAAAGCCACTCGTAAAAATCCTCATAAAAATTCCAGAATTTCTTGC
>JANLFL010000031.1 GCA_024655965.1 Caldisericota bacterium | reverse complement strand
TGCCCTGGGAAGACTGGCTCGACTCGATGGTTGTCACCAACGAAGCCCTGATTTGCATGAGAGATTGGATCTCCTCTGAGGTGGCAAAGGAATATTCCCTTTCTTCCGATTGGGACAACCGCTGGCGAACTGGAGGCACCATTGAGGAAGTCCTCGATGAAGCGCATCTCACTCCTCCATGGATCCTAAAAGCAATTGAAAAATTCACTGATGAGCGTGAAATAAGACTTAAAAGGTTAAAGTGAATTTGAGGATGTTGCCTCGGGTTTGGAAAGAACCCCTGAATAGATTTTTACCCTTCTCCAGACAGCGATAAGGGCGAATAACCCAGCGATTATGGTCAAATGATAGGTTAAAATCCTCCATAGAAGCGTAAACAAGGCGAGCAAGGTGGGGGGGACCATTTTGAGGAATAGAGAAGCTGCCCCTAATTCCGCTGCCCCGCTCCCTCCCGGGGTGGGAGAAAAAGCAAGGAGGATGTTCAGGGCAAGTTGTCCAGTAAAAGTTTGAACCAGGAGTAGGTCATTAACCTTCAGGGAGTAAAGAATAAGAGGAGCAACCCCTAGCATCGCCCCCCAATAAAGGACGGTAAAGATAAAAGCCAGGATCAGGTTTTTCCATCCCAAGGATAGGAGCAACCTTGCAGAAGTCCGAAGTTTCTTTCCTTGAACCAGGCTCCACCGGAAGACCCTCCTGAACTTATCGTTCTTTAAAAATACCTTCAAAGGCCATGTGCGGCATCTTTTATAGTAAGCATTCTGGTCCTTGGAAGACCTGGTGAAGAGGAAGAGGAATACGATCAAGGAGAAGATCATGATCGTGGGAAGTGAATAAGTTAATGGGTTTACACCTTCGGTGAAGATCCGTGGTCCAAAGATCAAGAGTAGAAAAGGAAGGGTCAGGATCGCCATGAGTGCGGTGATGCTCATTCTTGTAGTCAGGACAAGTGCGCTTTTTCCCACATCTACTCCCTTCCTATTCAGTAGGTAAATGAAGGCGGGAGGTCCCCCAGCGTAAAAAGGAGTGATATTAGAAATCAAAGTCCCTACCATGTTAAAGAGAAAAAGGTCCTTAAAGGGGACAGGGTTTCTTATTCCCTTAAAGAGGAACCAGAATACTGAGGCATCAAGGCTCCAAACAAAGAACATCGAGATCAGGGCAAGGGCGAAAAATAGCGGGTCGATTGTTTTAATATTTCCAATCCCTTCCCATCCTCTGGTGAAGTAGAAAACCCCAAGTGTCCCCAAGGCAGAAATCACCAGGGCGAGGAGGAAGCGTCTGGGCAAAGCTTTTAAGTTAATACCTTGTTGGTTTGAACTCACTGCTTATAAATTATCAGAATTTTGCTTTCGCGTCATTAGAAGTATCAGAACTCTTCAATCTTGGAGGACAGGAAGTTCATTACGAATCTTTTCCACTAAGGATAGGTCAATTTCCAGGGATATTACGCATTCGTTCCCCCGGGCTTTTAAAAGGACATCCCCCCAGGGATCAACGATCATCGAATTTCCGAAATAATTTATAGAGGGGGGATCGGAGCCAACCCTGTTACACCCCACCACATAAAATTGATTTTCTATCGCCCTTGCTCTAATCAGGGTTTCCCAGTGGCTTTCTCTGGGATGAGGGAACTGGG
>JANLFL010000030.1 GCA_024655965.1 Caldisericota bacterium | reverse complement strand
CCAGCCCTCAAAATGGGGAAAAGGGCGATTTTTTTGCCGTCCACCATCCTGGCTTGACTCCGGGAAAGGGGGGTTTCAATTTCCACTTCGATTGAGGGTAAGTCGCGAAAGACCTCATATGCGAGGAGCATACTAAGTTCCTCTACCAACTCGCGGAACTCTTTTGGTTCGGTGTGCTTATCCCGGATAAGAGCAAGCTTGTGGGCAATCAGTGGATGGTCAATCTGAAACAGTTCTTTCATCTATCCTTAATAGGGAATCGTATTGTTAGGTCCTGGACTTCTCTTTTTGCAGCTTCCAGGGAATTTCCCTTCCCCCTTTCCTTCAATATTTTTGAAATTAATTTTGCAATTAATGCCATCTCCTTTTCTCTCATTCCCCTTGTTGTCAAAGCAGGAGTTCCTAGCCTAATTCCCGAAGCAATGAAGGGGCTTCTTGTTTCTCCGGGGATGGTATTTTTATTCACTGTAATTCCTGCTGATTCCAATAATATTTGAGCCTCTTTCCCGGAAATGCCCATGTTTGATAAATCAACAAGAATTAAATGGTTGTCTGTTCCTCCAGATACAAGGTGGAAGCCTTCTTCCAAAAGCCCAGCAGCCAAAGCCTTGGCATTCATGATCACATGTTTCTGATAATCCTTAAATTCCTGCCCCATTGCTTCTTTAAAGCACACCGCTTTTGCGGCAATTACATGCATTAAAGGTCCTCCTTGGGTTCCAGGAAATACCGAACGGTCGATTTCTTTTTTCAAAGAGGATGAACACAAAATAAAACCTGATCTTGGTCCCCTAAGAGTTTTGTGGGTGGTGGATGTAACAACGTCAGCCAAAGGAATGGGTGAGGGGTGCTCTCCAGCGGCTACCAAGCCTGCAATATGTGCCATGTCAACCATTAGGAGAGCTCCAACTTCATTGCATATTTCCCTGAAATGGGCAAAGTCGATAATCCTTGGATAAGCTGTCGCTCCCGCGACTATGATTTTGGGGTGAAATTTTTTTGCCAGATCTCTAATTTGGTCATAATCGATTAATCCACTATCCTTTCTTACCCCGTAATGAACGAAATTCCAATATTTCCCCGAAATGTTAACTTCGCTTCCATGAGTTAAGTGTCCTCCGTCGGTCAGTTTCATGGCCATAATTGTTTCCCCGATTGGAACTAAAGCGAAATAAACGGCAATATTTGCTTGGGTTCCAGAATGAGGCTGAACATTTGCATGTTCGGCTTTAAAAAGGCCCTTGGCCCTTTCAATTGCAATGTTTTCGATTTGGTCAACAATTTCGCAGCCCCCGTAATATCTCCTTTGGGGATACCCTTCGGCATATTTGTTCGTAAGCACCGATCCTAAGGCTTCCAGGACCCCTTTGCTTACATAATTTTCCGAGGCAATTAGTTCTAAGGTATTGTTTTGCCTTTCCTCTTCTGAATAAATTAAGTTTGAGATTTCCGGGTCAATTTCCTTTAAACCTTTTTTTCTGCAGTTCAAGGTCATGTTCCCCCCTTTTTCCCAATTTTTTTCATTTTTTCAAAGTAGTTAAATCTGTCTAACAATATAAAAGAAGAAATTTAAAAGGTAAAAAAAGATAAATGAATAAATAGAGTAATGAATAAATAGAGTAAACTTAAATATTTCAATTTTTCCTTATCCTTTTAAATTTTCCCGGAAAGGTCAAGGTCGGTTCTTTTCGAGTTTGATTATCTTTTTAATCCTTCTAACATGTCGTTCCTCGCTGGAGAATCCTGTTTCCAGCCATGTTTCTACGATCTTCAAAGCAA
>JANLFL010000002.1:361901-436519 GCA_024655965.1 Caldisericota bacterium | reverse complement strand
CTCCGAGATCATGAAATTAGTGGAGGAAGGGGTGATCAACGGTTATCCCGATGGCACCTTCAAGCCGGAGTTCCCCGTCACCAGGGCGGAGTTCGCCAAGATGGTGCTCCTCTCCCTGGGATACTCCAAGGAATCTCCCCCCACTCCCTCCTTCCCCGACCTTGATCCCACGGAGTGGTACTACGGTTACGTGGAGGGGGCGGTGAAGCACGGTTTAGTCAAAGGTTATCCCGATGGCACCTTCAAACCCCAGGGGAACATCACCATCGCCGAGATCCTCACGGTGATCGTCAGGGCCAAGGGATGGAGCGAGACCTCCCCTCCGGGACCCCCTCCCTACATCTATCTCCGCGATCGGGATGACTCCCTGAGGCTCATCAACCCCTTGGACTGGTACTACGGTGTGGTGGGAGCCTCTACCCAGAACGGGTTGCTCCTCTTCCCCGATTACTCCCAGATCACCCTCCCCGGAGCTGGAAGCGGGGAGTACGAGGTGAGATTCAACTCCCCTGCCACCAGGGCTCAGACCGCTGTCTTCCTCTCCAGGCTGATTGGGGATTGAGGAAGGGAACCAATCGGAAAATGTGAGAAAAAATTTCAGCAGGCTTGGGAAAAGAAAAAAATTCTTTTGAGTAAAAAATTATAATTCGAATTCCGCAACCAGGAAGGTGTGGTCGGAGGGCTTTTCCTCAACCCTTGCTTCTCGATCAATCCAGCACTTTACCGATCTTTCAGCAAGGCGGGGAGTGGCCCAGATGTGGTCAATTCTCCAGCCAAGATTCCGCTTGAAGCCATTAGGGACCCGATAATCCCAGAAGGTGAATTGGCCACGTTCCCCGGGATGGTGCTTGCGGAAGACATCCACCAATCCCCATTCTTTCAGGCGGGCAAGGCGTGCGCGGGCTTCAGGGTGGAAGTCCACATTTTTCAAAAGGCCCTCGGGGTCGTATACATCGATTTCCTCGGGAGCGACATTAAAATCACCGCACCAGATCAGTGGTTCTTCCGGTTTAAAATTTTTCCGGAAGAAATCCAGGAGTCTTTCCAGCCATTCCAGTTTGTATTGAAATATCGGGGACTCCACTTCTTGCCCTTGAGGGACGTAGGTGTTGACAATGGGAATCCCCCGGATAACAGCCCTAACCAGCCTATCCTCATCAGGAGGGTGCCCGAAGGGAAATCCGAAGGAAAACGTTTCCGGTTTTTCCAGGCTGACAATTGCCACCCCGGCCCTGGCTTTTTCCCCGCGGAATAGAACGTTGTAGCCGGAATTTTGGAAAGCCTCCGAGGGAAATTCTGAATCCTGGACCTTGGTCTCCTGGAGGCAGAGGACGTCTGGTTTTTCCCTCTCCAGCCACTTAAGGACAAGGGGAAGCCGGGCTCTGATCGAATTGGCGTTGAAGGTGGCGACCTTGAAGCGGTTTTTCATTTCAACAGGTTCTTCTCTCTTTTTCCTGCACCCGGTTCATGAACCGGTTTCGATCAACCACAAAACGCTCGTGTTCACCCTCGCCGATCCTCTCCACCTCGTCCCAGGCTTCAACTTTGAAGACAAGCCTCCTTCCCTCCACTTTCAAAAGGGTGGCAGAAGCTTTGACTTTCATGCCCTTGGGCGTGGGGGCAAGGTGCTTCACCTCTACTCTTGTTCCCACAGTTGTCTCCCCCTCGTCCAAGAAGGAACGGACCGCTTTCTCCGCCGCATTTTCCATTAATCCGATCATGGCGGGCGTGGAAAAGACCTCCACGATCCCGCTTCCCCAACTGGAGGCAAGGGCCTCCTCCTTTACCTCAATCATGGTTTCCGCGGAAATTCCAGGTTGGATATTCCTCATGTTAACCTGGCCTCCATTTTTCGTTTTTTGAAATTCTCGAAAGATTTGAGTACCAGTTTTTTCGCTTCCGCTGCCTGTCTCCACCCAATTATGTTTGTTTTCTTGTCCTCCAGGGTTTTGTAAACGGCGAAGAAGTGCTCGATTTCCAGCAGACGGTGGGGCGAGAGGTCTTTCAGGTCATGGATTTCCAGGTACCTGGGATCGCGGGCGGAGACCGCAAGGACCTTTTCGTCCCTTCCCTTTTCGTCCTCCATGTCGAGCACCCCTATCGGACGGGCTTCCAGAACGCACCCCGGGAATGTCCCCTCATCCGAAATGACCAGGATGTCAAGGGCATCTCCGTCGTCAGCGAGGGTCTCCGGAATGTGCCCGTAGTCGTAGGGATACTCTAGGGGTGAATAGAGAACACGGTTCAAAAAAATAACGTCCATTTCCAGGTCAAGTTCATACTTGTTCTTGCTTCCCTTGGGGATTTCCACAATGGCCCTGATTACCTCGGGGACATTTTCCCCAATTTTTACATCTTTGAAGGACAATTCATTTCCTCCTTTTATTTTTTCTTGAATTATACCCGGCGGAATAATTTTTGCTTTTCAGCGGAAACCAAGGTAAGTGAGAAATCGGTACAAAAAGCCAGAGGTCAAAATGGAAAAGGAGAGCATCAAAAGGAGAATGATTAAAGCCCTTTTCGCCTTGAGTTCGCGGAGGAGCATGGAGAAAGCGGAAAGGCAGGGGAAAGAAATGGTGATGAAGAAAACGAAGACATAGAGTTGAGCGGGGGTCATGAAGGAAAGCAGGTTGGTGGTTGGGGCCCCCGCCTGTGCGGCTGCCAACACTAAAAGAAGCTGAAGGGACATCTCCTTCCTGAGAAAGGCGAAGAGGATCGCAAGTCCCGCTGAGACTGGAAGCCCCATCCAGCCTTCAATTATCGGTCTTAAAGGGGCCATTAAGGACCAGACTACCCCAGTCTCATAAAGGCTCCCCAAAAGCAGGCTGCCAAAAATTAAAATTGGGGTGGCAAAATAGAGAAAATCGGAGAATCGGAACCAGGTCTTCCTCAGGACGAGCCTTAATTGAGGCCAGCGGAGAGGGGGAATTTCCGCGATTAAGACCGACGGTTTTCCGGGATAGACTCGATTAAAAAGGGTTCCGAAAATTAAAATTATAATTCCCACTAAAGCGTAAATGGAGAGGGCAGCACCAATCCCCAGGAATGGGGCTGCCGCTCCAAAAATCACCGCGCTTCTGGCACTGCAGGGAACGAGGAGGATGAGGAGGGAGGCGATAAAACGCTCTCTCATCGTGGGGAGGATCCTCGTTCCGGAAAGAGCGGGGACATTGCAACCCGCGGAGGCAACGAGGTTTATTAAAGCCCTTCCGGGAAGGCCGAAAAGCCGGGTCAGCCTTTCCCCGAGGAAAGAAAGGACCGATAAATACCCGGTGTCCTCCAGAAATGCGAGTATAAAGTAGAAGATCAGGATGTAGGGAATCCCCACTGTCAAAGCCGCCAGGATCCCTTCATCGAAGCCCCAGAGGAAGACCTTTGCCCAGGGCCCTTCCCCGAGAAGGTAAAAAGCCAGTTTCTGAAGATAAGGGGAGACAAGGGATTGCCACGAGCGACTGAGCAATTCCGAAAGCCATCCGCCAACCAGAAACAAGGTGGAAAAGACAGCCAGCAAAAGCAAGATTGCGGCAATTGAGCCGGAAATCGGAGAGGAAAGCATTTTCTCCAGCTTTCTTGGAATGTGAGTGTGAGGTTTCTGGGCCCCCTGGGCAATCACTCTTGAGAGGGAATGATGGAAGGAGAAAAGAGCTTCAGGGAGATCCTTAATTCCGTGGGTTTTAAGAAAGGATTCCAGGGTTTCTTCCGCTTCTTTAAGAAGCCCTTTTTCCTCCAGGGCTTTTCTGATTTCTTGGTCCCCCATGAAGAAAAGGAAGACGCTCCTCCGGGGAGGAAGCCCCGCTTTTTTCATGATTTCCTCAAGCTGGAAGACCAGGTTCCGCATGAACTCAGGGTAGGGAAGGGGATAAGAGGGACTCCCCCTCTGGGATAACCTCTTCTGAATTTCCCGGTATAGTTGGGTGATCCCCCTTCCCTTGGGGGCAACTACGGGGATAACGGGAATTTCCAGTATACGGGACAACTTTTCCCAGTTGACCGGTTCCCCTTCCTGCTCCGCCTTGTCTCCGAAAGTCCCCGCGACAATCAGGGGCATGTCCAGGGCCATCAAGACCATGAGCAGAAACAGGTTCCGGGAAAGGTTTGTGGAATCCAAAACAGCCACCAGGAGGTCAGGTTTATTTTTGAAGATATAATCCCAGGCTGCCTTTTGATCCTCGGAGGGACCTCCAAAACCGTAGATACCCGGAAGATCCGCCAGGATGAAATCCTGATCCTTCTCTTTTCCCTTCACCACCTTTTCGGTTAGGCCAACGGTTACCCCGGGATAATTTGCAGTATCAACGCAAGACCTGGTCAGGCAGTTAAAGATCAGGGACTTCCCCACATTGGGGTTTCCCACGAGGACCACGCGGGGAAGTTCCGCCCTTTTCCCCCAACGGAATCTGTGCCGGAAGCGCGTCCCTCTGGGAGAGTCCCCCGGACAATGGCTCATTTTTTCCTGACCATGATTTTTCGGGCTACTTCATCGGAAATTGAATAACGGCTTTTCCCGACCGAAACCAATCGAGTCCCGCCAAAGGGGGCAATTTCCCCCACCTCGATTTTCACCCCCGGAATGATCCCTAAGGAGGACAAGTAGCGAAGGAACTCCCTTTCCTCTTCAATAATTCGGATGATCACCCCTTTTTCGCCTGGATGAAGTTCAAGAAGGGGAATTTCGTCCTTTGCCTCAAGGCATTCTCCGGGAATGGGGTTTCCGTGAGGACAGGTGTGTGGATTTCCAAGGGTTTTGGCCAGGGAATCCTCCATTTCCTGGCTCATCCCGTGCTCAAGCCGGCAGGCTTCGTCATGGGCAATTCCCCAGTCCATTTTCAGGACGTCAACGAGCAAGCGTTCGAGGAGCCTGTGGCGCCGGACGATATTTTCCCCCTTGGCCTTTCCCTCCTCGGTGAGCTGGTAATCACCCCTCCCGGAACTTTTTAGATAGCCTTCCTCGATCAACTTCTGGAACATCTCAAAAACTGAGGGAGGGGATATCCCCAATTTTTGACTAACTAACGAAACGGAGATCTCCTGGCCCCCTTCAAGCAGGTGGTAGAGGGTCTCGAGGTATTCCTCTATTCGCTCCGTTGCGATTTTCTGATCCGTCATTTTTGGATACCCTAAATTATTTTATTAGGATAACCTAAAAAAGGTCAACAAAAAAGAATTGACTCACTAAAAATCCCAACGGAACCAGGTTGTAGTCTCATTAAAAAATCTTTAGGAAAATATAAGGCCTCCCCCTTAGAACCTGATTTGCCAGCGATTTCTTTAAAGGGATAAGGAAATGGAGTAAACGATGGAAAAGAGGAGAAACAACTCTCTTGTGCGGAAATGCCTGGGAGACATCAGGTTCTATAAAGGGGAGGAGATTTTACTCCTCAAGGATCCCTGCATCTACCTGGAATTCAAAGTGAACATCTTCCCTCCCGGGATGAAGTGACAGGAAAAGGTAAGGAAAGGGAGCAGTTTGAGGAAAGGAAACCAGGCACAACGGACACAATTCCACAGGGTGTGGGAATCAGGGGATGTAAAAAGGGAGAAAAAGAAGATCCAAAAGGAAATTTACAGGAAACTGAACCCGGCGGAGCTAGCGCGGAGGACCAGCGAGCTCCAAGATGCCCTCTTAAAGCAAGTATTGCTCAAGGAGGAAAGAAGGAAAAAACATGAAAGCCGCCCCTTTGAAAGGGAAAAATCACGCGAGACCTCTTTGGCATTCAATTAAATTTTTTTGTTAGGCAACAGGTACCCCCAAAATTCAATTTGAAATGAGTATTCTTAGGGCGGTTTGGCCCCCGGGGTGAAAAGTCTTCCCTTCTCGGATCAAGGGGGCTTATGGGGAGACCATGCCAAGCTACTCATTCAAGGAATCAAGCTCTTTCTTCAACTTTTTGAGAGCTCTGTGGGTGATCACCCTGCAGGCCACCTCCGAAACCCCCAGCACGGGCACCACCTCCCGGGGGCTCAGGTCCTGGAAGTACCTTAAAAATATGACGGACTGGTGCCTTGGGCTTAATTTCTTAAGTGCCCAATAAATTAATTCCCTTGTCTCATTCTCTTCAGAATCCTTCTCGGGAAAGGTGAAACGCGCTCAAATATCGGGGGCAATTCCTAAAATTTCCCTTCTTTTTCTCAAATACATGTTTACCTCGTTCGTGGCCAGTTTCAAAAGATAGTGAAAATACGGAATCTCTCCGTTCTTCCTGAATTTTTCCCGGTTTTAAAAGGCTTTCAAGAAAATCTGCTGGGTCAAATCGTAGGATAGCTCCCTATCCCGGGTTCGTTAAAGATGTAGTTAAGAACCAGGTCATAGTACCGGTCAACGATTCTGGCGAAACTTTGAGGTGTTATTCGCGCGGCCCGATCAGTTTTTCTTCTTCCATTTCTTCCTATCAGCCGCCCATACTGGGCACGAGATAGATATGGAAGTTTTCCCCCTCTTTATAAAAAGATGAGAAAGTGGATAAAACATTCTCGTTTTCCAGGTCCACGAAGAGGAAAATTCCCAGGTTTTGGGGAAGGACTTCCGATGAGAGCTTTATTTTCGCTATTTTGAATCCCGCGCCTTCGAAGGTGAAGCCCTCAACCTTTTCCATTTTTAGCTCTGTGATTGAGAGATCCACCACCTTAATCTCCCCTCCATCCTTGCGGGCAAAGTTCTTCAAAAAAAGCTCTCCCTGGCGATTTTGAAGGCCTTTTCTTTGTCCTCCTGACTCAGCTCCTCTTTCACCGGAGCAAGCACCTTGACTACGCTCTTTTTCTCTAGGTCCAGGACTACCTTCGCGTTGTAATAGTAAACGTCTGCGCTTCTGTTCTTCAAATCGATCTCAACCTTTATGGGTTCGGTGCGGTAAATTTCCCTGGCTAACCCTAAGGCCTCGCTCCTGGCTTGAACGGTCTGGACGAGATTTAAAAGCGGGAAGGAACTCAAGATCAAAGCGATGCATACCAAAGCCAGGGAGGAGGCCAGAATTTTCCTTTTGATTTGAAGCGATCTTCCTTTTAAAAGAAGGGCCTCTGAATGTTCCAGGATTTTTCTCTTTAAATTTTCCTTCTTCTCCAGGATTTCCTCTCTACGGAGTCCTTCAAATTTGACCCCTTTTAATTTTTCCTCTAATTTCTTTTCTTCCAGCTCTCTCATGATCATCACCCCTCACTGATATAAATGCGAAGGGGAACGATTTGTTACAGCTCGATCCTTTATTTATCAGGGTAAGTTAAAAAGAAAAAAGCCCACCTGGGCTTTTTTCTCGGATATTTCAGCAAAAGAAGGCGTTTTTTACTCCTTCTCCTCTTCCTTCTCCTTCTGCGCCTTCTCGATGATGCCCTCGGCGATCTGCGTGGGGACTTCCTCGTAATGGGAGAACTCCATGGTGTAATAGCCCCTTCCCTGAGTAATGGAAGTTAGGTCGTTAGCGTAAGTGAGCATTTCCGCCAGGGGAACCTGGGCCTTGATTACCTGAGTGCGCCCCACGGCCTCCATCCCTAAGATGCGCCCCCTCTTGGAGTTCAAGTCGGAAATCACGTCGCCCATGTATGCTTCAGGGACCCTGACTTCAACGGACATAATTGGCTCAAGCAGGACCGGCTTTGCTTCCGCTACCCCCTTCTTGAAGGCCATGGAGGAAGCAATCTTAAAGGCTAATTCCGAGGAGTCAACCGGGTGATAAGAGCCATCGTAAACCGCTACTTTGACGTCAATGACAGGGTAGCCAGCCAGGACACCTTTTTCCATCGCCTCGCGGACCCCCTTCTCCACCGCGGGAATGTACTGCTTGGGGATCACTCCTCCCACGATTCGGTTCTCGAACTCGAAGCCCTTCCCCCTCTCTAATGGGGAAATTTCCAGGAAACAGTGCCCGTACTGGCCGTGGCCTCCGGTTTGTTTTTTGTATTTTCCCTCCGATTTTACCGTTGCGCGGATTGTCTCTTTGTAGGCGACTTTGGGAGGTTCGAGGATCACATCCACCCCGAATTTTCTCTTCATCCTTTCCACGGTGGCCTCAAGGTGTGACTGGCCCAAACCCGAGAGGATTGTCTGACCCACCTCAGTATCCCGATAGACGTCAATGGTGGGGTCCTCCTCCATCATCCTGGCCAGGGCGTTGGAGATTTTTTCCTCGTCACCTTTGGATTTGGGCTTTACTGAAGCGGAAAGGACCGGCTTGGGATACTCGATGGGGGGAAGGACAAGGGGCTGGTCCTTAAGGCAGAGGGAGTCCCCAGTCTTTGTCTCCGCGAGTTTGGAGACAGCCCCGATATCACCGGCAATGACCTCCTGAGCTCCTTCCTGAGTTTTTCCTCTTATGAAGAAGGGCTGAGCGATCTTCTCTTCGACTTCCTTTGTGGAGTTCCAGATTTTGGTGTCCGGCCTCAGAGTACCGGAGAGCACTTTGAGGACATTGATCTTTCCCACGTAGGGGTCGGCCATGGTCTTCCATACGAGAGCCGCAAGGGGGCCCTGGGGATCAACTTTGAGGGAAATTTCGTTCTGGGTGCGGGGATCAATGGCTTTTACCTCTTCAACCTCGAGGGGAGAGGGGAAGTAGTCGCAGATAAAATCGAGGAGGGCTGCGCTTCCCTGGTTCCTGGTGGCTGATCCCGCGAGCACGGGGAAGACTTTGCCCTCTTTTATTGCTTTCCGAAGTCCGTTTTTCAGTTCTTCCTCCGAGATCTCCTGCCCTTCCAGGTACTTTTCCAGAAGCAGGTCATCGGATTCGGTAACTGCCTCTAAAAGTTTCTCTCTCAAAGAATCGGCCTCTCCTTTGAGCTCTTCGGGGATCTCCTTTTCCTCGAAATTCCCAGTCTGCTCCTGGAAGTAAAGGGCTTTCAGCTTTAAAAGGTCCACGACCCCTTTAAAATTTCCCTCTTTACCGATGGGAAGGTGAACCGGGATAACTGATTTTCCAAAGGCTTCCGTGATCTCGGAGAGAGTCTTGTGGAAATCGGTGTTCTCCTTGTCCAGTTTGTTTATGAAAAAACCCCTGGGGATGTTCCTTTTCTCCAGGTTTTGCCAGTATAGTTCCGTTCCCACCTCGACCCCGGAAACCGCGGAGACAAGCATGAAGGCTCCCTCAACTGCGCGAAGTGCGCTCTGAATTTCCCCGATAAAGTCCAGGAGCCCGGGAGTGTCAATCAGGTTGATCTTGTGCTCTTTCCAGAATAGGAAGAGAGGTGTTGCTTGAAGGGAACATCGCCTCCGGATTTCCTCCGAGTCGAAATCAGAGACTGTATTTCCATCCTCGACTTTCCCAAGTCGGGAAATTGCCCCTGAAGTGAAGAGGAGTCCCTCAGCGAGACTGGTTTTTCCTGCCCCCATGTGCGAGATTAAGGCAATATTCCTGATTTGCTGGGTGCTAAGGCCTTTCATAAGGTTCCTCCTATCGAAATTTAAAAATTATTTATGACAAATTTTCGCTCTTGCATAATATCATTTTAAAAGGAAGCCGGGCAACCTGGGGGATTCTTTTAAACCCGCTCTCTTTAAAGTTGATTTTCTTTTGGGAATTTTTCAGAGGCCCATTTTTTCACCCTGAATGAACTTCCCGCTTAAAGAAGAAAACGAAAATTTCTGTTAAGCTTTAAAAAAATAAGGCAAGGAGGATTAAATGATTTTAAAAAATTCCGCAAGGGTAATCGCCATTTTTCTTGCAGTGGCGCTTTTCGTCCCCTTTTTGGGAAATTCAGTGGTGTATTCCGCCAACCCTATTGGAGACCCTTTGACAATTGTTTTTCTCCAGGAGGGGAAGACCACTACATGGGAAGGATGGTTCGTTGATCCTTGCAGCCCCCTTAGCCTGACCATCTTAAAGAGCGATGGAAAAACCCAGATTTCAATTCCGGCAGCGGATCTGAAACAGATCCATGCTGAAGCCAATGCAGCAGTCGGTTTCGAGGCCTACACAAATCCCTCAGCCTTTTTTTACATTCCCTTTGCCCCGAGCGGCTTAAATTATGAATTGAACGTCAAAAGGGGATTTGTTAATTTTGTCAGGGCAAACCCCATGCCCACGGATTACAATCTTATTCCCATGACGGTCGCGGATACTTTGGAAGAGTACGCCCCCCGCCCCTCCACCTCAGCATTTGGCACTCCTGGCTGGTATTACATCACCTCTAACCCGGAATTTATGTCCGGGTTGAGCGAAGGTCTTTTCCGCATTCACCTGGAATTTTCCGCTTCCGCCCCTCCAACCCCCTCAACCTCTCCCTCGCCGACCCCCACTCCATCTTCCAATCCACAGGCTGGGGCAATCGATTTGGTCTTTTGCATCGACACCACAGGTTCCATGGCTGATGACATCGATGAGGTCAAGGACCAGGCGCGGATGATCATAAATACTCTCGCCTCTCAGACTTCAGATTTCCGAATCGGGGTTATCGGGTTTAAGGACATCGGATCAAGCCCACCGGACGAGCCAATTTTCCAGGATTTCCCCTTCACGAGCAACGTGGACACCATAATCAGCAACATTAACGCCCTGACTGCAGACGGCGGGGGTGATGACCCAGAAGCTGTTTATGAGGCCCTCCTCAGAGCGATGGATAATGTGACCCTGGGGCAGTGGCGAAACGGAGTGGGAAAAATCATCATTTTAATGGGTGACGCTCCGCCTCACGAGAGGGGGGAGGTCTCTCAGGATGGGACTCACACCTACCAGTACACGGTTTCTGATGTGGCAACTGTGGCCCAAAATCTTGATCCAGTACACATTTTCCCCGTTCTCACAGGGGGAGCAAGCGACCAAGCTAGGGAGTCTTTCAAGCAGATTGCCACCCTCACGGGCGGACAGGTTTTCGAAGCGGAAGAGGCCAGCAAGGTGCCCCAGGTGATCTCCTCGGTGATTTCCACGGCAGTTGTTGAGGTGAGCAGGGTATTTCCGGATATCTCCGGACACTGGGCACAGGCTGAAATTGAGAAAATGAGCAAAATCGGGATTCTGAAAGGTTTCCCTGATGGATTTTTTAAACCTGATCAGATGGTTACCCGGGCTCAATTCGCCAAAGTGATCACCATCGCCTTGCGAATTCCCGAGGTCAAACCCGATGTTCCGACCTTTCCCGATGTGGGAAAGGACCACTGGGCTTTCGGTTACATCGAAGCAGCGGTGAAGAGGGGGCTCCTCAAGGGATTTCCCGACGGGACTTTCCGACCAGAGGATCAGGTCAGCAAACCGCAGATTATCAAGATCATCGCCCAGGAAAATGGGTGGACCTCAAGCCCCGGATCGCCATCTTTTTCCGATATCGGAAAGGACCACTGGGCTTTCCCCTTCGTGGAAGGGGCTTTCTCTCAGGGGGTTTTGCGAAAGCCCGATCCCAATATTAATCAGTCCGACTCAGTCTTGGGAGATGTTCCCGCAACCAGGGCCCAGGCCTGCGTCCTCGTGTACAGGATGATGGAAAAAACCGGAGCTTTCGGCTCCACCACACCTACCCCTTCCGCCTTCAGGATTTCAAAGGCAGTTGTCTGTACCCAGCTTGATGCGGAAAACAAGCCTGTAAATCCGGGGACTTCCTTCCCCTCCAGCTCAACCTCGATCATTTACTGCTGGCTCTCCTACGAGGGGGCAACCCCCAATGTCTCTCAGATCACCTGCAAATGGTACATTGAGGGGGAAGCCCTGGGGGAACCAACAACCGTGATTGCCAAACAGGCCTCGGGGACAGCGGCTTTCCACATTCAAGTTCCCGAGGGAACATTCCCTCCCGGGGACTATTTTTTGGAGCTTTTCACGGATGGCAAACCTGCAATGACAATTGAGTTCTCCCTTACTTGAAAGTCCGGATGGTTCCATTTTTTTCTAAACCCGAAGGTTTCGGTTTTTAAGAAATTTTTAGGGAAATTTAAATCAGAATTGGCTTTTAAGCTATTTTCTGGACAAAAAATGGTTCCCTCTATCTCATTGTTAAAAGTTATTTTGAAAGGTTATCCCTCCTCTTCAGGGACCCGTGCCTGATAAGAAAGAAGGGAAAAAAATTAATAGCCCGAAAAAAGGGTATTTTTCCTTGCCCGTGGTATAGTTGGCTTCAGGGAAAGACCTTTCCTTCAAAAACTTCTCCTGACAAACTGACTCCCTCGATTTTCCCAATAATTTTTCAAGGAGATAAAAGGTGGAACCAAAAGTGATCCGAAAGGACGAATTTAAAGTAATGGGCATGAAGTACGTAGGGAAGAACAAGTTCGGGGAAATATCCCAGCTCTGGATGGACTTTAACCCGAGGATTCAGGAGATTAAAAATTTTTCACCGGACCCGGATTTTGGGGATGTGGCCTTTGGGCTTTGTAGCTGTGTTCAGGGAGCAGAACCAGGGGTTTTTGAATACCTTGCCTGTCTTCCCGTCTCCTCCATTGACGAGGTCCCTGAGGGGATGGTGGGAAAGGTTGTCCCGGAACAGACCTACGTGATTGTGGAAGCAAAGGGGATAAAGGAAATCGGCAGCGCCTATGAGTTCATTTTGAAGAAATGGTTGCCTTCTTCGGGGTATTCCGCAGGAGATGGGCCAGATTTCGAACTTTATCCAGAAGATTTCGACATCCAGAACCCCGAATCCCCCGTTTTGATTTTTTTCCCGGTGAAGAAGAAGTAACAGGGAGGATGGGGAGGAGAAGGAAGTAAAAGGAGCAACCGTCCTTTCGAGCAAAACAAATATGGGTTATTTAAATTCCGGGAGAGGACTTAAAAAAACACTTATAAGCTTTTGGCTTTCTATCGGCCCAGCCCGTCTTTCGTTTATTTCGGCCCAATCCCGGGAAGGGCAAAAAGGGCAAAATCCCTGCCGGCTTTCGCATTAAAATTGAGATTGGGAGAAACATCTTTGGATATGGAAATCAAAGTCAGGCCTTTTAACAAAAACGACTACCCGGATCTTGTCCGCATCTGGAACGAGGCCTACCCCGAGTATCGATCCACGGAAAACGAAGTGGAGTATTATGACCAGCACGAGGACCCCCGCACGAAGCAGGCAAAGTTCATGGCGGAAAAGGACGGTCAGGTTGTCGGGACCGGGGAATTCTTCCAATTGGGAGAATGGTTTCATCCCCGGAAGTTTTTTATCGACATCACCGTTTTGAAGCAATTTCGAAATCAGGGTGTTGGATCAGCTTTATATCAAACCCTTCTTGATGCCTTGAAACCTTTTGACCCCATATTGATAAGGTCCAGGGTAAGGGAGGGTTATGAAGAGGGGAGGGCATTCCTCGAACATAGGGGATTCAAGCAGGAGTTCGTGGAATGGGAATCCAGGCTGGATGTTTCAAATTTCGATTTTCGATCTTTCTCCGGGCTTCTTGAAAGTCTTGAATCCCAAGGGTTTATCCTGAAGACCTACCGAGACCTGGAAGAGGATTCCCAAAGGGACGAGAAACTTTTCTATTTGTGGAGGGAGATTTTCCGCGATGTTCCCTTTCCCGATCCTCCCACGGGAATCCCTTTTGAAACCTTACTTGAACGGGTAAAGGGTCCGGGTTTTTTGCCGGATGGCTTTTTCATCATGGTCAAGGACGGGGAGTATGTGGGGTTAAGCAACCTTATCAAGTGGGAAAGCGACCCCCTCTGGACTACTGGGCTAACAGGGGTAAGAAGGGATTATCGGAAAAAGGGAATTGCCCTGGCTTTAAAAATTTGCGCCATCCGGTATGCCCGGGAAAGGGGGGTTCCTGAAATAAAAACCTGGAATGCGAGCTACAACCAGGCGATGCTTTCCCTGAACCAGAAATTGGGGTTCAGGAAGCATTCATCCTGGACAACTTTCGCAAAACTCTTAACCGGAAAGCCCGATCATTTTGGCGAATGAGTCAAAAGCAGGGGTCCCTCCTCCTGGACCACCACGCAATCCTCAATCCGGACTCCGAAATTTCCCGGAAGGTAAATTCCCGGCTCCACTGAGAAACACATCCCCACCTCGATGAGGTCAGAATTTTCCGAGAAAACGTAAGGCTCCTCGTGGATTTCCATCCCCAAACCGTGGCCCAGCCTGTGGATGAAGTAATCCCCAAAGCCCGAGTTTGCAATGTGTTCCCTTGCTTCCCTGTCAATCGAGCCCAGGGGGATTCCGGGACGGATCTTTGAAAGGGCTTTTTCCTGGGCTTCTTTGACAATTCGGTAGACCATCTGAAATTCCTCGGAAGGCTCCCCGAGGAAAATGGTGCGGGTGATATCCGAATAATAACCATTGAACACGCATCCGAAGTCGATCAACAGGGGCTCCCCAAATTGAAGCCTCCTCGATCCGGTCTGGTGATGGGGGACCGCACTGTTTGGTCCGGAGGCAACCGTGGGAACGGGGGGATCGGCCAAAGCGCCCCTTTTCATGATTTCCGTGATCATATAGGAGGCGACCTCAAGTTCGGTCATTCCAGGTTTAGCGAAATCGAAAGCCAGACGCAATACCTGGTCAGCGATCGCCCCTGAAGCTTTGAGAAGTTCGATTTCCTCCCCTTCCTTTTTCTGGCGAAGGGCCTTAATGGCCTCCTCGTTGAAAAGGATTTGTTCAATTGGAAGGAGGCGGGAAAGGGCGAGCACGAGATACCCCGGGGTCCCGCGGTCTAAAAGAAGGGGAAGCCCCGGGGGAAGTCGTTGTAGTTCCTCCTCCACGAATTTAATCGGATCCTGGCCATCCTCCCAGACGCGGAGGTTGAAATCTGAGCCCAGATGCTTGAATTCTTGTTCGCTTAACCGGGGGAGGATAATTGTGGGCTTTCCTTCCTGAGAGATGGAAAGGAGGGTTAACCTTTCCAAGGCAAGGGGGTGGACACCGGTGAAATATGAAAGATTGTATAGGGAGCAAACAAATTGGAGACCGAAGCCATTAATCTTTAAAAATTCCCTGACCTTGTTGATTCTTTCCTGGAATTTTAAAAGGTCCATGTTTTTCCTCCATCTGTTTTCAGAATATTTTAGCGGAAACCTCCCGGATTCTTTTCCCCCACTCGAGCGCTCTTTCAATTTCCCCTTCTTTCAGCGGACCCTTTGAAGCCTTAACCAGAAAACCCTCGGGCGGGAAAACCGGTATTCCCCCCTTGGAAATCAGGATATCGGCGATCCTTTTTGCAGCATATCCGAAAACCCTTGCGATGAAGGCAGTTGCCCGGGTATCGAATGCCGCAAAGCTCTTTCCTTTAAGCGATTCAGAAGGGATTTCCTTGAGGAATTTTTGAAAAGCGGGGGTTGGCCATCCTCCATGGGTGGGGGAGCCGAAGATCAACAAGTCGAATTCCCCGATTTTTGAGGGGTCAATTTCTGTGATTTTTGAAACAATTCCTTCCTCTCCGAATGCCTGGCTGATTGCGGAGGCGACCTTTTGGGTGTTTCCGAAAAGGGAATCGTAAACCACCAGTACTTTCATTTCTTGCTCCTTTCCTCTCCCCGTTGGTCCATTTTCAGGGTTTTTAAAATGATGAGGAAAATCGATTGATTTGTCGAATTTTGGGGGAAAATGACTTGACAGTCATATGACTTGAAAGTCATAATGTCGGGGGTAGAAAGGAGGCCTTTATGTTCATCGAGATTTCCCGGGTATCTAAGAGCTATCGGGTGGGGGAGGTCCAAATCTGCGCTTTGAAGGACCTTTCCCTTCAACTTGAAAAAGGGGGACTTTACGTCATTCTGGGCCCTTCTGGATCGGGGAAAACCACCCTTTTAAACATTTTGGGAGGGCTTGATTCTCCTGATTCCGGAGAGGTTTCAATTGATGGGGAAGAAATCACTTCTTTTGACCCCAGGGGTTTAACGCTTTATCGGAGGCGGAAGGTGGGGTTCGTTTTCCAGTTCTACAATCTGGTGAATTCCCTAACGGTAATGGAAAACGTTCTCTCAACGAAATACCTTTCTCAGGACGGATTGGACCCCGAGGAGGTCTTGAAGAAAGTTGGAGTGTGGGAGCACAGGGACAAGTTCCCTTACGAACTTTCAGGAGGGGAACAGCAGAGGGTGGCCATCGCCCGGGCCGTGGTGAAGAACCCAGCCCTGATCCTGTGCGACGAGCCAACAGGGGCTTTGGATTTTGAGAACGCCAAGAGGGTCCTGGAACTTCTGGAGGAAGTTAACCGCGATTTTAAAACCACGATCATTATCGCCACCCACAACGTGGCCATCTCCTCGATGTCCTCGATCATCATGCGTTTGAGAAGCGGTGAACTGGTGGAGTTCTCTCCGAATCCCCGTCCTGTTCCCGCAAGGGAGGTTTCCTGGTGATGCTTGGAAGGATCCCCTTAAGAATCATAAACCGCAATCGGTCCCAGTTTCTGGGGATTATCCTTTTGGTTTTTTTGGCTTCCTTCGCTTATTCGCTCTTCAGCATCCTGGTTGCAAACGTGGATTTGAACTACAAAAAGTTCGTTGAAAGCTCCAACCAGGAGACATTCCATTTCATTACCCGTGATCCCGTGGATGTGTCCTCCGTTTCCTCAAAGTTCCGGATAGACCTTGAGGAAAGGTATTCCTGGGACTACGATTTCGGGGACCGGACCCTGCGGATTTTCAACATCTCCCAAAAAGTAAACAAGCCCCTGATATCTGAAGGGTCTCTTCCCGCCCCTGGGGAGATGGCCATTGACCCCAACTTTGCCAGGGAGAACAACTTCAAGGTTGGGGATGAATTAAGGATTGAGGAGAGGAACTTCAGGATCTCCGGTTTCGTGAACCTCCCCGACTACATATACATCATCAAAAACGATACTGACTTCCTCAACGACCCCCAGCACTTCGGGATAGGGGTAATGAACCTTTCTGACCTTGAGCCCTTCCTTTCCCCCTCCTTTCACTATTACATGGGAAAGGGGGATGTTGAGGATATGAGCTCTTTGAAGGCGGAGCTGAACTCCAGATACACCCTTCTATCCTTCCAAGAAAAATGGGACAACTTCCGGATCATCACCACCGAGAAGAAAATGGAGAGCGCCCGCCCCATGGCTTACGTCATTTCCTCAATAATCCTTTTGATCTCTTCGATCCTTCTCTTCATAGTCCTGAGGAGGCTGATCAATTCAATGCACGGGGAAATCGGGACCCTGTACGCCTTAGGATATAACCAGAGGGAAATCTCCCGCGTTTATCTTCGGTTTCCCCTAATCACCTGGCTTGTGGGGGCCATCCCCGGAGGTATACTCGGTCTTTTAGCCTCGGGACCGTTCATTAATTTCTATGTCTCCTTTCTCAGCGTTCCCATAATCGACAGGTTCCTTCCCGTGTTTGATTTTCTTATTTCCCTTTTCCTCCCCCTGATTTTCATGCTTCCCTCCGGCTACCTGGCCATCTCCAGCCTTTTAAAGAGAAGCGTGGTGGAAATCATCAAGGGGGAAAGCCAGAAGGGAATAAAACAGAAAATCCGCTTCCGTTTCCTCGACCGGCTTTCCTTCAGAAGGAGGTTGATGCTCAAGCAGGGGCTGCTGCACATCTCCCGGGAGTTGGTCCTCGCCCTGGGGGTTGCTTTCGCCACCTTCATCCTGCTCTTCGGGGTTTCCGCCGCTGGGGCGATTGAGAACACGGTAAACGACACCTATCAGAACATCTTCCGGTACAACTACATGTACCTGTTCAACACCTTCCAGGAGAGAAACGATTCCCCCCAGGCGGAAAGGTTTACCTTCCTCCCCTTCACCCTGGAAGGGACAAAAACGAAGGTCTCCCTTTATGGGATCGAAAAGAATTCCCAGATGGTCACCGTCCGGGGCCCCGGCGGCCAGCCGATACAGCTTGAAGGACTGGTGGTCACAAGGTCCCTTGCGGACAAGCTGAATTTAAAAGAAGGGGATTCCCTTAACCTGGTAAGCAACCTCAATGGGAGGAAGTACAGCCTGAAAGTAAACCGGGTTGCGGAAATGTACCTGGGGAATTCGGGCTACATGAACCTGGAAGAGTTCAACCGGACCTTCGGGCTCAAAGATGGATCATTCCTCGGGCTGTTTTCCCCGGTGAGCCTAAATATCCCCCGGGCCTCACTCCTTGCTTCCATGGACAAGGAATACGTGATCAAAGTCTTCCGGGACAGCGCTTCCACGATCGAGCAGATGATCAGAGTGATCGGTTTGATTTCCTTCTTCCTCGCCCTGGTGATCGTTTTTGTCCTCTCCTCCTTGACAATTGCCGAGAACAGGAAGCCCCTGAGCATTTTTAAAATCCTGGGATACAGGGACGGCGAACTCTCTTCCATACTTCTGGGGTTTAACAATATCTCCTTCCTGGCGGGCTTCTTATTGGGGATCCCAATCTACAACTACATGATGAAAATCCTGATGAATCAGGTTCTGCGGGACATGGACTTTTCCTTAAACGTTAAGGCGGACATTCAGAGCGTCCTGATCTCCTTCCTCGTTCTTCTTTCCGCCTTTTTGATCTCCAAGTTTTTCAGCCGAAGGAGGATATATTCCATTTCCCCCAGCGTGATTCTCAAAGAACAGATGGAATGAGAGAAGGTATATGCCAAGGGAAACCTTTCTGAACCTCCCCGAGGAAAAAAGAAAGAGGATCACGGAGGTGCTCATCCGGCACTTCTCTTCCCGGGGTTATTATGAGGTCAACCTGGACCAGGTTGCCAAAGACTGCGGGATCGCCAAGGGCAGCCTTTTCCAGTACTTCAAGGACAAGGGGGAAATGTACCTTTTCGCAGTTGATCGGGCCTTTCAAAGGTTCATGGAAATCGTCCAGGGTTTTGACTTTAAGAAGGGTTCGATTTTCGAATATTACGAGTCCTATTTTGAGTCCTCGTTGGAATTCCTGATTAAGGAGGAGGACGCCTACTATCTCCTGGAAAGGGCATTCTTCTACAACGATTCGCCTTTCAGGGAGAAGTTCTTAAATGAGTACACCCAAAAAACACACCAAGTTGTCCTGGAACTGGTCAGGGAGAATCAAAAAAATGGCTTTATCCGGAAGGACATTGACCCAGAGCTCCTTGCCCTTTTCCTCGAGGCAGTCTCCTTGAGGTTCAAAACCCTGTTTTTTGAAAGGCTAAGGAAGGAGGGAAAAAAAGTCCTCGACCTTCCCAGGGAGGAGTTGAGGGAATTCCAAAGCGTAGTGATCAAGTTGCTCGCTGAAGGACTCAAGGGAAGGTAGGGACGGTTCGGTTTAACCTGCCGGAAATTAAAAGCCCTTTTTAATTGGGCCTCACCTGGAGGAAAGAGGCGTTTTCCACAATTAAAGTGAGCTCTCCGGAATTCGGGTCGTAAAGGTAGAAATTGGAGCTTTCCCCATCGCCCTCCCCCGGATGCTCGATTACGAGTTCCCCTGAAGGGAGGAAGCCACAAGGCCTGGAATCGGGAGTCTCGTCCGTTAGGTAGAGGTCCCCTGAAAAAAGATCAAGGACCACCACTCCCTCTAAGGAGCTCCCAGCAAGCCAGGTCCCATCGGGCGACCAGTAAAGGTCAAAGACTTGCTCTTCCGAAAGGTCTTCAAGGGTGAAAAGGTCAGGGTCCGAAGCAGGGTTGTATACATCGAATACCTCGATTCCATATGCGGTGTTAACAGCAAGAAAGCGACCATCTGGGCTCCAGGCGAAATCTCCCATCCATTCATCTACTTCCAGCTTCATTCCCATTTTATCCCGAACCTGAACGGTTAACTCATCCTGATCGTTGTAAGCAAGCCAGGCCATGTGGATTCCATCGGGGGAGAAAATTCCATAAACTACTTTTCCCTCTTCTCCCAATATCTCGGCTTCCCCCATTTCCACGAAGGTGACCCAAAGTGTTCCCGAGACGTCCGAAGTGGGTTCATCGAAGAGCAACTCCCAATCCCCGGGTCCCCAGGAGAGAGGCTTTAACCCCCCGTATTCTTCCTGGGAGACCCAGAGGGGCATCACGACGCCCGAAGATTCCACTACATATTCCAGGCTGACCTTGAACGATTCGGATGAATCCGGGATTGACTCGTAGCGGTAAAAGGCAATTTTTAACCCGTTCAAAGACCAGGCGATGGGGCCCACGGCTTCTCCCTGGAAGTCCTCCATTCCCGGGATTTCCAGGCTCGGGGTGTTTTTATCCCAGAGGATTTTTTCTGCTCCCAGTTTATTTCCCTTTATTTCCTGCATCACCAGTTTGCCTTGCCTGATGAAGGCCACCGTTGGCCCCTGAAAGTCTCCCCTCCTGATAATCACTTCCTTGGACCCCTGGATCCAGGAAACGTTGCATCCCAGGTTTTCCGCCACGAACCTTAAAGGTACCCATGTCCGGTTTTCCATCAGGAAAGGGGCGACATCCATGGTCTGGGGATTTCCGTTGGAAAGGAGGACCGGGGAATCGATTTTCAAAACAAGGTTTTTCCCCTCCATGGAGATGGTTACTTCCTGAGTATCCTGTTTCCAGTCAACTTTTGCCCCCAGGGCTTCGGAAACGAACCGAATGGGCACCCAGGTCCTGTTGTCCATTAAAAACGGGGACACATCCATAATTTCTTGGGTTTGGCCATTTTTCCAGAGCTCCAGGGAGTCAATCTGGAGCCGGAGGACCTCCTCGGAAGAGGTCATTGCCCTCCCGGGAAGGGAGAAAGACAGGAGGAAACATAAAAGAAGGGCCCCCAAAAGGATTTTTTTCATTTAATTCCCCTCGCTTCCCTTTTCCTTAATTCTATCGGAAAGGAGAATGGTTGGGAATTGAAATTTCAGAACCCGGGAAATGGGGAAAGGGAAGAACGAAGGGATATTATGGGGAGGGGAAATAAATGGGGGGAAGGCCAGGTTTCTATAATTAAGATTAAAAAAAATAAAAAAAGGAGGAAAGCGATGAGCGAGTATTTTGGGGGAAGAAAAGGGTTGTTGAAGCAGTTAATCAAGAGGCTCCACCAAGGGGAAGATCCGGAATCAATCAAGGAGGAATTCAAGAAAGTTTTTGGCAGCGTTTCCCCCACGGAAATTGCCATGGTCGAGGAGGAGCTTATCAATGAGGGGCTTCCCAGGGAGGAAGTTCAAAGGCTCTGCGATGTTCACCTCCAAGTCTTCAGGGAATCCTTAAAGGAGACTCGATATGAAAAAGGACATCCCGTATTCATCCTTCAAGAGGAACACCGGGTACTCCTTCAGTTGGCCGAAAACCTGGTAAAGGAACTGGGGGACATTGGCGACTTAGGTAAATTGAGCGAGGAAGCAGAGAAAAGGCTGGAGGAGGCCGCTCATCATTTCAAGGAGTCGGAAAAGCATTACCTGAGGGAGGAAAACGTCCTCTTCCCCTACCTCGAAAAACACGGGATAAAAGAACCCCCGGCAATCATGTGGATGGAGCACGATAAGATCAGGCCTTTAAAGAAGGAGTTCCTTGATCTCCTCGAGGAAAAGGGGTCATTGAATTTTCCCGAATGGATCTCGCGGTTGGGGAAAATTGCAAAATCAATTCAAGAAACCCTCAACAGCCATTTCTACAAGGAGAACAACATCCTGTTTCCCATGGCCCAAAAGGAATTAACCCCCCTAGAGTGGGCGGATGTCAGGGCACAGTTCGAGGAGATCGAGTACTGCTGTTTTACCCCTCAAGTTTCCCTTGAACCGATGGAGGAGGAAAAGGAGAGAGGAGAAGCCCCCTCTGTTGAGCGGGGTCTGATCAACTTTGAGACGGGCTCGTTCACCCTTGAGGAATTGGAGTGCGCATTGAACACCCTTCCCGTGGACATTACTTTTGTCGACAAAGAGGATCAGGTGAGGTATTTCAGCCAGTCTAAGGACAGGATTTTCACCCGGACCAAGGCGGTAATCGGAAGGAAAGTTCAAAATTGCCATCCCCAGAAGAGCGTCCACATCGTGGAAAAGATTGTTGAGGAGTTCAAGAAGGGGGCAAAAGATCACGCTGATTTCTGGATCCACATGGGTGAAAGGATGGTCTACATAAGGTATTTTGCGGTCCGGGATAAAGAGGGGAAATATTTGGGGACACTTGAGGTAACTCAGGACATAACGGATATAATGAAGATCGAGGGGGAGCGAAGGCTACTTGATTGGTGAAAACTTTTAAAGGAGGAGAGCATGTTCTGTACGAATTGCGGAAAGGAAATTCCCCAGGGGGTGAATTTTTGTCCCTTTTGTGGGGCGAGAGTGGCAGGAGGGGTGGTTCCTCAAGTCGTCCCTCCGGTTTCCAGGGCTTATTTCTACAATCCAATCCCCGATATTATCGTCATTTTAACTGACATCCTGATCATCGTTTCCTTCTTTCTCCCCTGGGTAACCCTTGGAGCGGCCGGCTATCCCTCCCAGGGGTTCAGCCCGCTGCGGATTCTTCGAGAAGGAGGAGTGGCATGGTGGGTTTACATCATTCCTATTGCCCTCCTGGTCGCCGGGTTCATCGAACTCCTTCTTTCCCTGTTCCGGATCCTTTCCCGGGGGAAGGGGTGGTGGAAGAGTTGGTGGTATTTTACCGACGGATTGGGTTACATCCTCGGGGGCGTTTTGTGGTGGGTGCTGGTAATGTACGCTCCGGCAATTGAATCGATGGGGACCTATTATTCCCTGAGCGACTTCACCGGAGGAGGAGTTCAAGCAGGCTTCGGAGCCGGGTTAATTTTGGTTATCATCGGAGGGGCCCTGGAGATAGTTGCGGGCGTTGTTGCCTATGCCGGAAAAAGAAGTTGAAGGGTAGCCCTTTTAAAGGTGAGAAAAGAAGAATAGCTTTTGTCCTTTCCGGAGGGGGAAATTTTGGGGCTCTTCAAGCGGGAGCCCTGGAGTTCCTCCTTGGAAGTGGAATCTTTCCTGATCTGGTTGTTGGGACCTCTGCCGGCGCCCTGAATGCGGTCTTCCTTGCGATAGATCCCTCCCCAGATCAGGCAAGGACCCTCTGCGGGATCTGGGAGGGAATAAAACCGGAGGATGTTGGACTCTCCAACAACCTTGCAGTTCTCAGGCGCCTGGTTCAACGGAAACCTTCATTTTATGAACCTAAACCCTTGAGGGGGTTCCTCCAAAAAAGCCTTCCTCCGGGGGTTAAAGCCTTCAAGGATTTGAAGATTCCAGCTTACACCGTGGCGATGAGATTTTCCGATGGAGCATTAAAGGTTTTTGGTGACGATCCGGAAGACCTTCTCCTCGATGGGATGCTTGCCAGTTCAGCAATTCCCCCTTTTTTCCCCCCACACCTGGTTAATGGGACCCCTTTCGTTGATGGGGGAGCTTTGAGCAACCTCCCTTTGAAAGTGGCTGTGGAAAGGGGAGCCGGGGAGATCTATTCCCTCCAAGTCGAGGAAAGCGGGGATTTCCGGGGAAATCCCGATATGCTGGGGATAGTCTGGCGGACGATCTCCTTCATGCTTTCCCGCCAGATGAAGGAAGAATTCGAAGATGTGAGCGCTTCGGGGGTAAAAATCCATCCCATTACTCTTTCCCCCGGGGAAATTCCTTTTTTTGACTTCCAACGAACCAAGGAGCTCGTCGCTTGGGGGAGGATACAGGCGGAGAAAATCCTGAAGCAAGTTTAAGCCTGCGAACCCTTTAAAAGTTCCCTGATATTTCTGAGGTGTTCCCTCTCGTGCTCCAGGAAGCGACGCAGGGTTTTCCTGAGGGTCCAGGGTTCATCCGGGTTGTCAGTAAATTCAGGGATGCGAAACACCGTTGTCCTTTCCAGAGGAGATAGGGAGCGAAGCCTCTTGTAAGCTAACTTCCTGACGGCTTTCAGCAATTCGAAAACTGTCCCCTGGAAATTCTCCAGGTCGTCGAAATCCGGGATTATTCCCAATCGGGAAATGTACCATTCCTCGGCGTGAGCGATGTGCCACAGAATTTTTTCGATCGTCCTTTTCCCGGGAACCCTCTCCTTTTTCAATTCCTCCTCTCCCATGCTGGAAATCAGATTTAAAAGGTCCTTTCTGGAGGCCTCCATCCTCAGGAAATATTCCTCCATCTCCTGGTCATCCGGAGGGTATAGATCGAGTTGGAAGAGGGCGGCGGCATCCCCGGACTCAAAAGGAGCGACCCCTTCCTGCACTTCAATTAATTCCCAAAAATTGGAACCGGTACTTTTTTGGGGGAAATGGGAGGAAATCCATCTTCGGTAATCTTCAATTTCCCCGGGAAGCTTGGCAAGGGCTTGATCAAGGCTGTCTCCCTTGGAGATACAACCAGGAAGGTCCATGACGTGGGCCATTGTGCGCCCGTCTTTCCGGATTTCCGCACAGACGGGGTGTATTTTTCCCAATTTGAGGATATTTAGCATTTTTCAGCCCACCTATTTTTGAATTAAAACTCGACCTCTTTCAAGCACCGGGAAAGGATTCTGGAGATCAGCTCTGAATAGGAAAACCCCCCAGCCTCCGCCGCTTTTGGTAAATCCGAATAACCCGGTTCCAGGCCGGGGAGGCTATTGATTTCCAAAATGAATGGTTTTCCGGTTTCGTCCATCCTCAGGTCGCAGCGGGCGAGATCGCGGAGGCCAAGCGATTTGAATGCCTCGAGGGCGGTTTGCTCAACCAGGGACCTTTCTTTTTCCTCAAGAATTGCCGGTTTTACCTCCACCAGGTCGCTGTAAACCGTCTTTGCCTGGAAACTGTTGATCCTGGCCTCATCTTCCGGAAGCAGGTCGAAAGAGACCTCAAGAGGGGGAAGGACCAGAGGGGGATCCCCAATTATGCCCACGGTCAGCTCCCTCCCCTGGATGAACTTTTCCACAAATAAAGGGGAAAAACGCTCCATCTCCTTCAGGGCTTTGTCCAATTGAACCTGGTTTTTCACGATGGAACTTGAGGATATTCCCTCCCCTGATCCACCGAAAGCGGGTTTTACAATAAGGGGAAAATCGTCATCCGCTGGCCGGGGAGGAAAAAAAGAGAGGGGTGTAGATATTCCCCGTTGAGCCCAGACCGATTTGGCGATGGGTTTTGCCAGGGCGAGGAAGTGGCCGAGAGCGGAAGAACCGGTGAAGGGGATTCCGGATAATTCCAGAAGACCTGCGACAAGGGCCTGCTCCTTGCCGGTCGAGGTGTAAAGGTTAAAGACCGCTTCAAACTCCGGGTGCTCAAGTTTGGAGAAATCAGGAGGAGATAGGTAGAGGAGGGAAACTTCATATCCAAGCTCCTGGAGGGCTCCCTTCACCGCCTGGCAGGTTTTCTCCTGCTGCTTTTTTCTCTTCTGATCTTCCGGGGAAGAGGAAAAGTTCTTCTTCAAAAGGATGGCTATCCTCAACCTCTGTCCACCTCGTAAATTTTTTCCACAGCCCACTGGATTATTCTCTGGGGAAGGATTTTTGTGCCAATCCAGACGGGGATTGTCTGGAGGGGATCGCCCGCCCTATAGCGAAAGGCGATTCGTTCCTTCTCGGCAAGTTTAACCATCAACCGGGCGACCACCGATGGGGAAGGCTTCAAAAGGAGGCTCCGGAAAATGTAATTCCAGCAGTTTTTCGCCCTTTGATAATACGGGGAGTCTTCAGCAAGGGGGAAAGATTGGAGAAGGCGGGAGAGTTCGTCGCTTTTTGCCTCAGGAGGGGCGGTTTTTAATGTTTGGGCGGTCGTCAGATTAAAGGAAGTGTTAATGTCCCCAGGCTCAACAACCGCCACCTGGATGGAAAAAGGTTTCAGTTCAATACGTAGCCCCTCGGCGATCCTCTCAAGGGCGGCCTTTGTTGCTGAATAATGGCTCTCGAAGGGGATGGAGATCAACCCCCCCAGGGAACTGGTGAAAATAATTTTCCCCTTCTTTCTTTCCCGCATCCGGGGGAGGAACTCCCCAAGGATTTTCAAGTGCTGGAATAAATTTGCTTCAAATTGCTCCCGGACCAAAGACAGGTCCGTTCCCTCGACAGGACCAAAGATGCTCATCCCGGCGTTGAGAAAGAGCACATCGATTTCCCCCCCAGAAAGGGAAAAGAAATCCCGCGCAGCTTCTTTTTCGGAACCATCCCGGGAGGGGTCGAAAGGGATGAACCTAAGAACCTCGAGGAGGTCATCGATTTCTTTGAGTTCCGGGGGAAGTTTCACCGAAAGGGGGACGACCTTTCCTTCCCGGCTAACACGGAATTTAGTGTGGTCCCTGATCACCCTTTCTTTGAGGAGGTCCTTGGTCAATCGGGAGGGATTTCGGCTGGATCCCACCACGAAGTGCCCCCTATTTAACAGATGGAGGGCGGTGGTCAGTCCTATCCCAGAAGAAGCTCCGGTAATGAAAATTTTTAGCTTTTTCATCCCACGGAATATTAAATTTCCAAATTTGGGTAAAGTATAGCGGAACTAGGATAGCTGTGCTATAAAAAAGGCAAGTTAACAGAGGGCGGGTGAAAATTTTGGAGACCGCAAGGGATATTTCGATAATCGTGCTCGCGGGATTAGCTCTTCTCGCTTTCTTTCTTTTTTTCTGGTTGATTTCCTCAATTATTTCCTTTCTTCGGACAATTAGGGAGGACTTGAGGCCCATTTTGAAGGCTGGGGAAGAAACCTTGAAAACCGCAACCGGAGTTTTTAAATTGGTCACCGATTCCCTGGGGGAGCCCCTGGGTGGATTCCTAAAGAAGGGGAGAAGGGGCACCATGGTTTTGAGGTTTGTTTCCCGATTTTTAAAAAGGAGGAAGAAGAAATGAAGAAATTCCTTTTGGGTTTCGCGATTGGGGCGGGGTTTGGCGCAGCAATGGGGCTCCTGTTTGCCCCCAAGGAAGGGAAGAAGACCAGAGAGGAACTTTTCCTGCGGTTAAAGGAAGCCTGCGAAAAGGGAAAAGAGGCTTTTCAGAAAACCAGGGAAGAAATGATGGGCTGCCTGGGGAAGTAAGATGGACTTATCCTTCTGGCGAGACCTTGCCATTTTTATCATTGCCCTGATTTTTATCCTTTTTACCCTCGCTGGATGTTTCGTCTTCCTCGTTTCCGCCCTCGCCCTGAAAAAAGCGGAGAAGGCCTTGGACCAAAAATTGAAAAATATGAAGGACAGGGCTCAATCAGTAAAGGATTCAACCAGAAAACTAGCCACCCCAATTTCCCGCCCCTTCATCACCCTTGTTGCCTTAAAGGAAGGAGCCAAGGAGTTCCTTCGCTCCTTTATTAAGCCCTGATTCTAACGATGGCGCAAAGCTTTTAGCTTTCTCTTTACTCGCACGTTGTGCTCTGAGACGGGGATGATGCTTATAGAGCCATCAATTTCCAGGACCGCAAGTTCCACATTTTTTAAGTCCTCGATTCCGTGTTCCCTGGCGGCCATTTCCAGTTCTTCCCTATCGATTTTTTCCCTTTTCAGGTTTTTTTCTAAAAGTGTTCCCCTACTTATAAGGACGGTCGGTTGTCCCTCAAGTGTTCCCCTAAGCTTGCTGAACCTTTCCCTGATTAGAGAGATTCCCCAGGTGATCCCAATCAACGTAGTAGCCCCGACCAATCCCCCCCAGACGGAAGTGTCCGGACCGGTCATTGCATTTTGTACCGCGTTTGCCAGGAGCAAAAGGAGAACAAGGTCAAAGGGGGTCATCTGACCCATTTCCCTTTTTCCCAGGATCCTCAATCCGAGGAGAATTATCAGAAATACTATTGTGGTCCTTAAAACTATCTGCCAGAGGTCACCTGACAGCTGGAACATGTAAGCCTCCTTTGATCTTTTCCAATATTTTAAGCCCAAAAAAATCCCCAAAGTTATTCCTTGCCAAGCCTTTAGAAAAGGAATAAATTTGGATTATGAAGCTGAATTTGTTTCCCAAGGATAAAATTTTTTACGAACTTTTCTCCTCCACAATGGAGAAAATGGTCCAAGCCTCCCAGCTCCTTCATGACCTCTTTACGGATTACACTGATGCGGTTTTTAAAGCCAAAGAGATCAAAGAGGTTGAGCACGAATGCGATAACCTCACCCACCAGATCGCCCAAAAGGTTAACCAGAGTTTCGTTACCCCCATCGATCGGGAAGACATCTATGCCCTCGCCTCTGCCATGGACGATGTGATCGATCTGATCGAGGCTACATCCGACAGCCTTGTCCTTTTCTCCGTTAGCCAGCCTAACACCACCATGATTGCCCTTTCTGAAATCCTGGTGAAAATGACCCAGGAATTGAAGCTGGCGGTGGATAAACTCCCCACTTTCAAGGGAATTGCCCCCCACTGGATTGAGGTCCACAGCTACGAAAATCAAGCCGATGATACTTACCGAAAGGCGATTTCCCTCCTTTTCCAGGATCATTCCCGGGACCCCATTGAAATCATCAAACTAAAGGAAATTTATGACATCCTGGAAGCTGCCACCGATAAGGCGGAGGACGTAGCCACCGTCCTTCAGAACATAGTGATAAAACACTCTTAAAAGATAAGGGTCAAAATCCAATAGAATAAGGCGGATACCGAAGCTGCCACGGGAATCGTTAAGATCCAGGCCCAGACGATCGATCGGGCAACTCCCCACCTCACCGATTTTGGCCTTCTCGCTGAACCCACTCCCATTATCGCCCCGGTAATTGTGTGAGTGGTGGAAACGGGAATACCAGCCAGGGAGGAGCCAATGATGGTGATCGCTCCTGCGGTTTCCGCACAAAACCCTCCAACGGGTTGAAGTTTTGTGATCTTGGTTCCCATCGTCTTGACGATTCTCCATCCACCAAGGAGGGTCCCCAGAGCGATGGCTGCGTGGCACATCAGCACCACATAAAATGGAATATCGTAGGTTTGAAGGTAGCCTGCGGTAAAAAGGACACCGGCAATTATCCCCATGGTTTTCTGGGCGTCGTTGGTCCCGTGGGCGAGGGAGTAAGAGGCGGCAGAAACAAGCTGAAGGCGTCGAAAGATTTGATCCATCCTTGTGGCTGATTTTTTCCGAAACAGCCAGAAGACCGCGATCATGAAAAGAAATCCCAGGAGAAGCCCCAATAGCGGAGAGATCACGATGAAGGAAAGGACTTTTACCCAGCCGGGAAGGAGTAGGATGGAGAAGCCTGCTTTGGCCACCGCTGCACCCGCATATCCACCAATCAGGGCATGGGAGGAGGAGATTGGGAGTCCCAGCCACCAAGTTAGCAAGTTCCAGAAAATGGCCCCTAATAGACCTGCAATTATCACATAATTATCGACCGTGGAGATGTCGATAAGACCAGAGCCAATTGTGTGAGCTACTTGAGTTCCAAAACCGAAGGCGGCGATGAAATTGAAAAAAGCCGCCCAGGCTACCGCAAGTTTGGGGGAGAGAACCCGAGTGGAGACCACTGTGGCGATGGAGTTTGCCGCATCGTGGAAGCCGTTTAAAAAATCAAAGACCAGCGCAAAAAAAATTGCAATTATTACGAAGTAGAGCATTCCGGTGAATTTTTACCACAATCCATTACCGAATGTAAATCTCCTCTTTTTTGCCCGTGGAAGGCTGTGCTATCCTTGACCATGATGGCCAAGAGCAAACAAAAGATCGCCGGGTTTTTTCTGGACCTGGACGGGACTCTAATTAAGGCACCGGAAGAAGATTTTTTCGAAACCCTTCTTGATCTGGGAATGGAGTATCCCCTGGAACATGTCTTCTCGGCTTACATGGAGGCCAGAGTCTGGTATCGATCAAGCTCCCACCCTTACAATACAGGTGAAGAATTGTGGAGGGGTTTTGCGGACCAGGTGTTAATCCGCCTGGGGATCAAGGACTATCCCCCGGATTTTCTTAAAAAAATCAGGGAGGGAATGGACAGGAGGGAGGAACAGAGGCTTTACCCCGAGACCCTTCCCTTTCTCGATTTTTTAAAAGGAAAGGGGGTTTACCTGGGGATTATTTCCTCCCGGCCACTTGAGGGGGTGGAAGAAAAACTGAAGAAGTTTAAACTCGCCCATTTCTTCTCCCTTGTTTTGGGAAGGGAATCGGTGAAGGAAATAAAACCCTCACCCCTTCCTTTCCTCCTCGCCTTGAAACAGTCAGGATTGGAGGCTGACAAAGTCAGGTTTGCGGGAGACTCACCAGAGGAGGACCTGAAGGGAGGTTTATCCGCGGGGATTGTCACCTACCTGGTGGACCGCAGAGGCAGGTTCCCCCATGAACCTCACGTGGTGAGGAACCTTTTCGAGATTCTGGAGAAGGAGGGTTTAAAGTGAAAGAAAGGATCCCACCGGGACAAAGGCTTTCAGAAAAGCTCATTCCCCTGCACATTGAGGACCCCATTCCCAGGATCCCCCGGGAAATCTGGTACCTTGAAGTGAAGGGTTTGGTTCAAAACCCCTTTCGCTGGACCCTGAAGGAATTTTTGGAAATTTCCCGGGATTCCCTTTCAGGGGATTTTCACTGCGTAACAGGCTGGTCCACTTTAAATTTAAAGTGGGAGGGGATGCTTTTTAAAAACCTCTTGGAAATCGTCAAGCCGGATCCCCGGGCGAACTTTGTCCTTTTCGAGGCTGTAAGCGAATACACTACCGGACTTTCCCTGGAGTATCTAATGAAGGAACCCTCGATTATCGCTCATTCCCTTCAAGGGAAGCCGATCCCTTTGGAGAATGGCGGACCCCTCCGCCTGGTTGTCCCCGGAAAGTACGCTTATAAATCCCTGAAATGGTTGGTAACAATTCGCTTTCTGGATAGAGAAGTTCTGGGATACTGGGAGGAAAGAGGATACTCTAATTCAGCGGACCCCTGGAAGGAGGAGAGGTTCAGTTAGGGATTTTTTCCGCAAACCTCTCGCTCAGGGAGAGAATCTCTTCCTTTTTTTCAAGAAGGTTCAACCATTCCCCAGGAATTTTGCTTAATCCGAGGTAAGCCCCGGAGAGTGCCCCAGCGATTGCCCCCACTGCGGGAGCATCACCCCCTGCCAAGAGGGGCCCAGAAAGGACATCACGGAAGCTCGAAGGAAAATAATAGAAGCTGTAAATTGCCGAGGAGACGACCTCGGAGGCCGTTCCCGAATTTCCCAGGGTTTGGATCGCCTCCGGGGGGCTTACCCTTCTCCTTAAAAGGTCTTGGGCTTGTTTTAATTTGATGAAGGTCCTGGTCCCTTTGACCTCCTTCAAACACCTTGAAAATAACCCTCTGATCTGTCCCTGGAAGGCATCCTGAAGGGCGATGGCAAAAGCCAAGGAGCTGGAAATCGCCTCATCGCTTTGATGAGTGATCATTGCTGCCGTTGCCGCCATTTCCTGTACCTTCTCCGGATGAAAAATTGTCCAGAGAGCAACCGGAAGAGTCCTCATCAAAGCCCCTCTTCCAATTGCCAGGGGACCGTAATCCCCGGCCTTCTGCCAGGGTAATCCCCTTTTGATCCTTTTCAAAGCTGCCTGGGTGCTTGAACCCATCCCTCTAAAAATCCCCTCATCGAAGACCGCAAGGGCTCTTTGAGCAATATCCTGTGGGTCAAATCCCCCCTTTTCTAAGAAGCTTTCAGTGGTCTTGAGGAGCATCAAAGTATGGGAGGTGAACTGGCCCGCTTTGAGTTTCACCCCATCACGGGGTGAAATTCCATCCTTGAAAAACAAGTTCGCCTCCTGAGGCGATAGGCCTTTAACTGGCATCCCCATTGCGTCTCCAAGGGCGAATCCCAAAAAAGCCCCCTGAACTTTTTCCTGGAATTTTTCAACCATTTTCTTGGGCTAAGAGGGCCGCACCCCAGGCGCCAATAAGATGGGGCTCCTGAGGAATGAGGATTTTGACCCCCAATTCCTCCTCCAGCGCTTTGACCACCCCCGGGTTATGGGCCACACCCCCCGACATACCCACGGGTTCCTCCAGACCAAGGCGGTTCACCATCCCAGCTATCCGCTGGGCGATTGAGGACATTATCCCCCTGGCGATTTCCTCTAAGGGGAATCCCCTGGCGATGAGCCCGATTACCTCGGATTCCGCAAAGACGGTGCAGGTCGCTGAAATGGATGTCTGGTTCCTGGCTTTGAGGGAGAGCGCCCCCAGCTCCCAGGGGGAAATTTTAAAATTTGAAGCCATGACCTCGAGGAATCTTCCGGTTCCCGCTGCGCACCTGTCGTTCATTACGAAATCCAGCACTTTCCCTTCCTCGATCTTTATTGCTTTTGAGTCCTGCCCTCCGAGGTCTATTAGCGTCCGGACCTGGGGAAGGAAATGGGAAATCCCCCGGGCGTGGCAGGAGATCTCGGTGATGGTTTTCGTGGCGAAGGGAACGGAGATCCTTCCGTAACCAGTGGCTACGGTTGCCTTGATCTCCTCTTCCCCAATTCCGCTTTCAGAAAGAAGGGTTTGGAAAAGCTTTCTTGCCGTCTCAGGGGCATTACCCCCTGTTGGAATTACCTGCTTTGAAAGTGCTTTTCCATCCTTGAGGAGTATTCCCTTCGCCTGAAGGGACCCGATATCCAAACCGCAAAAAATGTTCATAGAATTTCTAAAAATCCCTCAATTCTTGTCCTCATTTGTTCCCAGTTAAGTTCCCTTGGATCGAGGCAATCGCCGTCCAATATCAAACAGGGAATTCTCCTTTCTTTCAAGGCTTCCCTGATGAGAAAACCCCCTCCAGTGCTCTGCCTGCACCCCCGGTGGGCGAAAATAATAACCCCTTCGGCCTTCCTCTCCTCTAAGAGAGCGAGGACTCTATCAAGCCTGTTTTTAATAGGTCCCAATCCACTGGTGGAAAAAATCTTTGAAGTGAGGCTCCTTTCCGGGGCTTCGGGGTCCATCGGGGGCCAGAGATTACCGAAGAACTCTTCCCCCACGATCGATACCCCTTTTTCCTTTAGGAAGGGGAAGAGAGGCGAGGGGAAGTAAGGGCGCAGGTGAAGCCAGATAAGCCTGTGTTTTTCTTGGGGGACATTCTCCGGGAAGTTTTTTCTCCATGCGGAAATCAGCTCAGGTCCCCATTTGCTCCCCGAACAGGTGTATATTACTCCCACGTTTCCCATGGCTTCATCTCCCGGGACAGGGCAGGGCACCATTTTTTGAAGTTGGTTTACTTTTAAAAGCTCCTCCCTCAAGGAGTTCGACCAGGCGAAGGCTTCATTCCAGTTTTCTTTGGTGGTTTTCCTCGAAAGAAGGCTTTCAAGTTGCTGGATCAGCGTTTTGAATTGATCCTCCACAAAACCCTGGTCCTCTTCCTTCCCCCGCCCCGGGACCTCGATAAGGAAGTGGGGAACTTTAAAAAAACGAGAGAGGTTGTGGAAAAAACGGTGGGATCCGTCACAGAGGCAGGTGGTTGAGAGAACCACCTGGGGAATTGGCAGGTAACCCTGGAGGGCCAGGCCCATTCCCAGCCTGTGAAAAGAACAAAGATCCTGGGGATACCATTCTTCCTCCGCCTTCTTTAAAAAAGGGACTGCCATTCCCATGGAGGAAATGACCCCGGAAATTACTTCAAGGGGGAAGGGGACCATCCCCAAGGCATAGACCAGCTCCGAGGGGAAGAAGAGCGAGGTGAAGGCAACCGGTTTTTCCTTGAGAAACGCCTCTTTTAAAAGCTGAAAACCGAAGCGGACAGCCGGAGGCTGGCTTTTCAAAAAGAGGGAAAGAAAACTGTAAGCCCGGGGGGAACGCAGGAGGGATTTTGCCGAGCCGTCTTTCAGTTTCTGCTGGAGGAGTTGAGCGAGGTTCATCCTTTTTCCAGAAGGGCTTCAATTCTTGTCCGCAACTGCTGCGCTGGTTTCTGTGAGTAATCCTGTTCAAGGACAATGGAAGGGATTCCACTTTTTCTCAGCCCCTCCCTGAGAAGGGGGAGGTCGTAAAGGAATGAGTCGCAGTACTTGGTGGGGAAAAGGAGCGCGCAGTCAACCTTTCTTTCTTTGACCTTAGAGATCAAATCCTCATAGCGATCATCCAGGTTCCACATTCGGGGACAGGGAGGGCGGGAAAGGTAGGCTCTTGACAGGGATTCAAGGGTTGGTTCCCCCTCTGCCTCAATTTCAATTTCGGCCTGCTTTTCCCCGTAGCAAAGGTCATCACCCACAACCCTTGCGCCCATTTCCGCAAGTATTGACCAGACCTCCTCCTCGTCGATGCTGTTTCCCAGGAGAAATATCCGGGATTTTCCCTTTGATTTCAGTTCTGGGGGATCCATCGCCATCCTGAAATCGTTGAAGGCTTGAATGGCATGGAAATAATCCAGAGGGTCAACTACCCCCTCTCTCTGGAACTTGATCCATCCCCGGAGAACCTCTCTCCTTCTTTGTAGGCGCTCCAATGCTTCTGTTAAATTGGCATTCTCCGGGTGAACCCCCAAGTATTCCGCCAAAAATTTCCATAATTTCTCCAATTCCCCCGCGAAAAAGCCCCAATTTTCCGGAGCCCTTGGAAGGAAGGAGAGGAAAACCTTGCCTGGGAACTCCACTTCAAGGGCATCCGCCAGCCGCCTTACCGAATCGCAGCAATCAACCAGGATAAAGAGGCTCCCCTTTTGTTTTAAGGCTTCTTCTAAAAAGGAGCGAGCATAAGAGCAAAGGGTGACTGGGAGGAATCGGTCAGCCCTGGGGGTTCTTCCCGTGACCCCTTTAATTCGAACCGGGGTTAAGCCAAATGCCAGGGGAATTTCCAGGGGAAGATATGAACAATTGAAGAATGCGGTGGTCATTCGAGGATTTTCTTTTTTACGGCCTCTACCTTTCCTTTAAGGGTGAGGGGTTTATCCGTCCGATCGTCGATTTTTAATGTGGTTAAAAGCCTTTTTGCCCCGAGATTCAGGGCGTTCTGGTGGATTTCCTTCACCAGGGAGAGGATTTCCTCCAGAGTTCCCTCGACGTTGGTGCCCATTGCAGTGAGTTCGAATTTCAGGCCACTTTTTTCTATGACCTTCACCGCCTGGGCAACAAAATCGGAAAGGCTGGTTGTTCCAGTTCCCAGAGGCACAATGCTAATTTCCGCAACAGGCATTTTTTCACCTCGCAAAGTATTGTGGTTAAATTAGCATAGCAGAGGTGGCGGGGTTGAACCAAACTCAGGGAAATAAAATCCAGGTTGCCGGGGTGGATGTCTCCTATTTTGAGGATTTGGGGATTGCTTGCGCGGTGCTCCTCTCCTTTCCAGACTTTCAGGTCCTCGAAAAAAAATTTGCCTGGGGGAAACCAAGATTTCCCTACATCCCTGGTTTTTTAGCCTGGAGGGAGGGAGGTCTTTGCCTTGGGGCGGTTGGAAAACTTAAGACTAAGCCCGACCTCCTCTTTGTTGACGGCGCTGGGACCGCGCACCCTTTTCGCTTCGGCTTAGCCACCTTCCTGGAAGAGAGGTTGCAGATTCCCACAATAGGGGTTACCAAAAAACGATTCGTTGGCCAGTACAATCCGGCTTCCCCTGAGCGGGGTTCTTATTCCCCGATCATTTTGAATGGGGAAAAAATTGGGGCGGCAGTGAGGACGAGAGAGGGGGTGAGGGAACTTTTCATTTCTCCGGGGAAGAGCCTTTCCATAGAGGAAGCCATTTTCTGGACCCTTCTTTTTTCCAAATACAGAAAACCAGAACCTCTTTGTATGGCGCATCAATTCTCCCGTCTTGCCTTTAAGGAAAGAGGAAAATTGGTGGATCACCAAAAAAGGGAGAACCACTTTCTAAAATCCCCTTGATTTTGCCCCCAACAAGATTTTTTCGACGAAAAAAATCAAACTTCTTTAAAGCTCCTTTCCTTCACCTTTGGGGAATTTGGGGAGAAAATAGGGGACGGCGATTGCCCCTTGATTGGGGATTAAATAAGCTAAAACAGTTTTCAAGGAGGATCTGAGATGAAGAAGGTTGGGGTTCTGATCGCTGACATGTTTAACGAGTTCGAGGTGATATACCCGTATTACAGATTACTGGAGGAGGGTTATGAGGCCTTACTCGTCGGCCCGGAGAAAAAAGAATACAAGTCAAAGGCGGGTTTGGCAATGGAAGCTGATAGAGGCTCCTCGGAAGTCAAGCCTGAACAGATTGAGGGGATACTGATCCCTGGAGGTTTCGCCCCCGATTTTTTGAGGCGAGATCCCAAAATAATTTCCCTGGTCAGGGCTGTTTTCGATCTGGGGAAGCCTGTGGCTTCCATTTGCCACGGAGCCTGGGTAATAATTTCCGCGGGGATAGTTCGGGGTAAAAAGGTGACGGGTTTCTTCGCGGTGAAGGACGACCTGGTTAATGCGGGAGGGATTTTTCTGGATGAGCCCCTGGTGGTTGATGGGAATTTGATCTCCTCAAGGAAACCGGAGGACTTACCCCTCTTTATGAAAGAATTTTTACGGCAACTTTCCCTGGTTCCCGATAAAAAATGAGTGCCAAAACCTTAATTGCGCCTGAAGTCAAAAGAAATTAAAATCTTTTGCATTAACCGGATTCTTCCAAAGGAAAGGATGAGACGATGGCAAGCCTTGTAAATGCTAGTCAATTCGAGGTCGTGGCTATCTGGACAATCCTCGGTATCGCCATCCTTGGATTGGCCTACGCACTTTTCCTTCGAGCTGAAGTGGTGCGTAAAGAAAAAGGGACTTCCAAAATGCAGGAGGTCTGGAATGCGATCCGGCTGGGGGCAGATGCCTATCTTAATCGCCAGTTGAAAACCATCCTCCCTCTGATCGCAGTGCTCACGGTGGTGCTGTTCTTCTCCGTTTACATTGTTCCTCCCACTGAAGAAGCGCTGGCAAGGTTTCCGCAGTTTTCCCCTGATCAGGTGAGAGTGGTGATCGGGATTGGACGGGCAGTTGCCTTCATCCTTGGGGCATCGTTCTCCCTTCTTGTGGGCCAATTCGGAATGCGCACGGCAGTTCAGGGGAGCGTTCGGGTTGCAGCTGCTTCCCGGAAAAGTTTTGGCGAGGCATTAAAAATCGCTTATCGCTCCGGGACGATCACCGGCATGCTGACCGACGGACTGGGGCTCCTGGGAGGGACTGTAATCTTCATGATTTTCGGAATTGCCGCCCCCGATGCTCTTCTGGGATTTGGCTTTGGAGGAACCCTTCTCGCACTCTTTATGCGTGTGGGAGGTGGAATTTACACCAAAGCGGCCGATGTGGGGGCTGACCTGGTAGGGAAAGTGGAAGCCGGAATCCCGGAGGACGACCCGCGAAATGCTGCCGTGGTCGCTGACCTCGTGGGGGATAACGTTGGAGATTGCGCCGGAATGGCGGCCGATATCTTCGAATCTTACGAGGTGACCATCGTTTCGGGTTTGATTTTAGGATTGGCTTTAATGTCCATTACCCATGAGTTGAAATGGATCGTCTTCCCCCTTTTGGTTCGGGGAATCGGGGTGCTCTCCTCGATTATCGGCACCTATCTTGTTAAGGGGAAGAAAGAGGAAAGAAGGGGGAACGCGATGACCGCCATAAACAAGGGGTTTTACACCTCCGCCGGCATTTCCATTGTCTCCTTCTTGTTCCTGGCGGTCTTCTACATGCACGAGTGGAGAGCTTTCCTCTCGGTAGGCGTGGGGATTCTTTTGGCGATTTTAATTGACGAGGTCACCAAGTACTTCACCGACACACACCATAAGCCAGTAAAAGACATTGCTTCGGCTTCCCGTACTGGTTCAGCGACTTTGATTTTAAGGGGGCTGGCGGTCGGGTTTGAGGCGTCTGTCTGGCAGATCCTGGTTATCGCAGCTACCATCCTTGCTGCGGTGATTATTTACTGGGGACAACCAGTGACCTTCGTCCTTTATGGTGTTGCCATGACGGGTATCGGCATGCTCACCTTGACCGGGAACAACGTGGCCATGGATTCTTACGGGCCCATTGTCGACAATGCGAATGGTATAGGGGAGATGGCTCATCTGGAGCCTGAATCCCGTCAGGTTCTTGCGGACATGGATGCTGTGGGAAATACCACAAAGGCGATAACCAAGGGAGTTGCCATAGGCTCAGCGGTTATCGCTGCAGTTTCCCTTTTCGGTTCTTTCCTCACCGACGTGGCAAAGGTTCAAGCCCAGATGGGAGTTCCGGAAGCTCTTCGTTTGATGACCACAGGAATCAGGGTCTCCGATCCCCGGGTATTTATCGGAATGCTTGTTGGGGGCGCTATTCCCTGGCTGTTTTCCTCTTTGACTATCAACTCGGTCGCCCGGGCTGCTGCCTTGATCGTGGAGGAGGTTCGCCGTCAGTTTAAAATCCCAGGATTGCTGGAGGGAAAAGTAAGCCCTGATTACAAACAGGCGGTCGGGATATGCACAATTGCAGCTCAGAAGGAGCTCGTTGGTTTAGCTCTGATTGCCGTTTTAACACCTTTGATTATCGGCATGCTCCTTCAGGTGGAAGCACTGGGGGGGTTCCTGGCGGGTGCAATTCTTTCCGGACAACTTCTGGCTGTTTTCATGGCTACCTCGGGTGGAGCATGGGATAACGCCAAAAAGACTATCGAAGATGGGCTTTATGGAGGGAAGGGGTCTGAACCCCATAAGGCTTCCGTCGTGGGGGATACGGTTGGCGATCCCTTGAAGGATACCGCGGGCCCTGCCCTGAACCCGATGATCAAGGTAATAAACCTGGTCTCTCTTCTTGCTGCCCCCATCCTCATTCAGTACAAAACTTCGGATCCAGGAGTCATAGCCGCTGTAGTGATCTGCGTGATCTTGGTCGCCGGAGCGATTGTTTTCTCCAAACGCGGAGGTTTCAAAAAAGCGAAGGAAGAAAGCGAGGCCAAATTTTAATTACCTTACTGAAGGAGGGTGGGGAATTTTAAAAAAATAGGATTGGCTCTGGGATCCGGGGGAGCCAAGGGATTAGCCCATATCGGTGTGCTTAAAGCTTTAGAAAGGGCAAAAATCCCCGTTGAATTCATTGCTGGTTCCTCGATCGGGGCTTTAATTGGGGGGCTCTATGCCTGCTGGATGGATGCTAAAAAATTAGAGGAGCTCGCCTCCTCGGTGAAATGGAGGGAGCTCCTTTCCCTTGTCGACCCCGCCCTTCGGAAAGGACTTATCCGGGGAAAGAGAATATCCCGGTTCCTGGAAAGGCTCTTAGGTCCAAGGGAGTTCAAGGATCTTTCGACTCCTTTTAAAGCGGTGGCCACGGATCTTTTGACCGGAGAGAGGGTGGTCATTGATGATGGTGAGGTGGCTATCGCAATTCGTGCTTCAGGAGCTTACCCCTTGGTATTCCAGCCGGTGGAGTGGAGGGGAAGGCTTCTGGTGGATGGGGGCCTCTCAGCCCCTGTCCCTGCGGAAATTGTTAGGGAAATGGGGGCGGAAGTGGTTTTGGCTGTGAACCTGGACTCCGAACACTTCTCCTTTGAGGTACGCCCCGGAAGTCTCTCCTACCGGCGAATCATGAGCAATTCAATCAACGCCTTGAGGTATCACCTGGCAAGGGAGAACGTGCGCTGGGCTGATCTTGTGATCTGTCCCAGGGTGGGAGTGGTGGGGTGGGATAAATTCCTGGAACCGGAGGAACTCATCCCCAAAGGAGAAGAAGCCATGGAGGAGAAGCTTCCTCACTTGCTATCACTTTTGAAAGGATGAGCGAAAAACTTCCCTAAAAAATAGGAAGGTACCTCTCGATCTCCCAGCTTGTGACCTGGGATCGGTACTCGTGCCATTCCTGGGTTTTCGCTTCCAGAAAACGCTGAAAAACGTGTTCCCCAAGAGCGGATTTGACGACCTCATCCTTCTCCAGTTCCATTAAAGCTTCGTTCAGGGAGCCAGGGAGCCTGGGCAAATTTTGGTTGACACTGGAATGGTAGAGATCCTCCTCCGAAGGGTCTGGAAGGGGAAGTTCCCTCTTTATCCCGTCCAGCCCGCAAGCGAGCATCACAGCGAGAGCCAGGTAAGGGTTGCATGAAGGGTCGGGGCACCGGAGCTCCAATCGCGCCGCCTCCGGCTTTTTGGGGTTAATCCGGGGCACTCTGATTAAAGCGGAACGGTTGCGGGAGCCCCAAGAAACGTAAACCGGGGCTTCATATCCGGCAACAAGGCGTTTGTACGAGTTAACAAGAGGAGCGAGGATGGCGCACATTCCCCTGGCGTGGAAAAGTTGCCCGGCGATGAATTTCTTGGCCAGGGGAGAAAGCATATAAGGGTCATTGGGGTCAAAGAAGAGGTTCCTACCGCTTTTGGGATCCGTTAAACTCTGGTGGACGTGCATGCCCGAACCCGCGATCCCAAATATTGGCTTGGGCATGAATGTCGCATAGAGCCCGTTTAATTGGGCGACCGCTTTTACTGTGAGCCTGAAGGTGACCACATTGTCTGCCGTCCGGAGGGCGTCCGCATAGCGAAAGTCTATCTCGTGCTGGCCGACCGCCACCTCATGGTGATGGGCTTCAACCATGATTCCAAATTGCAGTAGGGAATTCACGATCTGACGACGGACGTGGCTTGAGAGGTCTGTCGAAACATCGAAATAACCTGCTCGGTCGTGAGGTTGTGCGAGAGCTCCTCCATCTGGCTGGGATTTAAACAGGAAAAATTCCATCTCCGGGCCCGCTTTGTAAAAAAACCCGAGCTTCTTGGCTTCCTCCAGAACCCGGGAGAGGACGTAGCGTGGATCACCGGGAAAGCGCTCCCCTTCGGGAGTGTATACGTCGCAGATGAAGCGGGCAGTGGTGTTCTCCCCTTTGTCCCAGGGAATAAGGGAGTAGGTTCCAAGATCAGGAACAAGGTACATGTCTGACTCAGCGATCCTGGCGAAACCCTCGATTGATGAGCCATCGAACCAGGTTCCGTATTCCAGGCAATCAGAGATGAACTGATCCACAGGAAGGGTGACGTTTTTTACCATCCCCACAAGGTCGGTGAATTGAAGGCTGACAAACCTTACCTCGTCCTCGCTCAACCATTCCTTGACTTCCTCTTTTAAAACCATTGAGTCACCCCCGGGAACAATTTTTTGGTTTTTAGCACAAAGAGGGACGAGGGACAAGGGGTGGGAGGGCTTTTAAATTCAAGGTAAACAAAAATCTGGGAGAAATATTTTTCGCCTGCGGAAAATTCAAGGGTTGAAACCTTTTGGCCGGGAAAAGACCGGTGGTTTTCTTCGACTTCAAGAGTTTTTCCTCCGGGGAGGGCTTCTCGCTCGAGGGTGAACAAGGGTATTTTTATCGAGAAGAAGGGATCTTGTTCCCAAGAAATAATTTTGGTGCCATACCTCCAGAAAGTGATTTTCCTCGATAAAGTTTTGAGGCATCACCAATTCAAACCTAACACAAAGTCCATCCCCTTGAGGTAAAAATTGACCTCATTTCCAGGGATCTTTCCCCCATTTATGCCCGGCCTTCGATCCCCTCCCAATTGAGAGCTCCAACCCCTAAAAATGAATTGGATTACCCTGAAGGGTTAAAATTTGGATTTTGGAAAGCACTTTTTCTCTTTTGGGCGAATTCCACCTTCCTTTTAAAAGCAAATTTATTTTTGGATTATTTGGGAAGGGAAATTTTTAGCTGGGGGATTAATTTTTACCCCTATTTGTTGAAAGCCCCAAGGAAATGGAAGTAAAATTCAAACTTAATTTGGGGAATTCTCAAACGATGAAAGAAAGATCGGTTTTGATCAGCCATATATTGATGATCCTCACGGTCTTATTTTGGGGAAACGCTTTCGTGGGGATAAAGATTGCTTTGGAGGAGATGTCCCCCTTTACCCTGACCCTCGTGCGGTTTTTCCTTGCTTCCCTTTTCTTTCTCGGAGGAATCCTTCTTGCCTTCCGAAAAATCCCCCTTCCCGAGAAAAGCGAAATTGCCACCCTGATCGCCCTGGGATTTCTCGGGGGTGTCATCTATCATTTGGCTTTGAATTATGGGGAGCAGTTTATCCCCGCGGGGACAGCGAGCCTGGTAATCGGGTCAAGCCCGATCTTCACCGCCATCCTGGCGAGCATTTTTTTAAAAGAAAGGATTAGTTCCCGGGGAATTTTGGGAATCGTCCTGGCCTTCGGAGGACTTTTCCTCGTGTCCTGGCGGGGTTCTGGGGAAGCTCTGCGCTTGGGAAGCCTCACCGGGTTCCTGGCGGTTTTTCTCTCCACCCTTTCCTGGTCAATTTACCCGATTTTGGCGAAAAAGATCGTCCGCAAAAGAGGTCCCCTTTTCGTGAGTGCTTACATGCAGTTTTTTGCCTTTTTTGCCCTCCTCCCCTTTTCTTTCCTCCCGCTTTCTCAAGGTTTCTCCTTCAGTCCCTCCTCCTGGATGGCTGTTCTTTTTCTGGCTTTCTTTTGCACCTTTTTGGGCTATGCCTTCTACAACCAGGCTTTGAATTCCCTGGGAGCCACTGTCACCTCCTCTTATGTTTACCTGGTCCCGGTTGTGGCTTTGTTTTTTTCTTGGGTTTTGCTCAAGGAGAACTTGAACTTCCTGGGAATTTTTGGAGCTTCAGCAGTGGTTCTCGGGGTTTACCTGGTGAATTCCGGGATTCAAAATCAGAAAAAGGGGGAAAGCGAAAAAATCAAGGAAAAGGCCTCTTCAAGCAGCGAATAAACTCCCCGGGCCCAAATAGTTTAAAATTCATTAATGAAAGGGCAGAATCTTTAATTGGGAAAATGTAAATGAAAGTCTCCCGCATTTTGAAATTCTATTTAATTGGAGGACTTTTCATTTTTCTTTGCCTTTCTTCCTGCTTACCACTTCCTTACTCTCCTACCGTTTCCCCCTCCAATACGGCTAGTTCCCCTGATGCCGTATCCCCTTCACCTGAAGGAAACAGGGAGGAAAGAGGCGGATGGATTCACGTCCAGATATCGGGAGGTCCGTTTGAGAGGGGCTTCGAGCATGGTAGTCTTCTTTCAAAGGAGATCCGGGAAAACATCCTCGTTCAGGACCGAGTTCTCCTTGGAAAAACGGGAAGGGATTTTCAGTTCTTCAAAGAAAAAGCGATGGAATTCTTCAGCCAAAAGATCCCTCCCGAATTCCAGGAGGAAATGAGGGGAATTGCCGAGGGAGCTCGGGCAAAAGGGGAAGAGGTATCATACGAGGACATCCTAACCCTCAACGGTTTAATCGATCTGACCACCTGGATTGAGGTAAGGAGCGGGGTGAGCCAAAATTCCGGAGATCACTGCAGCGCTTTCATTGCCATTGGTGATTGGACCGAAGATGGGGGAATAGTAATGGCGCACAATACTTGGTGGGGCTATGCTCAATTTTACCCCTGGCACTTGATCCTGGATATTCAGCCCTCCACCGGCTTCCGCTTTGTGATGCAGTCCGCTCCGGGTTTGATCTGGTCGGGCTCCGATTTCTTCATTTCCGCAAGCGGGATCATTGGTTCTGAGACCACCTTCTTCAACTTTAAAAAATTCGATGAAAAAGGGGTCCCAACCTTTGTGAGGGTCAGAAACGCCATGCAATATGCGGATTCCATTGAGGAATTCGCCGACCTTTTAAATCAGGGGAATAACGGTGGGTATCCCAACGCCTGGCTGCTCGGGGACATCATTAAAGGACGGATTGCCCGGTTTGAGCAGGGGCTTGAATATACGGATTTGAAGATCAGGGAAAACGGATACTTTTCCGGATACAACGCTCCCGAGGATCCGCGGATTCAAGGAGAGTGCGGGGGATGGAGCGCTGACGATCCCTCGAACTTCAGCGGGGCACGCAAGATTCGCTTTGAGGAATTAATGGAGGAATACAGGGGGAGGATAAACGCGGAGGTTGCCATGAAAATCCTGGGCGACCATTGGGATACCTGGTTGCAGGTGGAAAAGCCCTCCTCCCGGACGATTTGCGGCCATTATACCTTCCAGGGAGAGCCCAGCGGGGCGGTCGATGGCAAGGTGACCACAGGGGAAATGGCCAGGGACCTTCATTTTTATGCCATCTGGGGCCTTCCCTGCCAGACTCCGGTTGATTCCTCGGAATTGTTAAAAAAAGAGGAGTTCCGCTGGCTGGAGGGGTTCCTTCACGACCTTCCTGAAGGTTCATGGAGCCTTTTTTAAAAATTTTGAGGGTTTTTCCTTGCAAATTGAAAGGCCTATTAATAAAAAGGAGGTCCCAATTTTTCCCGGATATTTCTGCAAAATGGATCATGCTGGATCCCCAAGAGCCCCGTCAGGGCGCTGATTGTCCCCCGGGATTTGAACGTCCAGAGGTAATCCAATCCGTTTTCTTCCTCCTCAAGGGACATCTCCACCCTGAATGAAACGCCCTTCTTTTTCGGAATTTCCACAGGGAACATGGTCCGGAATGGGTCTTTTACGCAATTTTCGAGCCTGGCCTGATTTGCATTGGGGAAATGGCCAGGCCAGAAATCCGCTTCATCGTCCAGGGAATGCCCCGATAATTTTATTCGCCCAAGAGGAATTGTTGAATTCCTGGATTTCTAAAAAATTAATCCCGGGTATATCTAAGGAGTTTTTATAGTAATTCGTAGGATTGTTCCTGCGGTTCTAAAAGGGGGAAGGGGGGTTGTACCTGAAAGGAAGGGTCCTTGAAAAATAATATTGGAAAACCTTCCTTTTTCTTGGATTTGCTATTGACAAGGTCAGGATAACCTGTCATGCTTAACCGTCCCCGAGAAATCGGGGGCTATTTTTTAAGAAGGGAGAAAACCGCGTGGCTGAAGGTAAAGTCAAGTGGTTCAACGCCCAGAAGGGTTATGGCTTCATCTCTGTTGACGATGGAGAGGACGTTTTCGTCCACTACCAACAGATCCAGGATGATGGTTTCAAGACGCTGGACGAAGGACAAAGAGTCAGGTTTGACATCGTGAAGGGCCCCAAGGGGCTCCAAGCCCAAAACGTGACTAAAATATAAAAGGTAGTACCTTTTAGATTTTAGCAGGAAAGACCCCCCGACCGGGGGGTCTTTTTATTTATGGGGTGGATTTCCCAGGCTTTTCCAGTATTCCTCCTGTTCCTTGAGCCACTGGGAGAGGAGAATTTCATTCCGCCTTTTCAATGCTTGAATGTGGAATCCCCGGGGGTATCCCGGACGGTCGTCAGGGACAAATGAGGAGAGTCTGGGACAGGGGAAGTCGGCACATTCCCCGCAGTGCTCAAGGAAACGAAGGCTCAGGCAGTTTATGAAGTAACAATCAGTCTGCTCCGGCCCGCAACCCTCACAGTTTTCCGGGAAATTCGGGCATTTTCCGCACCAGTCCCCGCAAGCCCCTGCCATGGAACCACTCATAGTAGGAATTATAAAAAGCGGGAAAATTTTAATAAAGGATCCCCTTAACCCCTCAGGTTCACGGAAACGTAGAAGAAGCGAGAATGAAAGTGAAAGCCGAGCTTTTCCGCCAGCCTTCGGGAGGCTGTGTTTTCCGCGGAGACCCGGTAGATGGGAGTCTTCCCTTCATTTAAAAGGTCTTCCACGATTGCCGAGACCACCTTGAGCCCATAGCCCTTCCCCCTGTGTTCCTCTTCCGTCTTTAACCAGGCAATCTCCGCCCAACTGGCTGTTTCAAACTGCGTCCCCCCGTAGGAGACCAATTTTTCCCCCAAAAATAAGCCGTAGAAGGTTTCAAGGGATATTTTTTCCTTCCCCACTGAGTAGGAAATCGGGGATCCCCGCGGAATTAAGGGGCGGACCCGGGAGTCCCTGGCGGGAATGAAGTTCTCCTTCTTTAAAGCGTAAACCATGTACATCTCCACTTCCCGAACGATGAAGTGGGTTTTCAGGGGTTGAAGGAACTCGTAATCGGTGTGAATTAGGTAACTGGGAAGGGAAAGGGAGGAGAGAAAGGGAATTGCGGATTCGGGTTTTCCTCCCAGAAAGACCTTTCGGGCTGGGGGGAGTTCGATCAAATAAGAGGGATCTTCGAAGAGGATCCGAGCTTCCTGTCCGCTCTGGAGGTGATATAGAATTTCAAAATTGGTGATCGGGTCCCTTTTAAAAAATTCCAGGATTGCGTCCAGTTGCTCGTTCATTTTTCTAATAAATATAAAAAAGAAGGGGCAAGGTCAACGGGGAGCACCGCTCGTCCATGCCAGGGTAAGGACCTCCTTCCCGGGGCTGTAAAAGATTTCTTTCAGTGAGGAGCTCTTCCTTTGATAAAGGTAAAGTTTAAAACCAGAGCCCCTTTCCTCTTTGTTCCAGACGTAAGCGACGAAGGCGAAGTTCCAGGAAGAATTGGACCAAGAAGCGCTTATCGGGGAAAGAAAATCTCCATCAATGGGGAGGGTGATCGTCCTTTTTTCCTTAAGAAAAAAGAGTCCCAGGTCCGCCTGAGGGGTGGTGCCTCCTCCCGGTCTTATTCGATTCGATGGGGTGGCGAAGGCAAGAACTTCCCCATCTGGTGAGAGATAGGGTGAAGCGCCAATTACATCCACCTCCCACTCCGTGCCTTCCTTGAAAAGGATAATGGGGGAGAAGACTTCCCTTTTTGGGCTTTGGCTGAAGATCAAGTGTCCGCTTGCCGACCAGCTTTCCCCACCGGAAAGGGCTCCCTGGAAAGAGAATGCGTTTTCTCGGAAAATTTCCTCCCTCCGGTTGTGTACATTGTAGATGTACAAGGAATAACCACCGGAGGGGCTCTTCCTTTGAAAAAGGAATTCCCCGCCCATGGGAGACCAGGAGAGGAATTCTTCGGAAGGGCCATCGGAAAGGAGGGGGCGAACAATCGAGGGGCTGGGCTCATTTAAATCCATGAGGTAGATTTTTGCCACCCTTGCTTTCCCAGAATTTTCCCAGATCCGAAGGGCAAGCTGGTTTTTCGGGGATATGCTCAGAGGCAGAGCCCCTTTGGGAAGCAGGAGACTCTTCTCGATGCCCCTCGAAGAGATAAGGTTCAAAGTTTCCCTTTCTTTCCCGATCTCCCTGATAGCCAGTGGGGCCTCGGGAAAAGAGGGTTTCAGAAAGAGCATGGTTTGGAAACTCTCCTTGATTAACTCCTCCCTTCCATCTTTTAAGGAATAGAGCTCGGATTTAAATGGCGTCCTTGTGAGGAAATAGAAGGATGCATCTTTAATGAAAAAATCCACGAGCCCAGGTTTTTCCAAGACCCTTTCCCGCTTCCCCTCCGTCTCCTTAAAAATTTCCCCTTGATTTTCGAGCCTGGAAAAAGAAAGAAAATAAAGGGTCTCCTGGGGCTGAAAGGAGCAAGAAGGGAATATAAGGAAGGCAAAAAACAGGAGGAGAAGAGAGACCCACCTCAAGAGCAACCCTTCCCCTCTCAGGATTTTCTTTCGATGATAAAAGGTTCCTTGGGCTTCACCACGGAGTTCTCGGGGATGAAACCCCGGACGGAAAGGCAGGGGTAAACTATCGATCCCCTTCCCAGGATCGTCCCCGGGTTGGTCACCACATTGCACCCGGTTTTTGAATCGTCACCCAGGATTGCTCCGAATTTCCTGAGCCCGGTAGGGAACTCCATCCCCCCGAACCGAACCACGACCTCCCCCTCCGTGTTCTTTAAATTCGCCAGGCGCGTTCCTGCTCCCAGATTCACCCGGTTTCCCAGGACAGAATCCCCGACGTAGTTGAAGTGGGCGGCGTGGGCGTTGTTCAAAAATATAGAGTTCTTCACTTCCGTGGCATGGCCGATGACCGAGTTCTCACCCACCAAAACCTTTCCCCGGACATATGCTCCGTGGCGGACTACCGATCCCCTCCCGATATATGCCGGACCCTGGATAAAGGCCCCCGGTTCAACGAGCGAATCGGGGCCCAGGTAAATGTCTTTCCCTATCAAAAAAGCCCCCTCCATGACCTTCCCATGAATCCCGGGTTTGAGGAAATCCTCGAGAAAGGGGCCGATGCGGGGCAATACTTCCCACACGAACTCAACTCCGGAGAATATCTCTTTGAAGGGGCAATCTTCTAAGTCGAAGAACCTGGAAGAAACGAATAACTCTCTCATGGGATTATTATATTAAAAATTGTTTTATTCTTTTCGGGTTTTTCCCTTTCCTCCTTCAAGAATTTGGGATGCCTTTTCTCTCCTCCTAATTTTTGGGGTGTTAGAATAAAGAAAGCCAAAATTTTGGGAGGTCGAAATGAAAGAAATAAAAGTTGAGGTGAGCCCCGAAGTAAAGATGGGGATTTATTCCAATACCGTAAGGATTTCTCACACCCCCTTCGAGTTCGTCATGGATTTCGGGAGAACTACACCTGACGAGCAAGACCTGATCAGGATCGTATCCCGAATCGTGATGAGCCCCCAGCATACCAAGGCTTTTCTCCAGGCCCTGGAAGAGAACGTTCGGCGATACGAAGCCCAGTTCGGGCCGATCAATTTACCCTCGCGGACCTCATCAGGAAAGGGTCCTGAGTTTGTACAGTGAATTCTTTAAAAAATTTTTTTGAAATATATTGCAATTTGTCTGACAATATGTATAATATCTTTTGACCACCCACCTCCTTAATGTGAGGGCGGCTCCCCCCGCCCTCACATGATCCCCCTTGCCTTGTTTCCCCCCGCTTTCCCAAAAGGAAAAAGCCCGGCGCCCGCCGGGCTTTTTCCTTATTCTCTTTCCCAGAGATTATTCCTTTCCCTCTTTTACCTTGCCTCCACTGCCATTTTTTGCCCTCCAGGAATTCGAGCTGTCGAAGAAGGCAATCCGTGAAAGCAACCTCTTAAGATTTCGGGATTTGCACCTGGGACAGACGAGGGGTTGCTCCTCGAACCCTATGCCGGCCAAGAATTCGAACCGGTGATGGCAGTTGAGGCACTGGTATTCGTATATTGGCATAGGTTCACCTCCTCTTTATCCAGGTTCCGCAAGTACGTGGAGAAACACCCTCCACTTCTTGGAAAATTATTTTACCACGGAGGATAACCATTTTTATGGTTGAGGAAATGATCCTTCCCTCGAATGGCGTATACTTTCCCTTTGAAGCCAGGCTTTCGGATTTGATGATGTAAGGTTTTCTGGGGTCTAAGACGGTAAGGTCTGCATCCGCCCCAATTTCCAATGAGCCCTTCCGGGGATAAAGGCCGAAAAGCCGGGAGGCTTTTTCTCCCGTTGCCTCCAGGACTCTTTCGAGGGAAAGCCTTCCTTTTACAAAGCCCTCCTCCCAGATTAAGGGAAGCATGGTCTGGCATCCTGGGATTCCGGCGTAAGCCTCGAAGAAGTCCTCTTTTTCCTTTTCTTCAGGATAATTGCAAGAAGCGTGGTCAGTGGATACGAAATCCACCACTCCATATTTCAGACCCTCCCAGAGCTTCTCCTGGTCCCATTTCTTTCTAACCGGTGGGGTGGTTTTCATTTTGGCACCGAAAATATTGAAGTCCTCTGAGGTAAGGATCAAGTAATGGGGACAGGTCTCGCAGGTAACGGGAATTCCCCTGTTTTTCCCCTCGGCAACTATTTCCACTCCAATCCCCGTTGAGACGTGAACGATGTGAACACTGGCTCCGGTATCCTGAGAGAGGAGGACCGCGCTGGCGATGGCCAGGTGTTCGCTAACTGGGGGTCGGGAGGAAAGGAAGTCCAGGAAGTTTCCCTTCCCCCTTTTCCTCGCTTTTTCCGTCTCCTCGGTCACCAAATCGAAATCCTCGGCATGAACCCCAACTGGGACACCCAATTTGGCAGCCTCTTTCATGATCGAGCGCATCTCACCGTAGGTCACTCTGGGGTAAGTGGGCATTCCGGAGATCGTGTAAACCTTGAATCCCACCACTCCCAGAGATACCAAAGCCTGCATTTTTTCCCTGAAGGAACCGTCCCTGACCTCCTCCCCGGTAACCCCGCCCCAGAGGGCGAAGTCCACAAGGGATTTTTTCTGGATCTCCGAGAGCTTGGCCAACAAACCTTCCGGGGTGCGACAATTGGGGATCGAGGTCTCCGGCATGTCAATTACTGTGGTAATTCCGCCCATGGCTGCGGAAGCGGTCCCTGTAAAGAAATCCTCCCTCCAGGTGAACCCCGGATCGTCGAAGTGAACGTGGGGATCCACGGCTCCGGGGAGGACCACCAGGCCTTCAAGGTCCAATTCCTGGTCGACCGGGACTCCTTTGAGGTCCCCTAAAGCGGCAATTTTCCCCTCTCTGATTAAGATATTCCCCGGGGAGAGCTTCCCTTTAACCGGGAGGATTCCCCTGTTCAGCTTCAGACTCGGCATTGGCAAGGTCCTCCTTCTGGTTGTTTTTTCCCTCCCAGGCGATTTCCTCGAGGGGAAATTCCACCACCACCTGATTATCCAGCTGAACGAGGAGGGTCTCCTTCAAAGCATTGAGCTCCATCACCCTCCCCCTTCCCTGGGGGGTTTCGACCATGGTCCCCTCTTTGGGCATCCTGGAGCGGGCTTCCCTGTATGTTTCGTATTCATATCTCAAGCAGCACATCAGCCTTCCGCAGACTCCGGAAATTTTTAAGGGGTTCAGGGCCAGGGATTGCTCCTTGGCCATTTTTATGGTCACCGGAGAGAACTCCTTTAGAAAAGTGGCGCAGCAGAGGGGCCTCCCGCAAATCCCCAGTCCTCCGAAAACCTTGGTCTCGTCCCTAGCGCCAATTTGCCAGAGCTCGACTCGGGCATGGAGGACGGAGGCCAGGTCCTTTACCAGGTCCCGGAAGTCTACCCTTGTCTCCGAGGTGAAATAAAAAACGAATTTGGAGCGATCGAAAAGGTACTCCACCGAAACAAGGTTCATGGGAAGGTTGTGGCTTTTGATTTTTTCCTCACAGATGCGGAAGGCCTTTTTCTCCTCCTCCCGGTTTTCCTCCATCCTCTCGATGTCCTTGCGAGTAGCTTTTCTCAGCACCCGATTAAGGGGTTGGGTCAATTCATGAGGTTGAATTTCCCGGGGTCCGTAAGCCACGATGCCAATTTCTAAACCCCGGGAGGTTTGAACTATCACATAATCTCCGGGGCCGATATGGAGGATTCCCGGATCGAATGTGTAAATTCTCCCTCCCTCCCGAAAACGGACCCCGACGACAATTTTAGGCTGCAAAAGGGTCCCTCCTTTCTTTGAGTTTTTTCATGCTCAGGTTGATCACCAGGGAAGTGATTAGCATGTTCATATTCACAGTGGTATAGCTCAATTCGAGGACCTCCTCGATTAAAAAGCAACCCTTCACCCATTCCTCAGCGGGGCGTTCCCCAGATAGACTTTGGATGTTTTTAAATTGATCCAAATTTGCCACTTCCTCAAGGCCTAAACTTACGAGGGAAAGGTCCCTCCATAGGGAGAGGAGGACTTTCAAAAAATCCATCACCCCATTTTTATCCTTTTCCTTGAACAGGTTATCTACCTGAGAAAGGGAAACGTTCCCCGCGGCGAGTTGAAATCCAGTGCTCAAATATTTTAACCTTCGCTTCCAGTTTTCCGGTTTTGCCCAGTGCAGGGCTTCTCCAATTCTTCCCCCAGCAATGCGAGAGATTGTCCCTATTTCCCCCGCTTTCACTTTCTGGAGCTCATCTTTTATCTCCTCCATTTTTAAGAACCCGAAGGAGATGGGCAGACATCGGGAGAGGACTGTCGGGGGGAGGAAGTGGGGTCTGGAGGTTATCAGGATATTCACCACGGCAGGAGGGGGTTCCTCAAGAAGCTTTAAGATTGAGTTTGCTGCTTCAGGGGTTAAACGGTCGGCTTCTTCGAGGATGTTAACCACAAATGGCGATTTGAGGGGATGGAGAGAACTCAACTCGATTAAAGCCCTGGTTCCGGAGATCTTCAGGCTCTCGCCCTGGGGGAGGATCAAGTGGATATCCGGATGGATTCCCAGCTCCGCTTCTTTACAGGAATTGCAGCCGCATCCGTCGATTCTGTTGGGGCAGGCTAAAGCCTGAGCAAAGCGCAAGGCCAGGGATTTTTTCCCCACCCCTTCTGGTCCCCAGAAAAGATAGGAATGAAAGGGCTCCCCTGACTCCACGGCTTTAGAAAGGACCCTTTTGGGGTGGATGTGACCGGTTATTTTTTCGAATAACACTAAACCCGTTCCCAGCGATCAATGGGGATTACGAAAATCGTCGCCCCACCGACTTCCACTCTCATGGGGTAGGGGAGGAAGCTTCCGGGGGCCGCTGAAGTGTAAGGAGCCGGATTGATGAAGTGTTCTCTGAGGCTGCAGCAATCTTTTATTGTCTCAATCACCTCATCCACTTTTTCCTCTTCCACCCCGAGGAAGATGGTGGAATTTCCCTCCCTGAGGAACCCACCGGTGGAGGCCATTTTAGTTGCCCGGTACCCTTTTTTGGTTAAACGGAAGAGGAGGTTGTCAACGTCCTTATCCTGGACAACCGCGATGACTAGTTTCATCTTCTCACCTCCTTCCTCCCAGGGCGGGGAACTTTTCCAGCAAGCGGAGGACCCAATGCCAAATCTTTTCCAGGACCTCATCTGGCTTTCCCTCCGCAGATACGATTTTTATCCGTTCGGGATTATGGGCCGCAAGAGAGAGATATCCCCCGCGAACCTTTTTCAAGAGTTCCAGACCTTCGCTTTCCAGTCTGTCTCCCCTCACCCTCTTTAAAGCGATCTCGGGTTCCAGATCGAGGACGATTGTTAGATGGGGAAGAAGGTTGTCCGTGGCGAAAGCCATTATTCTTTTCACCTCCTCCAGGGGAAGACCGTGACCCCAGCACTGGTATGCCAGGGTGGAATCGATGTATCTTGAGGAGACCACTACCCATCCCTCCTCAAGGAAGGGTTTGATGAACTCCTTGACATGCTGGGCCCGATCCGCCGCAAAAAGGAACATCTCGGTCTTGGGGGAAATATTTCTGTTCTCGTTTGATAACAGGATTTTGGCAATCTGTGACCCAATTTCGGTTCCCCCCGGTTCCTTTGTGGTCTTAACCCTGTAACCCAAAAGCGAAAGCCTTTTGCCGATCAAGGAAGCTTGAGTGCTCTTCCCCGTTCCGTCTATTCCCTCTAAGGTGATGAAGATACCGTTCATTTCTTCGAGGAGGAGGGAAAAATTACTACCCGTCTGAAGGGCTCTTCCCCCCTGCTCTCCGAGTAAAGGCCGTATTTCTCAATCATTTCGTGCTGTAGCCTACGGATGGGGGGTGGCTCCGGTGGCAGTTCGATGGGCTGGTGGGTTTTTAAAACCTTGAAGATCATCTCCTCGGTCTTCTCCATCACCCGGGAGTCCCACTCTCTTTCAGGAAGTCCATACACCTTTCTTAAAAAGGTTCGGATCTGAGAGCTTGTGTTATTCCTTAGGACATACACCGGGACTTTCTGGACCTGGGCCTGGATTAAAAGCTGGGGTTTCCGCTTTTCCTGGGATTTAATCGTAACCACCGCATGGGCTTCCGAGAGATTGCGAGTAATTGTTGCGGAGAGATTCATGTCGTGGATTGCCCTTTCTAGTCGATCCCGGGAAACCCCGTAAGGGAAAATATTTATCCTTTCAGGCTTAATGGGCCGGGAAGGAGGGGTCTCCACCTCAATTTTTGTTTCCACTTTTTCCGGTTTTTCCACCTCAACCTCGCCCTTCCCCGATCGTCTCCTGATTTCGGGTTGAGGCGGAATATCCCTTAAGAGCTTGTCCACGGTCTCCGCTACGTCATGGTGAATGGCAAGGGTTTCCCTGTCCTTGATCTCCACGAGGACCTCGAAAGTTGGGGGAGCCCTTCGCTCGAGGACGGTCTTCTGGGTTCCCCGGAAGCGGGCTTCCTCGTCGGAGAGGGTTACTGCCTGAATCCCTCCCACTAAATCGCACAGGGTTGGGTTTTGAATCAGATTTTCAAGGGTGTTGCCATGGGCGGTGGCAACGAGCTGGACGCCCCTTTCCGCGATCGTCCTGGCAGCCATGACTTCCAGTTCTCGGCCAATCTCGTCGATGATTATCACCTCGGGCATGTGGTTTTCCACCGCCTCGATCATTACCTCGTGTTGAAGTTCAGGAGTGGGGACCTGCATCCTCCTTGCCCTCCCGATTGCCGGGTGGGGAATGTCGCCGTCACCGGCGATTTCATTGGAGGTATCAACGACGATCACCCTCTTGTTCAAATCATCGGCGAGAACCCTCGCCACCTCCCGGAGCATGGTGGTTTTTCCCACGCCAGGTTTACCCATGAGGAGGATGCTCTTCCCGGTTTCAATCACGTCGCGGATGATGTCCACCGTTCCAAAAACCGCCCTCCCCACCCGGAGGGTGAGCCCGATGATCTCTCCCCTTCTGTTCACCAGGCAGGAAATCCGGTGCAAGGTCCTGGTTATCCCCGCGCGGTGGTCCGGACCAAAATCGCCGATCCTCAAAACCACGTAATTAATTTGTTCCTTGGTTACCGGTTCCTCGCTCAAATAAAGGTAAGAGTTCGGAAATCGAGCCTCAGGTTTTCTCCCCAGATCAAGGACTACCTCGAGAAGCTCGCTTAATTGGTCCATTTTTTCCAACTGTTCCTTGAGCTCTGGAGGGATTACTTTCAGGAGCTCGGCTAAATCATCAACGATATACTGTTTTCCCATTTATCTTCAGGAGGTACCTCCCTGGGCTTTTAATTAAAGAAATTTTATCGCAAATCCGGGGTTATTTTAAGGAAAAAGGGCAGCGCTCTCCTGAGCGTATAGGGTTTCCTCAATTAACCCGATGATCTTTTCCAGGTCTGACGAGGAACGGACGAAGTCCATCCCATCGGTGTCCACTTTAAGAAGGGGAGCTCTGCGAAAGGAATCCGCCCACTGATCGTATCTTCTGTTCAGCCTTGCCAGGTAATCGAGGCTCACGTTCTTCTCGTAGGACCTGCCCCTTATCTTCAGGCGGTGCATGAGGGTCTGGGGTGAAGCCCTGAGGTAAACTACCAACCTTGGAGGTTGGAGCCTCCTCAAGGCCAAGTTGTAGAAATTCCTATATGTTTTCCAATCCCTCTGATCGAGGAGAAGATAGGCGAACACTTCCGCGTCCTCGTAAATGGTCCTGTCCATGACAGCCGGGATTCCCTTCTCCTGGAGGGTTAGATGACCTTTGTAGCGCTCGAGGAGAAAAAACATCTGGGAATGTACCGACCAGCGATGGGGTTCCCGGTAAAAATCTGCCAGATAGGGGTTCAGGACTTCCGGTTCCTTAAAAAGCATCCAGTTCCAGCGAGTGGCCAGGATCTCCGCAAGGGTTGATTTTCCGACCGAGATATTGCCGGCAAGTCCGACCAGGGGAACAGGTGGAATTTTGGGCCTCATCTCAGGGCTTCCTTTACGATTTTTAATATCGCTTTTCGGTCAGATTCCCGGTTTACGAAATCCAAAAACGTGGTGTCTATGGTGAGGAGGGGTGCGTCCTGAAAATCGTGGAAAAATTTCTGATAGGTGGCGGAGAGGAGCTCTTCGTATTCCTCGGTGATTAGGGTCTCTCCGTGCCGTGCCCTTCTTCTGATCCTCTCCATCAATACCGGAAGGGGAGCATCCAGGAAGATTATCAGGTTGGGTTCCTCCACAAAGGGGAGCATTTCGGCGATGATCCTATCGTAGAGCTCTTTATCCCTGCCGGTAAGGATCAAGGAAGCGAAGATCAGGTCTTTCTTGAAATAGAAATCAGAGACCACGGGCCGGGCCCTTTTTATGGTTTGGAGCCGGAGTTGTTTTCGGAATCGGTGGACCAGAAAGTAAAGCTGGGTGGGGAAGGACATGCGAGAAATATCCGCGTAAAAATCAGCCAGGTACGGGTTGTTATCCGCGGGTTCAAAAAAAGCTTTCATATTTAATTCCCAGGCAAGGATCATGGCCAGGGAGGTCTTTCCAACTCCTATCGGTCCCTCAATGGCAATGTGAAAGTAATTATTGTCCATTTTCAAAAAAGGCAGGATATAAGGGAAAAATCAAATCCAGTAGAAATTTTGGGAAATTGCTTGGTATTCCTCTTTCAGGCGGAGGAAGTGGCTGTTTTCGAAATCGATCAACTTCTGGAGCAAATCGCGGGCTTCCTCCCCCTCCTCCTTTTCTTTCCAGGAAGAGTAAAAGTTCGCTGAATCCCTTTCCAGCTGGATGCCAACGCTCACTGCTTCCAAGGCGCTACTCTTAGAGAAGACTGCCTCCTGGGGGAATTCGAATACGGGCTTCAGCGCTTGGGGATCAGGGATAAATTTTTGCCCGAATTTCCTCTCATACCAACCGTTGAGGATGTTTTGGTGGTTTTCCTCCTCCTGGGAGAGTTCAAGGAATTTTTTCTTTCCGCTCTTGTCCTGGATTCGCTCAGCGATCTGACTATAAAAATTTCGAGTGGAAATTTCTTGGTATATAGCCATTTCCAGGAGTTCCTTCTGGCTGAGGCTCATCTTTGTTTCCTCCTGCCCGAATTTTTATTTAAGATACCACATCTTGAAAAATTGCCAAGTTGGTCTTGTCAGGGAAGGAATTTCCTGCTATTAAAATGGGAAACGAGGTGAACACCATGCGCGATGAAATCAAGGCGACTCATATTGAATTAATTGATACCCCCAAAGAGGATCTGAGGGAAGTTTGGGACTGCAGGGACTGTTCCTCCTCTTGTCAGTCAGCCTGCAAGACAAGCTGTACCCTTGCCAACCAAGTTTGCCAGAGGGAAAGCAAGGACTAATTTTTTAAACCCCGAATGATCGAGTTTCCCTGGAAGGAGGGGCAATTACACCTTTTCCGTTTCGATAAACGGGATTTCCTTTTCGACGTGGGCTCCTCTTCCCTTTTTTCCATTGATGAAGTAACCAGGACGCTCCTTGAGAAGGGGAGGGTTTATTCCCTGGATTCCGTCCTCGAGGAAACCAGAAGGGTTTATGGAGAGAAAGCTGACGAAGCCCTTTCCGAGCTTGAGGTTTTGAATCACAGAGGGCTTTTCCTTCCTCCAGATCCAGCCACCCAGGCAAATTTCTCTCCCTTTCCCCACCTCAAGGCCCTTTGCTTGAACCTGGCCCACGAATGCAACATGCGTTGCCTTTATTGTTTCGCCAGCCAGGGAGCATATGGGGGCGAGCGGGGCTTGATGTCCCTGGATGTCGCAAAAAAATCGGTGGATTTTCTTTTATCCAACTCCGGGCCTTTGAAGAGACTGGAAATCGACTTTTTCGGGGGCGAGCCCCTGCTGGATTTCCCCGTGCTCAAGGAGACCGTCCTCTATGGGAAAAAAAGAGCGGGGGAGATGGGGAAAGAGATTCGGTTCACCCTGACTACCAATTGCCTCCTTTTAAATTCGGAAACGATGGAATTTTTGAACCGGATGGAAATGCGGGTGGTCCTTTCAATTGACGGCAGGAAGAATGACCACGATCGGTTTCGAACCCTTCCGGGAGGAAGGGGAACGCACGAGCTCGTCCTTTCCAGGATTCGCGACTTCCTTTCATCCCGGGGAAATAAACTTTTCTACCTGAGGGGGACCTATACTTCCTCCACCTTGAACTTCCTGGAAAATGCCCTTTTTTTATTCGACCTGGGGTACGATGAGGTTTCCATGGAACCGGTTGTCGCTTTTCCGGAGGAATCATTTTCCCTGAAAAAGGAACATCTTCCTGAAATCTTCAGGCAGTACGAGCTTCTGGTGAAGGAAATCGACCGGCGGGAAAGGGAGGGGAGGGAGCTTCACTTTTTTCACTTCGAAGTGGACACTACCGGGTTAACCTGTGTTTCCAAGAGGCTTTCAGGTTGCGGGGCAGGGGTTGAATATCTCGCTGTCACCCCCTCCGGAGCCCTTTTCCCCTGTCATCAATTCGTAGGAAGGCGGGATTTCAAAATGGGGGATGTTTACCGGGGGATAGAAAACCTGGATAAGCTTGAAGAGTTCAAGAACTTGACTTTTTTAAAGAAGGACAAGTGCCGCACCTGCTGGGCAAGGTATCTCTGTTCGGGCGGCTGTCACGCAAACCATCACCTCCTCTCAGGGGACCTCAAAAAGCCCGATGAGATCGGATGCCAGATCACCAGAAAGAGAATGGAATGCGCCCTCTACTTGAAGTTCCTCCGCAAGGAAAGATCCAGGGAAACGAACTTCGGTGCCTCCTTGGAAATCTAATATTTGTCCCTTTTTCAATTAAGGAATAATCGTGAAAAAATCCATTAAGACAATCGATCTTGTAAGAGAATTCCAAGTCAAGGCGGGAAAAGGAAAGGAAAGCAGGATTATCAGGGCCCTCGACGGGGTCAACCTGGAGGTCGAAGAAGGGGAATTATTCGGACTCCTGGGCCCCAATGGGGCGGGGAAAACTACCCTGATCAAGATCCTGGTTACCCTTCTTTATCCAACTTCCGGTCAGGCTTTCGTTGATGGTCTGGACGTCACCCGGGATGTCCTCCCCATCCGCCAGAGGATAAACATGGTCTCTGGAGGCGAGTACTCCGGTTACGGGATCCTTACCGTCAAGGAAACCCTGTGGATGTTCTCTCAGTTTTACGGGATTCCTTACCGGGTTGCCTTCGAAAGGATCAACGAGCTTCTGGAGGTCGTGGGATTGAAATCCGAGGCCAATACCCGTGTTTCAAGGCTCTCTACTGGGATGAGGCAGAAAATGAACTTTTGCCGTGGTTTTGTTACCGATCCAAAGATCCTCTTCCTCGATGAGCCCACCCTGGGCCTTGATGTGGAAGCCGCCAGGGACATCCGCGCCTACGTAAAAACCTGGATGGATAAACACCCCGAACGGACCATCCTCCTCACCACCCATTACATGGCCGAGGCCGACGAGCTCTGCGACCGAGTTGCAATAATCGACCACGGGAAAATCCTCGCTTGCGACACACCTCAAGCCTTGAAGAAAAAAGTCTCAGGGGGGTCAATCATGGAGATTTCCCTGGGAGTACTTGATGATTTTACCTGGTTAAAAGGTAAGCCAGGGGTTAAGGGATTAACTTCAAGCCCCTCGATTGAAAAGAACAGGACCACCTTGAAGCTCGTATTAGAAAGCGAGGAGTTCGTTCCCGGAATGATCAGCGAATTGAACCAGAGGCAAATCCCCATTTTAGGAATGCAATCCGTCGAACCCACCCTGGAGGATGTTTTTCTCACCCTTGTGGGAAGGGGGCTGAGCGATGAAAATTCCTCCTCAGCTTGAGCTTTTTTTGAGGGCGATCATCGGTCGGGCTTATCCCCGGGTCGTGGGGGCAAACCGGGAACTTTCCTGGTTGATTCCCGAAAGCGTTCTCCCCCTTCTGGGACTTGCAGCTTATGTCTTCGTTTACCGGGCGATGAAAGCTCCACCCGAGTTTGTGGGTTACGTGGTCTTGGGGGGAGCGATGACCGCCTATTGGCTTAACGTCCTCTGGAGTATGGCATCCCAGTTCTACTGGGAAAAAGAGACCGCAAACCTTCAACTATACATCATGGCTCCGGTTTCCCCCATGGCTATCCTTCTGGGCATGGGCGTTGGAGGGCTTTTTGCCAGCACCGTCAGAGCGGGAGCGGTGATCATCGTAGGGAGCCTTCTTTTCGGGGTGACTTATAAAATCGGCAGCCTAGGCCTGGTGTTCCTCATTTTCCTCCTCTCCATGATCGCTCTCTACGGGATGGGGATGCTGCTTGCCTCCCTCTTTCTCCTCTCTGGAAGGGAAGCCTACAACCTTTCCAACGCTCTTCAGGAACCGGTTTACCTCTTTTCGGGTTTTTACTTCCCGGTAAAAAGCCTGGGGTTCTGGGCAGCAGCCGTTGCCTCAATCATTCCCCTCACCTTAGGTCTTGATGCCATGAGGCAATTGATGTTTCCCGGAGATCCCACTCTCGGGTTTCTCTCTCCCTGGGTGGAGTGCGGAATTCTCCTCCTTCTCTGTCCCATCTTCCTGTATCTTGCAAAAATCGCCCTGGTGAAAATGGAGAAGGCCGCGAGGATCAAAGGGACTTTGAGTTTGAGATGGCAGTAGAGGAAAAAGCCCTCTCGGGAGGGCTTTCATTGAAAGATATCTGGAACCAGTTTAAACAAGCAAGCAGGCTTGGGTGGCTGATCGAGAGCAACTGGGCAGACCCCTTCGTCTTCGCAGTTTATTCGCTGATCCGCCCCCTTTCCACTGCCTTAATTCTGGTCTTTATGTATCTCGTGGTCATCAGGGGATCGACCAGTAATCCCTTCTTTGCCCACCTCTATCTGGGAAATGCCTTTTTCATGTACGCGGGGAGGGTAATGATGGGAATTTCTTATGCCATCATCGACGACCGGGAGCATTACGAGATGCTCAAATACATTTACATTTCACCCCTTAAGATCTTCGTCTTCCTCCTGGGAAGGGGGGTTGCCCAGGTGATAACCACCACAATTTCCGTATTGATAATTTTTTTGCTGGGACTCTGGCCCCTGGGGATCCGTATTCCCTGGGGTTCGGTCAATCTGCCTTTATTCTTGATTTCTTTTCCCCTGGGGATAATAGCCATCGCCTTCATGGGCTACCTCATCGCGGGACTTGTTTTAGTCATGGCTCGCCATGCCTGGGCGATTTCTGAGGGAATTGCCGCGGTACTTTATGTGGTAAGCGGTGCGATTTTTCCCATCGATGTCCTTCCGGGATGGGTTCAGGTGATTTCCAGGGCCATTCCTCTCACATACTGGCTGGAGCTCCTCCGTCGCTCCCTACTTGGGTCATCGTTTTCCCCGGCATTTTCCTCAATGAGCACATGGACGTTGCTTTTCTGGCTTTTAGGTTTAACTGCCGGGTTCGGGACTCTGGGGTATTTGGTTTTTCAGCGGATGAACTTCATTGCCAGGAGGAAAGGGCTCATCGACCAGACTTCGGGGTATTAAAAAGCTTCTAAAAATTGGAATTGAATTCCTTTGGTCTTAAGTCGGGCTGAATAAAAACCCTATCTTTTGGTAGGAGTCAGAGGAGATTCTTGGAGTTTTTTTCGAATTTTCCAAACCCCATCGTTTTTGCATTGGGTTGGTACATTCCAAAAAAATTGCTCTTTACTGGGGGATTATATTTTAAAACTTTTTAATGACCTCGCCTAGATCTATAACTGATGGAAGTTTTAAGCTCTGTTTGTTTTAAGGAATAATTACCGGTTCAATAACCGGTATTTTTCGGGGAAAATTATGAAAAAGCCCGAATTGAGTGCCCAATCCTCAAAAAACCTCGATACCGTGCCTTTTTTATCGCCATCTTTTCCAGAATCTGAATTTTTTAAAAGTTTTCTCTGAATTTCTTTAAAACATACCCCACCGATAATCCAACCGATAAAAGGGGGGTTTGTCTATCAGGGAGATTGTCCTTCGGAGATTTCCCTTAATTTAAGGACTGTATTTTTTTGAACAACCCCCTTTGAAAAAATCTTCCCTGAAAAGCGGAAGTTAGCATAATTGCTTCTTTAAGAAGTCCCTACAAGGTTTTCGTTAACCTCTTTGGCTCCTCGTTGCCACGGATAATAAAAAAGACCGATTTCTTCCGTGTCGAAATCTTAATTTCTAATCCTTTTCACCTCGTAAATCGCGCAAGAGTAACCAGGGGTCGTAATAATAGAACTCGGTCTGGTATGGTCCTCGATCGAGGGAAAGAACTTCAATTTTGGTTTCCTCCTCTTCATTTGTTTTTAGTTACTCTTCGAAGGGACAAAAAAATTTAGGGGAGCGGAGGGGCTAATATTAAGGTACCCTATTCTTCATTTCCGCTGGTGTTATTGTGCCCCGAATTTTTTGAAAATAGGTGGCACCTTACAAAATGCTTCCCGGAGAATTTCAAAATTTGGGGGTCCACTTTTTTACAAATTTCCATTACCTCTGGACAGCGCAAATGAAAGCTACAACCTGGGGGAACATTTACAGGGCTCGGTATTTCCCCCCTGGACTCTATTTTTTTTGGTTTCAGGGCTTCCTCTTCCTCAGAAACCACGGGAATAGAAGATAGTAACATCCGGGTGTAGGGATGGAGTGGCTTCTCAAAAAACTCTTTGGTGGGGGCAAGCTCGCAAATTTTCCCCAAATACATAATCGCTACCCGGGTTGCAACATTTCGCATCAAGCTTAAATCATGTGTAATGAACAAGTAGGATAAGCCAAGCTCCCTTTGGAAGTTCATCAACATCTTGATAATTTTCGCTTGGATAATGACATCCAGAGCTGAAGTTGGTTCATCTAGAATCACAAGTTTTGGCCGGGTTGCCAAAGCTCTTGCGATCGCTACCATTTGTTTCTCCCCCCCTCCCAGCATACTGGGAACTTTTTCAAAATAGTCTTTGGGTAATTGGACCATTTGTAAAAGTTCTTCGGCTAACTCTCTTCTCTCGTTGGCTTTGCCTATTTTGTGAACTGAAAGTGGTAACAAAAGGATTTGGCCAATTGTCCGTCGGGGGTTCAGGGAAGTTCCCGGGTCTTGAAATACAATCTGGATTTCTCCTTTTGTAGTAAGGGAGCGTTTGTTGGCTACCATTGAAATATCCCTTCCAAAAAAGAGAATTTTCCCGGAAGTGGGCGAATAAATCCCGGCAATCATGTAAGCAACTGTACTTTTTCCTGAACCAGATTCGCCTACTAAACCTAAGGTTTCTCCTTCTTCCAAATGGAAAGAGACACCATCCACCGCCAGAACTGTCCCTTGATTGGTCTTGAAATATTTTTTCAGATCAATAATTTCAAGAATTTTGCCCATGTTAATCGCTTCCTTCCGAAAAAAAGCAAGCAAGAAAATGATCAGGTTTTATTTCAACCAGTTCCGGCTTTTCCACGGAGCATTTGAATTTGGCTCTTAAGCAACGGGGTTGAAACCTGCAACCAATAGGTGGGTTTAAATAATCAGGAATCCTTCCTGGAACCCTTTCCTCTAAACCTCCGCCAGATAGACGGGGAATCGCTTTCATTAGGTCGATTGTATATGGGTGAAGAGGGTTCGAGAAAATTTCTCTCGTTTTTCCCGATTCAATAATGCTTCCTGCATACATTACATTTACTTTGTCGGCCATTTCTCTTACTACCCCTAAGCTATGGGTAATAAAAATTACCGAGGTCCCCCGTTTTTCAACCAATGCATGAAGGAGCTTTAGAATTTGATCTTGAATTGTCACATCAAGTGAGGTTGTCGGCTCATCAGCAATCAATAATTCTGGTTCAGTAGCTAAGGCCATCGCGATACAAACCCTTTGCCTCATCCCTCCAGATAGTTGTATTGGGTAATTGGAAAGTATCCTTTTCGGATCTGGCATTTTGACCTCTCTCAAGGCATCAAGAGCCTTCTCTTTAACTTCTTTGGTGTTCATTTTTTCTCGGGAACCATACCGAATTACAGCCATTAATTGGTCTCCAACGGTGAAAACTGGATCAAGTGCAGCGGTTGGATCTTGGAAGATCATTGAAATTCCCTTTCCACGCAGGTTTTGAATTTCCCGAGGTGTGGCCTTTAGGAGGTCCTTTCCATTAAAAAAAATTTCCCCTCCATCTACCCTTCCTGATTGGGGGAGAAGGCCCAGGATGGTCTTCATTGTGGTTGTTTTTCCACAACCGGCTTCTCCCACAAGACCAACTTTCTCTCCATTTCCGACTGAAAAATTTACTCCGTCTAAGACCTTCAATTTTCCTTCGTAGATTTTGTAGCTAACAAACAAATTTGTTATTTCGAGTAATGGAACCATTTAAACTTGCTCCAGTGCGAATAAGTCCCGAAGGCCATCCCCAACGAAATTGAAGGCAAGAACGACAAGAACTATTGCTAATGCGGGGAAAACGGAAAGCCACCACTGATCTGGAAGATATTTGGATCCCTCAGAAACCATTGTTCCCAAATCTGGTGTTGGGGGTTGGGCTCCCAGCCCCACGAAGCTTAAAGCGGCACCAACCAAAATTGCAAAACCCATATCAAGGGTAACCTTGGTGAAGATTGGCGATATACATTGGGGAAGCAATTCTTTAAAAATCAAATGGACCCTAGGGGCCCCTATTACCTCCGCCGACTGAACAAAAAATTCGTTTCGAACTCCTCTTGTTATCCCATAAACCAGCCTGGAATACCACGGCCACCAAGTAAGGGAAATTGCGAACATTGAGTTTGTCAAGTTAGGTTCAAGTACCGCAGCTACTGCTAAAGCAAGAATTAATGGAGGAACTGCGAGGAAGATATCAGTTATTCTCATGCAAATAGTTTCCAAAAATGTCCCTTTAAAAAAACCTCCTAAAAGGCCAATAATCACTCCAATGGGAACGGAAACGGAGAGCACTACAACTCCCAATAGAAGCGAGGTCCGATAACCAAATACGATCCGAGTAAAGATATCTCTTCCCATTGAATCAGTGCCGAACCAATGGGTGGCACTGGGAGGTTGGAATCTTTCCTTAAGATTTACAAATTTCCCCGCATGTTGAGGATATGGGGTGATTATTGGGGCCAAAACCGCAAGGAGAACAATTAAAATTATTAAGAATAGACCAACAATTGAAAGCCGGTTGCGCGAAAATTTATACCAATCTCGACCCAATTCCTTAATAATCCTTTTTCTCTTGGAAGAAGAATCGCTTGGAATAAAATTAAATATTTTCATTGTGTTTTAAGCCTTATTCTAGGATCAAGATAAGCAACTATTATGTCTACGAGAAGGTTCACAAGAATAAAAATAACCCCAAGAACCATAACTACACCGACGATTGAATTAAGGTCTTTGTTTAAAATGGCGTTCATTCCGTAGCGTGAAATTCCAGGCCATCCGAAAATTGTCTCCACCAGAAAAGCATTAGCAAATGTATAGGCGAAGGATAAACCCATCATTGAAACAGTAGGAATTAGGGATGGTTTTAACAAGTACTTAAACATTATTCTGTTATTAGGGACACCACAAGACCTTAAAGCTCCGACATAATCCTTATTCATGTTATCAACGACTCCTGACCTGGTAATTCTTGCGTCTTGGCTCATTCCACCTAAGGCAAGGCTTAAGGCTGGAAGGAGAATGTGAAGGAGGCCGTCTTTTGCCGCCCCAAAATTACCAGAAATTAAGCTATCAAAAATGATCATTCCCGTAATCCTCGGAGGTGCAGTGATACCTGCGGAAAGTTGACCAAGGGTGGGCAATAAATGAAGCCAATAGCCGAAAATAAGCATAAAAATAATTGCAAAAACAAAAGGTGGGGTGACGACTCCGATATAAGCGATTATTCGAACAACATTGTCAATCCATTTATCTGCGAAGCGCCCAGCTATTACTCCTAAAATGATGCCGCCCAAACCTTCAAAAAGGATGGAGAAAAAGCACAACTCTAGAGTGGCCGGGAAAAATTGGATAATATCCTCTGCCACTGGACGATGAGTGAAAAGGGAAATTCCAAGGTCGCCCCGAATTGCATGGTTTAGCCAGACCCAGTACTGAACAGTGATAGGCTTATCAAACCCCATCAATTTTCGATATTCCTCGACTTGATTGTCTGAAGCTAAAGGGCCTAAAGCAATTCTTGCTGGATCACCTGGCATTACCCTTGCTATTAAGAAAATTACAATAGAAAGACCAATCAGAACTACAATCCCTTGGAGAAGACGACTTCCGATAAATTTCCAGAGCTTCATAATTTCCTTTCCTTTACCCAAGAAGGCGAGCGGGGTGCTCGCCTTCTTGGGTTTACATTTTTAAGCTTAGGGTAAGGTTAGGACCCGGGCTTTCTCTTCGAGGTCGATCTGGAAATTTCGAAGGTTAATTTCCGGACCGATTCCTACATAAGACTCCTTAGGACCCACTATGTAAGTTGATTTAGCATGAATTGCGGGAACTTCAACCGTATAGAAAGCCAAGGAGTCTTCCATTATTCTGGTCTGGATCTTCTTATACAGGTCAAGGCGGGCCGTTTTTTCAAGGGTTGCCCGGGATTCGTCGATCATTTTTCCAAGTTCTTCGTCCGAATACCAGTGGCCAGCGTATACTCCTCCTGTCACTGATGGGTGGTACATAAAGGAAAGAAAGAAATCTGCAGAGGGGTAGCTAGACGTGAACCAGAAACAACTCACATGAGGGGTTGTTTCTGGTTTTGTCACAGCTTCTGCGAACTGGGGCCACTGAACTGCCTTAACTTTAACATCGATTCCAAGGGGTTCCAGGTTCTGTTGGAGGAGGAGGGCAAATTTTTCTTCAATTGGGATGCCAGAGGTGTACCAAACTTCAATTTCTGTGTTCTGCCCTGCGTATTTTGAAAGTGCGAGCTCTTCTTTTGCCTTGTCAATATCTTGATGGAATTGGAACACATCAGGATCGTGCCCAACCATTATTGAAGGCATTGGCCCTTCCATTTGTTTTGCTCCCCTGACCGAATTAGTTAAAGCTCCATAGTCAAAAGCCCAGAGGATAGCCTTCCTAAAGTGAATATCATCAGTTGGGGGCCTCTGAGTATTGATCCAGTTGATATAAAGAATCCCCATTGGCATCTCTATTACTTCAACTCCAGGGATTTTCGCAGCCGATTCATACCATTCATCAGATTCGGTTGTATCGCTGAAATCAAGCTGGTGATTCGCCAACATGGTCTTTAGGGCAGCTGCGTCCATGTTTTCTCTCATAATTCCCTTTTCGATGGGGACGGATTTTTCACTCCAATTTTCCCATCCCATCCAATAATCCTTAAATCGTTCGATTACAGCCCCTTCATTGATTTTGTAAGATGTGAGGTAATACGGGCCGGAGCCTGCATCGTGAGATTGTAACCATGTGGAACCGTAGTCACCGAATTCCCCGTAATTTCCTTCAGGCTTTGCATTTTTCATAACCAAGTCTTTGTTAAGGATTGCCAATAGAGCTAACTGGTTTGGAAGAATAACGTTGGGTTCAGCTTGTTTTATTAAAACAGTATAGGGGTCAATTACTTCAGCTCCAGTAATGGTTTTGAAAAATCCAGAATATCCTTGGTTGATGGTTTTGATCCGCTCAATCGAGAATACAACATCTTCCGCAGTTAGTTCACTTCCGTCATGGAATTTCACTCCCTTTTGGAGCTTGAAGATCCAATCTTTTCCGTCTTCGGAGGAATATTCGGTGGCAAGGTGAGGCTTAACGTCTCCGTCTGGGGTAGGATAGGTCAAAGCGTCGTAAAGGTTAAAAAGGGCGTAACAATCAAAAAAGTCGGCAGCAAGAGCTGGATCAAGCTGGATTACTGGCCATTCATTGAAGGCCATTACGTTTTCGGGAGTTACTTTGGGGGTCGAAGGAGTTGGAGATGGAGTGGGAGATTCCGAGGAAGTGGGCGTTTGGGTTGAGGGAGAGGAACAAGAAGAACTTATAAAGGAGGTGGCTAACACAAAAGCCAAGAGTAAAACAAAAAATCTCTTTTTCATTTTTTTCTCCTTTCCAGGTTTCCTTTTTGCTTTCCCTGAAAAAAGTCGCCTTCCCAAAATTTTAAATCATCGATTTTTTCCTCCTTCGTCCAATTTTCAGTATCGAATTTAATTTCCCTGCCTTTTCACATAGTTTTAAAATTACGTGGTATGAATAAGATAATCAATTTGAAAAAATAATTCAATATTTTCAAAATTTTTGACAATATTTTTTACAATTGAAAACTCCCTCACCCCCCATTAAATCTTATTTGTTTTTAGGCATATTATCAATCTTGACTTTGAATTGACAATTATTGTACAAATAATTGCAATCTGTTAAAGAAACCCATATATTGGAGGCTCTTTATGGTTTGGCGAATAGGGATTGATATCGGTGGGGCTTTTACTGATCTTTTTGCAGTCGATTCCGAGAATGGCCAAGGTTTTTGGGTAAAAGTTGAGTCCACCCCTCCCCATTTTGAAAAAGGAGTTCTTGACGGAATTGGGCAACTGGAAGAGCAAGGGGTTAAGCTTGAAGACACAAGCCAGATTATTCATGGTCAAACTGTTGTAATTAACACAATTGTGACTCGAAGCGGGGCCAATGTTGGTTTCTTTACAACCTCTGGTTTTGACGTTCTTGAGATTCAAAGAGCGAACAGGAGGGATATTTTCAATTTTAAATACAAGAAACCAAAACCCTTCACGTCTAGGTTTTTTACCCAGTGGATTGATGAAAGGATAGACGCTGACAAAAAGGTTTATAAACCCTTAAAAAAAGAAGAACTAAGAAAAGGAGCCCTTAAATTATTAGAAAAAGGTGCTGAATCTTTCGCCATTGGTTTTATTAACAGTTATTTGAACCCGACACATGAAGTTCAAGCCAAAATTGAAGTTCAAAAAGCTCTGGAAGAGACTGGGATTAGGGGGGATTTCATTACCATTTCGAGTGATTTGAGTAGGGAATGGCGAGAATACGAGCGTTTCAATACGGCAGTATTGAATGCCTACGTACAACCTATTTTTGTTAAATATTTGACAAAATTGGAAAAAGCTTTCAAAGAAAAAGGTTTTAATGGGGTTTTTTATTTGACCCTTGCTGCAGGAGGAATGGCAACTTCAGAGTTTTCAAAAAGTTTTCCCATTGCAACCGTAGAGGGGGGGCCCGTTGCCGGGATTATGGGGAGCATTATCTTGGGGAGGCTTCTGGATGAGAAAAATTTAATCGTTATTGATGGTGGAAGTACCACTACCAAAGCAGGATTAGCAAAAGAATTGCAATGTCAAATCAATACTGAATATTGGATCGAGCAGGATGAATGGAACGCTGGTTATCCTACAAGGGTTCCCGTTATTAACATAAATGAAATTGGGACTGGGGGGACGAGCATCGTCTGGGTAGATGAGGCAGGCAATCTCCAAGTTGGGCCAAAAGCCGCAGGGGCTCGGCCCGGTCCCGCATGCTACGGAATGGGAGGAAAGCTTCCAACTTTGACAGATGCTTACCTTATTGCTGGTTATTTAAACCCGGATTTTTTACTTGGTGGAAAGTTGAGAATTGATAAGGAACTTGCTTATAGAGCGTTTGAAGGGATTTCTCAACGTTTAAAACTCGATTTAAAGAACACCGCTTATGGAGCAATTAGAGTTGCAAATGACAATTCTTCTAATCTCATTAGACTAATTTCCGTTTCCAAAGGCTATGATCCCCGGGAGTTTTCTTTGGTTGCACACGGAGGGTCTGGACCCATGATGGCTCCATTCATTGCGGAAGAACTGGGAATCCCAAAAATAATCGTCCCGGCCATTCCAAGTGGAGTGTTTAACGCTTGGGGCATGATAGGGCTTGATATTCGACACGAATTAGTCCAAACAGAAATCCAAGAAATTAGAGAAAATAAAGATTTCACTGATTTTTTGAATTCAATTTTTTCCAATTTAGAAGAAAAGATCCTAAAAACTTTCCAGGATGAAGGAGTAGCTTTAGGCACTGTTGAAATCGAGAAATACCTTGATCTTCGGTATGTTGGACAAGCCCACACTTTGAAAGTTTCCGTTTCCGCTGGCCCTCTTGGGGGTGATGAAATCATTGGGATCAAAAATAGGTTCAATGAATCCCATTTCAAGGAATACGGTTTCAGCTTAAATGAAAGCGGAATTGAAGTTGTAAATTTCCACGTAGTAGGAGTGCACAAAATCCACCACCCCCAGATCGAAAAGCAGGAAAGCCATTGGAATCTCCAGGATGCTTTCCTCGGGACAAGAAAAATATTTAACGGAATTTCAGAAGAGGAAATCCCAATTTATAAAAAAGAAAAACTTCCCTTAGATATTACTCTTTTTGGCCCCTGTGTCGTGGAGGGGGATACATCAACAATAATTATTACTCCCACTTTTAAAGCCTATCATGACCATTTTGGGAATTTTATCTTGGTGAGAAAGTGAATTCGAAATCAAGAGGTGAGTAAAATGGTGAAAGACGTTGTAACTTTAAGGATTATCAAGAATGCCTTGGACAATATCGCCAAAGAGATGTTCTGGACTACCATTCGAACTGCAAAAAGTAGCATTATATACGAAACTTATGATTTTGCCCCTGCGTTGAATAATAAAAAAGGAGATTTAATTTCTATTGGAACGGGAATTCCCGTTTTTTTAGGAATTATGCCTTTGATTGCAAAATCCGTTCTTGAGGATATTGAAAAACACGATTTGGGGTTAAGCCCCGGAGATATTTTTGTTTTAAATGACCCTTACCGAATAAGCACTCATTTGAATGATGTTGCCTTAGCTATGCCCATTTTTTTTCAAGACCAAATTGTTGCAATAGGGACAATAAGGGGACATGTTAATGATGTTGGCGGGATGAATCCTGGGAGTTGGGGACCCAACGCGACTGAAATATTTCAAGAGGGGTTGATCATCCCAACCTCCCATTTCTATAAAGATGGGAAATTGAATAAAGAAGTTGTTAGGCTTATTCTTCATAATACTAGAATTCCTGATTTCGTTTATGGGGACTTGGAAGCCCTCGCAGCCGCTTTGAGGTATGCCTACAAAAGGATAAATGACCTCTGTTTAAAATATGGAGTTGAAATGGTCCTTGCGGCGATGGACGAAAGAATTGCCGATGGAAAGATTTTAGCAAGGAATCGTTTAAAAGAGTTGATTAAAGGGGAATTCTTTGCGGAGGAGTGGATTGAAAAGTATGAAGGCATGGATGAGGATCTTAGGATTTCTGCAAAGGTAAAGATTGATGATGAAAAATTTCGGGTTGATTTCACGGATAACCCTCCCCAAGTTAAGGCTCCAATTAATACCACCTTTGCTGGTTTGTATACAGCAGTGGCAACTGTTTTTGCGGCTATTACAGATCCCCATGTTCCCTTAAATCAAGGGTACCTTGATCCAGTTGAGGTTATTTGTCCCGAGGGAAAACTTTTCAATGCTCAGCCCCCCGCCCCGGTCAGTTGCTATTGGGAGACAATGTTTTATGCAGTAGATCTTGTCTGGAAAGCCATGGCACCTCACCTTCCCGAAAGGCTTTCGGCTGGGCATTTCCTTTCCGTTGTTAGCGAAACATTGAGTATGATTGATCCTAGAGATAATGCTTACAAAATTTTAGTTGAGCCCAATCCGGGAGGATGGGGAGGAGGGGTTGATAAAGACGGCGAATCCTGTCTTGTCGCGGCAGCAGATGGAGAGACTTATTGCCATCCCGCTGAAGTGATAGAAAAAATTTATCCGATTCGGGTCGAATGTATGAAATTAAATCTCGATGATGGAGTTGGAAGTGGGAAATATAGAGGAGGCTTTGGGATGCGAAAGGATTATCGCCTCCTTGTAAAAGATGCCAATTTGGTTTGTTCAATAAACAGGATTAAATACCCTCCTTGGGGAATTGATGGAGGGAAAGAGGGCTCTCCCAACCACATTGTAATTTTGAGAGATGAAAAACCCATTTGGGATGGAGGGCGGGCCTCAAATTTTCTTTTAAAGGAGTTTGATATTGTCAGTATCAGGAGCGGGGGCGGAGGAGGGTGGGGATTTTCTTTTGAGAGACCCCCAGAGTTGGTCCTTGAGGATTGGAAGAATGGCTTAATTTCGGTCGAAACTGCCAGGATTGAATATGGGGTAATTATCGATGAAAAAGGATTGAAGGTGGACTACGAAGGAACAAAAAAAATCCGAGAAGCGATAAATAAAGACAAAAAGGAAAAATAAATCTCCAGAGCCTTCTTAAATTTTCAGGAATTTGAAAATTTTCCAAAAGATTCGTTGCGGGGAAAGAAGATGAGCTATTTACTTGAAATGAAGTCTCATCTCTCTTTGGTATAATTGATCTGTATACCTCAGATTTTCAAGGGGTATTGATTAAATTGAAAGCAGGAGTCTCCTAAGTTCTTTACCTTAATCCCCCCCAAGTTCAACTGCAAGCCCTCTCTCTCTTTTGATTTGCAGAAAAAAACCAATTCCAATTAAAAAGCACCCCAAGATTACCGAGAGCTCTTCCAAGGGTGAATTAAAAAAAAGGGGTAGAAAAGCTGCAATCCCGCTTCCTAAAAATAAAAAATGGAAAAAGGGGAAACCGAATTTTAGCAAGCCACCTTTGTTTTTTTTCATCTCAACCGCAAAAGGCCAATTTTTCTTTTTTGAAGAAAAATAGACCCCTAAAAAATAAATTAACACTGAAAGAAAAATTGAAAGGAAAGTGGGATAACCGCCAGGAATTAGAGCCCCAAAGAGGCAGCCGAAAAAAGTTGCCCAAAAAGCTACCCAATTTGCTTCCTTTTTTGATTTCCAAAGCCTTTTTCGGAAAGAAAAATGATCAATGGCTAGAACGATCCCCAAAGCAGGGCAAACCAAGGCCACAAAGAAAAGGAAATAATAAAAATACCTGAAGAAATTAAGGCAGGCAAGTCCAATGCCAATAAAAACGGCTAAGGTCGTTATCCAAGAACGCGATTCGGCTCTTGTTATATTGAAGATATTTGCCAATGCCAGTCCTGCAGAATAAGCCCCTACTAATACGGTTGTTCCTTGGCCAAAAATCAAAACTGCCAAGACCCATACAGGAAGATTAAGATCATATACAAGTATCTTCACCACATCTCCAGAGCCTGAATTTATGGCCAGAATCATCCCCGTGAGAAAAAGGAAAAACCCAGGGGGGATTATCCCGGTTAAGGGAATATAGAGGCTATCTGGCCACAATTTCCGTATGAATCTTGAATAATCAGAAAGCATTAGAAATTGAGCGGCCGCAACACCGATCAAAACGGTAACCCCGTAGGAAAGGCTAGTTTGGGAACTGGGTCCCGATTGGAGAAACTGAAACGCTGAAGCGATTCCCCCAAAATTTGAAATTGTCAATATGATACTTCCAAGGCTTACCAGGAGGATAATGGGGATGGACAGGAAATAAATCCAGGGAAAAATCTTTAATCCAATTATAGATGGCAGAGCGAAAATCAAACCAAGGACTATTGTGATAAAACAATAAAAGGAAGGTTCAAACGAGTCAGTAGAATTTGAAAAGAAAGAAAAAAGGAAAAGGCGAGAGGTTATCTCGACTTGGATCCCGAACCATCCAAGGCAAATCAAGACAAGTATTACCGAGATAAACCAACGGGAAACGGGGGTTCCAAATGTTCCCCGGGAGATCATTGAAGCGGGTCTTCCAGTATCAGCTCCTAAAGCAGAATTGATCCAATCGAAGACAAGAATCGCCACTAAAGCAATGAGTATTCCAAAAATTGATTGTCCGAAAGAATACATTTGGAACAAAATCGCTCCAGCATAAATGACCGGAAAAGAAACCATACATCCTGCATAAATCAAAGTTGGTCGGAGCCAATGAAGCCTTCCGGAGGGAGGAATTGCCTCTAGACCAAAACCCTCGGATGCTTGTCTTTGACCACCATGTGAAGATTGAGGAGCGATCTCCTTGTTCAATTTTACCTATTTTAATTTTTTAAAATCTCAATTTCTACAATTTCTGCCCCTTGTAACCATATTCGTTCCCCGATATTTTCGGATAGGGGAATTTGATCCTCCTTTAATCTGCCAATAACATTTACCGGCTCCTCTCCTCTAGGCCCGCGGGCCAGCTCTGACCCATAAAAAAAAGATATTACTGGTTCTTGTCCATCTGCTCTCCAATCTCTCCAGTATGTAATGTCCCCTTTACTGAGGTAAATTGTAGAGTTTTCCTGATTCGAAATGAAAAATTGAGGAATTGAAATGAATACTTCCCTTCCAGAATAACGGGAATGTCTAGCAAGATTGTTGTGTTTTCCAAATTTTTCAAGAATTTTAATGGTATTGGGAGAACCATATTCAGTTTTGAGATCGCCTTCAAGAACGCCTCCTTTTTGAAAATAGAACCTGATTAACATGTTTGTTTTTCCCTTTCCGGAAAATTAACTGTTTTGATTTTCTTTCTCAGATGTTATGATTTTTTACGAAAAATAAAAAGTTTTAAAATGTTTAAGAGGAGAAAAAATGGAAAACTTTGAAGAGAAACAAATTAAAATTAGTGTCGGGGAGAATCTCAAAGAGCTGCTTCGAAAAAAGAATAGAACTGTTTCCGAATTATCGGAAAAGACTGGCATATCTCGGCCAACAATTTATCGAATTCTTGAAAGCAAGAGCAGTTTAAAACTTGAAGACGCGCTTAAGATTTCCCGATTCTTGGAAGTTCCCATTGAAGCATTATATGGTCTTGAAAATGTGGATAAGATCCCCAAATCTGTTAAAGTGACCCCAGTCTTTGGAATGTATCAAGATGTTGATAAACCTGGAATTCAAAAGTTGTATAAAAAACTTGCTAGGAAAGAACTCGCTCAAATTTTGTTTCTTATGGCCAAACTTCTTGACGAAGAATGATTAAATAGCTCTCAAGGGGGCAAATATGGAGGTGTTACTTAAGGAGTTTGAAAAAAGAAATATTAAGGTGGTCTTTCAAGAGCTTAATTTTTGGGCGGGTTTATTGATATTCTCCGAGAATCAAAAAAGGTGGGTTTGCCTGGTCAATTCCTTAAACCCACCTTCAAAGCAGCGCTGGACATTAGCTCACGAATTAGCCCATTTTCTTCTTCATCCTAATTTTAGGTATATTTTTACTGATGGCATTTTCTTTTGTGGTTTAAATGATATGGAGTGGCAAGCCAACCGTCTGGCTGGGGAGATGCTGATCCCCAAAAATTGCCTTCAAGATTTGGAGACGATTGGCTTGTCAAAGGATTTGACCGAAATTAGGAAAAAAATTTTGTTAAAATCCCAAGAAATTGGAATTCCCTTTCAGGCCCTTGCATGGTGGCTTTCGGAAAGAGGAATGATCAGTTTTAAGCGGTTCCAAAAGCTTGTTTCCAAAACTCAAAATGATTCTATACTCTCTCAAGGCTTTTAAGGTTGGGAAGCTCTTTTTAAACCCCTGCCCCTTATCTTTTTAACAAGAAAAGGATCTTTTTAGTCAATTTTAATTTTCAAAAATAAAAAGATCTCAAAACTTCCAGAATCAGTTTTCTTCCAAATTTTTCTTTGATTTGTTCGTTTTTCATAGCCTATCCTTATCAGTTTTTAGTAGTTGAGAAACAATTTTTTACGGGTCTTCGTTGGGAATATTCATTACCTGTATGTGGTTCTGGCTTTCCTCGGTGGTTTGAAAAAGTGAGGTGACTTTGTTTAAACCCCATGGCAATGCAGGCTTCCAACATCTTCAATGCGGCAAAGGCAGGATAAATAATGTGAACATGAAAAACCTTCTTTTAAAAGTCTCTTTTGAATAAAAGGTTCAAGATGTTTTAGCTTTGACCAAGAATGGTCTGGAATTTTCCCGATTTTGTTAAAAAAAGCTTAAGGGGAAAGGCCCTCTCTTGAAATTTTTCAACTTTTTTAAAAACTAAGTTTTCCCCATTAGTTATTTACAAATACCAGACTTTGCCTTATCTTAATTAAAATTTTAAATTTTAAATAGG
>JANLFL010000002.1:286300-361892 GCA_024655965.1 Caldisericota bacterium | reverse complement strand
ATTTACAAATACCAGACTTTGCCTTATCTTAATTAAAATTTTAAATTTTAAATAGGAGATATGTTGCTCTTCATAGGAGGGCAAGAGATTTCCCAGATCCTTACGATCACCGAAGCCATCAAGGCGGTGGAAGATGGGTTTTCCTCTTTTTATAAAAAACAAGTTTTTATGCCCCAGAGGATGGCAATGCAAGTCCCAAGAAACGATGGAAACCTTCTCCTGATGCCTGTTTTTATTTCGAACCCAGCCCCCGCACTGGCGGTAAAAACTCTCACGGTTTTCCCTTACAACCCCAGGACTTTTGACCTTCCCGCAATCCAGGGCCTGGTAATCCTTTTTGACCCAGAAAATGGTTCTCCTCTTGCGATTTTGGATGGGGCATCTTTAACTGCCCTGCGAACCGGAGCCGCGGGTGGTGTAGCAGCAGAATACCTTGCCCGCAGGGATTCCCGAACCTTAACTCTCTTCGGCGTTGGAGCCCAGGGAGAGACTCAGTTGGAAGCGGCCTGCGCAGTTTTGCCCATTAAAAAAGCCTTTGTAATCCAAAACAACGACCCGAGGGAACAAAAATTCCAGGAGAGGATGTCAAGTAAACTTGGAATAGAGATTATCCTCACCGGAGACGTGGTATCGGCAGTCAGGGAATCGGACGTCATAATCACCGCCACAAATTCCCGGACCCCCTTGTTCCGGGGAGAGTGGTTGAAACCGGGAACCCATATCACCGCCATTGGCTCCTATAAACCCGACTTCCGCGAACTGGACACCGAGACCATTAAGAAAAGCAAGATTTTCGTGGATAGCCTTGAAGCGTGTATGGAGGAGGCGGGGGACCTGATCATCCCCGTCCGGGAAGGGGCAATTACCTGGGGTGCAATTTCGGGAGAAATTGGTCAGGTGGTGGCGGGGGATCTCCCCGGAAGGCAAAACGACCAGGAGATCACCCTCTTTAAATCGGTGGGTTTGGCCCTCCAGGATGCTGTCGTGGGAAGGGCTGTTTACCAGAAGGCCCTTGAAATGAATTTAGGGATTAGATTGGGTTAGGAAGGGGGAAATGGCCTCTTTTTTTAATTCTTCAGAAAGCCCAATCAGGATAAAAACCATCGAGTCTCACGCTGCGGGGGAGCCCCTGAGGGTAATCCTTGAGGGGTATCCAGAAATTCCAGGGAAGACCATCCTGGAGAAAAGGCGTTTTATTAAGGAGAACCTTGATTTTTTAAGGACTGCCTTAATGTGGGAGCCCCGGGGCCATGCTGACATGTACGGAGCCCTGTTGACCGAACCCGAAAGGCCGGACTCGGACCTGGGTGTAATTTTCATGCACAATGAAGGCTACAGCACAATGTGTGGTCACGGGGTAATCGCTTTAACTACCGTCCTCCTTGAAACCGGGATGATCAAAAAAGAAGGGGAAGCGGTTACCGTAAAAATGGACACCCCGGCGGGGCAGGTAATCGCCACTGGCCACCTCCAGGGGGGCAGGGTAAAAGAGGTTTCCTTCCAGAACGTTCCTTCTTTTCTCTCCCTGAGGGACCAGGAGGTCCAGGTTGAAGGAATTGGTCTGGTGAAATTTGACCTGGCTTTTGGGGGGGCCTTCTACGCTTTTGTGAATGCCGACCAGATCGGGATAGGTCTGAACCCCGAGGATTTCCGCCAGTTAATAGATTGGGGGATGCGGATAAAAAGAGCGGTTAGTTCCTCTTTTCCCGTAATACACCCCTTTAAGGAGGACCTCAGTTTCCTTTATGGGACAATTTTCGTTGGGAAGGCAAAAGATCCCTTGAATCACAGCCGGAACGTTTGCATTTTCGCGGAAGGTGAAGTCGATCGCTCCCCGACCGGGACCGGTGTAAGCGCCCGGACCGCTATCCACTTTTTCAAGGGGGAAATCGGGCTGAACCAGCCTTTTACCGTTGAAAGCATTATCGGTTCCTGCTTTACAGGGAAAGCGATCTCTTTGACGAAATTCGGCCCTTATGAAGCCGTGATTCCCGAAGTCAGCGGGAGCGCATATATTACGGGTTTTTGCGAATGGACAATTGATCCCAGGGATCCATTGGCTTATGGGTTTATTCTCCGCTGAGGGGAAGAAGAAAAAATCGGAAATCGTGGTAAACTTTTTTTGGTTTCCTTATCACGGAAGAAAGGAGGGGAGAAGAGGGAAAAGGATTTTTTTTGATGTCCTCTTGAAGTAACCAAAAAAGGAGGTTAATGGAGGAAGGACATGAAAAAAAGTTTGATTTGGTTGTTGATCGCTGTTTTGACAGTGGGCCTTTTGGTCACTGGTTGTGCCCAGCCCAGCACTCCAACCCCCACCCCCACCACGAGCGCTTCTCCTTCGCCAACGCCAACTGCCGAAGAGACCATCAAGATCGGACTTCAGGCGCCCTTAACTGGTAATTTCGCGGCTGAAGGCCAGTGGGCAAAGCAGTGCGTCGAGGTTGCCGCTGATCTGATCAACAAAAAGGGCGGCATTTTAGGGAAAAAGGTGGAGATTGTTATCGCTGATGACGGTTCCAACCCCAAGGACAGTGCTCTTGCAGCCCAGAAACTAATCTCCCAGGGGTTGAAGGAAGTAATCGGTTCCTACGGTTCCTCAGTGACCGCTCCTGCAGCCGACCTCTATGATGCCAATAAGGTTGTCTCTGTGGGTTACGGTTGCACCGCAGTCCGTCTGACCATGGAGAAGCAGCGCCCCTACTTCTTCCGCACAGCAGGCCGGGATGACACCCAGTCTGAATTTTTTGCCAAGTTCGCGGTCGAGGTGCTGAAAGCAAAGCGGATCGCCATCATGCACGACAACCAGGACTACGGAAAGGGAGTTGCGGAAGACGCCAAAAAGTACCTTCAACCATATATCGATAAGGGCGAATGCGAAATCGTCTATTACGATGCCATTACCCCCGGGGAAAGTGATTACTCCGCGGTTGTCAGCCAGATAAAAGAGATCAACCCCGATGTCTGGTTCTTCACCGCATACTATCCAGAGGCTGCTCTCCTTCTCAAGCAAGCCCGTCAGGCCGGAGTTACCTGCACCTTCGTTGGAAACAACTCCGTTCCCACCCCTGAGTTCGAGAAGATCGCCGGTGTCGATGCAATCAAGGGATCCATCCACCTTAACGAGCCCATGCCCCAGTTCCTGACCACTCCCGAGGCAAAGGAATTTATGGCCGCCTACCAAGCGAAATATAATGAACTTCCCGGATCCATCTGGGCTGTTTACGCTGCCGACGCTCTCAATGCTTTGGCAGCGGCAATTACTAAGGCGGGAAGCACTGATCCGGACGCTGTCGCCAATGCCATGCGCACCATGACCGACGCCAAGGGTATCACTGGACCCTTGATGTTTACCGAGCGCGGAGACCGCAAGAACATTCCTTACTACGCTTACATCTATAACGACGAGGGGAAATTAGAGCTTTACTGGCCTAAAGACTAAGGTTTAAGAGGAAAGCCCGCGCATGCGCTTATTCCTTGAGCAGTTCCTCAACGGCCTTACGATAGGCTCTTTCTACGCCCTGGTCGCCATGGGTTATTCCATGGTCTACGGGGTCATGAAACTGATCAACTTCGCACACGGCGACCTATTTGCGTTAGGCAGTTACTTGGGCTACACAGTCCTGGTAATAGGTGCGGGCTGGATAACTCAAGCTTTAGGAGTCTGGGGCGGTGTAGCGGTCGCGATCACCGGAGCGATGATTGGAATTGGAATTGCTGGTCTGGTGGTTGAGCGGATCGCTTACCGCCCCGTTTACAAAGCAGGTCGCCTTCCCCTTGTTGTCTCTGCCCTGGGGATGTCCATTTTCATCTCCAACGGGATCATGGCCATCTGGGGTCCTCGCTTCCAGGCCTATCCCCCCGAGGCCATCCCTTCTGCGGTCCTTTCTTTCGGGGACATCAAGATCACCCTGGTGAAATTGGTGACCCTTTTAGTATCCCTGGGGCTCATGGCTTTAATTTACTGGATGGTGGAAAAGACCCTCTTCGGGGCAGCAGTTAGGGCAACCGCTCTTGACAGAGACACTGCCACCCTGATGGGGATCGATTTCCGCAAGATCATCCTTTTTGTTTTCTTCGTTGGCCCTGCCCTCGGGGCAATGGCCGGGGTTTTTGCCGGCTTGAATTACGGGCGAATAATTTTTAACCTGGGGTGGACTTACGGTTTGAAAGCCTTCACCGCCACGATTTTGGGAGGAATTGGCAACATTCCCGGAGCGATGATCGGTGGCTTGCTCTTAGGAGTCATGGAATCCCTTTTTGAGGGGTTCGTCTCCGGAGCCTGGAAAAGCGTCTTCGTTTTCCTCGTGCTCATTGCTATCCTGATCGTAAGGCCCACCGGCTTGATCGGGGAAAAAGTCGCGGAGAAAGTTTAACCATGGCAGATATCACGCAAAAAATTACCCGGAAGATTTTGAATTCCCAGGAAAAGAGAAGGATCCCCCAGAAAATTTCCCCCGCCCAGTTGGTAATCCTGGCAGTTGTTATCGTTTTTTTAATTGCCTTCCCCTTTCTTCCCTTCGTAAACAACTACTGGATAGACGTCGGCTTTTTCGTGGGAATTTATGTCCTTCTGGGCTTGAGTTTGAACATCGTACTGGGAGAGGTTGGCCTCTTCGACCTTGGTCATGCGGCTTTTTACGCCATCGGGGCCTATACCACTGGGATCCTTTTTGTAAAACTCCACGTGCCTATCCTCGCTCTCCTTCCAATTAGTGCAATTGTTGCGGGTGGGTTCGCATACCTGGTCACCTCCCCGATCATCCACCTCAGGGGGGACTATCTTTGTATTGTGACCATTGGAATCGGGGAGATCGTCCGCATCACTGCCCTCAACAACCCATTCGGTTTGACCAACGGCCCCAACGGGGTTACCGGAATTGGGAACCCGGATTTTGGCCTTTTCGCAATCCGCACTCCCACTCATTTTTATTACTACATCTGGGTGATCATCGGGCTGGTGATCATCGGTCTTTTAAACCTTCAAAAGTCGAGGGTCGGAAGAGCCTGGAACTTCATCAGGGAGGATGAAATCGCCGCCGAGGCAAACGGGATCGATGTCCGCTCCTATAAGCTCCTGGCTTTTGTCCTTGGCGCTGCTTTAGCAGGAATTGCGGGGAATATCTACGCTTCAAAGATGATGGTCATCTCTCCGGACAATTTCACCTTCATGGAGTCTTGCCTTCTTTTCTGCATCGTCCTTTTGGGAGGATTGGGGTCCATTCCCGGAAATATGCTTGGTGCTGCGGCGATAGTCATCTTTCCTGAGATTTTCCGACAATTCGCAAGTTATAAACTGTTGTTTTTCGGAGCGGCACTGGTGGTAATGATGATCTTCCGCCCTGGAGGAATCCTCCCCCGAAGAAGGGAGGGGGTAGGCTTCAAAGGGCTTGGGATATCGGGTCTTCCCAGGGACGAAAATGAATTTCTGCTCAAGATTCCAAGGGAAGCGGTCGTTGTCCCCCGGGCCGGGAATCCCGTTTCTGAGAAGGTATCTTCCTCCACAAGCTCAACCAATTCTTCAGGGGACAAGGTGGTGCTGGAGACTCAAAGCGTCACAATGCAATTCGGAGGCCTTGTTGCCGTCAATCGCTTCGACCTTGTTATCCGCGAGGGAAAGATCACTTCCCTCATCGGACCGAACGGTGCCGGAAAGACAACCCTGTTCAACGTGATCACCGGAATCTATCGCCCCAATTCGGGTAAGGTGATCTTCCTTGGTGAGGACATCACCAGGCTCAAGCCACACACGATCATCTCCAAGGGGATCGCTCGAACCTTCCAGAACATCCGTTTATTTCCCTCTCTGACCTGCATTGAAAACGTGATGTCCGGTCCTCACTGCCACGCCCACAGCGGGACCTGGTCCTCAATTTTCCGCCTTCCCTCCCAGAGAAAAGAAGAGCGAAGGATCCTCGAGATCGCCTCTTATCGTTTAAATCAGGTGGGCTTGTGGGAGTACCGGAACGAGCTGGCCAAGAACCTTCCCTACGGAAAACAAAGGCTCCTGGAAATCGCCAGGGCCCTTGCCACCAGCCCGAAACTCCTGGTCCTGGACGAACCATCCTCCGGTTTAAACGATAAGGAAACTGAGGACCTCATGGAGTTCCTCAAGAGCTTGATCACCGAAGGCTTTACCCTGCTTTTGATCGAACACGACATGAACGTGGTAATGGGGATCTCCGATTGGGTGACAGTTATGGACATGGGCTCCAAGATCGCCGAAGGCCTTCCCTCGGAAATTTACAATAACCCCCGGGTTATCGAGGCATACCTGGGGAAGGAGGAGTGAAATGGGCACTCTCCTTTCGGTGGAAAACCTTGTTGTTAACTACGGAGCGGTTGAGGCTTTAAAAGGGATCTCCCTTGAAATGCAGGAGGGAGACATCGTCGCAGTGCTGGGAGCCAACGGGGCGGGAAAGACAACCCTTCTCAAGGCAATTTCCCGCCTGGTGCAAATTAAGAACGGAACGATCAAGCTCAAGGGAGAGGACTTGAGCAAGTTCCCTGCCTTTCAACTTGCCAGCATCGGGGTTGCCCACGTCCCCGAGGGAAGAAAGGTCTTTGCCACTTTGACCGTCGACGAGAACCTCAATCTGGGAACATGGGGGATCCGCAATAAAATCAGTCCCCAGGAAATTGAAAAGACCAAGGATTGGATCTTTCACCTTTTCCCGGTGTTGAAGGAAAGGAGAAAGCAGCTCGCGGGTACCCTTTCGGGCGGAGAACAGCAGATGCTGGCCATCGGAAGAGGGCTCATTTCCAAACCAAAGATCCTCCTTTTAGACGAACCATCCCTGGGGCTTGCCCCCATTTTGGTCCAGGAGATATTCCGGGTGATCCAGCAGATCCACGACGAGGAGGGGGTCTCCATCCTCCTCGTTGAACAGAATGCTCGCAAAGCACTCGGGGTTGCCCGTTATGGGTACATCCTGGAGACAGGAAAGATTGCCATTCACGGTCCCGCAGCCCAGCTCAAAGAGGATGAAAGGGTCAAGGCTGCTTATTTAGGCGGGGCTCGAATTCAACCTGCCAAATAGAGAAGCTTTTTATTAAAAAAAGGCCGGGCTAGCCCGGCCTTTTTTTAATTTCCTTTTCCCTTCTTATTTTGTCCCGAAGTTGTGGGTGATTTCCACCGTTCCGTCATCCAGGTTCTCCTGGATGAAGATCACGTAGAACCTTCCCTGGTCCAATGATTGGAGCATCAGGGTGTAAGATTTGGCCCCATCCTCCTCGGTCTCCTCGTGATCGAAGACCTTCGAAAAGTTCGGTGGGGTGTTTAGCAGGTAGTAACCCTTTACGTCTGAATAAGAATCCTCAGTCGAGAGCCTGACCATGGACCATTTTGCCTCTTGACCGTTGGGTCCAACGCCGCTCCATTCTCCAGTGTCAATTACCTCGGCCTTTGGATAGGGGTTTATTTCCCCCGTCCCCGGTCCTTCAGATGGAGCTTGCCCGCCTGCCACGCCGATCAGGTGATTGATTGAGGTAACCTTTTCCTCGGATTCCCCCACAACGAAAGTCGCCCACCTATCTTCCGAGGGAGACTGGCCAGTGATGTAAAAAGTCCTCAAACCGTTTTCATCGGTGGCCTCACCGGAGTTTACAGTTTCCCATCCGGAAGGGATCAAATTCTTGTAGTAATCCCTAACCTTCTCGAAGGGGTCGGTGGTGGTCAGGAAATAAATGGTGACCGTTCCTTCCTGCCCGGAGGGACCTGAGTCGGTTGTCTGAACCCTACTTACTTGATTTGCTCCGGGATAGGGAGGGAAGTCCTCCCCTCCAGAAGCCGTTGGAGAGGGTGAGGGGGTTGGGGTGGGAGAGGTTGGCGAAGGGGATTGACTGGTTTGGGTTGGAGTTGGGCTGGCTGAAGATGTTTCAGAAGGTGATGGGGTTTGAGTATTGGAAGGCGCTCCCCCGCCGCAACCGACAAGCAAAAGTGATAGAATGATCACCCCCGTTAAAATTAATGTTAGCCTTCTCATTTTTCCTCCTTGCCAATTTTAATTTATTATCTAATAGGTTTCCGGGAATGTAAATTTTAGGAAGGAAGGGCGATGGCCATGAAAATAACGCCCCTGGGAGCAGCTGGGGAGGTAACGGGTTCCTCTTTCCTTTTGGAATCCGGAGGAGAAAAATTCCTTGTGGACTGCGGTTTGTTTCAAGGCGGACCCGAATCCGAGGAAAGGAACCGCGAATTCTCATTTGACCCGAAGGAGCTGAGCGCTGTTTTTCTGACTCACGCCCATTTAGATCACTGCGGGAGAATTCCCCTCCTTTTCAAGCGCGGGTTCAGAGGAAAGATATTTTGCACCAGGCCCACGAGGGACCTCTCCCAGTTCATCCTCCTCGATTCAGCCAAAGTCCAGGAAGAGGATTTTCTCCGGCAGGAAAGGAGGAAGAAGAGGGCTGGGGAAGAAGCCCTCCCCCCCTTGTATTCCGAAAGCGATGTCCTTTTCTCCCTCACCCTCTTCTTTCCGGTTTCTTTAAATTCCCCCCTTTCCCTTGGGAGAAACCTGAAAGTTTCCTTTCACCAATCCGGGCACGTCCTCGGATCAGCCTTCCTCGTTTTTGAAGAAAAGGGAAAGAGGATCGTTTTCTCCGGGGACCTGGGTTCTCCTCACCGGAACGTCGTCCCGGATCCGGAAAACCCTCCGGAATGCGATCTTGTTTTTTGCGAATCCACTTACGGGGACCGCTCCCATAAAACCTTGAAAGAGTCGATTGATGAACTCGCCTTGGCCATAAACTGGGCTTACGGAGAAGGAGGAAACGTCGTCATTCCCTCCTTCGCTTTAGAAAGGGCCCAGGATGTTCTTTTCTACCTTCGCAATTTAAGGGACCAGAACTTAGTCCCGAAAAATCCCGTCTTTCTGGACAGCCCCCTTTCCATCAGTCTCACCGAGGTCTATCAGCACTATACCCAGGAACTGGATGAGGAACTCAGGGCAATTCTTTCCCGGGGGGAGGACCCATTCCACTTTCCTGGCCTTGAATTTACTCCCACGGTGGAACAATCCCGGGCAATCAACCTGTCGAACAGGGTAATAGTGATTGCCGGAAGCGGTATGTGTCAGGGAGGGAGAGTTGTCCATCACTTGAAGCACAACCTCTGGAGGGAGGATTCGGCGATTGTATTCGTGGGTTACCAGGCCAGGAATACCCTGGGAAGGTCGATAGTGGACGGAGCAAAAAAGGTCCACATTTTTGGGGAGCCCGTGGCAGTTAAAGCGAGGATCTTCACGATCAACGGGTTCAGTGCCCACGGGGATAGGGAGGTGTTGATCGATTGGCTTGGGCATACGGGAAAAGCGGAAATCGTGTTGATCCACGGCGAGGAAAGCTCCTCGATTTCCTTGAGGGAGAAACTTGAGGAACTTGGCCGAACAATTCAAATTGCCTCCCCAGGAAAGACTTATGAAGTTTGAAAATTTAAGATTTCGGGGAATAGTGGGGGTCATCGGAGAGAGGGATGCCTCCAGGGAAAATTACCTCCTTGCTTTCTCCCTGGGAAAGGCCCTGGCAAAAAAGGGGCTACTTGTGATTTCCGGTGGGCTGGGAGGGGTGATGGAAGCCGTATCAAGAGGGGCTAAAGAAGAAGGAGGTTTCACCGTTGGAATCCTCCCCGGTGACGATCCTCATGAGGCCAATCCCTGGGTGGACCTGCCAATAGTAACTGGGATGGGGGAGGCGCGGAACCTGATAATCGTAAAAACATCAGAAGTCCTGGTCTCAGTTGGAGGGGAGTTTGGAACCCTCTCCGAGATGGCCTTCGCCCTGAAGATGGGAAAACCAGTGATATCTCTCAATTCATGGGTTCCCGAAAGGGGAAGGGTAAGATCCCGGACCCTTTTCCCCGTTTCCACCGTGGAGGAGGCGGTTTCCCTTGTTTGCCAATTTTTGGGGCTCGAGGACTGAAGCTATTGCTTTTTCAGCAGTTCCTTGAGGATGTTGTTCAAAATTTCCGGGTTTGCCCTTCCCCCAGAAAGCTTCATGACTTTTCCCACGAAGAAGCCGAAGACCTGTTCCTTCCCCTGCCTGTACTGGTTCACCTGTTCCGGGTTTTCCCGCAATACTTCCTCTACCCACTTTCTAATTTGATCTGAATCGGAAATCTGGGAAAGTCCCTTTTTGTGGATTATCTCCCCGGGGCTTTCCCCGGATTGGAGCATTTCCTCCAGAACGACCTTCCCAATCTTTGAGGAAATCTCGCCTTTTCCCAGGATTTTTACCAGTTCGACCAAGTTTTTGGGGTAAAGAGGGACCTCGGTGATGGCAAGGTTTCGGGAGTTGAGGAATTTTAAAACCTCGGAAAGAAGCAAGTTTGCCACTTCTTTTCCCGGCGCTCCCAATGAGAGGCAGTCGTCGAAGAAATCCGCAAGTTCCGGGTTGTTGGCAAGGGTTGCTGCCTCAGCTGGGAAAAGCCCCAGCTCCCGATAACGCCTCCTTTTTTCCTCGGGAAGTTCGGGCATCCTTTTTTTGACTTCCTCAATCCAGGTCTGCTCGATTTTCAAAGGGACCAGGTCGGGCTCCGGGAAGTAACGATAATCTTCAGCCTCCTCCTTGGTTCTCATGGGGATTGTGACCCCAGTCCTCTCGTCGTAATGCCTGGTCTCCTGGACGACTTCTCCCCCTCCTCTGAGAATCTCCTCCTGCCTTTTGATCTCGTACTCCAGGGCTTTCCTCACCGAGTGGAAGGAGTTCAGGTTTTTGATCTCCGTCCTCGTTCCCCCTGCGAGTGAAATGTTCACGTCGCACCTCAAAGCCCCTTCCTCCATATTCGCTGTGGAAACCCCCAGGGTTCTGAGGATGGACCTCAATTCAGAAAGATAAGAGGTGGCTTCCTGTGGGGTGGAGATGTCCGGCCGGGAGACGATTTCCAGGAGGGGGACCCCGGAACGGTTGAAGTCGATTAAGGAGTACCCGCTCGTCCTTGAGATGCTAACCCCGTGAATCATTTTTGCGGTGTCCTCCTCCATGTGTACCCTCTGAATCCCGATCTTCTTTTCCCCCTCTTCGGTTTCGATCAGAAGGTAGCCATCGGTGGAAAAGGGAAGATCATACTGGGAAATCTGGTAACCCTTGGGTAGGTCGGGGTAGAAGTAGTTCTTCCGGTGGAACTGGGAGAAGGGTTGAATCTGGCAATGCAAAGCCAGGGCAACAGCAATGGTGAATTCCACCGCCTGTCTATTCAATACGGGGAGAGAGCCGGGAAGCCCCAGGCAAACCGGGCAGACCAGAGAATTCGGTTCCGCTTTGAATTCCACAGGGCAGGAGCAGAACATCTTGCTCTTCGTCTTTAACTGGACGTGGACTTCCAAGCCGATGGTTGGTTTAAACACCTATTTCCTCCAGGATGGGGGGTCTTAAATCGGACAAACCAGATTCCATTTCAAAAACATGGGAGGCCTTGAGGATCAAAGACTCGGAAAGGGGAGGACCGACAATTTGCATCCCCACAGGCAAGCCATTTTTTAAGCCCACGGGGATGGAGATTGCAGGAAGGCCTGCCAGGCTGATGGGAATTGTGTAAAGGTCCGACATGTACATTTGAAGGGGATCCATCACCTTCTCTCCCAGTTTGAAGGGAAGGGTAGGGGAGGTTGGCAGGGCGATCAGACCCACTTTATTAAAAGCCTCCTCGAAATCCTTTCGGATCAGCGTCCTTACTTTTTGGGCTTTGAGGTAAAATGCTTCCCTGTAGCCTAAGGAAAGGGCGAAAGTCCCCAGCATGATCCTCCTTTTGACCTCAGCCCCGAAGCCTTCCCCCCGGGTTTTTTTGTAAAGAGAAATGAGGTCTCCTTCCCCGATTTCCCTCAAGCCGAAGCGAATTCCATCGTATCTCGCCAGGTTTGCCGAGGCTTCCGCAGGGGCTATCAGGTAATAGGTGGGGATCCCGTAAGAGGCATGTGGCAGGGAGACTTCGAGGATAGGGAAGCCCAACCGCTCGAAAATTTTCAAGGCATCTTCGAAAGCCTCCTTGACCTCGGCTGAGATTCCCTCTTGAAGGAGTCCCCAGGGTACCCCGATCCTCAAAGCCCGGGGAGAATCTTGGAGTTCGTCAAAATAGGGGGGGACTTCTTCAGGAAGGGAGGTGGAGTCCCTGGGGTCATGTCCCGAGATCGCCTCGGTTATAAGGGCGAGGTCTTTGACGTTCCGGGCAAAAGTCCCGATCTGGTCAAGTGAGGAGGCGAAAGCCACCAGCCCGAACCTCGAAACCCTACCGTATGTGGGCTTCAAACCGTAAATCCCGCAGAAACTGGCGGGTTGGCGCACGGAGCCCCCAGTGTCTGAACCCAGGGAAAGGAATACTTGGTAGGAGGCAACGCTGGTCGCTGACCCACCTGAAGAGCCTCCGGGGACCCTTTCGAGGTCCCAGGGGTTAAAAGTTTTAAAGAAAGCGGAATTTTCCGTGGATGAACCCATGGCAAATTCGTCACAATTTGTCTTCCCGATGATTATCGCCCCCGCCTTTTCCAATTTCTCAACAACGGTGGCATTGTAAGGGGGGATGAACCCCTTAAGGATCTTGGAGCCGCAAGTGGTTTCTATGCCCCGGGTGCAGATGTTGTCCTTAACTGCAACCGGAATTCCAGCCAGGGGCCCGGTCTCCTCCCCGCGGGAAATTTTTTCCTCGATCTTTTTTGCCCTTTCAAGCGCTTTCTCGGGGTCCAGGGTAATGAAGGAGTGGATCTTTTCCTCAAGTTTCTGCGCCCACCTGATGGACTCCTCAACGACTTCCCGAGGGGAAAGTTTCCCTTTTTTTATTTTCTGGGAAATTTCATGAGCCGGGTGGAATATCAATTCTCCCCCTCCAGGATCGTGGGGATTTTAAAGAACCCTTCTTCCTGCTCAGGAGCGTTCATCAGGGCCTCTTCCCTCTTGAGGGTCTCCCCAGGTTTGTCCTCCCGCATCACGTTATAAAGGGGCAACACCCCGAATGTCGGAGGAACGTCCTCTGTGTCCAATTCGGAAATTCTGGCGAAGTGGTCGAGGAGCTCGACCATCTGCTCGTAAAAACGGGAGAGTTCATCAGGAGAGAACTCCAGCCTGGCGAGGTGAGCGATGTGTTTCAGAGTTTCTAAGGAAATTTTCATGGGATTAATGACCCCAGAAAGTAAAGGGCAATTCCTGAAATAAAAATGGCAACCAAACTTGAACCCATTGCATGGCGGGCTTTGATTGAATGGAGGAGGGAAAGGACTCGATAATAGAAGAACCATCCATATATTGGTCCAAGGAAACTGAAGATTAAATCGAGAGCCCTCGTCCATCCGGAAATTTCCCCGCTATTTAGCCTGGGGACGACCAGGAAGCGACTCGAGGTAAATAGGATGATCGTCAGGATTGTGGGGAAGAAGAGGGCAAGGGGAGTGGAAATGTAGGTTTCCCTCCAGGTGGCGGTTCCCTTTGAATTGAAACACCAAACGTGGGCAATTCCCCCGCAGATGAACCAAAGGAGAAAGGCGAGGGGAAAGAAAAGCAAGGAGGGGAGTCGGAAGCCATAGGAGATCACGGAGGAGATAAGGGCAAACCCCCCTAAAAGAAAAACAAGGAAGATATCGAAATAAAGGAGGTTAACCCCCGAGGATCCCTTGATCATCCACACCAGGTCCTGAGGGTTTAAGAGGGAAGCTTTTAAAATTTCAAGATATTCCTTCAACTCCAATTTCCTTTAGCATCTTCAAGAATTCCTCCTCCCCTAAAATATTCAGGTTCAGTTCCCGGGCTTTATCGTATTTACTCCCAGGGTTTTCGCCCACGACCACGAAGCTGGTCCTCCGGGATACCGAACTTGAAACCTCCCCCCCTAATCTTCTGACAAGCCCCTCTGCTTGCTCCCTGGTAAAACGAGAAAGGGTCCCCGTGAAGACGAAGGTCTTTCCGGAAAGGGGTTTTTTCTCCTCGCGGATTTCTTCCTCTTCCATTCGAACCCCGGCTTTTTTCAGTTTTTCGATTAAGGCCTTGGTTTCTGGCTGTCTAAAAAACACCACGATGCTTTCGGCAATAGATGGTCCAATTCCCGGGATTGCTTGCAATTCTTCCAAGGATACGCGGAAGAAATCGTCTATGGAATGATACTTTCTGGTAAGGAGGTCAGCCACGTGTTCCCCCACCTGAAGAATTCCCAAAGCGGTGATCAACTGCCTCAGGGGTTTATTCTTGCTTGTTTCGATCTGATTCAGAAGTTTTTTCGCCAGGATGGGCCCCATCCTCTCCAGCTGAAGCATCTTTTCCATGTTGAGGAAATAGATGTCCCCGACGTCCTTCGCCAGGCCAAGGTTGTGAAGCTGGACAACGATCGCCGGGCCCAGCCCCTCGATATCCATGGAACGGCAGAAGTGGAGGATCCTTTCCACCACCTGGGCAGGGCAAGAGATGTTTGTGCACCTGGTCACAGCTTCTCCAGGAAGGCGAATGGCCTCCGCTCCACAGACGGGGCACCTTTTGGGCATTTCGAAGGGGGTTTCTTTCCCCGTCCGTCTTTCCTTTAAAACGCTGATAATCTCCGGGATGACGGCTCCCGCCTTGTGGACCACCACCCAATCCCCTATGCGTACGTCCTTCCTCTTGACCTCGTCTTCGTTGTGTAGGGTTGCCCGGGAAACCGTTGACCCGTCGATTTCCACCGGAGCAAGATGGGCCACCGGGGTCAAAGCGCCCGTCCTTCCCACGTAAACCTTAATGTCCTCTACCCTTGTGATCTCCTCCGCGGCTGGGAATTTGTAAGCAATTGCCCATCGTGGGCTGTGTGTAGTGAACCCGAGTTTTTCCTGATACTCGATCGAGTTGACCTTCACCACCGCTCCGTCCACCCCGAAGGGAAGGTCCCCCCTCTTCTCCTGCCACTCCTTGCAGAAATCAATGGCTTCCTCGATGGAATCAACCAGGCGGACTTTATCGGAAATTTTTAGGCCGCAACTTTTCAGGTATTGCAGAATTTCCCAATGGGTGGAAAATTCCTTTCCCCGGCAAGCCCCCATTCCGTAGATGAAAATGTCCAGTTTTCGCTCCGCGGTAATTTTTGGATCCAATTGCCGAACAGACCCTGCCGCAGCATTCCGGGGGTTGGCGAACAGAGGTTCACCCCGGGAAGCCCTTTCCTCGTTGAGGCGCTCGAAGTCGGGGTAGGTCATGATCACTTCCCCCCTCGCTTCGAGAAGTTCGGGAGGATCGGGGCAAAAAAGGTTAAGAGTGAGGGATTTCAGGGTCCTCAGGTTGTTTGTTACCTCCTCCCCTTCGTAGCCGTCCCCCCGGGTTGCCCCGAGGGTGAAAACACCTTTCTCGTATCTCAGGGATACAGCGAGACCGTCGAATTTTAGCTCGCAGACGTATTGAAGGGGGACTTCCCCCAGTATTCTCTTCACTCTGCGGTCAAAAGCGAGGAGGTCTTCGGAATTGAATGCGTTGTCCAGAGAGAGCATGGGTAGAAGGTGCTTCACGGGTTTAAATTCTTTCGCCGGCGGAGCACCCACCCTCTGAGTTGGAGAATTGGGGGTGATCAGATCGGGAAACTGTTCCTCAAGCTTCTGGAGTTCCAGGACCAGCTTGTCGTATTCGCTGTCCGAAATTTCCGGCTGGTCGAGGACATAATAACGCCACCGGTGATAATCGATGAGTTTCCTCAATTCATCTATCCGCTTTTGAGCCTGGGCTTTTTCCATCATGGAATAGGATACCCCAAAAACTGGTTTCCAGTTAAGGCTTTCCTTTGAGGAATAGTTATTGGGTTTCCCGGAGGACTTCCTCAAGGGCCCGGATTAGTCTCTGGTTCTGTTCCCTCATTCCCACCGTGATCCTGAGGTGCCCAGGCAGTTTGTAGCCCCCGCAGGGTCGGACGATCACCCCTCGGGAAAGAAGCCGCTCCATGACCAGCTTTGCATCTCCTTTAACTTCTACGAGGACAAAATTCGTATAACTTCTGACGTAAGAGAGCTCCAGGCGTTCAAATTCACGGTAAAGGAATTCCTTTTCCCTGTTGATTGCCTCGACGGTCCGGCGAACGAATTCCTGGTCTTCGAGGGCTTTTATCCCTGCCGCTTGAGCAAGGAGGTTCACGGCAAATGGTTCCTTAATTTTGTTCAGGGTGGCTATCACCTGGGGGTGGCCGATGCCGTATCCCAACCTTAACCCTGCGATTCCGTAAGCCTTGGAAAAAGTCCTCAGGACCAGGACATTTTCCCTCCCCTCCCTCAAATACCCAATGGTATCGGGGAAATCCTCCGATTGAGCAAACTCGTAGTAGGCCTCGTCGAAAACCACCATGACCTCCTCGGGGAAATCCTCCATGAACTCCTGGACCTCCTCTTTTCTAAGGAGGGTCCCCGTGGGGTTGTTGGGGTTGCAGACGAAAACCAGGGAGGTCTTAGGGGAAATGGTTTGTCTCATGGCTTTGAGGTCTAAGCCGTAATTCTTGGTGGGGACCTTCACCACCTTTGCCCGCATTGCCTGGGAAAAGATGTCGTACATAGGGAAGGAGTGCTCGCTGGTTATCACCTCGCTTTCCTCATCCAAGTACGCCATGCAGGTTTCCAGGATTACTCCGTCCGCCCCATTTCCTACGATGATCCAATCCGGGGGGACGCTCAAATGCCTGGCTAAAGCCTGGCGAAGTTCGTAACTCTGGCCATCGGGATAAAAATTAACGGAGTTCAGGGCTTCAAGGACTCCCTCCACGGCTTTGGGGGAGGGTCCAAAAGGGTTCTCGTTGGAAGCCAGCTTGATAATATCGGTAATTCCCAGTTCCCTTTCCACCTCCTGGATTGGTTTTCCCGGAACGTAAGGGGCAATGCTATCCATTCCCCGTTGAGGCTTAATCATGTTATTTTTTTCCTCCTGGTATCTGAATTATTCTCGCATCTCCAATCAAAACTCCTTTTTCGAGGAGAAAAACAGGGTTCAGATCCATCTCTCCAATTTCCTGGAAAAGGAAGGGCATCCGGGAAACTTTCACCAGTAAGTCCACCAGGGATTCCAGGTCGCACCCTTTCTTACCCCTTGCACCCTTCAGGATCTTGGAAAACTTTGTTTCCTCAATCAGGAAACCAGCGCCTTCTTCATCTAAAGGGGCTAGTCTCAGGGAAACGTCCTTGAGAATTTCCGTATAAATTCCCCCCATCCCGAAGGCGATCACCGGACCAAATTGGGGATCGCGGTACACCCCTACCAGAGCTTCGAAAAGAGCGCTGATCATGGGAAACATGGTCACTCCCAGAAAATCTCCGGGGGGTACTTTTTCTTTTAGTTTTTGGAAGCTCTCCTGGACCCCCTTGAGGTCCTGAATGTTGAGCACCACCCCTCCTACCTCGGATTTGTGAACCACGGAATGAGAAACAAGTTTCATTACCAGGGGGAATCCGACCTCCCCGGCAAATTTCATCGCTTGGGGTTCGGTTTCCGCAAATCGAAAATCGGGGACAGGGAGTCTGAGGTCCTTGAGGAACTGAAAAACCTCGGGCTCAGTTTGGGGAAATTTAAAGCCCCTCTTCCTTCTCAAAGGCTCCGGAGAAGGTGGAAGGTCCTTTATCTTCTCTTTATTGATGTGGTACTGGTGCATCAAGGAAATTACTTTGGCGGCCCGCTCCCCCGTTTGAAAATTGGGGATCCCGTTTTCCTTCAGGAAGCGAATCCCCTCCTCCACAATCTTTCCGGCGAGAAAGCTCGCAAGTACTGGTTTACCCGTCTCCTTTGCCCCGGAGGCGATTCCTCTGGCCAGGGAGACGGAGTCCAAAAATGGGGTTCCCACATTTATGGCGATTGCTGAGTTGTACTCGCCATCTCCATCATCCCCCTTCAGTCCGAGGGCTAGGGTCCGTTGAAAGTCCTCCTCTGTCCCCTCTACGGTGAAGTCCACCGGGTTCTTCAAAGAACATCGAGGGGTGAGGAACCTCCTAAATTTTTCCTTCAGGGGGGCGGATGGTTCGGCGACTTCCAAGCCCATTTCCTCTGCTTTATCGGTGGTTAGGACCCCCGGCCCGCCTGAATTGGTTACAATCAGAACTTTCTTCCCGGTTACTGGGGGGAGCAGGGAGAAGCCCCGGCAGAGGTCGAACATTTCCTCAATCCCTTCTACCCGGATAGCTCCGGTGTCCTTTAGGGCGCAGTCGAAAACTTCATCCGACCCTGCCAGAGACCCTGTGTGGGAAAGGGTTGCCCTCTTCCCCGCCTGAGATTTTCCTGATTTGATCAAGACCAGGGGCTTTTTTCTGGAGACATTCCGGATGGCACGGAGGAGCTCCCTTCCCTTCCTTGCGGTTTCCAGGTAGAGGGCTACAACCTTTGTCTCCGGGTCATCTGCGAGGTAATCAAGAAGCTCCACGTCGTCGATGTCAATACCGTTTCCGTAACTGACGAATTTGGAAAAACCCAAACCCTGTTCCTCTGCCCAGGAAAGAACGGCTCCTCCCAGAGCTCCGCTCTGGGAGATGAAAGCTGTGCATCCCGAGGGGGGCCTGGTCTCCAGGGTGGCAAATAGCCTGTGATGGGTGTTGACGATCCCCGCGCAATTCGGTCCGATTAGCCGCATTGAGAACTTTCGGGCGATTTGAAGGAGTTTCTGCTCCTCTTTCCAGTTTCCGATCTCCGAGAAACCGGCCGAGATGATTACCGCGCTTTTGATCCCGCTTTTTCCGCAGTCCTCGAGGACCTCTTTGACAGTGGGGGCGGGAGAGGCGATGACCACCAGGTCCACCTCCTCGCCGATCTCCCGGGCTTCCCTGAAACCGGGAACGGAGAAAGCACCCTTTCCCTTTGGGTTTATGGCATAAACCTTGCTGAACCCTCCTTCAAGGAGTTGTTTTATTAAGAAAAACCCCAGCTTTCCCTCGGAAGCTGAACCAGCGACGGCGACCGAATGGGGATAGAAAAAACTTTGAAGGGTCATAGCTCCAGCGTGAACCCCGACTTCAATGCAAGGAGATTGACCCCTGAAAACCTGGGGAACCGCTTTTGAAGGGCTTCCTCCACCGAGGTGAAGGGAAGGATTTTTCCCAGAGAAGTCCTTTTCAGGGCAATTCCCAAGATAAAGGTATTATCGGGCACTGGTTTCCCCTCATGCAGGGGGAGAAGCGAGGGAGATATGGAGATGAAATTTCCTCCCGCTACCCTCACCTTTTCCCGGACTATTTCCAATTCGGGGTAACTTTCCTTTCCCAGCATGACCGCTGTTGGTGCCCAGACGAAGTCCCAGAGAAGAAAGTCCCCTCCAGGTTTCAGGAACCTAACCGCTTTCAGGGATTCCGATCGTTCCATGGCGATTACCAGGTTAGCACCCTTCTCCGGTATCGCGGGACCGACAATGTCTTTTCCCAGCCTCAATTGTGCCTTTACAAAACCTCCCCGCTGGGCCATTCCCTTCGTTGGGAAAAAATTGACCGGAATTCCCTCAAGGAAAGCGGCCTGAGAGATGATCTCCCCGATCGTGAGGATCCCCTGTCCCCCGACCCCCACCAGGTAGACATTGAAAGGGAAAAGTGGGCTTGAAGTTTCTTCCACCATCAGATTTCCTCCCTTTCCAGGGCTTTATATCCACAGGTATGGACGCAGAGGCCACATCCATTGCAAAGAGCCCCGTCGATTTCCATGGCGGTTTCACCGGGGCTCAAGGCCGGGCAACCGGTGAGGGTCAAGCATGACTTGCACAGGGTGCATTTTTCCGGGATGACCCTGACCATTCCCGCCCTTTCTCCCCTCCTTAAAGCCTGGATTGCGCATTCTCTTCTTGATAGGATCACCTTGACCCCCTCGAGATTTAGGGCTTCGGCGATAATGTTCGTCATCCTGGGGAGATCATAGGGATCGACAACCCAGAAATGTTCCACACCCAAACCGGGGATGAGTTTTTCCAAATCCACTCTTTTTGAACCGGGGGGAAGGAATTTCTCGCTCGTCCCTGGGTTAAATTGCATTCCAGTCATGGCCGTCCAACCGTTGTCCATGACGATTACCGTCAAAGGTACCTGGTACTGAATTGCGTTTATTAATGGCGGAATCCCGGCGTGGAAGAAAGTGGAATCCCCGATGGTGGCGATCACAGGCTTTGTAAAACCAGCATGTTTAAAACCTTGGGCGATCCCGATGCTCGCTCCCATGGAGACTTCGTTCCAGACGGTATTGAATGGGGGATTCATCCCCAAGATTGTGCACCCAATGTCCCCGGTGACCATTACCTGGTCTTTTTTGAACCCCGCTTTCCTGATTGCTGAGTTTATGGCCATGAAGGTTCCCCGGTGGGGGCAACCGGCGCAGACGGTAATTGGGCGTAAAGCAGCGAGCTCATCCGCTTTGATCCCGGAAAATGTCTCTGGGGGAATTTCAAGGTTTAAGGCTTTTTGAATTCCGGAAACGACCTGGGAAAGCCCGTAATCACCTACCCGATCAAAAGTCCCGTCCATTTTTCCGATCACCCTTTTTTTAAGCCCCAGCTTTTGGCAGAGGATCAGGGTGTTTTTTTCCAGATAGGGCTCCAGTTCTTCAAGGACCAGGATCACCCCTGATCTTTCCAATAGAAGACGGGCTTCCTCTTCGGGGAAGGGGTTAGTTGAGGCAATTTTCAAGATGGAAACTTCCCCCGGGTCAAGCCCGAATTTTGCGGTCAATAAAAGGCCCTCCTCAAGATATGAGAAGGGGGCCCCGCTGGCGATGATCCCCAATCCCCCCTCTTTTTTTGAGAGGGAAAGTTCATTTAAACCCAGTTTTTTAATAACTTCCCCCGATTTTCCTAAACGGTTTATTAAATCCCTGTGCTGTGCCATGCAGATTGCCGCTCCCGCTTTGGTGTACTTATTGATGTCCCTTTCTAAAATTAGGTCCCTCTCCAGGGGGATATAGTAAGGGGTTTCCAGTTCCACGGGGGCGTGGGATTGGGAGATGGAGGTGGTGAGCCGCAGGAAGACGGGGGTTTTTGCCTCCTCGGAAAGCTCGAAAGCGATTCGGGAAAGCTCATAGGTCTCCTTGACTGAGGAAGGCTCAAGCATGGGAAGGTCTGAGATCATTGCAAATCCTCGGGAGTCCTGCTCCGCCATCCCCGCACTTACCCCTGGGTCATCTGCCACGTAAATCACTAAACCCCCGTTGATCCCCGAATATGCGATGGAAATCAGGGAGTCAAAGGCCACGTTTAAACCAGACATCTTCATGGTAACGAGGGCTCTTTGCCCAGCCCAGGCTGCTCCTGCGGATATTTCAAAGGCGACCTTTTCGTTTGTGCTCCATTCCACGTGGACGCCGTTTTTTTGCCAGATTTCTGGGTGGGAAAGGAGAAAGCCGATCGCTTCTGAGGAGGGAGTGCCTGGGTAGCCTGTGATGACTTTTACTCCTGCCCGGAGAGCCCCCAAAGCAAGAGCTTCATTTCCGGTGACGATCTCTCGATCCAAGAAAAACCCTCCAATTCAGGTTGTATAAAACCCTTTTAAGTCTAAAGATTTACTTAATTTGAAGTCAAATCAATTTCAGATTAAGGGATTTCTTCCCTTTTTGCCCCCTGGTTTTCCTGGTGACTTCGGTGGACGATGTAAATCCCGATTAGCACTGAGATTCCTGCCAGGACCTGCTTCAAGGAGAGAGCTTCCCCCAAAAGGGGCCAGGCGAGAATTCCAGTTAAAAGGGGCTGACCGAGCAATGTTGGTGATGCGAGCGATGCAGGAACATGACCAAGGGCATAATTCAGGGACATCCACCCCACGACCTGGGTAATTAAGCCAAAGCCAAAGAAAGCAAGGTAGCTCTGGAAGGGGTAACCCAAAAGGGGCTCGCCGGAGAGAACCACCCCCACTGTTAAAACGGCTGTTGAACTGATCGCCGCAATCCAGAAATAGGTCAGGGAATCAAGGTATTCCCTCCCTTTCTGTGTCAGGAGCCAATAAGCTGCGTAAAAAAGTCCCGCTAAAAGCCCCAGAAGCGAGCCAAGTCCTATGGAAGAGCTACGGGAGATGTCGACTCCCAGGAGGAATGCCGCCCCACCAAGGGCAAGAAGTACCCCTAACCAGAATTGAAATTTTAACCTTCGCTTGAAGATGAGCACGGTCCCCAGCCCTACCCAGAGGGGGGCAGTATTTGCGAGGAGTGTGGGATTGACAACTTCTCCCATCATAACCCCCGTGGTCCAGAGGCCAAGGTCGAAGGCGAAGGCCACCCCTCCCAAAACTGCGAAGATCGCACCCTTCTTCAGGTTGGAGTTTTTTCCTCTGATCCCTTTGGAAAAAGGAAGGGCCATTAAGACCGTGGCGATTGCCATGCGATAAAAGGAGGTTATGATTCCCGGGGCGTTCGCCCAGCGAACGAAAAAGGCGGCCATGCTCAAAGCGAGAACCCCAACCGCAAGGGAGAGGTATATTAAGAACCGGGAAGCTGGAAACACCCCTGATTTTTCCTCAAGCATCCCGATTAGTGTAATTCTCCCTTAATTCTGTTTTCAAGGGGTTTTCAATGAAGGATTTTATTAAAAATCAAAAGACCAGGAAAAGGCCCAGGGCGAGGGAAGCAAGAAAGGAAAGCACGGTGGTCCTGGCTATCCAAACGTGAAGAATTCTGATCTTAGGCTTTCTTTTTTTAATGGCGTAGCCTCCCAAAGCGAGGGTGGTTGAGGCAGAAAGCAGGGAAATGCACCCCAAGAAGAAGTGCACCGTACTTAAATTAAAGCCCCAGGTGAGCCGGCCACCAAAGATTCCCATTCCTATGCCTAAAATCAAAAGCCCCGCTCCAATCAGCCCCAGATTTTGATGCCTTGTGACTGTGGTCCTTGTCTTTTTCTTTTTTAGAACCAGGGATATGTTCCAGCCAAAAAAAAGCGAACCAGAAAGTATCAGGCCTATATGAACGGGCAAAAAGGAGATGGAAGCATTTGTGTTCTTGGGAGCGGAGGGGTTAAGGACCCCATAGCCCTTGGAGGAATGCTTCCCTTCAAGGTCGTCTGATTCCCCCATTGCCCAGATGATCTTGAACTCCCCCTCCGGGGGAATAGGATTGTCGAACTTGTCTCCGGTCTGAAGAAGCCTTTCAAATTCAATCACGGTCTTCCCGTTTTCCTCCCTTCCCGAGAACAGGAGGATGTCGGATGTACCCCCAAAAACCTGGTCAGGTTGATGAGGACCGAAGACTTCCCTGGAGAACTCGTCCCTGACAAAAGCATTTCCGTCCTTAACAAACCCGATGAGAATATCGGCGTTCCTCATGGCGACGGTATTTCCAAAGCCTATTCCCAGCCATCCGGTTGTTTCCCCCTGAAGTCCGAAAAAGGCTTTATCTCCCTCGACCTTGAAGTAGATTTCCAGTTTCCCCTCGTTGAAAGTCCCCTTGATCGGGTATTCACCTTCCGTAATTACCCCATCGATGGTGACGGCAAGGGCGTTTTCGGGGATAAAAAGGATTGAAAAAAGGAGGAGAAGGAACAGGATTCTTTTCAAGTCAAAAACCTCCTTTTATCTCATTTTGTTTTTGAATTCCTTCCTCTTCCAGGGTTTCAATTTCCTTTAAGATCCGGGGATTGGTCTCAATATGGCGAATTCGCCTGAAGACCTTTGAAGCCCTTTCCGAATCAATCCGCCACAAGCTCCACAGGGCGTGAACGCGTAAAAGGGAAAAAGAATCGAAAGCGAAGGGTTCGACGAGTTCAAAAAGGGATTTTTCCCTGCTGTTCCCCGCAACTACCAAAGCATTCCTTTTTAGCAGGGAAAGGGATTTTCCCTTGAAAGTGTGGCCCGTGAAAATCCTCTGGAACTCCTCTTCATCCATCTTCAAGGCTTTTTCCAGGGGAAAAGAAAATCCAGGACCACTGGGGCGGGGGCCGAATGTCTCCGGGTTATCCCGGTTATAAGGGCAGATCTCCTGGCAGGCTGAGCAGCCAAATAATCGATTTCCCATCTTCTCACGGATTTTTTGGGGAAGGATTCCGTCATAATGAAGGGTGAAGTAATCCAGGCAAAGGTTAGGGAGCACCTGGAAGGGCTTGATTATCGCCCCTGTGGGACAGGCTTCAAGGCAAAGAGTGCATTCTCCGCACTTGCTCTCCATGGGTCTTCCAGTTTCCTCCACCTCTTCGCTGATCAGAATCTCCCCCAGGAGGATTCTGGAGCCAGTTCCCTTTCGGAGTAGAAGGGAGTTTTTCCCCCTCCAGCCAATGCCTGCCACCTCCCCCCAGGTTTTTTCCAGGATCTTTCCCTCCACGAAAACCTTAGCTTTTAAATTTGGGAAGCTTGAAATGATCTCCGCCTTGATCATGCGAAGCTTTTCTTTAAGAAGGCCGTACCAGTCACGGGAGCAAAAATCGGCGATCTCCCCGCAGGGTTCATCCCCTTTAGATTCCTCTTCCCTGGAATAGGGCTGGGCGAAGCAGAGGATTCCTCTTGCCCAGGGATATATTTCCCGGGGATCAAGAAGGCCGGGTAGGTCCTTTTCCGTCCATCCCAGGCTGGGAGGGATTCCCCTTTTCGCCAGGGCTTCCTTCAAGGGGGTTCGGGGCTCAAGTTTTTTAATGGGTGCTACTTCAAGGAAAAGCCCGAGTTTTCCGGAAAGATCCTTTACCTTTTGAATTATGGATCTTATCTCTGGCACCGGGGACAGAAATATGTTCCCCTCCCTTCGACCTCGATCCTTTGTATTTTTGTACCGCACCGCGGGCAGGCCTGACCCTCTTTTCGGTGTACCTGGAGGAATTCCCTTATTTCCCCCCTGACTTCTTCTCCCATTCTGGTTTTCGTCTCCTCGATCCCCCAGAGCAGGGTTTCCTTGATGCACTTGAAGAGAAGATCCTTTTCCCTTTCCGTAAGGTCCTTTGCCGGCTTCAAGGGGGAAATTTTAGCCTTGAAGAGGATCTCGTCGGAGTAAGCGTTTCCGATCCCGGATATGAACTCCTGTTCCATTAAAGCCATCTTTAGGGTTCCCCTGAGTTTCCTTAGCCCCTCCCTAAAATATTCGGGGGTGAATTCCGGAGAGAGGGGCTCCGGGCCTAAATTTGCCAGTTCCTCAGGTTCTCCGGATTTTCCCGCAGGGTAGAAAAAGAGCTTGGTCCATCCCCTGGGGTCGATAAAGTGGAGCCCATTCCCCTCCTTGAAATCGATCACCGCGCAGGTCCCCTTCTCGGGCGCTTCCCCTGAGGATTTAATCTCCAGCTGACCCTCGAGCATCAAGTGAGCCAGGAGGAGGCTTCCCTTTTTAAATCCAAACTTCAAGAATTTTCCCCTACGATCGACCAGGACGAGTTTTTCTCCAATTAGGCCCTCTTGAATAACCTCGGGGGAGGGTTTTCCCGAGGATTTTTTTAAGAAATGGACTCCTTTAACCTCGAAGCCCAGGATTTTCTTTCTCAGATTTTCTTTTATTACTTCCAGATCGGGAAGCTCCGGCATGGCCCTAAAAAAGACTGATTTGGGTTGGTTCTGGAGGGGCTTTTTCTTCGTCCCCTTCGAGGTCAATTTCAATTTTCCCGTAAGTCCCGTCGTATCCAGGGGAAATTTTAACCTTTCCCTCCCGCATGCGGGCGATTGCCCGGGCAAGCGCCAGGGATGTCATTTTCTCCAGGTAGGAAATGGGGGCATCAAGGAGGACCGCCAGCTCGCTGGAAAAGGTCTGAACCAGTTTCAAGTATTCGTTCTGCACTGCCACGCTGTCGGGGGATTTCTTCACCACCTGGGCGATTATTTCATCGAGCGGAATGAGCCTTTTGAAGGGAATGGCGTTTTCCGGCTGAAAACCGTCCTTTCGATCTGCGAGTTCCTCAACCCGGTGCATGACTCCCACAGTCAGGGGTTTCCCGCAGACCGGGCAGATCAGGTTGTTTTTTCTCGATTCCTCGGGGGACATCTGCACGTTACAGAACCGGTGTCCATCGAAATGATACTTTCCTTCCTCGGGGAAGAACTCGATGGTGAAGAGGAACTTTTCCCTATCTTTGGTTTGGAGGACCCTCTTTATCTCCAAGAAGTCCAGTTTCTGGGAGAAGACGTTCGCCTCTCTTCCCAGGCGGGAGGGGGAATGGGCGTCGGAATTGGAAATGAGGGAAACCCGATCCAGCGCGGATAGCCTCCAATTCATCGGGGGATCGGAGGAAAGGCCCGTCTCGATGGCGAAAATTTCCGACGATTCTTCCCCGAAACATTCCTCAATGGAATCAAACCCCGAGCGGGAGCCGAAAATGGAAAACCAGGGGGTCCAAGCGTGAGCGGGGACAATATAGGCCTCAGGGGAAATGTCCTTCACAATTTTTAAAAGGTCCAAAGCGGAGATGGAAAGGGCTGGTCTTCCGTCCACTGAGAGGGAGTTGAAGCGCCGCAAGCGCTGGTTAATCCGAAGGGAAACCTCCAGGGAGGGGGAAAAAATCAGGTTGTGCATCTTGTGGCCTTTCCCGTCAACTTGGAAGAAATTTGCCACCTCCGCGGTGAGCATGAAGTACACCCCATGGAACTCGTAAATTCCGTTGAGGTCTGAGGGCTTGAGTTTTTCCTTCAACTCCAGGAACCAGGCAGGGTGGGTGAAGTCCCCTGTCCCAAGGAGGCTAATCCCCTTGAGCTTCGCCCAGCGGGCCATGTGCTCCAAGCCCATGTCGCTGGACGTGCCCCGGCTGTATCTGGAATGGAGATGAAAGTCACAAACAAAACGCACGGCAAAATTCTACCACCCTTTTTCAACCCGATGGAATTTCTTGAAGTAAGAGCTCAACTAATTTATAATCTTAAAGCGCTCTGGAGAGGTGGCTGAGTTGGCTGAAGGCACTCGCCTGGAAAGCGAGTAGACGGGGCTAAAACTCGTCTCGCGGGTTCGAATCCCGCCCTCTCCGCCAGGGTAAAAAAGATGGATTAGGAAATAGAATCCGGGTCTCTTGCAACTCAAGAAAGAAAACTTTCAATTAGAATTTCGGGTTGAATAAATTCATGAATAAAAAATTAGCAAAATTAACAAAAGTTGATTTACGAGAAGTTTTTGAAAACGAGGCCACCGATTTTACACCATGGCTTGCCCAACAAGAAAATCTTGATTTATTAAGCGAAGAAATCGGTATCCCTATTAAATTAATTCAGACCGAGGCAAAAGTTGGAAATTTTTCCCTTGATATTCTTGCCCAAGAAGAAATTTCTGGTAGAAAAATTATAATTGAAAATCAACTTGGAAATACCAACCATGATCATCTTGGCAAGATTATTACTTATGCCTCTGGTGTTGATGCCAAAATAATTATTTGGATCGTTCGCGAGAATAGGGAAGAGCATCAAAAAGCAATTGATTGGCTAAACGAACATACAGATGAAAATATCAGCTTCTTTTTGATAAAAATGGAACTTTGGAAAATTGAGAATTCACCCCCAGCTCCAAAATTTGAAATTATTGTTAAGCCAAACGAATGGGCAAGAGAAAGTAGAGAAGGTGTGGAAAGGGCAGAATTAACAGATACAGAAATTCAGCAGAGGGATTTTTGGAGAAAATTCAAGGATTTCGTTAGTAAAAGGGATGAAAAAATCCGTTTAGGAAAACCGCTTCCGAAAAACTGGTACGATGTGAGCATGGGGAGTCCTGAGGCCCATGTCGCTTTAACAATCAATTCAATTAAGAATTGGCTTGGCTGTGAAATTTATATCAGAAAAAATAAAGATTTATTTAGATTTTTGCTTGAGAGAAAAGAGGAAATAGAAAAAGAAATTGGTGAAAAAGCTGAATGGATTGACGCACCGATTGCTTCGGCAATAAAAATCAAAAAAGAAGTTCCTAATGTTTTTGACCAAAACGAAGCGGAAAATTATTTTGCTTGGTTATACCAAAAGACCATCTTGTTCCAGCGAGTTTTTGGGAAATATTTAAATGAATTTAAAAGGTAAAGGATTCGCCGCCGAGGAAAAACTTGAGATCCTCCTTTTCGCTTCCGTCTCATTACGAGGCGGGCGGAAAGGGGGTTTGGGGGAAATCGGGCCCTCTCTGCCAGATGAAAAAGGTAAACAAGCCGGGACATCTTTTCTAAACGGGGAAACTGAGTGCTGAAACTTAAAAGGGGAAAAAGAAGGGAGGCCAGCCTTTTTAAGAAAGTCCTCTTCAAGATAGGATTTCGCCGGAGGTCTGGGGGCTAAATTAATATTGAAAAAAACCTGGAAACAAAAAATTGAGGAAAAAAAGGACTTCCCCAAAGTATTGACCCTGGGGGAAAATTTTCCCTGCTTTAAAGCGGCGCATCAAATGGGAGCCAGCGCTGGCGACCAGATAGTATTAGTCAACCCCTCAGAAATTACTCCTCTCATGGCTATTGTTCCGGCAGGAAAGTTAATTACCATCAGGGAAATCTGTAAAAAAATTGCCATTGACCATAAAGTCAAAGCCTGTTGCCCCTTAACTACCGGGATTTTCATCATGGCAATTGCCAATGCCGTGGAAGAGGAAATCGCTCAAGGAAGCGATTCCGCCCTTGCTAAGATTCCCTACTGGAGGACTCTAAAAGGTGACGGCTTCTTAAATGAAAAATATCCCGGAGGGGTGGAAAATCAAAAAAAACTTTTAGAAGGAGAGGGTTTTAAGATTTTGCCCCGGGGAAGAAAATACCAGGTTTCTGATTTTGAGAAGTACCTGATTTCCCTTTGACCGAAGAAATATCCCCCGAAATTTTTTCCCAAAATTTTTCCAGTAATTCTTTCGAAAAAAATGAGAATCGTGCCTTTCGGGAATTTATTTTTCCTTTGATTGTTAATATTTTTGAGACTATTTTTGGAGGTGTCCGATGGACCTTGTTGCAAAGCTTCGATCATTGAGGCGGTTTAACTTTGTAATGTTTTTGCTCCATCTTATCCAAGGAGTGGCAATTATCTTCATTAGCCGGGATTTTAGGCTCCCCGTTACCACAAACTACCTGAGCTTCGATATTGCCACCAAAAAGCTGACCACAGTTACCACAACCCTATTCGAGGTTCCCTTCGCCTGGTTGGTTGTAATTTTTCTATTTCTATCCTCTCTCGCTCACCTGATCATCAGCACGGTTTTTAACAAGCGGTACAATGAGGATTTGAAAAAGGGTATCAACCGCTTGCGCTGGTTCGAATACTCCCTTTCCGCCTCCACAATGATGGTAGCAATCGCCATGCTCGTGGGAATCTACGACCTTGGTAGCCTTTTGATGATCTTCTCCCTGGTTGCGTTGATGAACCTCATGGGCTTGATGATGGAAATCCACAATCAGACTACCCAGAAGACGAACTGGACGAGCTTCATCATCGGTTGCTTTGCGGGAATCATTCCCTGGGTTGTTGTTGGGATTTTCTTCTGGGCGGCAAACTATTTCGGCCTCGGTCAGATTCCCACTTTTGTCTACGCGATTTACGGTTCGATCTTTGTCTTCTTTAATTGTTTCGCGATTAACATGGTTCTTCAGTACAAAAAAGTGGGAAAGTGGAAAGACTACCTTTTTGGGGAGAAGGTTTACGTAATCCTCAGCCTGGTTGCCAAATCAGCCTTAGCCTGGCAGGTCTTCGCGGGGACCCTGCGGCCATAAGGGAATAAAGTTTCCGTTTATCCTTTTTAGATTTTCCTCCCTTGAAGGGATCCTCTCATGGAAAATCCTAACGAGGGAGGAAAAAGGATAAATGGATTCCAGGTGAAACGGACCAAAAAAATTTTAAAAGAACTTTCTAGGGGTTTAAAAGCCATAAATGTGATTAAAAACAGGGTTGATATCTTAAATGGGTTTAGGTGCCTTTGGTAATTCGGGAAACCAACCGATTAGTGAAGAAACTCCGGATGGTTTTCAATTTTTCCCCTGGGAAAATACCTTCCTTGTTTCCTCAAAATTTGGAATATCGGTGGTGATTGGTGGAATTCCATCTTCTTTCAGGTTTTGATATGCTCCTTCCCCCATTCCTCGGGCCAGCAGGACCTGCAGTCAGCGATTTCCGCTGCCATGAGTTCGTGCCAAGATTATAATTTCGCACCGAAGCCGTGTCCGCTGGAACTGTTCCCGGAAAAGGAGGCTCACTTCCGATTTGGGTATGCCTTATCTTCCCTCTTTTTTACCTGGGACGATCTTCCGTCCTCTATTGGGAGAACAGAAAAAAAGGTTCCTCTCAAAAATGCCGGCAAATGGCAACTTCATCCTCTAATACCGCTGCAAATATCTGATTAATCCTCCTTATCCTCGCAAATCTCGGGTTTTTTAGTTGGAGTGGTTACAATCAAAACAGGAGAGGGGGAAATTCGGGAGACTTTCTCCGGGGTGTTTCCCAAAAGAACGTCCCAGATGTTCCTTCGGCTGTGAGACCCTAAAACTACGAAATCAACCTCGAGATCCTGGGCGGCACGGGAAATTTCCTTAACCGGGTTCCCCCTTTTAATTAAAATTCCTGTCTGAACCCCTCTTTCCCTCGCTTCTTGGACAAGCCTTGCCATTCCTTTTTCCGCTTCTTCCTTTGAGTTTGTCCAAAGATCTGTCTGCCCACCGATTAGCGCTGGGATTACAGTCAAAAGGTAAAGGTTTGCCCCTGAGTCTTTTGCAAGACTTAAGGCTACCTTGAAGGCGACCTTCGAATTTGGAGAGAAGTCAGTCCCAAGAAGGATTCTCTGCCTCCCCCATTTTTTCTGAGCGGGTGGCTGGGACACGATCAAAACTGGGCAAGTGGCATTTTTTGCCACTTCTTCGGTAACACTCCCCATAACAACATCCAAGAGAGTCCTGCTGGAGTGTGAACCCATTAAGATCAGTTCTGCATCAATTTCCTTCGCTTCCTTTAAAATTTCCTCCGCAGGGTCGCCAAATCGAACCTTTAGGGATGGGGAAATTCCTTCTTCAGAAGGTGCCTGCATTTCAATTTCAAGACGCCTTATCAACTCTTCTTCAAGCTCTTTTTTTGTAAGAACCGCGATATAATTCTCCCCCTGGGGTTTTTTAGTTTCAGGGGTGGTAACTCCGGGTAAAACACCCAAAAGCGGATTTGCAACTGTTAAAACATGGAGCTTCTTTCCCTCTCCTTTTGAAAGGGCAAAAGCAATTTCCCTCGCTAACCGCGAATTATTTGAAAAATCAAACGCAAAAAGGATTCTTTTAAACATTTTCCCCTCTCACCTTTTAAAATGGAAAATCCAAATTCTATTATCCCTTTTTTGAATAAAAGCTCCAAAAAAATTGGTTTGCTTTCCCCTTTTTAATTGGCTGGCGTAAAAAACCCCAGTTTTTGGCAAATATACTTTCAATATTAAAAATTTGGGTAGTTTCCCGCCAATTTATAAAAAAGAAAGATTTTTGGTAAACAAACCTGCAGGTTGTTGATTAAAAAGTCAAATTAAAAGGCCGGAAATATAATCTTGATCATTTTTTCAACATTCTCATTTAGATAAAAAATTTTGAGCCGGTCGGCTCCTTTTCAGTATGCCTTACCCATCTCCTCCGGTTTTGTTACGCCTTTCAAAATAGCGGCGCACCCAGTTGGCCATCTTCAAATAAAACACCAGAAACAGGATTTGGAAAATGGGCATGATGGCGGCAGGGATCGCCACCAGGGGTGAGAAAGCCATGGTGGCAATGGCAATCGCCGTTCTGTTGTTCTTGCCCGTGCTGGCGAAGACCACTGCCATATGATCCCCATAGGAGAGCTTCAACCTTCGGTTCAACCAGGTCAGGACTGCGAGCGTAATACCGATGAAGAGAGCGTTGGGCAGTATTAATTCCAGCACTAATACCCATTTATCCACAATCATGGTCGCTTTGGCGAAGAAGATCAAAAAGACGATGGCGTATAACCCGATCAGGGAAAGGGAAGGAAATAAAGGCTGCAACTGCTGAAACCTCTTCTCTCCCAGCCAGCGCACCAGGGCTAAACGGGTCAAATACCCTAAGATCATCGGAGCAATCAAGACAGTCAGGATGGACATGAGCATATCTTTAATGGGCACCACGACTTGGTATTGAGAAGCAAAGAGCATCATCCATAAGGGCACAGCCCCGATGGAAAGCACGAAACTTAGGGCCACTGCCACCGTGGCTAGCTCGATGTTCCCCTTAGCCAGCCCGGTGTAGGCGATGCTCATACTGGAGCAGGGGACGACCATTACCAGAAGGAAGCCCAGAGTGAGCATAGGATCATGTAGGAAGAGAGCCGCCAGCGCCTAGCCTAAAAGTGGCGCCCAGATAGAATTGTAGAGCACCGTCATTGATAAAGCCTTAAGGTTCTTTCCTGCCTTGATCAGGGACTCGAACTTCAGATTCACCATCATAGGGTAGATGATGAAGAACACGGCCACCGTGGTCAGGTTGCTCAAGAGCGATTGGTTAGCCTTGGTCCAGGCTGCGCTGGGGTAACCCCATCCTACTCCCAGGGCCATCATCGCCAGAATGTAAAGTAAAAGCCACTTGTTTAAGTTTTCCTGTAATTTTTTCACAATGTGCCTCTAAAATATCTTCTCCTAAATACTTCCTCTGCCCCTTCCTCCGCCTCTTCTGCCCCTCTGAGCATAGCCTCTGTCCTCCTCTGCGCGGTGGATGTTAATGCTATTGCATTGAGGGCATCGAGAGGGCCTCGGGCTTCCATAGGGGACTTCCCAGGTATACCCGCACTCTGAACATCTGAATTTTCTGTTTTCCATTACCTTTCTCCTGTTTGTTTTTAATCGTAGGCCAATCTGGTCTTCTCATCGCATAAAGTTGGCTGGAGAATCTCCTTCCATTCCGGGGATTTCCAGGTTCCCAGCCTGGTATGCGTGAGATAATACTTCTGGGGGATGGGGTGAGTGCCGATGACTACTTTTATCCCGTACTTTTCCTGGATGAAGTCCCGGAAGTATGTCAAATAAGGGCAGGGAGGATAACCCACAATCATCCCTGTGGCCAGGTGAATGACCTGGGCTCCGTTCTTTACCATTTCTTGAGGAGCGTATTCGATATTCCCTCCCGGGCACCCATCGCAGGTAGTGTATCCCACAAGCTCTAACTCCTGGTCCTTTTCATAAACGCTGAACGCCCCTTCCCTGTTGTAAAATGCTCGCAGGCATTTTCCTCCGGCACAGGTGTGATAACGATCGCAGATAATAATCCCCACTTTAATTTTGTCTTTCATTTCTTCAGTCTCCTCATATAGTATTTATTTCCCTGGTATTCCAGCTCCACAATCTTATTCTCTCCGAGAAGCCTTTCAATTAAAGGCCAACCTGAATCAGCCTTTCTCAGGAATTCTGAAACCGCCTCTTGGCGCATGGGATGCACGGACATTATGCTCAGCAAATCCTCCTCAATTTCGCCGGTAAAGGAAAAAGCATTGCCCTCATAACCGATGAGGTACTCCACTTTTTCCGCACCCAGCGCTTCAGAAAATACTTGAAAAGCATGGTTTATAGTTTTTTCTTCCGCTGGCCTGACCCATCTTTCAGCTGGAGGCCTGGTGGGAATAGCGATATAGGCCTTATCCAGATTTTTCAGGTCTTTCAGGAAATCGGCAATTTTCAGGAGCTCCTCGCTGTAGTCTACGCCGTCTATTAGCATTGTTTCCGTGATGATTTCTCCCGGGAAACTTCTGGCGAATTCCTTTATCCCTTCTTGAATCCGGTTTAACTTTAGTCCCTTGTAGGGCCTGTCGATTTTTTTCCATAACTCCTCGCTTGAGGCATCGATTTTAAGAGAGACCAAATCAGCTTTTAGCAGGTCCTCCTTCACGTCCTCCTGCCAGATCAGTGAGGCGTTGGTCAACACAGCCACGGGGATCTTTATTTGCTTTAAAAGTGAGATTGCCCGGCCCAGGTTAAGATCTAAAGTCGGTTCCCCATCTGGCACGAAAGTGAGATAATCAATTTTTTCATTCCTTGAAGTGAGCTCTGCCAGTTTGCCTTTGACACTTTGGAATATGGCCTCGGGCCCATAAAAAGGCTGCCTTTCCATGGTCATGTTCGTGGTTCTTCCCAACTGGCAGTAGACACAGGAATAAGTGCAGGTTTTGGGTGGGATATTATTTATTCCTAAGCTTCTTCCCAACCTCCTTGAGGGAACAGGACCGAAGACAATGCCCGTCTCTATTTATAACGCTCCTTTTATATTTTTATATTCGAAGGGAACCGTAATTGACGTTCCGGTCTCACAAGCGAGCACCTCACCCTTGAATTTTCTTCGGAAAAGTTTAATTGCTCTTTCTCCCGTGCAATGGCAGGGCACTATTTTCTCTACGCCAATTTCGTTGAAAAAATCTATCACCTGTTGAATCCTCTCTAAAGAAGCATTAAAGAGGTGAAAGCCGCCCACGATTATATGGATTCTTTTTCCGAAAAGCTCTTGAGCGCCATAAGCGATATTGGCTATTCCTCTGTGAGCACAGCCGGTTAGAAGGATTAATCCCTGTTCGCGCTCTATCACTAAATTTAGCTCCTCCTCGAATAGGTTTCTTCTCTTTTCTCCCCCTTGAATTACCTGAAATTTTGGGTCCGGTTCCTCAAAGCCGTTGACTATGGGAGCAGGGCCCCAGGCGAAAATCGATTCGCATATTTTTTGAGCATTGCCTTCAAGTTCCAGAAGCTGGAAGGAGCTTTTTAATCTTTCCCAATCGATTCCCGCAAAACGTTTCCCACTAAAGTTGGGAAGGAAAACGCTGCCCTTCATCCAGACCTGAAGGTCGTCTTTACCACGGAGATACCTCAAACCGCCAACGTGGTCGTAATGACCGTGGCTTAAGACAATGTTTTTGATCTCTGAGGGATTCAAATTTAGAATTTTCATTGTTTTCAGAAAAAGATCCGATGATCCCGTGTCGAAGAGAACGCTCGAATCCCCTGTTTCCACCAGCGCGGAAAAACCGTGCTCAGAAGAAAAGGGCCTCCGGGCTTTATCGTTACAAAGGATGGTGATCTTCATCTTTCAGTACTCTGACTTTCATAGGCTTAAGCGAAGACGGAGGTTTTCCCAGATCTTGTTTATCTCTTCCGCGATATCGCTTTCCGGGGCGAACTCAACTACAGGTTTTTCCTGAAGCATAGCCTCAGTGACAATGGGATTAAAGGGAATTTTGCCGATGAATTCCAGATTGTTAATTCGGCAAAACCCCACAATTTTTTTAGCGTTCTCCTCATTAATATCGTATTTGTTGACGCAGACGAAAGCCGGTATAGAAAAATGCTTCAGAAGCTCCAGCGCCCTTTTCAAGTCATGTATTCCCGACATCGTCGGTTCGGTGACGATCAAACCAACATCTACACCGGTCACTGAGGCGATCACGGGACAGCCTATTCCTGGAGGACCGTCAATTATTAAAAGAGGGCTTTTTTCTTTTTCCGCAAGGATTCTGGCGAAGAGGCGCGTTAACGTGACAAGCTTTCCGGAGTTCGCCTGGCCCGGGCTGAGCAAAGCATGAGCCATGAAACCATATTTAGTCCTGGAAACGAAAGCCTGACCGGCAACCCGTTCCCTCAAAGTGATCGCTCCTTGGCGACAAATTACCTCACACACTCCGCAGCCATCGCAGGCAAAGGGGTCAACCTCGATATTTTCCTTTATGGCGTTAAACCTGCATCCTTCAAGGCATAAGCCGCATTTAAGGCACTTTGTTTCGTCAATCACTGCGAGCTTTGATCCTTTAAACTCCTGCGCTTTGATTACCGTGGGTTCTAAAAGTAAGTGGAGGTCTGGGGCATCGACATCGCAATCCACAACTATGGCTTGATGGGCGAGGACTGCTAATGAAGCCACCACCGTTGTTTTTCCCGTGCCCCCTTTTCCGCTCAAAACTGCAAGCTGCTTCATTGTGCACAGAGCCTTTCTACCTTTTTAAAAAGCGCCTGAAACTTCACTTTCCATTCCGGCATCTCTTGAATGAAGGGAATAGCCTTTGAGTAAAGCTCCGCAATTTTCCTCAAGTAAGGGATCTCCAGCAAAATCGGAATGCTTTTTTGATTGCAAAACCCCTGGACCTTTTCGTCCCCGATATCCGCCCGATTTAAAACGACGCCAAAGGGAATGGCCAGCTCTTCCAGGACCTGAACGGCTATTTTTAAGTCATGAAGCCCAAAGGGAGTGGGTTCAGCGACAAGAATGCAAAAATCGCTCCCTCGGACTGTCTCAATTACAGGGCAGGAGGTTCCAGGTGGGGAATCAAGGATCACAGTCCTATCCTTTCTAATGTGCCTTTTTACTTCTTTGATGATGGGAGCAGGCAGGGGCTTGCCTACCTTTAACTCCCCGTAGAGAAGTTCCAGGTTTCCGGCTGAGCCCCCCTTCAATGACCCAATCATGTATTTCTCTTCAGTAATTGCCTTTTTGGGACAAACGAGGGCGCACCCGCCGCAACTGTGGCAAAGTTCTGGAAGGACCATTGCTTTCTGAGAGGTGACGAGGAGAGCGTTATACTGGCAAAACTGGGCGCACTTTCCGCAATGGTCGCACAGCTTCTCATCGATTGCTGGAACTAAACTGTAAACAGCTTCTATTCTGGTTATCTCAGGTTTGAAGAAAAGGTAGGCGTTGGGCTCTTCCACATCGCAGTCCAGAAACTGGAGGGGTCTGTTCTTTAAAGAAAGAGCCATGTTTACAGCCACCAGGGTCTTACCTGTGCCACCCTTTCCGCTCGCAACCGAGATAATCATTGTGATCTCCTGATCTCGGGCGCTTCCCCTTTAACGCTGATGCGCCTGATGACATCCCTCCGTTAATTCCTGAAGCTTATTTTCTCTATAAGCGGCGATTACCTCCTTGACCGTATTGGCGTTGGCTTTTAGCACTGCAACCCCAGCTTCCTGGAAGCTACTCAACCCTCTGGGACCCATCCCATAGACTATGATGGCATTGGGCTTCTCTTCGAGAATGGCATCATGAGCGTATCCCCTGCCACCGAAGTGCTCGCCGAAATTGGAAACAGTCCTGACGCTTGAGATTTCTCCGCTATCTTCCAATTCCACGACGACAAAAAAGGGGGCCCTGCCAAAATGCTCGGATAACTGAGCATCTAAACCTCTTTCGTCTGCAACTGGAACTACAATTCTCTCTCCCATAAAATTGACCTCCTTTCTAAGTTTCCATTTTTAAGATAGCTGAATTGCCTTTACCTCTCGTTCCGGCCCATTCCCATGCCAAAATGCCCCTCAACGGTTGGTGCCCGGGAAACTTCAAATTCCCCCTTTTTATATTTCTCTACGGCTTCCCGTACTGTTCCGGAAATGCCGATTACAATTTTGATTCCTATGGCGGAAAGTGCTTGAAAGGCATTAGGGCCTACATTTCCCGTTATGAGGACTTTGGCACCTTTATTTGTTATGGCTTGAGCGGCCTGGATTCCTGCGCCACCCATCGCGTTCAGGGCTTCGTTTGAGATGGCCTCGAACTGCATTGTTTCAGGGTCAACAACTAAAAAATAAGGGCATCGCCCGAATCTTTGATCCACCTGAGCATCCAGGCTATTCGCTGTGGCAGATACGCATATCTTCATTTAATCAAACCTTCTTCCTTAAGATTTCTTCTTTTATTCCTGGTCAGGGTTAAGCGTCAGGGCGAGGTAAACCTCGCCCTGACGAAAACGGATTTAGCTCGGACCTTCCTTGGTCAACTTTTCCAGTTCCGCTATCCTTTTCTCAAGGTTTTGTCTCTCCTCTTTCAGGGCCTCGAGCTCAGCCTTCAGGTCATCCTGAGTGGGAGTGGGAGCCACAGTCGGTCCTCCCCAGCGGTAAAGCTCTGAGGCGTGAACTATCCTGCCGCTTGCGTCCTGGTAGAATGCGTGAGGCCCCCATCCACATCTGCAGGGACCGATATATCTGTATCCCGCTGGTGAAGAAACACTGGGCGTTCCACGCCACCAGCCTCTGCCGTAACCAAACCAGCCTCTACCGTATCCGTACATTTCATTCGCCTCCTTTCTTCCTTTCTTCAATTATCCTGTGATGATAGGAGCCCTCCCGGACCATTACTGATCCGCATTGAGGGCATCTCTCATCCATGCAACGAACCCCTGCTTGGTGGGGTTTCCTGTAACCGCACTTGGGACAGACGCAGAAACCCCCTGCGCCCCTGCTCTGTCCTTCGAAACCCATCATCTTCTGCATTTTTGGTCCCTCCCTTCTTCGGCACCGAAAACCAACAGGGAAATGGGGAGACTCAGGCTCGAGAATCTCCACCGGCCCCCCTTCAATTTTCAAGGGTTTCCCCTTTACCAAAGCCTGGGCGATCTTTTTGTGAGCAGAATCGATGATTCTGCCAAAAGTTGGTCGGGAAACCCCCATCATTTGAGCCGCTTCTTCCTGGTAAAGGTTTTCCAGGTCCGCCAACCTGATTGCCTCAAGCTCATCAAGAGTCAAGACTACCTCTTCCTCCCCGGGGGGAAAGTCTCCCTCGGGGCGGAAATAAAAGCTTGGGGGAATCCCCCATATTTTTCTTCGAAAGCAAGGTCTTGGCATAATCAGTTCCTTTCTGAAAATATATTATGAGCATATGCTCATTTTGTCAAGCATTTTATTTTTTAAAAAGAGAGAACAACCCTGGAGGATTCTAATTTGGCCTCCTTTGCTATACTTTTAATGGTTCAAATGGAAGAAAAGAAAAATTCCAGGCCAAGGAAAAAATTTCCCCCTGCCAGGGAAGGATTTGATTCGCTTTCGGGAAAAATAGGGAAAGAGGTCCAAGCCTTTCTCTTATCCTCCCTTCGCCTCCCACTACACGATTTTGGAAAACAATTGGTTGATTTTCTAAAAAAGATCACTGGCCGGGATGTTTTATTAGTCTTAATTCCTCGGGGGGATGAGCCACTCGTTTTTCAAACGGGGAAATTCCCCAGAAAGTTAATTAAGTCCCGGGGAATCCCACCTGAATTCCCGGATTTTTATTCCTTCAAGCTAAACCCTGGAAAGGGAGAAAAGGGAATCCTCGTTTTCCAGAAGGGAAAGGAAGGGGAGGGCCTTTCGGAAATTAGGAACCTCCTCCTTTTTTCCAAAGAAAAGCTCGAAGGGGTTATCGGTTTAAAAATGAGGGAAGAATTTTTGAAAAAAGAGCATTCCCTCCAGAAGACCCTCAACCGGCTTCTGCGAATGACCGTCGCTGAAGCCCCGATTGAAAAAATCCTCGATTTTGCCCTCCAATTCCTTCTGGGAAACGAATCCATTCCTTTCTTGGAAAAGGGTTCAATTTGCCTCCTTTCCCCCGACCGTAAGCTCGAGGTTGCGGTAAACAGAGGGTTCATCGGCGAAAAGGAGAAGTTCTGCGGCGAATTTAAATCAGGAAAAGGGACCAGAATCGAGAGGCACCAGGTTTTAGGGGAGGACAGGAAATGGCATTCCCATATTCTCGTGCCAATAAATTTCCGGAAGAACACCCTCGGGTATTTCAACCTAATTTTAAAAGAAGGGGCAAAGCCTGATAGAACCAAGCTGGAAATGGTTGAAGAAATTGCCCGCATTCTGGGGGCCATCATCTGGCACTACCGGCAGGAAGAAAGGGCCAAATTTCACAGCCAGATCCTTTCCCAGTTCAAGGGAGGGGTAATCGCGCACGATCAAGAGGGCCGGATCTCATACTTGAACCCTGAGGCCTCGAAGATCCTCAAGGGGACCTTGGAAGAATACCCAATCCAGGAACTTCCGAATTTCCTCCCCCGGCCTTTCCAGCAGGATGAGGAAATCTCCCTCAAGGGGAAGAGGGGTGAAAGGCTTTTCCAATCAAGCACTTTTCTTTTAAAAAATAGTAAGTTTGCGGATAGGGTCACGGTTCTTCAAGACATCACCTTAAAAAAATTAACTGAGGAAGCCCAGAGAAAAGCCCAGGAAAGGTTCAAGGTTCTTTTTGAGAATACCCGGGAAGGCGTTGCTTTTATCGATTTTAATGGTGATGTGGTCTTTGCCAATAGGTCTGCGGCGGATATCCTGGGTTTTAAAGACCCGGAGGAGCTGAAGGGAAAGAATACGAGCGATTTTTATCTCAACTCCGAAATGCGCTCTTCACTTCTTCAAGAGGTTTCCCGGGAAGGATCTTTTAAGGGAAGGGAGGTCCCCTTAAAAAGGAAGGACGGAAAAGCGATCACCGCCCTGGTCAGCGTTGTCCCAATTGAGGGGGATGGGGGACTGCCCCTTTACGGGGTGATCTTTTCTGACATTACCTCGAAGAAAGAAGCGGAGGAGGAAAGCAGGGCGAACCTCGAACTGTACAAGAAGGTCCTCGAGGAAACGGTGAACGCTTTTTCCCTTCTTGCCGAAACCAGGGACCCATATCTTGCGGGCCATCAGACCAGGGTTACCGAGCTTGCCTGCGCCATCGCCAGAGAAATGGGGCTCGACGAAGAGCGCATCAAGGGATTACGCTACGCTGCCCTCCTTCATGATCTGGGAAAATTAGGAATACCCCTGGAAATCCTTTCTAAACCTGGGAAGCTCAACGAGATGGAGTTTAACCTGATAAAAATCCACCCCCAGATCAGTTTTTCCATATTAAAGAACATTCCCTTCCCCTGGCCGGTTGCGGAGATAGCTTACCAGCACCACGAGCGGCTGGACGGATCAGGTTATCCCCGAGGTTTAAAGGGGGAGGAGATCCTTCTTGAGGCGAGGATTCTGGGGGTTGCCGATGTGGTTGAAGCCATGTCCTCTAACCGCCCCTATCGACCAGCTTTGGGAATTGAGGAAGCCCTCAAGGAAATCGAGTCTAAAAAGGGCATCCTGTACGATCCTCAGGCAGTGGATGCCTGCCTCTCGCTTTTCCGCGAAAAAGGGTTCAAGCTACAATTGAACCCTTCCCAGAGTGGATGAGAATATTCCTTTGGGATACAGACGGAGCTTACCGGGAGCAATCCGAGCTTTTCAAGGTTTGCGAGGGAATAATCCAATATCCCTTCCCCCGTTTGATCCTTGAGGAAGATCTTTTCCCCAAGGTGGAGGAACTCCTTCCTCCCCTCCCCTCGCTTTCCTTTCTGGGGAGCGGAGACTTTCACTTCCTTTCCTTTTTTCTCCAGAAAAAGATCGGTTTTCCTTTCCGCCTCCTTCTTTTCGATTTCCATTTGGATTTTAAGGAAAGCCAGGAGGGATTTCTTTCCTGCGGGAACTGGTTAAACCGGGTTTTGGGTTTGAAGAATTGCTCCGAGGTTTGGATTCTGGGGGCAGGGGAACAAAGGGGAATTGATCCCCGAGTAAGATTTGAAGACCCAATGAGCCTGGATTGGAGGAAATTGTTTTCCCTTCCTCTTTACATTTCCTTGGATAAGGATGTTTTAAGTCCCGCAGAGTTGGAGTTAGCCTGGGACCAGGGAACTTGGACCAAGGAGGAATTGATTAATTTGTTAACCTCGACCCTTTCCGAGGGAGTGAACCTGGTCGGGGCCGATGTCTGCGGGGAGCCGATCTTAAATCCTTCCGATTTCTCCTTCAATTCCCAAAACCAGATGGACAAAAGCGAAAAACTCAACTTAAGAATTGCCCATCTTTTTGAAGGTTTAAAGCCCTTTGTCGGGCCAGGTTAAGAGGGAATATTTTTTTCTTTATGCTATACTTTTATTCCAAATTGATTTAGGAGGGGATTTATGAAGAGAATTTTCTTGACTATGGTGGTTTTAATTCTCCTTTTCAGCATTTCAGCCTGTGGTGGAGGAGCTCCTTCGACCCCCACGGAAACTTCAGCCACCCCCACTTCCTCGCCTTCTCCTACCCAGACAACTCCGATGAAGACGATCATCGTGGGCACCGCTGCGGAATATCCGCCTATGGAGTTCATCGATAATGGGGAGATCGTCGGTTTCGATGTCGATTTAATCAAAGAGGTTGCCCGCCTTGCCGGTTACAACGTGGAAATTCAGAACGTTCCCTGGGATGGAATTTTCGCTTCCTTGAAAGCCAAAAAGATCGATGTCATTGCCTCTGCTGTCACAATTACCGATGAGAGAAAGAAAGAGATGCTCTTTGTCGGGCCCTATCTTGAGGCGGGGCAGGGAATTGTGATCAAGAAGGACCGGACCGACATTAAGGGACCGGAAGACCTGGTAGGGAAAAAAGTCGGCGTGCAAAAAGCAACCACTGGTGACGAAGCTGCCTCAGCAATGGAGGGAGTGGAAGTCGTCCGTTATGAGGATATTTTGATGGCTTTCAAGGATCTGGAGATCGGAAGGATCGACGCCGTAATCAATGACGTGCCTGTGAACGCATATCAAATAAAGAAGTCCGGGGCTGAATTGATTCAGATCGCCAAAAAGTTCACAGTTGAGGAGTACGGTTTCGCGGTGCGCATCGATGATCAGGTTCTTCAACAGGCACTTTCCCAAGCCTTGCAGAAGGCAAAATCCATCAATACTTACAAGAAAATTTATGATAAGTGGTTTGGGGAATAGAAAACCTTTACCACGGGGAAAATAAAAGAAGTGCTCCCGGAAAAGGGGGCACTTCTTTAGTTTAGGAGGAAATATGGATTTCCGCTTTGAGCTTTTTGTGCAGATCCTTCCCCAGCTCTGGAAGGGGATGAAGATGTCCCTTCTCCTCACCTTCTTGGGGATGGCTTTGGCCATTGCTATTGGTTTAGTTGTGGGCATGGCTCGTCTTTCCAAAAACCCCTTGATTACCTGGCCATCGAACATTTACGTCGAACTAATCAGGGGGACACCACTCATGCTCCAGATCCTGGTCATCTATTACGCCCTCCCCCACCTGGGAATAAACTTTGGCCAGGTCACCTCGGGATTTTTCGCTTTAGGGATTTGCTACGGGGCTTACATTTCGGAAATTTTCCGGGCCGGCATTCAGTCCATCGAAAGGGGGCAAAGGGAAGCCGCCAGGTCCCTGGGGATGACCGGTGCCCAGGCGATGCTTTACATCATACTCCCTCAAGCGATCCGCAGGATCCTCCCTCCCCTGACCAACGAATTCGTTGCCATGCTCAAGGATTCCGCCCTTGTGGCAATCGTCGCTTTGTTCGAGCTCACAACCACCGCCCGTTATATCTCTAGCTCATCGGGGAATGTTTTTACCCCTTACATCGGGGCCGCCCTTTTTTATCTGGTATTCACCATTCCCATTTCCCGGCTGGTAATTGTCATGGAAAAGAAACTGAGGGCAGGTCTATGAAGGTCATTCAGGTCCAGGACCTGCACAAAAAATTCGGCAGCCTCCATGTTTTGAAGGGGATAAACATGGAGGTAGAGGAGAAGGAGGTAATCGTGCTTATCGGGCCCTCTGGATCCGGGAAGACAACCCTCCTTCGTTGTTTGAACCGCCTTGAGGAACCCACCAGGGGCAAAATTTTTGTCCTTGGGCAGGACATCACCTCCAAAGAAGTGAACATCAACCGAATCCGCCAGCAAATGACCATGGTTTTCCAGCTCTTCTATCTATTTCCCCACCTCACGGCATTACAAAATGTAACCTTAGCTCCCATCAAAGTTTCCAAAAAACCAAAAAAGGAAGCGGAGGAGCTCGGAATGGAGCTCTTGAGGAAAGTTGGCCTGGAAGATAAAGCCAACGCCTTTCCCTCCCAGCTTTCCGGTGGCCAGCAGCAGAGGGTGGCTATCGCCCGAGCCCTCGCGATGCAACCCAAAATCATGCTTTTTGACGAGCCAACATCGGCTCTGGATCCGGAATTCACCAGGGAGGTTCTCGATGTGATGAAAAAGTTAGCTTTTGAGGGCATGACAATGCTTGTGGCTTCTCACGAGATGGGATTTGCCCGGGAGGTTGCCTCCCGCATTCTCTTTCTTGATGAAGGGGTTATCATGGAGGAAGGAACCCCCGGGGAGATGTTTTCTCACCCAAAAACCGAAAGGTGCAGGGCGTTTTTGAGTAAAATCCTTTAGGAAAATGAGGACAATTATATCCCGATCCCCAGAGGAGACCAGGCGAATCGCCAGGGAAATGGGGAGAAAATTAAAACAGGGGAACGTGGTCGCCCTTTTCGGAAAGCTCGGGGCGGGGAAAACGGTTTTTGTTCAGGGTCTGGCTGAAGGGCTGGGAATTCCCCCGAATTGGGCGAAAAGCCCATCCTTCACACTCATCCGGGTTTTCGCCGGGATTATCCCCTTTTATCACCTTGATCTGTACCGCCTGGAGGACCCGCTATCCGAGGACCTTGATTGGCAGGAGATATTCGAGATGGGAATTTCGGCCGTGGAATGGGCCGAAAAGATCGAGGAAATCCTTCCTCCGGGGACCACAAAGGTTCGTCTAAAAGTTAAAGGCAAAAGAATCAGGGAGATTGAAATAGAAAATGACCCTTGTTTTGGCAATTAACACCGCCACCCCCCACGCGGGAATTGCCCTGCTCAAAGACGAGGTGATCCTTGAGGAAGTAACCTGGCTCCAGGGGACCTCGAGGAGCGTATTTCGGCCTTATGCCAACCTCCTGGCCTCCAAAGTGAAGGATATCCTTGATGGTAATAAAATACTCCCCCCTGAACTTGATTTCCTGGCAGTGACTGTAGGTCCGGGGTCATTCACCGGGGTTCGGTCCGGGGTCTCCTTTGCCAAAGGTTTTGCCCTGGCAGGGAAAATTCCGCTAGTCCCGGTGCAGACCCTTGAAGCACTCGCCTGGCAGTCTGGGCCGGGAAAAATCTGTCCGCTCATCGATGCCAGAAGGGGGGAATTCTACTGGGGAATATATCAGGTGGAGGAAGGAGAATTGAAAGAGATCATCGGCGCTTCCCTGGGAAAGCCCGAGGAAATTGAAAGCCAAATTTCCAACTTTTCGGAACTGACCTTCTCCGGAGAGCCCCTGTGGAGAAAGGAAAGCCTTCCTCCAATTTTCAGGGAGGGGAAAATTTCCCCCAGGGAAACATGGTGCCTGAGGGCCAAAGCGGTGGGGGAATTAGGGCTGATTTACTTTAAGGAAGGAAAAATCCAAAATCCGGAGGAGTTCCTTCCTTTCTATTTGAGGGGAGTTTAAGTAAGTGCCCCTGGACCCTGAGATATTAAAAAAGGCGCAAAAGGGCGATGAAGAAGCCTTTTCACAGATCGTGAGCGAACACCAGAACCTCGTCTTCACCGTTGCCCTCAGGATCCTTGCCAACCCAGAGGATGCACTCGATGCCGCCCAGGATGTTTTCTTGAGGGTGTGGAAATCCCTCCCCAAATTCCAAGGGCGCTCGGAGTTCACCACCTGGCTTTACCGGATTACGGCAAATATCTGTCTGGATTATATTAAGAAGAGGAAAAAGGAGAGGAAGGTCTCCTTATCCTGGCCCGATGAGCAGGAGGAGCGATTCCCCGAGGAAGGTCTGACAATCGAGGAAGAGGTGGATAGAATCGAGGTGAAGGACAGATTGGAGGAAACCCTTGAAAGGATGAATCCAATTTACCGCTCCGCTCTGGTATTGCGGGATATCTATGGGTTCTCCTACGAGGAGATCTCCCGACTATTAAAAATCTCCCTTCAGGCGACGAAAATCAGGATCTACAGGGCAAGATTGGATTTCAAAAGCCGCTATCGTAAGTTGGAGGAGGGGAAGGGGCAGGAGGAACCATGATGCGCTGCGAGGAATCGATTTCTTTGATGCCCGCTTACCTTGAGGGGGAGCTTTCCCCGGAGAAACTACCCGATTTTGAGGATCATCTATCCTCTTGCCCCTCATGCAAGGGGAAACTATCGGATTTGATAAGGAACCGCAACCTCCTTCTGGAAAACCGGGACAAAATCTGGATTGCTCCCAGAGCCCTCAAGGAAAACGTCCTAAAAAGCGTTCACAGGGAAAAGGAGCGACTCAAAAAACGGGCAGAAAGAATCAGGTCCGGGTTAATCGGGTTAATTATTGGGGCGGGGGCAGCCCTTTTAGCAATTCTTTTAAGGGGTAGGCGAAAATAAAGGTAATGGACTGGATTCCCAATCCTTGTCCTTTAAATTGGAAATTTTCATAATCTCAGAAGGAGGAAACAAATGGATCGAGAACAGGTTTTTGAAGTTATCAAAAAGATTGTGAGCGAAAAGCTCAATGTCCAGGGGAGTCTTGAAGAAAAGACTGAATTTCTGAAGGACTTGCAGGCGGATTCCCTTGACCTCTTATCGATTGTGATGGCAGTGGAGGACGCTTTCGGGGTGAAAATCCCCGATGAAGACCTCCCTCAGTTGAGGACGGTAGGTGATGCCATAGATTACGTCCTCAAGAAAAAAGCCTGAAAGGAGAAGTTTGCGTTTAAGACCGGGAGCGGTCGCCCTTTTATTTTTTTCCCTGGTCCTCCTGGTCTTCTTCGGGGGAAGGACCTCCTTTCTCCTTTTCCTTTTTCTGATCCTCCTGGGGCTTCTCGGTTATTTCCTCACATTTAAGTCTTTCTCCCGGCTCAAGGTGGAACGAAGGGTATCTCCCCTGAAACTCTCATCCGGGGATGACGCAAGAATCGAGCTTCTGATTGAAAACCTCAGCCCTATGCCCATCCCATGGCTGGAAATCAGGGACAATTTCCAACCCTTCATGATCCCCAATGATGGCCCTCCCCGCTTCGCTTTGAGCTTGAGGGGAAAGGAGAAGAGGACCCTTTCTTATTCCGCCAGGTTGAAGAAAAGGGGGGAATATACCTTGCGCCCGCTGCTCGTATCTGTCGGGGATCCGTGGGGGTTCTGGCGCAAGGAGGGGACTTTTGATGCCCCGGCAAGCCTGGTTGTCTTTCCTCCAGTTCTCCCCATTTCCTCGATCCGTCTTCCTTTGAGAAAACCATTCGAAGGGAGAAAATCCGGAATCCGGGCTTATGAGGATTACACAGCTATCTCAGGGCTGAGGGAATATCTCCCTTTTGACCCCTTAAAAAGGGTTCACTGGAAGGTCACCGCCCACCTGGGAAAGCTGATGGTCAAGGATTTTGAGTTCTCCTCATCAACTACCCTCGCGGTATGGCTGGACCTAGTTTCCACCGGCCATGGGAAGAGCTTCATGGAAGTCTATGAGGAGTTTTCCTGCATGATTGCCGCTTCCATCCTCCATTACGCCTCTTTGGAGCACATCCCCACCCTCCTGACCGTTTTCCCCCGGTCGGAAAATTCCTCCTCTCTGGGCAGGGGACAAGTCCATTTCCTCAACCAGATGGATGTCCTCGCGCGGGCAAAATCCGCTGAGGGAGACTTGCTTGAGGAAATGGGGCAGGAAGCCCCGCATCTTCCCTGGCAGGCCAACCTGGTCCTCATTTCCTCCCTTTTGACCAGACAAACCCTGTTGAAACTTGTGGAGTTGAAACTCAGGATAAGGCATCTTTCTCTCTTCCTTCTCTATGAGGGGTCCTTCCTTCTGCCTGGGGAAAAGCCCAGATACAATTTTCTTCTTGATCCGATTGAAGTTTCGGAACTTCGCCGGATGTCCGGATTGCTGGAAGAACAAAATATCTCGGTGCATTTGATCGGGGGAAATGAGCCCCTGGAAGCGATTGCTTGAGATGGAAGTTCCTGCGCCTTCCAGGTTTTTACATTTCAAGTTCAAGTTTCCCTACCGAAGAAGCCTATCCGGGGTGGGGGTTTCAATTGGCAGGGAGGCTCTCGGTAAATCCCGGCTCCTGGTTTTGGGATTGATATTCCTCCATTACCTTCTCCTTTCCCTTTTTATTGGGCAGTTGACCCCTTTTCCTCTCTTCTGGGGCTTGCTGATCCTCTTTTCCATTTCCCTTGGGTTGTCTTTTTTCCAGTTTAAAAAGGATAAAAACCTTCACGGTTGGCTCTGGGGGTTCATCCTCTCTATTTTCCTCTTGAAATTCCTCTTCTTCCCTTCCTTTGTAATTTTTGAGGAAAGTTGGTTGAGGGATGTGGGGAATGGTTTTAAGGACCTTTTTGGTCTCGGTTGGGGAATTTTCAATTCCTTGAAGGTTGGGGAATTAGTTTCTTCCACTCCCAGCTCCGCAGGAGCTTTGTTCCTCCTGATGGCCTTCCTCCTCTGGTTACCCACTGGAATTAGCCTGGATCGAGCTCTCCGTTACAGTTCCGGAGGGTGGTTATTGGCAGTATCTCTCCTGGTCATCGCCTGGTTGGAACCGACGAGGACCTTTCCCTTTTTCTTCCCGCTTTTCGTAATCCTGCTTTTTTCCCTTTATTTGATCCTCTGGCAAAAATCGAGAAATGAGAGGTGGCGTAACCTTCGCTTTCGCCACCAAAAATGGGATAAAAGGAGGGTTTTCCTCATCTCCCTTTTTGCCCTGGTCCCCCTGCTGGTTTTCCTCCTTCCCTGGGCTTTTGGCAATCTGGTTCACTTTTCCAATTTTCTCCCTCAGGTTCCCTCTATCCAGGTGGAGAGCCCCCCTCCTTCCCTTTCTCCGCAGACCCCACCCGGAAGTTCGCCCTTTTCCTCCCTGTATTTGCCCCCCTTAACTTTGCCCTCCTGGGTTGAAACCCTGGGAGGTTATTCCTCCTACGTCGCCATCCTTCTTTTTTTCATGATCGGGGCCTTCCTATATTTCCGCCTGGGAAAGGGCCAGTCCCTGGTCTACCTGGTTGTGGCCATCACGATGATGGTCCTCGCTCTTTGGCTCCTACCACCTTATCTGGGCCCCATTTTGACCAAGGCTTTTTACTACCTCAAGGTGGGGTTCAACTCCTTCCTGGCAGCCTTGGGCATTTCCAGGGGGACCGGCCCTTCGGGCCAGCCTGCGGGGCCAGGGGGGCAAATCAACCCCGAGAGCCCTAACTCGATACTTGAATTTTTCCGTTCCCTGATCTCCTTTTTTTCTCAAGCCAGCGTGGTGCTCATTTCCCTTGCTGTTATCCTTCTGGGGATAGCCCTTTTTTTGCTTGCCAGGTCTGGCTGGAATCCCTCAAAGATTTGGGGAGTAAGGGAAAAAGGGGGGAAAACCCCCATTTCTTCGGGAAATGATCTCTCCTCCCCACTTTCCTTTTATTTCCGGCTGCTTAAAGAACTTGAAGGACGGGGAATTAAAAGGAGGGATACTGAAACCCCATGGGAGTTCGAGGAAAGGGCGAGAGGGGTTCTCCCCCTCTTTAAAGAGGAACTGGGGCATCTCACTTCATATTTTGTCAGGGCCCGATACGGAAAGATTTTCCCTTCCCCCGAGGAGACGGAATTTCTGGAAAATCAGCTTGAGGGATTGAGGGAGAAGGTCAAAGAGGTCAATGGGAACCAGAAAGATTGATCAAGAAAGTGGGCGGGAAAAACTTCTGGAAACCTTAAAGAGGTTCAGGAGGGTGATCCTTGCCTGCGAATCAGCCTGCCTTCTTCACGATTTAGGGAAGCTCTCCTCCCATTTTATAAAGGCAAAATCCTCAGATTTCAAAGAGACCGATCGCCACGCTGGGGTCCTGGAGTGGCAGGGTGAACCAGTCCCAGAAAATTTGTCCTCTTTCCTCAATGCCCCCGTAACGAAATTATGGCCGGCGAAAGAGGGACGCCCCCCTCGTTTCTTAAAGGGGGTTTGCTTTTCCCATTTCCTTTCAGCCCATCACGGTTTCGAAAGGATGAACAATTCCTCTGAAATCGTGGAATTTGTCAAATTCCTTCAGGCTTGCGACCGGAAGAGTTCTGCGGAGGACAAGGCGAACCCCTCTGACCAGGCCAAACAGCCCTACCTTTCCACCTTCAAGAGCACCGTCTTGGGAATTGAGGAGTTCCTCGATCCCCCTAAGCTGGACCAATTGCGGTTTGACTTTTGGAAAAAGATGGGGGAGATCAATTTTTTAAATCCTGTTTCCGCGAGAAGAAGACTGCTTCCTCTCCTTTGGCAGTATTTTTCCTGGGGGCTTGCGGAAACCAGACGGTCGGCAAATGACCTCAACCTCTTTCACCATTCATATTCTGTGGCCACTTATCTGAAAATAGGCCTCACTTCCTTTCTCCTGGAAAAAAAGCTTCCCCAGGATCTTGAGGACATCCAGCAGGCGGTCCTGATCGTTGAGGTGAAGGGGAACCCGGAAGTAAATGATCTAAAAAAACTCAGGTATTTAATTGAGGAGAAATTCCCCTGCGGAAATTTCTTTTTTCAGAGTTACAACCATTATTATTTCCTTGTCCCAAAAGCTGTGATTCCCCTTAAGGAGGACCTGGCAAGGGAAAGCGAATCATATTTGAGAAGAAGGGTTTCCTTCCAATGCTTTCCGCTTTCAGGGGAGGGATGGGAGGTCCCTCAATTGAAGAAACGTTTTTTTGTACCCAGAGGAGAGCTGGGGGTAGTTTTGGGTTTGGAGGATTTCATCCGGGAGGATTTATTCGACACCCTCTTCTCCAAAAGATTGGAATGCATTGAGGAGGGGCTCACCTTTCAGGGCCTTGTTCAGCGAACAAAGAGGGTTCTTGCCCTGGCTAAATGGGAAAAGGCTCAGGAGTTGCAAGCTGAGATCAAAAGCTTGTCCCGTCATCTGAAAAACCTTGAAAAAGGGCTTCACCTGGGAAAACTGACCCCCTTGAAGCAGAAGGAGTACCTGATTAAGAGGAAAAAACTCCACTTGTTGAAAAGGGAGCTCGAGGTTTTGAAAAGGGGTAAGGATTTCAGAAAGCTTTTTAAGAGTCAGGAGGAATGGGAAGAATTCCGGCAGCGGACCCTTCTTTTCGTAGACCGGGTCTTTTCCTGGCTTCACCCTCCAGACCCGGTTCAGGTCTCTCGAACCTGGGAGGGTAGGGGAGCTCCGGCTCAAATTGCCCTGCGCTACATTCTCCGCAAAGGCCCTTCCTTCTCTCGGCTGTACGCCATGATGGAAGAATGCCAGAAGTTCATGTCCCAGCTTTCAGGACGAATTGGAAGGCCCTCGAGTTTTTCACCGACCTTTGCTACCTTCCGGACCTCCCCAGAAAAAATTTCCCGCGAATCCCGGGAAATCTACGAGAGGATTTTTGGCAAATTCAAAGGCAGAATCCCCCTTTTGATTCTTCCCCCGGGAAAATACCCCGATCCCATTTTTGAAATCCAGGCCAAGGAACTTTCCGCGGTGAGGAGGAAGAAGGGCCGGGTTTTCTTAAAATTCACTTCGGGAGAAAACTGGGAACTTCCCGGGACCCTGGGAAACGGCGAGGAAGACGATTATTACCTCCTCTTTGGGGTCAGGAACCGTTCCCCAAAGGGGACGAGGAGAGGGTTAGTCCTCCCGGGAAAATCCTTGATCCCCGCTCACCGCCTGAGAAAGGGCGATTTCGTAGAAGTCCTGGCGCCAAAAAATAAATCTTTGCTATAATAAATCTGACCTTTGGGGCAGGGTGAAATCCCCGACCGGTGGTAAAGCCCACGAGCGCCTTGCGCAGATCCGGTGAAATTCCGGAGCCGACGGTTAAAGTCCGGATGGAAAAAGGTCTTTTTCATTAGCCCCAGGGGAATTAAATCTTCTGGAGGTTTTTTATGGAGGAAAAGAAAGAGAGCTTTCCCCAGGAGCCCTTGATTTCCGTTTCAACCATTGCTCGGGTGGGCATTTTTTCTGCCCTTGGAATCGTACTTGGTTACATTTCCCTTTTCGTCCCCATTTTGGGCCAGCAGGTGAAACTGGATTTCTCTCACCTGGGGACGATGCTTTCCGCGGTTTTCCTTGGACCTTTCGCCGGGGCGATCACCGGAGGGATAGTGGGCATTCCTCCTTCCCTTCAATTCGGAAATTACCTAATCCCACCAATCAAACTTCTGACGGGCCTTTTCGTGGGATTCATCATGTCAAAAATAAAAATTCCCTCGCTAGCAATTGTCATTGGCTTTATTCCCGAATCCCTGCTTACTTACCTGACTTTAGGAGTGTGGGGAGTTCCCTATTCCCTCCCCCTTCCCGTTGTCTACACCATCCTCATCAAGGGAGCCCTGGAGATTGGGATTTTCGCGGTATTTCTGGAAATTCTCTACCGTTCTCCGGCGCTAAAGAGCTTCCTTGGAGGAAGTAGGTTGTGAAGGAAGCGACCCTTTTGAAAATCTGCGGCCGGGTGACCTCGGGATTGGGAAAAGGGAAAGTTTTTCTCTCCCTTGAGCCCTATAGAAAAGCCCTGAGGGAACTCCTTGGGGAGGAGGTGTACCCCGGCACCCTTAATTTGAAGGTTTCCCTCGAGGAGTGGCGAAAGATATACCAAGTCTCCACTCTTCTCATTCCTTCTTTTATCCTCGGGGAAAGGCGGTACGGCCAGGTGAAGGCCGTACCGGTAGAGCTTGACGGAAAAATCCCCGGAGCGGTCCTTTTTCCCGAAAAGGGAATTCGCCCCGCAATTCTGGAGATTGCCTGCCCCCTTTCTTTGAGGGATTTCCTGGCCTTGAAGGACGGAGATCCCTTCTGCTTTCACTTAAAAAGCCCCCGAACTTCAGAAGGGAATAGTTGAAGAATTCCTCTGGGTTCCCCCGGATTCCATTAATCAGTTAATCCCCGAAAAGCCTGGAGGGTTTTTTGGGTAAACTTAAGGGCTTCGCTCTTCAAAAAGCGAAGCCCTTAAAAGGAGAGGGCGAAGCGATTTCAGATTTCGTGCTCCGTGCGGGCGATTATTTCGTCCTGAAGGGCCTTGTTCAGGTCGCAGAAGTAATCGCTGTAGCCCGCAACCCTCACGATAAGGTCCCGGTATGCCTCCGGGTTTGCCTGGGCGGCTCTCAAGGTCTCGGCATTGACCACATTAAACTGCACGTGGTGCCCTCCCAGGGCAAAGTATGCCCTGATCAACTGGGCAAGTTTCTTCAGGTTTTCCCCCTCCAGGACTTGGGGGGTGAATTTCATGTTTAAAAGGGTTCCCCCGGTGCGGGCATGGTCCATTCTGGAAGCGGACTTTATCACCGCGGTTGGTCCTTTTCGATCAGTCCCCTGAGTGGGGGAAATTCCGTCGGAGAGGGGCTGGAGGGCTTTCCTTCCGTCCGGGGTTGCTCCCACCATTGAGCCGAAATATACGTGAACGGTTGTGGAGAGGAAATTGATGTACCAGTTACCCCCTCGGGTATTTGGTCTTCCGGCGACAAGGTTAAAGAACAGGTTAAACCAATCTTCCAGAATCTGGTCGGCGAAAGGATCGTCGTTTCCGTATCGAGGAGTTTTCTCCCAGAGGGTCTGGCGGAGCTGGGGATTGCTTTCGAAATTCGTGCGCAGGGCCTCCAAGATCTCCCTCATGGAGAAGTTCTTCTGGGTGAAGACGTGGAACTTGAGAGCGCTCAGGCTGTCAGTAAGGGTCCCTACACCGGTTCCCATGATGTAGGTCGTGTTGTACCGGGGGCCCCCGTCGTGGTAGTCCTTACCCTTCTTGATGCAATCGTCGATCAAAGTTGAGAGAAAGGGTGCGGGGATGTGCTCCGCGAATAGGCGCTCGATGATGTTTCCCCCTCTGATCTTGATGTCGATGAAGTATTCTAACTGTTTTGAGAAGGCGTTCCAGAGATCGTCGTAGGATTGGAACTTTTCCGGGTCCCCTGTCCGGAGCCCGATTACCTTGCCGGTCAAGGGATCCATTCCGTTGTTCAAGGTGATCTCCAGAACTTTCACGAGGTTGAAGTATCCGCTGAGGATGTAAGCTTCTTTACCAAAGGCTCCGGTTTCCACGCACCCGGAAGTCCCACCTTGTCTGGCATCTTCGATCCTCTTACCCTGACGAAGAAGCTCCATGACCACCATGTCAGCATTGAAGACGGATGGTTGTCCCCATCCCTTGCGAATGATCTCGCAAGCCCTGAGCAGGAATTTTTCGGGGCTCTTCCGTGAAAGCTGGATGTTTGAAGACGGTTGAACCAGCCTCATTTCGTCGATCACGTCAAGAATCAAATAGGTTAGGTCGTTCACTCCATCAGATCCGTCAGCTTTCAGTCCCCCGAGGTTGATGTTGCAGAAATCCGTGTAAGTAGCGCTCTCCTGCCCGGTGACACCCACTTTTGGGGGAGCGGGCTGGTTGTTGAACTTTACCCAGAGGCATTCCAGAAGCTCCTTGGCATCTTCCTCAGTTAACCTTCCTTCCTCAAGATCCTTTTTGAAAAAGGGGTAAAGGTGCTGGTCCAAATGGCCTGGGCAAAAAGAGTCCCAGGTGTTCAATTCGGTGACAACTCCCAAATGGACGAACCAGTATGCTTGGAGGGCTTCCCAAAAATCGCGGGGGGCATAGGCAGGGACTCTTCGACAGACCTCGGCGATCCTTTTTAGCTCGCTCTTTCTCCGGGGATCGGTCTCCTTCTCCGCAAGCTCCAGGGCTTTATTCGCATGACGGTGGGCGAAGTTAATCACAGCTTCGCAAGCGATGTGCATTGCTTTCAATTCCTCGCTTTTGCGGTAGGCCTCAGGATCATTAAAGTAGTCCAGGCTGGCCAGGGAGACCTGGATCTCCGCTTGGAGGTCCCTCAAGCCTTTCCGATAAATCTTGTCATCAAGGACCGTGTGTCCCGGGGCCCTTTGCTCCATGAACTCGGTGAAAATCCCCGCTTCGTAAGCGTTCCTCCATTCCTGAGACATCCGGGAGAAAAGGATGTCCCTCATCGCTTTTCCTTTCCAGAAGGGAATGATTTCCTCCCGGTAAACCTTTTTCATTTCATCGCTGACCCGGTAAGCAATTTTGGGCCGGGAATTTAAAATTTCCAGGTCTTCCAAGGAGTGGCAGCAGATCTCGGGATAGGTGTAGGAGGATCTGGGTGAGGGCCCTCTTTCTCCCACAATTAGCTCCCCCTCACCGATGAAAATTTCTTTATTTTCCATGAGGTATTTAAAAGCCAGAGCCCTCTTCATGGGAGCGGAAAGGTGGGGTTCCGCCAGATCCCTGTAATATTTGGTGATTAGGAGTGCCCTTTCCTGGGAAAGCCAGGGTTGAGTGTTCAGGCTTTCCTCCCTTAACCTTTTTACCCTTTCCCTCATGTCTATCCTCCTATCTTCACTTTTGGTACATATCTCTCCAAAGCTATTTTAATCTTTTCAAGCCTTTCTGAACTTGGATTTTCCAGGTTATTTAGGGGATATTCCCTCCTCAACCTCCGGTATTTATCCCTGGCCATTTTGTGGTAGGGAATGAGGTCAATTTCCCGAATATTCAAGGAAAGGAGGAACTCCCCCATCTGCTGGATTTCAAAATCGTCATCGTTTAATCCGGGAATGACAGGAAAGCGGACGATTACTTTTTCCGGTTTTTTAGATAACCAGGAGAGGTTCTCCAGGATTTGAAAGTTGGGGACCCCGGTAAACTCCAGGTGCTTTTTTACATCAATAGTCTTAATGTCGTAAAGAAAGAGGTCCGATAGAGGCTCCACTTTCTGGAGCAAGCCCATCTCGCAGAAACCGGAGGTATCCAGAGCGGTGTGAATTCGCTCCTCTTTACAAGCGGATAAGATTTCCAGGAGAAACTCACCTTGAAATAGGGGCTCGCCTCCCGAGAAGGTTACTCCCCCCTGGGAGAGGTCGAAAAATACCCGGTCCTTTAGGATCTCCTCCATCAATTCTTCCTTCGAGAATCCCCTTCCTGCAAGCTCCAGGGCCTTTGCCGGGCAAGTCCTCAAGCATTCCCCGCAAAGGTTGCAACGAGGATCAAAGGCCGGGGGAAATATTGGGGTTTCCAGGTGGCATGACTGAACGCATCTCCTGCACCCCAGGCACCTTGTCTCCAACCAGATGATTTCCGGATTGGGATTGATCCCTTCCGGATTGTGGCACCAGAGGCATTTCAGGGGACAACCCTTGAGAAATATGGTGGTTCGAATTCCCGGTCCGTCCTGGATGGAATAGCGCTGGATGTTGAAGACAACCCCTCTTTTGGAGGAAGATTTTTCCCCTTTTTCTTTTTCTCTTTCCCCGAAGGTCCTCATTTCCATTTTTGGGACTTAAAATTAATGATTATTGTGGCAGGAAGCGGAGGGAAAATCAATAGAAGTAAAATTAAAAATTTTACATTTTATTTTTAATCAGAAACCAAATCCCTCATTATCTCTAAAAAATAAAAAATTTTATTAAAAAAATCACTTACACTCTTTTTTAAGGTGGGATTGTCGGTTAAAATTTATACATCATTCCGCTTAAAGGAGCTCGGTATGGCACTGAAAATTCTTTTAAGGAAAGAGATTGCCAAGACCATCAGGAAGTCCATCCTCTCCGGGCAATTCCAACCAGGGGAACGGATCCCCATTGAGTATTTCACCAAAAAACTCCGGGTGAGTCCCACCCCAGTTCAGGACGCTTTCCTGATGCTGGAGCAGGAGGGTCTTGTGGTGATAAAACCTCATTCCGGGGTTTACGTGAGGACATTCACCAAAGAGGAACTGGTGGACGTGCTTCTGGTGGAAGGGATGTGCGAGAGCCTGGCGGCTTCCATGGCCGCAAGGCGGATCACCCCCAGCCAGCTTGCGACAATTGAAAAATGGCACAATGATTTTGCCCGAAACCCCAGTTCCGAATACCGCAAATTCCGCAACTACGATCTGAAGTTTCATTCCCTGATTGTCACTTGTTCCCGGTCCCAAGTCTTAATCGACATTCTCACCCGGCAACTTTATCAGATCAGCCTCTCCAGGTATTACACCTCAACCGCTCCCAACCGGATGCCCCACAGCATAATGGAGCACTCTCAAATCATCGAATGTCTTAAGAATAGGGACCCGGAAGGGGCAGAGAGGGCTGTCCGCTCCCATCTTGAAAGCGCGGTTAGGGACCTTCTCGCCAGCTCCGATTAAATAAGGTTTGAAGGGATGAACAGCCAGTTAAGCCCCTCTGCGGAAAAGGTTCAGAGGTCCTTAAAAGAGGCGGGTTTCGACTTTCAGGTTATTGAGCTCCCCCAGACTACCCGAAGCGCTCAGGAAGCTGCGCGGGCAGTTGGATGCCTGGTGGAACAAATTGTGAAATCCCTCATTTTTAGGACGAAGGAATCTAACCGGGCGATTCTGATTCTCGTCTCCGGGGCAAACCGGGTAAACGAAATCAAGGTCTCCTCCTCTTTGGGCGAACCAATCGAGAAAGCGGATGCGGAGTTTGTCAGGGAGAAGACCGGTTTTTCCATCGGGGGGGTCCCTCCTCTTGGCCACCGGGAAAAACTTGAAACCTTGGTGGACGAGGACTTACTCAATTATGAAGTGATCTGGGCTGCTGCAGGGACTCCCAATGCGGTTTTCTCCCTTTCTCCCCAAGACCTCCTGAAAATTACCGGGGGAAAAGTGATTTCCGTAAAATAGCCTTTTGCTATTTTCAGAAGGTTGGTTTAAAGTGGTGGGAACAAGACAAGGAGGGACAAGGTGAAACTTACAAAGGTCCTGTTGGTTTTTGCGCTGCTTTTTGGCCTTTCCGTTTTTCCCATTACTACCGAGTTAAGGGGTGGTCCGGGTGTCAACCTTGTGGAAAACAGGAATCCCTCGCTAAAGCCCACTGTTCAGTTTTCCATGGAAGAGACTTCTTCCTCTTCCCAGAAAAAGATCGCCGTCCTCGTGGGAATTAACGATTACCAGGGCGAGCAGAATGATTTGAGGTACTGCGTGAACGATGTTTTGGACATGAAGAAAGCTCTCGTCCAAAAATACGGTTTTTCGGAAGGGGATATACAAACCCTCACAGATGGAAATGCTACCTATGCCAACGTCACTTCCTCTCTTGACTGGTTGAAAAAAGAATCGGCTGGGGATTCCATCGTGGTTTTTTACTTCTCCGGTCATGGTTCCCGCTCCTCTTCAGACAGGGATGGTGACGGGGAAAAAATTGACGAATGCATCGTCACCTCCGATTTGGGTTTCCTCTGGGATGGGGTCTTGGCATCGAAATTTAAGGAAATAGAGGCCTCTCAAATCTGGCTGGGTTTCGATTCCTGCTATTCTGGGGGAATGGTGGATGCCGACCAGGACCTCGGTTTAAAGGGAAATGGGAAGTTGAACACAATGGCATGCAAGGCGAACCAGCTTTCCGGAGAATCCTCTTCGGTGGAGAATGGCTTCTTCACCTACCTATTGGTTGACCAGGGGATTCTCTCCGGAAAAGGTGATGCGGACAACGACGGTTCAGTTTCCATCGAAGAAGCGTTCAACTATGCTCAGGCGAACATCAAGAGATACACCCGTCCTCAGACCCCAGTGATCTCCGATGGTATTTTGGGAGATTTCATCCCTTAAAATACTTCCAAAGGATGAGTTCAATGGATTACATTCGAATTCCTCTTGGGCCGAGGAAAAGGATAGCCCTGGTGGCCCACGATAACCAGAAACCAGATCTCCTGGAATGGGTGGGTTTCAACAAGGAATTGTTGTCCCAGCACGACCTGTTCGCCACCGGGACCACCGGAAGCCTTCTTAAGGAAAAGTTAGACCTTGAGGTCACCGTGCTCGAATCAGGCCCCCTGGGCGGGGACCAGCAGATCGGGGCTATGATCGCCGAGGGGAAGGTGGATTTCCTGATTTTCTTCTGGGATCCCCTCGAACCCCTTCCCCATGATCCTGATGTCAAAGCCTTGTTAAGGCTGGCGGCGGTTTGGAACATCCCCGTGGCTTGCAATCGGGCGACGGCTGACTTCCTCATTTCCTCTCCCTTAATGAACGGCGAATACCACCGCCTTGTTAAGGATTACAGAAGTTACAGGGAACGCCTGAAAAAATAAGCATTTTGATTAGAAGGTTTTTCTTTAATTCAGGAAGTTCCCCAGGTCTTTCCTGCATGCGTTATTATTCAATTGAAGCTACTTCTTTCTTGTGAGGTGAAAGATGAGGATTCCTTTCCGGGACCAGGAACTGGAAATTTTTCCCACAAAAATAGTGGCTCTGGCAAAAAATTATAAAGCGCATGCTCAGGAAATGGGTGGAGAAGTACCCGCGGAGCCAAGCTTCTTTCTTAAACCGCCATCCTCCCTTCTTTCTCATGGGGGGACAGTGATTCTGCCTCAAAATTCCCAGCGAGTGGACTACGAGGTGGAACTTGCGGTGGTCATGGGCCAAAGGGCCAAAAACGTTTCCCCGGAAAATTCCCTGGATTTTGTTCTGGGCTACTCCCTTTTGATAGACGTTACTGCTCGAGACCTCCAGGCCAAAGCGATGAAGGAAAAACTACCCTGGACCATTTCCAAAGGCTTCGACACCTTTGCCCCCTTCGGCCCGCGGCTGGTGCCGAAGGAAGAGCTTGATCCTTTCAACTGCGAAATATGGCTCGAAGTGAACGGAGAGCTCAAGCAAAGAGGCAATACTTGCGACCTCGTCTTTTCTGTCCCCGAACTCGTTTCTTATATTTCCAAAATTATGACCCTTGAACCCATGGACATTATCGCCACGGGAACCCCTTCAGGGGTGGGCCCACTCCAGGACGGGGACCTGGTGGCGGCAGGAAGCCCCTCAATTGGAGTTTTGGAAGTTAAAGTAAAAAGAGAAGGATAAGGGAAAACCCCTCCAAACCATTGGAAACGCGGACTTATTCTTTTGAGGCAAGACGACCTTTTACCCTATAAATAATTTCCCCAAGATCCGCTACCACCTTTGTGGTTTTTAGATACAGATTCCTTCCCTTCGGGTTTTTGTTTTGAACTTTTAAACGAATTTGATTCCTTGGGGATTTTTAAATAACCTCCCCAGTGCCCAAAGGTTCCCATTCCCCCTCCCTGACTTTAAAATTGAATTGCCATGAAAGAGATTCTGGAATCCTGTTTCAGGGAAGCCCTAAAAGCCCTCGATCTCTACAGGCTGGCGAAGGATAAACTTCGTCTGGAAGGTGAGAAGCTCTTTTGGGGGGAAAACTTCCTGGAAAATTTGGGCCATTTTCGGAGGGTGTTGCTCGCCGGCCTGGGAAAAGGGGCTCCCTCAATTGCAAGGGGAGTACTGGAGGTTTTGGGAGACAGGATCGATGAAGGGTTAATTGTTTCCCATCATTTTCCTTCTGATTTCCCCCCAAAAATTCGCACATTTTTAGGCTCCCATCCTTTCCCAGATGAAACAAGCCATTCCGCTGGTTTGGCTTTATATTCTTTCCTCTCAGGGCTGGGAGAAGAGGACCTGGTGATCTTTATCACAACCGGTGGGGGCTCCTCACTTGCGGTTTTACCGGTCGAAGGCCTTACCCTGGAGGAGAAATCCCTGACATTCGAAGCCTTGATTAGCGCCCCTTTGACGATTAAAGAAATTAATACCATTCGCAAGAAACTTTCGCGGATCAAGGGAGGCGGGCTGGCAAAGGTGAGTTTTCCCGCAAAAGTGATAAACCTGATTGTCTCTGATGTCGTGGGGGATGACCTTCCTACCATTGCCTCCGGTCCCTTTGTCCATGATCATGAACCTTCCTCAAAAGCCCTGGAAATAATTTCTTCCTATCGCCTTGAGGGAAAAATTCCTGGAAGGGTTTTGAAATTCCTCGAGCAGCTGGAAAAGAGGGGAAGCGAGGGAAGTCCCCATGAAATTTTCCATCACCGGATCAAAAATTTAATCGTCGCTTCAAACTTGCACTTTCTGGAAAAGTGCAGGGATGCGCTCATGGAAAGGGGAATTAAATCTTACATTCTCTCCTCTCGCCTTGAAGGAGAAGTCCAATCCCTTTCAAGATTTCATGCCCAGATCGCTCAGGAAATATTAAAAAGCGGCTTTCCTTTCCCCCCTCCCTGCGCGCTCCTTTCAGGCGGGGAATCCACGGTGGACCTAAAAGGTCCAGGTTGCGGGGGGAGAAATCAAGAGTTCGCTCTTTACTTTCTCCAAGAGATGGCGGGTTTCAAGGGAAGATTTTTCATTCTCTCCTGCGGGACCGATGGGAAGGATGGAAACTCCCCTGCGGCAGGGGCTTATGCCAGTTGGGAGGATTATCAGAAATTTAAGTCTCTAAACCTGGATCCCCTGGATTACCTCCGTCGAAATGACTCTTTTCATTTTTTTGAAAAAACTGGGGGTCTGATCATCACCGGTCCCACAGGGACAAACCTTGCTGATGTGAGGATTATTATGCTGGAGGGCGAATGAAATGAAAAAGGCCGTGGATTTTTTAAAGGAGCTTTGCACTTTTCCCCACAGGGGGTCGGCAACCGAGGAGGAAAAAAAGGCGGGCCTGTGGATCAAAGAAAGGCTGGAGGGGCTGGGATACAGGGTAATAGTTCAGGAGTTTTGGGCAACCCGGGATAACTTTTACCTCTTGCCGGTCCAGGTTCTTTTATTGACTGTCATTGGGGGGTTAATTTCCTTGTTTTCCGGTTTCTGGTGGCTCTCCCTAATCCCTCTCGCTTACGGCCTCCTCCTTCTTTTTTTGGAAGTCTCGGGTTGGGAACTCGACCTGACCCTTTCTCCCCGCTTAAAATCCCAGAACATCTACACTCTCCCGGAGAAGCTCCCCTCCCGGTTGATAGTCGTTTCCGCCCATTACGATACCCAGAGGGGAAGCTTTATCTTTCATCCCCTCATGGTCCCCAGGATCCCCCTTCTTTTTGCTTTCAGTTATACTGGTTTGGGGTTAACGCTTCTGGGGATAGTTTTTAAGTTATCGGGCCTTTTTAACCTCGCTTTCTGGTTTTTATTGGCGGGGACTTCCCTTTCCTTTTTAGTTTTCCTCCTCTTCCTTCTTTCCTGGATGACCGGAAGATACACTCCCGGGGCAAACGATAATGGATCAGGCACCGCTTTGGCGCTTTTCCTTGCTCAGGATTATAAAGTGAACAGGAAGGAGTACCCTTCGGATACTGAGATCCTCTTCCTATTTACGGGAAATGAGGAAGGGGGGACGAAGGGGATGAAGGCTTTTTTAAAAAAGGTCTCGGGGGAGCTCCCTGCTGAAGAGACCAAGTTCATTGTCCTAGACAATCTGGGAACGGGGAAAGTGACCTTCCTTTCAGGGGAAGGGATGATCCTTTACCGGAGAGCGGGAAGAGAACTCCTGGAAATTGCCCGTCAATTGCAAAAAGCCTATCCAGAGGCAGTTCAGGAGCAGAAGAATTTACTTCTTCCCACGGATTCTCTTCCCGTGGCCGCGAAGGGTTTTCAGACCATCTCCTTTTTGGGGAAGGACGAAAGGGGAATGCTGGGGAATTACCACTACTTTACGGACGTTTTTGAGAATGTCGATCAGGACCTTCTGGGATTCGAGGAGGATTTCTTTCGTGAATACCTAAAAAAGGTCGCCTCATTCAATTAAATTTTTATTGTTCCAAAGTTTAATCAAAACAAAAGGATAGGGAGGCGAGAAAAGAAGGGGTCCCTTAGGACCCCTTCTTTAATGGGCTTTTCCTTTCCCCGGATCAGCTTTGAGGGGTCTCGGGTGGAGGCGGGGGGTTTTCCGGGAAATTGGGAGGAGTTTGAGCCTGAGGGGGAGTTGGGGCTCCGATCTGGAACCCGCAGTAGGGACAGAACCTTGTCCCCTGGGGGACCTGTTTTCCGCAGTTGGGACAGAACATGTATCCCGGAGCGGGACCAGCCTGAGGCGGCGGGGGAGGAGGAGGGGCATAAGGATATCCAGCCTGAGGCGGTCTCCTCTTCCTCATGCTCAAGCTCACAATCAAGACGATGATCGCCAGAACGAAAAGGGCAGCGAAGGCTATGATGATGATCCAGGTTGTGCTCAACCCACCTCCGGAAGGAGCTGGCCCCCCGGTTGGAGAGGGAGTGGGTTGTTGGGTGGCAGGAGGGGTGATACCGGTTGTGGGAGGTTGGGTAGTTGGTGGAAGTGTCCCTGTGGGAGGGGTTGTAGTCGGCGGGGGACTGGGGGGAGCCCCACCGCCCAGGGCAACGGTCACAGTTGCATTTTTCACATTGGAGAATTCAACCGTACCAGCCTCTACTTTTCGACCGTTTGTTTTGATGATTTCCCCTTCCACATGAAAGTTGATTTGGGACCATTCACAAAAATCTTTGAAATCAAAGGTGTATGAACCATCGGAGTTTTCAGTCACCCTCGCTCCTAAAAAATCCGTAATTCGGGGACTACGAAATTGGATGATCCATATCCCTTCATCTTCGATGACTATGGCCCTGGTGACCTCGACCCTCTTCAGAATTGAAAGTGTGTTAATAAACCATTCCAGGGTAAGTCCAAGTTCGAGCTCTTCCTGCCAGGGCCTTAGCCACAGTTCGGCTCTCCATTCCCCGGTCTTTTCTACCCAGACCGAAAAGGTTGCTGGAAAGCTAAAGAGAGCGTTTTCTCCCCCTTCTTTATATGGGGGGTACAATCCCCCTCCTTCATCCTCCTGGGAAAAAGCGCTGGGTGGAAAAAACCACAGCAGGAGCCCCAAAATTGAAATGACCGCAATTCCCCTGAAAATTAGAAATTTAAAGGTTTTCAACATATTTTCCCCTTCTTTCCCAATTTTTAGGAAAAATTACTTTTTTATTTTAATAAATTTGCAATTTTAGTTGAACTTTTTCCCCCCACCTATTTTTTGTTTTTCCTTATTAGGAAAAAAATTAAGGCCCCCGAAGGGGCCTTAACATCTTCAATTATCCTTTCCCCGGATCAGCTTTGAGGGGTCTCGGGTGGAGGCGGGGGGTTTTCCGGGAAATTGGGAGGAGTTGGAGCCTGAGGGGGAGTTGGGGCTCCGATCTGGAACCCGCAGTAGGGACAGAACCTTGTCCCCTGGGGGACCTGTTTTCCGCAGTTGGGACAGAACATGTATCCCGGAGCGGGACCAGCCTGAGGCGGCGGGGGAGGAGGAGGGGCATAAGGATATCCAGCCTGAGGCGGTCTCCTCTTCCTCATGCTCAAGCTCACAATCAAGACGATGATCGCCAGAACGAAAAGGGCAGCGAAGGCTATGATGATGATCCAGGTTGTGCTCAACCCACCTCCGGAAGGAGCTGGCCCCCCGGTTGGAGAGGGAGTGGGTTGTTGGGTGGCAGGAGGGGTGATACCGGTTGTGGGAGGTTGGGTAGTTGGTGGAAGTGTCCCTGTGGGCGGAGTTGTGGGTGGTTGAGTTGTAGGAGGGGTGATAATTCCTCCTGGGTTAAAAGAAATTTTTCCTCCAGGGGAAGCGGAGAAAACCGCAGTATCGTTTGAGGTTTTACTCCCATCAGTTTCCGTGATTGTTCCCTGGACGTGGACCGTGAGGGTTTCAAAGGAGCTCAAGTCTCCCAGGTCAAAGGTTATGGAGCCGTCGGGGTTGAAGGTGATGCTGTCCTCACCGAAGAATTTTTTTCCATCAGCCCACTTGAAGGCCACGCGGTAATTTCCTCCTCCCAGGTCCTGAGCAGAGGTGACCTCAGCAGATTCATCAGATTGAATGTCCTGGGTGAAGCTCTCAAGGGTGAAGCCCATATCCAGGAGCGCTTGGGAGACTTTAATGTTTAATACCGCGTTTCCTCCTCCGGAGCTTTGGAGCCACATCTCTCCGCTTGCCGTGATCAGGGGTTCTTCGGTGGGTTGCTCTGTCTGGGCGAGAGCAACCGGGAGAGAAAAACTAAGCAGGAACAGGCCAATAAGAACAAAAAGCCCGAGCCTGCCAAAAGTCGAGGTGAATAATCTTTTCAAATTGACCTCCGTTTCCCCCTTTGTGGGGCTTTTGAAAAATTCTAACAGAAAAGGCTTTGGGCGTCTAATGCTTGACCTCTTCAGGCCCGGTTCGAAAAAAATCCTTGAGTTTTTGCGCGTAGTAAAAAAGTTTCTCGGAAACGCGGGCATGAAAGCTTCCCGGAGAGAATTTTCCTTGCGGGTCTTTTTCTCCTGCAGGAATCCCTGAGAGGATTTCAAGCCCCTCCTCGACTTTCTCGATTGCCCAGATGTGGAAAACCCCGTCCTTTACTGCTTCCCTGATTTCTTCTTTTAGCATGAGGTTCTGGACATTTCCCCGGGGAACGATTACTCCTTGATTTCCGGTGAAACCAAGGGCCTTGCAAACGGAGAAGAACCCCTCGATTTTTTCATTTACTCCCCCGATTGGCTGGATTTCCCCAAACTGGTTCACGGAACCTGTTACCGCGATTTCCTGACTTAAAGGGATTTCTGAAAGGGCCGAAAGGAGGGCAAAAAGTTCCGCTGCTGAGGCGCTGTCACCCTCAATTTCCTCGTACATTTGCTCGAAGGTCAAAGAGGCGGAAAGGCTGAGGGGAAAATCCTGGGCATACTGGCCCCCAAGGTAACCCGTGAGAATCAGGACCCCCTTACTGTGAATTGGGCCAGAAAGGGCGATTTCCCGTTCAATGTTCACCACCCCGGCTCTTCCCAAGAAGACCCGGGCGGTGATCTTGTTGGGTTTCCCGAACCAGTAGTTCCCAACGGCGAACAGGGATAATCCGTTAATCTGCCCGATTTTCATCCCTCGGGTATCGATCATGAGGACCTTATTTTTGATCATTTCCTGGATTTTTTCCTCAAGGAGGTTGGAGCGGAAGTATTTTTCCTCCAGGGCTTTTTTTACATGGGGAGCCTGGACGTATTTTGATGATTGGATTTTTGCCCAGTAACTGGCTTCGTAGGCAACATCCGCAATTTCCATGAAGCTTGCTGATAGTTTTCCCTTCGAACCTGCAAGCCGTGAACCATATTCCACAAGTGAGGCCACTGCTCCCGAATCGAAGGGCAACAGGTCTGGGTCCTCTCGAGTTAACAAGTTTAAAAAGGAGGCATAGTCGGCCACCGATTGTTCATTTCGGGGGAATTCGGTGTCGAAATCCGCTCGAATCTTAAAGAGCTTGGGGAAATCCTCGTCCAGGGCATGAAGGAGGAAGAAATGCCTGGGCTGGCCAATTATTATCACCTTGAGGTTAACAGGGATCGGTTCAGGCCTTAAGGTGGCCGTGGGAACTCCTCCAACGAACTCGGACAAATTCTCCACCCTGGCGACTCCCGAGCGGAGCGCCCTTTTCAATGCTTCCCAGGAAAAAGGAGAAGCCAATAGCTCTTGAGCGGGGAGAATCAGGTAACCCCCGTTTGCCACATGAATCGCCCCCGCTTTGACCATTGTCTGGTCGGTAACCCAGGTTCCGAATGCTGAACGGTACTCGATTTTCCCCATTAGGTTGTAGTAGGAGGGGTTTGGTTCAAAGACCACCGGAGCCCCTTTTAACCCTGCCCGATTGACGAAAAGGTTTACCCTGTACTTGCTCAGATCGACTCCCCCTCTTTCTTCTTCCTGCCCTTCTTTTTCTTTGAAATCCCTCAACCGGGAGAGGAGATCGTTCTTCACCTCTTTTAGCCAGGTGATAATTTCCTCCTGCTCTTGGAATGGTTCCATGTACTTCAGGAAAATTGGTTCAAGGAGGGAGCTGGCAAGCTCCTTTTCCATTTTTCTCAGGTCTTCCGCAAACTGGCGATCAATCCTCCGGGACTCCAGGACCAACTCTTCGAGAAGCTGATGGAGTTTTTGGGAGTTTTCCCCGAAAACTTTTCTTTCCTCCTCGGGGAGTTTCTGAAACTCCTCGGGACTTAACTTCCTTCCCTCTTTCACCGGGATGGAAAGTATTCCCTGAGGGGTTGGCTCAATGAAAAAGCCGAGTTCGAGGGCGGATTTTTGAACTTCCAGAAGAAGCTGTTGCTTTGAAGCCCCAGCCTTCTCCTCCAAGGAGTTCTTCCTTTCAAGATATACAGGTGAGGTGAAAAGCTTCCTGAGTTCAACTTCACAAGATGAAATCAGGGAATCGACCGAACGGGAAAAAAGGATTCCGGTTCCCGGCGGAACCGAGATCGCCTTGGGGCGATCGGGCTGAGTGAAATCGAAGACGTAAGCCCAATCGGGTGGGACCTTCTCCTGTTTGGCCCTTTCTTTCACCAGGTTTGTGATTATTGAAGTCCTACCGGTTCCCGTCCTTCCCGAGACGAAGATGTTGAAACCCTTTGCCCTGATCCCCAGCCCAACCTCCAGAGCCCTCATTGCCCTCTCCTGGCCCACTACACGGTCAAGTGGTTCAAGTTCCCCCGTGTCGTGAAATTTTAATTGCTCCCTGGGAAGGTCAGCGCAAAGGTCCTCAGGATTTAACCTCAATGACTCGCGGTATGATGTCCTTTTCTCCTTGGCCATATTTGAGCTCCAGTTTTAGTTTATAATAAAACGATGGCTGAAAATCAGGAATTGTGGAAAGAAGCAATCCTGTCTTTAAAGGAAAAGAAGAGGGCTTTAATCCTCGCCCATAATTATCAGATCCCCGAGGTCCAGGATGTCGCCGATTTCGTGGGGGATTCCCTGGAGCTTTCCCTTCAGGCTCAAAAAACTGACCGGGATTTGATCGTATTCTGCGGTGTGTACTTCATGGCGGAAGTTGCCCGGATTTTATCCGGGAAAAGGGTTCTGATGCCTGTTCGTGGTGCGGGTTGCCCGCTTGCCAACATGGCCTCGAAGGAGAAGGTCCTGAAAATGAAGGAGCAATTCCCCCGATCTGCAATCGTAACATATATCAACTCCTCTGCGGAGGTGAAGGCGATCTCCGATGTGATCTGCACTTCCGCCAACGCTTTGAGGATCGTGGAACTGATTCCCCAAGAGGAGGTCATTTTCGTCCCCGACCAGGGCCTGGGAGGCTGGGTCAAGGAGAATTCCCGAAAAACGGTGCACCTTTTTCCAGGGTTTTGCCCCACCCATTTCCGCCTCATGGCGGAGGACATCCTCAAAGCCCGTGCCCTTCATCCTGAGGCCAAAGTCTTGGTTCATCCCGAGTGCCGCCCGGAGGTGAGAAAGTTGGCTGACCAGGTCTTGGGGACCGGAGGAATGTTGAAGTTCGCCAAAAAGGATCCCTCAGGTAGTTTCATCATCGGGACTGAAGAGGGGCTGATCTATCGGTTGAAAAAGGAAAACCCGGAAAAGGAGTTCTTCCTTGCCTCACCCCTCCTTCTTTGCCCGAATATGAAAAAGACTGACGCTGTCGCTCTCCTTAATTGCCTGAAGGACGAAACCGGGGAGGTTGAAGTGCCTATGGAGGTAGCCTCCCGTGCCAGGAAAAGCCTCCTTCGAATGCTGGAGCTTTCATGAGAAGATATCTGATTCCCCCCTCAAAAATGAGGGATTTCCCCCGGATAAAAACTGAGGTTCTTGTTGCCGGCACGGGTATTGCCGGCCTCTTTTTTGCTTTGAACTTTGAGGGGGAGGTTCTCCTGATTTCCAAGGGAAGGGCGTTTGTGAGCAATTCCTCACTTGCCCAGGGTGGGGTTGCCTGTGCAATTGGCCCCGGGGATTCTCCCTACCTGCATCTTCAGGATACCCTTCGGGCGGGAGCTGGCTTATCTTCCGAGGAAGCAGCTTGGGTTTTGGTGAGGGAGGCTGGGGCGGCGATCAAGGGCCTGGTCAAGATGGGGGTCAATTTTGACCGGGAAGGAGGCCACCTCTCCTTGAACCGCGAGGGGAGCCACTCCGCAAGGAGGGTGCTTCACGTTCGAGATCGGACCGGTGATGAGATCATAAAAACCCTTTACGAGAAAGCCCTTTCCTTTGAAAGGATAAAATTTCTCGAGAACAATTACCTTGTTGACGTGCTCACCGAAAATGGAGCGGTGGTTGGCGCGATCCTCCTGGGCGAAGGAGGACCCCTTGTGGTGGAGACCGGAAAGGTTGTCCTGGCAACCGGGGGGTACGCCTCCCTTCTTACCCCCTCAACCAATCCCGAAGGGACCACCGGGGACGGGCTGTCCATTGCCTATCGGGCTGGGGCAGAACTTTGTGACCTGGAGTTCATCCAGTTCCATCCCACAGTTCTTTTCCACGACGAGTCCCCCCGCTTTTTGATTTCCGAAGCGGTAAGGGGAGAGGGGGCAGTCCTCCTCAACCATAAGGGGGAGCGTTTTATGCCCTCCTATCATCCCCTTGCGGAGCTCGCGCCCAGGGATATCGTCTCCCATTCCATCTTCCTGGAGATGCAGAAGGAAGGGGTGGATCACGTCTTTCTGGACATGAGGCCAATTCCTCCCGAGACCGCTCAGAAAAGATTCCCCGCCATCCTCGAAAAGTGCCGGTCCTTAGGATGGGATCCCTTAACCCAGCCAATTCCCGTTTCCCCTGCCGCTCACTATTCAATGGGTGGAGTAAGCGTTGATACCTGGGGTTTCACTTCCCTCCCCGGGCTTTTCGCGATTGGTGAGGCCTCCTGCACGGGGGTGCACGGGGCAAACAGGCTTGCTTCCAATTCCTTACTGGAGGGATTGGTCTTCTCTCGACGGCTTGCCCAGAAATTGGGCGAAAGCAGGGGCAAAACTCCCTCTCCCTCCTTTCCGGAGGATATTAAAGGGCTGGTCGAGGAGCGTCCCTCTTTTACCCTTTCTGATCTCAGATCGCTTTTGGGGAAAGGGGCGGGAATAGTCAGGAACAAAGAGCGTTTGGAGGATGCTTTCAAGCAAGTTTCCCTCTGGCAGGAAGAAATCCAAAAGCTGTCCCTTTCATCGGTTGATGACTTCCAGCTCTTCAATTCTTGCTCACTGGCATACCTGATCCTGGAAGCCGCTCTCATGAGGGATGAAAGCCGGGGAGCCCACCAGAGGTCTGACTTCCCCAAAAGGGACGATGTTCGGTGGAAAAAACACATCTGCTTTAAGTGGGAAGGAGAGGAAAGGATGATGGTCAAGTGAACTTAAAGGAAAGATTGAGGGAAGCCCTTCTCGAGGACATTGGTTCCGGGGATGTTACCAGCGAGGCCCTGATCCCGGAGACGGATGTCTCGAGGGGCTATTTCCTTGCCAAGGAAGAAGGAATTCTCTGCGGTGTACCCTTCGCTCTGGAAGTCTTTCGCTTGCTGGACCCTAACCTGGAGGAAGAGATCATTTTGAAAGAAGGCGATCGCCTTCTTCCGTGGACCGTCTTTTTAAGGATCAAGGGAAAAACCAGGGCCATCCTGGGGGGAGAAAGGGTTGCTTTGAACTTGCTCTCCCACCTTTCAGGGATCGCTACCAGAACAAACAATTTTGTAAGGATAATTCAGGGAACAAAAGCCAAAATCCTCGATACCCGGAAGACCACCCCCCTCTGGAGGGACCTGGAGAAATATGCGGTCCGCACAGGGGGAGGGCAGAACCACAGGATGGGTCTTTTCGACATGGCTTTGATCAAGGATAACCACATAAGAGCCAAGGGAGGAATTAAGGAAGCATTGAAATCCGCCAGGGAAAATTTAAGGCCCGGGGTCAAAGTGGAAATCGAGGTCACGAATTTCGAAGAATTTTTAGAAGCCCTCGAGGGAAACCCGGACTGGATAATGCTCGACAACATGCCCCCCTCGGAAATCCGGAAGTGCGTGGAAAAAGGAAAGGGGAAAGTGATCCTCGAAGCCTCAGGGGGAATAACAGAAGAAAACATCCGCGAGATCGCTGAAACCGGCGTGGATTATATTTCTTTGGGGGCCCTCACTCACTCTGTGAAAGCCCTTGATATTAGCCTCGAATTGGAGGAAAATTAACCAATCCGCCCGAAAAGGCGTCGAAACCCCCCGGAGTTAACCCCCCGGGAAGTATTTCTAAACCGCCCCTCGAGGGCAAGTGTCAGGAGAGTGATTGAAGTGGAAGAATTAGAAAAAGCAAGTTTAGAAAACGAGGTAGCTCAAGGAGAAGTTCAAGAGCAACAGGTTCACGAACAACCACCGGAGACCCTTATTGAGAAGTACATATCCCGGACTTTCAAGGAAGGGGACCTGATTAAAGGGCTTGTTGTGGCCGTGGAAAACGACAGCGCGCTCGTGGACATCGGTTACAAGTCCGAGGGAATCGTTCCCTTGAAGGAATTGTCCCGGGAGCCCGTCTCCTCTGCAAAAGACGTGGTGAAGGTCGGGGATGAACTCACCCTTTATGTCCTTAAGGTTGAGGACGACCAGGGCAATATCATCCTTTCCAAGAAGAGGGCGGACTACGAAATGGCCTGGGCTAGGATTAAAGAGGCCTTCCAGGAAGGAAAGGTGGTTGAAGCTCCCATCGCCCGCAATGTTAAGGGAGGGGTTCTCGTTGACCTGGGTATCTGGGGTTTTGTCCCCCGTTCCCAGATCGGTTCCAAGCTGCGAGGAAACCGGAACCTGATTGGTGAGGTCCTGCGGTTGAAGGTCGTCGAACTGGACGAGGAGAATCGAAAGTTCACCTGCTCTGCCCGCAAGGTTGAGGAAGAAGAAAGGGAACTTAAAAAGGTCCAGGTCTTCACCAAAATTAAAGAGGGAGACATCGTTTCCGGAAAAGTCTCCAGGATCGTCGATTGGGGAGTGTTTGTTGATGTTGGTGGGGTTGATGGCCTGATTCACTTCTCGGAACTTTCCTGGGGTGCTCCCAAGCATCCCTCAAAGTTCGTGAGCGTTGGGGAAGAGATCAAGGTCAAGGTCCTGAAGGTTGTCCCCGAGGAGGGAAGGATTTCCCTCAGCCTCCGTCAGACCGAGCCCGACCCGTGGGAGAACGTGGAACTGAAATATCCGGTTGGCTCCACCGCCCAGGGGAAGGTCGTTAAACTCGGAAAGTATGGGGCGATCGTGGAACTGGAAAAGGGTATCTCAGGACTGGTGCACATCTCCGAGCTCGCCGACGAGAAGGTTAATAAACCCGAGGAAGTGGTGAAAATGGGTGACGAGGTGCTGGTGAAGGTGATCAACCTGAAGAAGAAGGAAAGAAGGATCACCCTCTCCATGAAACCCACCGAACTGGAAAAGGAGACCCCGCCCCCACCGAAGAGCAAGGCAAAGAACCAGGAACGGGTCGAACACCTGGCGACTTTAGGGGATATCTGGCGAACGACCTCAAAGGAGTAGTTCCTCAGGACCCAGGAAGAAGCTTCTTTGAAGAGCTCTTCCTTCGGCTCAAGGGTTTTTTCGGGGAAATCGCTTTTCCTCCGCCCGAACCTACCGAGGAGCTAATTTCCACTATCCTTTCTCAGAATACCAACGACCGAAATCGGGATCTTGCTTTTTCCCGCCTGAAAGAATCCTTTTCCTCCTGGGAGGAGGTCGCTTTTGCTCCGACCTCCAAGGTTGAGGAAGCCATAAAGGTTGCGGGGCTTTCCCGCTTGAAGGCTCCCCGAATCCAGGAAGCCCTCTTCAGGATCAAGGGGAAATTCGGGAGCTTTTCTCTCCCTGATGAGGGGGAGAAAGAGGCATTATTAAATTTTTTACTTTCCCTTCCCGGAGTTGGTCCCAAGACCACAAGGTGCGTCCTTCTTTTCTCCTACGGTTTTCCCTTTTTCCCCGTGGATACCCACATTTTTCGGGTGGGGAAGAGGCTGGGCTTTATTGGAAAAAAGGAAAGTCCTGAAAAGGCGATGGAAAAGCTGGACAGGTTGGTCCCCGAGGGATTGCACCTCCAGCTTCACCTTCTTTTGATCAAGCACGGGAGGACCATCTGCCGCCCAAAGCCCCTCTGCGAAACCTGCTTCCTTCAGGACCTGTGCAGTTTTTTTAAAGATACCTCCATCTAAAAGAAAGATTTTAAAAAGTCCACCCCCTTGCGCTTCATCCCTTTTCAGACTTAACTTTATCCTGAGGAAATATGGGTGACATTAGGGCTTCACTGCGCTGGCGTGGGTTCAAGGTGGTGGGGGCCAACAGCCTTGAAAGTGTAATCCTTCCTCCCCTTAAAGAGTACTGGGAGGAATTTTATCAGCTTCTCCGGGATTATTACTTCCGCAGGATCCTTGCTGACCTCGTCCAGTTGAAAAGGGTAGGAGAGGGGGAACTTGCCCTTCTTTCGGATAGATGGAGCGAAGAGGCTTTGGGAAAATACCTTCCCATTTACCAGAGACTGGGATTGGTGGAGAAAAATGAGGAGGGGCTATTGTTTTTCAAATCCTCCCCAGATAACTTCGGACCCACCTTCGAGTGGTTTCTTGCTCAGGTTTTACACCGGGAGTTCCTTGCCGAGGCTCTCTGGTCAGTCAGGCTCGAGGGCCTTTCGGGAGGAGGGGATTTCGACGTCCTTGCCCTGCTGGGAGAGAGGCTCTTTTACCTTGAAGGGAAATCCTCTCCCCCGAATAATGTCCCCTATGCAGAAATTGAGAACTTCCTCCAAAGGGAAGAGGAACTGGCTTGCGATTGTGCTTTGATGGTCATCGATACCACCTTGAGGATCGAGCGGAACATCCTGGATAACATGGTTTACGCCATTCGCCAGCGGTTTAAAGCGGAAAAGGAAAGAGTCTATTCCTTAGTGGAATCCTTGAACGGAAACATCTACTTCATCAACCCCAAGATTTTTCTCATGAATACGAAGAGGGATCTGGTGGGAAATCTGGAGCGGGCTTTTAACTTCCTCTTTTCCCGAACTGCCCCCAGGATCATGCCATGAGAAGCTCCATCGTCTTTTTTGGGAAATTTCCCTCCCGGGGGAAACTCCTCCGGGCAATGAAGATGGCAGATGTAACCGGATATGCCTGGGAAGAGATCCTTGTCAGTTCTGGAGGGATTGAGGACCTTCCCTCCCGATTTTCCCATCGGCCCCTTTTTCTGGTGGGGAACCATGAGTCCGCCCTTTCGTTCCTTGAGGAGGAATGGGTAAAAGAGGGGGAATTTGATGGAATCCAAGTTTTTAAGAGAGACTGCAACTCGGTTTTTTTGTTGGAAAATATTCCAGATTCCATTTTTAACCCTGAAAATCTCCCACAAAATCTTTTGGGAAATTCTTATGGAAAGACCTATTTTCTCTTCCCCCAGGTTGATCCCCCCGCCCTAGAATCCCTAAAAAATATTTCCGGGAATTTTCAAGTTTTCCAGATTGAAAGCCACACCTTGCTTCATTTCGTTTTTGATGGGAATCAGGAGAGCTCCAAGGTCTATTTTCAGGATGTTAGTTTTCAAATTCAAAATTTTTTGAAGATAAAATCCGATTTATTTTTCTTTGGGGAGAGGTTTCTGTGGCAGGAGTTGGGGGAGGAGCTCCTTTTAAAAAAGAAGAAGGTATCGGTTGCTGAATCCCTCACCGGAGGATTGATCTCTCAGCTTTTAACCGAAACGCCCGGGGCATCGAATTATTTCCATCAGGGTCTGGTAACATACCGGACGGAGGCCAAGGCAAACACCCTGGGGGTTGGAAGGGAGATCCTGGAAAGAGGTGTTTTTTCTGACGATGTTGCCCTGGCGATGGCTGAAAGAGCCAGGGAACTATCAGGGGCGGATTTCGGGGTGGGAATCACAGGGCTTGCAGGACCTGGGGGAGGCACCAAGGAAGTCCCTGTTGGGACTGTGTTTATCTGCGTTGCGGGAGAAAACCGGGTGATGGTAAAGAAGTTTCTCTTTGAAGGAAGCCGGGAGGAAGTCAGGTTTCAAAGCGCCTGCTGGGCGATGCTTCTTTTAAGGAGCCTGCTTGAAGAGCCTGCCCCTTAAGGATGCGGAATTAACCCCGTTTCCCCCGGAGGTTGAAGGAGATTCGGGCAGGTCCAGGAAAGCGCCAGTTTCCTGAAGAAGAATTTAAAAATCCCCGATGGTTCCTAAAGGGGTAAGTTTGTTTTAAAAATTAGAAATCCAAGTATTTTTTCCGGGTTGAAAATTTTCGCCCTTAATGGAAAGTTGAGTTCACAAGGAGTAGTGGCTCCGGGGAATTCCCGGGTTTTATTTTGGGAAATGGGGTTTCGCCGAGGAGTTTGGAACTTGAAGGAATTTTGGGTCCGGAAGAAAAAAAAGAGGGCGGGTTTCCCCGCCCTCTTTTTATTTGGTCAAATTCCCTTTAGAAGTCTTCCCTCTTTCCCCGTCTGAGGATGAAGAAGAGAACTCCGCCGAGGATCAAGAGGAGGGCTCCGATTCCCACAAGATAGGTGATGGGAACCCCGGTTACAGGAAGAGCAGTCTCACCTCCGACTTCAGGAGAGGGGGTGGGCGAAGGAGGAGGAGTTGCGGTCTCCCCTCCGACTTCTGGAGTCGGGGGAGGAGGTGGGGTTTGAGGAGTAGGTGGAGGAGGTGGGGTTTGGGGAGTAGGCGGAGGGGTCTCCGGTGGTGGAGGAGTTGGTGTTGGAGGAGGAGGGACCGGGGTGTTCACAATGTCTCCCAGATTAATGACTATTCCCTGGGAATTGATCACCACGTTCCAGGTTGTGGAAATTTCGTAGTAACCTTCTGGCGCTTTTGTTTCTTTAAGAGTGTATGACCCGTATGGGATTCCGTAGAAGGTAAGAGTTCCGTTTGAATCAGTTGTTCCGACTCGAACGGGAGTTACACCATCCGGCCCAAAAAGTGTGAATTCGGCTCCTGCTAAACCTGTCCCACCCGTCGAAATTTTCCTCAATGTCAAGGTCCCGGTGATTACAGTGTTTTCGAGGTTAAAGGTAACGACTTGACCTTGACTTGAAATAACCACAGGCCGGTCTGGCAATCCGAGGTATCCGGTGGGGATTGTGCTCTCTACCAGTATGTAATACCCGTAGGGTATGTTAAGGAAGGAAAGTTGCCCGTTTAGATCGGTAGTCCCCGAAGCCTGAACAGTGTTGTCCTCAGGATCTCTGGTTCCATTTTTGTTTTCATCAACGTAAAGGGTGAAACCAACTCCGGGAAGAGGAAGGTCAGCTACTCCCGTTTTTGTAATATCAACTCTTCCCCGAATCTGGGTGTTTGTGGCAGTGAATGTGTATTCCAGGGTGTTAGATGTAATTGTAAAAGTTTGGGGAAGTCCTGAAATTAAATATCCCTCGGGGGCGCTTTCGCTTAAAGTGTAGGTTCCCCATTCCAGGTTTTCCCAGACAAGTGTCCCTGCACCGTTTAGAACCTTTGTTGAACCAGTTGGACCACTGAGGGTGAATGAGACGCTTCCTGATGGAGGAGTACCTTCATAAACTTTGTTCAAAGTCACCTTTCCTAAGCTTCGGTAATCACGGAAAGTAAACTTTAAAGCGAGGTGGTCTCCGTCAATTGTCCCTGTTTGGGGAGGAGCAATGTCATATCCGACGGGGGCGGAATCCTCTTTGACCGTGTAAGTACCCCAGGTCAAGTTATCCCAGGAAACAATTCCAGTTTCATCGGTGGTCTTGCTCCCATTTATTTGAACGTCGTCTTTCCATAGAGTGAAGGTGACGCCTGCCAGGGGTTCTTGGGTATCCCCGTCAAGCTTCAATACCTCAATTGACCCTAACTTCTGGCTGTTAGTGGCCGTGAAGGTGAAGGAGAGGTGTTCCCCGTCTATGGTGAA
>JANLFL010000002.1:0-286202 GCA_024655965.1 Caldisericota bacterium | reverse complement strand
GTGAAGGAGATCGGATCGGTGGGAGCGTCTCCCACGTAGACCTTTTCCAATTCCACAGACCCCTCATTCTGGCTGTTAGTGGCCGTGAAGGTGAAGGAGAGGTGTTCCCCGTCTATGGTGAAGGTCTGGGGCAATCCCTCAACCGTGTATCCGGCAGGGACAGCCTCGGAGAGGGTGTACTCACCCCAGGGAAGATCATTCCAGCTCAGGCTTCCCGCCCCGGTCAGTTGCTTGGTTTCGGAGTAGCTGTTGTCCGTGCTGGTCAAAGTGAAGGAGATCGGATCGGTGGGAGCGTCTCCCACGTAGACCTTTTCCAATTCCACCTCTCCGCTTGGGAGGGTATTTATTAAAGTAACCGTGGCATCATCCCTGTCTAATTCTGCACCTGCTTCATCGAGAATTACCGCCCAGTTCTCAACTGTTTCTTCTCCTTCCTGGGTGCAGGTTAAAGTCCGGGTAAATTGATATGTGGTGCTTGTGTTGGTATATCCAAGAAGAGTGTTCCAGGTTTCATCCCAAACATACACTCCCTCGTTTTTGGAAACCTGAGTTAAAGAGGAAAAAGAATAGCTTGGCGCAGGCCCAAATGGAATACCGATACTTCCCGAGTGGTTGGTAATTGTAACATGGGCGGTGTTCTTGTACCCGGTGGCATCGGGAGGGGGAGTGAAGTAAACCTTGTAGGGGTAGCTGTAAGTTTCTCCCGGGTCCAATATTGGTTTTGCGGAGGTGTCGATCTGGAAACTTATTGCAACATAATCGTAACCCCCGCCGGTTTTTTTGTAAAAAAGGGTGTCGGTAATGGTTAGATTTTGGGTAGCAACTCCTCCGCCATTTGTAACAGTTACGTAACCCTGGACACAGGCTTGAACTGTTCCAGTGCTTTTTGTGACATTAATGAAGTAGTCGACCGGAGCTGAACCTCCCACAATAAGGTTAAGAAGGGTTGGAACCGCGGTTTTCTCAATACTCCATTCGTATGTTGTCTCCAAGAAACCGGAAGCAGTTTTTGTGGCAGAGAGTGTTGTCCCTGATTGTTTTGGTTCATTAAGGAACGTGAAACTTAATGTTCCATCAGTGTTTTGGGTTTTTTCCTGGGATTTGGGGTTTGCGTCCTTGTATCCAGAAGGAGCACCCACCTCGGTAACTTTATATTTTCCGTACTTGTTTGGGTTCCATGACACCAACCCGTCGGATCCAGTTGTTTTCTGGGGGGTAATTTCCACCCAACTACCGTTAGGTCCTTTTGAAGGGTCCCACCATTCCAATTTGTATTTTGCCCCGGCAAGTGGCGATGAGGTAACGGAATCCAGTTTAAGTACCTCGACCGTTACATGGCATTCAGTTTCATCCGGGGGGCGATCCGGTTCTGGTTGAGAAGGGTTGATCTCATCAGAAATTCCTGGTTCCTCCACCGGAACTACTATTCTTAGGGGTTCCTTTGGTTCCCCTTTGTCAGCCGCGCTCGTTCCCAGAGGCGGCAGGTAAATCCCCAAAACCAGTGCGATGATCGTAAAAACCACCAGCGCCCTGATTCCGGGACTCTTTATTAAGTTTTTGCCCATATTTCCCTCCTTTAAGGAAAACTTTTAAAAAACAAAAAACCGGTCCGCTTTCACTTCCTGCGGCCGGTTGCGCCACTGGCTCCGTCCCTCTAAAGCGCCCAATTATTCCGAGGGACTTCTTCGCCTCCGCGTGCTCCATTAATTTTTTCTTCTAAATTTGCTCCTTTCTTAAATTCCTCTTAAAAACTGAACCTTTTTTAAAAACAAAAAACCGGTCCGCTTTCACTTCCTGCGGCCGGTTGCGCCACTGGCTCCGTCCCTCTAAAGCGCCCAATTATTCCGAGGGACTTCTTCGCCTCCGCCTATTTTTCTAACAATTTTTCTTTACGAATCCTTCCTCGCTTTTGCCTGATGGCTTTTGAAAAAGTTCCATTTAAAATACACCGGAAAATTTTTGACCACCCCGGAGGGTTTGGTAGACGAAAAACTTTTTCGAAAATCCAGCATATTTTTACTAACTATAAAGAAAAGATCTCCCAATGTCAATATTTTTCAAAAAATTTTTTTTAAACAAATAAAAGGTTTAAATGGACAAAAAAACACTAATTCCCCTTTTAATTTTTAAACAAAATCTAAATCTCCTCCCTAAATTTTCTTTATATCCTTTTAGGAAAGACTTTTTAAGGGGCCTTATATCCTTTAAATGGCCGGGAATTTGTTTCTCAATGTTTTTCCCAATTTTATCCGGGGTTTATTTGGTGAAATTGGGCGGAAAAGTTGAAAGGCCATTCAATGGGATTTACAGGGTTATCCCTTATTCAGTTGGGAGGCAAATCGCTTTAAAGGTCTTTTCCATCACCCCCCTTATGAAATTTTGTGAAAAAGCGGTTCGGCAAAGCTATGTTCATGGCGGTCCGGGTTGCTCCCCGGAGCGCAAGCGACGATCCATTAGGATTTTCGGGAAATCTAACGAGAGCCAAAGCAGACCTCAAGGTAGAGCCAATTCCCGTCTGTCCAGATCCCGATTCCTACCAGATTCCAATTGGGGTTGAGGATGTTGTCCCTGTGGGTGGGGGAATTCATGAAGGAATTGTGAATTGAGGAGAGGATCGATTGATAGGGATAAGAGCTCGTATTGGCGATCCGGGCGATGTTCTCTCCCACAAAAATGAAACCCTTCTCGAAGAGTACCTTCGCCCTTTCCTGGAAACTTCCGGAGATGGGAGAAACATGGGAGAAGAACCCGTTTGTGCCCATCTCCTCCGCGTACTCCCTTGCGAATTCCGCAAGGGTGGAGTCCCAGCGAAGCTGGTTCAGCCCTGCTTTTTCCCGTTCGGAATTTATAAGAGAGAGGAGATATTCCTCCTTTTCCCCCAGAATGGTGGTTGCTGTCTCTCCCTGAACCTCAACCTGAGAAAGGAGAGAGGGCCTCAACTGCTCGAGAGTCCTCTCAAGGAAAGCGGCGATTTCCTGTCTCTGGCAGGGGAAATCCGCAAAATTATTAGTCCCATCCCAGTAAGGGTCAGACTCCCGGATGATCCCTTTGGAAAGGGCAGCCGCCACAAATCCTAAAGCCCAGGAGGAAGAGGGGATGGGATATGTCCAAGCCTCCTCCTTCCAACCGCCGATCCGGGCTAACACAGCCAGGGCCTGGGCGCGGGTCACCGGTTCCTGAGGGCGGAAAGTCCCGTCGGGAAATCCGGTAATCCAGCCCATTAACTGGGCGCCGGAGATGAACCGGGAAGCCCAGAAGTCCTGGGGGACATCCTTGAAGGAGGGTGGGCTTTCAGACGGGGAGGCAAAGGAAGAAACGACCATTCTGGCGAATTCCGCCCGCGTAACTGGGGCTTGGGGGCGGAAAGTCCCGTCGGGATACCCGGAGACGATCCCTGCCTGGGCAAGTTTCAAGATTTCAGGCTGAGCCCAGGAAGAGAAAATGTCGGAAAATTGAACTGAATTTTGACCAAGGACAGATGGAACGGGGAAATTTGGAGAAAAAAGACAAAAAACTAAAAACCCTATAAGAGTCCCTTTCAGGAATTTCCCAAAGGACCCTGTAGAGTAAGCAGAAACTATGTTTTTCGCTAACTTCGCTCCTACCACTTCTCTCCGCTCCTGCCCTTTCGGGCAACTAAATTATATCACAAAATCCAGTTTTTTTCCCATAAAAATAAACAAAAAAATTATTTTTAAAATTCAAAAAATGGCAAGTTTAACCCGAAAGACCTTTTCCTCAAACTTCTTTTTCAGAAGTAAAAGTAAGGAGCAAAAAATTTTTATGAGGTTCTATAATTGGGAAAAAGTTCTCCAGGGGTATGAAAAATGAGAGTTTTCGTGGCCCTCCCCATTCCAGAGGAGGTCAAACAGACAATAGGGGTTTTCATGGGAAAGTTGAGGTCCTCAGGGGCAGACGTTAAATGGGTGGAAAGGGAGAACCTCCATTTTACCCTCAGGTTTCTGGGGGAATTGGAGGAGGGGGATCTTCCCCGGGTGGAAGATTCGATAAAAACCCTCTCTGGATTTAAATCATTCCAGGCAAAGACCGGACCCTTTGGCGTCTTCCCCTCTCTTTCCTCTCCCAGGGTTTTCTGGATCGGCCTTGAAAAGGGGAAGGAGGAGATGGAGGAGATTTCCCGTGCTTTAAACCTTGCTTTTAAGGAGCGCGGATTTCCTCAGGAGGATAAGCCCTTTCAAGCCCACCTTACGATCGGCAGGGCCCGTTCCCCCAAAAACATCCCTGCTTTGAAGCAGTTACTCGAGACGCTCTCTCCTCCCCAAGTGGAATTTTCCGTGGCCGAAGTTTCCCTTTTCCAGAGCACCCTTACTCCCAGGGGGCCAATATACCGGAAACTATTCCGACAACCCCTTTCTTGATTAACTTCCAAAGGGAAAGGAAAAGACCTTTGTTAAGGACCTTTGAAGTGGTATCCTATTAAAAAATAATAATAAAAAACCTTTTATTTGAGGAGATTCAAGTGGAAGAGAAGGATAAAGCTTTAGACATAGCCATTAGCCAGATTGAAAAGAGATTCGGCAAGGGGTCCATCATGCGCCTCGGGGAATCCTCCCACTTGAGCGTTGATGTGATTCCCACTGGTGCCCTCACCCTGGATATCGCCCTGGGGATCGGAGGCGTTCCCCGAGGGAGGATCGTGGAAATCTACGGTCAGGAATCATCGGGGAAGAGCACTCTCGTCCTGCACATCATTGCGGAAGCCCAGAAAAACGGAGGAAAAGCGGCCTTCATCGATGCGGAGCATTCTCTGGACCCATCCTACGCCAAAAGCCTTGGGGTGGACATAGAAAACCTCTACGTGTCCCAGCCGGATTCCGGGGAGCAAGCGCTGGACATTGCTGAACTCCTCGTCCGAAGCGGGGCTGTGGATGTCGTTGCCATTGACAGCGTTGCCGCTTTGGTTCCCAAGACGGAGCTCGAAGGGGAAATGGGGGATGCCTACATCGGTCTTCAAGCCAGGCTGATGTCCCAGGCCCTTCGCAAACTCGCTGGAGCAATCTCCCGCTCCAACACCTGTGTGGTTTTTACCAACCAGTTGAGGGAGAAGGTGGGGGTAATGTTCGGCAACCCTGAAGTCACCCCGGGAGGGCGGGCCCTGAAATTTTACTCATCAGTCCGCCTGGAGATGCGAAAGGTCGACGCCATCAAACAGGGGAACGAGACCATCGGCTCCCGAGTTCGGGTCAAAGTCACCAAAAACAAGCTTGCCCCTCCTTTCAGACAGGCGGAGTTCGACCTGATTTACGGAAAGGGAATCTCCCGCGTGGGATGCGTTCTGGACCTTGCGATCTCCATGGGGATCATCAACAAGACAGGGGCCTGGTTCTCCTACAACGACATGAGGTTGGGACAGGGGAGGGAGAACGTGAAGGCCTACCTTGAAGAGCACCCGGAGTTGATAAAAGAGCTGGAGGAGAAGATCCGCCAGAGCATAAATGAATCGAAAATACCTATGACATTAGGAGAGGAGGAGCACGGAACTTTCGAAGTTTAATCTGCGATGAGCGAAACCGCGGAGGAACAAAAAGCCATTCGGGCAGCAATAAGATTTTTGAAGATCAGGCCAAGGAGCAGGGGAGAGGTGGAGGATTATCTCCGGAGGAAGTCCTTTTCTCAAGAGGCCACCCAGGCTGCCCTTTTTAAGCTGGAGGAGGAAGAGTTGCTCGACGACGAAAAATTCCTCGAATCCTGGCTCCATCACCGCACGGAGGTCATGCCCAGGGGGAGCTTAATAATAAAGAGGGAACTGAGAATGAAGAGGGTTCCCGAAAAGCTGATCCAGGAAATCGCCGAACCTTACATCGAGGAAAAAGAGGAGAGCGTCGCTTTAAAACTTGCCCGGAAAAAATGGCGGTCTTTCACCGATCCCGAAGAGGGATACAGAAAAACCGCATCATATTTGAAAGCCAAGGGGTTTTCCTCTTCCGTGATTTATCGGGTGCTTATGAAGATCAAGTCCTCCTGAAGGTTTCGCTCATCCTTTAAAGAAGGGGATGAGAGAAATGACAATCTTGTGGATTTTTGTTGGACTCGTCCTTGGAGTTGGCCTTGGATATCTTTTGTTTGATTTCATTTTCCGCGGAAGGCTCGGGAAAGCCCGGGAAAGTGCGGAAAAAATTATCCAGGAAGCTCGCAGGGAAGCAGAGGCGAAAAAGAAGGAAGCCCTAATTGAAGCAAAGGATGAAGCTTTTCGGATCAAAAGCGAAGCGGAAAGGGAAGTAAAGGAGAGACGGGCTGAAATCCAGCGCCTGGAAAAGAGGGTCCTCCAGAAGGAGTCCATTCTCGATCGGCGGTTGGAGAACCTCGAGAGGCGGGAGAAAAATATCAACGCCCGGGAGCAAGAGTTAAATCAGCTCCGCGAGACTCTCATAAAACAGATCGAGGCTGAGAAAAAAGAACTGGAGAGGGTTTCCGGGATGACCCAGGAACAAGCCAGGGAAATCCTCCTTAAAAAGACCGAGGAAGAATACCGCCACGACCTTGCCAAGCGGATGAAGGAGCTTGAGGACGAGATCAGGGAGGAAGCGGAGTCCAAAGCGAGGGATATCCTGCTTTCAGCCATCCAGAGGACCGCGGTTGACCACGCCACTGAAGCAACAGTATCCGTCGTTCCCATTCCTTCAGACGACATGAAGGGGAGGATCATCGGCAGGGAGGGGAGGAACATCAGGGCTTTTGAGACTATTACCGGAGTCGATGTGGTGATCGACGACACCCCTGAGGCGGTGACCCTTTCCGCCTTCGACCCTGTGAGGCGTGAAGTGGCAAGGATTGCTCTCGAGAAGTTGATCATGGACGGGAGGATTCACCCTGCCCGGATTGAGGAGATGGTGGAGAAAGCTCAGAAGGAAGTTGACGAAAGGATCAAGGAGGAGGGCGAGAGGGCCGTGATGGAGACCTCTGTTCGCGGGCTTCATCCGGATCTGGTGAAGACCCTCGGTCGCCTATACTACCGCACCAGTTACGGGCAGAATGTCCTCCAGCACTCAATCGAGGTTGCGCACCTGGCGGCCTTGATGGCCTCCGAATTGAAACTCGATCCCACCATCGCGGTCCGTTCCGGCCTCCTTCACGACATTGGCAAGGCTTTGAGCCACGAGTACCAGGGATCCCACGCCATCGTTGGTGCTGACCTTCTGCGAAAATACAACGAGCCCGAGGAGGTCATCCATGCGGTTGCCGCCCATCATGGGGATATCGAGCAGAAAAGCGTTTATCCTATTTTGATCCAGCTGGCAGATACCATCTCCGCGGCAAGGCCAGGAGCGAGAAGGGAGAGCCTCGAGACCTATATCAAGAGGCTTGAGTCTTTGGAATCCATTGCCGATTCCTTCCCGGGGGTGGAAAAAGCCTATGCCATCCAGGCTGGGAGGGAAATCAGGATAATGGTCAAACCAGACCAGATCGACGATGTCTCCGCGGTCAAACTTGCCCACGACATCACCAAAAAAGTTGAGCAGGAGATGGTCTATCCCGGACAGATAAAGGTAACAGTAATCAGGGAAGTCCGGGCCGTGGACTACGCCAAATAGATGATCAGGATCCTTTTCATCGGCGACATCGTGGGCCGACCGGGGAGGCAGGTCGTTCAGAGCGGCCTCCCTCACCTGATTTCAGACTATGGCCCTGACCTGATAATCGCCAACGGGGAGAATGCCGCCGGCGGGAATGGCTTGACCCCACAAATTGCCCAGGAATTATTTTCCTCCGGGATCCATGTGCTGACCGGTGGAAACCACATCTGGAAGCAGAGGGAGATTCTGGATTTCATTCAGGATGAGCCCCGGGTTATTCGCCCGGCGAATTACCCTGAGGGGGTCCCCGGGAACTTCTATTACATCTGGGAAAGGGACGGGGTAAAGGTGGCCATCCTCAACCTTTTGGGGAGGGTTTATATGGAGCCCATCGATTGCCCCTTCGTACGAGGGGAGAGGGAGGTTTCCAGGCTTTCCCAGATAACCCCGAATATCTTGGTCGATTTTCACGCTGAAGCCACCTCAGAAAAGGTGGCGATGGGATGGTTCCTCGACGGAAAGGTAAGCGCGGTGGTGGGAACCCACACCCACGTTCAAACTGCCGATGAGAGGATACTTCCAGGGGGAACGGCTTACATTACCGATGTGGGGATGAGTGGCCCCTTCGATTCGGTGATCGGAGTGGAGAAGGGGGCGATCATCTCCAGATTTTTAACCGGTCTCCCTGTCAGGTTTGAGGTCGCAAAAAAAGATCCCCGGATTTGCGGGGTGAAGATCGCGATTGACGAGACCTCCGGAAGAGCGATTTCCATTGAAAGATTCCAATACCTTCCTTGAATATGTTAAAATATAAAACGCAAAGCTCGATCGTTGAGAGGAGGCAAGTACATGGCAATCATGAAAGTTGCGTCAACCTCGAACCCAAGGGCCGTTGCGGGTGCGGTAGCTAACTCGATTCGTGAGGGGGCGCACGCCGAGATTCAAGCTATTGGACCCAAGGCGGTAAACCAAGCAGTGAAAGCCATTGCAATCGCGCGTGGCTATGTTGCTTCGAATGGGGTGGACCTCATTTGCGTCCCAGCCTTTACGGAGGTGGAAATTGATGGTTCTCCCAGGTCGGCGATCAAATTTATAATCGAGCCAAGGTGAAAAGATGTTAAAAGTAGCTGCAAACTCTAATCCACACTCTGTCGCCGGGGCAATTGCCGGCTCCGTGCGAGAGAGCCAGCGCGCAGAAATTCAGGCCATTGGAGCTGGGGCTGTTAATCAGGCCATCAAGGCTGTGGCGATTGCGCGCAACTTTTTACAAAATGACGGAATTGACCTGGTCTGTGTCCCGGGCTTTGCACAGGTGGAGGTCGAGGGGGAACAGAAAACGGCAATCAGGTTAGTGCTCGAGCCAAGGAAAACGGCCTGAGGGGGTTTTCTGGGATTCCTCAAGGGAGGGAGCTTTGCTCCCTCCCTTTCATTTTTTCCCCCATTAATTATCATCAATAGGATGATGAAGTATTTCCTGAAAACATACGGTTGCCAGATGAATATCCACGACTCCGAATTCATCTCCGGGGTGGTCGAGGAGATGGGATTTTTCCCTTCGCCCCCGGATGAAGCGGACCTGATTATTCTCAATACCTGCTCGGTTCGTGATCGGGCGGAGCAGAAAGTGCGGACCTATCTGGGGGACTTGAAGAAGATCAAATCAAAGAACCCAAGACTGGTTATCGGGGTGATGGGTTGCATGGCTTCAAGGGCAAGGGATTACCTGGAGAGGCTAAATTTTCTCGATTTTCTTCTTGGCCCCACCCAGATTGAATCCTTTCCCGCGGTCCTTTCCGGGGTTTTAAAAAATAAAGGGATTTCCCCTCCCCGAGTGAGCCTTCCATTCAAATACAAGAGGGCCGACAAGATCTCCGCTTACGTGAACATCACCCTCGGTTGCAGCAACTTTTGTTCCTATTGCGTGGTCCCCTATGTCCGGGGAAGAGAGAGGTCCCGCCCACCGGAGGAAATCATTGAAGAGATCAAAGACCTTTCTGGTTGCGGTTTCCTTGAAGTGATACTTCTCGGACAGAACGTCAACGCTTACGGAAAGGAAATCCCGGGTTGGAGCTTCGAGCGGTTGCTCGAGAAAATAGCGGAAATTGATGGGATTCAGAGGATTCGCTATACCACCTCCCATCCAAGGGATTTCACCAAGTCCCTGGTTTTAAAGATAAAAAACCTTCCCAAAGTCTGCGAGCATTTCCATCTCCCGGTTCAATCCGGCTCCAACAAGGTCCTGGAGTCCATGAACCGGGGGTATAGTCGGGAGGAATACCTTGACCTCGTCTCCTTCATCCGGGAGGAGGTTCCTGTGTCCTCAATCACCACCGATTTGATCGTTGGTTACCCGGAAGAGGGGGAGAGGGAGTTCCTGGAGACGGTGGATTTAATGGAAAGGGTGAAATTCGACCACGCATATATCCTCACTTACTCTCCCAGGCCCGGGACCTCCGCCTTCTCTTTAGGAGATCCGGTCCCTTCTTCCGAGAAGGAAAGGAGGCTTCATTTTCTCCAGGAAAAACAGAGGCAGCATTCCCTGTTCCGCAACCTTCCCCTCAAGGGGGAGACCCTCGAGGTTTTAGTGGAGGGGAAGGACCCCAAGGGGAATTTGATCGGCAGAACCAGGACCAACAAAGAGGCCTTTTTCCGGGGGGAGGAATCCCTGCTTGGAAAATTGGTCCGGGTGAAAATTGAGGAGGTTACCCCGTGGTCTCTCAAGGGGAAGGAACTTTAGTCATCCTGGGTCCAACAGGGGCCGGGAAAACCTCTCTGGGGGTGGAGGTTGCCTCAATCATCGGAGGGCACATTCTTTCCGCGGATTCCCGGCAGATTTATAAATTAATGGATATCGGGACTGCCAAGCCGACCAAAGAGGAAAGGGAAAGAGCCCCTCACCACCTGATCGACCTCGTCTTCCCCGACCAGCCATTTTCCGTTGCCGACTTCCAGAAAGTGGGAAGGGAGAAGATCGCGGAGCTGGAAGGAATGGGGATCCCTTATTTAATCGTGGGGGGTTCCCCTTTTTACCTTTATGCCTTGATGGGAAGTTTTTTCTTTCCCACCGTAGGCGCGGACCCTCAACTCCGGATGGCCTTGGAAAGGGAAGCCCGGGAAAAAGGGAGCTTTTTTCTCCATCAAAGACTTCGAGAGGTGGACCCAGTCTCCGCTATCCGAATCCACTTTAACGATCTTAAGAGGATCATCCGGGCTTTAGAGGTTTGGGAACTTACCGGTAAACCTCTATCCTCCTTCTCCTATCGTAAGATGGAGGTCGAGGGGTTCAGGCTCTTAGGTTTGAGGGTTCAGAGGGAGGATCTCAGGAAGAGGCTGGAGCGAAGGACAGAAGCTATGTTTGAATCAGGGCTTGTGGAAGAAGTTAAATCCCTGCTTGAGGGGGGATTCGGACCAGACTTGATGCCAATGCAGTCCATCGGATACAGGGAAGTAATCGAGATGTTAAATGGAAAACTGTCCCTCAAGGAAGCTAAGGGCCTGATTGTCCAGAGGAGCCTTCAATTTGCCAAGCGTCAGATGACTTGGTTTAAGAGGGACCCAAGGATCCGCTGGATCGAAATCCCGGAGTCCCCCGACTTTGGAAGGATCGCTAAGAGTTTGATTTGAGGGAGGATCTGGCTTCTTTGATTGCCCCGCAGATTCTCTCCAACCCGGTTTTGATCTGATCATCGCTCGCTGCCAGGCTTACTCTCACATACTTTCTCATGCTTTCCCCGAAGGCTGTTCCCGGTGCCACAGCCACCTTGTGCTCCCGAAGGATTTTCTTGGCGACTTCCCGGGAGTCCTCACCCAAAGCGCTGACGTTCACCATTATGTAAAAAGCTCCGCCCGGTGTGTACTCGTATAGGTCGTAAGCCTTGAGGATGGAAACGGCAAGGTCCCTCCTCCGCCTGTAAGTCTCCCGCATTTCCTCGACCTTTTCCTTGGGGCCGGAGATTGCAGCGAACCCGGCTTTTTGAGAGATTGATGATGGGCAGGAGACCAGGGGCTCCTGGAGTTTGGTGATGATTGCGGAAATCTTCACCGGTGAAAAAATGTACCCCAGCCTCCATCCGGTCATGGCGTAGCTCTTGGAAAAGCCGAAGACGCTTAAAACTCTCTCCTCCTGGTCAATCCCCGCAACGCTGAAGTGTCTCCCTTCAAAAACAAGATCCTCGTAGATTTCATCGGTGATCAAATAAAGATCGTATTTTTGTACCAGGCGGTATATTCCTTTTAAAAGTTCTTCGGAAAAGACAGCCCCTGTGGGGTTGGAGGGGGTGTTGAGGACGATTGCTTTGGTTTTAGGGGTTATCTTTTCTTCCATTTCCTGGAGATCGGGTAAAAAACTCTTTTGGGGAAGGAGGTGGTAATGGACGGGGATACCTCCCAAGAACTTGACCATCATTTCTGGATTAGGCCAGCCCGGGTCAGGGAGAAGGACTTCGTCCCCATCCTCGACAAGGGTCATGATCGCTGAATCGAGGGCGGTAACAGCTCCAGGGCATACCGTGATGTTGTCCCCCGTGGCTTTTATCCCATTTTTCTCCCAAAGCTTCTTGCAGATTGCCTCTCTGAGTTCCGGGATCCCCCTCGAAGGTGTATAACCGGTAAAGTCCTGCTCGATCGCTTTAATTCCTGCTTCTTTTATGTGGGAGGGAGTTGGAAAGTCAGGTTGTCCCACCTCCAGGTGAATGCAATCGGGTTCCCGCCATGCGAGGTCCATTATTTCGCGAATGCCGGATCCGGGCATTTCCAGGGCTTTTTGTGAAACCTTTTTCATGAAAATCTCCTTTCAAACAAAATAATTATTTCTGGGCTAAAGAGGGCAAGGATAGTTCGCTTGAAATTTCTCTTGCTACCTCGATTACAATTTTTGCAAGTTCCGGGACCCTTTCAGTGGTGATCCGGGACGAGGGGCCGGAGATCCCCACAGCGGCAACGATGTCCCCGCGGGAATTTCTTACGGGGGAGGCAATGCACCTCCCTCCCAATTCGGTTTCCTCGTCGTCCATAGCATAGCCCTTTAGTTTGATCTCCTCGATTTGCTTGAGAAGTGCTTGGGGATCGACGATAGTTTTACAGGTCAATGCTGGCAAGGGCGATCTTCCCAGAAGCTTTTCCGCCTTTTCCCTGGGCATTCCGCTCAAAAGGATTTTTCCCACAGCGGTACAGTGTAAAAAAACCGAGGCTCCAACTCCCGGAAACGACCTGATCATACTTTTTGAGGGGACTTGGTCGATGTATATGGCCTTATCCCCGTCAAGGATCACCAGGGATGATGTTTCCCCGGTTAATTCAGCCAATTTCTCCAGGCGAAAATGGAAGAGTTCTGGCAATTGCAGTTGATTGGAAGCTAGGTTTCCAAGGTGGATTAAAACATGGCCAAGGCTGAAGCGCCGGGTTGTGGGGTTCTGCCTGACGAATTTCCACCTCTCGAGGGCAGCCAAAATGCGGGAAGCAGTGCTCTTGTTTATGCCCGTCCTTCTTGACAGTTCAGAGAGTTCCGCGTCAACCTTGAATTTCGAAAGCTCCATCAGGAGTTTCACCGCTTTGTTGATCACCAGGACTCCCTGGTTATTTTTCTCCTTTTCCTCCTTATTCATATCCCTTCCTCCAATTTTCCTCTTGACTAATCTTCCCCGATTATATATCCTGAAATTAAAATATGAAACCTCATTTCATAATATGAGATAAGGAAAATTCATATGAGTCAAACAAAAAATGATATAACATTCCCTCCTCCCCCAAAAAACTTAAAATCCCTTCTGTCTCCCAGTAGCATTGCGGTTGTTGGTGCCTCCGAAAGCCCCGGAGCCGGTTTGAATGTCGTCGAAAATCTCCTCTCAATTGGTTATAAAGGAAAAATTTTCCCCGTAAATCCTCGCCGCTCGAAAGTCCTTGGTTTTCCCTGCTTCCCCGATCTGCTCTCAATTCCCGACGAGGTGGAGATGGTGGCGATCGTCCTCTCCGCGGAAAAGGTCCTTCCGGTTTTAAAGGAAGGGGCGCAAAAGGGGGTAAGGGCAGCCTGGGCATTCGCAAGCGGGTTTTCCGAAAGCGGGGAAGAAGGGAAAAAACTTCAGGAGGAGATTTCCCTCTTCTGCCGGGAGAAGGAAATTCAATTCTGCGGCCCAAATTGCGTTGGGCTGGTAAATCTATCAGACGGTTTTGCCGCTTTCAGCGCCCCACTTAATCAGCACCTGAAAAAGGGGTCCCTGGGAGCGATTGTCCAGAGCGGTTCGGTCTGCCTTGCCCTTACCAATTCAAACCGGGGGCTGGGGTTTTCCAAGATCATATCCACGGGGAATGAAGCGGTCCTCGATGCTACGCAATACATGGACTTCCTCCTTGACGACCCTGAGACAAAAACTCTGGCCCTTTTTATCGAGAGCTTCAGAAGGCCGGAAGCCCTTGAACCCCTTGCCCGGAAGGCGAGGGAAACCCGCAAACCCGTAATTTTAGTTAAAGTTGGAAGGTCGGAACTTGCTCAGAGGGCCACCGCCGCTCACACCGGGGCTCTCGCTGGTTCTGACCAGGTTTACGATGCAGCTTTAAAGAAGATGGGCTTTATCAGGGTGAACGATCTGGACGAACTCCTGGAAACGAGTCATCTCCTCCTTTCATTGAGGGAAAACCTCCCCTCCTCAAACAAGATCGCCATGCTGACTGTTTCTGGAGGGGAAATCGGGTTAATAGCGGATCTCTCCGAAGGAAAAAGCTTTTCTTATTGCGATCTTTCCTTGGAATCGCGGACAAAATTGAAGGAAGCTCTTCCCCCCTATACTTCCATTTCCAATCCGCTCGATGCCTGGGGGTCGGGAGACCTTGAGCGGACCTACCCGCCCTCGATGGAAATCCTCGCTACGGAAGCTGATGTCAGCATGCTCATTGTATCCCTCGATGCCACTGCTGATCTGGCTCCCAGGCAAACCGAGCAGTATCTCACGATTGCCCGGGCTGCTTCCTCAATCAAAAAATCTCACCACAAGCCGATCGCCTTCTTTTCCAACGTCTCTGGTGGTTTCGATCCCCAGATCCGGCAAGTCCTGGAGGACTCAGGGATTCCTTTCCTTCAGGGAACCAGGGAGAGCCTGAATGCTGTTGAAAAGTTAATCTGGTATTCCGCATTCCTTAAACGAGAAAAACTTCAAATTCCCCAAAAGGGTAATGAATTCAAAAAGGCAAGGGAGATCCTTCAGTCGAAAAAAGGTTTCCTAAAGGAAAGGGAAGCCAAGGAAATCCTCGAGCTCTACGGGATAAAAAGCCCCAAGGAATTCATTGTGAAGGATCTAAAAGAAGCCCAATCAAGGGCTTCTTTTATTGGGTACCCGGTTGTCCTGAAAGTTCACTCAGAAAAGGTCCTCCACAAAACGGAGGCCGGAGGGGTAATTTTGAATATCCAAACCCCCCGGGAACTGGAAGAAGCTTTCCTCAGGATTTCCCGGGCCTTTCCCCAGGAGGAAGAATTCTTAATTTCCCAGATGTTAAAAGGCGAGGTTGCCGAGGCAATACTGGGGATATCTCCAGATCCCTCCTTCGGTCCGGTTCTTGTTTTCGGTTCCGGGGGAATCCTGGTGGAACTCCTAAAGGATTCCTCCCTCCGCCTTCCTCCAGTTGATTTCCAGGAAGCCATGACCATGGTTCAGGAGACAAAGCTTTTCCATCTGATCTCTGGCTTCCGGGGGAAGAGAAAGGGCGACCTCCAGGCCCTATGCCAGGCGATCGTGGGAATTGGGAGGCTTACTTTGGATTTTAAAGATCGGATTAAAGCCTTAGATATTAACCCTCTGTTCATCATGCCAGAAGGAAATGGTGTTTTTGCAGTTGATGCTCTCATGGAATTGAGGTGATTCGGAAAATGAAAGTGCTTTTGACCGGCAACGAAGCGATTGCCCGAGGAGCATTTGAAGGTGGGGTGGCGGTTGCCTGCGGTTATCCGGGAACTCCCAGTTCCGAAATTTTGGAAACCGTGGCCCGGGATTATAGGGATTCGGTTTATGCCGAGTGGTCAGTAAACGAGAAGGTGGCCATGGATGTCGCTGCGGGAGCCTCGTATTCAGGAGTGAGGTCGATGGTCACCACCAAGCTTGTGGGGATGAATGTTCTTTCAGATTCCCTTTTTTACCTTCCCTATACTGGCCTTGAGGCGGGGCTGGTGGTGGTAGTTTGCGATGACACGGGGATGTTCAGCTCTCAAAACGAGCAAGACAACCGATGGTATTCGATCCTGGGAAAAATTCCCATGCTTGAGCCTTCTGATTCCCAGGAGTGCAAGGATATGGTTGTTGAAGCCCTGCGGCTTTCGGAGAGGTTCGATACTCCTTTTTTGATCCGCTCCGAGATGCGCATTGCTCACTCAAAGTCGGAGGTGATTTTGGGAGAGAGGGAGAAAGAGATCCCCCTTCCCAAAAATTTTCCTCGAGATATTCAGAAATACAACTGCAACGCCCTTTTTGCCCGGAAGAAGAGGGAGGTGATCGTAAGGAGGTTCCATGATTTAAAGGAGTTTTCCGAGACCTCGAATTTGAACAGGGTGATCCTTCAGGATACGCAAATGGGCATTATCTCTTCCGGTATCGTCTATGAATATGCGCGGGAGGTTTTCCCCAGCGCTTCTTTTTTGAAACTGGGGATGATTCACCCTCTTCCTGAAAGGTTAATCCGGGATTTTGCCAAAAGGTGCAAGACCTTGATCGTCATTGAGCAGCTCGATCCCTTCCTCGAGACCCAGATTAAAGCCCTGGGGATTGAGGTCAAGGGAAAAGAAATCTTCCCCCCTTACGATGAAATCCTTCCCGAGAAGATGCGCGAGTGCGCGGAAAAAGCAGGCCTACTGAAGCCTTCCAGCCCAAAGAAGGTGATTGATCTTGGGGATCTCCCCACCAGGGCTGCGGTCTTTTGCCCCGGGTGTCCTCACAGGGCCACTTTTTATGCCCTTTCCAAATTAAAAGTCCCGGTGATGGGGGATATCGGCTGCTATAACCTTGGCTCCCTTCCTCCCTTCAATGCCCAGCACACCATGGGTTCTATGGGAGCCTCCATTGGGCAACTTCACGGGGTTTCGGTATCTGGATGCCCGGAAAGGGCAGTTGCAACGATTGGTGATTCCACCTTTTTTCATGCGGGCATGCCTCCCCTTGTCAACATGGTCCATAACAGGAGCAAGGGGGTAGTGATCCTCATGGACAACAGCACAACGGCAATGACCGGCCATCAGGATCATCCGGGAATGAATAAGACCCTGATGGGGGTCTCAACGGAAAGGGTGGACATTCAACAGCTCGTGGAAGCCATGAAGGTCAAATTTGTGAAATCGGTCAATGCCTTTGACGTAAAGGAAGTGGAGAACACACTGAAGGAGTGCCTTGCCTGGGATGACGGGCCCGCAGTGATGATTACCAAAGGCGAGTGCATTTTCGTCAGCAGAAAACCAAAGCCGGCTTACTCAGTGGATCTTAATAAGTGCGTTGCCTGCGAAACTTGCCTCAAGGTTGGCTGCTCGGCAGTTGTTAAATCCGAGGAAGTCAATCCCAAAAACAAGCGGAAGAAAGCACGGATTGACCCCGTCCTCTGCAACGGTTGCGGGGTTTGCAGTCAGGTCTGCCCCACGGGGGCAATTTTCCAGACCCAAGAGTTGGAGGCAAAGGAATGAATTCCATTAACTTCCTGATCTGCGGGGTAGGGGGGCAGGGGACAGTAGTGGCTAGCGACATCGTTTCAGAGGTGGGGTTAAAAGCCGGTTTCCACGTGAAGAAATCCGATGTCCTGGGACTGGCTGTCCGGGGGGGCAGCGTAATTTCTCACATTAGGTGGGGCAGGGATGAGATTCATGCCCCGATGGTCGGGCAAAAGGAAGTGGACCTGATGCTGGCTTTTGAACCTCTTGAAGGCCTGCGCCGGTTGAATTTCATGAAGGATTCGGGGAAAATTATTTTGAACACCCAAAAAATTCCTCCCATCTCCGTGAATACCGGAAGGGAAGAATACCCCTCCATGGAGAAGATCCTCGGGACCCTCAGAAGGGGGGTAGCTCAGGTCTTTCCGGTTGATGCCCTTGCAAAAGCCCTGGAGCTTGGAAATTCGAAGGTTGTTAACATCGTGCTCATCGGGGTTCTCTCCACTTTTTTTACAATCGACAGCCAGCACTGGAAAGATAGCGTTAAAAAGTTCGTGGCGCCAAAATTCCTGGAGGTTAATTTAAAAGCTTTCGAAGCAGGAAGGGAGATTGGAGCAAGCTTATGAAAATAATGGTGATAAACCCGAACACTTCCTCCTCAATGACCGAGCATCTGAGGAAGGTTCTCGAGGAGAGGAAGAGGCCTGATACCCAGCTGTCCGTCGTAAACCCGGAGCATGGGCCCTTGACAATTGAATCCGCTTTCGAGGAGTCCTGGGCAACGGTTAACATGCTGGGGCTCGTAAAAAAGGCAAACCAAGACGGATTTGATGGAATTATCATCGCTTGCTTCTCCGACCCGGGGCTTCGAGCCAGCAGGGAGATTTCTGATATTCCTGTTTTCGGGATCATGGAGACCTCTCTCCATATTGCCTGCATGCTCGGTTCCCGTTTCACGATCATCACCAACAGGAGGGAAAGGGTTCCCCATAAGGTCCAGCAGGTCCACGAGCTTGGGTTGGGGAATTTTCTTGCTTCCGTGAGACCCCTCAATCTTTCCGTTCAGGAGACTGATTCCAATCCCCAGGTGGCAAAAAGGAGGATCATGGAAGTTTCAAGAAGCGCTGTCGAGGAAGACGGAGCGGAGGTGATCGTCCTCGGTTGCGCAGGTATGGCCGGGTACGAAGAGGAGATCGAAAAAGAGCTGAAGGTCGCGGTTCTTGACCCCTCCACCGTTACCCTGAAATTTGCGGAAGCTTTAGCGGAGATCGGTCTGAGACATTCCAAGCTCGGGCTTTTCGCCAGACCGCCAGAAAAAGAATTCAAATGAGGAGGTGATTTCCGGGAAGCACATTTTTTAGCGAAGAGGGTTTTAGTCTTGGGAAGAAAAAAGGAGGTTAAAAAAATGAAAAAGATTTTGGTATTCGCCCTGGCAACGATCTTAATGGTAGGGCTTCTGGTCACCGGATGCGCTGCTCCTTCGACCCCCACCAGCCAGACTCCCACACCCACGCCATCGGAGAGGGTCTTGAAGGTGGCAGGGAATTTCGGAAACGTTCCTTGGGTTTTCAAAGAGGGCGGGAAGAACACAGGTTTTGAATATGAGATGGTGGAAGAAGTCGCCAAGAGGATGGGGGCAAAGGTCGAATGGACCGACCTCCAGTTCTCCGGAATTCTCCCTGGACTTCTTGCGGGGAAATGGGATGCCGCTGCTTCCTCCATTTTCGTCACCAAAAAGAGGGCCGAGGAATTTGACTACGCTGATCCCTATTACGCTTCGGACACCTCTCTCTGCGTGAAGAAAGACAGCCCCATAAAATCCTTCGAAGACATGAAGGGGAAAATTTTCGGTGCGGAATCCGGTTCTTCCAACGACGCCTGGTTAAAGGAAATGCTTCCCCAGTACGGCCCATTCGAGATCAAGGGGTACGACCGAATTCAGGACGCCATGCTGGACCTGATTGCCGGAAGGATCGACGGGGTAGTTGGGGACCTCCCAACCGTCGAATACTACATCAAGGACAAGCCAGACCTTGAAGTCAGGTTAAAAGCCAACAAGACCTTCATGCAGGCAGTGTTCTTCCGCAAAGGGGATCCTTTGAGGGATGAGTTTAACAAGTATCAGAACGAACTCAAGCAGGATGGAACCCTCGCTCAAATTTACCGCAAGTGGTTCGGAAAGGATCCAGATCCGGACAGCCCCACGGTGAAAGTGTTCACCACCCCTTACGTTCCCGAACAGTAATTTGTTAGGTTAAGGAGGGCCGGCCCCGACCTTGTCGGGGCCGGCATATAATCAAAATGCAAGCAATTCAGACAAAATCGAATTTCTGGCAAAGGTATAAAGAGAAATACGGCCATCTTCCCTGGTACAAGAGGTACGAATTTTTGCTCCCTCTACTCTTGGTGGTCCTGATCCTTGGATTATGCCTTCCCACGGGACAGCCCCCAAACTTCTCTGGATGGCTTATTGTCGGAGCCTTCATTTTGTCCGTTTTTTTCTGGGTAATCGGGGTTTTGACCGATGTGGAAAAGCCCCGCTGGCTCCGAGCAATTGCTGCATTGGGTTTGATCTTCGTTTTCGGGTTCTGTTTTTACAGGTATTCCGGTGCCAGGTGGGACCTATTTACCCGGACATTTCTCAACCCCAGCATGATGCAGGGGGCCTGGTCCGAACTTTTGTTGGGTCTGGAAATGACATTAAAGCTTGCCCTGGTTTCCATGGCGATTTCCATTTTTTTCGGGTTGATAATCGCCGTAATGAGGTCCTTCAAAAACCCGATCCTGGAGTTTTTCCTGGTGATTTACATCGATTTCTTCCGGGCCATCCCTTTAGTTGTCCTTCTGGTTTTCGTTTATTACGCCCTTCCGTTTCTGGGAATTACTTTGGACCCTTATCTTGCGGCAATACTGGCCGTCTCTCTGAACTACTCTGCCTATGTGGCGGAGGTGTTTCGCTCGGGGATTGAGTCCATCCACCGCGGTCAGGTGGAGGCAGCCCGGGCTTTGGGTTTGAAGCCCCTTCAAGCCATGCGTTTGGTGATCCTTCCCCAGGCCGTCCGGGTAGTGGTCCCGCCTCTCACCGGCTTGATGGTTGCCCTTCTCAAGGATACAGCCTTAGCAACGATTATTGGGCTCCCCGAACTTCTGTATAAGGGAATTCAGGTGATGATCTGGAAGGCAAACCCAACCCCGCTGGTCACCGTCTCCCTTATTTACTTGCTTGTTCTTTTGCCTTTGACTCGCATCTCCAGCTATCTCGAAAAAAGGAGTAAGAAATGGGTGAAGACCGCCAGGTAATGATTGAAACCATTGATCTTCACAAGTATTTCAAGGACCAGCACGTCCTTAAAGGAATTAGCGTAAAAATTTTTAAAGGAGAAGTGGTGGCAATAATTGGGCCATCCGGTGCCGGGAAGAGCACCCTTTTAAGATGCATCAATCGTTTGGAGGAACCGAGCTCGGGAAAGATCCTCATTGAAGGTGTCGATATCACTCATCCCCGCGTTGACCTCAATAAAATTCGCTCCGAGATCGGCTTCGTCTTCCAGAGCTATAACCTTTTCCCCCACCTGACGGCCATTGAAAATATAAAACTTGCCCCCGTACATGTGCGGAAAATTTCCGAAAAGGAGGCTGAGCAAAGGGGCCTGGAGCTCCTGAGAAAGGTTGGATTGGAGGACAAAGCCCGGGCTTATCCCGACCAGCTTTCCGGGGGGCAACAGCAGAGGGTTGCAATCGCCCGCGCCCTGGCGATGCAACCGCACATGATCTTTTTTGATGAACCGACATCCGCCCTTGATCCCGAGATGATCAGGGAGGTTCTTGACGTAATGCAAAACCTTGCTTCAGAGGGAATGACGATGCTTGTGGTGAGCCACGAGCTGGGTTTTATCAGGGAAGCCGCAAGCCGGGTTCTCGTACTTGCTGATGGATGCATCATTGAGGAAGGCCCTCCCAGGCAGCTTTTCAACAATCCCCAGCACCCAAGGACCAAGGATTTTTTGAGCAAGATTCTTTGACCCAAAATGAAAGACAATAAATCTTCTTTAAAACATAGAACTTTTAAACTCTTTACCTGGAACAAACGGTACGGACACTGGCCCTGGTTTCGGAGATACGAGTTCGTATTCCTATCCCTCCTGGCTCTTGTCGCCCTGGGTTTTCTCCTTCCTTCACCGGGAACCCCGCGGGGACCTCTCTCCCTTCTTTTAATAATTCTTTATCTCGTCCTGTTTTTAATCTGGGCGGGTTTAATCCTGACCGATGAAGAGAAACCCAACTGGATCAAGGCAATTGCCGCCACATTGATTCTGATTGTCTTTGGGTGGCTCTTTTACCGGTATTCCGGAGCTCAATGGGATAAACTTGGGTACGCCTTTTTTAACTGGAAGGTTTTATCGGAGGTGGGAAGTTATGGTTCAACGGTCACGGGATGGACCGAACTTTTCCAGGGTCTCCTGATAACGCTGGAAATTGCCATCTTCAGCGCGATATTTGGAACCCTTCTGGGATTATTCCTGGCTGTGATGCGGTCATTAAAAGACCCCATCCTGAATGCCTTTATTATTTTTTGGGTGGACTTCTTTCGGGCAATGCCCATCATCGTTTTGATGATGATCATTTATTACGCACTTCCCTACTTGAACATCACCCTCTCGAGCACCCTCTCGGGAATACTCGCCCTTTCCCTGAACTCCTCTGCCTATATCTCGGAAATTTTCCGGGCGGGAATTGAATCCATCCATCATAATCAGGTGGAGGCGGCCCGCTCACTGGGTTTGACCACCATGCAGACGATGAGGCTGGTGATCCTTCCCCAGGCAATCAGGGTGGTTATGCCTCCCCTAACCTCGAACTACGTTGCCATGCTTAAGGACACAGCCATTTGTTCCTCAATTGCGATTATGGAGCTTTTGAAAACCGCCATTACTCTTCAAGCCTGGAAGGCAAATCCAACTCCTCTGGTTGCGGCAACCATCGTTTATTTGATTATCCTTCTGCCCCTGGCAAGGATTTCCACCATCATGGAAAACAGGATGAAAGCCCGGGGAATTACCCGGACTGTCCGCAGACAGCCCAGGGCTGCTTGAAGGATGAGCCCAGCCATGAAGGAAAGGTGCCAGCCCTTCTGCCAGAATTGCGGGAGGTCTTTTGAGGCCCTCCAATACCTGAGGAGATGCCCTGATTGCGGGGGTTTGATCTTCTTCAGATACCCTCCAGGGGGAACTTTCCATCCAGGGAGGGGCATCTGGAGGTTTCGGGATTTCCTCCCCCTTCCTTCAGGGTTCGAGCCTGTTTCCCTTGGCGAAGGGGATACTTCCCTTGTTCCCAGCTCCATCGCTGGGGACCTGTTTTTAAAAAATGAGTGGCTTAACCCCACGGGGTCGGTAAAAGACCGGGCGATGTCCGTGGGAATCTCCGTGGCAAGGGCCATGGGTTTTAGGGCCACCCTGAATGCCTCCATGGGGAGCGCTGGGCTTGCCACCGCCGCTTATTCTGCAAAAGCGGGATTTAAATGCGCGATCCTCGTTCCCCAAAATGCGCCTTTTATCAGGGTTGCACCCATGATCCTTTTCGGAGCCCTGGTCATTCCCTTTGAGGGAACGATCCAGGACGCCCTGGATTTCGTTGAGGAAAACTGCTCCAAGTGGAAGATTTTCGAAACCACTACCCATCGGCCAAGCAATCCGTATCAGAACGAGGGGACGAAGACCATTGCTTACGAGTTGTGGGAGCAGCTTGGCTTTGTCCCTGATTGGGTTTTCGTCCCCCGGGCATCTGGGGGAACTCTTTCCGGGATTCACCGCGGATTCCTGGAGCTTCAGGAGATGGGACTCTCATCCAGGATTCCTCGCTTCGTGGCTTGTGAACTGGAACCTTTAAACACCTTCGAAAGGGCGTTAAAAGAGGGGGCCACCTCCGAGGAGGAAATCAGGGAAATTTCTTCCCGGATGAACGAGGACATCGAGACTATCGGGGTGAAGCTCGCCCATGCCTTCCCGGTAGATGGAGTTGAGGCCTTGAAAGCCATCCGGGATTCAGGTGGGACGGCTGTCTCCCTCTCTGATGAGGAACTGCTCGAGGCATTAAAGATGCTCACCAGGATGGACGGGATCTTCGTTGAACCTTCATCAGCTTCTGCCCTGGCCGGCTATCTCCGATTAAAATCCGGGGGGCTCGTCAAGGATGGGGAAACCTCAGTGTTAATACTTACCGGGTCCGGATTCCGGGAGGTACATGTTCTTGCCCCTCCCCACCTTTCCTCCTCCTTAAAAGTCCATGATCGAAAACAGGCAAGCTCTGTGCTGAAAGAGTTCTTCGGCGATGTCTGAGGACGCCTTCTCTCCCTTTGAAGTCCTTTTAGCCCGGGAAAAAATAAAAAATTTTGTCCTCAAGACCCCCCTGATTTTCTCGCCCTCTCTTTCCCGGTTAATTGGCACCCCTCTTTTCTTGAAAATGGAGTGCTGGCAATTGACCGGCTCCTTCAAGGTCAGGGGCGCTTTCAACTGGGTGTTAAATTTTTTAGCGAAGAGGGGCAGGGGACCTCTGATAACTGCCTCGAGCGGAAACCACGGGATCGCTCTTGCCTTTGCAGTTTCCTCTCTGGGGGAGGGATTAAAAGTGAGGGTCTTTTCTCCGGAGAAAGCCGAGGTGTGCAAAATTGGGAAGATGCGCGATTGGGGGGCCGAAGTCGTCCTTGGGGGAAGGGATTTTTTAGAGGCATACGATCTGGCTCGAAAAGAAGCGGAGGAAACCGGGGCTTCCTATGTTCACTCCCACGCTCACCCTTGGACGATTGCCGGGCAGGGGACAATCGGGATGGAAATCCTGGAGGACCTTCCTTCGGTTCAAAGGATAGTGGTCCCCATTGGAGGAGGGGGGTTGATTTCCGGAATTTCCTCCATCGTAAAAGCCTTAAACCCCCGGGTGGAAATAATCGGGGTCGAACCGGAATCAGCACCTGGGGCCTTCCTCTCATTGCGGGACGGGGTCCCGCGGGAGAGAATTGACCTCAAGCCAACCATTGCGGATGGACTTTCGGGTGGATTTAGCCCTCTTCCTTTTAAAATTTCCCGGAATTTAATCGACAGGGTGGCCCTGGTAAGCGAGGAGGAAATCATTGAAGCCATGAGGACTTTAAGGAGGGAAGAGCAATTAATTGTCGAAGGAGCGGGTGCGGTAACCCTTGCCGCTTTGATGTATAACAAGGTAAAACCGGAAAATAGGAAGACGGTCCTTGTCCTTTCAGGAAGGAATATCAGTTCCGAAAAATTTGATCTGGCAATTTCAGGAGGAAGAAATGAACTCGAAGGGTAAAAGGAAGGAAATTCTTCGTTCTCTCCCCTTGAATCCTCACCTGCCATTTTCCAAAACGGTCCAGTTTGGGGATTTGATTTTCGTCTCCGGGATAGTTGGCCGGGACCCCCAGACCGGGGAGATCGCAGGTCTGGATATCAAGGAGCAGACCAGGCAAGCTTTGCGAAACATCTCCTCTTTTCTCGATGAAGCCGGGAGTTCCCTTAAGGACGCTTTGAAAGTGAACGTTTATTTGAAGGATATGCGCCTATTTTCTTTAATGAATCAGGCCTACCGCGAGTTCTTCAAGGATGGATTTCCCGCTCGCACCTGCGTCGAAGTTTCCTCTATCCCCGACCCCGATGCCCTTATTGAAATTGACTGTATTGCGGGTGTAATTTCCCCTGGGGAGGATCCAGATGCTTGACTTTTTGATCAAAGGCGGACTTTTAATCACCGGCGAGGGAATCTGGAAAGCCGATGTGGGGATAACCGGGGAAAAGGTTTCCTTAATCGAGGGGGAAATCGAAGCCGAAAAATCGAAGAGGGTCATCGACGCCAGGGGGAAATATGTCCTTCCCGGAATAATTGACCCTCACACTCATCCGGTTTACGAGGATGGAGTCCTGGAAACAGCCCGGGCAGCCGCTTATGGAGGGACAACTTTTCTCCTTTTTTACGCCTACATCAAGCCCGGCCAGCCTGTGCTTGACACAATAAAGTGGTTCAGGGATGAAGGGCTGGCGAATTCCGTCCTCGATTTTGGCCTTCACGCTGGTTTCTTCGACGCGCAAAACCAGGTCCCCCTGATACCTGAGATCTTCAAACTAGGGGTATCCTCTGGGAAAATTTTCATGGCTTACGCCAAGTTGAAATGGATGACCGATGACTACTGGCTAATGGCCGCGGCCGATATCATTTCCCAAGAGGGCGGCCTCCTCATGGTCCATGCGGAGAACGGCCTGGCGAACGATTACCTTGAGGACAAACTCCTCTTAAAGGAAGGCCGTCCTCAACAGGAGGTTTTTCTCCAGACCAACCCCGATATCCTGGAAGCGGAGGCGGTGAATCGCGCTTGTCGGATCGCCCAGGTTGCCCGTTGCCCAGTTTACATTGTTCACAATTCCGCGGGGAAAAGCATTCCGGTTATAAGAAGGATTAAAGAGGAGGGCCACAGGGTTTACGCGGAGACCTGTCCCCAATACCTTTGCTTGAACGACGAGGTTTACAGAAAATTTGGCGCCTTGGCGAAGGTTGGGCCTCCGATCAGGACTGAGTTCGACAGGCTTGCTCTCTGGGAAGGCGTTCAGAATGGGACCATTGATACCATAGGCTCGGATCATGCGGCTAAGGCTAAAAAGCTGGAGGACGATTTCTTCAAGGCCCCTTATGGCTCGCCCCAGTGCGAGACCATGCTTTCACTCATTTTCGACGAGGGAGTCAACACAGGAAGGATCAGCCTTCCCCGGATGGTCAAGCTAATGTGCGAAAACCCGGCGAAGATTTTTGGCCTATATCCCCGCAAGGGGACAATTAAGGTGGGCTCTGACGCCGACCTTGTGGTTTTTGACCCCTCCATGAAGCATACCCTGAAGAACGAGGAACAGCACACCAGAGTGGGTTACACGCTATACCACGGAAGGGAAGTCCTGGGAAAGCCCATTTTTTCCATGCAACGCGGAAGAATCTTGCTGGAGGATGGGGAGCTGAAATCGAAACCCGGATCCTCCCAATTTTTTCCAACCAGAGCGGGTCAGGTGGACCCTTCAGACCTGATTTGATCGAGAAAGGGGATAGAAGATGATCAGTTTTACTCGGGGAGTGCCTGCAAATGAAGCCTTCCCTTTGGATGAGCTCCTCTCCTGTTCGGAGAGCGCAATTCAAAATTTTGGGGCGAAGATTTTCCAGTACAGCTCCTCTTTCGGATTCCAACCACTCCGGGAACTGCTTTCGGAGGAATATGGCGTTTCTCCGGACCAGATTATCCTCAGCCACGGTGCGCTCCAGATTCTGGACTTCACAAGTTCCTGCTTTTTAGGGGAGGGGTCCTCCGCCCTGGTTGAGCTTCCAACTTACGACCGAGCAATCCAGGTGTTAAAGAGGTCCAAGGCAACGGTCATGGGCGTCCCGCTGGAGGATGACGGGATTGATTTGAAGGCCTTAAAGGAGAAAACCGCAAGTTTTAAACCCAGGTTGATTTATCTGATCCCGGACTTCCAGAATCCCTCGGGAACCACGATGAGCCTAAAAAAGAGGGAAAAGGTGGCAGAGCTTGCCCGGGAATTCGATTTTTTAATTGTTGAGGATATTCCTTACCGAAAACTCCGTTTCCAGGGGAATGAACTTCCCCAGATCAGGGACTTCTGTCCCGAGCGGACGATCACCCTCAGTTCCTTCAGTAAGTTGATTTCCCCTGGTTTAAGGGTTGGCTTTGCTTTTGGCCCCTCCGAGATCATCTCCAGGATCGCCCTCCAGGCGGAGGAAACATACATCACCCCCTCCCTTCTTCCCCAGGCTCTGGTTTTCGAGTTTTTGAAGAGGGGAAATCTGCCCGGACAAATTAAAAAACTTCATTCCCTCTATTTCCCCCGGCTTGAGGTCATGCTCGATTCCTTGAGAGAAAATTTTTCTGGAATGGGGGACTGGATCAAGCCCGAGGGCGGTTTCTTCGTTGGCCTCACCTTAAAAAAGAAAGTAGAAGCTCCCCTTCTCCTTTCCCGGGCCAAGGAGGCGGGAGTCCTCCTCACCGATGGGCGGGGGTTCTTCGCAGATGGAGGGGGAGATAACTTTTTGAGGCTTCCCTTTTGCGCTTTGAAACCAGAGGAGATAAGGGAAGGAATTGGAATTTTAGCCCGTTTAATCAAGGAAATGTAAAGGAGTGAGAAAATGGTCAACTTTAAGGGTAAGCACATTTTATCGGGAAAGCAATTCAACAGGGAGGAAATCGAACACATCCTCAAAGTCGCCTCTGATTTGAGGGAAGAGCTCAAATCCCGTCCCTCCCTTGACCTGACCAGGGGAAATATCCTTGCCACTCTCTTCTTCGAACCCTCGACGAGGACCAGGCTCTCTTTTGAAAGCGCAATGCTTCGGCTCGGTGGCTCGGTGATCGGGTTCGCCGAAGCTTCCACTTCCTCCACCGCCAAGGGGGAAAGCCTGGAGGACACCATCCTAACAGTTTGCCAATATGCGGATGTGATTGCCATGCGTCATCCCCAGATTGGGTCAGCCGAGAGGGCTTCCAGGGTTGCCACTGTCCCCATCCTGAATGGAGGTGACGGGGCAGGACAGCACCCCACTCAGGCCCTCCTTGACATATTAACAATCAAGACGGAAAAGGGGGCAATTGACGGGTTGACCGTTGCCCTGGTTGGGGATTTGAAAAACGGGAGAACGGTCCATGCTCTCGTGGAACTGCTCAAACACTACCAGGTGGAGATGATCTTCGTCGCGCCGCAGGAGCTTCGAATGCCTCCGGAGATTACCGAGTCGCTCAAATCCTTCGGGGTGAAAATAAAGGAGACCGACACCCTGAGCTCCGCCTTGAAGGAAGCAGACATCGTTTACATGACAAGGGTTCAGAAAGAAAGATTCTCAGACCCCTCGGAGTACGAAAAACTGAAGGATGCCTTCATCCTAAATCGGGCAATGGTCGAGCAGGGAAAGGCGGGGATAACCATCCTCCACCCTCTTCCCCGGGTAACGGAAATCTCCACCGATGTGGATTCTTTACCGGGTGCGGCATACTTCAGGCAGGTCAGGAATGGCCTCTACGTGAGGATGGCCCTAATTGCCCTTGTGCTGGGGAAAATTTAGTGCGATCTTATCGGGTCACTTACGTTGACGCCTTCACCACCGAGCCATTTAAAGGAAACCCCTGCGCGGTCTTCCCGGAAGCCGGTGGATTGAGCGATGAGGCGATGCAGATGATCGCCCGGGAGATTAATCTTTCCGAGACCTCGTTTGTGTTGCTCTCGGATTCCGCAGATTTCCGGGTGAGGTTCTTTGCTCCTTGGGGAGAAATTCCCTTTGCGGGTCATCCCACGATTGCCACCGCCTACCTTCTCGCCAGGGAGGGCAGGATCTCCCTGAAGGAAGGAAGCGCTCAGGTGGCCTTTCAATTTCAGATTGGAACCCTCCCCCTTGAGGTTTCAAAGGACGGAAAAGGGATTAAGGTTGCCATGACTCAGAAGGCCCCGGAATTCAGGGAAAGGGTCTCCCTGGAGGAGCTTTCCCCATGTTTTGACCTTCCGCGGGAGGAATTCCTCGAAGAACCATCGCCCCAGGTTGTAAGCACCGGGACCCCTTTCCTGATAGCCCCTTTGAGGAGCCTTGACGCTCTAAAAAAAGCGGAGATGGACAGGAAAAAATTGAAAAGCCTGCTACTCAAATTGGGGATCACCGGCTGCTTCCTTTTTACCCTTGAGACCGTTGATTTGAGAAATGATAGCCATTCCCGGTTATTTAACCCCTTTGGAGGTAGCGAGGACCCATTCACCGGTTCAGCTTCAGGCTGCCTCGCGGCTTACCTTTTTAAATATTTTTACCCCAAGAAACGCTTCCGGATGGAGCAGGGTCATTTCCTGGGGAGGCCGGGGATCGGTGAGGCCGAGATCCTCCTTGAAGGAGAGGATTTGATAGGGGTAAAGCTTGAGGGCTACGCTGTTTCAACTTTAGAGGGAACAATTCAGTTATAAAAGGAGGAAAATTCATGAAAGACGCTTGGGAGCTCGATTCAAAAACCCCGGATTCCTACCATGCAGTGGAATGCGGGAGGGGAAGGGAGTTTATCCTTCGCCTGACCACGGGAGCGGATGTCTTCCTCGCCATTCAGAAGTTCGCCCGCGATAAAAACATCATGTACGCCAAAATTCATACTGCCTTCATGGGAGGGTTGCAGCCAGCAAGGTTCCTGGTTTGGACACCGGATTCCCGGAATCCTCAAAACTGGCACCACGAAACTCCTGCAGTTGTCCAAAACTTGAGCATGATCCTGGCAATGGGGGGGATGATCCATCCCCGTCCGGGGAAAGACGGCAAACCGGAGCCCTTTCCCGCCATTCATTTCGTTGCCGGGGGAGCCTGGGACTGCCCGACCTTTGGGGGGCACCTTGAACAGGGGAGCATCGTAAAGGGAGTGTTTGAAGTCTTCATCACCGAAATTACGGGAATCGAAGTCCTGTATCCAACATCCTGGATTAAAGGAGAAAGGCCAGACGAATACCCGGAAAACTGGTACCGGGAGATAAAGTGAGAAATGAGGCGGGCTTTAGCCCGCCTCATGGTTTATTTCAGGAACTTCTGGATTTCGATTTTGTACCCCTCGGGGTCCTCGAAGAAAAAACCCTGAACCCCAATTTCCTCATTTTTGAATATTGGCGTGAGGCCCTGAACCTTTTTTCTGGCGAGATGCTCGTGCCAGGCTTCCACCTTATCGACAACCAAGGTCAAAAGGGCTCCTTTCTCCTTCACAGCTTTAAGGGAACCCCTTCTTTCGTCCACCAAACCCAGGTAGGCTGATTCCCGGATCTTGAGGATCTTGCACCAGCCCTGATCAATTTCCAGTTTAAAATTCAAAACTTCCTGGTAGAAGTTAAAAGCTTGCTCCAGGTCCTTGTAATAAAAAAAGAATATCGGGTATTCGATTTTCATTTTATCCTCCGTAAATTCTCCCTGGTTTCTTTCAGGGCGATTCGGTTTTAATTTTAGTCCCCTTGGATTTTTTTTCATACTCGTGGTCTAATATTGAGGTTTCCCTTTAAACGATATGAATTTTTTCTCCCGTTATAAATTCAGTAGAAACGCTTGGTTATTCATCGCTTCCGGGGTTTTTGGAGGCCTGGGAGGGATGATCTTCTCTTTGCTCATGAACCTGTATCTTTCCTCCATAGGCCTTTCCAAGGAAACAATCGCCCTGGTAAACTCCTCCCTGTCCCTTGCCGAAGGGCTCCTGGCAATTCCCATGGCCTTCCTTTATGACCGAATGCCCCGAAAGTTCTCCCTCTTTTTCTTCACCGCCCTTCAGGGGGTTGTGGGGCTCTTCTTTCTCCTTACAAGTTCACCGCTTTTCCTCTCCCTGAGCGCATTTCTCCTGGGGGGAACCTTCACGGTGTTCCTGGTTCTTACATCCCCCTTCCTGGTGGAAAACTCATCCCCCAAGGAACGGACAACCCTTTTTTCCTTCGTTTACGCCTTGAACTGGCTGATGGGAATGGCGGGAAATGCTCTTGGAGGTTATCTTCCCACCCTTTTCAGGAACCTGTTCGGATTGACTTCAGAACCAGAATCCATGAGATGGGCCCTAGGGTTCGCCGCCATCCTGATTGGCCTCTCCGCCCTCCCTTTTCTCTTTTTGAAGCCCTACGAGCACCGGGTTCCCAAAACAACTCCCCCCTTCCCAGGGCCCGGATCCCCAGAAACTTCAAGGGAACCGCCCTGGTATAAAAGGGCAGAGGGAAAGTTCCTCCTTGCCCTGGTCACTCTGACTTTGGGCTCCGGTCTTTTCGTCAGTTACTTTAACCTCTTTTTTCAAACCAAAGGCTTCAGCACGGAGGCGATTGGACTTACCTTTACCATTGGGTCCGCAGTGACCGTTGTGGCAACAAGCATTGGCCCATTCCTCGCATCCCGGCTGGGGAAAATTGGGGCAGTTTGCGTCACCCAGGTCCTTTCCGTCCCCTTCTTTCTCCTCCTTGCCTTTTCCTCGAATCCCCGAATCCTTGCTTCCTCATTCGTTTTTAGACAGGCCTTCGCAAACATGGGAGGCCCTCTCCAGGACAACTTTGCCATGGAGATAGTCTCCCCCAAAAGGAGGGCGGTCTTCGCTTCATACATCTCCAGCATTCGTTCCCTATCCTTCGCCTTCATGGGACCAATTGCCGGTGTGGTAATGGCCAGGTTCGGGTTCTCCCCCCTCTTTTTAATAGCGGCATTTCTCTATTTTTTGAGTGCGGTATTATTCTGGGCGTTCTTCCATGGAAAAGAGAGGGAAGCCTCGGGGGTGACACCCGCAACCCCGAAAATGTGATAAGATTGCCTCGGGTGGAGAGATGGCCGAGAGGCTGAAGGCACTCGCCTGCTAAGCGAGTGGCCGGGGTAAACCCGGCTCCCGGGTTCGAATCCCGGTCTCTCCGCCATTTTTCTCAGCAAATTCATACGGAGCCCGCTTTTTATGGACGAGTTTGGCTTGATTTCCAGCCTGGCAATTGCCCTGGGGGCAGCCCTGGTGGGGGATTTCGTCGCCAGGGGTCTCAAGCAATCTCCCATCGTGGGACACCTGATCGCCGGAGTCATTATCGGGCCATTCGTCCTTAAATTGATTTCCCAGCCTGAGGAAATCCGGGTCCTGGCATCGATGGGGGTGGTGGTGCTTCTTTTTACCCTTGGCGTTCGGTTTTCCTTTAAGGAGATGGCAAGGGTCCGAAAAGTGGCCATATGGGGTGGCCTGGGCCAGATTTTCCTTTCCCTGGTTGCGGGAGTTGGGATTTCCTACTTATTTGATTTCTCCCTGACGGAAAGGCTGGTCTTCGGGATAACCATTTCCTTTTCCAGTACCATGGCCGTTTTGGCGATGCTCTCGGACAGGGGAGAGCTGGATACCCTGCATGGCCGGATCTTGATCGGAGTTCTCCTCCTCCAGGACCTCGCAGTCACCTTTGCGATGTTCCTTTTCCCAGCCTTGAAGGGCTCAGGGGAAAGCATCATTCCCGGGATTTTCTTTGCCATCCTCCAGGGTGGGCTGTTTATTATTTTGGTCCTCATTCTTGGGACAAAAATCATCCCCCGGGTTTTTAAGGGGATCGCCTCGAAAGTGTCACGGGAACTGATGGTGATTGGTGGGGCTGCATTGTGCTTTGGAGGTGCTTTTCTCGCTTTTCGCTTTGGGCTCTCAGCAGCCATTGGCGCTTTCGCCTTCGGCCTTGTTTTCAGCCAGTCCGATTTCACCCACCAGCTTTTGGGGGAGATGACCCCGCTCAGGGACATTTTTTCCGCTCTTTTTTTCGTTTCCATGGGAATGCTGATCGATCTTTTCTGGGTCTGGGAAAATCTCCCGGTTTTGATTTTGATCGTGGTACTGGTACTGGCTTTGAAGTTCCTGATATTCTCATTGCTCGTCCGGTTGTTCCGATACCAGCGAACAACTGCCCTCCTTTCCGGGGCGGGGATCGTCTCCGTGGGGGAGTTCAGCTTTGTCCTTGCGGAGCTTGGAAGGAACACCGGATTGATCTCTCCTCAAGCCTACATGACCGTAATTTCCCTTACCACCCTTTCTTTAATCCTTTCCCCCCTGATATACGATTTCACCTCTTCCCTCGCCCGGAAATTTTCAAGGGCCCCCGAACTGGAAATCCCCGAAGAGGAAACCGCCTGCTCCTTCATTTCTCGAGCGCCCGGGCATGTGGTCCTCGGAGGATGCGGAAGGGTTGGAAGAAGTATCGCCCAGCTCCTATCCTCCTTGAAGTACCAATTTCTGGTGGTGGAACTCGACCCCTTGCAAATTGGGGAATTGAGGGAAAAGGGGATCCCTGTCATTTTCGGGGATGTGGGGAACAGGGAGGTCTTGAAAAGAGCCGGTATCGGCTGTGCCTCACTCCTTCTCCTTGCCATCCCCGATCCCATTTCTGCCAGACAGGCAATAAGCTGGGCTAAGAAGTTCAACCCGGAGATAAAAATTGTGGCTCGCGCCCACTCCGATTACGAGACTTCCTTTTTGAAAGAGATGGGGGTCTCCGTGATCGTCCAGCCGGAAGCCGAAGCAAGTTTTGAGATGGCTCGCCACTCGCTGATCTTCCTGGGATTTCCCGAAGGGGAAGCTACGAGGATCGTCAATTCCATAAGGGATTGAACTTAAGTGAAGTTTTTTTAGGAACTCAATCTTTTTTTGATCCTTAAAACCAAGAAGGTCAACCAGTAGGATGGCTCTTTCTTCTGGCCGAAATCCCAGCCTTTCCATGGTTGCCAGACCGATTCTGGGACGAATTTTCCCTCGGGGTCGGATTTTTTTTCGATCATTTGCACCATTTCTTTCAAGCGCCAGTCCTTCTTCAAATCTGGGAAATGGCTCAAAACCTCCACCACATGAAGGAGGTCATACCAGACGAAGGGGGCTTTGAGCTTGCAGAAATCGGTTCCCATGTAGAACTGGAAGGGGTGCGATTCCCTCCGCTTTTCCCAAAGTGAGAGGAGGGCCTCGCTTCCCTTTTTGCAGGCTTCGCTCTCTTTCCATTCCTCCCTTTGAGAGAGTGCTTTCAATATCACAAGGGTTGCGTAGGGACAGGGATCGCTTTTTCGCCCGGGACCGCGAAATTTGCCCAAATTCCGGGAAACTGTACAGGTCCAACCTTGATTTGTAGCAGATTTAAGGAAGGTTGAACCAGCTTCTTTTAAGCTGGCATCCTCTTTTGCCCCCATTTTCAAAAGGGAATAGAGGATGGAGGGGGAGTCGCAAAAAGCCCAGGCCATCTGTTCATTCCCCGTTCCCCCAAAATGCACCGGAATTTTCATCAGGACTTGGAAGGGGCCCTCTGGAGATTGCAAATCCCTGATTTTCTTTATAACGGGCTTTAATTCCGGATCAGATGCTTTAAATCCCAGATCGGCTATGAACACAAGTTTATGAAGGAGGTGTCCGGCGCTTTTATGACTGGTCAATGGTTCCCCCGGCCAAGACCCCAGCTCCGTCAAGAGGTTATTCAATTGGGGGTCTTCCTTCATTTCAGATCGGGATTTCTTGACCTCACGGTCTCCCTCTTTTTCCTCGAGCAGGTCAAGCCTGGTTCGATATCTTACCCAGGAAGGACCTTGAAGGAGCCAGGGGATCAAATTTTCTTTCATATTTTCACACATTCATTCTACTCCCTTTAAAGGAAGCGTAGCGTTTTTTTACGCCCCTTTTGAGGTAAAATTGGAGAAATTTCCTCATCGGCCGAACTTTCTTCCTTTCTGGGAAATCAATTAAAAGATCGGTCAATTTTCAGAGAAGGTGGAAGGGTAAATGGAAACGGTTTTAAAAGTTGAGGGGCTAAAGAAGAATTACGGAAACCTCCAGGCCCTGAAAGGAATCAGCTTTGAGATCACCAAGGGGGAGATCTTTGCCCTCATTGGTCCAAACGGAGCGGGAAAGTCCACCGCCCTCCGGATTATGGCCACCCTCCTTTCCCCAACTGAAGGTGAGGTCCAGATCCTTGGCCTTCATTTGAGGAAGGAGGCGGAAAAAATCCGGGAAAGGATCAGTTACCTTCCCGAGGAAGCAGGAGCTTACCGAAACCAGAGGGGGATTGAATACCTTCGTTTCATGGCGACCTTTTACGCCTCAGATGATGCCCTTGCCCAGGAGTTCATCAAGCGGGGAGCCGAAATCGCGGATTTAGGGGAGCGCCTTTACGATCGAGTAGGCACTTACAGCAAGGGGATGGTGCGAAAGCTCCTCCTCGCCCGGGCTCTTATGACTCGGCCCCAGCTCGCTATCCTTGATGAGCCGACCTCCGGTTTGGACGTGATTAATTCCCTGGAGATCAGGCAGATCATCCGGGAGTACGTCAAGGAGGGAACCACCGTACTCCTCTCCTCGCACAACATGCTGGAGATCGAGTTCCTCTCGGATCGGGTGGCTTTAATAGACAACGGTCTGATCCTCGATTCGGGAACCCCGGGGGAACTGAAGGAAAAATACGGGGCGAGCAATCTGGAGGAGGTATTCAGGAGGGCCGTGGGATGAGAAAATTCTTGAACCTTTTGAAAAAGGAAGTCAAGGAGCTCTTTAACCTTCAGTTGATCATGTCCCTGATCTTCATGCTCCTCATCTTTTATTTCATCAGCGTGGTGATGCATGGTGAAATTGAAAAAATGCAGGGTCCCCAGGAGGTAGCAGTCCTGGATCTCGATGGGTCCCCTTACGCGCAGGGGCTTGCACAGAGTCTGAGTTCAGCGAATTTCAACCTGAACCAGGTAAAAAGCCAGAATAAGGAGGACGCCATAAATGAGGTCAAAGGGAGCGGGATTAACCTTCTTCTGGTGATCCCTTCAGGTTTCGGGGAGGCAATCTCCGCCCTTCAATCCCCAGAGATCGAGACATACTATTTCATCAGAGGGGTTTCGGTTTCCTCCGCGGGTTCGTCGGGGGTCTTAAAGACGGTGATTGAAGCGATGAACGACTACCTCTCATCAAACTTCTTGAAGGAGAAGCTTCCCGGTATTGACCCGGATAAGTTAAAAAATCCCCTAAAAGCAAAGGATTTTGTGGTGGTGAAGGACCGGGTTGAGGAGGGCTCACCTGCCGAGGTGATGAACTTCCTCATGTCCCAGTCGACTTTCATCCCAGTGATCCTGATGGCCATTATCATCTTTTCCTCGCAGATGGTCATTTCCGCGATCGCCATGGAGAAAGAAAACAAAACCCTGGAGACCCTTCTCACTTGCCCGATCAATCGAAACTACATTGTGATCTCCAAGATGTTCTCTTCGGCGCTTGTGGGACTGGTTGTCGCCGGAATTTACATTCTGGGGCTTCGAAATTCGGTGATGGGGTTTGGAGGAACCTCCTCCGGTGGGTTGCTCTCATCGACAGTCCAGAAGCTGGGGCTGGTTTTCTCCCTTCAGGGGTATTTGCTCCTGGGGGTCTCCCTGTTTCTGGCTATCCTCTGCGCACTTGCCCTGGCTGTGATCCTTGGGGTGCTTGCGAAGGACGTTAAATCTGCCCAGAGCTTCATCATGCCCGTTACCCTCCTGGTACTAATACCTTACTTCCTGAGCCTTTTTTCCGATTTCAATACCCTTTCCCTTCCCGCAAAGGCCTTAATCTGGATCATTCCCTTCTCCCACCCCTTCCTGGCAACGCAGAACATCCTCCTGGGGAGTTATACCCCGATTCTGTTCGGTATCCTATACATGTTCGTGGTCTTCGCGGTTCTGGTGTACATCGCTTCCCGGATATTCTCCTCGGACAGGGTTTTGACCATGCAGCTTCAGTTTAAAAGAAGGGGCTTTGGGAAATTGAGGTTATAAGGGGGGTTCCTCTGGATATTTAAAGCCCCAGTTGGAGGGATATGGGTTCCGATAGTAGGAAATCCTGAAAACTTAAAACAAAACCACTGGCAGTTTTTGGGACGATGAAGGTTATGTTCCCTTGGGCTTTTTGCCCCGGAAGAATATCTCCCAGGGGAAAGTGGGGCTCAAGTGAGGCGATGGAATGGCCATAAGAGATCCCATCTTTATCCTTTAAGCTGAAGTAAAGGGAGTTCCCCTGGATTTTTTCCCGGGAGATATTTTTCAGAATTACTTCCACGTTTAGAAAAATGTCCCCCTCATTTTGGGGAACCCAAATTCCTATTTTGGAATGCTCCGTCACTGAAACAACTGTCAATTCCGCTCCCTGTGAGGAGACCTTCCCTACGATGGCTTCCGGTTCGGTGGGGGAGGATGGCGAGGGGGATGGAGGGGGCTCCGATATCGTCATTTTAACGAACACCTTTTCCGTGGTCCCGTCCTCTCTTGAAGTCCAGGCAACGTTGGCACCCAGTTGCTCGGAAACAAAACGGAGGGGGACGAAGGTCCGCCCCTCCTTGATGAACGGGGCAACATCCATCTCCACCGGGCTTCCATCAACGAGCATGGTTTTACTGTCAATGGTCAGCTCAATAGTTCGCTCGGTCGAAGCGGAAACCGAAGCCCCAATGGAGAGGACCAGCAAACAAAGAAGACCGCCCAGGATAAAATTTTTCACCCTTTTCCTCCTTAGCCTTTTGGCCTTGTTTGACTTGAGTATGGAGGAGCAAGCAGGGCATGTCAAAAAATCAAATCTCTAAGATGATCTCCCTATTTCCAGCGTTTAAAAGGTCGGTGGTCAATGTTGCTGAACAGTGCTTGCTCAAGAGGTCAGCAAGTTCATCCCGAGCTTCAATGACCCTTTTTTCAGGTACTGTTTCTGCCCCGTCCACATTAATGACCACCCTCCTTGTGCTTTCCAGAATTTTGGAAAAATCCCCGTTTCTCCAGTTCCACTTCCGGCACATCACCCTTTTTGACAGGTCGTCATAATATATGATCTCTCCGGGTACGGGATGCTCGATTTCCCAACCCCCCAGGGGGACGAACTCCTCCTCTCCGGTGGCGATTCCCAGGCGGAGGTTCCCCTGGATTTTGTCCAGATCGTCTCCCCCGCAGGGAAGGAGGTACTTTAAAGAAATGTAATTGAAGAGGGCTACCACGGAGTTAACGAAGGGAATTCGATCCCCTCTCTGTGCCCTTTTGATCAAGGATTTGATTGAAGGGGGAAATTTATTGGGGTTTGAACCGAACCTTCGGTGCATCTCCTCCCAGGCGGTTATCTCCTCGCGGTCAAGGGGGCAGCCTTGCCTGATAACCCTCTGATTTTCCAGAAGTTCCTCGATTTCGGGATTGGAGCCCTCGTTTTTCATATCACTGACGATTACCAGCCCCCTTTTAAAATTGGGAAATATCTGAAAGACCCCTTCTTCGATTATGATTTTCCTCATCGGTTCCCTCCGGTTTTTCCGCAATTTTAAAAAAATGACCCTCCCAATTGGAAGACCCCAAACTGAAATATTCTTTTTTTGTAATTTACGAAAAAGTCAGTCTACCTGGTCCGGGAATAATGGAGGACGAGGAGGGAGCGGAAGAGGACGTCCCGGGTCCTTGCTTCCTGAAATGCCCAGGAAGGCTCAAGGGCTAGGCCGGAGTAGGCAGACCAGTAAGTCCAGAAACGGTTGGATTTGAATTCTTTGAAGGCGGGGTATCCCTCCTGGAGGATCCTGGAAAGCCTCTCCCTTTGTTCCTCTAGTGCTGGAACCAGGCTAACGATTCCCATCCGGGAAAGGAGCTCCATTCGTTCGAACCACTGCCCCCACTCCTGTTCTTCAAGGTCCTCCAAATCGGGGGTAAGCTCGAGGGCGAAAACCGTAGGGGGAGCCACAAGTTGAGATCCGACCTTCAGATAAATGAAGGGGCTCGGGCCAAGGTCGATCAAGTTTTCTATTGCCTGGGAAACCAGCTCTAAATTCTCAGAGCTTGCCCAGGAGGGATTGAAAGCCAGAAGTCGAAAGTGGTAAATACCGGGCCAGAGTGCTCCGGGCTTGAAGACGAGCTTCCCCCGATACTCCTGGCACACCTCCCCGAGATCCTTTACCCCCTTCAGGAATCGGAAGGTCTCGAGGACCTTTCGAATTTCCTCCTTTACCAGTGGTGAACTTTCCCTTCCCCCGCGAGAGAGGAGGTAAGCCCGGATCAGGGAAGAACCCCCGAGGCCCGATTTATCGAGGAAGCCTCCAATACGGTGGATCTCCTTGTCATAAAATGGGGGCCCTTCCTCAAGGTGGGAAAGGGCTTTTTGAAGTTCGGGAATGTGAAATTCCACCCCCTTCTCGAAGAGAATTCGCAGGGCTACCTCCAGGGCTTCCTCCCCGGATTTTGCCCCCTGGGAATGGAAATGGGAACCAGAGAAACCCTCAGGGCGGAATAGGCCAATGTTTCTGGAAACGAGGGGGTCCTTAAGGACCTCCCTCTGAAGTTTCTTCATCTCCCCCAAATTGGGGTCCCCTCCCAGGATCTCTTTTTTTATTCGGTAGCGAATTGGGGGACAGGTTTGGGAAAGTAAGTCCTCAATCAATCTGTTTAACTCCATTTTTTTATTATCCTCCTTTTTCCCTCAGGTTTCGAGGAAAAAGAATTGCCGATACTCCTTGACCGCCCGGACTTAAGCCAAAAAGCCCGTTTATGAGCTTGGGGAGCATTTTCCCCCTGATCGCTAAGGGTGGTCAAAGCTTGAGAAAGCTTTAATCATCTTTCCTGGGGCTGGATTTCCGTTGCGCCCTTTTCAGCGGCTTGAATTTTGAAAGGGATCAAGAGGAAAATAGTTCTGAGAATTCATGGGCCATGATGAAGAAAGAACTGTAGGCCTTAAATTAGGGATTCGGCAAAGCATAATGCAGGGACCTTAACCGTATAGACCCGAAAACCCCCCAGGGCTTGAAAGGAAATTTCTAAACTTTCCATGATTTTCCGTGTTGGGAACGTGTCAAATTCGCTGGAACCAAGGCCGTTTTCGGGATGAAAAGTTTTCAAAAAGCTTCTGGTCATGGAACTCCGGGGGGCCTGGAGCGTCAAACAGTTAACTTGATGAACGAGGTGAAGAAATGTTTAAGAAGACCGTCGTGATTTTTCTGATGTTAGCCGTGGTGGCAGGAACAGCTTTCGTCGAAGCCAGCACCGGAAACCGTCAGATCGAGGTCGCTTACCGGGATATCTCCGTCCTTGTTAACGGGGTCCCGGTTTCCAGCGACCAGGAACCATTCGTTTTCGAGGGGAGGACCTTCGTCCCCATCCGCTTTATTTCCCAGGCTTTGGGGAAGAATGTCACCTGGGATCAGGCAAAATATGAAGTCCGGATCGCCGATCCCTTAAAATTAGGGAAGGACTTCTCCGGAAAAACCCTCTATGTTTCCCGTGATTTTCAGGTTTTCTCTGTTGTCCTTGAGGGTAACCCCACAACCGGGTACTCCTGGGAAGTAAAAGACTTTGATCAGAGCCTGGTTCAACTTCTGGGAGAGCCAACTTACACTACCCAGACTTCCACAAATATTGTTGGGGCAGGCGGGGATTTTACCTTTAACTTCCTCACTCAGGGGAAATCAGGGGAACTGACTTTGGAGTTTATTTATCTGAGACCCTGGGAGAGCGTCCCCCCAATTGAGGAGTTCACTTTGAAAGTAAAACTCATCGAGCCCGAGGAGAAGATCACCTTAACCGAGGAAGATTCCGGAAGCGCAGTATATTTGGTTATGCCCTTGAACAAGATGGAAATTTCTCTGCCCGGAAACCCCTCCGCGGGATATTCCTGGGAGGTCCAGTCCTGCGATGGAGAGGTCCTTGCCTTAGAGGAAGAACCCTCGTTTGATTCTAATGCTCAAGGTTTGGGAGCCCCGGGTATTTTCACCTTCAAGTTTGCGCCAATTTCCCCCGGAATCACGGATGTGAAGTTGATCTACGTGAAAGCGGGGGAAAGCGGTCCCCCCGAAAAAGAGTTCCAGCTCCTTGTTGGGGTGTTTTAGGAAATTAAAACTGGCGGAGGGCGCCCTCCGCCAGTTATCTTTTAAGAAATTATCCTGATTAAAATGAGGATGTGATGGAGAGCTTTTCCCAAAAAGTTCTGGAAATAGTTGCCCAAATCCCCATGGGTAAAGTTACCACCTACGGGGCAATCGCTAAAGCCCTGGGAAAACCAAGGGGAGCAAGGATGGTGGTGTGGGCTCTCTGGTCCGGACCGCCATGGGATCAAATTCCCTATCACCGGGTGGTGAATTCCAGGGGGGAACTGGCACCAGGCCACATTTTCGGCGAGGGAGCACAGAGGGAGATTCTTGAGAAGGAAGGAGTTTCCTTTAAGGAGGATGGGAGGGTGGACTTAAAAATATCCCTCTGGGTCCCCCAAAATTAAAAAAATTTTTCACGAAATGAGCCAAAAGAAAAAATTTTTTTGTAAAATTTTCTTTGCAATTTAACCATTTTTGTCCGGGGGGTGATTGAGAGGAAGAAATTCCTTTCTGCGGAGCGGAGGTAGACCATGAACGGGAGGTTTTTATGAAACGGATTTTGATTTTCCTTCTGGCCTTTGGCCTGGTGTTCATTCCCGCGTCCCTCTTTGCCAAAAATGGAAGCGGTTTTGACGAATTCGGGTACAATTACGCTGCCAGGGTCTTTGTGGGAAAAGCCGACGGGGTCGACCGGGTTTTAGATGGAAAAGTTTGGGGCGATCCCACCTACGCCAATGACCACCTGGTCATGAAATGGTCCAAAGCCTGGGACGATGCCAGGTTTAATGGTGCCGACTGGACCCCTGAAGCCTGGACCGACAACGAGTGGAACGGGATGGTCCCCGGAGGTTCGGGGGAAGTCTGGCACTACAAGATCGTCTGGGTTGGTCCGGAGCTTGAAAAATCCTCTTACTGGCGCGAAGGTGGATACCCGATCTGGGGACAGTTTGAGGTAATAATGGATCAAGGAACTTCCCCGGGCGAAGGCCATCTCTGGTTTGCCCACGCTGTTCCTACGGGTTACGGTCCGTAAAGGAAATTGAAACCAAGGGAGGGCTTTAAAGCCCTCCCTTTTTAATTCTTAACCCCCTTTTTTCCAAATCCTTTCCTCATCCAGAATATGAATCACCTCCCATCCCCGCAGTGCCAGTTCCCGGGCGATGAACCTTCGGTGGCACCTCCAGGGGAAGCGCTCGGCACAGACAATCGCTGTCCTTTTCAAGGAGGCAATTTCAACAAGGCGCCTTAACCCGCTTTGGAAGTCTTCGGTCCTTGTATATGCTTCGTATCCTCCTTTTCTGAACCCCCCAAGTTCCTCTCCAAGATAAAAATAGGAAATCCCTTCTTTTTCGAGCAGCTCCCTTATAAGCTCCTTTTTAAAATGGTCGAATCTGGAGGTCGGGAAGCGGCGAACGTCTGCAACCGCTTCAATTCCATGAATTCCCAAAAGTCTGAGAAACTCCTCCTTGCTTCGGGAACTCGTCCCCAGGGTAAAGATCTTCTCCATTTTTCCCATTTTACAAAAGAGAGAAGGTCAAAAGACACGTTTCACTTTGGGGTAAAGCAGGGAAGGAAAATTTGACATTTCCCTTTGTTTCCCCTTTTATGGGCATAACTTCCAAGGAGGGATCAAATGCCTGAACTTCCGGAAATCTGGAATTTAGCCAGACAGATGGACGAGACTCTGAGGGGAAAGAGGATCGCCAAAGTGGAGATAAAACAGCCCAAATGTTTGAACCTTCCCCCGGAGGACTTCCAAAAGCTCCTTGTAGATAAGGAGGTTCAGGGTGCAAGTTCCCGGGGAAAATGGGTGTTTCTGAAGCTTAGTCCCGGGGTCACCTTCCTTTTAAATCTGGGAATGGGAGGGGAGGTTCTGTATTTTAAAGATGAGAAAAACCTCCCTCAAAAGTACCGGTTAAGGGTTGATTTTCAGGATGGCTCCCTGATGGTGATCAACTTCTTCTGGTTCGGTTACGCCCACGCCCTCGGTGATCAAGAACTGCCAGAGCATTTTCCAACCGCTGTGCTGGGGATGGACCCAATGAAAGAAGGGGAATTCACCCTCTTAAACTTTAAAAAACTCCTGAAAGGGAAAAAAGGGGGGATCAAGGCCTTCCTCATGGACCAGAAGAACATTGCGGGAATTGGAAACGTTTATATCCAAGACATCCTCTTTACGGCCGGGCTCCACCCCAACCGAAAAATCCCCTCCCTGAAAGAAAATGAGGTTGAGGGCCTGTTTAAAGCCATTGGGGAAGTCTTGAAAGAGGCTGCAGATTTGGGCGGTCTGGCCTATGAGACCGACCTGTTCAATCGTCCGGGAAGGTTCAAAGACTTTCTTGTGGGGTATCGCGAGGGGAAACCCTGCCCCTCCTGCGGTTTGGAAATAAAAAAGATAAAAACGGGAAGCACCTCCTCCTACATCTGCCCTTCCTGCCAGAAATAGTTCTTCCGGAAAATATTCACTCCCGGAAAGGGAATTTTTGGAAGCCTTTGGAAAGCTTTTTTAAAACAGGGTTCTTTTTTATCCCCCGGGGGTTATTAAATCCCTGGTAAAAAATTTTTCAATTTCCAGTGTACTGAATATCCCTTAAAAGACTTTTCATCCGCAAATTTAAATTTCTAAATAAAATGTAAAATTTAAAATTCCTTTTTATATTGACACCGTGCCATTTTTTTTAGATTATTGTTTTGCCCAAAAAAATTTCTGGAGGTTCGTTATGAAGGGATGGACTGGTAATATTCTCCGGGTTAACCTTTCGAATAAGACTTTCCGTAAAGAGACCTTCGATCAGGATTTCGCGCACAAGTGGGTGGGGGGAAGGGGCTTCGCCCTAAAAATACTCTGGGACGAACTTAAACCGGGAATTGACCCCCTGGGACCGGAAAACAAACTCATAGTTGCTCTGGGACCTCTGGCAGGAATTCCCGCTCCAAACACCGGGAAGACCGTTGTAGCGGCAAAATCCCCCCTAACAGGAGGTTACGGGGACGGAAACCTCGGATCCCGGATGACCGAACAATTGAGAAAAGCGGGGTATGATGCCCTGATCGTGGAGGGAATCGCCCCAGAACCTACCTATTTATATATCGAGGACGATAAAGTAGAGTTCCTTCCCGCGAGAGAGGTCTGGGGAAAGGGAACTTACGAGACCAACGACTGGTTTTATAAAAAATACGGACGGGGAGTCGGGCTTTTAACCATCGGACCGGCGGGCGAAAACAAGGTCCTGTACGCCATGATCCGGAGTATGGAGGGGAGAGCGGGTGGCAGACCGGGAATGGGCGCGGTGATGGGGTCAAAAAACCTCAAAGCCATTGTCACAAAAGGGTCAAAGGAAATCCCCGTTTCTGATCCCGAAGGGATAAAAGAAGTCGGTTTGGGGGACCTGAGGAAGGTTGGCGATCTGGACAAACGCACGGGATGGTCCAAACAGGGGACAACCGGAGTCCTCGCCTGGTGCAATGAAGTTGCTGCCCTTCCCGTGAGAAACATGAGGAAGACTTCTCATCCTGATGCCTGGAGAATTGACGGCGAACGACTAAATGCGGCAAGAATTGCCACATACGGGTGCCCAAACTGCACCATGCGCTGCGGGATAACCATCAGGGACCATGAGGGCCACGAAGCAGAAATGGATTACGAGAACATCGGCATGCTGGGCGCGGACCTGGAAATCTTCGAGCTGGACCAGGTTGGATCCCTGAACTACCTCTGCGATGACCTTGGGTTGGATGCCATCTCCGCGGGGGCTGTCCTCGCCTTTTACGCTGACGCCATCGAGCACGGGGCCATCGAAGGGGATTTCCGCTTCGGGGACGCCGAAAAAGCAAAAGAACTTCTGAAACTTACGGCAAGAAGGGAAGGAGTGGGGGATTTCCTCGCCCAGGGGACGATGAGGATGGCCCAGAAGATCGGGAAAGGTTCCTCGGATTACGCCATGCACGTGAAGGGCTTGGAAATTTCAGCCTACAACTGCAAGTTCATCCCGGGGATGGCTCTGGCTTACGGTACAAGTCCCATAGGGGCTCACCATAAGGAATCCTGGGTGATCACCTTTGAGATAATGCATACTACCCGGGAATCTTATGGGAGGGAGAAAGCGGAGAAGGTGATCGAACTTCAAAGGATCCGGGGTGGCCTCTTCGAGTACCTTCCTGCTTGCCGCTTCCCCTGGGTGGAACTTGGCTGGGGGCTTGAACACTATCCCGTTTACTTCAACAAGATCACTGGCTTGAACTGGACCTTGGATGATTTCTGGAAGATCTCCGACCGCATCTATTCCCTGATGAAGTTCTTCTGGGTGAGGGAATTCCCAAATTGGGACCGAACAAGGGATTATCCTCCAATGGCCTGGTTCGATCCTTCAAACGCTGATAAGGAAGGGATTATCGCTGGAAAGGTCCTGGAGCTGGAAAAATACAATCAACTCCTTGACCACTACTATGACATCCGGGGATGGGACAACCGGGGGGTCCCCACCAGGAAAACCGCCAAAGATCTGGGTCTCGAGGAGGAAGCCAGGGAAGTTGAGAAGTTCGCCAAACTCGAGTGATAACCCCATGAAGGTCAAGGTAAAACTCATCGGACCTTTAATTTCCCGGATGGGATTCAGCGAAAAGGACCTAGAAATCCCCGAAGAATCAAATTTAACATTTCTCCTCCAGAAACTGGAAATTCCCGAGGACCTGCCCCTGATTTTGACCGTTGAGGGGAAGGGGGTTTCCCGGGAGCATCCTCTCAGGGAGGGGGATCGGGTGGTGATCTCTCACATTTATTCTGGGGGATGAGCTACTTTCCCTGATTAAATAAAAAGGGGGGCGGTTTTCCGCCCCCTTAAAATTTAAGCCCGAAAATAAGAAATTACCCTTCCTTTAATGGAAGGGAGATTGTGAACTTGCTTCCCTTTCCCAACTCACTTTCTGCCCGGATTTCTCCCCCCAGTTCCTCCACTGCCAGGCGGGCAGTGTAAAGCCCAAGGCCGGTTCCAGTGTTGGCTCCTTTTCCTCGATAAAACCGCTCGAAAATGTGGGGAAGGTCTGAGGAAGAAATTCCCGTTCCGGTGTCGGCGATCGAAATCAAGGCTTTATGGCCTTCTTTGTGCAAGGAAACCTCGACCTTCCCTCCTTCAGGGGTGAACTTTAAAGCGTTATCCAGAATGTTCCCGATGGCCCTTTCCAGGTTTTCGTTGGCCAGGACCATGACATTTTCACCCTGGCTTGTGAACCGCAATTCTATTCCTTTTCGGGAAAAGAGGGGCTTTTGTGCTTCAAGGAGCCTTGAAAGGATCTCAAATAAGTTCCGGGGATTTTTCTCCAGGTTGATTCCGTTTGAGGGCCAATTTAATGCCCGGGAGAAATTTGCCAGGAGATTGGCGATTCTTTTCACATTCATTCCGAGAATTTCCAGATATTCCTCAAGAGACGAGCCATCCTTTTTTCCAGTCTGAATCATCTCCAGGGCTGTTAAGGAGGCAGACAAGGGATTAGAAAGGTCGTGTACTAGTGACCTGATGAAGTCCGCGTGGAGTTCCTCCGCCTTTTTCCTTTCCCTGATGTCCACGATTAAAGCAGCAATTTCCACCTGCTTTTCCGTCGCCCCGGGGATTGGGAAAAGGGTAATTAGGACCGGGATGCTCTTCCCTTCCTCAGTTTTAATCTGGCTTTCAAAGCGGATCCCTCCCTTTCCCTTTATTGCCTCCTCAAATTTTTCCCAGGCCTCGTCCCTGTTGTCTTTGAAAATTAGGTCCAGATAGGATTTTGCCCCGGAGTCCTGCTTTAAGGAAGGGAAGAATTCCTCGGCCATTTTGTTCCAGGCAAGTATTTTTCCCCCGGAATCGAAAAGGAGAAAAGTTTCGCTGGCAGAGTTCACGATTGCCGCCAGCCGTTCCACTTCCTTTTCTTTTTCCCTTTTGAGGGTAATGTCCTCAAAGACCCCGCTCGCTCCCTTGTAGTTTCCCTGGCCGTCCAAAATGGGACTGACGGAAACGCTGATGATCCTTCTTTTTCCATCCGCTCCGGATATTTCCAGCTCGTACCTGTCGGTCAATCCCTTCTTTCGTCTTCGAGTTTGTTCCTCTACTTTGAGGAGTTCTTCGGGAGGGATAAATTCAAGAAGGGAACGGCCTTCCAATTCCCCTCCCGTGATCCCGAAAACCTCTTCAGCTCTGGGGTTTGCGTAAATGAATTTCTCCTCAGAATCCAGGATCACCACCCCCTCCGCCATTCCTTCAACCAGGTTCCGGTATTTTTCCTCGCTTTCTTTCAAAGCTCGCCAGAGGAGGTCCATGGGTTTCCGCAAGCCAGTGGAGATGACCGCCAGGTAAATCAAGTAAAAGGAGATGACCTTGAAGATGTGGCCGATCATGTTGGCGACCCCATACACCCCAACGTACTGGGTGAAGGTGATTTCCGAGAAAACGGTGAATATAAGGGAAAACTCTATTAGAACCAGGGATTCTCCGGGGAAAAAGGCCCTTTTTTGGAAATACAGATACATGGAAAGAAGAAGAATCCCGGAAATTACATACTCGCTTACGATCTTAAAAGTGGTGAGCCCGCTTCCCTCTACATAGCAGGTGGGAAAAATCCCGAAGAGGAAAATGCTCAAAAAAATCAGGGTCACCACCAGGGAATAAGAAAGGAAGATCAGGTGAGGCTTGAATGGGCGTTCAATGAAGATGGGGGCGATAAGGAGGCTGATGCTTTCCAGGTACCTGGCGCCAATCCACAACTGGGTGGGCAAGTTCGAGGTGAATTCCGGGAAGACCCCCATTCCCTTATAGGCAAGGGTGTGGACGAGATCGATTAAGGCAACGAAGAAATATGCAATCCCCAGGAAGAGGAGGCCCTTGTTCTGGATATTTTCCCTGGTGTTCCAGGCGATCAAGAAAAGGCCCAGGGCGATTAAAATGGAAAACATTTCCGAAAGGGAATGGAAGAGGGGGTAATTATAAAGGCGGGTTAGAAAAATCCCCACGAGAAGGGCGCAAAAAACGAAGAGCTCCCTCAGGTTTACAACGCTTTGCTTCTTACCTGTTGAGGCGTTCTCTTTCACAGCGCTCCTCTGACCCCTGAAAAATCATATATTAGATTTTAGCGATTTTAGAAATGAAAAAACCTCTTTTTTGCGGAGACCAGGATTTTTTAATTATTGTTCGCAGAGTGCCCTCAAAATTTGTTCGAAGTTTCCTCTTTCCAGATGGAAAACCTCGCCCATTTCCTTTATGGTTCTGATCTCGGGATGGAAATCCTTTAAGGAAATGGTTGCAAAAATTTCCGATTCCGGGTCCTCCAAGATTTCCCAAATCATCTGGCGAAAATTGGAAGAGAAGTATTCCATTTTCCCTATCTCGTCCAGGATGAACCTTTTTTTCCCGGATCTCCGGCATTCCCGGACTTTTTGGCAAACTTTGGTTATGTTTTGGACTTCGACCCCATATTTTCCCACCCGAAAAGGGGAGGGAGAATTTACCGAAGATAGGGGGAGCCTTTCTCCCCAGGTGGTCACAATCTGGAAGCCAGTTCGAATCCCCCTTTTCCTCACCTCCTCAGTCCAGAAACCGCACAAATCCGGAAACCGGGTGAAAAGTTCCTTGATCAGGGTGGTTTTTCCGCACCCGGGCGCCCCGGTAATAAAAATTTTTCTCCCGGGCGATCTCATCCTCAATTGAAGTCAAGCCCGCTTAAAGCCCCAGGTCTATTATGGCAAAGGTTTTTAATTCTTCTCCCTCTTGATAAATAATGTTCATTGTCAACCCCGAGGAATCAGAGGGGATGTCGTAGACCAGAAGGGAATCTTCCTCCTCTTCCTGGTTCCAGAGGAGCATCCCTGCCACCTCCATTCCTTCCTCGAAAGCCATGTCGTTTGCCTCATGGTTGGAGGTGTAAGAGGACATCTGATGCGACCTTCCCTGGGAATCCTTGAGGAGAAAGATGTCCGTATTAACTCCCGCGGATTCATTCTCCTTGCTTCCCCTAAAGGAAAAATAAACCACCAGGTATTTTCCGTTTTGGGGGGTGTAGGAGGTTTCTCCCAAAAAGACCGGGATCTTTTCCCTGAATTCCGCTTTCTTGAAGGTGAAGGTGGCCTTTGAGTATTCGAAGGATTCCCCTAATGAGTACCTTTTGGCACCTTCTGTCCCTATTCCCGTGGAGGTTTCCGAGGGTGGGGGAGGAGGGATCTCAGAGGATTTGGTTTGAGTCGGAGAAGGACTTAAAGCGGGGGCTCCTCCCCCGCATCCTGAAACTAATACCGACAAAAACAAAAAAATCAGAAGATAAGAAACAGCTTTCCCCATAAAAAGCTCTCCTTCTTTTCAAAAAATTGGAGATTTTCCCTGGATAAATTTTAGCAATAAGCTTAGGGGATTTGTACGGATTTCGATTCAACTTTTTGGGGAAGGTTTACCCCAGCTTCTGGAGGATCTCCTCCCTTATGGGCTGGAAAAGGTCGAGGGGAATTTCTTCCGATTTTCCCGAATCAGCGAGTTCTGCCCAGGTCGGGCTCAGGGGAAGGCGTGTCAGGATTTTTACGCCAAGGTAATTTGCCAGTTCCTGGGCGTGGCTTGTCCCAAAAAGGCTGGTCTCCTTTCCGCAGTGCGGACAGGTGAAATATGACATGTTTTCCACGATCCCCAGGATCGGCGTCCCCAGTTCCCGGCTCATTTCCGCTGCCTTGCGGACGATGACGCTTGCCAACTCCTGCGGGCTCGTGACCAGGATTACCCCATCAACGGGGATGGATTGAAGGACAGTTAGAGGGGCGTCGGCGGTCCCAGGAGGTAGATCCACCAGGAGAAAGTCAAGGTCCCCCCAGTGAACATCGCTCCAGAACTGCTGGATGGCTTTGGTGATCAATGGACCCCTCCAGATGACCGGCTTGCCCTCCTCTTCCAAGAAAAAATTCATGGAAATTACCTTTAAGCCTTCTCGGGTTGATAAGGGGAAGATCCCGCTTTCGGAGGCTTCGGGAAACCCCTTAAGGCCAAAGAGCCTGGGGATCGATGGTCCGGTAATATCCGCGTCGAGGATCCCCACCTTTTTTCCGGCTTTTTGAAGCGAAAGGGCAAGAAGTGAGGTGACCAGGGATTTTCCAACCCCCCCTTTTCCACTCATGATGGCCACGACGTGCTTGATCTGGTTTGTGGGGATTGTTTCTTCTTGGAAGCGTTCTTTAAAGAGCTCCCGCTTATCGTCCTCGGTCATTTCCCTGAGGTTAATCCTCACTTCCTTTACTCCGGGTATTCCCTCGATTTTCTTTCGGGTTGAGTTCACCAAGGTTTCCCTAAAAGGGCACTTCAGTGTGGTGAGGGTGAAGTCGAAGGAAACGATACCGTCTTGGATTTTCAGGTTCCTGACCATCCCTAAATCGACAACCGAGGCGTTCAATTCGGGGTCGATCACTTCCTTGAGGTTTTTTAGGACCATCTCCTCGCTCAATGGGATTCCTTCCAATTTTTTCTCCTTTCCAAAAAGGGCAGGTTGCTAATTTCCTTTTTGATTTATTACGGAAATTGCCCCGATTTTATTCCTCAGGGGGAAATCCCTTCCACATTCCGGAAGACATTCTCGAACCTCTCCAGGGCTTGGTCTATTACCTCCGGGGTATCGGAAAGGCTGGTGTACATCCTGCTTCCAGCAAGGGTGACGATCCCTTCGGCCATATAGGCTGCCCCCATTTCCTCCATCATAAACTTCCTCTCGTGAATATCCTTCAGGGACTTCTTCAAGTGAAGGAGGTCGATTTTTACAAACATCGCCCCTGATGTCTCTAGGTGGCAGATCGAGCCCTGGTTGTAGGCAACATAGGGGAGACGGTATTTCTCAATCAGGTATTTCAAACCCTCGGTTAAGCGATCTCCCATTCGTCCTGCAACTTCACAAGCATTGGTCCTTTCGATCTCCAGGATGGTGTAATAACCTGCAAGGGAACTGAGGGGGTTGGCTGCCAGGGTTCCCCCCACGTAAGCCCTCTTCTTTCCGCTTTCGATTCCTGCTGCCAGGAGACTTATCAGGTCCCTCTTTCCTCCCACCCCTCCAGCCCCGGGATAGCCTCCGGCAACGATCTTTCCAAATACCGTGAGATCGGGCTTGACCTGGAAGTATCCCTGGGCTCCCCCCAATCCCACCCGGAATCCGGTCACCACCTCGTCGAAAATGAGCAAGGCCCCGTATTGGTCGCAAAGCTCACGGACTTCTTTGTTGTAATTCCAGTAAACCGGCCTTGTCCCGCTTTCAGGCCCCAGGGGCTCCACGATTACCGCTGCGGTCCCCCCTCGGAGACGGTTCATCTTCAATTTTCTCTCCAGAGCGGGAATGTCGTTTGGCGGGACTTCTTGGGTGTGCTGGGTGCAGCTTTTGGGTATTCCGTGGGCCTCGTACCTTCCCGTCCCCGGTACGTGAAGGCCGAAAACCATTTGGTCGCTCCAGCCGTGATATGCTCCTCCCACTTTTATTACTTTCTTCTTTCCTGTCCCCAATCTGGCGATCCTCAAGGCAGCCATTACCGCCTCAGTCCCGCTCCCCAGCATCCTGAACATCTCCACCGAGGGCATGTGCTTGTTGATCAAACGAGCCAGTTTCAGCTCGTATTCGTGGAAGAGGCCGGTTACCGGGCCGCAGGTCTGGAGAAGCTCAATCACCTTTTCCCTCACCGGGGGATAATTGCTACCCAAGATTGTTGGCCCCCCGGCCTGGAGAAAATCTATGTACCTGTTTCCGTCAATATCCCAGAGGTAAGGCCCTTCTGCCTTCTCGATCACCAGGGGAAAGGGATAGTTAAAAGCCAGGTTATGCTGGGCCCCTCCGGGGATAAAGTTTCTGGCCTCGGCGACAATTTCTTTTGAACGGTGGCATCGGGAATTGAAGTATTCGAGATATTTTTCCATCGCTTCCCTCTTGATCCGGCGAATGGGCTGTTTGACGAGATCCTTCAATTTTCGGTAGATTTCGTCCGGTTCTTCCCATTTGGCAATTGAGTATCCTTGCATTTTCCGCACCCCTTTTAGTCTTGACCTCCTTTTTTAATGCTTGAAAATAGCATCTCCAGGATGCTTTCAAATTCCGAGGTTGAACCTGCTTTGTACCCAAGCTCGATCCATCGAAAGATTAAACCGTAACAAGCCCCCACTATTGCCGTGGAAATGTCGGTCGGGGAATATTTTTTGGAGATCTCCCCCTTCTTCTGTCCTTTTTCCACGATCCTTTCCAAGAGGTGATTTATCTCCAGGAAAGGTGATGGACGGCTATCGTTGGATAAAATTGATGTGAAAACAATTTTTCCCGTGAGATGGACGTAGGGGATCACATCCTCCAGGATCCTCTGGGTAATTATTCGAATTTTCTTGAAGGAACTATCCCCGGGGGGAAGGTCCCCCTCCAGGGCTAAGATGTCCCGAACCTCCTCCTCGGCAATTGCGGTAAACAAGGCTTCCTTGTTCGGAAAATAATTGAAGAAAGTGCTTTTTGAGATATCCGCCCTTTCAGCTATTTCCTCAATGGAGGTGTTCTCCGGCCCCTTCTCCTCGAACAGGTGCCGGGCAGCCCGGAGAATGGTGGAACGGGTTGCGTTCTTTTTCCTTTCCCTGCGTGAGAGGTTCTCGCCCATCATAATTTTATAAAAAAAGTATACTAAGGTTTGAAATTGATTTCAAATACATTTTTTGAATTTGGTATAATGAATTCCAAAAAGAAGCGAAATCTCCTTTTGCTTCTCAAGCCCTGGTTGTAGGAGGGAGCGTGATGGCCAGGTACATTATCGCCCATGATGTTGGGACGAGCAGCGCGAAAGCGGTGGTTTTTGTGGGGAGAGACCTCGACGAGGCCTTCGTTGCCTGCCAGGTTCTCGAGAAAGCCTGTCGGGCTTTTATTGAACCTAGTTTTCGGGGGGGAGCAGTGCCGATCAGCCTGTTGATGCTTGGTTGATGCACCAGGTTTATCTCAAGAAGTACTCCGGGGAAAAAGAAAAATCCAGAAATCAGGTTCCCAGGAACCTGGAGAAAAGGTTAACCTTGGGAAAATCGATTAGGAAAGCGCCCAGGATCAGGAATAAAGAGAGTGAACCTAATATTCCGATAGGGATCGGATTTAAAACAACCCCCCAATAAGCAAATGCGAAAAAGGTAAAAACTGTGAGGATGGAACCGAGCGAAAGAGCCGTTCCTGGAAGCGAGGACCAGAAGTGTCTTCTTTCCCGAACGAGGAGGATTCTGACCTGACTGTTAAACACCAGAGCCATGAGGATTAATGTCTGGAGCTGGGGCAAGGGAAGATGGGAAATCCCCCAGAAAAATACCAGGGCGTCCTCCAAAAAGAAAAGGAGGCCGGGGACAATCGCTGAAATGGCGATTGATTTTACGTTCCAGAAATTTGGGGACCCTGAATATTCCACCCGATCCGTGGCCAAAGAAATGGTAACGAAATCGTTGGCGATGATCAAAAAAGCCATGTAAAGCAAGGGAAGGACGCTGGTCTTTAAAGCGAAGAAACCAAGGGTGAGAAGGGCAGAGAACTCAATGACTTTAATGATTTTGTTTAAAATCCAGGTTAAAGTACGCTGGAAAATTTTCCGGGATAAGATCAAGCAGTTGAGGATCACCTGAATTCCGGGTTTGGTTAAAACGACACCTGAGGAAGCTCTGGCCACATCCGTGGCGTTTTCCACCGCTATCCCCAACTCCGCTTGCTTTAAAGCGGGAGCATCGTTGACCCCGTCGCCTGTCATTCCCACAAAATGCCCTTTTTCTTGAAGGGCTTTTACTATTCTGAATTTGTCCTCCGGGAACACTTCCGAAATCCCATCAAGGTTTTCCAGAACGGAAGCGAGTTCTTGATCAGGTAACTCTTTCAATTCGGAAAAGCTCCTCACCTCGGGGCCAATTCCTACCAGATTGGCGATCTCTTTGGCGATCATCAGGTTATCCCCGGTCAACATGATGGGCTTTACCCCCAGTTGCTTTAATTCCCGAATTGTATCCTTTGCCTCTCCTCGAGGGGGGTCAAACAGGCCTATGACTCCCAGGACAAGGCCCTTGCCCTCCTTCTCCAAAGCCACAGCGATGCTCCTCGCCCCTTTTTGAGAGAAATTTTCCACCATCTTCCTCAAATCCTCTCTTTTTTCCTCTTCCAGAGGGAAAAGCCCCGTGAGGGCCTGAGGGGCTCCTTTCACCACCCTGACCATTTCCCCCCCTTTTTCCACCAGGGCTTGACTGATGCGAGTTTCGGGGAGAAAGGGGGTGAAGGAAATTCTCTTTAATGAGGAGAGAACGATCTCTCTTTTCCTGGCTTCCTCGAGGATCGCTTTGTCAATCTGATCGGGGGAATCATCCTCGGAAGCAACCCCCGCCCACAGAAGTACCTCATCCTCCTTTCCAGCAAGGGGTGCAACTCCGGCAACTTTTATTTTGTTCTCCGTTAATGTCCCTGTTTTATCAAGCAGGAGTATGTCGCAAGAAGCAGCATCCTCAATCGAATCTAATCGTGTCACCAGGACGCCATTTCGGGAAAGCTCTATTGCTCCCGCTGATTGAACAACGCTCAACATCACGGGAATCGCCACCGGAACTGCTCCCATCAGGACAACTAGGTCGAATTCAAGGATTTGAAGAAGGTTTCCCCCCCTTATAAAGCCGTAAATGGTTGCCCCAATGGTGCAGGAAAGTGCAAAAAGAAGGGAATACTTTATAACTTTCAAAATTAGCTCTTCCTGATGGGATTTTGGCCGGGCGATCCGGACTAATTCCATTGAGGCTCCGTATTGGGAATGAGTTCCGGTGTTCAAAACCAGAGCCTTTATGCTCCCTCTTTGGAATATTGAGCCGGAATACAAAATTCCTCCCTCCTGGATCGGAACCGGGAGGGATTCCCCGGTTACTGTTGATTGATCCACTTCTCCCACTCCAGAGATGACTTTGAGGTCTGCGGGGACAAAATCCCCTTGTTTGAGAAGAATTACATCCCCGGGGACCAATTCCCTTGCCGGTATTATCTTTAATTCCCCATCCCTCAAGACCCTTGCCTTAACCGGAATGGCCTTTTTTAAAAGTTCAAGGGCTTTCGTGGAGTTGAGCTGGTGGAAAAATCCCAATGTGGCGTTGATAAAAAGGAGGGAGAGGATAAAGAAACCTTCAAGCCTGCGCCCCAGGAGAAAGGAGAGGATGATCGCCGCCTCAAGAAGCCAGGGCATCGGTCCCCAGAACCTTAAAAGAAAGGACAGGGCGGGGTTAACCTCCTTTTGAGGGGTTTCGTTAAATCCCCAGAGGGATAAACGCTCTCTTCCCACCTCCTCGCTCAAGCCCTCGGGGGAGCTTTCCAGTTCCTGGAAAGCTTCCTCAAGGGAAAGAGGGGCGAGATCCCTCGTCGGCTTAAACTTCATATTGAATGCTGCTTTAAGCCACGCTCCTGCGGAAAAGGAGGGTGGAAATGAAGGCCATTAAGACTCCGAAACCAACCAGGGCGAGGGCATCTAGGGCCAGGGACCCCCAGTTCCAGTTTCCCAGGACCAGATCACGCATCGGCGCAACCGCGAAGGAGACTGGGTTGAAGGAGGCGATGGAGGCAAGCCACTTGGGCATCATGTTTGTGGGAAACATGGCGTTGGAGGTAAAAATTAAGGGCATGGTGAGGAAGTTGACCACAGCCATCAAGGATTCCTGGGTTTTCAAAACCGCGGAAAGGGAAAGGGAGATCCCGGAAATTGCCAGAGTCAGGAGCATGGCGACCAGGATCATCACCAGGACCCCTGGAACCCCCGTTCCGAACTTGACTCCCAGAGCCAGGGCGATGACCACAATGATCAGGCTTTGAATTCCGGCCTGCAAAGCGCTGGAAAGCATCTTTCCCATGGGAATGGAGGCCCTGGATATGGGAGAGGCGAGGAGTTTGTTCAAATAACCGAAGCGGCGGTCAAAAACGATGGACATTCCCCCGAACGTGGCCATGAAGATGGAGGTCATGGCGATTACCCCTGGGGTCATAAATTGAAGGTAGGATTTTGCGGGAAAACCAGGGATGGTCGTGATGTTGGAGAACATGTTCCCCATCAACCCCAACCAGACCAGGGGCTGGACGATGTTCATGAGGATCCGCACCTTCTGCCCCATGAAATGCTTCATCTCCCGCCAGCACACATACCAGATATCCGAGATAATGTATTTTATCCTTCTCATTTCTTTGCCCTCCTTAACGCCATCCTCATGCGGTAAAAATCTTGAGGGGAGGCTTCCTCATCCCTTAACTGCCGTCCGGTGTAAAAAAGGAAAACGTCGTCAAGGGAAGGCCTTTTCATGGAGATGCTTTGGACCTCCGCTCCCAGATCGTGAAGTTGAGATAGAATCGGGGGAATAGCAGTGTTCCCGTCTCGGGTGACGATTAATAATTTTCCATCCTTTTCCTGGGCTTTTTCGACCAGGGGGAATTCCTTCAGAGAATTTATGATTTCTTCCTTAATTCCGTTTCCGTTTTCCTGGAACTGGATGGTCACCAGGTCTCCCCCCACCGAGCGCTTTAACTCAAGGGGAGTGCCAAGGGCCATTATCCTGCCGTGGTCGATGATGGCAATCCGGTCGCAGAGCTTGTCCGCTTCATCCATGTAATGGGTGGTGAGGAAGATGGTCATCTTGTGCTCTGAGCGGAGGTTCCTGATATATTCCCAGATCTTCGCCCTGGTCTGGATATCCAGGCCCAGGGTGGGTTCATCCAAGAAAAGGATTTTTGGCCGGTGAATCAAGCCACAGGCAATGTCCAGCCTCTTTCTCATCCCTCCGGAGTAATTCTGAACGAGCTCGTCTTTCCTCTCCCAGAGGTCAACCATCTCCAGGACTTCCTTTCCCCTCTCTTTAATCTCCTGGGGGGAGAGGTGATAAAGTTTCCCCTGGAGCAGGAGGTTCTCCCACCCGGTGAGGAACTCATCCACCGCGATGTCTTGGGAGACATAGCCGAGGAGCTTTCTAACCCTTCCCCGGTCATGAACGACATCAAACCCGGAAATCCTCGCCTTTCCCTCGGTGGGAAGAAGGAGGGTAACGAGCATCATGATCGTGGTGCTCTTTCCCGCCCCGTTTGGACCGAGGAATCCGAAGATCTCCCCTTCCTGAACGGAGAGGTCAATCCGATCCACGGCAAGGACACCGCCCGGGTATATTTTTGTCAGTTTTTCTGCTTCGATAATTGCGCTCATTTCCCTACCTCCAGGGAGAAACATTTAATCAAAAATCTTAGCACTCCTTTTGGGAGTGCTAATCGTTTAATCTATCCTTTTAATAACAATTAATCAACTGAATTCATTTCCGGAAATCAAAATTTCCCCGCTGATGTTTTGAATTCTTCTGGGAGACCAATTCCCCGATCCCCCGAAAATCAACCCCGAGAAGGGAGGCGATTTCCCCCCATCCGTAACCCTGTTTGAATAGGGACAGAATTTCATCGACTGTTTTTCCGGACCGCTCTTGAAGCAATTGAATGATGGCGATTTCCCCCCATCCCAGGTCCTGGTTCCTCAATTTTTCAATTTCGTCTTGAGGTAGGTTTAACGCCTCTTTAACTCCACAAGGAGAATTGGCGGCGCATAGACCACCCTGGCTTTGATCACCCTCGCTTGCTCTTTCTCTCGTACGGACCTGCTCCATTTCCCGGGAATTTTCCCTTGTATGTTCCCGAATCCTTTCCTGAACCTCCCAGGACTGGCAATTTCTGACTTCCGAGGCCTTCTGGGAAAGATCCCCCGGGGAGGGAGATTCCTCGTTAACCGCTTGGACCGATCCCTTTCCCTTAAACTCACTTGCTACCCCTGGAAGCGGGGATAAGAGAAACGCCGTCCCCAAAAGGAAGATGGCTAAAAAAGGAAAGAACTTCTTGAAATTCATATTTATCCCCTCCAACTTTTTTCTTTAAATACGCAATTGGGATGGGGGCGGTTCACTTTTTGGGGAATTTCCCTATTTTCTTTTGCGGACGAGGTTAATAATCAAAAGGTAAACCCCCAGGGCGATTAAAAGGATGGGCCACCATTGGGCCGCGAGCTCTCCGAAGAAGACAAAGCATAAAGCGAGGAACAGAAGGAAACCGAAGGGGTAAATTGCCCACTTTGTCTCAAGTTTTGGATCCACCAGGTATACCAACCCGAATGATGCGGCCATTCCTCCGAAGACAACCCCGCCGATCCAGCCAGCGGAAGTTACCCCCCAAACCGAGGCCAGAGGGGGTATGAAGCCAAAGGTTATCAGGATCATCCCCGGAATGATTGCCCACCAGTTGGAAGTTTGGGCTAAAAATACAAACAGGAAGGAGATCCCGATCCCCCAGAGGATGATCGCGGGGACGAAGGAGCCGTGGAGGTAGGCAGAAAGAGCGACGGCAATCCCCACGAAAAATAAGATTCCTCCGGGGATCAGAAGCCCCCAGTTCTCCCTTTTCTCGAAGTAGCCGATCAAGAAAGGAATGCCAATGCTTAGGATCAGGGCACCCGCCCCAACCTCCCCGGGTAAAAAACCCTGGGAATCATTCCAGGTCAGAAAAGTCAACCCCAAAAAAACGAAAGCCGGGATCAAAATCCCCCAATTCCTCCCACGGGTGAAATAAATGCCCAAGAAAACCAGGGTAATTGCCAGGAAAATGATCGGTGGAAGGGGAAAACTTATTGCTCCAAATACCCCCAGCCTCTCCAGGAGCAGGAACAACCCTAAAAGAAGTAAAAAAATCCCCCAGAGCATGTTCTCTTTATATTTTTCGGTCACTTTAACCTCCTTTGGAAAAATCTTAAGGGGAGTCCTGGCTTTTGGCAAATCTTTGTCAAGTTTTAAGAATATTTAAAAATGTCCCGCACCTTTTACTCGAAAAGAAATTTTCTCGAATGCTCAAAATTGGTTTCCCTGGAGTAAAATGGAAAAAAAGGAGGGGGATAATGGAGATAACAATTTCAGAACAGAGAGTTTTCCTGATTCCAGAGGTCCTCACTCCCGAGCAGGCGAGGGAGAGAGCCTGGGACAAAAAGGTTGGTGTTTTTGCGTCAGGCTTGACGAGCATCCTTTCCCGGCCCAGAGGAGAGGACATCAAAATTACCTACTCGGAAAAAAGGTATGAGCCCTTCTGGTTGATCCACTATCAAACCAGCTTTCAGTATGATCGAAAGCGGAATTTTCCCCTCCAGGTAACAGGCCCCGAGGTTCAGAGCGTGACCATTTCCAATTTGAACTTCTCCCCCGTGGAGGATAAGAAGCTGGGAAAGGTGATCATGGTTCCGGGAGTCGAGCAGTGCAGGGAGGAGCATCAGGGAACCTGCTATTTTGACGGGCTCTCAGGGGAGAAGCGGGACTTCTCCTACGCTTTGAAATTCCGGCTGGAGGAAATTCAGGACCTGGAAAATTTTTCCGTCGACGGGGTGGTTGTGCCCCCAGAGATTAGGGCTTCTTTTGTGGTCCGGCAGGTCCTTCAAGAATTGATGAAGCCCCTTCAGGCGGACAAAGTGTTCGAGGAGAAAATCGAATTGACCAGAATTGAACTTTACCTGCGGCCCGTTTACGCTTTCGAATATCATTGGGTTCCTAAAGACCGCACGGGGATCGCGGAATTTGACGGCTTGACCGGTGAGATGAGGACCGGAGGAAAGACATTCAAACAGATCATGAAAACCGTCCTGAAAAGGGATTTCCTATTCGATTTAGGAGCGGATGCCATAGGCACGATAATCCCCGGGGGAGGCCTTGTGGTAAGGGCTGCCCAGGTGGCAGTGGAATACACTAAGACAAAAAAGGAAAAACAGTAACCCTAATCACCCTTTAAACCCTCGAGGAAGTTTATTGCATCCTTGAAGGTTTTAATCTTTATGACCTTGATTTCTCCAGAGTATTTTAAAGCTTCGTCGAAGTTTTCCTCGGGACAGAGGAAGTATTCAGCGCCCGCTCTCTGCGCGGAAACCACTTTCCTTCGCACACCCCCCACATGGCCGACTTTTCCATCCCGTTCAATGGTCCCGGTTCCTGCGATCAACTTCCCCCCTGTTAGGTCCCCGGGGGTGATCAGGTCGTAGATGGTGAGGGCGAACATCATCCCTGCGGATGGCCCCCCGATGATTTTTTGGGGAAAAATTTCCACCGGGAATGGGGTCTCCAGAATTAACCCTTTTGCTTGCACATAAATTCCCAGGCGGGGGTTTTCCTCGGGGCTTTTGGGGTATATCGGGGTAATTTCAAGTTCCAGGGTTTCCTCCCCCCTTTTGACCTTCAATTGCACCTTTCCCTCCCCGGTGAAGGAGCTGAGGGCCTCAGAAAGATCCTCAGGTCCCGTCACCTTCCTTCCCTCGGCTTCCACGATCAGATCCCCTTCCTTCAGGATTCCCCTCGAAGGGCTGTCCTCCATGATGGAGATCACCAATGCCCCTTCTCCCTCGAGGGAGGCGGTGTATCCCGCGGCCTTCAAAGCCACGAAGATGGCATTAGCCTGGCTTTCTTCCAGATCTTGAAAGTTTTTCCTCGTCCATTGGGCGGGTGAGATTTCCGGTGGGATGACTCTTTCCGGGGGGACCAGGTCAACGGCGGGATCAAACCCCACATAGAGGAGCTGGGAAAGAAGGATCGGGGTCTGGGAATAGACCGAAGTGAGGAGGAAATGTCCCCGAGATTGATGGAGGATCTCCTCCGGGACTTTCACCATCCCTTCGACCTCCGCTGCCTCCCCAGGGGCCTCCAACCCCCAGGGAATGGGAAGAAAAGACAGGAAGGAAAAGAGCATCAAAGGCAAAAAAAGGAGGAAAATCAAAATTTTCCACCGGGGAATTGGGCTTTCATTTTTCTTAAAAGGACAGGGTGAGGTTTTTCCGAAAGTTTCCCACATGATCAAAAGCGCCAGGGTTAAGGCGAAGAGCCCGCATTCTTTCCCATACTGGATTTTCTGAAAAAGAAGCAACAAACCCCATAGGGAAAGGATGAGGGACGAGACCCTTCCCCAGAGAACAAGGGCCTTCCCCCCAAGCCAGGGAAGTAGTGCCAGGATCATCCTTCCTCCATCGAAGGGGAAAAATGGGGAAAAGTTTAAGGCCCCGAGAAACAGGTTATAGATCATCAAAAACAAGAATGCGGCATTCCAGGCCTGGCCCAATTGGAGGTTCCAGAGGAAGAAAGAGATCACGGCAAGGACCCCGTTTGCCAGGGGACCGGCCAGTGAAATCAAAAACTCTTTCAAAGGAGATGCCTGATATTCCCTTTCCTGGGCTAAATCCCCGAGGAATCCCAGGCTCCCGTTCTTCCATTTTTTTTGTTCCAGGATTCGGGAAAGGGTCCAATGGGAAAAATGGTGAAAAATAAGGGAGAGGAGGCAGAAGAAAGTAGTAAGGGCCCCCAGGCTCCAGGACAGTTGTTCACCGACCCCCGGGGCAATGATGGGAAAATAAACCCGGCTTATACCCCAGAGGAGACCGAGGAATGAAAGAAGGGAAGGATGGAGGAGTGAGGCCATCTCCGAGGAAAAAATTACCCTCCGGGGCATTCTAAAAGAAGCCGATTTTTTTTCATTAACCCCATTTTAAACAGAGAATTGTAATAAATGTTTAAAATTCCGTTAAAATAGGGTCAAGGTGGAGAAAAGACTGGAGTTCCGAATATACTCGCTTCTGGAAAGGGACCTCAAAGAGGGGAATATTGAAAGATTCCTGATCCGCTCATGTCGGTTTATCAAATCTTGCCTCAACTCGGGGAAGGTTTTCATTTTTTTAAATTCCGGGAATGAGGAGTTTTTAATCGATTCCCGGGGAAAGTCCTATCCACAGGGAATCGATTCTCTTTTCCGGGAAAGATTTTTAATCAGGGCTTTTCGTTCCTCCAAGGTGACCACTTCTCCGAAGCCCCTTTCCCTCGATGGTTTCCCCAAACAGTATGCAGCCGCTTCCCCCCTTGGAGGGAAAAACCCTCTGGGGGCAGTGGTTGCCTTTTCCCGTGCTGGTCAACCCTTTAGCCCCGTTCAAAAGAAGACCCTTAAAGCAATTTCCTCCTTGCTTTCTCCCCTGGTTTCCCTTGGTTTCTCAAGAAAAGGTGAAGGGGGAAAATCCCTTCCCCGATTCATGCTCGAACTTGCGGAAGGGGTGATTTCCTCACCCTCAATCGAGGATGCCCTTTCCTCCATTTTGAACGTTATTTCTTCCCTGTATCCCGATGCCTTCGTTGCCGTCCGCCTCAGGGAGGGAAACCTTCTCAGAATAAAAGCCCGGAAGGGCCCCCCGATCTGGTACTCTCTCCAGAGGGATTTTCAGATCGGGGAGGGGGGAGCGGGTCATGCCGCCCTCGGGCGGACCCCGTTGTTTATTCCCGATGTGGAAGCCGATTCCAGGTTCATCAAGTTCTTCCCCGATACCCCTGGACTTGTGAGATCCTACCTGGGGATACCCCTTCTATACCAGGATTCCCTCCTCGGAATCCTTGACCTGAACTTTCCTCAAAAGCGGGAGATTACTCAGGACGAAATTTCCTTCCTCACAATTTCCGCCCACTTTGCTGCCTTAGCCCTCCAGGCCCTCGTATCAAGGGAGGAAGCCTTGAGCCGGCACAAGGAGTTAAAGGAAACCCTCCTGGGGACGATCACCAGCCTCTCGCTCGCCGTGGAAGCCAAGGACAGTTTTACCGGGAGCCACATCAAGGAGCTTCAGGATGCCTGCCGGAGGATAGGCTCCCTTCTCGGGCTTACTTCCGAGGAGTTGGAGGACCTTCAGTACGCTTCTGTGCTTCACGATATCGGGAAAGTCGGCATCCCGGATTCCGTCCTTCGTAAGCCGGATAAACTCACTCCCGAAGAATGGCAAATCATGAAGCAACACTCGATTATCGGGGAGCGGATCATTTCCAGCATTCCCGGGCTGGAGAAGGTTTCCAGGTATGTCCGCTGGCACCATGAGCGCTGGGACGGAAAAGGGTATCCCGATGGGCTCAAGGGGGAGGAGATTCCTCTTCCCGCAAGGATCCTTTCGGTGGTTGACGCCTATTCAGCCATGAGGGAAAAAAGGCCTTATCGAGGCAGCCTTCCCCAGGAGATTGCTTTGAGGGAACTCCGGGAAAATGCTGGAACCCAGTTTGACCCGGAAGTAGTGGAGGTCTTTCTCTCCCTCTTCTCCCCGAAGAAGGAATAATGAAGTTTCCCTTAATTCCCCTTGTTTCCCCATTGAGCGATCCCCGGACAACGGAGGAAACCCTGTCCAGAATTAGGTTTCAATTGAGCGAAATCCTCCCTTTCCTGGAATTCCTTCCCATGGGAACCTCCCTTGAGGGACCATCATCCTTCGAAGTTCCGGTGGTCCTTTTTCTAATCACCGGAGGGACTGAAAGGGCAGCTTCCCAGGTGGAAGCGCCGGAATACCTTTTGCTCGTCCATCCATCGTTGAACTCCCTGCCCGCAGCCCTTGAGCTCAGGACATTTCTGGAAAATGCCGGAAAGAAAGCCCGGATAATCACGGTCGAGGAGGCCAGAAGGACAATTCCCCTGAAAGCCCGGGTTCGGGAAGGAATGAAAAAGTTTTTATCCTCCCGGATCCTCCTTGTTGGAGAACCTGCCTCCTGGCTTGTCGGGAGCATTCTCGATCACGATCAGTTGGAAAAGAAATTCAAAATTAACATAAAAAAGATCCCCTTGGAGGAATTGATCCAGGCTTATGAGAACTCTCCCCCGGTTCAAGATTTGGGAATTTTCCTGACCTGTCCCTGGAAAGGGATTGAAAAAGGGGACCTTCCAAAAGCCTTAAAATTGAGCCAGGTTCTGGATGAAATGGTCAGAAGGGGGGGGTATACGGGGGTCTCGCTTTCATGTTTTGATCTCCTTTCCCGGACGGGACAAACTGGATGTCTATCCCTTGCCAACCTTAACAATTCTGCAATTCCAGCTTCCTGCGAGGGAGATCTTCCCTCTTTGGTCACCATGCTTCTCCTCAACAGCCTTTCCGGGAAGCCCTCCTTCATGGGGAACCCCTCATGGATCGAGAAGGATCAATTAACACTCGCCCATTGTACCATCGCCCCTTCTTTGACCCGCGATCTCTGCCTTTCCACGCACTTCGAGTCCGGAAAAAGTGTTGCCCTCGAGGGGGCTCTTCAACCAGGGAATTACACCATCTCCAAGGTAGCCCCTTCCCTGGAGGGAATTTTCTTCGCTTCCGTTCAGGTCCTTCCCGGGCAAAGGAAGCCCAATTTGTGCAGGACTCAGGTGCTTTTGAAATTCCCGGGAGCGGAGGCGATAAAGAACCTTCCCCTGGGAAACCACCTGATCCTGTCCCCCGGTGACCTTTCCCTTGAACTGGATGAGGCCTCTCAAATTTTAGGGCTGGTAAAGTTCGGAAACTTTTGATATTAAATATCTTCATGAAATTTGAGACCGAAAAGAAAATCCTGTTCCTCTGCGTTTTGACATCCTTTCTCGTTGCTTTCATGGCATCAGCCCTTAACCTGGCTCTTCCCTCAATAGAAAAGGAATTTCAGGTTTCCGCTACCCTCCTCACCTGGATTGTCACCGGCTTTATCCTTTCCACTGCGGCGTTCATCCTCCCTTTCGGAAGGTTAGGCGACCTAAAGGGATTAAAGCCGGTTTTCATAATTGGGACTGGGATTTACACCGTTTCCGCAATTTTTTGCTCTTTTTCCGGGGATTTCTGGTTTTTGATGGGCAGTCGGTTAATTCAAGGCGCTGGAGCGGCAATGATCTTTGCCTCGAGCAACGCGCTCCTTTCTGTCTCTTTCCCTCCCGGAAAGAGGGGGGCGGTTCTGGGAATAAACACCGCCTCGATCTACCTGGGGCTTTCTTTAGGACCCGTCCTCGGGGGCTTTCTTACCCAGTTCGGGTGGAGGACGATTTTCCTCTTCGTCTCCTTCTTCGGGACCCTGGCTTTCGTCCTTGAACTAATCTGGCTAAAGGCCTCCTTAAAGGAAGCCCCAAAAAGTGGAAGGGGAAAGTTCGACCTTTTTGGTTCCCTTCTCTACGGGGTCTCCATCGTCCTCATTGTTTTAGGGCTTTCAAATTCCAAGTACTGGGAATACCCCGTCCTTTCCCTATTTGGGCTTATTCTTTTTACCGCTTTCCTGGTCCGGCAATCCAGGATAAAGTGGCCCCTCCTCGATTTGAGGCTTTTTTCCCGAAACCCGCCTTTTGCTTTTTCCAACCTTGCAGCCTTCATTAACTATGCGGCAACCAATTCCATGGCCGTCCTCATGTCACTATACCTTCAGGTGGTCAAGGGTTTGCCCCCTCATATTTCCGGGTTGATCCTCGTCTCTCAGCCCATCGTTCAGGCAGTGTTTTCCCCAATTTCCGGCAGGTTATCAGACCGACTCGAGCCCCGGGTGATCGCCTCATTAGGGATGGGATTATCAGGGGTCTCCCTGCTCCTTTTCTCTTTCATGGATGGGAGTTCGCCCATGTGGCTTGTGGCAGGGAATCTTTCCCTGATGGGTCTGGGGTTCGGCCTCTTCGCCGCCCCCAACACCAATGCCATAATGAACTCCACGAGGAGGGAAAACTACGGCATTGCCTCCTCAATCCTGGGGACCGCCAGGCTCCTGGGCCAGTCTTTCAGCCTGATGGCCGTTACTTTCATATTTTCGCTTTTTCTGGGAAACAGCCAGGTATCGGAGAACCCTTCCGCTTTCCTTTCGAGTTTTAAGACCGCCTTCCTGTTCTTTTCCGCTCTTTCAGTTGTCGGGGTCTTCTCTTCCCTCGCCCGAGGGACCATTCACAATGGGAAGGAATCCCTTCCTTCGGCTCTTCAGGAACCAGACTCCCCCCAGGACAAGGGAGAACAGTCCCGCGTTCAGGATTAAAACCGGCCTCACTATCGACTCCCTAAAAGCCACTGCCGCATCGAGGAGGTAGGGGGATGGTACGTTCCCCGGGGGGACAAAAAGAATGATCCAGTTACTCTGCATGATGTTTCCCAGGACATGAAGTATGGTGGTCGAAATGACGCTCCCGGAAAGGAGATAAGCGAATCCGAAACCAATCCCGAACAGGAAAGTCCAGGAGATGTAAAAAGCCATATAAGCCCAGTCAACGCCGCCCCCTTCCCGAGGAAATAGGGCATAGTTGATGTGGTATAAACCGAAGAGGAGCGCTTGCAGAAGAAAGAGGGAAAACCCTCTTTTTTTATTTTCCGGGACCTCTTTGAGCAGGAACCCCCGGAAGAATAGCTCCTCTGCAAAGTTCGAATAAAGGAAAAGTGCAAATAAAAAAAGGAGGGGGGAAAGAGGGGTCCCGGGAGGGACGCTTTGAGGGTAGTCGTAAAAAAGGAAGGAGGAGATTCCCCCAAAAAGGGCGGAATAGACGGCGAAGGTCCCCTGGTAAAGGACCCAGTAAATAAGGGCAAACCCCAGACCTAGGAAAACCTGTTTGGGAAACTTCCTTAAGGAAAGTCCCAGGGAGGAGGTCCTCCATCCTTTGACCAGCAAAGCCCAGAAAAGGACGAGAAGGATCGCCGGAAGTTTCTCAAGGAGAAAACCGGTGATCGCATATGAGGGAAGGCGAATGGCCATAATCAAAAGGAATAAGAGGACCGCTTCCCCCAGGAGAAGCTTATCTTTTAATTCCCCGCCCTTTCCTTTGTAAAGGGCGGGGAAGGTAAGGATCACCGCAAAGAGGATGTAAGTGAAAAGAAAAAAATGAGAAAAGGACAAAAAGAAGGTCCCCAGAAAGAGCAATGCTCCCAGGGAGAAGGTGAGGAGGATGACCAAAAAAGCCTTTAAGGATGGGGACATCTCAATCCACTGGGATTTCCCTTTTCCACCTTCGGCTGAAGTAGGGAAGGCCCACCTCCTTTCGAACCCTCAGCATCCTTAAAGCAAGTTCCCGGGGGATGATTATCGGATGGGAGGGTTCCCCTTTGATCAGGGGAACGACGATCTTACCTTTTTCCTCGAGGGAAGCTTTTAGCAGAGTTTCCAGGGACTTTTCTGAAATTGGGGGCCTGTTCGCCAGATGCAATATCACTCCTTGAGAGCGTTGGCTCAAAGGTTTGATCCCATCCTTCAAAGATGTGATGATCGCCTCTTCCGGTTTTGTGGATGTAACGAGTTTCAGATGGGGAAATTCTCTGAAAGCCCTCCAATCCATTTCCCGGTTCACCACGGCAATGACCTCCCGGATCACCGGAAAGTGATAGGCTTGAATAACTTCCTTTACCCGCTCCTCATCCTTTTCCCTTCCCGCGAGGATCAGGAGAGAGAAGAAGGGCAGAGTGGAAAAATTTTCAAAGGAGAGGAAGAAGCTTCGAGCCCCGAATCTCCCCTTTATTCCAGAGGGGGAAAAGTTGACCTCGAACCATCCCCTCAGGTCTTCTTCCATTTCTCCAGTTCCCTGGCGATCTCCGGGTAAGCAAAAAATTTGATGGTCTCCATTAAGGACTCGTAAAGTTGGGCGTTCATGATCACCACCGTCGGTTGTCCTTTTCTGGTGATTAATACCGGGTTCTCCTCCGCTTCCTTTAAAACTTCCAGGAATTTCCTTTTTGTTTCAGAGGCTGTTTTTACCTTTAGCATGTTTTCTTCCTTCCCTTTTAAGCCTCATTTTAACTATTTTAAAAGCATTAATAGCGGATTTGCACCTTTTGCCATTTCTGTTTCTCCGGAAAACTCGTTCCCTCCCCGGTGAAAGTTCCTTAAAATTGAAGGGGTTCCATTTTCCGGGCGGGTCGCCCTTCTATTTTCTGGAGGGCATTTCTTGGCTGGGAAGTACAATTGTTAAGAAAGGAGGTTGAAGGTATGGAGATAGTTCCCGTGAATGTTGAAAATCCAGAAGGTCTGAACTTCATCCTGGGCCAATCCCACTTCATCAAGACCGTGGAGGACCTCCACGAGGCATTGGTGGGGACCTCCCCCTTTATCAAGTTCGGGCTGGCTTTTTGCGAGTCCTCAGGGCCCTGTCTCGTCCGCTGGAGCGGGAACGACGAAGCTTTGATCGAACTTGCAAAAAAGAATGCCATCAATCTGGCCTGCGGGCATTCCTTCATCATCTTCCTTAAGGAGGCTTTCCCGGTGAATGTCCTCAACGCCGTAAAAATGGTCCCCGAAGTTTGCCGCATCTTTTGCGCGACGGCAAATCCCGTGACTGTTATCGTTTGCGAAAACGAACAGGGTAGGGGAATACTGGGGGTGATCGACGGCTTTAAAACCAGGGGAATTGAAGGGGAAGAGGAAATCCGGGAAAGAAAAGCCCTTTTGAGGAAATTCGGCTATAAGCTGTAAGTCCTTTAATCACTGAGAAACTTTCACCCCAAAAAACGATCACGGCCCCAAGCGGGGCCGTGATCTCAGGAGGAGGTTTGAAAGGGGTTAGTTGTTATTTTCCCAGGGGACGTGGTCCCAGGAAGAGGGGAAAGCATCCATCAAGCTGGGCGAACTTATCCGCGCCCACGATTTCCTTGACCTTCAAAGCCGTCTGCACTTGATTCTCCAGGATTTGCTTTTCCAGGGAGGCTATGGCTTCCTGGGCCTGGGACAATTTCGCGGTGTCGGTAGGGTTGGCGACCATCGCTTCTTTCAGGTTCTGCCTGGCAGTTTTAAGTTGGTCTTGAAGGGTTTGAACTGTTTGCTGGGAGGATTGAATTGCCGACTGGATCTGGGAAATCTGGTCGTCGGTCAGGCCGAGCCTTTCTTTCAGGTCGGAGAGCAGGCGATCTTTTAGGTTTCCGGCCTTCTCTTCCAGCCTTTTTGCTCCCATTTCCATGTCCCTCAGGCGTTTCATTCCTCTGTGGAAGTATTCGGGACAGCTGGGGGTATCGGTGTTTGTTTTCTGCTGGATGGTGGGGGTGGAATCAGAGGTTGAGGTTGAAGTTGCGGGGTTAGTATCTGAAGCCCATGTTAAGCCCACTCCCAGGGAAACCAGCATTCCGGCAACCAGGATTCCGGCAATTAGTTTTTTCATTCTCTTCCCTCCTTTCTGACCCCATTTTCCAACTCCAATTTAAAACCTCAATAAAATAAATTTGAAGAATGTGTAAAGATTGATCAGAATATTTTTGAAAGGAGTGAGGTCTCTTGTCTTGCTATACTCGCCACCTTCAGGGATTCATGAGCAAGCTCGGGCTCGAGGATTCAAAGAATTCCCGGAGGATCCTCGACGTAGCCCTGAGGGACGTCCTAGGTTATTCCAGAAAGGAGGGTTGCCCCCTTGTTTGGGAGGAGGTGAAGCGCTGGCTAAGCGATCCCCAACTTGAGGAGGAACTTCTTCGGAAGGTAAAAGATAGATTGGAGTGATGGACAATGAAGAAATCCCCCGGAATATTCCTCGCTGTTTTTTCCCTAATTTTCCTTTCTTTAATTTTTTCGGGCTGCCAAGAACCAGGGATGAATCCAACTAATTCCCCCCTACCATCCTCGTCCAATTCCTCGGGACCGACTCCCCTTTCTGAAAGCCAGGGTTTGCCGGTGGCCATTCTGGAGACGGAAAAAGGGGTCATCAAGTTCGAGATGTACCCCCAGGATGCTTTCAACACCGTGGCAAATTTCATCTTTCTGGCAAAGAGGGGATTTTACGATGGACTCACCTTTCACAGGGTTGAGCCGGGGTTCGTTATCCAGGGCGGGGATCCCAATGGCAATGGAACCGGTGGTCCAGGATACCACATCAAAGCGGAGTTCAATTCCCGGAAGCACCTCGAGGGAACGGTGGCCATGGCAAGGGCAAAAGACCCAAATTCTGCCGGGTCTCAATTCTACATCTGCCTTTCCCCTCAACCCTCGCTGGACGGAAAATATACCGTCTTTGGCCAGGTGATTGAGGGCATGGACGTGGTCAAGCGCATCCAGGTTGGAGATAAAATTCTCAAGGTCCGGCTGGAAAACGCTGATGGTTATCCCGAACCGGAGAAACTTCCCTGAGCCTTTTTGAGGTACTCTTCGAAGAGGGAATTTAAGGAGAGGTTCCTTTTTTGAGAAATTACCTCGTAGATCAGGGAGGCGAGGGGCATGGGGTGGCCAATTCTCTCCCCCTCCTTCAAGGGTTTTAAGAGCAGGGCTTCTATCTCAAGGGGCTTCCCTTCCCTCAGGTCTCCCAGCAAGGAGGGAAGTTTTTCCCCTCTCGCCCCGGATATTTTTTTAAATATCCCCGAGGGAAGAATGGGGAGAAGGGGAAAGAGTTTTATCGGGTATCCGGGAAGGCTCACCAGGGGGATATCCAATTTCTTAATTAAACCCAGAAACTCTTTAAGCAGGGTTTTTTCCAGGAAAATCCCCTTTTTCTGGCTCAAGTAATCCTGGGGATGAAGGTTCAAGGCGCAGGCGATCGGGCTTCCCAGGATGTTTAAAAGGAGCTTGCTCCACTTCATCGGGCGATAGTCCTGAAAAACCCGTACTGGAAATTTCGGGGCTAGGAGGGCAAATAGGTCTCCCACCAGTTCCCTGGGGGCTAACCCAAGGCCCCCCTTTGAGGCCTTGAGGACGCCCTCTTTGAAGTGGACGACCTTGGTGAATGCCCCGGAGGCAACCACGGGGAGGAAGCCGCTGTAGAATTCCTCGTTCCCGATCCCATTCTGGACGACCAAGGCCTTATCCATCTTCAATTCTTTTAATTGAGGGACCACCGCCATGTTGTGATGGGATTTGAAGGAGATGATCACCCAGTGGAAGGGAATATCCCGGATATCCTCGGGGTCGAAGAGGAACTTTAAATTCCCGAACTCCCTCCTTTGCCCCTCTTCTTCAATTACCAGCCTTCCCTCGAGTGGTTCCAGTACCTTTCGCCTTCCCAGAAAAAATACCTCCTGACCAGCCTCCGCCAGCCTTGCTCCCAGGTACAGGCCAACCGGTCCCGCTCCCCAGATCAAAATTTTCAGGCTCACAGAGCCACGAGCCCCTTCATGCCCCACATCATGGCGATCCCTCCCAAGATCAGGAGAACTTCAATTAATGCGCTCCTCAATCCCGTACTGTGCCTCATTTCGGGAAGGAGGTCGACAAGGGCAATGTACAGGAAACCCCCGGCAGCGAAGGAAAGTAGGAAAGGTTCCATTCCCGAAATTGCCTCCCCGAGGAAAAAGGTAAGGATTCCGCCTAAGATGCATGTGGCCTGACTGAGAAGGTTGTAAATCAGAGCCCTAACGGGAGAAAAACCCCCGTGAAGGAGGATGGCAAAGTCCCCCAGTTCCTGGGGCACCTCGTGAAGGACAACCGCCAGGGTGGTGGTCAACCCCAGGCCCGGGTTGACGATGAATGCCCCTCCAATGACCGCTCCATCGATGAAATTGTGGATTGCGTCCCCGATGAGGTTTAAATAGGAATAGGCTTCGACGTGGACCTGGCATTCTTCCCCGGAATGGCAGTGCCTCCAGTAGAGGAACTTTTCCAGGACGAAGAAAAGGAGGATTCCCAAGATGAGGAAATAAGGGGAAAGCGGGGTCCTCTCCCAGGATTCCGGGATCAAATGAAAGAAGGCAGCCCCGATTAAAGCCCCTGTGGCTAAATTAACCATCCCGAAGATCAAGACCCCCTTCTTTTTCCCGAAAACCAGGAGTCCAGCTCCCACAAGGGAGGTCAGTGAGACCACTCCCGTTGCAATTAAAATATAAGCCCAGACCATTTCTTAAATCTTACAAGAAATTGAAAAATGCATATACGGGGAAAAATGGCTAAACATGAATTTAGAGGTTAAAATGCCCTTTTTCCCAGAACTGCGGAATTAATGCAGGTCAAGGTCAAAAACCGGAATTCTCCACCAGTTCGCGGTAAAGATACGCGCTCTGCCTTGGTTTCCGTTCCTGGGTATTAAAATCCACCTCGAAGAGCCCAAAACGCATGGAATAGCCTTCAAGCCATTCGAAGTTGTCCATCAACGACCAATGCATGTAGCCCATTATTTTCACCCCCTCCTCGCGGGCCCTTTTTATCCAGAAGAGGATGTCCTTGAGGTATTGGGGTCGGATCCGGTCCTGGCTGTCCGCAGTCCCGCTTTCGGTGATCATGATTTCCTTTCCCAGAGATTTTAACCTGATCAGGATTTCGTAAATTCCCCTTGGATATACTTCCCAGCCAAAGTCGTTCCTCAAAGCGGGTTTTTTCACTTCCTTGAAACCTCTGAAGCCCAAGTGGACGAAAACCCGGGTGTAATAGTTCAATCCTATGTAATCGAGGGTATCCTTCAGAGAAAGGTCCGTTTCCCCTTTTCCGAATGGCCGGCGGATCTTTCCGTCAATTAGGGTCTGGATGAAGGAAAAGTTGTAGTATTGATCGACCGTTTTGGCAAAAAACAGGTCAATCGGGTTCAAGGTGGATGAGGGGTAAAAATTCTGCATGTTGTGTGCGATGGAAACCATTGAGGAGGGGGATTGTTCCTTAATCGCTTGATAGGCCTCCCGATGAGCGAAAAGCAGGTTGCGGCAAACTCTCGCCATGCGGGAGAAACTTTTCACCCCCGGGGGCCAGTCCCCGAAGAGGTACCCCATGACCCCGATGACCACAGGCTCATTGATCGTGATCCAGAAATTCACGAAATCCTTGAACGCCGGGACCACTTGTTTTACGAAGCGGGAAAAATAGCGGGGGAAATCGGGATTTTCCGCTCCTCCTTTTTCCGCAAGCCAGATGGGGATCGTGAAGTGATGCAGGGTTAATACCGGCTCTATGTGAAGTCTCTTAAGCTCCTGGAGCATCTCCCGGTAGTGTTCGATCTCCTTTTCGTCGAACCCTCCCTCCTCCTTTTCGATCCTCGACCATTCGATGGAAAAACGGTAAGCGTTGTTGTTCAGAAACTTGATCAACTGGAAATCCTGGGGGAAAAGATGATAGTGATCGCAGGCTGGATCGGAGGAATCCCCGGTCTTTATTTTTCCCTTTTTTTCCCACAACCACCAATCGTTGAAATAATTTCCTCCCTCAACCTGGTGAGCCGCTGTTGCCGTTCCCCAGAGAAACTCCATGTTCATCCTCCTTTTTCCTCAAAGTTCCTCAATTTTTAGCGCCTTTCCTTCAATGATTTTTGAAACCTCCAGGGGATCAACCCTTCCCCCCTCCCAGAAACCCAAATTGGACACAGAAGTGGCGGTCCCAAAAATCATGGCTTCTTTAAAGTCCCACCCTTCCCGGAAAGCGTGAACCAGGCCACCCATGAAAGCGTCCCCTGCCCCGACGGGACAGAGGACCTCGGCTTTATAGGAGGGGATCACCCGGAAGCACCTTTTCCCATCTGTCCCAATTGCCCCCCTTTCTCCCAGGGTCACGACCGCATGCTGGATGGGAAATTTGTGGGGCAAGCTTTTTAACTTTCCAAGAAAATCGGACCCCCCAAAGGTCCTCCTGAATTCCCGTTCGTTGATTTTGAGCAAGAAAGCCCCTTCTTCGAGGGCTTTAAGGAGCGGAAGGCTGTAAAAATCGAAGAAGACCCTTTTTCCCTTTCTTCCCTTCAAGAGCTTTGCGTAATAATCATCCGGGAACCCGGGGGGAAGGCTCCCGGAAATCACCACCCAAGAGAAATCGGCCCATAGCCCACGAAAATAGGAGTAAAATTCCTCCTGGATTTCCTCCTCCACCTGAGGACCGATCTCGTAGATTTCCGTAACCTTTCCCGTACTTTCTTTTACGATCAAGCAAACCCGGTTTTCCTCTTCGATGGGGAATAACAGAGGGAAGATCCCTTCCCGCTTCAAGCCTTCCTCGATAAATTCCCCGTTTTTCCCCCCGATAAAACCGCAAAGGCAGACCTCCTCCTTCAAGCACCTTAAAGCCCGGGAAACATTGGCCCCCTTTCCTCCGGGAAGGGAGGAGACGATGCGGATTCGGTTTTCCTTCCCTTTCTGAAATTTTTCCACCGTTGCCACCTTATCGATGGCAAGGTTGATCGTCAGGACGAGGATCATCCTTCCGCTGCCCCTTTCTCCCTGGAAAATATTCTCGTTTGAAAGGGAAGGAGGGTTTCGCCCTTTCCCTGTGAAAATATTTCCCGATACCCCGGTGGAATGTTCAGGGAATGGGGTAGGGCTTCCAGGTTGATGAAGCCCAGAATCTCCTTTCCCGCGCATTCTCCCCTGAATGTGAAGAAATCGCCGGGGATCCCCTCGTTCAGGACGAAGTCCTGGTAGGCCTTAAGTTCTTCAAGCAGCTTCAAGGTTTCTTTGGGCACTCGGTCCAGAGGGTCGGAGTAAAAGTGGAACCTAGAGAGGAAGAAGTTGGAAAGGATTAGGGTCCGCCTCTGTTGGGGGGACATTTTTCCTTTCCGCAGAATCAGGACGTCGGGATCGGAATTCCACCACTTCCCGTCCAGGAAGAATCGATTGATGGTATTGGAAAGAGATCCTTTTGCCTCAACTCCCCCGATGTGTCCTGCCAGGCGGATAATCTTGTTTTCCCAGCAGTCAGCGGTATCCGGACCAATCCTCAGGAAATTGTAAATTGTCGAATTGAGGAGGGGCCCCCCGCATCCCAGAATTTCGCCGCTTCCACAGGCGGAGCGAAGAATTTCCAGGCCGACCCCGATTGCCTCCCTCCGCGAGAGGTTCTCCTTAAAACGGGTTCCCGGAAGGGCGAGGGAGTACAAATAGTCCATTTTGAAGAAGTCGAATCCCAGTCCTCGGAAGTAGGAAATCCTTTCCTTGAGGTATTCCTGAACTTCTGGGTGGGTGGGATCCAGGGCGAAAAAGTGGCCTCCCCATACTGGGTTGAAGCCCGCAACCAGGGGTTTTCCCTCTTTACCCTTAAGGAGCCACTCCCTTTTTCTGAAATTTTCCGCTCTTTTTTCCACGATGAAGGGGGCAAGCCAGATCCCAGCTTTGTATCCCTTATCCCGGATTTTTTGGGCCAGCCCTCCTAATTTCCCCCGGAACTTTTCGTTTTCCTCCCAGTCGCCAATTGCCCTTTCCCAGCCGTCATCTATCTGGAAGTAATCGAGGGGAAAAGGAAATTTGCGGGAAAGGTCGAGGTTAAATTCCACGTCTTCGGGGCGAACTCTTTGAAAGTAATAGTACCAGCTTGTCCACCCGAAGACCCTTTTTTCCCTCCGGCTTCCGGGTTTAAGGCTGGTAAAACGCTCAATTTTTAAATCGAGAAAGGGAAAACTGATGGGGCCGCTTTTGCAGATCTCGGAGACTACTTTCAATTTTTTCCCCTGAAAAAGGAAATGAACGAGCGGAATTGGGAGGTCCCTGGCTTCCAGGAAAAGGTAGCCGTCTTGGCCCTTCAAGTAGGTGAAAAAGTGGGACCTGGAAAAATAGGGAACCTCCTCTAGATACCCCGGGTCGTCCCAGTGTAGACGGAGGGATTTAATCAGGACCTTGGGCTCTCTTAAATTTCCTTTAACCTCGCAGGAAGGGGACCAGGACTGGAAACCGTTCTTGAAAAAGGTAAACTCCCCCTTGATTTCAAATTCCAGTTCAACCCTCTCCACGATATCCCCCTTCTTTTGGGATATTTCTCCCCAAATCCTCTCTTCTTCAAAGGACAGGGAGACTTTGATTCCCTCCTGATCCAGGCCATTTGTAAATGGAAGATCTTTAGTTGAAAGGAGGACCCTTCCCCCGTTATATTCCAGGTTCACCACTATTATCTGCCTCCATCTCCACCCTCACCATTGACATTTTCCTGCGGAGTTTTTCCGCATCCAGGGGAAGGTATTTGACCAGGACGAAGAAAAGGATTCCACAGGGGATCCAGAAGAGGGTGGAGGTTTTCATGGCAAAGTCCAGGTCCCTGGCGGTGGACAAGAGCCCTCCGATAAACGGTCCAAAGCCCGCGCCAATCGAGTCGGTCAAGTTGAAGATCGAGGAGATCGCCCCCCGGTATTCTGGAGGGTTCACGTTCATGAGCATTGCCTGGACATTGGGGCCGGCGATGGAAAGGATTGCCGCTCCCAGGAAACCGAAAGCTGCGGGTCCGATAAGGGAGGAAAAATTGGGATTTTCCGGGGCTGGCCAGGAGAGGGTGATGAACAAGGGGATGATCCCCAAAAGCGTTGTCGCTCCGTTGAAAATTGGGAGAAGGCGCTTGTCCCTGTTATAGAGCTTGTTTCCCACTATCCCCCCCAGGAGTTTTCCAAGTATTACTCCGATCCCTAAAACGAGCATCAGGATTGTCCCCAGTTCCACAGAAAAGCCTTTGTGCCTCTGATAGAAGGCGATGATGTAAAAGGGGAGTATCCCCCAGGCAACCGTCCCGGGGATCCCCTGGAGGAAGAGCCAGATATTCGAGGGAGTCTTAACTAAGTTCAGGTAATCCTTCAACTTTAAGTGGGATTTGTATTCCTTTCCTGAGAGAACCAGGTCCTTGATTTCCTGCTCCCCTCCCCCTCTTTTGGGTTCCCCGGAGAAGAAAATCAAGCCCAGGAGGAAGAGGAAGTTGGGGGCGGAGACCACGAAGAAGGGGATGCGCCATCCCAGGGCCGGTCCCAGGAAGCCGGCGACAACCATCCCCAGAAGAGTTCCCACTGCGGTTACTGCTTGGTACCAGGCTTGGGCGGTTGCCCTCTGTTTTTCCGTGAACAGGTCCCCTAAAAGGGAGAAAGTCACCGGGACCATCCCTCCAATGCCGATCCCGGTCAAGACCCTTAAAGCTAAAAGTTCAGAGTAGTTTCGGGCGAACCCCGTAAGAAAGCAGGGTATTTCCCCCACCAGAATCGCCCCCACCAGGAGCCATTTTCTGGAGAACTTGTCGGAAAGGTATCCCCAGAGAAGCGTGACAACCGCAGCCACAAGGGTGAAAGCCGAGCCCACAAGCCCGATCTCCCGGTCGGTGATTTGAAATTCCCCTTCTATTTCTTCGATGTTGGGGGACATCACATTCTGGTCCGCAAGAAGGATGACTGACATGCACATCAAAAGGACGAAGGTCCAACGGATGCTTTTCTTGAAGGAATAGATTTCGTCAAGCCCCAGCGATGAAAAGATTCTCATTCTTTCCCTCCTGAAGGTTATAGCTGGTTGCGGAGGCCTATTCTCCTTGGCCACAAGGATATTATATAAAACCCTTAAATGAATTTGGGACCTGGGCGTTTCCAGAGAAAAAGTCTTTTGTCATAAATTTCAATCATTCCCAAATTTTTGGGATTTCCGGAACCGATGGATAAAAATACGAAATCCTTCTTGGGGAAAAGGGAAAGGAAAGAATGCCCGGGAATAACCACTCCTTTTTAACGGTTATTAAATTAAAAGATTGAAAAGGAGGAAAAAATGGGAACAAAAGGAAGAGAAATTGTGGGGGTTGATGTTAAGGAGTTAATTAACCTGTTAAACAAAGCACTTTCCGATGAGTGGCTCGCCTTCTACCAGTACTGGGTGGGGGCCCTTGTTTCCAAAGGGAAAATGCACGGTGAAGTCGAAAAGGAGCTTTCCCAGCACGCTCAAGAGGAATTTCAGCACGCCGAAATTCTTGCAAAGAGGATCATCCAGCTCGGGGGAACTCCGGTCATTAAGCCCGAGGACTGGTACAAACTTACAAATTGCGGATACGATGCCCCGGAGGATCCCGATACCCAGAAACTGCTTATTCAAAACATCAAGGGTGAGCAATGCGCGATCTCCACTTACCAGAAGCTGATAGAGTTCCTGGGGAACAGGGATATCGTCACCATGCACCTTTTAATTGAGATTCTTGAGGACGAGGTAGAACACGAGGAGGATCTGGAGGTTCTTTTAGAGGATCTAAAATCTTTTAAGTAAACGACCTGGATTTCACTCAGGGGGGCCATTCAATGGCCCCCTATTTTTTGGCCTCATTCCAAGGAGCGCAGCTCCAATTGCCCCGGAAAGTGGTCCATGGGTTGATTTAAAAATTCGAAGGTTACCCCGGGGAAATTCCATGGTCAGCCGGACCAATGTTTCCTTGACCTTTTCCTCCATCAGGTCCCAGGCCTCGGACATCCCCCCTCCGATGATGATCGCTTTCGGGTTGAGGATCTGAACAAGCGAGGAAAAAGCAACCCCCAGCCAGAATCCAGCGCGGAGGAAGGCATTTCGGGAGAGCTCATCCCCCTCCCGGGCTTTCTGGGCGATCAAACGGGCATCAATCAATTCCTCCGGGACCCCCTTCAATTTGGACGGGAAACCATTCCTCATCCCTTGAAGTACGAAGCGGCGGATCGCAGTTCCCGAAGAAAGTACTTCCAGGCAACCGTATTTTCCGCAACCGCACATCTCCTTGCTTTCCAGGTCGAAGACCGTATGACCGATTTCCCCCGCAGTATTGGAAGCCCCCCGATAAATTTTCCCATCGTAGACAAGTGCCCCCCCGATTCCCGTTCCCAGGGTGATGAAGAAAAAGGGTTGAAAGTCCTTGCCCTTCCCTAAAACCAGCTCCGCCAGGGCTGCTGTTTTCACGTCGTTGTCCACCACGGTGAGAATCCCGAACCGGTCCTGGACGATTCTCTGCAATGGGTAATTCTTTATGAATGGCAAATTTGGAGAGGTGACCACCAACTGGTTGAAAAAGTCGTCAGGGCCCGCGCAACCTATGCCGATGGAGGCAACCGGGAAGTTCTCTTTCAGATCATCGATGACCTGAAAAAGGTTTTTAAGAACCGTTTCCTCCGAGTTGGGGTCCCCGGTGCTCCCATCAACCCTTTTCAGGATCCTCCCTTCCTCATCCAGGAGGATTCCGCAGATCTTCGTCCCCCCCAGGTCGATTCCGATCCCGATGTTACCCGTCATTTCCATTTATTTTTGTTTTTTGATTTTTTTCTATTACTCTCACCGATTTCAATGTCATGGGAAAAAGAGATGGCTAAAGTCCCCAGAAAAACCAGAAGTTTGTCGAAAATTCCTGAATGTGGGGCTGTCTTCAGCGATCAGGGTCTTCATAATTCCGTCCTCATCTTATCCTTGATATCGCCGATGATTCTCACGTCCTTGGGGTTGAATCCTCGCACGATCCCGAAATAGAGTGAGACAAAATCTAATAGCTGGACAAGGGAGAACATCCGGGAGAGCTTTGAACCACGGTTTCCCGGGAAAACCTCCAGGAAGGGGATCCCCTTCTCCCCGAAGATCGCCCTGGTGACCTTGAAACGGAGGCAAATTTTCTCAGGCTCGAAAAAATCCCTGATCAATATCCCGATTGATTGCTGGCAGTAGAAAGGGTCTTGAAAGCCAACGATCTCATCGTGATGCATATCGGGGAGGAGATTAGCGTGGGAAAGGGCCTTCCCGTTTTCCGCAAGCTGCCTTTGGAACCGGAGGGCGATCCCCTCGGAAAAACCGGCGAAACCGTAGATTAAGGGAATTTTCCCCTGGAGTTTTAGGGCCATTTTTTTGGCGGGGTTTAAAAAAACCGGGGTTTCTTTTTTTAAGCTCTCCCTCTCCTTTTTCAGGTTCTCAACCACCTCACCGGTTTCCTCCTGATTCCATATCCCCGGGAAAATCCGGGAGAGGAGCCTGAGGAGCGAGAGGAATAGAAAGCCGATTGCCGAACGGGCTTCCATTCCTATGGGGACCTTAATCAATGGGAGGCCTTCCTTGAGGGCGATTTTTTCTGCCTCTCCCCCTCCGGTGATAACCACAATGTTTTTTGTCCGGGAAAGGGCCTGGTTAAAGCAGGAGAGTACCTCTTCGGTGTTCCCGGAGTGGCTCATGAAGATTGCCAGTGTTTGGGAATCTACAAAACCGGGTAAATCATAACCCTGATGAACATAAAGGGGTAGGGGAAGCCTATCGAGGAGGAAGGAGCGGAGGAGATCGAAGGAGGAACGGGATCCACCTCCAGTCCCCGAAAAGAAAATTTTGGAGACAGTGAAGGCGGGGATGGAAGGGAATTCCAATTTTGAGGCGGACTCGATGTCCTCTGCCAGGTGAAATGCGGTATCGAGCATCCCTCCAGGATCAAGGGCCTCAATCCTTGAAACATTGTCCAGGGCCATGAATATATTTTATCAGATTAATTTTCTGGTCTGAATTGCCCTCAGGGAGATTTTCTGGGAGGGGGACTTTTCCCTTCCTTGCCCTTTTTCAGAGCCACCGCCCTGGAGATCGCTCCCTCCCCGTATTTGAATTTTATGCGGTCAATTGCCAGAAGCAAAGCCTCGCTTCGTTTTAAGGAATCCGGGAAAAGAAAACCCTCGCTGTAGGGCGTCAGTCCGGAAAGTTGCAATCCAAGCAGCCTCACCCTTTTTGGAGGGCTTTTAAAAAGGAGGGATTTAGCAGCCTGAAAAATCTCGTCGTCGATATCGGTGGGATGAGGAAGGGTCAGGGAGCGGGTGATGGTTTTGAAATTGGGAAAGCGAACCTTTAAGGTGATCCTTCGCGCCTTGCGCCCCTCCTCCCTCAAGGTTTTTCCCAGTCGGTCGCTGGCTTCCAGGAGAAAAGCCAGAAGTTTGTCAAGATCGGAGAGATCCTCCTCGAAGGTTGCCTCTTCACCGAGGGACTTTCTCTCCCATACCGGAAGAACTGGCCTGGGGTCGACCCCTTTTGCGAAATTGAGCATGTCCAGGGCGAGCTTCCCGAATTCCGCCTGGAGGATCTCTAAGGGAACCAGGCAGAGTTCCCCCACTTTTTTCAAACCCATTCGCTCCAGGCGTTTCCTCGTGGCATAGCCCACCCCCGGGAGTTCCTCCAAAGGCAAATCCTTTAAGAACTCCAGGGCGTCCTCCTCCAGGATTTGGAATAGTCCCCCTGGTTTTTTCCATCCCGAGGCGATTTTTGCCAGGAACTTGTTGTAGGAGATTCCGACTGAGCAGGAAAGCCCAATTTCCTCCTTCACCCTCCTCTGTATCTCTCTCCCCATTTCCCGGGCTTCCCCGAAGAGGTGCTCGGAGCCGGTGACATCCAGATAGGCCTCGTCGAATCCCATCGGCTCCACAAGGGGGGTGTAATCCAGAAAAATCCCCAGGAATTTGCGGGAGATCTCCGCATACCTGTGCATTCGGACCGGAAGGAAAACACCATCAGGGCAGAGCTGCTTTGCCTGCCATAAGGGCATTGCTGCTTTCACCCCGTATGAGCGGGCCAGGTAATTTGCGGAAGAAACTACCCCCCTTTTCGTCTGGTGTCCCCCCACGATCACCGGCTTGCCCGAAAGGGACGGGTTATCCAACTCCTCCACCGAAGCGAAGAAGGCATCCATGTCCACGTGAATTATTCTCCTTTTCTTCATCCGGCAACCTTCCTCCATGTCCCTTCCCAATAATTATTCTCCCTCAAAAACTGCCTTTCTTCCTTCCTCAGGCTCAGGAATTTTAAGTCCGTGACCGCCAGGCTCTTTTCCCCATCTCTCTCGTTTACCTCCCCCTCTAATAGGAGAAGGGAATGCGCCTTGAGCAGGGGAGCGAAGCGGGCGAGCTCCTCGGGGAAGAGTATTGCCTCCCATTGCCCATCCAGGTCCTCGAGGGTCAAAAAGCCCACCCTTCTTCCGGTCCTTGTCTTCTCCAGCCTGACGAGCGTCAGGAGGGAGGCCGCTCTGATCTTGCTTCCCCGGGGAAGGTTCCTGATGCTGATGCTGGCGTTTGTCAGGTAAGAGGAGAGCTCCTTTTTGTAGACCCGAAGGGGATGGGCGGGGGAGTAAATCCCGGTGAATTCCCAGGAGTCCCTGGCTTCATCCTCCCTGGGTGACTGAAGCGAGAAGGCGGGGTGCTTCTCCTCGAGTTCCAAGAGGGACGGCCTTTCCTTGAGGCGCCGCAGGTGATAAGGAAGGCTGGCGAGCATCGTGGAGCGGGTTAAACCGAAGGAGTCCATCCCCCCTGCCTTGATCAAAGCCTCAAACGCTTTTCGATCCAGATCCCGGTGAAGAAGGCGCATCGCTTCCTCGAAACTCTTGAAACCTCCCTGGGGCCTTCTGACTATTATCCTCTCTATCTGGCTTGGACCGAGGTCCTTGATGTAGGAGAACCCCAGGCGAATCCCCTCGTTTTCCGCCGTGCAGTGCTTCTGGCTCCTGTTCAGATCTGGTGGCAGGACCCGCGCTCCCATTCTCCTTGCTTCCTCTGCGTAAACGAAGGGCTGGTAATAACCTTCCTCGGTTGAGAGGAGGACGCTGAAGAACTCCCTGGGGAAATGCCTCTTCAGGTAGGCGGTCTGGTAGGAGACGATGGCGTATGAAGCGCTGTGAGCTTTGTTGAAGCCGTACCCTGAGAACTTCTCCAGAAAGTCGTATATCTTCCTCGCTGTCTCATGGGAAACCCCCCTCTCTTTTGCCCCTTCCAGGAAGCGCTCCCTCATTGATGCCAGCACCTCTCCCTCCTTATCGCTCATGGCCCTCCTCAGGATGTCCGCTTCTGCCAGGGAAAACCCCCCTATTTCGCAGGCGATCCTCATCACTTGCTCCTGATAGAGGACCACGCCGTGAGTTTCCTCCAGGATCGGCTTCAGGCTGGGATGAAGGTAGGTCTTGGGCTCCTTTCCGTGATGACGGCGGATGTACGATTCCACCATTCCTCCTTGAATTGGTCCCGGACGGTAAAGGGATAGGGCCACGGTGAGGTCGCTGATGTTTTTGGGTTTCAATTTCCTTAAAAGGGAGCGTATGCCGGAGCTCTCCAGCTGGAAACATCCCAGCGTCTCTCCCCTGGAGATCATCTCCCAGGTTGCCCCGTCATCCTGGGGGATCTCCTTCAACCACCCCGGGGGAAGCATTTTTCTCGTCCCCTGGATTATGCTCAGATTGCGGGAGCCGATGAAGTCCATCTTGAGGAAGCCCAGGCGAGCCAGGGCTCGCATGTCGTACTGGGTGCATGTCCCCTCCGGCGTGACGATCAGGGGGAGCTCCTCCCTGGCCGGCCCTCTGGTGATCACGAAGCCCGATGGATGGGTGGTTACATGGTGGATTAAGCCTTCCAGAGATCTAGCGTTCTCCAGCCATTTCATGGCCTCCCCGCTTTCCACCTTTCTGAAGGGGAGGCTCTCCTGAAAGTAATCTATTTCCTCCTTGGTTTTTCCCAGTGCCTTTCCCACCTCGCGCAGCGCTCCCTGAAGGCGGAAGGTGCTCATCCCTCCCACATGGACCACCATCTCCTCGCCGTATTTTTGGCGCACGTAGTCCATCAGTTCCTCCCTCCTGTCTCTTTCGATGTCCAGATCGATGTCCGGGGGATCGTTTAGGCGCGCCGGGTTCAGGAAACGCTCGAAGAGGAGGTTTTCCTTTATGGGGTCCACAAATGTTATCCCCAGGAGGTATGATACTAGGCTGGAAGCCGCAGACCCCCTTCCGAAGACGTAGATGTCCCTCCTCCGCGCTTCCTCCACCAGGTCATGGACAAGGAGGAAGTAACCTGCATAGCCCATCTCCTTTATTATGGATAGCTCGTATTCCAGCCTGGCGAGCGCCTGGCCTCTTTCCCCCGGATGGTAGAAGTAAGGAAGCCTGCTCCGGCACAGTTCCTCCAGGAGGGCTTTTTCCTGCTCCACCGTGCGGCCGGAATGGGGAAGGCGTGGAGCGTAAGGCGGCAAGGAGAAATTAAGCCGCTCCGAAAGAAGGATGGTGTTGCGGAGTGCTTCCTGGCAGAAGGAGAAAGCCCTTTCCATCTCGCTTTCCGAACGCAGGTGGCGGTTTCTCGTGCCCTTTTTCTTCGGATGAGTCTCTCCCAGGCGGGTGAGGGTGCGGATGCAGTTCAGTATCTGATAGAGGCGCTCCTCCGGTGGCTGAAGGTAATGCACGTCGTTCGTAGCCACCTTGGGAAGCTGCAATTTTCCGCTCAAGCGAATCAACCCTCTCAACAACTTCCTTTCCTCTTCCTCTCCGTGCCACTGGAGCTCGATGAACAATCGATCCCCGAAAGCCTCCTTCAATTCCCCGAGCGATCTTGATGCCCCTTCCTCGTCTCCCTCAAGCAGGAGGTTTCCCGCCTCGCTTCCCTTCCACCCGCTCAGGGCGCAGAGCCCCTGGTTATCCCTCAAGACCTCCTCGAGTTCCACCTGGGGAAGATCCTCTGCCTCAAGCGAGGAGCTGGACCTCAGGGGAGGGATGCGCGGGGAGGGCCTGTTCCCCTTGAGCCTCAGGTGCGCGGAATTCAGGAGGGAGATCAGCTTCCTATATCCCCTCTCGTTTTCCGCAAGAAGGAGGATGGTGTAAGGGGTAGGGGAGGGCTGGCCTCGAAAATAGGAAAGCTCTAAACCGAGTATCGGGCGGATCCCGTACCCTGGAGCCGTTTGAAAAAAATCCACACCCCTGAGCAGGGAGTCCCTGTCGGTTAAGGCCATGGCCTCCATTTTCAACCTCTGAGCCTCAAGGGAGAGCCTCTCCGGGGTGAAGGTGGAGTCGAGTATGCTCCCGTCAGAGTGCACGCGCAGGTGAACAAACTTCACTTTCTCCCCTCCTTTGGACAGATTATCGAACTTTTGTTCGGTATTGTCAATAAGGGGCAAGAAATTCCCCTCCTTGTCCCGGGGAGGCTTAATTGGTATAAAATCCCAAGGAGGAAAATATGGAGGAAGGAAAGTACACCGTAGCCTGCTACGCCTGCATAATAAAAAAGGAGCAGATCCTCCTTGTCCGCCAGAACAAGGGTTACTGGGAAAACCTGTGGACCCTCCCCGGAGGGTCTTTAAAATTGGGTGAGACCTTGGAGGATTGCGTTCGTCGGGAAGCCTTCGAGGAGACGGGTTGTCAGGTGGAAGTCCTCCAGCAAACAGGGGCTTATGTTTCCTTTGACCCCACAACTTCCTTTGAGAAACAGGTCCTCCTGATTGGGTACCTTGCGAGGTATGTCTCCGGTGTTCCCAGGCCCGGAGGGGATGTTGACGAGGTCCGCTGGGTGCATTTTTCCGAGGTTAATCCCCTGCGTGAGGTGGGAAAGATCCCGGACATCGTTGCCCGGATGATCTACGATGCCCGTCTCCGGGCGAAAGATTGGTGGCTGGGTTAAAACCCAAAACTCCAGTGAACCTGAAACCCCTTGACATTCAGGAAATAAATGCTAAAATGCGCATATATGAATATGGAAATTGAGGAATACTTGAACAAGATCAAGGCCTTAGGGGACCTGAACAGGTTAAGGGTTTACTGCCTGGTTTTAAAATCCCCTGGCCTTTGCGTTTGCGAACTCTCGGACATTCTGGAAATAAAGCAGTACAACGTTTCCCGCTGTTTGAAGGAGTTGAAAAACGCTGGTTTGGTTAACGAGCAAAGGGAGGGAAGGTGGATCTCCTACGCCCCAACTTTTCCGGAAAGCGAGTTTCACAAACTTTTGAAAAGGGCTGTGGAAAACATCAAAGAGGAGGTCCTTTCTCCCAATCAATCGAGGTTCTTAGAACGCGTCTCCCTGAGGCAGGACGGGAAGTGCGTCATAGGAATAAATTTTTCGCAAAAAATTGAAATTTCCAAGGAGGGAAAAGAAAATGCCTGATTCCAAGCCCAGGTTCCTGATGTGCATCTGTACCGGTCAATGCCCGGGGTTTAGTAAATTGGACCTCTGGGGATTGATCAACATGGTTCGAAATGAACTTGATGTAGAATACGCCGTAGTTCACCCCCAGCTCTGCGTCGAGGATGGGGATCGGTTCTTGCAGGACTATATAAAGCCCGGTGAAAGATACATCATTGGCGCTTGCGATCCCGTCATGCAGCGGAAGATGTTTAAAGACGCATTTGCCCAGGTAGGCGGCAATTTCGATGCTCAAGTCATTCCCCTTGATTTGAGGAACATGGAAACCCCAGAGGCCTTCAAAAAGGTCAAGGAAACAGTGGAAAGCTTGAACGAGTAAATGGGAAGGGATCGTTCTACCTACACCGGGCTTCCCCGGGAAAAAATAAAATGGCACCCCCGGATCGATAAAACCCGGTGCAATCCCCGGGAATGCGGATACCACTGTGTTTCCTTCTGTCCCTTTAAGGTGTTCTCGAGAGTTGACGGTACGGTTGTGGTTTCAAATCCCTCTTCCTGCAATGTAGGGGATGAGTCCTGTCGTTTCCAGTGCCCCTTGGGGGCCATTTCCTTTCCCACCAGGGAAGAACTGAAAATGATGCTAAAAACTGTAAGGGAGGAATTAGAGAGAAATGCCAGTTGAAATTCCCAGGGAAAAGATCCCCTGGTTCCCTCGGGTGGATAACGACCTGTGCGCTGGTTGCATGCAGTGCTTTGAGTTTTGCCGAAATGGCGTCTACCTTTGGGACGAGGAGGAAAACCACCCTCTCGTTGCCCAGCCTTACAATTGTGTGGTGGGTTGCTCGGCTTGTGCCAATCTATGTCCGAACGGGGCAATTTCCTTCCCCTCAAAACAGGAAATAATCCAATTGATTAAAAAGCTGAGAGAAGAGGTGGGGGAGAAGGCTTAAAGGACCCTGGTCCCGTTGGGGACCTCTCTTTCGGGTTCCAAAAGCACCACTTTTCCATCCTCAAGAACCGCCCCCAGGACGAGGACCTCTGACAGGAAGCCGGCGATGTTCTTCGGGGGGAAATTGGTCACCGCAACGACCTGCTTCCCCCTGAGTTCGTCTTTGGAGTAAAAATCTGTAATTTGAGCGGAGGAGACCTTAATCCCCAGAGGTCCGAAATCGATTTTCAACCGGAAAGAGGGCTTCTTGGCTCGGGGAAAATCCTCCACTTCAAGAACGGTACCCACCCTTATCTGGATTTTCAAAAAGTCGTCATAGGAAATCATTTTTCAGCCTCCTCGAGGTTCTTTTGCCCAATTCTTCATTCCTCCTGAAATTATGATATTTTATTTCCCAAATGGGAAAGACCATAAGATTCAGCATTTCAATACCCGAGGAATTGGGCGATAAACTGGAGGAACTCCTCCGGAGGAAAGGTTACAAGAACCGCTCTGAGGCCTTCCGGGATTTCATCCGCGCTTCCCTGGTTGAAGAGGAATGGAAAGATTCTCGAGGGGAGGTGGTGGGTGTCCTCAGCATTGTGTACGACCACCACGTGAGGGCTCTGTCTGAGAAGATTACCGAAATCGAACACTGTAATCTCGGCTGCGTGGTTTCCTCCCTCCACGTTCACCTTGACGAGGACCACTGCCTGGAAGCGATCGTTCTAAGAGGGGAAAAGGAGAAAGTCCAAAGGATTTCCGATGAGATCATCTCCACCAAAGGGGTAATTTTGGGGAAATTGCTCGCCGCTTCCACTGGAAAGGACCTGGCTTGAACCTACGATGAATTCCCAGCCTAGTATTCCTAACAGGAGGCCCCAAACCTTTTCCGGAAAAGCAATCTCCCTTTCCCACATTTCCCTTGCGGGGATTCTCTTGGCATTGGGTATCCTTCTCCCGGTTGCCTTCCACGCTTTGAATATCGGGGGGACAGTCTTTCTCCCTATGCACTTCCCCGTGCTTCTCGGTGGCTTTTTTCTTCCCTGGGGAATCTCCGGGCTGGTGGGGTTGTTGTGCCCCCTATTGAGTTTCCTGTTTACCTCCATGCCTCCCTTGCCCGTGCTTTTCCCCATGATGGGGGAGCTTTTGGTCTACGGTGTTTGCTCCTCCATTGCTTTCCGCAACTGGAAATGGGGAATTTTTCCCTCCCTGCTCTTCTCCATGGTCCTGGGGAGGTTTGCTTCCATCTTTTTTAACTGGCTGGTGCTGGAAATCATCTCCGGGAAAACCCTTGATTTTTCTCAACTTGCCTGGACTCTTTTTGTAATTGGTCTTCCCGGAATCCTTATCCAGCTTGCGCTGATCCCGTTGATTGTCAAAGCAGTTCTTAAGGAACCCAATCTTTTTCGCTCCTGGGGTCCCCGCCGAATTTAAAAAAATTTTTCCAAAAGTCTTGACAAATCCTGGGTGTGAGCAATAATAACCCAAATAAGTAAAGGCGTTGATCGGGACTAGTAAGCGCATCACCAGCATTCAAGCGAGCCGGGGACAGTGGAAGCCCGGCAATGCGAGGAGCGACCGAATGGACCCGGGAGCTTCAGGGCCGAAAGGCGACAAGTAGGCCTTGACGGGAACCCGCCGTTAAAAGGGGAGGATATATAGAGGGATTGCCCTCCGTATCCGAAAAGAGCGGGACTCCTTTGAGGGGTCCAACTGAGGTGGCACCACGGTTTTAATAAGAGCCGCCCTCTGAATGAGGGTCGGCTCTTTTTTTATTTTCAAACAAGGAAAGGAGAAAAAGGATGAGCATTAAGCATGATTTCATCTTTGGAAAGGGAGAGATGATTACCAGGTGGTACAATATCCTTCCCGACCTGCCCTTTGAGCTTCCTCCCCCCTTAAATCCCCAGACCCTGGAGCCTGTCTCCCCCGAGGACCTTCTTTCGATTTTTCCCGAGGAAGTGGTGCGCCAAGAGGTTTCGCCTGATGAATTCATTGAAATTCCCGGTCCCGTACTTGATGTCTACCGATTGTGGAGGCCCACCCCCCTTCTAAGAGCAAAAAGACTGGAGGAGAGGCTTTCCACCCCTGCCCGGATTTATTTCAAATTTGAAGGATTCAGCCCAGTGGGGAGCCATAAAGGAAACACCGCTGTTGCCCAGGCGTATTTCAATCGCAAGGAGGGAACTAAAAGGCTGACCACGGAAACCGGCGCCGGTCAGTGGGGAACGGCCCTCTCCATGGCTTGTGCTTTCTTCGATCTTGAATGCACGGTCTACATGGTGAGGATCAGTTATGAGCAGAAGCATTACCGCCGGACCCTGATGGAGGTTTACGGCTCAGAAGTCCTCCCCAGTCCCAGTACGAGGACCAAAACCGGGAGTGGGATACTTTCAGCGGATCCTCAGCATCCCGGAAGCCTGGGGATCGCCATCAGCGAAGCCGTCGAGGACGCTTTTTCCCATCCTTCCACCAAATACTCCCTGGGAAGCGTTTTGAACCATGTGCTTCTTCACCAGACGGTCATCGGGGAGGAAACTCTCCTTCAGCTTGAGAAAATTGGGGAGAAGGCCGATGTGCTAATTGGCTGTGTGGGTGGGGGAAGCAATTTCGGGGGGCTTGTCCTTCCCTTCCTGAGGGACTTCCTCCGGGCTAAGAAATCCGGTGGGCCTCAACCGTTTAAGCCAAGGATCATCGCAGTCGAACCCACTGCCTGTCCCTCCTTAACAAGGGGAATTTATGCCTACGATTTCGGCGACACCGCGGGCATCGTCCCGGCATTGAAGATGTTTACCCTTGGGCACGGTTTTGTTCCCCCTTCAATTCACGCGGGTGGGTTGCGGTACCACGGCATGTCCCCCATATTGAGCGGACTATATAAGGAGGGGCTGATTGAAGCGAGGGCGGTGGGGCAGAGGGAGGTTTTTCAAGCGGCGGTCCTCTTTGCCAAAATGGAGGGGTTTCTCCCTGCACCTGAATCAGCCCACGCGGTTAAAGCGGCAATCGATGTCGCTTTAGAGGCTAAAGAAAAAAATGAACCTCTTTGCATCGTCTTTAACTTGAGCGGGCACGGATACCTCGACCTGGGAGCTTACGAGGCTCATCTGAAGGGTTTGCTCCAAGACTACGAGCCGGGGGTGGAAATCGAGCGTTCACTTAAAACCCTACCCCAAAAACCCCGGGTGGGGGATTCTTGAGGTTGGGAAATGGATAGGATGGTTAAATTTCACAGAAATCAAACCCGAATTGAGGAAATGGTCCTCCCAGCACCCTTTGCCCTGGTTCATTTTTCCGCCCTCAAGGAACACGAAATGGTTGACCCGGTCCACCTGGATGAGCTTTCCCGGGAAATAAAGAGGGATGGGTTCCTATTCTTTCCGGTAATGGTGGACAGGTCTTCTCTGGTAATTCTTGACGGGCACCACCGGGTAAGCGCGCTAATTGATCTTGGATGTCAATTGATCCCTTCCTTCCTGGTGGATTACCAGGATGAATCAATCCAGGTTTCCAGCTGGCGCCCGGAAATTCCCGTTGAAAAGGAGAGCGTTATTCTTCGGGGTTTGAGCGGTAAACCCTTTCCTCCCAAGACCTCCAGGCATATCTGGCCCTGGCCAATCCCCCGCTGTCCCTTTCCCCTGGGTTTCCTCAAGATTGACATGGAGATCCCCTCTTCCTTTGGGAATTTTCGCTAAAATAAATTTGTGGGAAAGAAGGAAGTCCATTCGGGGCTTGAACGGGAAGAAAAGGAATACCTGAAAGAGACCCAGGAATTTGAGGAAAACCTCCTCAAGGGTCCGGCTTTTATTAAGCTTTTATTCTTTACCTGGTTTTGCCTGGAACCGTTAATCGCTATCGGCTGTGCGGGGTTCAATTGGTTGGGAGATTCCCCCTATTTTTACTTTTTCTTCGTTCTTTGGGCGCTCCCTGGTGGCATGTTGGCACTGGTCTTCGGGGCTATGCGCATCGCTCAGATAGTGACCTTTGAATCAGGGGGGCTAAAACTGATGCTACAGATCCTCTTTCTTCTTTCCCAATTTCTCCTTGCCCCCTTGTCTTACTGGATCCTGGGATGGGATTTTGCCCAGGGTTATTTCGTGGATACAATCACCTACGATTTCCTTTCCCTTACTCTGGTTGTAGGTATTTCCTTCCTTCCCCTTTCCTTGAAGGAGCGGAAATTCTGGTTCTTGCCCCTGTTTCTCTACGCTTATTTAATCCCGGCAGGTCTTCTGGGCTTCTTTCACTTCCAAGGCCTTTCCCTCTCAGGTGATATTTCCTTCTGGCGGTACCTGGAGTTCTTTGGGGGGATTCTGGCTCAGATAATCCTTCTTTTCTCTTCGACCTCAGGTTTGGCCCTGCGGGGGTTTAGCCGCCAGTTCTTCTGGGAATAGCCTCCTCAAATTTTGGTCAATCCAGGAAATGATCCGATCCCGAACCTTTCTGAAGGTCACAAGTTTTTCCTCCTCGGAACCATCTGCTTCGCTTGGGTCGGGAAATCCCGCATGGAGGAGAATTTTGGCACCGGGGAAAAAGGGACAAGATTCCTTAGCGCTGTCGCAAACGGTAACTACCAGGTCGAATTTCTGGTTGGCAAACTCCTCGAGCCCCTTGGATCTCTGATTTGAGATGTCGATTCCCATTTCGGACATCACCTTTACTGCGAATGGGTGGACCCGTGTGGGGTGGGTTCCTGCGCTGAGGGCTTCAAACAAATCCCCGTGCCTTTCCCTGAGGTAGCCCTCGGCAATCTGGGACCGGGCGGAGTTGTGAGTGCAGATGAAAAGGATTCTCTTTTTTTCCATTTTTAAGAAAAACAGGTGGGTTGGGGGATTTCTTCCCGGGGGTGATTTTTAAAAAAATGGCTGGGGAGGATGGACTCGAACCACCGCTCGCAGATCCAGAGTCTGCTGTCCTACCGCTAGACGACTCCCCATTCGGGATTTATTTTGTATTTTTGTTCCCTTTTAGTCAAGTTCAAAAGGGACCAGCCTTCTTGCCCTGATTCCCCGAGAGGGCTAAAATGCAATAAAGAAAGGGGTGATCTTCTTGGATCGGGAACAAGCGCTATCCTTAATTTGCCAGCACGTGAAAAACCCGAATTTAATAAAGCACATGCTCGCCACAGAGGCTGTGATGAAAGCTGTTGCCCGTGAAAAGGGAGAGGACGAAGAACAATGGGGATTGGTCGGGCTTCTCCACGACCTTGATGCTGAAGAAACCACACCCCAGGAACATGCCCTCAAGGGCGCGGAGATCCTCGAGGGACTCGGTTTCTCCCCGGAAATGGCGCATGCCGTTCGCGCGCACAACGGGGAGAACAACGGGGAGGAACCCCGAACTCTGTTGGCTAAAGCCCTGCGAGCGGTAGACCAATTGACCGGGCTGATCACAGCTTCAGCCCTCGTGAGGCCGGACAAGCTTGCCACCATGACCCCTGATTCTGTTTTGAAGCGTTTTAAGGAGAAGAGGTTCGCGGCAGGCGCAAACAGGGAACAAATTGCCTCTTGCACGGAGATCGGCTTTGACCTTCCCAGTTTCGTGAAGGTGGGAGTTGAAGCCATGAAATCAATCAGAGAAGAATTGGACCTTTGAGGAAAAAATGGTGAGCAAAGGAGCTTTTGAGGTTATTTTAAACAGGCGGAGCATCAGGTCCTTCAAGGGGGACCCAGTCCCTGATGAATTTCTTCAAAAAATTCTCATCGCCGCTCAGATGGCTCCTTCCGCAGGAAACCGCCAGCCCTGGCATTTTTTTGTTGTGAGAAATCAGGAGTTGAAAGATCGGCTGGCAGTCGCCGCATTTGGACAGGATTTCCTATCTCAAGCCCCGATCGTGATCGTGGTCTGCGCTGACCCCGAGAGGTCGGAATCCCGTTACGGAGAAAGGGGAAGGAGCCTCTATTCCATTCAGGACACGGCAAGCGCGGTGATGAACATGTGGATTACCGCTGTGGAACTCGGGCTCGCCTCCTGCTGGGTGGGGGCTTTTGACGAGGCCAAGGTGAGGGATTCCCTTTCCCTGCCTTCCCAGCTTCGCCCGGTTGCCATGCTCCCCATTGGTTTTCCTGGGGAAAGAGGCGTAAAGACTCCCCGTCGTCCGCTGGAAGAGATCGTTACTTTCCTGGATTGAAAAAGAGAGAAAAACCCAGCGAAAAGCCAAAATTTGACCTTTCCCGGGTCCTGGGGAACGCCCGCAAGGAATGGGCCCGTTATCTGAAAGAGGGGGGAATCCATCGCCGTAGGGCTCTTTCCCTCTTTAGACGGTGCTTGAACCTCTCCCGAAAAGTGGAGGATTGGAATGTGTATTCTCAAGCCCTGATGAGTCTTTCCTCGGCTTTATTGAGTTTCGGTTCCCCGGAGAAAGTTTATCAGGCTAAGGCCCTGCTCGAGGAGGGAGTCTCCCTGCTATCCGAGAGGGGGTTGATCCCCCAAACCCTTTCCGTTCAAATCGCCATTTTTCCCGTGCTCCTTAACCTCGCGGAGATCGAACCCCTCAAGACGGCGACCATTTTGAAGGAAGGGCTTGCCACGATTAAAAACCTCAAGGAGATACCCGAGCTTGACGATTCCGGAAAGCTCTTGCTCAGGTTCTTTGAAGGGCGTTTTTACCAGGAGGTAGCCCATTTTGACCGCCAGATGAGGGCCAATTTCCGAAAGAAAGCCTGGAATTGCTTCCTGGAATCCGAGGAGACTTCTGATCCGGAGCTATTGCGGAATGCCCGATTCCGTCGGGCTTTGATTTTGATTGAGGAGGAAGATTTTGAGGGAGCTGAGGAACTCCTCAAAAACTGCCTTGAACTCGCTGTAAATTCGGGGTGCGAGAGGGACACAGGGGAAATTTGCCAGTTGCTTTCCAGCCTTTGCGAAAAGAAAGGGGATTTTAGAGGAGCCAATCAATATCTTAAAAGGACTCTGAGTTGCTGGCAGAAATTCGGGGGAGTTTCCCCTCTCAAACGGGACTTGGCTCAAATTTGAAGGGATTTTTCCCTTTTGGGAAATAGGAAGAGGACGAGAGTCCTCTGGAAGTTGGAAAGCCAAGAAAGGGGGAATTTTTATGAAGGTTTTTTCCTTTCACAGGGTCAACGTTTTTACCGACAAATTCTTCAGCGGAAACCCTCTGGTTGTCCTTCCCGATGCCCAGGGTCTGGAAGATGCGGAAATGCAGCTGATTGCACGAGAGATGGGGACTTCCGAGACCACTTTTGTCTTCCCTTCGGAATCGAGGGATGCGGCTTACAAGGTGAGGATTTTCACCCCCAATGCGGAGATCCCTTTCGCCGGTCACCCATCCCTGGGGACGGCTTTTGTTTTAGCGGAACTGGGAAGGTTTCCCATTAGCGAACCCTTAACCTTAATCAATCAGGAATTGAAGGTCGGGGTTCTCCCCTTGGAGATCTACATTAAGGATGGAGAAATCGACAGGGTGGTTATGACACAGAAGGAAACCGAATTCGGGGCGGAACTCTCAGATTTTAAGGAACTTGCCTCCGCCTTGGGGCTGGAGGCCGAAGTGATAAAAGGCACGGGCCTGAGTGTGGCGATCATTTCTACGGGCATCCCCCAGGTCTTCGTTCCTCTTCCTGACCTTCAAACCATCCGAAATCTAAGGCCAAAATTCTTCGAATTGAGGGAACAGGAGAGGAAACTTGGGGTAATCGGCTGCTGCGTCTTCACCCTTGAGACCAAAGACAAGGAAGCCCTTGCCCACATGCGCTTCTTTTCCCCCGCCCAGGGAGTTAGGGAGGATCCGGCAACTGGATCCGCTGCCGGAGGATTGGGAGCGTACCTCGCCTTGAGAGGGCTTCTTCCCAAATCGATGGAATTTCAGATCGAACAGGGGGAGGAGGTTGGCCGGCCGAGCAGGATCTTCGTTGAGGTAAAAGTCGACAGGGCGGGGAACCCCTACAAGGTAAAGGTTGGAGGGAAGGTTATTTCTTCCATGGAGGGAAAAATCTTTCTTTAAAACCCTGGGGTTAGGAATTTTTTTATCTCTCCGTTGTTAAAATTTAAAAATGGAAAGGGGACGATATGAGGGTCGCAATCATCGGGAATGGAGTGGCAGGGGTTTCAACGGCAAAAGCATTGAGGGACAAAGGTTTCAAAGAGGAGATCACCATTTTTGCCGAGGAATCCTATCCTTATTACCCCCGTCCCAGATTGATCGAATTTCTTCAGGGAAAACTGATGGAGCCGGAATTATTTTTTTACCCCTCCAGATTCTACGAGGATAACCAGATCGAGGTCCTTTATGGGCAACCGGTGGAGGAAGTTTTCCCCCAGGAAAAGGCTATTTTAAAAAGAGGAGGGGAGAGGACACTTTTCGATATCCTGGTGATCGCCACGGGCTCGCGAGCGAATCTCCCACCTTTCGGAAACCTGAATCTAAAAGGGATTTTCACCCTCCGCACCCTGGAGGATGCTAAAAGGATCAAGGAATGGGCTTCTTCCCGGGGGAAAAGGGTGGTTGTCATTGGAGGGGGATTACTTGGACTGGAGTCGGCTTTCTCCCTTTATTCCCTCTCCGGCAGGGAAGTAAGGGTTCTGGATCATTCCGAGCGCCTTCTCTCCCGCCAGCTTGACGAGGAGGCGGCCTCCCTGCTCAAGGACCTTCTAAGCAAGAGGGGAATTGAGGTCATCCTCCAGGCCTCAACCGAATCCTTCCTCGGGGAAGAGGTCGTGGAAGGGGTTTCCTTGAAGGACGGAAGAATTATCGATGGTGACATGGTTCTGATCTCCGCTGGGGTGCGACCCGAGGTCTCCCTTTTCTCCGGGAAGGGGATTGCCGTGGAAAGGGGAGTTGTGGTTAACGATCAGATGCAAACAAATTTTCCTTACATTTACGCAGTAGGGGATGTCGCCCAGTGGAGAGGAAAGATGTGGGGGATAATTCCTCCGGCCCTCGAACAGGCAAATGTTGCAGCCTCCTCAATTTTTGGCGAAACGGTTAGTTACAAGGGCACAGTTCCCTCAAACATCTTGAAAGTCGTGGGGCTCGACCTCATTACTTCCGGGAATACAGCCTCCCCGGAGGAGGGCTCTGTGGAAATCCGGGTGAATGAAAAAGAAAGGGGAATTTACCTGAAGATTGTCTTAAAGGAAAATCGGGTCGTGGGAGCGATCTCCCTCGGTTTGAAAAAAACGGGCCTCGCCCTGAACAAAATGGTCCAGGAAGGCAAGGAAATGACCCCAGAGGAGGCGCAGAGCTTCCTTGAGGATGCCTTAAAAGAACCAGAAAGGAGTCAGCAATGAAGTATCAATGCACAATCTGTGGTTACATTTACGATCCCCTGAAGGGGGACCCTAGCCAGGGGATTGAGCCGGGAACCGAATTCGTCGACCTTCCAGAGAACTGGGTTTGTCCCGAGTGCGGGGCAGAAAAGGATATGTTCGAGCCAGTTAAGGATTAAGAGAGAAAACCCGGGAGGAGTTGTCTAAACTGGGAATATACCTCCTCAAATGGAGGTAGGTTGGGAACCGCTTCCCCCAGTTTAATTTCCCAGTATGCCCTGGTGGGGATAAAGAGCTCGGGATCGAGAAAATCCTGTGGTCCTTCAAGGTCGAAACCCGCAGCCTGGCATTTTCTCTCCAGAGTCCTCTTGAAGTCCTCCCGGTCGAGCATGGGGGAATGCTCGGAGATCAGCCTCCAGGTGTCGTATAAGTCCTTCGGTTCACCCGCCAGAAGGAAATCCCTTAATTTTTCAGCAAGGATTTCCTCGAGGGCCATGGTGGAGATTTTCCGTGGTTTCAAATTGAAAGGGTCTGTGATTACCTCCTCCTTCCTCGCAGGGAGGAAGAGAGGCTCCCCCAGGGAGAAAAGGAGGTTAATGATGGTCGGTCGCCTTAAAGGCCCGGAATAGGCGGCGAGGACACGGAAGGCCCTTTTTTCCTTGAAACTTTCCTGATACTGAAACTTGATTTCCGTTTCTTTTTCCACTTTTTTAAACACGTTCTTTAATAGAGAGAAAAGTTCCTTTTCGGACATTTTTTCCTCCACTTGGAAGCGAAGGTTCTCATGGTGGCGCCAGTTGGAGAAATAGACCCGTTTTAGGGCCCCTCCCCCTTTCAGAATGAAGCTCCTGTAAGCAGTTGGGAGGCCCCCAATGGCCAAAAGAAGGGAAACGAAAACCAGGTCTCTCTCCAAGGAAAAAGGGTTTAATCCAATTTTCCTTGCCAGGTTCTTGAGGTCGGATTCGGTAAACATTGAAGGAATTCTTAAAGCACCCATCCTTTACTATTATAAAATGGTTGGGTTCAACTTTTTTATTAAATTGAAATTAATTTATTCGGAAATTCCCCCTGATTGAACCCTTTTTTCCGGAGGATTAAAATCAAAAAACCGCAGAAAAGGAGGGATAGAATGGGAGTGGAGATCAGGAGTTCCAATAAATACTTTTTGATTAGCCTGGTCCGCTCAACTCCGGGAAGGTTTTTGCTGGAAAAAAGCGCCTCGTATATCGGGCGCGACCCCCAGAGGAACCTGGGGCGCCTTCTGGACTTTTCCTTAAATTTTGCCCGTCTGGAATCGCACAGGCAGAATATCCTCCAATTAAAGGAGGCCCTTTATCAAAAGCCAAACGTGGTTTCCTTTGTGAAGAGGATGTTCGCCGAGATCCATCCCCGTCTTTTGAGAGGGGTGGTTTTTAACTGGTTCGTGAACTGGGTCCTCTTCGGCCAGCCCATTATTTTGAGGAAGTCCCAGGAGCTGGGGGTCCACATCCCCTTCTTTTTTCTGGTCGACCCCACGAGCCGGTGCAATTTGAAGTGCGTGGGGTGCTGGGCGGGGGAGTATCCCAAAACCGACTTGATCTCCTTCGATAGGCTGGACCGCCTGCTTGAGGAAGCGAAGGAGCTGGGAATTTACTGGGTGGTAATGTCCGGGGGGGAGCCCTTCCTTTACCCTTATCTTTTCGAGCTGGCTATGAAACATCGGGATACCTGTTTCATGCTCTATACCAACGGAACATTGATCGACGAAAAAGTGGCGGACCGGCTCTTCAAGGCTGCAAACATGACCCCGGCGATAAGCCTTGAAGGGTGGGAGGAGGCAACGGACAGAAGAAGGGGAAGGGGGGTCTTTGCAAAGGTGATGAAGGCTATGGACCTCCTCAGGGAGAGGGGAATACCCTTCGGTTTCTCGCTCACCATCACCAGGGAAAACTGCTACGAAGTGATGTCCGAGAAATTCATCGATTTTTTAATCGAAAAAGGATGCCTCTATGGCTGGACCTTCCATTACGTGCCAGTGGGGAGGGATCCCAATTTTGAATTGATGGTCACCCCGGAGCAAAGGGCCTGGCTGGCCAAACAGGTACCCCTTTTAAGGTCCACCAAGCCCATTCAATTTGCGGATTTCTGGAACGACGGTGAACTTGCGGGCGGATGTATCGCCGGAGGGAGAAGGTATTTCCACATCACCGCCAGGGGGGATGTGGAACCATGCGCTTTCGTCCATTTTTCCTGCGATAACATCAAGGACAAAAGCCTGATAGAAGTCCTGAAAAACCCGCTGTTTGCCGCTTATCAGAAAAGACAGCCTTTTTCCGATAACCTTCTCAGGCCCTGCCCGATAATCGACGTCCCCGAGGCTTTGAGGGAGATCGTCCGGGAGTCGGGGGCTAAACCCACTCACGAAGGGGCGGATGATATTTTTAAGCCCGAGAACGCCAGGGCCCTGGATGAGAGGTCCAGGCTCTGGAAGGAAAAAGCTGACGAAATCTGGTACAGTAGCCACCAGAAGCCCTCTGATGCCTGAAAATAAATAACAAAGGAGCAAGTGATGGTTAGACAGTTGGTCTGGGTTTTAATTTTTGTCCTCTTTTTCTCCTTTTTCCCGGTTTTCCCCGAGGTCCGAGGGGAACTCGCTCATTCCCCCGCTCCCATGTATCGTTTTAATCCCTCCCATTCGGGGCAGGCAGGATTTCGGGGGCCCCTTCACCCGGAAATCAAGTGGTCTTTTAGGACCGATTATCGGATTTCAGGGTCTGTTTCTCTGGGGCCAGACGGGACCATTTATTTGGGAAGCGGAGACCGGCACTTATATGCCCTCAATCCTGACGGGGGTTTGAAGTGGAGCCATGACTTCCTTTACGGGGGAGCGGTTGACTCTACCCCCGCCGTATCGGAAACCAGCACCGTTTATGTGGGTTCCGGCCACCTTTTCTTCGCGGTGGATAGCGAGGGGAAGGAAATCTGGTACTTCCCCACTTTCGTTTCCTCAATCCTTTCTTCCCCGGTTATCGGGCAGGATGGCACGGTTTACTTCGGAGGAGCGAACGGAAAGTTCTATGCCTTGAGCGGGGATTTGAGAAAAACCCTTTGGACCTTTACTGCCTCCGGCCCCATCCTTTCCTCCCCAGCTCAGGACCAGTGGGGTAATTTCTACTTTGGGTCGGAGGATGGATATTTGTATTCCCTAACCCCTTCGGGAAATTTGAGGTGGAAGTTCAAGAGCGAAGGAGGGATCGAATCCTCTCCCGTTCTCGATTCGATGGGAAACGTTTACTTCGGCTCCAAGGACTTCTCCCTTTATTCCCTCGATCCTTCTGGAAACCTTCGCTTCAGTTTCAGAACTGAAGGTTCCATTATCTCCACACCAGCAATTTCCAGCGATGGAAAGGTTTTTTTCGGGTCCCGGGACGGGAGATTGTACGCCTTAAGCACAGAAACTGGGACAAAGCTCTGGACCTTTAAGACCGAGTACCCAATCGATTCCTCACCAACTGTTGATCCATCCGGTCACCTTTACTTCGGGGGTCTGGACAAGTTCTTTTACTGCCTCGACTCTCAGGGTCAGCAAGTCTGGCGCTTGAAATTCCCCAATGGGTTTTCCCGTAGTTCGGCAGTCATTGACCAGCATGGGAGGATCCTGGTAGGGTGCGATGATGGATCCCTCTACTGTATTGGTTCATCGGGCGAGGAACCGGAAACTCCCACATCCCCAACCTCCACCCCAACCCCCACAACTCCTCCCTTTTCCATCCTTCTCACCCCTCCCCAGGTTGATCTCTACCCCGGATCGACAAAAATTGTGGTGGTAAACATCCACCCTCTGGATACGGCCCTCGTTTCCGGCAACCTTGAGGTTTTTGCCACTCCCGGGCTTTCAGTTTTCCTCTCCCCCTCCGAGTTTCAACTGTCAGGTCAGGATTTGCAGGCTGTTTTGAATATCTCCGTCCCTCCAGGCTTCCCTTCTGGAACTTACAGCCTGGAATTGAGGGCAATCGCTGATTCCTTCGAAGCCAAGGTTAACCTTTTAGTCTTGGTGAAAACTCCCGTTTTCCCCGATGTACCCTCGGATTATTGGGCTTTCCCTGCCGTTGGCCTCCTCACTGAAAGGGGAGTGGTCAACGGCTACCCCGATGGGACCTTCAAGCCAGAAAACCCGGTATCCCGGGCGGAATTCTCCAAGATGATCCTTCTTTCGTTTAACCTTGAGCCAGTTCAAACTTCCGGCCAAACTTTTCCGGATGTCCCCCCGGGTCATTGGGCACACAAATTCGTGGAGGCGGCGGTTGCCTACGGTCTGGTGCAGGGATACCCTGATGGCACTTTCAGGCCTGAAGGAAAAGTTACCCTGGCCGAGGCCATCACCCTCATCGTCCGAGCGAAGAGATGGACCCTTGAGGCTCCAGTTTCGGTGTTTCTCAAGGAGGGAAACCTGCTTCAGCCCCTTCAACCCACCGATTGGTTCTTCCTCTACGCGGGGGCGGCTTTCGCCAACGGCCTTTTAAAGGTTGATGACCCCAATCTAACGGAAAAGGTTTCCGGGGGATGCGCGGTTTCTTTTAACCAACCGGCAAGCAGGGCTCAGATCGCGGTGCTATTATCGCGGGTTTTGCCCTGAATTTTTCCGTGCCTGAAAGCGATTATCTCCGCCAGGATGGAGATGGCAATTTCCTCGGGTTTCTCCCCTCCAATATCCAGGCCAATTGGAGCGAAGACCCTGGTTAATAACTCCCGGGGGATCCCCTCTTTTTCCAGGTTCTGAAAAACCCTGGCGTTTTTTGCCCGGGAGCCGATCATTCCGATGTATCCGGGGATCCTCTCTTTTTTCAGGATCTCCCTCAAAACCAACTGGTCGTGGGCATGCCCCCTGGTAACGATTACCGCAAAGTCCGAGGGGTAAAAATTAATTTCCCTTAAAGCCTCCTCGAAGTCCTTCTGGATAATCCGGTGAGCCCTGGGGAACCTTTCAGGAGAGGCGAACGCCGGGCGGTCATCGACAATGATGATCCGGAATTCCAGAAGGGAGGCGACCTGGTAGAGGGCAAAACCTACGTGCCCTCCACCGAAAATATATAGGAAGGGAGGAGCCCCAACCGGTTCGATGTACACGTCCGCTTCCCCTCCGCAGAGGACCCCAAGCCCCTCCATTTCGTCCTCTCTCAGGGAGAAATGAAGGAAACGGGAACGCTTGTCGGAAATGCACTTTAAAGCCTCTTCCATCACCTGCTTTTCCATCACCCCTCCTCCCACAGTTCCCAAAATTTGACCATCTGGATAGACGAGCATCTTGAAGTTAACCCTGCCCGGGCTGGAGGAGGAGGTATTGACCACAATGGCCAGGGCTCCTTCTTCCCCGGAGTTCCTCAGCCTGACGATTTCTTCGAAAATGTCTTTCTGGCTCACAGGTTTCACCTGACTTTCCAAAAATTATACCATTTAAGGTGAAGTTGGTCGGAATTAATCCAGTACCGACTTTGTTAAAAGAGAAAAACAGGAGGGAAATTTTATGTTTGTAAAGAACCATATGACCCCTAATCCGATCACCGTGGGACCTGATACCCCAATTTTCGAAGCCCTAAACCTGATGAAGAAGCATCGGATCAAGCAGCTTCCGGTTGTCCAGGATCGGACCCTCATGGGCCTGGTAACCGAGCGGGACCTCTTGACCGTTTCCCCGTCCCCGGCAACCACCCTTAGTATTTATGAGATCAACTATCTGCTTTCGAAAATGACCGTCAAAGAGGTAATGATCAAATCCCCGGCTCGCATCAGCCCCGAGGCCACGATCGAGGAAGCTGCGGTTATAATGAGGGAACATCGTTTTGGGTCCCTTCTTGTGATGGAAGGGGAGGAGCTGGTAGGTATCATCACAGAATCGGACCTCTTCGAGGCTTTAATAAAAGTCTTCGGGTTCAGGCGCCCCGGGGTGAGGGTGGTTCTTGAAGCGGAGAACAAAATCGGCACCCTTGCCGATCTCCTCAGCCTGGTGAGGGACCATCAAATTAATGTGATCGGGCTCGCCTGCATGGAGCTGGGTGAGAAGGTCCAAATCATGGTCCGCCTTGCTACCTCCCAGGCCTCTCCATTGATTGAGGAGCTTAAGTCGAAGGGCTATAACATCCTCTCGGTCAGTTAGAAGTCCAGCCCCAATTCGATAAGAGTTCTGAGGCTTGCTCCGGTCGCCCCACCAGAAATTGATTTGTTGTTCTTCGGGAGCCAGGAAGGACCGGCTATGTCCAAATGGGCCCAGGCTATTCCTTCAGGGACGAACTCTTTGAGGAACATTGCCCCGAATATCGCACCCGCAGGGGCCCCCGATCGCCCCGCGCTATTTGCCAGGTCGGCAATTTCCGAACGGATGAGCTCCTTGTATTCGGGGAACATCGGCAGTTCCCAGACCCGTTCGCCCGCTTTTTTGGCAGCCTGGAGGATTTTTTCCGTCCAGCTGGGGTGATTCGAGAAAAGGCCCGAGGTCTCATGTCCAAGGGCGATGATGCAAGCTCCCGTCAAAGTCGCTACATCTACGATGTGCTTTGCCCCTTCCTTGACAGCCCATGCAAGGGCGTCGGCAAGCACTAACCTTCCTTCCGCGTCTGTGGAGAGGATCTCGATGGTCTTTCCGTTCATGGCTTTGATTACGTCCCCGGGCTTGTAAGCCTTTCCAGAGGGAAGGTTTTCCGTCAGGGCGAGGAAACCCATTAAATCAAGCTCGGGCCTCAGAAGGGGGAGGACCCGAAAAGCGCCCAGGACTGCGGCCGCTCCTGCCATGTCCGATTTCATGGTGATCATCGATTCCCAGGGCTTAAGGGATAGGCCCCCGGAATCGAAAGTCAAGCCTTTTCCCACCAAGGTTAAACGGTTCTTCCCTCCCTTTCCGGGATGATGAAGTTTGACCATGAAAGCGGGCTGGTCCGATCCCCTGGCGACTGCCACAAAAGCTCCCATTCCCATCTTTTCAGCCTGCTCAACTGAGAGGACCTCAATTTCCGACCCTGTCTCGGCCGCAATCCTCTTCGCTTCCTCCACCAGGTATAGCGGGGTCACCACGGAGGCCGGTTCATTCACCAGATTGCGCACATAGGTTTGGGTGTTGGCTACCAGTTCCGCTTTTCCTGCCACTTTTTGGGCTTCAAAAGTGGGGGGATGACAGAGGATGAGGTTCTCCAGATCCCTCTCCCTTTTTTCGGTCCTGTAAAGGTTAGGGAGGTAGGATCCCTGGGCAATTCCCTCGATGGCGATTTCGATTTCCACAAGTGGGTCAACCAGGCCCGTTAAAGTAATTGCCACATCTGGACCGAGTTCCTTTAACCTTGCTTCCCTTCCAGCCTGGGAGTAAACCTTTCTCAGCTCAAGTGGGTCAAGCGAGGGAGGAACCTTTAAAAGCAGGACCCTTTTTGCTTTAACCCCTTCCGGAGTAAGCAGGACGAAGGAATCTTTTGTGTAAAGAGGCAAATCCCTGCTTATTTCTTCAATCTTTTTCTTCAAAGCGGGATCTATTGATTTAAAGGCTTCAGGGAGGCTTTCGGGAATGAGGGAGATGATGGTATCGACTTCCTCTTCCCCGATTTCCTTCCTGCAAAATCTAATGTTCATTTTTAACCCCTTTCATCTGGTTTAAGGAGGAAAGTCTTCCCGAATTTTATCATTACCGGGAAACTTTTTAAATTTTTTGGTTTCATAACCCAAAAACTCAAAAAAAATGGTATTCTAATATAAGTAAAATTTAAAATTTTAATTGCCATGAAAACAAGCAGGCGAGCCTTGCTGGTTGTTGACATGATCCGGGATTTCGTTGACCATGGAGCCCCTCTCGAGGTTCCCGAGACCCGGAAAATCATCCCTTTTATTAAGAAAAGAATCCAGGATTTCCGCAACCATGGCTTGCCCGTAATCTTCGTCTGCGATTCGCATGAGCCAGGGGATCCTGAAATGAGCGTCTTCCCTCCCCACGCTTTAAGGGGGACTTCCGGAGCTCAGGTTGTTGAAGAATTGGCCCCTGCTCCTGGGGACATCGTGGTTTTAAAAAGGACTTTCTCTGGCTTTGTCGGGACCTCCCTTGAAGAAATCCTCCGCAAGGAGAAAGTTGAGGAAATTGAGGTGGTAGGGTGTGTGACCAACATCTGCGTTTTCTTTACCTCCGCTGACGCCCTTATGCGGGGGTTCAAGGTCATCATCCCTCAGGAAGGCGTTGCCGCACTCTCGGTTGAGGAAGGGCAAGTCGCTCTCCAACAGTTACATAGGCTTTTTGGGGCAAAAATAATTTGATGAGGTGCGAACTAGTCCATGGAAAAAGTTGATCTGGTTGTGCGCATTGGAGGAGAATCCGGAGAGGGGATCATCGTCGCGGGCGAAATTCTGACCCTTGCCTGTGCCAGGGCTTCCTTTGAGGTCTATACTTACCGGGCTTACCCCGCGGAAGTTCGGGGAGGACACTCCATGTTCCAGATGAGGGCTTCAAACAGCCCGATTTTTTCGGCGGGAGACACGGTTGACATCCTTGTGGCCCTGAACCAGGAAGCCTTTGACCGCCACTTTTCCGCGTTAAAGAAGGGAGGGGTGCTGGTTTACGATCCCGAGAGCGTTCAACCTCACGACCGCGAGGATTTGATCCTCTATCCCTGTCCCTTGAGGGATCTCGCCCAGAACAAGGTTCAGGCTATCCAGACAAAAAACATCCTCACCCTCGGGGTCCTGGCGGAGCTCTTTTCCCTTCCTCAGGATAAACTTGAGGAGGTAATCCGCGAGAAATTCGGGTCCAAGGGCTCACAGATCCTGGAGAAGGACCTGCTCGCCCTGCAAGTGGGGATGGAGTATGCCCGGGAAAACATCCGGAAGCAGGAAAAGTTAAGGTTTGGGGAAGCACACGGGGAACCCAGGATCGTGATATCCGGGAACGCGGCTATTGCCCTGGGAGCAATTTATGCCGGGTGCCGTTTCTTCGCAGGTTACCCCATTACCCCCGCGACTGATATCCTGGAAATCCTGATGAAGGAAATGCCCAGGGTGGGAGGGGTTTCCATTCAAGTGGAAGATGAGATCTCGGCACTGGCAATGGCCATCGGAGCATCATTTGCCGGTAAGAAGGCAATGACCGCCACCTCTGGTCCCGGGCTTTCCCTGATGAGCGAACTGATTGGTTTTTCCTCAATGGCGGAAATTCCAGTAGTGATTGTGGACGTTCAAAGAGGAGGACCTGCCACCGGCCTTCCCACAAAAACCGAGCAATCGGACCTTTTCCATGCGGTTTTTGGAAGCCACGGTGATTGCCCCCGGATTGTTATCGCTCCAACCAACGTCGAGGATTGCTTCTACCTGACCATCAAAGGGTTCAACCTTGCAGAGAGGACTCAACTGCCGGTAATCATTTTGTCCGATCAGTCCCTTTCCCAGAGGTTTGAGACTATCCCTGTTCCCAAATTTTCCTCGATAAAAATCGAGGACCGGCTGATCGTCACTCCCGAGGAGGTCTCAAAAGGGTACCAGCGTTACCGGATTACCGAGAACGGGTTGATGCCCATGGGTATCCCCGGAAAGCCTGGGGCGTACATTGCCAGGGGTTTGGAACACGACGGAGAGGGGATTCCCTCCTACGACCCCGGGGTGCACCAGACAATGACGGAAAAAAGGTTCCGCAAATTGAACCTTGCTTTCCACGATGGCGACAATACCCTTCACTGGGGTAACAGGGATAGCGATATTGGGATTATCTCCTGGGGGTCCACTGAAGGTGCGGTCCGGGAGGCCACCAATTACTTGAAAGGGCGGGGAAGGGAGCCCGATGTCCTCTACCTGAAACTGTTGAGCCCGCTTCCCAGAAAACAGATCGAGGAGTTTTTGAAAAACAAAAGGAAGGTCATCGTCCCGGAGGTAAATTACTCCGGGCAACTCTCCCACCTTTTGAGAGCCTACTTCCTTTTTGACCCAATCCCTTTGAACCTTGCTGGTGGGAGGCCATTCGCCGGTTACGAGATTTTACAAAAAATTGAGGAGGTCCTGTAATGGCTCGCTCCGTGCTTGATTACCGGGGAAAACTGAAACCGACATGGTGCCCTGGCTGCGGGGACTTCGGCGTCCTCACCGGGCTTTTCAACGCCTTTGCCAGGCTTGACCTTGACCCAAATAATATCGCCCTGGTCTCTGGGATTGGATGTTCCAGCCGGCTTCCCGGTTTCACCTCAACTTATGGGGTCCACAGCCTCCATGGGAGGGCCCTTCCCATTGGACAGGGGATCAAGCTCGCCAACCCTGGGGTGGAAGTGATAGTCGTCGGCGGCGATGGAGACGCTTTCGCCATTGGGGGAGGGCATTTCCCCCATGCCGCAAGGAGGAACATTGATCTCACCTATGTCGTGATGAACAACCGGATTTACGGATTGACCAAGGGTCAGGTTGCCCCGACCTCGGATATCAATTTCCGCACCGTGTCCTCCCCTTACGGCAACTTTGAGGAGCCCATCAACCCGGTGGCTTTCGCCATTTCCGTGGGAGCCACTTTCGTCGCCAGAGGATTTTCCGGAAAAGTTGACCAGTTGACGGATCTGATGGTTTCCGCCATCGAGCATAAGGGCTTTGCCTTCCTCGAAGTAATTTCCCCCTGCGTTACCTTTAACAAAGTGCACACATACAAGTTCTTTCAGGAAAGAGTCACACCTCTCCCTTCGGACTACAAGCCAGATGACCGGACATTGGCGATCGAGATGGCTCAGGTGATGGAGGATAAAATTTACACCGGGGTCTTCTACCTCAAGGAGAAACCAACCTATCAGGACTGGCTTGAGAGGATTTCAGGAGGGGTGGAAAAAATTTCCCCGGAGGAATTGCTTCTTTCCCAGAAGTAAAAATTTTTTTTGAAGGTCCTGGTTTCCCCTTATATCGGTTTTTGCTACGGGGTCAAGAAGGCCATTGACACCCTTCTTTCGTCTTTTTGCCCGGGAAAGACCGCCACTTTTGGCCCCTTGATCCACAATCCCCAGGTCGTTTCCAAATTGGAGAAGATGGGAATCCGGGTTGTTAATTCCCTTTCCGAATTAAAAGAGGGAGATACCCTGGTTATCCCCGCCCAGGGTCCGAAATCCTGGGTGCTTGAGGAAGCTTTGAAAAAGGGGATCCAGGTCATGGACCTTACCTGCCCGGAACTCAAGAAGACGAGGGAAATGATCTCCCGTTCAATCTTGGAGGGATATCAGGTCCTTTTCCTTGGGGATAGAGGACATTCGGAAGTTGAGAGCCTTCTTTCTTATTTCCCTTCCGTCCGGCTGGTTTCCCCGGGGGAAACTCCCCGGGTCCCACCGGGAGCGAGGGTTGCCCTTTTTTCGCAGAGCACCCAGGACCAATTTGTCCTGGAAAAACTTGCCGATTTCCTCAAGTCAAGCGGGGTAAGTGAGTTGCAGGTCTTCAATACCATTTGCAGGGCCACGAGGGAAAGGCAAGCGGCTTTGCGCGAGATCCTTTCCCAGGTTGAGGGTCTGGTAGTGGTGGGCGGGAAGAACTCGGCAAATACAAGGCGCCTGGCTTCAATCTCTCAAAAACTCGGAAAAAAGACCTGGCAGGTTGAAGTCAAAGAGGAACTCAAGAGGGAGGACTTCGAAGGGCTTTCTGCTATTGGGGTTGTTTCCGGAGCCTCCACTCCCAGCGAGACCGTGGAGGAAGTCGTCAGGTTTCTTCGCTCCCTTTAAGATTTTTTTCGGGATAGGGAAAAGAGGCTCACCAGTCCGCCAACAAGAAAACTGGTGTAGTAAGTGAGCAATCTCCATAAAGTCACGAAAACTCCCAGAAGGGGATAGGGAACCAGCTGGGCGGCGAAAAAGATGGTGGCAAACCCCGCCTCCGCAACCCCAGAGGAACCTGGAGTTGGAGCATAGGCTGAGGCAAGGTAGAAGACGATTCCCACGGCGAGGATTTGGGGAAGGGGAGAATTGACTCCCAAACCCCAGAGAAGGAAAGCGGGAACTGTGAGGACGATAATCCAGAGGAGAAGGCTGTAGAAAGCGATGAGCATTATCGTCCCCTTGTCCGCCTGGGCAAGGCTATGCATTGATTCCCGGAACTCGTTCACCCCGTGGGTGATTTTTTCTGCAAGGATTTGGAGTTTCTTGGGGGAAAAGACCTTCTGGATGAGCTTTCGGGAAAAGAGCCAGTTTGTAAACCGGTTCAAAAAACCAGGTTTCCAGGAAACGAGGAGCATCAAGATCGTGACAACAACATAAATCATCACCCCGATGTTCAGGGCGGTATTCAGCCCAGAAGGAAGTTGCCAGGCTCTTTTGATCAGAAGAAGCCAGAGTGGAATCCCGATCCCCAGGGTTATCCGGGCGAGGGCGCTCATTATTCCTTTGATCATGATTATCGCCGCCGACTTTCCCGTCCCCACTCCATTTTTTGCCAGGAGGTAGAGTTGGAAGGGTTCTCCCCCCGTATCAAACGGGGTGATGTTGGCGAAGAATGAACCAACCAGGACAATTTGAAGGGCCTTGCCGAAAGGAAGGCGATAGCCCAATAAGCTTGAAATTGAACAGAGCCTTAAAGCTTCCACCAACCAGTTCAAAAGAATCAGCCCCAAGGCCCCGAGGAAAAACCACAAATTCAAAAGCGAAAAAACGCTTTTTAAATCGGTGTGGGTGAAATATAAAAGTAAGCTGATCGCCAGGGCGGAAAAGCCCACGGCGAGAAAAATGCTTCGCCAGAGGTTTTTTCGCTTGGGGGTTTCCTTTGCCACCGAAGCTATTTTTCCTCTGGGCTCCTTTCAGGCTCAGGGGAGGTTTCTTCCTTTCCCTCGCTGGAGGGGGTGATTGAAGGGGGAGGGGTAGAAACGGTTTTGTTATTTTGAATGGGAATGGAAGGCGGCGGTGGCGCTTTCTCACCCAGGCTGAGGGCGGAAATAATCAGGGTGACAAGGGAAAGGAGAAGGAAGACCTCCTGGGCAAAGATGAAGGTATACAGCCACTCGCTTCTTAAAAACAGGAAGATCACCTGGAATACACAGGCCAGGAAAAGGAAGACCCCAGTTAAAAGGTAAATTGAGCCAATTGCATCAGTCCGCAAGCGAGAGAGCCTGATGCTTAAAAACAAAAATATCACCGAGAGCAGGGCGATGATGATTGCCGGAATCAGATCCAGCAAATTTGAAGCCGGGAGCGGTTCCTGGATCGAGTACTGAACCGTGGGAACAAGAGAAATTACCTGAGAAAAAATCATCAATTTACCACCTTCTTGAAGTTTACTTCGTTCCCGTATAGCTTAATTTCCCCCCACCCCCCTGTCAAATCGCCTACCTCCTGGGGAATTATTTCAATTTCTTCATAGGAGTCTATGCTGGCGAGCCCTCCCCCGGTGTCGTAATGGTAAAAATAGTAATGGAACCCCCCTAACTGTTCCAGGTTCCTCCCTCTTGTGAGGAGGATGTGCTTTCCCTCGGAGGCGAAGAAAAAATTTTCGCCGAATCGGCCGAATGTCGGATCAACCTGAAGCCAGATCCCCCCTGGAAGCCTGACCTCTGCCCAGTCATGCGTTATATCTTCTCTTTTTCCCGACCAATCGGAATAAACGAACCCCTCCACAAAACGGGAGGGGATTCCGCTGGCCCTCTCTAAAGCAACGAAGAGGTCAGCGAATTCCGTGCAGTCCCCTTCCCCTGATAGAAGCGCCTCAAGGGCTCCCGAACTCTGGGGGTTGTACCCCGAATAGGTGAGGTGTTTCCCCACGAAGTTGTAAATTGCCAAAGAAGTCTCGAAAAACCCCTCCCCCTGGTCCAGCTCTCTGGCTTTTTTCTGGACTTCGGGACTATCCGATTCCTCGAAGGATTCCGGGGATGTAAATCGAATGAAATCGGTCCCGCTGGTGTGGTATTTAAGCGAGCCAGTCTCTGAATCGGGATAGTAGGAAAAGGGGAAGACCTCCACCAGGACCTCCATTTTTACCTCTTTCTCCTTGCCTGGGAGGATTCCCTCAAGGTGAAAAATGGCAAATCGATTGCCATTGTCGTCCGTTTCAAATTCATTTGGTTGGGGAAAGAAATTCATTTCTTGGACATGCTGAAAGGGGAGGACATCCGGGACAGTCGCCAAGGTCAAATCAACCCCTCCTGATGGACTGGTCCCTTCGTTAAAGAGATGAACGGTGTAAGTCAACCGATATTCCACCGGGTTTCCCAGACTGAGGGAATTCCCAAAAAACCTTGTCCTGAAAACCAGAAAACAGGCCTGGGCCCTTGAACATGGGGAGTCGGGGATGAATTCTCCCCATTCAAGGAAATCGGGGTCATCCCGGGGGAGGATTCCCAGAGCGAGAGCCATTTGAATATAGGGATAAGACCAGCGGTCCGTATCCAGGGTGGGGAAGGCCTCCACGTCGGGGATCACCTCGTATCGGGGGTAGAGGTGCCTAAGAAGGACAGCCAGGACTTCCTCAAGGGTTACCTGGTTTTCCGGGAGAAAATACCCTTCCGGATAACCTTTGATGACCCCCTCCTGAACGCAGGCCTCAATAAAAGGAATCGCCCAGTGGTCTGGCGGGAGGTCAACAAAAGAGGAGCGGGGACTCTCCGGGAGGGAAAGGTGGAAGGAGAGGGCATAGATCTTGGCGAACTCCGCCCTGGTAAGCCTTGCTTCAGGGCGGAAAGTGCCCTCCGGGTAACCTTTTACGATCCCCAGTTGGGATAGGTTCTCGATCACCTCGAAAGCCCAGTAGTCGGAAGGAAGGTCCCGGAAATTGGAAGCAGGCGCCTGGGGAATGGGGTTGAGGATCGTGAGGATGAGAATGAGATAAAAAATTTTATCAACCACCCAAAGCTTTTCCTTTTTTCGATCTATTGTACCAGATTATCCAGGGAGGAGAGGAAGGAGCGGTAATTTCCATATAGAGAAAGGGCCTCCTCCATTCCCACTTTTTTAAAAAAGACCCCATCTCCGGGTTTTGCCTGAGCGATTTTCCAGATGTCCGGTCTGATTACCACCGCGATTTTGGGATATCCCCCTGTGGTCTGCCTGTCCCAGAGGAGAATGATCGGTTGCCCATCTCCGCTTACCTGAACCGATCCCAGGGGGATGGCATCTGAGATGATTCCCTTTTTTAGCGTTTCAATCTGCGGCCCTTCCAGCCGGTACCCCATTCTGTTTGAATGAGGGCTCACCCGGTACTCTTCCTGAAGGAAGGTTTTAAGCCCCTGGGAAGAAAAGTGGTCCTCCTGGGGCCCGAGGAGGACCCTCAATTCAATTTGAGGAGGAAATTGGGGGATGAAGTGCTTGGGGAAAATTCTGGGCAAGGCCTTGCTGCTCTCCCCCCGGAGAAGGGTATCCCCCTCTTTAAGGGGACGGCCCAGGAATCCCCCGATGTTCCCCAGAAGGTAGGTGGAACGGCTTCCCAAAACCTGAGGGACATCGATTCCCCCTGCAACGGAAATGTAGGAGCGGCAACCGGAGGATACCAAGGAAAATTCAAGCAGGTCGCCTTCTTTTAAAGTCAGGGATTCCCAGCCGGAGACGGGTAATCCATTTATTTTGGGTTTCATGTTCCCGCCGGTGATAGCGATGGTCGAGCCTTCCAGGGCCTGGAATTTCCCCCCTGCCACTGTGAGTTCTATGCAAGCAGAATCTGGAGGGTTTCCCACCAGAGCGTTTGCCACTCGAAAGGAGAGCTCATCAGCAGCCCCAGCGGGGGGAAGGCCGAACTTCAGATACCCGAACCTTCCAAGGTCCTGAACGGTAGTCAAGGGACCAGGCTGGATTACTTTTAAAAAGGGGATCCCCATCCTCTGCCCCTAAAGCGACCCATCTTGGAGGAGTTCCTGGTATTCCTTTGGGGAGATCGGGAAGAAGCGAACCCTGTCCCCGGGGGAAAGAAGAAATGGGGGATTGGTCTCCGGATTGAATAGCTGGAGCGGGGTCCGCCCGATAATCCTCCATCCACCCGGGCTTTCCAGGGGATAAATCCCCGTCTGAAGTTCTGCGATCCCTACCGATCCCTTTGGAACCTTTAATCGGGGCGTTTCCAGCCTGGGGACCGCTATTTCCGGAGGAAGGACCCCCAGGTAGGGAAACCCTGGGGTAAAACCGATCATGAAAACCCTGAACTCCCGCGAAGTATGCAGGCGGATTACTTCCTCCTGGGCCAATCCTTTCATTTCCGCAACCCCCTGGAGGTCTGGCCCAAATTCCCCTCCGTAAACCACCGGAATTTGCACCAGTCTTCCCTCTTTGCAATTTTCGATCTCCAAAGTGGAGATCATCCCTTGGAGTTTTTCCTTCAACTGGTGATGGGAGAATTTTTGAGGGTCAAAGGAAATGAAAAGGGAGCGATAGGTGGGGACGGTCTCCTCAATCCCTGGTAACCTCTCCCCTCTAATTTTTTTCTCCAGTTCCAAAACCAGAAGGTTCGTCCGGGGGTCAATTTCCTCTCCGAATTCCACAACCATCCCCCCCTCTCCCGCATGTAAGAACCTGAAAAATTGGGGTTTCATATTCTAAATTGAAAAAGGGGAAACCTCGATTTCGTTGGCGGCAAAAATTTCCCTTATGGATCGAGCAATTGCTGGAGCCAGGGGGTTGTCCCCGTGGATGCACAGGCTCCGGAAATTGAGGGGAATTTCCATCCCGGAAACCGTTTTGACCCTTTTTTCTTTCGCCATGGAAAGGGCTCTTTTTGCCGCCTCCTCCGGATTCCGGATTAAGGCTTCAGGGTGATCCCTGGGGAGTAGATCTCCGTCCTCTCCATAGTTCCTGTCGGCAAAGGCCTCCTCGACAACCTTTGTTCCCACCAATTTGGCTTGCTTTACCATCTCAGACCCGGACCTCGCCAATAGGAAAAGTTCGGGGTCGATCTCTTGAACCGCTTCGGCAATCGCCCTGGCGATTTCCGGGTTTTGGCAGGCTTCGTTGTACAAAGCTCCGTGGGGCTTGACATGAGAAAGCCTCTCCTTCGCCACCTTCAGAAACCCCATCAGGGCTCCTACCTGATAGATGAGGAAGCACTTTACCTCTTTGGGGGAAAGCGAGAACCTTCTCCTCCCGAATCCCTGAAGGTCCGGGTATCCTGGATGAGCGCCAATAGAGAGCTTTAACCCAATTGCTTTTTTGATCGTTCTCTCCATTACCAATGGGTCCCCTGCATGAAGGCCGCAGGCGATGTTCACGGATGTCAAATAGGGCAAGAGCCCTTCTTCGTTTCCCAGGGAATAAACCCCGAAACTCTCTCCCACATCGGCATTTAAATCAACCAGTATCTTTTCCACAATTTCACTCCCTTTCCCATTTTCGGGCAAAACTGCAGATGTTCCCCGCCTCGCAGTACCGACAGGTGAAAACCGAGGGGTTTGGCGGGAACTCTCGCTGAATGATCTGATCCCTGATGTTTTTGTAGTGACTAATCCGGGCGAAAGCCTTCTCCTCCTCCAGATCGATGATTTTTTCCTCCCCCCTCTCCAGATTTAGGAGCATGAACTTCACCGGGCGATCAGAGGGTGATTTATAATTAAAAAGGACCACCAGAAAGGAGATGAGCAACTGGTTGTCGCTCAAGGCCCCCTGTCCAGTTTTATAATCCACGATCAATAAACCCGGTCGAAGCAGATCCAGTCTGTCGATTTTTGCAAGAAAGTTCACTCCCTCAATTGATGCTGAGAGCTGCTTTTCCAGCCCCAAGGTCATCACGGGGCGGGATCTATTTCCTTCGATGTAGTTTTCCAGAATCTCCAGGGCCCTTAATTTCCTTTCCCTTTCCAGGGACTCATCTGTAAAACCCTCCCTGTGCCAGCACTTTTCCAGGATCTGGGAGAGGGAGGAGAGGGGGACCTGGGGAGGGCCTCCCAAGAAGTATATCTCCTTCATTGCTTCGTGGAGGGATGTACCGAAGGAAAGCTGCCAGGATATCCTCCTGGGTACCTGAGGGGAGTCCGGCTCGTAAAGATACCAGTACCTCCGGGGGCAGGACTCGAAGACATCGATCAGTGAAGGGGTGAGCTTTAAAGCCCTATTTTCCATAATGTAAAACCTTAAAAAATTTTACAAAAAATTTTACTTTCCCCTTGACAACTCTCATATTTACCCTCTATAAAGGAATCAAGGTTATTGCCAATAGCCTGTCTTCCCACCTCCCCCATGGCAGGGGTTGCCGCCAGGCAGCCCCTGTTTTTTATTTAAACTCCTTGAGGATCAATTCCAGGGGGATTTTCAAGCGGGCAAGCTTTCTCTCCCATTTCATAATCTCCTCCAGGGAAAAGAATGGCCTGTTTTTGTGATGGTAAATGTTTAAGGTTCCCGTAAGGGAGGCAAAACTGTGCTTTCCCAGGGCGATTCCGTAAACTGCCCTCAAAGGGGCATTCCAGCGGATAGCCAGTTGTTGAGGCGAGAGATATTCCACTCTCCCCTCCTAATTACCCTCCCAAAAATAAATGTAGGATTTCTTTACCCTGAATTTCCTCTGGTCCCAGATGGGGAAGGATTGGAAGACCTCCCCTTTGAGATTTCTTATTATAGGGTTTGGGGAAGTGGATGCCTCCTGAATGAATTCCTCCTCATCCGGGGAGAACCATGCCCTTTGTCGCCTTCGATGTACCCGCCTTTCCCCATCCCGAAGCACAACGAGGACCCCGGGAAAGGGGGCCAGATCTAAAAGCCTGTATGCGCAGGTATCCAGAGATGGGGTGGAGAAGGCTCTTTTAAAAGCAAAGAGGTCGAGGCCCTCCTTCTCGATGAATTCCTTCCCCCATTTTTCGGGAATGAGCATTTCGACAGCCCCCTCGTTTATCTCCCTGTGTGAGCACTTGATGTCCGCTTTTAAGGCCAGGTATTCCACGCACTCGTGGGCCAGATCGAAAATCAGCCTTCCCCGGGGAAGCGACGAGGGGATCTTGATGCGCCATTTTCCCTTCAATTGGTCAAGGAAGAGCACTGTTCCATTCTCCTGGTCAATCCCGGAATCGAAAAACAGGTCCTCCAGGTCGAGAACTTTCAGAATTTTTTCCATCTCCACCGGGGGATGCTGAATTCCTGCCCGGGAGAGGGTCTCATGGATAATCTCTTTTAACTCCGCCATCTACCTTCGGTCCAGAGTTCGTAAGAACAAAAGGAGGCTCAAATACCCCTGTTTATCCACCGAACCCGCCCTGAACTTGACGGTTGCCAGACGCTTGATTTCTTCCTCCTTCACATCGAAGAGGCGTTTTAAATTCTCATCAAGGGCCAAATCTCTCAAACCCGGCTCCAGGCGGTTGAGGTCAATCTCCCCCTCCTCGTCCAGGAGGATGGGTTCCTGAGGGTCTATCAGGTAGGAGAGGGAAACCCCGAAGGCCTGGGAGAACTTCTGAAGGAATTTTAAAGACGGCTTGAGGACGCCCTGTTCTATTCTGGAAACCGTGGACGGGGTGTAGCCCAGAATCTGAGCAAGTTGGCCCTGGGAAAGGCCTTTGCTCAACCTGATTTCCCTGATCCTGTCCCTGGCTTGTGCCATTTATAGCTCCTCCCGAACTATTTTACCCCATATTTCCAAAAAGTCAATGGTTTATTCCAAAAATATATATACTAATAATACAAAGGGATCAAAAAATTTTTCCCAAACCCCCTTGACATCCCCTCCTTTATATGCTAAAAATGCAATTGCAATTGCATTTTAGACAGCGGCGGAGAAACTTCTGAGCCGCTGTTTTTGTTTCTCCGCCGCAATTTTAGAAAGGAGGTGAAAAAATGCCCGTAAATGCCAATCCCTATCCTTCCCGGCTTACCCTAAGGTTGAACGCCGGGACTGACCCCGAATCCGGGAGAACGATCCTCCGGGCGGTGAGCTTCAACAACATTCGGCCTCAAGCTTCCCTTGAAGACCTCTATGCCACCGCTCAGGACCTTGCCGGATTGATGGAGCTGACGCTTTATTCCGTGGAGAAAGTGGACCGCTCCGAGCTCCTCTCCGTTTAATCAGAATTTATTTTGAAAGGAGGTGATTAACTTGGCTGATTCTTTCAGACAAACCTTGAGGATGATTTTTTCCACCGAGGACCCTTCCCGAAATTTTATCATTACCATCAATAACCCCAGGGACGACCTCACTCAGGAGGAGGTTACCCAAGTGATGAACAGCATCATCTCCCGGGACGTCTTCCAGGCTCCGGGAGGGAGGTTGGTTGGTGTGGTGGATGCCCAGATCGTGAACAGGAATGTCCAGGACTTAGTGCCATAGCCAGTTAAACAGGTGGCGGGGGAAACCCCGCCACCTAAATGAAAGGAGGCGAAAATGAAAATTGCTCTCGATGCGGGACACGGAAGGGAGGGGGATCCAGGGGCCATCAATTATGAACTTGGCCTCTCCGAGGAGGCAGTAACTTCCGTCTTGAGGGAACTGGTCAAAGAGAAGCTGGGTGGGGACTTTCAGGTCTTCTACCCCGACCGAGACCTTCTTTCATCCATGAGGGGACGTGAAGCCCACGAGAAAGGATGCGAAGTTTTATTGAGCCTTCATTTAAACTCCGGACCTCCAGGCGCCCAGGGCTGCGAGATTTGGTACCGTTCCGGGAACGAATTGGGAAAAGAGCTTAGCCTTTCCATTTTGAATTCCCTTTCCCAACTCCCCCTTAAAATTAGAGGGGCAAAATCTGATGACCAGTGGGCGCCGGCATTTGACCACACCTGGAAGGGTGAAATTGGAATTTTGCGGGAATTTCCTGGCCCTGCCTGTTTGATCGAGGTCCTCTTCATCTCCGATCCCCAGGAAGCCCGGCTGCTTCAGAATTCCCGTTTCTTGGAAGGAGTTTCTTCGGGAATTGTTCAGGGGTTGAAGGGCTTCCTGGCAAGCTCCTTCCGCTTCTGGGATGTTTCCTCCCCGGAACTCAAGGAGGTGTTAAATGCCTTATCGGGAAGGGGTGTGATCAAGGGCTTTCCCGATGGCAGCTTCCACCCTGAGAAACCCCTCTTAAGGGGAGAAGCCGCGCTCTTATTAAAAAGGCTCCTGGATCTGGTATTTCCCGTATGAGGAGGTGAAATCGCTTGGAGGATTTTTTGCGTTTAGTCGCCAATTTTGGTTTTCCCATCGTTGTCTCTGCCTATCTCCTCTTTCGGGTTGAGGGGAAACTGGAGAAACTCTCAGAGGTAATCATGGAGTTGACCAGGGTTGTGGAGAGCCTGGGAACTAATATTCAGGATGAATGAAGCGAGGAAAAAAAGAGAAGTTGAGAGACGTAGGTCAAGATTAAGGAAACAGGAGATCAGATTCAAAAAGGAAAGGAGGAAAAACCTCCTTTCCTTTTTGAGGGAAATTCAGTAAAATATGCGGAAACCCAGGGGAAAAACTGTTTGGGGAGAAGATGGGAAAAAGGGGAAGGTCAAAAAGGGAGACAAACAGTGAGGAATCTCCCGATTCCAGAGAGGTCCTTGTCTTTGCTATTGACTCCGGGGGAAGGATCAAGTGGGGAAACTCTCCCTTTCTGGGCACCTGTTCCCTGAAGGAAGAGTGCCTTTCCCAGGTCAAAATCCAGGATCTTATTTCCCCCCGGTTCCGCAAGGAATTCCAAAACCATCTGGAAAATGACGGGACGGTCAAAAACCTTCGCGTTCCCTTCCTGGTTGGGGGGAAAGAGGTTACCTTTTCCCTGTCCGGGGAAAATATTTTTTTCCCGGGGAATGAGGAAGAAAGAGTTTTTTGGGCTTTCAAGGATCTGGAGGAAAAATCGAGGAAGATCCGTGCCGCCTTCTTTTCACTTCTGGGGGAAGTGCTAACCTCGAAGGGGTTCCAGGGATTTTTCAAAACTCTCCATTCCGTACTGAAGAACCTCATCCCCGCTCCCAATTTTTATGTGGCACTCTACGACGAAGAGAGGGACCTGATTTCCTTCCCCTACATCATGGACAATTTCCGCCGGACTCGCAGGGTCTCCAGGAAGAGGGGTAGGGGACTTACGGAATGGATCTTGGGAACCGGGAAACCCCTTCTTTTAAAGACCAGAGAAGAGTTCGAGGAAATGGTGAAAAGCGGGAAAGTCGAGGTCTTTGGCAAGCCTCCAGAAAGCTGGTTGGGGGTTCCCCTGATGGTCAACGGTAAGGCCCGGGGGGTGATCGCCGTCCAGACCTACGAGAAGGACTTCGCCTTTTCCGAAGATCACCTGGAAATCCTCTCCCTTCTATCCGGGAGCCTTTCTGCCCTAATCCTTCGCTTTCGCTATGAGGAATCCGAGAGGGACCTGCGGGAAAAAATCTCCCTCCTCTTCCGAAACATCCCCGATCCCCTTTATTTAAAGGACTTGAAAGGTCGCTACCGGATGATAAATCCTGCCTTTTCCAAAGCCCTCGACCTCCCTGAATCGGAAATTCTTGGTAAAAAGGCTTCCGACCTCTTTGATCCCGAATTCTCAAGAAATGTGGCTCAATCCGATCGCCAGTTGCTTAATTCAGGGGAGACCTCCCGGATCGAGGAAACCCTGACCTTCAAAGGGAAAACCAGGGTTTATGAAACCATTAAGACCCTTACCAGGAACGCGAAGGGGAAACCCACGGGGATCTTGGGGATTTCTCGGGACATCACCGATAAGAAGATCCTGGAGGAGAGGCTGGAAAGTGCCAGAAGGGATTTGCTTTACGCCATTTCCCATGAATTCAAATCCCCTTTGACCTTTCTTTTTTCCGCCTGCGAGGTGCTAAAAAATTGCCCCCAAGAGGAAATTCCCGCCGTTTACCAAAGGTGGAGCGAGCCCCTGGAGAGAAATCTCAAGAGGTTAAAAAGGTTAGTGGATAACTTGATGGATTCCCTGAGGGTCAGGGAGGCGAAATATCCCCTTTCCCTGGGCCCCTCGGACCTCCCAACCATTATTAAGGAATGCTGGGAGGAGCAGAAGCCAATTGCCCAATCAAAGAATATTGAAACCTCCTTCGAGATCGGGGAAATCCCGGTTTTAAACCTCGACCGCGAGGCGATGGGCAGGGTGGTGGGGAACCTTCTCTCCAACGCGGTAAAATTCTCCCCCAAAAATTCCCAAATTTTGATCCGGCTCTTCAAGGAGGAAGATGTGGTAACCCTTCAGGTTCGAGACCAGGGAGTGGGGATCCCCGAAGATGAACTTGAATCCATTTTCCAGCCCTTCTTCCGGAGCAGACATGCCCACAAAAAGGGCTTTCCCGGTACGGGGTTGGGCCTTTATGTTTCCCGCAAAATCGTCGAGGCACACGGAGGAACCCTGACTCTGGCAAGCGATTTCGGAAAAGGGACGACGGTAACAGTCAGACTTCCCATTAAAGTTCCCGGCGAGGAAAATTTCCCCGGGACAAATTCTCGTTGAGATACTCAGGGTTATCTGTGACCTCGATCAGGTTAACCTCCGGGAAAGGAAAATCGGGGAGAGGCTCATCCTTTTTGCTCAACTCGATCTCCGCAAGGATCAGGCCCTCAAGGTTTCCTTCAAAGACGTCGATCTCCCACCTTCCCAGGTAATACCTCCTCTTTTTAAGCCCCCGGTCGCAGAGGGCTATCAGCTCTTCAAATTCCTTTTCGCTGATCTCCTTTTCCACTTCAGTTCTTTCCCTCAACCCCTCACCCTTAATCGTGAGGGTGTATTTTTTCCCCTCCCTCCTTATTCGAACCCCCGTTGAATTCTTGAGATAATACTGCTCAATAGGGGAGAAATCCCTTCCCTCCAGTTTGGAAAGTGGTAACCCTTTTACCAGGAATTTGCGCTCAATCTCCACGGCTTTTTCCTAAAAATATTATCCCAGGGAAAGCATTTAAAAAGCCAGTATCCAGGGTTCAGGAAATTTCTCCCCTCTTTTCAACCCCTTTTTCAAGGGACTCCCCCTTTTTCCTTCCAGAGGATGCGAGGATCACTGCCGAAAGGACAAGAATCCCCCCAAGGGCATTTTTTAACGTGAAGGCCTCGGAGAAAAAGAGCACCCCCCAGAGGCTTCCCAGGACGGGTTCAAGGGTGCAGATCAAAGCCGCCACTGTCGGGGGGACGAAATTTAAAGCCCAGAGGTAAGCTCCGTAGGAAATGGCAGTTGGTCCCAACCCCATGAGGAAGGCGATTAATAGGGCAGTTGGATTTTGGATAACCTGGAGAAGAAGTTCCGGGCGCCAAATCCAGAATGGGAGAAAACCAAGGGATCCGAAGCCGAAGACCCAGACAAGTACCGACCAAAGGTCAAATCTTTTCAGGGCAATTTTACCGAAGTAAGTGAATAAGGCGTAGGTTAAACCGGAACCCAGCCCGTAGAGGAAGCCCATAATGGAAAAATTCCCAAATGAGGCTTGGGCGATCAGGCTCACCCCCGCAAGGGAGAGGATTACAGCCCCACCTTTTTGAAAAGAAAATGATTCCCACCGGGAGACAAGGGAGAAGATCAAGACCCAGACGGGAGCGGTGTATAGGAGGAGGACAGCCAGGGAAATTGAGGTCACCTTGACCGCAAGGAAATAGAGAATGTAAAAGATGGTGACCCCCACGAACCCGAAAAGGGCGAAGAAGGCAATTTTCTTTCCCGGGGGATAAGGCTCGGGGGAGGGCCCTCTGTGAAAGAGGGGACGGGAGGTAAGAAGGACGAGGAAAGCAAAGAACGGGCGGAGGGAGACCCCGGCGATCATGTCCACCCCCTCTTTCAGGAAGAGTTTTCCCATCACCCCCAGGGTGGACCAGAGCAGGGCAGCGATCAGGATGGCAAGGATTCCCAGGGAAAAGTTTTTCCGTTCCCCAGTGGATCGTTTTTGGGAAATTTCCAGGTAGTCCACCATTTTAAAAACCTCAGGTATTTTAACCTTTTTGGGCTTTTTTAGGCATCCCCTCTTACCCTTCTTTCACCTTTTACCCCCGGATTGTATAATCCCCCTTGATGCTAAAAGGGATGGTAATTTGAAATGAGAATGCAGAACTTGAGGAATTTTTTTGCCTCCCTGCTAATTGGGGCCTTTTTCCTTTCCACTCCCATCGTAATTCCTTCCCAGGAGCCCAACGTTGTTACCCTTATTCAACCCAACCGGGGAGAAATCCTTTATGCGGGAAAGGTTTTTGAAATCCAGTGGACCACCTCGGGGACAGGAGGAAACATTAACCTCCAGTTCTCGCTCGATTCCGGGAAGACCTGGACGGACATCGTATATTTCCCCAACCCCGCGAAGGAGCCAGGAGGGCTGGGGGCATTCGTCTGGCTTGTTCCTCCTGTTTCGAGCGACCATTCCAGAATTCGGGTGATTTGGTCGCCTCCCCTTGGTCCCAGCGTCTGGGATATCTCCGATTTGGATTTTTCCATCAGGAAAGTGGAGGCCATTTTCCCTGATGTTCCCTTTGAGTACTGGGCTTTCCAGGAAATCAACTCCTTAAACGAAGTTGGAATTCTCTCCGGGTACCCCGATGGATACTTTAAACCGGAAAATCCCGTTTCCCGAGCGGAATTCGCCAAAATCGCCCTCCTCGCTTTTAGGCTGCCTCCCTCTAAACCAGAATTTTCCACCTTTTCCGATGTCCCCCCTGATCATTGGGCGTACCAGTTCATTGAAGGCGCAGTTAAAGCGGGCTTGATCAAGGGTTACCCGGATGGGACATTCCAACCGGAAAAAGAGGTTTCCAAAGCAGAGGCCATTACTATCCTGGTTCGCTTCCTGGCATGGCCCCTCGTCTCTCCTCCCCGGCAAACCTTTTTTGATTGTTCTCCCGGGGACTGGTTTTATTCCTTTGTGGAGACCGCTTTAGGTGGTGGTTTATTGCCCCTGGATGTTCCCCAGATCGTGCGGAAAGACGATTCCGGGAATTTCCTCTTTGACCCTTCCCTTCCTGCAACAAGGTCCCAAGCTTCCTATTTGATTTACCAGGCTGGGAAAGCATCCCTTCTCAAACTTTGACCGTCCTTTTCCTTACTTTCGGGCTAATTGCGGTTGCGGAACTGGGGGATAAAACTCAGTTTTTAGCGGTTGCCTTGGCTGCCAGGTACAGTTGGAAAGCAGTCCTGGGGGGGATCATTTTCGCAGTCTTCATCTTAATGGGGATCGCCGTCCTTTTCGGGAATTATATTCTTTCCCTCCTCCCGGATTTCGTCCTCAAAATTATCGCTGGGGGTCTTTTCCTGTTTTTCGGAGTCTATTCCCTCCTGGAGAAGGGAAAGAAGGAGGAGTCGGTGAAAAACAGGCTTTCCCCGTTCTGGGCAACTTTTGTCACCTTCTTTTTGAGTGAACTTGGGGACAAGACTCAACTTCTTGCCATGGCCTTGTCCGCGGAATACAAGAGTCCCATCCTCGTTTGGCTGGGGGCTTCCCTGGCGATGATCCTCGTTGACGGGGTGGCAGTTTTTCTGGGGAACCGTTTGGGAAAGTTGATCCCCGTCCGTACCCTCAGTTATGTGGCGGGGGGGTTATTCCTGGTCTTCGGGGTTCTCACCCTTCTTTCCATATTTTTCCCAGTGCTGTCGTTTTAAAAAGAAAAATGGAAAATAGGAATTTTTAAGGGGCCCCTCAGAGGGCTTTTCTTAAAAGTTTTGTGGCGATTTTTCCCATTAAAAAGGGGAACCTGCGGGAAAGAAATAGGAAAATTCCCGTGGGTAAATCGGGGGAGATCACCGATTTCCTAACCAGGATTGCCCTCGATAATTTTTCTCCGGTTTCCTGAAATTTTGAGTCGTCCTTTGTCGTTCCTCCAGAAAGGATGCTTTCAAGCATCAGGTTCATATAGACCCCGTTCCCCAAAAAACCCGAGGGGAAGGAGAAACTCAAAGCCTCCACTGCTCTTTCTGAAGCGCTGAAGGGGAAGGTCCCGGGAATCAGAGCGAAGCAGAGAGGTGAAATTAGGTTATGGACGATCCCGGTTCCCTGTTTCCGCATCTGGGGAAGGACCTCAAGGGTGACTTTCAGGGGGATAAAGAAGAGCTTTTCAAAGCACTCCCTTGCCCTTTCCATGGTGGGGAAGCCCCGGGGCAAGTTTTCCGGAGGGCAGATAATATTGACCAAAACATGTATACCTCCCCACCTTCCCACGATCAGGTCAAGGGCGTCCCTCAATTCTCCTGAATCCCCAGGATCCCCACTCAAAAGGAGGAGGTTCGGGAATTGAGAGTTCAAGGAAGAAAGGTCATCCTTGATGGGGCCTAGGGCTGCGATCCGGAAACCCTTGTTCAGCAAAGAGGAAACAAGCCCCAGGGCCGTTTTGGAACTTCCCCCGCAAACCATGATTACCTCCCTTGAAAGGACCACTGGTTCTGCCTTGCTTTCAAAGATGGCGTTGATTTTGAGCAGGTTTTCAGGTCGAGAAAGGTCCCTTGCTTCCTGGAGTTCAATCATCCCGGGTTGCCCTTTCCAGCTCCTCCTCGGATAAGCCAAAATGGTGACCGATCTCATGAAGGACCACCTCTTTAACCAGAGCCCTTACCTTCTCGGGTGTTGAAGCTCGAGCTTCGATTGGAATCCGGAAGATGAGAATTCGATCGGGGGGGACGAAACTGTATCCCATCCCCCGTCGGTTCTGGGGAACTCCCACATAAAGGCCAAGAAGGGAATAGGGGCTTTTTAAATTCCTTTCCTGGAGGATTTCCCTCGGGGGAAAGTCTTCAACTACCACCGAGACGTTGGACAGTTTTTCCTGAAACTCCGGGGGCAGGCTATCTAAAGCCTCCCTTACCAGGTCCTCAAAGAGGGAGGGGTTCATCTTCCTCTTCGGGGAGATCGGGGGAAACTTCTTCAATTTCATTGGGAATTTCCTCCTCGTCCCAGACGGAGTCCGCAGGTTCGAAGACCTCCTCTTCCACAACCAGTTTTTTCTCCCTCCGGATCTTCTTCTTCGGGGGGAGGAAAAAACCCATTCCTTCCTTTCCCTCTATCTCCATCCCTTTATTTTCCTCGAAATGAAAGTGGTAATTTTAATTTTTGGTAATATAATACATTTCTGTTAAAGGATGGCCAAGTTTGGGAAAGATTAAGCCAATACAATTCGTGGTTTTATCCTACCTCCTGGTGATCTCCATCGGGGCGCTGATCCTATGTCTCCCCGTTTCCTCAAAGGATGGAGAATTCACGCCTTTCATCGATGCCCTCTTCACTGCCACTTCCGCAACCTGTGTCACTGGTTTGGTGGTTAGGGATACCGGGACCTACTGGTCCCTTTTTGGGCAACTGGTGATCCTCATTTTGATCCAGGTTGGGGGCCTGGGCTACATGACCATCGCCACTTTTTTCCCCCTCATCCTGGGAAGAAAGGTGGGCTTGATCGAAAGGATCAGGCTTGCCGAGACCCTGAACATCTCCAGCCTAAAAGGGATCATGCTCCTGGCAAAGTACGTCTTCTTCACCGTCGTCTTTTTGGAGGGACTTGGGGCGGTTTTCCTTTTCCTCAGGTTCATCTCTTTAATGCCCCTTTTTAAAGCGGCTTACTTTGCCGTGTTTCATTCGGTTTCCGCTTTTTGTAATGCGGGATTCGACCTGATGGGGAGTTTTTCCGGCCCCTTTTCCAGTTTGACCTTTTTTAAAGGGGACGTTCTGGTCAACCTCACGGTCTGCACTTTGATTATTTGCGGGGGGATAGGCTTCCCGGTGATTGTTAACCTGGTAAGGCACTGGAGAAAGAAAGAGGCTCTGGAGCTTCACACCAAGCTTGTCCTTCGTTTTACTGCCATCTTGTTAATTTTGGGCACCTTTGTGATCTTCGGAATGGAGTTTCAAAACCCTCATACCCTCGGTCAGCTCCCCCTGGGGGAGAAACTCCTTTCCTCCTTCTTTCAAGCAGTCACCCCCAGAACCGCCGGTTTTAACACCCTGGATATCCGCTCGATGAATGTGGGCACCCTGATGTTCATCGTGATCCTGATGTTCATCGGGGCTTCTCCAGGAGGAACGGGCGGTGGAGTGAAAACATCATCAATCGGGGTGATCCTGGCAACCATCAAAAGCACGGTCAGGGGTTATTCAGAGACCGTTCTCTGGGGAAAGCAGATTCCTCCCTACCTGGTCCGGAAGGCCTTTTCTATCGTCGCTTTATCGTTCTTCCTGGTCTGTTTTGTGGCTATTTGCCTTTCGGTCGTTGAACCCTTCCACTTTACGGAGCTTCTTTTCGAAACGACCTCGGGGTTTGGCACCGTGGGGCTCTCCACGGGAATTACCCCTTCCTTGACAATTCCGGGAAAACTCTTCATCATCTTCACTGTTTTCAGCGGCCGCGTTGGGGTCCTTACCCTCGTGACCGCCTTAATTTTAAAAAGAAAGGAAACCCGCATAGGGTATCCTCAGGAGGAGCTAATAGTAGGTTGAAATGAGGAAACATTTTGCAGTATTAGGATTGGGGAGGTTCGGGAAGTGCTTGTCCCTGAGCCTTTCTAAATTAGGAAACACCGTCCTTGCTTTGGATAAAGATGAAAAGCTGGTTCAGGACATCGCTGATTCTGTTTCAGTTGCAAGGGTGGTGGATTGCACGGATATCGAAGCCTTGAGGGAGGCTGGGGTGGCGAACTCCGATGTGGCAATTGTGGCCATGGGAACCAACATCGAAGCCAGCGTGCTTGCTGCCATGGCCTTGAAGGATCTGGGGATCCCCATCGTGGTCGCCAAAGCCATGAACGAGACTCACGGAAAAATCCTTGAGAAGATCGGAGTTTCCCGGGTTGTATACCCCGAAAGGGAGATGGCCGAAAAACTTGCCCGGGTCCTTACTTCCACGAACGTCATGGACATTATCGACCTTTCCCCCGACTACACCATTCTGGAAGAGAGAGCCAGCGCCCAGATGGTCGGAAAGACCCTTGGCCAGATCTTTGGGCCTGAGAGGAGGGGCGGGATCATTGTCGTGGCCGTCAAAAGGAACGATCACATCATCATCGGGCCCTCCGGTTCTGAAAAGATAAAGGACGGCGATGTCCTGGTGATCGTGGGGGAAACCGAAGAGGTGAAAAAGCTGATTCAGGAATAAACAGGGTTGGAAGGGTTCAGAAAGTTCCTCGACTTTTTCCTCGACCTCCTCTTCCCCCCGAAGTGCCTCCTCTGCAAGCGCCTGAATTCCAATTTAATCTGTCCAGAATGCCTCAGTCAGCTGACCCCGTTTAGGGGAAAGACTTGTTCCCTGTGCGGGGTTCCACTTGAGGGGAAGGATAATCGCTGTCCACAATGTCTCAGAAATCCGCCCTATTTCGATAGGGGATTTTTTTACGGTCTTTACCAGGGAAAGCTTGAGGAGGCGATCCTCAGGTTCAAGTATCAGGATCACCCGGGATTATCCGCCCCTTTGGGGAAACTTCTGGCTGAAAAATTCCGGGAAACCGGCGTTCAGGTGGACCTCGTCACCTGGGTTCCCCTTCATCAAAGGAAATTGAAAATGCGGGGTTATAACCAGGCGGAACTCCTTGCTCGGGCCATCTCTGTCAATCTGGGCCTTCCATATGGGGATTTGCTAATTAAAAAGAAAGAAACTAAACCCCAGAGCAGACTAAGCAGGGAAGAGCGCCTGAAGAATGTGATCGGAGTTTTCAAGCCCAAATCAGCAGTTGAACTCCAGGGAAAAAGCCTGCTTTTAGTTGACGATGTGGTGACAACCGGGGCAACCGCTTCGGAGTGCGCCAGGGTCCTTAAAGAAATGGGGGCAGAAAAAGTTTTCGTCCTTTCCCTGGCAAGGGGAACCGGAACTCAGCGACCGATCTCGTAATCGTTGCACTTGGGGCAGGAAACTCTGGGATCAAACCCTTTCTTGTTCAAAAGCCGGCATTTGAAAATGAAATCGGGTTTTTCTCCCCACCGCTTTTCCGCTTCCAAAAACTGGCAGTGGCGTTCCGCGAAGACCTTGCCGATTGCACATTCCGAGCAGGGAAGGTCTAAATTGGCCGGTGTCCCCAGGACTTTTTCCTCTCCGGCTCTGCAGACAAGTTGGTAGACCTCCTCCGGGGACCCCTTGATCAGGGGCTTTTTTACGATGGAAATGTATTTGCATCTCTGGCCCACGGGAAATATTCTAACAGATTTTTTGTTATTAAATCAGAATTCCAAAACTGGAGGTCAGAAGATGACAATGATCAGCGAGAAAGACAAAGAGTTAATTAAGAGGAAGCTGGATGCGGAGTTAAAAGATCCAGTAAAAATTGTCCACTTCACTCAAAGCAAAGCAGGAATCGTCCTTCCCGAAAGCTTTACCGTCCCCCCTTGCCCTTACTGCAAGGAGGCCCTTGAGCTCATCAATGAAGTTTCCAAATTATCGGAAAAGATCCAGCTTGAAGTCCATGATTGGTACGAGGAGGAGGAGCGGACCAAATACGATGTTTCCCTCCTTCCGGCGACGATAATTCGCAACGAGGAAAAGGATTTTGGGATCCGGTTCTTCGGGGTTATTTCCGGATACGAATTCGCCACCCTTCTGGAGACCATGACAATGGTTTCCCGGGGAACCACCAAGCTTTCCGATAAAGGGAAGTCCCGAATCAAGAATGAGATCAAAAATCCCGTGGACATCAAGGTCTTCATCACCCCCACCTGCCCTTACTGCCCCTCCGCAGTTTTGCTCGCCCACCAGATCGCGTTTGAGTCTCCTTTGGTGAGATCATCAATGATCGAAGCCATCGAGTTCCCGGATTTGAGCAACCGGTTCCAGGTATACTCTGTTCCCAAGACCGTGATTAATGACCTATACTCTTTTGAGGGTGCCTTACCTGAAGGCCCCTTTATCGATCAGGTAATAAAAGCACAGGAGGGAAAGAAATAATGGATGAAAAAAGACCACCCCATGCCATGGTTAAATGGGTTGAGGGCCTGCAGTTCGTAGGCAGGGATGACCGCGGGCATGGCTTTGTGATCGACACCACCCCCGATGTCGGTGGCTTGAATCAAGGGGTCACACCCGGAAAACTCCTGCTCCTTGCCCTGGCAGGTTGCACGGGAATGGATGTGATCTCCATTTTGAGGAAGAAACAGCAGAAGGTCACTTCCTTTGAGGTGGCCGTCTGGGGCGAACAGGCTCCAGATTATCCCCGGAAGTTTGTGAAGATACAGGTGGAATACCGACTAAAAGGCGATGGGATTGACCCAGTTGCGGTGGAGAGGGCGATCCAACTCTCCGAGGAGAAATACTGTCTGGTCAGAGCGACCTTAATTCCTCAGGTGGAAATTACCCATTCCTACACCATTGAGGAAGAATCAAATCCTGCTTAAACCCATCGGGGTGGTGAAAAACGGTATCCCTTACGGGGAGAAGGGAGTGGAATGGAAATCCTTGAAATCGAAAATAGAAATCTTTCCCGAATTCCAGGAGGGCCTGAAGGGAATTGAACAGTTTTCCCATATCTGGGTCCTCTTCTGGATGACCCCTGATGAAACCTGTTTGAAAATCCATCCCCGGGGGAACCGCCAGCTTCCGGAAGTTGGTGTCTTCGCTTCCCGGAGCCCAACCCGGCCCAACCCCATCGGTTTGACCCTGGGGGAATTGACCGCAGTGGAGGGGAACATCCTGGAAGTGCGGGGACTCGACGCTTTCGATGGAACCCCTGTAATTGACCTTAAGCCTTTCCTTTTGAGGGAGCCGCCCCCTAACCTTCGTTTGCCTGACTGGGCCTGACCTTTTTTGCCGTTTGCCCCCCTTAGCTTTTTGCGATAAATTCAAGGGGAAGGCGGGTAAGGGCGTGAAAAAGAAGGTTTTGGTCCTGGTTATTATTTTCCTCCTCCTTTTTCCCATTTCCGCAAAGGGAGAGGAGGACCGTTTCCGTCAGGAGCAGAGGGATACCTTTCACCAGGCAGAAGTCCTTTCGCTCGCCTGGGATTATGATGGAAACCAGGCTCTGGCAACTGGTTCCAGTTCTGGAAGGATCCTTATCTCCTTTCCCGGCCTCAGGCTCGCGGGCTATTCCCTTGAAGCTCCAAACCAGGTTTGCGTCAGGTCTCTTTCCTGGTTTCCAGGAACCAGCCTGCTTCTTGCGGGATCAGGGGACTACGGGGAGGATGGCTCGTTTACTGAGGGCTGGATTTTCCTTTGGGATATCCGAGAAAGGAACCTGAAATTTTCCACCAGGGTTTCTCAGTATCCCGTACTTTCCACCTCAGTTAATCCCTTTTCCCAGAAGTTCGCCGTTGGAGTTGGCGCCATGAATCCCCCGGGGAAACCTCTTTCCCTGGCGCAGGTGCAATTCTGGGAGCTTGAGAAGAAAGACCCCACCCGGGTCCTCGATCTGGGGGAAGGTTCAATTTCCGCGCTTTCCTTCAGCCCCGATGGTAAAAAACTTGCCGTTTCAATCTGGAAACCATTTGAGGGGAACGCCAGCGGCCAGGCTCTGGTAATTCAAGGGGAGAATTTCGACCAGTTTCAAATCCTTGGTTATCGCCCCTATACCTCCATATCCTGGAGCCCAGATTCCAGGCAACTTGCCCTTGGGTTCGGAAGTCCTTATCTTGAGCCCGGTAAGGAGATCGGTGGCCTGGAAATTTTCGACCTTGGAAGCGGGGAAAGAAAGGCGATTTCCTCCTGGGAGGCTCGGGTAAATTGCGTGTCCTGGTCTCCTGACGGAGCCCTCATTGCCTGCGGGGACTCTCAAGGGGTCATCCGGTTGTTCTTGCCAGATGGGACATTGAAACAAAAAATTGAGAGGAACTGGGACTCGGTAAATGGCGTCTCCTGGAAGAAAGTTCCGGAAGGGAACAAACCGGTCCTCGCCTCCGTCTCCGATGACGGGACCATCCGTACCTTCACCCTGAAACCTCCCACTTTTTCCGATCTGGGGGGACATTGGGCGGAGGATTTTATTGATTCCCTGGTGGAAAGAGGAGCGATCCAGGGTTTTCCGGATAACACTTTTCGACCCGACTCCCTGGTAACAAGAGCTCAGGCGGTAAAGGTCATTCTCCTCTCTCTGGGGATCCAGCCCACAGAAGCAAGCCTTCCTTACTCCGATATTTCACCGGGCCACTGGGCTTATAAATTCGTGGCCACCGCCAGCAAACTGGGGATTGTGAAAGGTTATCCCGATGGAACTTTCAAGCCCGAAGGTTTCATCACCAGAGGGGAAATTCTGGCAATGATCTGTCGGGCGGTGGGATGGAGGGAGGAATCCCCCTCAGGTTCCTTTCTTTTCCCTCAGGATGTTCCTCAAGAAGACTGGGTTGCTGGGTATTTGCGGGCATTTTTGGCCTCCGGTTCTTTAAGGTATCCCGATCCCCCTATAATATCTGAGGAGGGGTTATTCTTCCCTTCCCAGCCAGCAACAAGGGGCGAAACCTGTTTTCTTTTAGAGAGAGCTTTGAGAAAAGGTAAACTATTAATATGAGGAGGATCGAAGCTTGAAGAAAAAAATCCTGATTCTTGGCCTTTTAATGTCCCTCTTGATTCCCATGCCAGTATGGGCTCAAAGCGAGCCATCCTATCCTGCGCCCTTGCTTCAAGTTAAGGAAAATGTTTTTTCAAGCGGCGTTTATGCCATGGACCTGGGGTATGGTTACCTTCAGGCAATCTCCCTGGATTTTCACTACCAGATAAAAATTCTGATCGAGAACCACAAAGTGGTTTTCCTTTCCTGCCTTTTCTTCGAGGGAGTTAATTCCACTTTCAGTTTCATTTATTCCCGGGGAGCGGTGATAAAGGACACCCTGAATCCCCAGCAGGGAGTGATCCTTCTTGACCGTCTCTTGCATTTCTGGCCGGAGGGTTTTCCGGAAAAACCAGAGACCGATTCCCTTGGAGCTTTTGCGGTTTTCCTTGCGGAATACCTCAAACTTTGATTTGAAGGGAATTCTGTTGACAAGAGGCTAAAAATTAACTAAATTCCAGAAAAATTTGGCGATGAACGAAGGGAGTAGGGCGTTTCGACCTGTCCAGAGAGCCGGGCGGGGTGCGAGCCGGCCAGGAAGGGCGCCTGAAATGTTTCGTGAGCCGCTGGCTGAAATGATCAAGTAGGCCAAGCCGGTTTGCCCCCGTTAAAGGGCCGAGAGATCGCTCCGGGAAATCCGGGGAAATTAGGGTGGTACCGCGGGAACCCCCTCCCGTCCCTAAAGAAAAAGAAGGGGGTTTTTTATTTTAGAGGTGAGACAAATGGGAAAGTTTTACATTACAACCCCCATCTACTACGTAAACGATGAACCGCACATCGGACATGCCTACACTACAATTGCGGCCGATGTCATGGCCCGGTACAAGAGAAGCCGGGGGTTGAGGGTCCTTTTTTCCACCGGGACAGATGAGCACGCCCAGAAGGTCAGGCAAGCCGCGGAGAAGAGGGGACTTCCTCCCCAGGATTACGTTGACCAGTTGGCGGAATCCTGGAAAAGGGTTTTCTCCTTCCTGGAAATCGAGTTCGACGACTTCATCCGAACCTCTGAACCCCGCCACAAAAAGGTCGTCCAGGAGTTCGTTTCCCGCCTTTTTTCCTCCGGGGATATTTACAAGGGATACTATGAGGGCTGGTACTGCTTCTGGGACGAGGCTTTTTTCCCCGAGTCTGAGGTCCAGGATAGGAAGTGCCCCGACTGCTTAAGAGAGCTTCAGTGGATGAGGGAGGAGAATTACTTCTTCCGCCTTTCCCGTTTTACCCAGCCCCTACTTGAACACTTCCTCGCCAACCCCAAATTCGTGGAGCCCGAGATTCGCTATAACGAGATGCTCAACATCTTGAAGGCCGGCTTGAAGGATATTTCCATTTCACGTTCCACCATCACCTGGGGGGTGCCGATTCCTTTCGATTCCGGGCACGTGGTTTACGTCTGGGTTGATGCTTTAATCAACTACATCACCGTCGCCGGGTGGCCTGATGATCAGGAAAAATTTTCCCTTTTCTGGCCAGCAGACGTGCACCTTGTGGGCAAGGAGATCAACAGGTTCCATTCCATAATCTGGCCAGCGATGCTTCTGGCTGCTGGGCTTCCCCTTCCCCGGAAGGTCTTCGCCCATGGTTTCTGGACCAAGGAAGGTCAGAAAATCTCCAAATCCCTGGGAAACGTGATCGATCCTTTGAAAGTTGTCCAGGATTTAAACAGGTACACCCAGAACGATAGGGTGAGCGTGGACGTTTTCCGTTACTTCATCTTGCGGGAGGTCCCCTTTGGAGCGGATGGGGATTTCAAGGACGCATCCCTTGAGCTCAGATATTCCGCCGACCTGGCTAACGATCTGGGGAACCTTTTGAACCGGTCACTTCCCCTTGTGGAGAATCATTTCCAGGGCACCGTTCCCCCGGGTAGTGCTGATCCAAATCTTGGGGAGGAAGCGGAAAAAACGGTCTCTCTGGTTGAAGGATACATGGATAACCTCTCATTCTCCGATGCGTTGAACAGCATCTGGGGTTTCCTGGGAAGGCTGAATAAGTACCTTGACGAAAAAGCTCCCTGGAGGTTGGCCAAGGAGGGGAAAACTGGTGAGCTTGAAGATTCCCTTTTTAACATCCTGGAGGGTCTTCGTTTTTCCTCCCTCCTCATTTCTCCCTTTATGCCAACCACGGCCCAGATATTCTGGGAATCCCTGGGGATGGAGGGCCAGGTGAAAAATGCAATATGGGACAGGGAACTTGTATGGGGCAGGATCCCTCCAGGTCAGAGGGTCCGGAAAAAACCCCCCATTTTTCCCCGCCCCGGAAAGGAAAGACCATGATTTCTATCGATGAGTTCAGAAAATCCAGGCTCGTGGTGGGAAAGGTGACTGAGGCTGAGGGCGTTCCCGGTTCCAAGAAACTCCTCAAACTTAAAGTTTCCCTGGGACCGGAGGGTGAGAGAACCCTGGTTGCGGGAATCGGCTCTCACTATTCCCCCGAGGACCTTGTGGGGAAATTGATCGTGGTAGTTGCAAACCTGGAGCCTGCAACCATCCGGGGGGTCAAATCTGAGGGGATGCTCCTTGCGGCTGAAGATCCCTCTTCAGGAGCAATTTCCCTCCTTACCCTTGACCATCCTGTTCAGGAGGGGAGCCCCATCCTTTAATGGATCTTTTCGATACCCATACACATCTCTCGATGAGGGATTTCGAGCGGGATTTACTCGATGTCCTTTCCCGGGCAAAATCCGTGGGAGTAAAAAAATTCCTCGCTGTGGGATTCAATTTCCGCTCCTCCGGGGAATCAGTTGCCCTTTCCCAGAAATTTCCCCAGATCTACGCTTCCGTGGGGATTCACCCCCACGACGCAAAGATCGTCAAGGAGGGGGACTATTCCTTTCTCGAATCCCTCCTTTCTTCAAAAAAAGTAGTTGCCTGGGGGGAGATCGGCCTGGATTACTTTAGGGATCTTTCTCCCCGGGACCTGCAGAAAGCCGTCTTCCGGGCACAAATTCAACTCTCTAAAAAATTCCGGCTTCCCCTGATCATCCACGATCGTGACGCCCATCAGGATATTTTGAGGATCCTCAGGGAGGAGAAAGCGGATGAAGTTGGTGGGGTTATGCACTGTTTCTCCGCTTCTTGGGAGGAAGCAAGGCAAGCCCTGAACATGAATTTTTACATTTCTTTTGCCGGGAACCTTACCTATCCTTCCAGCCGTTCCGTTCAGGAAGCCGCCAAAAAGATCCCCTCAGACCGGATACTGGTGGAAACAGACTGCCCCTATCTCAAGCCGTTTCCGGATAGGAAAGGTCGAAACGAACCCCAATTTGTCAAGGTAATCCTTGAATTTTTGGCGGGCCTCCGGGGGGAAAAAGTTGAGGACCTTGCTTTGCGGTGCTGGGAGAATGCCCATTCCCTTTTTTTCCAAGGCTCCCGCCAGGGTTTGGTATAATGTGAGCATGGCAAAGTCAGAGGAACACCCTTTAGTCAAATTAGCTCGCAGGACGATCGAGGAATACCTAAAAACCGGAAAAGTTTCCCGCCCGGGGATCCCTCATCCTGAAGGGTTGCCCCAAAAAGCCGCCACCTTCGTTTCCTTGAAGAAAAGAGGGATGCTCCGGGGTTGCATTGGCACCCTTTCCCCCCAATCCCCCACCTTAGAGGAAGAGGTACAAAGAAACGCCATTTCCGCAGCCACCCAGGACCCACGCTTTCCGCCAGTTCATATCTCCGAGGTTCCGGAACTCGAGATCTCCGTGGATGTGCTCTCCCCTCCGGAACCAGTGAAATCCCTGGATGAACTTGACCCCAGGGCCTACGGAGTAATAGTGGAAAGCGGCTGGAGGAAAGGGGTCCTCCTCCCCGATCTCGAAGGAGTGGATACGGTCGAAGAGCAACTGGAAATCGCCCGCAGAAAGGCCGGGATTCTGGAAACGGAACCATATAAAATTTACCGCTTCAAAGTCCAACGCTTAAAGTAAAGGAGGTCTTCAATTGTTCAGGATTTTGCGGAAGGAGGAACTCGCTCCTTCGATCAAACTAATCGAGGTTCATGCCCCCCTTATTGCACGCAAGGCGAAACCCGGGCAATTCGTTGTGGTCAGGGTCAGAGAGGAAGGTGAGCGCATTCCCCTTACCCTTGCAGACTGGAAACCAAATGCCGGAACTGTAACCATCGTCTTTCAAGAGGTCGGCGTGACGTCCATGAAATTGGGAGAACTGGAGGAGGGAGATCAACTCCTTGACCTCCTGGGGCCCCTGGGGCAGCCCACCCACATCGAGAAATTCGGCATCGTTGTCTGCGTCCCTGGTGGTGTTGGCACTGCCCCCCTTTTCCCCATAGCCCGCGCCCTCCAGGAGGCCGGAAACATGGTCATCACCTGCATGGGCGCTCGATCTAAAAACCTGCTCTTCTGGGTGGATCGCATGCGCTCGGTTTCAGATGAAGTACTGATTTCCACTGACGATGGTTCTTTCGGTTTTCACGGTTTTACCACGGATCTCCTGAAGCAGGTTATATCCCGGGGGACGAAGGTGGACATGGTTTTCACCGCAGGCCCCGCGATCATGATGAAGAAGGTTGCCGAGGTGACCGCCCTTTCGGGAATTCCAACCATTGCCAGTCTGAACGCCATGATGGTCGATGGAACGGGAATGTGCGGGGTTTGCCGGGTGATGATCGATGGAAAGACAAAGTTCACCTGTGTGGACGGCCCAGATTTCGATGCCCACAAGGTTGATTTCGACCACCTTCTCTCCCGGCTTTCGGTCTACAAAGCTGAGGAGAAAGCCGCCCTTGAACGCTATCTGGAAAGAAGAGGTGCCAAATGACTCCCGTAGAATTCAAAAGGATCCCCGTTCGAGAACAATCACCCCAGGAAAGGGTGAGGAATTTTAACGAGGTTGCTTTGGGATACAATGAGGAGGAAGCGGTTGCCGAAGCCAAGAGGTGCTTGCAGTGCAAGAATCCTCCCTGTCGAACTGGTTGCCCGGTAAACATCGATATCCCCAAGTTCATCAAGCACATCGCCCAGCGGGAATTCATGGAAGCAATCAGGGAATTGAAGCGCTGGAACAACCTTCCGGCGATCGCTGGAAGGGTTTGCCCCCAGGAGAGGCAATGCGAACAGCCCTGCGTGATGGGAAAAAGGGGAGATCCGATCAACATCGGAAAGCTCGAGCGCTTCGCCGCGGATTGGGAACTGGAGCACGGAGTGGAAATCCCCCCTCTTCCCGAGCCCGTGGGGAGAAAAGTGGCGGTTGTGGGAGCTGGCCCGGCTGGCCTGACCGTGGCCGGGAACCTTGCCCGCGCAGGTATCCAGGTTACCCTTTTCGAAGCCCTTCACAAGGAAGGAGGGGTACTCGTTTACGGAATTCCTGAATTTCGTCTCCCCAAGAAGATCGTTGCCGCAGAAGCCGACTACGTAAAACGCCTGGGGGTTGAGGTGAAACTCGATGTCCTCGTCGGTAGGACAATCACCATCGACGACCTTTTCGGGGAAGGGTATGAGGCGGTATTTTTGGGGACGGGCGCTGGCCTTCCACAGCTCCTCAACATCCCCGGGGAGAACCTCAACGGGGTCTTCTCCGCCAACGAATATCTGATCCGCTCGAACCTGATGAAGGCTTACCTTTTCCCCGAATACGACACCCCCACGAAGAGAGGAAAGAAAGTCGCGGTCATTGGCGCGGGAGATGTCTCCATGGACTGCGCCCGCACCGCATTGAGGTTGGGAGCGGAGAAGTCGATGATCATTTACCGCCGGTCCTTCGAAGAGATGCCCGCAAGAAGGGAGGAGTATCACCATGCGGCGGAGGAGGGAGTGGAATTCCACTGGTTGACGGCTCCCATTAGAGTGATAGAGGACTCCGGGAACGTCGCCGGTCTGGAATGCATAAAAATGCAACTTGGTGAGCCGGACTCCTCCGGAAGAAGGAAACCTATCCCCATCGACGGGTCGAACTTCGAAATCGAAGTTGATATCGTGGTGATCGCCATCGGGACAACCCCAAACCCCCTGATTTCCATGACCACCCCCGGGCTCAAAATGACCCCCCACGGGACGCTCCTTGTGGACAAGAAGACGGGAAAGACCACCAGGCCCGGAGTTTTTGCTGGTGGGGATGTCATTTCCGGAGGAGCCACGGTCATTTCCGCAATGGGAGAGGGGAAAATCGCCGTGGAGCATATCCTGAAATATCTGGAGGCCAAATGGTGATTTGCGCAACCTGAGGGTGGGCCTGCTCATTCTGTTTCTGGTCCTGGGGGCAATAATCGGAAGCCTGGTGAGCCATGCCCTTAAGGACATTTTGCCTTTCATGGATTACGGGCTCACCGCTTCCTTCGGCCCCGCCACCCTCGATCTGGTAGTGCTCACCTTAACCTTCGGGATCTCCATAAAACTGACTCTGGGAAGCGCCCTTGGGATTTTGCTTGGGCTTTACCTCTATTCCTTAATCTGAGATGAAGAAACTGTTCCTGGCATCCTCCTCCCCCAGGAGGAGGAGCTTGATTAAACTTCTTGGATGGGATTTTTCCATTATTCCCTCCAGGGTTAAAGAAGAAATCTTGCCCGGGGAGCTCCCGGAGGTGGCCTGTCAGCGCCTTGCCCTGGATAAAGCGATCAAAGGGGCCTCTCAAGTAAAAAGCGGCATCGTCCTGGGGTGCGACACCATAGTGGTTTTGGATTCGGAATTTCTGGGGAAGCCAAAAGACCCGGATGAGGCCTTCTCAATGCTCAAAAAACTGTCCGGGAAAAAACACCGGGTCTTAACCGGGCTCGCCCTTCTTGATACGGAGACCTCCCAGATCCTCACGGATTTTGAGGAGACCCTCGTTTATTTTCGGGAACTGGAAGACCGGGAGATAGAAAATTACGTTAAATCGGGTGAGCCCCTTGGAAAAGCGGGGGCCTACGCCATTCAGGGCAAGGCTGCTGTTTTCGTCGAAAGGATTGAAGGTTGCTTTTATAATGTGGTAGGTTTACCTTTGTACAGGTTGCACATGCTCTTGAAAAAAATAGGAATGAAAGTAGAGTAGGCGGAATGGGACTATTCTCTTTTCTTCAAAAAGATATTGCGATTGACTTAGGGACAGCGAACAGCCTGGTATATGTAAAAGGAAAGGGGATTGTCGTCCGCGAGCCCTCAGTGGTTGCAGTTTACCGGAACAACACTGTCCTTGCTGTTGGCCAGGAGGCAAGGCGCATGGCAGGGAAGACGCCTGCGGATATCACGATTATCAGGCCCTTAAAAGACGGGGTAATTGCGGATTTCGACATCACCGAGAAAATGCTCAGGTATTTCATCTCCAAAGCACTCGATAACCAGGGGTTCTTCCGCGTGGGGCCCAGAGTTCTTGTGGGGATACCGGTTGGGGTTACCGAAGTTGAAAAGAGAGCGGTCCTCGATGCCGCCATCCACGCCGGGGCAAAAGAAGCTTCTCTAATAGAGGAGCCCATGGCTGCTGCCATAGGAGCGGGGCTCCCTGTGGTGGAGGCCACCGGATCGATGGTCGTTGACCTGGGAGGAGGAACCTCCGAAGTCGCGGTGATCTCCATGAAGGGGATGGTGGCTACCAAGTCGGTTAGAGTTGGCGGGGACGAGATGAACGAGGCAATCCTCACTTACATCCGCAAAAACTACAATCTGATGATCGGGGAGCGAACCGCGGAGGAGGTAAAAATCAGGATTGGCTGCGCCTTTCCTTTCCCAGAGGTCCGGACCCATGAGGTTTCGGGTCGCGACCTTGTCACCGGTCTTCCCAAGTCAATAACCGTGGACTCGGAAGAGATCCGCCACTCGATCACCGAGCCACTTGGCGTGATCCTCGATGCGATCAAGGCCTGCCTGGAGACGACCCCACCGGAACTTGCTGCGGATATCGTTGACCGGGGAATAATGCTCACGGGAGGGGGGGCTTTGCTCTACGGTCTGGACCGTTTCCTCTCCGACGCCCTGGGGCTCCCGGTGCTAGTTGCCGAGGACCCCTTGTCCTGCGTGGTGATGGGAGCGGGAAAAGTCCTCGAAAACCTTGACACATTAAGACAGGTCCTCGCTTTAAGCAAGCGGGCTTAAAGTTTTATGAGGGGAAATTTAAGCCGGAGGGTTTTCCTTCTCCTCCTTTGCCTTGTCCTTTTCATCATCATCCTGTCTTTTGCCCATCTTCCTCTGGGGTCCTGGCTGAGGGATGGTTTTTCCTCCCTTTTTTCTTTTTTGAGCAGGCCCTTTGTGGCTTTTGGGGAGTGGGTCTCCGCCACCTGGCACAACCTGGCCCAGCTATCCTCTCTCTCAGGGGAAATGGAGAGGTTGAAGCAAGAAAACAGCCAGCTTCTTGCCGAGAAAGCCCTTGCCGAGGAGGCAAAAAAGGAGAACGAGTCCCTGAGAGCCCTTCTGGGATTGAAGAATTCCCTGACCAACCTGGAGACGGTGGCCGCCTCTGTTGTTTCAGGAGATTCCGGTCTTTTTGAAAATAGCTTTCTGATCTCCCTGGGGGCGGATGAGGGAATCAAAGAGCAAATGCCTGTACTTGCGCCTAATGGGGGGCTTGCTGGTCAGATTGTGGAAGTTTACCCTCACCGTTCCCGGGTTCTCCCCATTACCGATCCCAACTCCTTTGTTTCTTCCAAAATCCAGGGAACAGGGGAACTCGCTGTTGTCAAGGGGGACGGCGCAGGTGGCTGTTACCTGGAGAGGCTTCTTAAGGAAACCCAGATGAAGGCTGGTGATCTGGTCGTCACCTCCGGGGAGGGAGGAATTTTCCCCCCGGGGCTGGTGATCGGGAAGATCAAGGAAGTTTTCTCCAGGGGATCCCTGCACTTGAGGGCGACAATCGTTCCCCAGGCAGAATTTTCAGATTTGCGTTTCGTCCTTGTAGTTGTGGGCCCGAAAGAATGAAATCCTTTGCCCTCTATTTTCTCCTTTTCATCCTCCTGGCCCTCCTCCAGTCATCCTTCATCGATTTTGTCTTCCCCTCTTCCGCTCCCTCCATTTTCATCCCCTTTCTGGTTTCCCTGATCCTTTATTCCGAAAACCTGCCCTTCATTTTTGGCCTTTCCGCACTTGCCGGTTTTTTCCTGGATTTGACCTCGTCTTCCCTTTTCGGGCTGAACATGCTCCTCTTTTTAATTTTTTCTGCCCTTTTCAGTTCCTGGAAGAGGATTTTCTTCCATCGGGGTTTCGGGAGCTGGCTGATCCTGGTTGGTGGTTTTGATTTTCTCTTCCAGCTCTCTTTCGCTCTTTTGATTTTCATTGGGGGCTATCCCCTCTCCTGGGGGATATTTTTCCCCCGGTTTTTCTGGCATCTCTTCTATACAATCCTTATCGCCCCCGTCTTCTACTTCCCTTCCCGGTGGATGCTAAAGACCCTTCCTCAAAGGAAGGTTGCGGTGCTATGAAGTGGAAAAAGCCCTTCCTGGCCTTCGCCCTTTTATGCTTTTTTGTCCTCTTCGTCCTCTGGGGAAGGTTATTCTACCTTCAGGTGGTTAAGGGCGAGGAGTTCCAGGTTCAGTCTGAGGAGAACCGGACCAGACTGGTTTCCACCCCGGCCATCAGGGGGGCGATCTACGACCGGAACGGTGTCTGCCTGGCAAAGGACCAACCCACCTACTCGGTAAAAATCGTCCCCGACGATTTCAAAGAGGAAGCCCTTCCTGTCCTTTCCTCCATCCTCTCCATGCCGGTCGAGGAAATTCGGGCGAAATTGTCCGAGAATTCCCTTCCTCCCTGGGAACCTTATTCCCTGCGCTCGGGGCTGGGGGAGGACGTTGCCCAAAAAATTGAGGAACAGCACCTCAAGCTTCCGGGGGTGATCCTCCAGGTTGAACCGAAGAGGGTTTACCCCTTCAATAACCTTTTTTCTCACATCGTGGGTTATGTGGGGGAAATCTCCCGGGAGGAGCTCTCCTCCCTAGGGGAAAAGGGTTATGTGGGGGGCGACACCATCGGGAAAACCGGCCTTGAAAGGTACTACGAGGACTACCTGAAAGGGGAGAAGGGAAAGCAGGTCATCATGGTTAACGCTTTGGGGCAACCGATTAAGGTCCTTTACGAAATTGAGCCAAAACCCGGGAACGACCTGATCCTCTCCATCGACCAGAAACTCCAGGAGAAAGCGCGCCAGATCCTGGTTGAAAACCAGATGAATGGGGCCATTGTCTGTTTGGATCCCAGAAATGGGGAAATCCTGGCAATGGCTTCAACCCCTGACTTTGATCCCAACCAGTTCGTAAAAGGGATTTCTCAGAAGGAATATAATGCCCTCCTTGAATCTCAAGCCCTGATCCCCAAGTGCACTCAGGACAGGTTCCCTCCCGGCTCCACTTTCAAGGTCATCACCACTATTTCCGCCCTTGAGGAGAAGGTGATAGATCCCAAAACTTTCAAGGTGGTTTGCCCGGGGTACAAGATTATCGGCGACCGTATTTTCTACTGCTGGCAGACTTCCGGGCACGGTGAGCAGGACCTGATTGAGGCAATTGCCAATTCCTGCAACGTCTTCTTCTACACCTTGGCTTTAGAGGTGGGACCGGAGAAGATGGCCAAGTGGGCCAGGATCTTCAACCTCGACGGGTTTACGGGGGTCGATCTTCCCGAGGAAGCCAGGGGAGTCATCCCCGATCCCGATTGGAAGGAAAGGGTCACCGGGGAGCAGTGGTATCCGGGCGATACGGCGAACATGGGAATCGGGCAGGGGGATGTGCTCGTAACCCCTCTTGGCCTGGCCAACCTTTATGCGACCATCGCCAACGGGGGCACCCTTTACGTTCCCCATTTGGTTAAGGAGATCAGAACTTACGACGGGACCCTCCTTCAAACCATACCTCCGGTGGTCAAGTCCCAAATCCCCATTTCCCAGGAAACCCTCTCTTACATCAGGGAGGGGATGGTTAGGGCCGCAGATCGGGGGACTACCCAGAAAATAAAACTGGAGGGGGTTTCCGTGGCGGCCAAAACGGGGACAGCGCAGATCACTTCTGAAAAACAGGACATCTGGATTGCCGCTTACGCCCCGGTTGAGAACCCTCAAATTGTGGTGGTGATCATGGACGAATATTCCAAACTGCCTTACGGCAGTTACCTCGCCCCATTCGCCCACGAACTGCTCAAAGTCTTCTTTTCACCAGAGGTGACCACGCCTTGAAAGAAAGCACCTTCTTGAGGGCTTCCAGCATTAGAAAGATCTGGCGGAACTTAAATTGGGCTCTGATCCTGACCTGTCTGGCTCTGGTAATCTACGGCCTCTTCGTTTTGTACAGCGCTTCAAGCTACGAAACAGGTAGATCAGCCTTTTTCTGGCAACTGGGTTTCATTGCGGCAGGAATTGTAATTGCGGCGATCCTCGCTTTTGTTGACTACCATTTCTGGCTGAAGCTTGCTTACCCTTTCTACGGCCTCGTGCTCATCCTGCTGGTGGTTGTGCTGATCCTGGGAAAAGAAGTTTTCGGAGCCCAGAGGTGGCTTTTCCTTGGTCCGATTGCCATCCAGCCATCCGAACTTGCCAAAGCAGCCCTGGTCCTCATTCTTGCCAGGGAGGTGGGGACACGAAAAGAAGGGATATCAGAGCCTTCCCGATTTTTCCGCTGCCTGGTCCTTGTTTTGATCCCCACCGTCCTCACCTTTGAACAGCCTGACCTGGGAACGGCGATCGTCCTTCTTTTCATCTTTCTCGCCATTTCCTATTTCGGGGAATTCAATTGGAAATATGTCCTGGGCTTTTTTGGGAGCCTTCTTTTGAGCTTCCCCATCCTCTGGCAGTTCCTCCACGATTATCAGAAAAACAGGTTTCTGGTCCTTTTCAATCCGAATATCGACCCCTTAGGAATCGGGTATAACCTCAGACAATCGATCGTCACCATCGGCTCGGGGGGGTTTTTGGGAAAAGGTTATCTTCAGGGAACCCAGAAGCAGTTGCAATTTTTGCCTGTGAGGCACTCAGATTTCATTTTTGCCGTCCTTGCCGAGGAGTTGGGTTTTGTGGGCGTCACCCTGCTCCTGGCCCTTTACGGACTCCTTTTTTACCTCTCCTTAAAAATCGCTCAGGAGGCAGAGGACATTTACGGGAGGCTGATTGTGATTGGAGCGGTGAGCCTCTGGATTTGCCATGTTTTCGTGAACATCGGGATGACAGTGGGGGTCATGCCCGTGACCGGAATCTGGCTTCCTTTCTTTTCCTATGGGGGAAACAACGTTCTTTTGAATTTTTTCTTGATCGGGTTAATTTTTTCCGTGGTCCTTCACAAGAGAAAGTTCCTCTTCTTTCCGGAAAAATGACCTTTGAGCGTATCCTTTTTTCCGTAAAAAAGCCCGGCCGATATCAAGGCTGGGAGCTGAACTCCATCCACAAGGATCCAGGGGTACCCCTTCGGGCTGTAATCTGTTATCCCGATCTTTACGAGGTGGGGATGTCTAACCTGGGGATCTCCATAATCTATCACAGGTTAAATCTGGAGAAGGACATCTGGTGCGAGAGGGCCTTCGCTCCCGGTCTCGACCTTGAGGAAAAACTTAAAGAATTCGGCCTCCCCCTTTTTTCCCTGGAAAGCAGGACCCCCCTCAAGGATTTCGATCTGGTGGGATTCTCCCTCCAATACGAACTAACGTTCACCCAGGTCCTGAATATGCTTCAATTGGGTGGGATTCCCCTCAGGGCGGAAGAGCGTGGAAAGGGGGATCCGGTCGTGGTTGCCGGAGGTCCCTGCACCGCAAATCCGGAACCAATGGCCCCTTTTTTTGATGCCCTGCTTCTGGGGGATGGAGAGGACGCGGCCTTGGAAATCGCCCGGACGGTCCTGGATTACAAAAAAGGGAAAATCAGGGAAAGGTCAGACCTTTATTTAAAATTGAGCCAGATCGAAGGGGTCTATGTCCCGGCATTGTATAAACCACTTTTCTCCGATTCGGGTTTGATTAAAGGCTGGGAAATTGAAGGGGGGAGGTGGCCGGTAAAGAGCCGGAGGGTTTCCGACCTTGATTCCGCTTTTTTTCCCACCAGACCCATCCTTCCCGGGATCGAAACCGTTCACGACCGGGCGCAGGTGGAACTCTTTCGGGGATGCGTTCGGGGTTGTCGTTTTTGCCAGGCGGGTTTCGTTTATCGCCCGAGGAGGTTTAAGAAGCCGGAAACGGTCATCAATCAAGCCCTGGAAATTCTTAAGAACACCGGCTGGGAGGAACTGGGCCTGGTTTCCCTCTCTTCCTGTGATTATCCCTGGCTTGAGGAAGTCCTCTCCTTGCTGAAGCCCGAACTGGATAAAAGGAAGGTTCAGGTTTCCCTTCCCTCTCTGAGGGTGGATTCCTTTTCCGTGAAAATTGCCCGGCTTTCAATGGGGAGCAATATCACCTTGACCTTCGCCCCCGAAGCGGGAACCCAACGCATGAGGGATCTCATCGGAAAAGGGATCTCTGAGGAGGATATTTTTCAAGCGGTCAAGTTCGCCTCAGAGAGCGGTTTTTCAAAAATAAAACTGTATTTCATGGTGGGGCTTCCAGGGGAAACCGAGGCGGACATTGAGGGAATTGTTGACCTGGTTTTAAAGTTGAACAAATTGGCGAAAAGCGGAAACCCCAGAGCTCGTCTTTCCGTCTCCTGCTCCGGATTTGTCCCCAAACCCCAGACCCCGTTTCAGTGGGAAAGGATGGAGGAGCTAAAGGAACTGAAAAGAAAAAGGCACTACATCCGATCCAGGCTTGAACAAAGAGGGATCGAGGTCGGAGGGCAAATGGAGGAGCTCAGTTTCCTTGAGGGAGTGATCGCCAGAGGGGACAGGAGGGTGGCGGAAGTGATCCAGAAAGCCTGGGAATTTGGCTCCAGGCTTGATGCCTGGAGTGACCACTTCTCCTTCGAAAGGTGGGAAAAAGCTTTTGGGGCCTGCGGGATTGATCCCTCTTTCTACCTTTACCGGAAACGGGATAAGGGCGAGTCCCTGCCCTGGGAAGGAGCGTTTTATACTTCAGGAAAGGAGTACCTCTTCAGGGAAAGAATGAAAGCCCTCAACGGTCATGAGTAAAAGGGTGCGCATCCGTTATAAGAAGGGTAAGGAAATTGCCTTCCTTTCCCACTTGGATATCTGGAGGGCCTTTTCCCGGCTCGTGCGCCGGGCAGAAATTGAAGTTGAATTTAGCCAGGGCTTCCACCCCCGCCCCATGATTTCCATGGGACCCGCCTTGCCCGTGGGAGCGACAGGGGAGGAGGAACTTTTGGATATATTTTTTGAAAAAGAGCCAGCTTTCGATCGCCTTCTCAGGTTAAAAGCCTGTTCTCCTCCCGGTTTGGAAATTATGGACGCCTGGTTCGTGGAGGAAAAGGATAAAGCGCTCACGGCTTTCCCCTTTCTTTCTTTTTGGTACCTTTCGGGAACCTGGGGTAAGGTCCCGGAGGCCGGCTTTTTAAAAGCACTCCTTCAAAGGGAGGAACTTTATACCCTGCGCTCCACCCCCAAAATAAGGAAACAAATAAATTTGAAGGAGTTCCTCCGGGCTTTGAGGGCAGGATCTGATTTCCTTGAAATGGAGCTGGTCTCCTCACCTTTAGGAGGCGCTCGCTTAGAGGAAGTGCTCCGGCTACTGGAAGAGGAAGGTTATAAATTCAGTCTTGAGGCCATCTCGCGCAGGAGGCTGATACCTCTGGAATAGATGGGACTAATCAGGTTAAGGCGAATGGTCCTACAACTCCGAGGAAGTGGGGCGGTTAGCGGGGGTATCCGGTTCAGGGTGGACTGTGACATCCGCTCCTGGCAGTTCCCTGTGAACCGCCTGCTCCACTGCCTCGGTAATGGCATGAACCTCTTCAATCCTTGCCTTGCTATCCACCAGAATGTGCACGTCTACAAAGTAATGTGCTCCGGACGGGCGAACTCGAATTCGATGACAATTGCGCACTTTGGGTGTGCCTTGCACAACCGCTTTTAGCTTTTCAATTATCCCTGGGGGAGCCGTGTCCAGAAGGGCCATGATCGTTCGCTTGCCTAATTTAAAACTTATGTAGACTACAATAGCAGCAACAATCAGCGCTGCTACAGCGTCTGCTTGCTTTAAAAAGGCCAACCCGGGAAAGGTCTTAGCCAAAATTACACCGACCAGGCCTAAAATAACCACGCTCGAGCTCCAGATGTCGGTGGAAAAATGAAGCGCATCGGCTTCAAGCGCTTGGCTGTTGTGTTTGCGGGCTGCCCGGAAAAGTATCCGGGACCTGGAAACGTCGACCCCGATGGACAATCCCATCACCAGAAAAGCCCAGATGCTGGGGTCAATTTCCGCGGGTCGGAAAAACAAGCGTTGGACAGATTCGAAAATGATCCAAACACAGGTGGCAAAAAGCAGGAGGGTTTCGAAAAGGGCGGATAAATTCTCTACTTTTCCGTGTCCGTAGCGGTGATTCCCGTCAGCAGGCCGATCTGAGATCCGGACTGCAATCAGGGTAATGATAGCTGCCACCAGGTCCAGTCCTGAATGAGCCGCCTCGGCCAGGATGCCTAAGCTGTTCGTGGTGATGCCCACTACCAGCTTAAGCATGGTAAGGCCCACCGCGGCAATCACCGAACTCAGGGCAGCGTTATTCTTTTCTCGACTAGCTTGATTTAGATTTATTTTGGTATTCACTTGGATTTCTCGGGGGCCCAAAAGGGCATTGCGGTCAATACTAAGCCGGAAAGGGTACCCTGTCAAATATCCCTTCCCGTTCCAGGCTTTTTCAATGAAATCCAGGAGTTGCTCGCTTTCTCTTGGACTCTCCGAGATCGAGGTGGTATAAATAATCAAAATTCGGAAAGGTAAACGGGGTGTTTCAAAAAAATTTTGGGATCAAGACCCTCCTCGGGATTCTCTCCCTTTGGCTCTGGAAAAACCCACGCTACTGTTTCCACCTCCCATCTTTCCTCTTCTCTTTTAGAAGGGCCACTCAAAAGAGAAAGCGATTGCTTCGAGAGGGACTTGTCGTCCCCCCCATGCTTATTTTGAGCATCACCCAGGAATGCAATCTCGCCTGCACAGGCTGTTACGCAGCTCGGGTGGGGACCATGAAGAAAGGCCAACCAACCTATCATCCCCATCTGGGTTTAGAGGAGTGGCGGAAAATCATCAAAGAAGCCAGGGAATTAGGAGTCTTTTTCTTTCTCCTGGCTGGCGGGGAGCCATTTCTGCACCCCGGAATTCTGAACTTGATCGAAGAATTTCCCGGGAATTTTTTCCTTGTTTTTACCAATGGTGTGGCGATTTCCAGGGAGCATCAGGCGGTGCTGAGGAAGCTGAACAACGTGGCAGTAATTTTGAGCCTCGAGGGCGGCGAAGAGGAAACCGATTTCCGCCGTGGCAGGGGAGTCTACAGAAGGGTGATGGATACGAAGGCCGGACTGATCCTTGGAGGAACGCTTGCGGGCGTCTCCGTTACAATCACACGCAGAAACTTCCGCTACTGGATGGAGGAGGCCCATATTGACTCTTTGATCGCCGAGGGGATCCATCTGGGCTTTCTCATGGAGTACATTCCCAACAATCAAGAAGAGGGAGAAACGCTTTCTCAAGAAGAGCGGGCCCAGTTCCGAGAGAAGGTGCTGGAATATCGGCAGAAGAAAAGGATGTTCCTCATTCATTCCCCGGGGGATGAAGAGCTCGTTGGGGGCTGCGTTTCCGCGGGAAAGGGGTTCGCCCATGTGACCCCCAGCGGTTTCCTCACTCCCTGCCCGGTATCCTCCCTTGCCCAACATAACCTCCTGGAAACGCCTCTTCGAGAGGCACTTTCCGGAGATTTCTTTCGGGAAATCAGAAAACAGGATGGGCTTCTGGAAACCGAGGGATCCCCATGCGCCCTTTTCGCTCACAGAGAAGAACTTAAGGAAATTGCCTCTCGCTTTGGAGCAAAGGAAAGGGCTTTTTTGTCCTAATATTGACAGGGACTAGGCTTTTTGGCATATTCCCAATTGTCAGACATATTTTTAAGGAGCCAGAAAATTGACCAAATTCATAAAACCCCTGGAAATTAACCCTGAAGTCCTTGAAAAGACAGTCAAACGGTGCCGGGAACGGGGGATCATCATTCCCACTTTCGCCCAACAGCGGGACCCTGAACTCATTCCCCCAAAAATCCAGGAAAAACTCCCCTCGATCGGTCTTTGGGATGTCCATCCCCTGAACCTTTTCCGCATAACCTGGAAAAATGACATTAAAACCGGGCTGTTTAACGGTGTGAATTTCATTGAACTCCCCTCCTCCTTGACCGGGGTCAAGGCCCGGATCGTGGGATTAATCGGAAAGTACTTTCCTACCGGCGCCCATAAAGTTGGGGCCGCCTTTGGGTGCCTCGTACCCCGCCTGGTTACCGGGCAATTCGACCCAACCAGCCAGAAGGCTGTTTGGCCCTCCACCGGGAACTATTGTCGTGGTGGGGCTTTCGACTGCGCCCTTCTTGCCTGCGACGCTATCGCCATCCTCCCCGAGGAAATGAGCAGGGAAAGGTTCGACTGGCTCAGGGAGATCGGGACGAAGGAGATCATTGCCACTCCGGGGAGCGAGTCCAATGTCAAGGAAATTTATGACAAGTGCTGGGAACTGAAAAGGGAAAGAGGGAACCAGATCGTAATTTTCAATCAGTTCGACGAGTTCGGAAACTGCATCTGGCATTACGAAATCACTGGACCGGCGATCGAGGAGGTATTCGAAAAGTTAAAATCCCCCCGGTCCCGATTTGCCGCTTACGTCTCAGCCACCGGTTCCGCCGGGACGATCGGCGCTGGGGATTACCTCCGGAAGAAGTTTCCCCTTCTCAAGGTTGGGGCCAGCGAAGCCCTGCAATGCCCTACTTTATTCCTTAACGGGTTTGGCGCCCACAGGATCGAGGGAATCGGGGACAAGCACGTCCCCTGGATTCATAATGTCCGGAACACCGATGTGGTGATCGCCATTGATGATGAATATCCCATGCGTCTCCTTCGGCTTTTTAACGAGGAAAAAGGGAAGGAGCTTCTGATCAAGGAAGGTGTTCCTGAACATGTTGTCGCCTCCCTTCCCTTGCTGGGCATTTCCTCGATATCTAACCTGATCAGTTCAATAAAACTTGCCAGGTTTTTTGAACTCGATGAAAGGGACATCGTTTTCACCATCTTCACTGACTCTGCGGAAATGTACCTTTCCCGAATAAAGGAGCTCCGGGAGGAGAGAGGGGAATATTCCGAAAGGGATGCCCTCGTTGATTTTCACCATTTTCTTCAGGGAATAAAAACTGATTGGATCAAGGAACTGGGATACTGGGACAGAAAAGCCCTCCACAACCTGAAGTACTTCACCTGGGTGGAACAGCAGGGAAAGACCGTGGAAGAGCTGAACCACCTCTGGTCCCCGGACTTCTGGGAGGAGGTCTTCTCCCAGGTACCGGAATGGGACAGGCTGATTACGGAATTTAACTCCCGGACGGGGTTGATTTAGGAAAAGGTTTCCCCATCCCCGACCATTTTCCAGGGAATTCCTCAGGGAATTTTTCCGGAAAGGCTTTAAGATCCTCCTCCTTGGGAGAAAAGGGAAATTCTTTATTCCTTCATTCCCAATCCTTGCTTTTCTGTCTTTAATCCCCTTTTTGTCTCCAAAAGTTCTGGAACCAAGGAATTGGAGGGGAAATTTCGTGGCTTTGATTTTTTTACCAGGAGAGGACCATTTAATCTGAATTTAAAATTGGGAAATTATTTTTTGACGGGGCCGGGTTTTGAATTTAATATATAATCAATTTTGGGGCGCGAACGAGGCAAACCGGACTTAAACTTTTTTCCATCTTTTTCCTCCGCCTGAAGAAAAAGGAGATTGAAGATGAAGAAAATGCTAATCCTTTTCCTCTTTCTTTCCCTTGCCCTCATTCCCCTTCCTTCTGAGGGCCCAAGGGCGGCAAGTTCCGACCATCCTTGGGCGATGTATATGGCGAATCCCCAACATACCGGGAGGAGTCAGTATTCGGGCCCAAGCTCATCCCAAATAAAGTGGGTTTTTCCCTTGGGCCAGGTACAATTCCCCGCAGGTCCCTCAATCGCCAGAGATGGGACGATATACTTTTTGACCAGAAATGACCTTTACGCCATCAACCAGGATGGTACTTTGAAGTGGACCTACTCCATCCCCTCCTCCTTTTGGCAGGGGTTCAGTTTTCCAACAGTCCTCTCTGACGGAAAGGTTGTTTTCGCAATTTGCCCTTCTGGTGGCGGGCATTTTGAGCGAATTGTCGCCATTAACCCAGACGGAACGGAGGCCTGGTTTTTTGAAAAAGAGGGGGGTTTCTTTTTTCCAACTGTCTGGAAGGACTTCATTTTGGTGGGCTCCTCTGATGGGAATTGTTACCGCCTGAATAACCAGGGTGAAGTCCTATCTTATGTTCCCACTGGGGGTCCCATTTGGGGGTCTCCAGCCGTAGGCGAGGATGGGACTTTTTACTTCGTCTCCCAAGATCGGTTCCTTTACGCGGTTCACCCCTCGAGAGGGATAGAATGGAAATACCCCCTCGAGCCCCCCGGAGATAGTTTCATTTTGATTGAATCAGGGTTCAACCCTTCCATTGGGGAGGATGGGACAATTTATTTTTTCGACCTTGCAGGAGTACTCCGTGCATTAGACCCCCAGGGTAGGGAAAAATGGTCCAAGAGTTCTGTTTATTCCTTTCATCCCCCTGTCTTTGCCCCGGATGGAACCCTTTATGTTAGCAGTATAATGGGGGTTGTCTATGCCCTTGATCCCAATGACGGAAGCATAAAGTGGCGTTTTCAGACAACAGGTGAGCTCAGGTGTCCCCCTGCCGTTGACAACCAAGGGAACCTCTTTTTTGGCTCCGGTGATGGAAAAGTGTACGCCCTGCGCCCGGACGGTTCCCTCCTCTGGTCTGTCGAGACCGGGGGAGAGATTTCAAGCTTTCCAGCCTTTCCAGCGATTGGCCCCGATGGAACCCTTTATATTTTCGATGAGAACGGGGACCTATATGCCTTCGGCACCCCTCAACCTCCCTCCCTTGAGCTTCTTCAGCCTCGAGGAGGAGAAACGATTCCCTTGGGTGAGCCTCTGGAAATCAAGTGGAGAACCTCCAATCCCCCTCAGGAGGTTTATTTAATTCGAATTGAAGTTTCTTTAAACGATGGGCCCTTCCAGGTAATCGCTGAGGGCCAGGACACAGGGTCAGTCTCCTGGACACCACAGGAAACGGGGAGGGCAGTGATTAAGCTTTCCCTCCTTTCCACAGATATGGAAGTCCTTTGCCAGATTGTGTCCCACGCTGTTCTCATTGGAACCTCCGGTGGGGTCTTTTCCGATGTCCCCTCGGATTACTGGGCCTTCCCGGAAATCAGGAACCTCGTTCAGGAAGGGATCGTCAACGGCTACCCCGATGGCACCTTCAGGCCGGAGAACCCCGTCACCAGAGCGGAATTCGCCAAGATGATCCTCCTTACCTGCGACTATGCCCCGGAGTATCCCGATAGCCCCACCTTCCCCGATGTCCCCAGGGAGGAATGGTTCTACCCCTATGTGGAGGGAGCCGTCAAGCAGGGCCTGGTGGTGGGTTATCCGGATGGGAGCTTCAAACCCCAGGGGAATATCACCATCGCCGAGGTCCTTACGGTGATCGTCCGGGCGGGAGGCTTCCCTCTCCAGGACCCCTCTTTGAAAATCCTCGTTCCCGAGGGCGACTCCCTGCGCTTCATCGATTCCGGGGACTGGTTCTTCAGGTACGTGGGCGCCGCGGAGCAAAACGGGATCATCTGCTTCCCCGATTACCCCCAGATCACCATCCCCGGTCCCGGGGCGGGGGAAAACTCGATCGTGAAGTTCAACCACCCGGCAACCCGGGCTCAAACCTCGGTCTTCCTGGCCCGCCTGATATCCTACTGGATGATGGGGGGATAAGGCCCTAAACCGGGCTTGAGAAGGAAAGGACTAAAAATTTTTCCGTCCTCCCTATATAAGGGAGGGGTGTCAGGTTTTCAGCCATCCGGGGTAATTCATTTTTTGGCCAAGACCCTTGGCTTTTTAGATTATTTGACACCTTTCCCCGTTTCCTATAAAATTTTCCCCGTTTCAGGGAACTATTATGGAGGAATTCGATGAAGACTTATATTCCCAAAGAGGATGAAATTAATCGCCGATGGTTCGTGGTGGACGCCCGGGGAAAGACCCTCGGCCGCCTTGCCTCGAAGATTGCCAGAATTTTAATGGGCAAGCACAAACCGCAGTACACCCCTTTTCTTGATTTAGGAGATTACGTGGTGGTCACGAACGCTCGTTATGTGAGGACCACTGGGGCCAAACTCGAGGAACAGATTTATTATCATTATTCGGGGTATCCTGGTGGCTTGAAAAAGCGGACGCTCCAAGAGATGCTGGATAAACACCCGGAGAGGGTTATTGAGCATGCGGTGCGCCTTATGCTCCCCAAGAACGCCCTCGGGCGGAAGATGTTCAAGAAGCTGAAGGTTTATCCCGAAGGTGAACATCCTCACCAGGCTCAGAATCCGCAGCCTTTAGAATAGGAGGAAGAATTGGAAGGAGTTTTAAAAACACACGCCTCAGGAAGTAGGAAGACAGCGATTGCCAGGGCTTTCCTTGCTCCCGGAAAAGGTGTCTTTCTGGTCAACGGAAAAACCCCCGAAGAATATTTCCGTCGCCCCACCCTGGTTGATATGGTCAAACAACCTTTGACCCTTACCGGGACTTTGGGGCAGTTGGACATCAAGGTCCAGGTTGAAGGGGGCGGGGTCTCCGGCCAGGCTGGAGCGGTTCGCCATGCGGTAAGCCGGGCCCTGATTGAACATAATCCCGAATTCCATTCCGTGTTGAAGAAAGCGGGTCTTTTAACCCGTGATCCCCGGGAGAAGGAAAGAAAGAAATACGGGCTGAAGCGAGCCCGAAAAGCTTCCCAGTATCGCAAGCGTTAATTGACTTAAAAAGGGGCCCTTAAGGGCCCTTTTTTTATTTGGGGATGGAAACCTTATAAAGTGCAGTTGATGGCTTTCATTAAGGATTAATCTTGTTTTTTTCCCGTTTTGATGATAAATTTGGGGGCAGTTGAGACTAATTCCGTAGGAGGAAATAATGCGCTTGACAGAAGGGCCAAAAATCCGCGTACCCGTTCCCGGAGAAGAGACAAAAAGGATCGTTTCCCTTGATGAAACGTACCTAGCCACCGGGACCAAAGGTTCTCCGGTGGCGATTAAATGGGGGAGGGGGGTAAGGTTCGAAGACCTTGACGGAAACCTTTTCCTGGATTTTACAAACGGCATGGTTGCCGGAACAGGACACTCTCACCCTCGAGTGGTCCGGGCGATTCAAGAGCAAGCGGAGAAATTCCTCTTCTTTAATGGCCCGGATTTCTATTACGAGGTCCAAAGCCGGATCGCTCAGAAGCTTTGCCAGATTACCCCCGGGGACTTTCCCAAAAAGGTCTTTCTCTCCAACTCGGGGGCGGAGGCGAACGAGGCCGCCCTGAAGCTTTCCCGTTCAGCCACGGGAAAAAAGCAGTTCGTGGCATTCCTCGGTGCATTCCACGGAAGGACCATGGGCGCTCTGGCCTTAACCGCCTCCAAGGTCGTCCAACGGGAATCGTTTTTCCCCATGATGCCCGGGGTGACCCATCTCCCCTTCGCCTATTGTTATCGATGTGCCTACAAGATGAAACCAGAGACCTGCAATTTCTGGTGCGCCCAGATTCTTGAGGACCTTTACTTTAAATCGGTATTGCCCCCCGAGGAGGTAGCCGCGGTTTTCATGGAACCCGTGCAGGGCGAAGGGGGTTATGTAGTTCCCCCAGTGGGTTTCGTCCAGAAAATCAAGAAAATATGCGAGAAGTACGATATCCTCTTCGTGGCTGACGAGGTGCAGTCCGGGTTTGGAAAGACCGGTGAGATGTTCGCCATCCAGCATTTCGGGGTGGTCCCCGACGTGATTAATCTGGGAAAAGCTATGGCCTCCGGCCTTCCCATGGGAGCCACGGTGTTCAATAGCGAGCTCGACTTCCCGGTTCAGGGCAGGCATTCCAACACCTTCGGAGGGAACCCCATTTCCGCAGTTGCCGCCCTCGCCACCATCGAAGCAATCGAGGAGGAGAAGCTCCTCGAGAATACCAGGAGGATGGGCGACCTCTTCAAGAAAGGCCTGATGGATTTGATGGCGGATATTGAGGAAGTGGGCGATGTCCGGGGGCTCGGCTTGATGCTGGCCATTGAACTGGTGAAGGACCGGGAGACCAAGACCCCTGCCAGGGAGCTCCGGGACAAAGTGATCGAGAACTGCTATAAAAACGGCTTGCTCCTCCTCCCCTGCGGGACTTCGGCAATCAGGTTCACTCCGGCGATGGTCATCAACCGGGAAGAGGTTGAAAAAGGGCTTGAAATCCTCCGGGAATCCATCCTGACCGCTTTAAAGAATTAAGCCATGTTTCCCCAATTGATCTTCCGCCTGAACCTGATCGAGGAGAACGCCCGGAACATCGTCAATTTTTCTTCCAAGTTCGGAATCAAGGTTTTCGGGGTGACCAAGGTCTCATGCGGCTTCCCTCCAGTTGCCTGGGCGATGGTTCGAGGAGGGGTTGTGGGGATTGCTGATTCCCGGCTTGTGAATCTGGTCAACCTGAAAAGGGCTGGGCTGAACGTCCCCCTGATGCTCCTTCGCCCCCCTTCGCCCCTCGAAGCCAAATTGACTGTGGAAACAGCAGATATTAGCATCAATACTTCTCTGGAGACCATGAGAGTTCTTTCAAGAGCGGCCCTGACTTCGGGGAGGAAGCACAAGGTCCTCCTGGGGGTGGAATGCGGTGACCTCCGGGAGGGGATTCTTCCCGAGAAGGTCCCCGAGGTTTCCCTGGAAGTGGAGAAATTGAAAGGCTTGGAACTATTGGGGGTGGCCACCAATTTTGGTTGCTTGAGCGGAGTCCTGCCCACCCGGGAGAATACCGGCCTTTTGGTGAAAGCCGGGAAAGAAGCGGAACAGGCTATTGGAAGGACCCTCGAGGTATTCTCCGGCGGTGCTACCGTGAGCCTGAGCCTTCTGGAAAGAGGGGAAATGCCTGAGGGAATCAACCAGCTCCGCATTGGCGAGGGGATCGTTTGCGGGACGGATACCTCCGGGAATCGCCTGGTCCCCGGGACAAGGCAAGACACCTGCATCCTTCGAGCCACTGTCCTCGAGGTGGAGACCAAGGAAAACCAGGGAAACTTCCCCCTCGGGAGGAACGCTTTTGGGGAGGAAGGGCTTGCAGGCCCAGAAGGTCCCCGGAGAAGGGCGGTCCTTTCCCTGGGCCGGATCGATGTTGACCTTGACCGGATGGTCCCCCTGGAGTCTGGGGTGAAGATCGTGGGTGCCTCCTCCGACCACCTTGTCCTCGATGTCACCGAAAGGGAAGTGCCAACCGTAGTTGGAGAAACAATCAGCTTCGCGCTTTCTTATCAGGCAGTTTTAAGGGCGTCCGTTTCCCCCTACGTGGAGAAAAAATTCCAGCCATCTGATTACTTCAAGGAGGGTTTATGAAGAGAAAAGTTTTGATCATGGGAGCAGCCGGAAGGGACTTTCACAACTTCAACGTTTTCTTCCGGGACAATCCAAACTATGAAGTGGTGGCTTTCACCGCCACCCAGATTCCTGATATTGAGGGGCGGATTTACCCTCCTGCCCTGGCAGGAAAACTCTATCCAAAGGGAATTCCAATCTACAGCGAACAGGAACTCACCCATCTCATCCGGAGCCTCAAAGTTAACGAGGTGGTCTTCGCCTATTCCGATGTTTCCAACGAGTACGTGATGGGAAAGGCGGCGGAGGTCATGGCTGCTGGGGCTGATTTTGTCCTTCTCGGCCCCGGAAGCACAGCTTTAAAGAGCATTCGCCCGGTCGTTTCCATTTGCGCTGTGAGGACCGGTTCGGGAAAATCACAGACCACCAGGCGGGTAGTGGCCATCCTGCGCAAACTCGGGAAAAAGGTGGTGGTTATCCGGCACCCCATGCCTTATGGAAACCTTGAAGAACAGGCGGTGCAGCGGTTCGCCACCCTTGATGATCTGGTCACCTACAAGTGCACCATCGAAGAGCGGGAGGAGTACGAACCCCACATCGAGCGGGGGGCCATCGTCTATTCCGGAGTGGATTACGGGGCGATCCTTAAAAAAGCGGAAATGGAAGCCGAAGTAATTGTCTGGGATGGGGGAAACAACGATTTTCCCTTCTATGTCTCCGACCTGAAAATTGTGGTCGCCGATCCCTTGAGGCCGGGACACGAAAGGTTGTACCATCCTGGACAGACCAACAGCCGCATGGCCGATGTTTTAATCATAAATAAAGTTGATACAGCCTCCCGGGAGCAGATCGAGACCGTGCGCAAGTCCCTGGAAAATTTGAATCCCAGCGCAACTATTATCGAAGCAAGGTCAACAATCAAGGCTGAGAACATGGAGGCAATTAAGGATAAAAGAGTCCTGGTGATTGAGGATGGGCCTACGGTGACCCATGGGGAGATGGGTTTTGGAGCAGGATATCTCGCGGCAAAAAGGGCGGGAGCCAGGGAAATTGTCGATCCTCGTCCTTTTGCCAGGGGTTCAATTCAGGAGACCTTCAGGAAATATCCTCATCTCACGGAGGTCCTTCCCGCCATGGGTTACGGGGAGAAACAGATGAAGGAGCTGGAGGAGACCATCAACGCTTCCGACTGCGACCTGGTGATCATCGGGACCCCGATCAACCTCACCCGGTTTTTAAAGATTAACAAGGAGACCGTTCGGATTTATTATGAGCTTGAGGAAGTCGGTCATCCTGATCTCGAGGAGATAATCCGGGAGAGGCTTCCTCTATAAAAACTGGAGGGATTAAATGAGAAGCGAACTAAAAGGGAGGGACCTTCTTTCCCTGAGGGACCTTTCCCGACAGGAGATAGAGTTAATCTTTGAAGCCACTACAGAACTGAAAACCCTGGCCAAAATGGGGCACTTCCCCAAGCTCCTTGATGGGAAAACCCTGGCCATGGTCTTCCAGAAGACCTCCACCAGGACCAGGGTTTCCTTCGAGGTGGCCATGGCTCACCTGGGAGGACATGCCCTCTTTCTTTCCGCAAACGACCTTCAACTAAGGATCGGGGAAACGATCCTCGATACTGCCCGTGTTCTGGGAAGGTATGTTGACGGCATTATGGCCCGGGTCTTTGCCCACCAGGATGTTGTCGACCTGGCTGAGGGCTCGAGGGCTCCGGTGATCAATGGCCTCTCGGACTTCACCCATCCCTGTCAGGGATTGACCGACTTTTACACCATACTGGAACATAAGGGGAAGCTTTCCGGCTTGACCATTGCCTATGTGGGAGATGGAAACAACGTTGCCAATTCCCTCATTTTCGGAGGGACCCTCCTTGGGCTCCATGTGAGGCTGGGGACCCCTTCAAAGTACAGGCCTCCTGATGAGGTTCTGAAAAAGGCCTCCGAGTTTGCGGCCATTTCCGGTGGTTCCCTGGAAATCTTCGAGGATCCCAGAAAGGCGGTGCAGGATGCCGACGTGGTCTACACCGACACCTGGGTAAGCATGGGCCAGGAAAAGGAAAAGGAGGAAAGGCTCAAGGTCTTCAAACCTTACCAGCTTTCCACGGACCTCTTGAAGCACGCCAAAAAGGACGCCATTGTGATGCACTGCCTTCCCGCTCACCGTGGACTGGAGATCACCGACGAGGTCATGGACGGGCCTCAATCGGTGATATTCGACCAGGCGGAAAACCGCCTTCACGTGCAGAAGGCGATCCTCGCCCTGTTGCTTTAAGGGATTTAAGGGGCGGAAATGACCTCCTTCTACGAATGGCTTCAGGAATTCTGGGCAAAGATCAAGGTTCCCTCCCTCGCCCTGAACATTCTGGATGTGGTGATAATTTCCGTCCTTCTCTTTTTTGTTTTTTATTTCCTCAAGCGGACAAGAGCTTTTCAGCTTTTCATGGGTTTGGCAATCGCCCTGGCCTTCATGCTCATTATCTCCGTGATTGCCGGATGGGTGGGGTTGATCACCCTGGAGTGGGTCCTGCGCACCGTGGTCACGATGATCATCGCCACCTTGCCTTTGGTTTTGGCGATCATCTTTCAGCCAGAACTCCGGCATTTTTTCGCCAGGCTGGGGAGCAGGAGCATCCTTGCCCACCCCTCCGGATATGAGGAGACCCTGAGCGAGATTTTCCAGGCCGTGATCCAGATGGCGGAAAAGAAGATCGGAGCTTTGATAATCATCCAGAGGGAATCCGGCCTTCAGGAGCTGGTTGAAAGGGGAGTAAAAATGGACTCCCTGGTCTCCGCCGAGGTCCTGAACTCCATTTTTTACCCCAATTCTCCCCTTCATGATGGGGCAGTGGTGATTTCCGGAAACAGGATTCTTGCTGCCCGGGTGGTCATTCCCCTTCCCGATGTCATCGGGTTGAGGAAGTTCGGAACCCGGCACCTTGCGGCCGTTGAAGTCACCAAAGAAACCGACGCCATCGCGGTGGTCGTCTCTGAACAGACAGGGACAATTTCCTTAGCCTTTAAAGGTGCCCTGGAAACGGACCTCAGGACGGTGGATTTAAGGACCAGATTGACCTCGCTTTTGGTCCCCCCGAGGAGGGAAAAGGTTGAAAAAGCTATCTGACGCCTTTAAAGCAAACTGGCAACTTATCCTTCTATCATTTTTCCTGGCTCTCCTTCTCTGGGTCTATGTGGTCTCTGCGGAGGCCCCCCAGATGGAGAGGGTTTTCACCATCGCTATAAAGGCCAGGAATGTTCCCAATGACCTTGCCCTCACCCAGGGCCCGGGGAATGTCACCGTCAGGGTTCGGGGTCCAGTCCGGATGGAAATCAGGAGCGAGGACCTGGAGGCCTTCGTTGATCTTCAAGGCAAAACAGATGGTCAGTGGCTGGTCCCCGTGCAAATGAAATCCATACCCGGGGCAAATCTGGTGGAGATGAACCCGGAAAAGGTCTTGGTCACCCTGGAAAGCATCACCACCAAAACCATGCCCGTGGAGATAATGTTTCTGGGAAAACTCCCTCAAGGCTTTACCCTTGGTCCCGTGGAGGAGATTAAGCCTGAACAGGTAGAACTCAAAGGGCCGGGGAGTTTTCTGGAAAAAGCCCAGAGGGTTATTGCTCCCGTAACCCTCACGGGGATTACCGCCCAGATCTCCCAGACCGTCCCTCTCCGGGTGGTTGACGACAAAGGGCAGGAGGTTTCCGGGGTGGAGCTTAATCCCCAGAATGTGGATGTGACCATCGCAATTAACGCTCAAACGCTTTCCAAGACGGTTCCCATCATCCCCCTTCTGGATGGCTCGCTTCCCGAGGGTCTGGTGGTAAGAAGTGTTTTCTGCGAGCCTCAGGTCGCCACTCTGGAGGGAAGCGCGGACGTCCTCGAGGGCATCTCCGCCCTTTACACTTATCCCATCTCCCTTTCCTATAAAACCGAGAGTTTCCAGGAGCGGACCTACATCGATTCCTCCTCCACAAGCGCCCGGATAATCTCCGAGCCTCTTGTGACCGTGAAGGTGGAAATTGAAGAGGAGGGGAGGGCCGCCTTTGAGGTTTCCATCCAGGTAAAGAGGGACGGGGCTTCCGTTACCCTGAAGACCGAACAGGTCTCGGTCTTCGTCTCCGGTCCCAAATCCCTCGTCGAGACTTTGAGGGAAAGGGATTTTTCCGCCTGGGTTGATGCCTCCGGCCTTTCTCCGGGGACCTACAACCTCCCGGTCAAAGTGGAGTCTCCCCCGGGCGTGGTCATTTTGAAAGTGGATCCCTCCGGTGTTGAGGTAGAGGTTTCTCCATGAACAGAAAAATTTTTGGCACCGACGGGGTCAGGGGAGCGGCGAACATCGAATTGACTGCCGACCTGGCTTTGAAAATCGGTCGGGCCCTTGGTTTTTACCTTAAAGAAAAGTATTCCCAGCCCCTGATCATAATTGGCAAGGACCCCCGGATTTCCTCGGACATGCTTGAAGCCGCTTTGGCTTCCGGTGCCCTATCCGCGGGGGTGAAGGTTGGCCTGCTGGGTATTGTAACCACTCCCGCACTCTCGGTGCTGGTCAAAGATTACGGCGCTCAGGCTGGGGTAATGATTTCCGCCTCCCACAATCCCATTCAGGACAACGGGATCAAGATTTTCGGGGAAAATTCCATGAAGCTTTCTGATGCTGAGGAGGCTCGGATTGAGGAGATCCTCGAAGGGCTCTCCTTTAAAGGCCCAGATTTTCCCGAGCGTCCCCTCGTGCTTCCCGATAGCCGGGAAAGGTATCTTTCATTCTTGAGGAGATTTTCTCCCCGGTCGATTAAACCCCTGAAATTAGTTTTGGACTGCGCCTGGGGTTCAACCTCCCTTTTTGCCCCCCAGATTTTCAAGGAGGCGGGACTGGAGGTTTTTCCCTTGAATTCCTCCCCTGACGGGAGCCAGATTAATGTGGGGTGTGGCTCCACCAACATCGATTTCCTGCGCGGAGAAGTCCTAAAAAGAAAGGCTGACCTGGGCTTCGCCTTCGACGGCGACGGCGACCGGCTTATCGCGGTTGATCGAAACGGGAGAGTGGTTGATGGGGATGTGGTCCTGTGCATTTTCGGGCTTCACCGCTTAAAAGAGGGCACTCTCCCCAAAAGGACGGTGGTCACCACTGTAATGAGCAACTTCGCCCTGGAAAAGGCGATTCAGGAAAATGGGGGGAGACTGATCCGAACCAAAGTGGGGGACAGGTATGTCCTGGAGAAGATGATCGAGGAAGGTGCTGTCCTCGGGGGTGAGCAATCGGGACACATTATATTCGGGGAGATCTCCTGGGCCGGGGACGGAATGCTTACCGGCTTGTTGCTTTTGCAATTGATTCAAGAAACCGGAAAGGACCTTTCGGAACTTGGACACGAATACCAGCCGGTCCCCCAGGTTCTTCTAAACGTAAAAGTTAAGGACAAGGGGAAGTTCTCCCAGGACGTGGAAATTCAAAGAGCGCTGGAAAAATTTCAGAAGGATCTGGAGGGTAGAGGGAGGGTGGTTGTCCGGCCATCGGGCACCGAACCGATCATTCGGGTGATGGTGGAATCTTTGAAGGAAGGGGAGGCTGAGGAGGTCGCTTACAGCCTATCTTCTTTAATTAAGGACCGACTTTCCCTTTAAAAGGAATCGAGGGCGATGCGAATTCGCTCGATCAAGTGGGTGGGGGTTTCCTCGCACCTTAATTTCTGGATAACCATTCTTTTGAACTGAAGCTCCAGGCCGTATATTCGCAGACAGGTCAAGCATTCTTCCAGATGAGCTTCGATCTCGCATTCCTCTTCCGGGGATAGTTCACCGTCGATGAAAAGGTAAAGTTTCTCGATCATGTTTTCACAGCTCACTGACTTGGACCTCCCTTTTTTTAAGGTTGTAAAGTTTTTCCTGCAATAAACGCCTGGCCCGGTGAAGCCGGGACATCACCGTTCCCAGGTTGGCCTCGGTAATTGAGGCGATTTCCTTGTATGAGAAACCCTCCGTGTAAAGGAGAAAAGTTAATCGGTACTGGTCGGGCAGTTCCTCAATAGCCCTCTTAATGTCCTCGTCAACCAGGTTTTCAAAGAAAAGGTGTTCGGGATCAGGGGTGCCCATGAGATAATCCTCCAGGGGTACCTTTTGGGGATCCTTCGATTGTTTTCGGTACTCGTTAATGAAGATGTTGGTCATCACCTTGAAGATCCAGGCTTTGAAAGAGGTCCCCTGGGTGAATTTGTCATAAAAATTGAACGCCCGCAGAAAGGTGTTCTGGACGAGGTCTTCCGCGTCAGCCTGGTTCCTGGTCAAGCGGAGGGCAGTGCGGTAGAGCATGGGCATCAAGGGAAAAGCCTGTTTTTCGAAAAGTTCTTTCTTCTCTTTAAGACTTCCCTGGTTCATTTCCCTTGAAAACTTCCTTTACTTGCTTTTCCCATTCTCCAAGATCGGAGTGAACGACTCTCTTGACCAAATTTTCCCTCATTTGGGTAAAAATGGGCAATATCCTGGAAAGGAGAAGGATGGAATGGAGTTCCTCGTCCTTCAGTTCCGCTTCTTCTTTGTAAAGGACCTCTCTCCTGAAGCCCACCAGGGGCCAGAAAAGGTGAACGGATTTTACCCAGTTCTCCTTTTCTCCTTCAGTCGCCCCGGGAATCCTGAAGAAATAGGTGGCGAAATCCTCCATTGTGGTCACCTCGAACCCCAGGAGGTCCCCCCGGCGCACCGAGACCCAGGAGAGGTAGGGGAGGTCCCTCTGGAAAGGAGGGGGATAGGAGAGGCCGAAGAAGGTGTTTTCCGGGTTAGAAAGCTCCAGAAGGGTCCGGGCGTAGTCCCTTTTTTCTTCCGGAATTAAGGAGAGCATCCTTTCCCAGTGCTTTACCTCTTCAAAAAGGCTCCTTCGGATCGCCCCATCCTTTTGAAGGGTGGCGGTTAATCCCTGCCCGGCGAGGGGATCGATATCCGGGAGGTATTTCGCCAGCAGGTCAGAGAGAAAGAAACTGCATCCCTCATAGGCTTTTCTGAGGGAGTTTTCCATCTCCTCCTTTTTTTGCCCCATCTTTTTCAGCCGGATATCCCCCTGAGTGGTTTTAAGGAGCAGTGAATAGTCCTCCGGATTGAAAATAATACCTTCGAGCAGGCCAATGGGGAGGACCATGGTTCTTTCCATTCCCGGGAAAAGGAGAATTAACCTGGGAAAGACTGCCAATTTTCCCATTTTGGAAAAACCCCCGAAGGCTATTTCCGCGGGGAAAATTCCCAGCAAATCAGCTTCCGAAAGGAAGAGGGAATTGAAGCAGGCCAGGAAAAAATTTTTCTCGATCAAGCCCACCGCCTCCTCCATTTTTGTCCCCAGGCGCGAGATTTCCAGTTTCTTTCCCTCCCCGAAACTTAAAGTGAAGGAATAATCGCCAATTTCCAATCCGTCAATCTGGAAAAAGGGCAGGAAAATCGGGCTCCCCATGGAGGAAAGGACCTGAATTCCGCTGGTCTCTACTTTCAGGCTTCCTTCTCCCTCGAGGGGTTGGGGACCGGGAATTTTGAAGAAAACCGAAAAATGGTTCAAGTGAGTTTAAAGCCGCACTCCGGACAGAACTTGGCTCCTCCCGTCTCTGCCCCGCAGCGGGGGCACTTTCCCGTTACCCTGAGGGGAGTTCCGCACTCCGGACAGAACTTCGCCCCTTTGGTATCAGCCCCGCAGTTTGGACACACTGCCACAGCCGGTGCTTCCAAATTGAGGTCTTGGGTCCAATCTTTTTCCTTTACTTTCTGAGAAATCTGTTGGATGGTTGCCTCCGATTGGGCGTGGGCGATTTCCCCCGCCAGTTTAGGGGCGCAGTCCACGCAAAGCCCACGTTCCTGATTCCAGCAGACCTCAAGGCAGACCCACTTTCCGCATCTGGGGCATTGTTTGAAATGATTTTTTACTTCCTCGATGGCCGAAATGAAGGCCTCGTCGTGTTCCTTTTCCCAGCGAGCGGAGTGAACCTTTTCCCCTACCCGGCTTGCCCGGCTGATGAGTCCTCCGAAGATCCCTCCAGCGACCTCAAGGGCATCGCTGATCGATCCCGATTTGCTGGGTTGGAATGTGCTCTGATAGCCGTTCTCGCAGATGTCACAAAAAAATTCGAACTGGAATCCTCGATCGGTCGAAAGGTCCCGGTAATTTCTCACAAATTTTATCAGGGGCAAACTTACCACCTCCTCGTTTTTTCTGATGATATTCCCCGGAGGACTTCAAGTAAAGGACAGAAATCCTCGGTCCATCCCTTTGGGAATCCCCGTTCCTTAACCATCACCGCAGTTAAAAAGGGAAAAAATCACCTCTTCCTTTATCCCTGTTCATTCCTGATAGGGGAGGAAGATCTTGACGGTGAGGGAATAAACCAGGTTATCCTGAAGGGCAAATATCACCCGCCCGTTGTTTCCCAGAAGCCCGGCAATTAAGGAGTAAAGTTCTGGTTTCAGTTCGAAGCCCTCGGGTTTCTTTTCCAGTTCCTTCAAAGGGGGAATCCCCTTTTCGAACTCCTCCGGGAGCTGGACAATCCTCGCTCTCTGGTCTTGATTCAGGTTCTCCAGGGGACCGAGGAGGCTCACGAAGAGGATGCTCCTTTGGGGGACGAACTCCTCGGTGGGGCCAAAATCGTTTCGTTTGAGGAATGTATAAAGGAACCTGAACTCCCCTGGGGCTCCCCAGGCGTATTCGGAAACTGTTTTCTTCACTTTTGCTGATTCCACCCGGATATAGGTGGAGGGAGCGTCGTAAACCTTGGGCTCCGGTTCGTAAAAATCCTTCATCTGGAAAAACCCGAAAGAGGAAAAGAAGGTGATTAAATCAAGAACCCGCCAGAAGGGTAGTTTTCCGGTTCGGACGAAGCCATTCCTTTCGGTTATGTATGTTCCATCCCCGTATAGGGTGAAGCCCACCACGTGCTGGCGGAGGGCTTCGATGGGGACAAGGCCTCCTCCGTGGTCCGCCTGGATGATGATTTTATCGGCCCTTTTCTCAAAGAGGAAGTAAAGACGGGAAAGAAGTAGGGCTGCCTGACCCCTGGTTGCGGGGGTCCCGGGCCCCCAGAGGTCCCCGGTCAATCTTTTGTCCTCCTTTTCCATGAATCCCTCCTTGATTGCCTGTTCCACATAAGGGAAGGCCCAGTAATCCTTTTCCAGATCAGGGAAAGTAGGGTTTTCAGGGGGGTCAACTATCCATCCTGCATTTCTGGCGATGACCGTTAATATCTGTTCCCTGGTGACGAACTCCTCGGGATGAAAGGTCCCTCCGGGAAAACCCATGAACAGGCCTGCCCTGGAGGCAGTCTCGATGTACAAATATCCCCAGTGGTCTCGGGGAACGTCGGAGTAGGACGGGGTGGGGAACTGAACCAGGGAGAGTTTTAATGCCAGAACCACCATCTTTGCGAATTCTGCCCTGGTGAGAAGGCCATCAGGTCGGAATGTCCCGTCAGGGTAGCCGTTCACTATCCCAAATTTGAATAAAGCGAGGATGGGGGGTTTCGCCCAGTGGCCCTGAAGATCCGAGAAGGGGACTTCCTCCAGCCAGGAAAGGGGTTTAAGCCTTAAAGAAACTGTGGGGACGCCCGTCCAGCGATCCAGGTTTTCCTGGAGTTCCCAAAGTCCCGGGACAACCTGAGCGGGTTGGGAAGGGGAGAGGGTGAGGGAGTCGGGAAGGAAGGAGAAATTCCAGGGGGGGTTTTCCGTCCTGATCACCTTTCCGCTGACCCAGGTTTCCTGGTCTTTTTGGGAATCCCGAAGGGATTTCAGGAAATCCTCCTTGAAGGTGGAAATTAAAATCACGTCCCCGCTGTCGTCCTGAAGGAAGACCTCCTCCCATTTTCCTCCCTCCCTTACTTCAACGCTTGAAGAGCCCTCAAGGGGAAAATCGGAGGAGGTTATCCGGGCCTTTAAAAAGTACTTCCCCGGGCTTGCTCCCTGGGGAATGGTCCAGTATTCGGAAAACACCTTCTTTTCCCCAGGAGCAAGGGTGATGGAATTGATCACCGTCAAGAAGAACTTCCCCTGAGACCACCTCCAGAAGTAGGAGTTTGGCCCGGTGATCTCCAGGTCGTAAATCTGGGAGGAGGTGAAGGAAAGTTGGACGCTTTCCGCCCCTCCGTTCTCCAATTCCAGGTTGATTTCCGCGATCTCTCCGGGATAGTAGAAGTCCCTTTGGAAGGAGGCTTGAAAAGCAATTGAAGGAGCATCCTCCCCCAGCACGGTCTCCACCTTTTCCAGAAATAAAGGGGGAAGACCTATGCAAAAGATCAAAAGTGTCAAAATAATGTTTTTAATTGAGTTATTCATCCCCTCGTTCTCCTGATATTTTTGACGGCTGAAAGCCAGCCTTGTTCCTTTTTTACTTTCCCTTCTATGTGTTATCCTTTCACAATAAAGGACCTTGAGCAAGAGAAATGGAAAAGGATCAGGGGATTAAGGTTGTGGCGGTCAACCGCCGCGCCGCCCACTTTTATGAAATTCTCGAGAAATTCGAAGCAGGGCTTTCCCTCTACGGATCGGAAATAAAAGCCATCCGAGAAGGGAAGGTGAATTTCCTTGACTCCTTCGTTAAGGTGGAAAACGGTGAAGCTTATGTGTTCAACCTGCATATCGGGAGCTACAAGCCTGCTGCAATGTTCGCTCATGACCCCACCCGGAAAAGGAAACTTCTCCTTCACAAGTGGGAGATTCGCCGGCTTCAGGGGAAGTCCCTGGAGAAGGGCTTGACCATAATTCCCCTCCGTCTTTACCTGAAGAACCACTTGGCAAAACTGGAGATCGCCCTCGCCAGGGGCAAGAAGGAATACGATAAAAGGGAGGCGATTCGGAGGAAAGAGGAAAGAAGGGCAATTGCGGAAGCCATGAAGGCAAAATTGAGGAAGGTGCGCTGACCTTTAATCCTTCGATTTTCCCTCCAGGAAATCCTCGAAGTTCTTCTCCTCCTTTTCTCGTTTTTTCCTGAAAGCCAGGGCTTTCCTTTTGTTGATCTGGGCCATGATTATCAGATAAAGGGAAACCGAAAAGAGGATCGCTCCCAGGGCAACCCCTCCCCAGATGAAATAGGTTACCGGGTTCCTGACAGATTTCCACGCTTTTTCGCTCTGAGCGACCATTTCCCTTGTCTGGGCCAATTTGCCCCGGGTCTTTTCCATGTCGAAATTGTCGAAGTAGAAATTCAAAACACCGTAGTTCTCCAGGATTTCCTGAAAATTGGGAAAATCGATCCAGAGGTAGAACTCCGCCCCGGCTTTGTTTATGAACTCCGCAGCCTCTGCGTAGGTTTTTGAATCATATGGAGGGCTGGGGAGGCTCAAGAGAAAATCCTTCCATTCTTTGGTCAGTTGATCGATGCTTTTTCCGTAAATTCCCTGGAAGGTCTGGAGGATCAGGAAGCTCTGTCCCTTGGTTAGCATGTAGTCCTTGACGCTTGAAAGGAGGCTCAAGAGTTTCTCTCGGCCGTATGTCTCGTTGAGAAAGGCCAGGAAGGAGGAAAAAGTGCAGGTGGAATAGAGGGAATAGGGGCGGTACATCATATCGTAAGGGGTGTAGAATTGATGTTCCTTAAGAAGGAGGAGGACCGAGGTGTGGGGCCCGAATCCCCGGAACTCGTCCCAGAGGAGTTTGACCAACCCGCTCTGGAGGAAGGAAGCGCTTTCCCCCAGCGAATTTTTCACAGCCAGGGCGACCTCCTCGCTTCTCTGGAATTCCCCACCGCTATAAACGTTATAGGCTGAGCCTTCGGGAAGCCCAGAGGCTTTCTCGAAGGCTTCCTTCCAGGAATTGAAGATATAGCATTCGATTAATCCCGGGTCCTTAGCCCCCGGGAATTTTCCTTTGAAAAAATCGATGAAGGCTTCCCGCTGGGAAGAGAGGGAGGCGACCTTTTCCTTTAAGGAAGGGTCATCGAACAGGAAGCGGAAATGTTCGCTTGCGAGCTCCTCATTCGATGCAAGGACCCCGGAGGGGAAAAAAATAAATAGTAGGGCAAAGAGAAGCCCGGAAATAATGATCTTTGCCAAATATCGTCTCCTCATTTTCCAATGATTAGACCCAAAAATTTCCCTTTTCGTTCATCAGGGAATGAACTTTTCCTTTTTTGCGTTTCAATTTGTGATAAAATGAATTTGAGGGGGCGCAAGGTTTCGACAGAGGCTGAAGGCAAAGGTGGCGAGTAGAGGTGGTCGCAGACCTCTTAAATCACTGCGGCGCACAATAAGTGCCAACAACTACCAAGTAGCTTACGCTTAAGCGTTAGCCGTCCTTCTCGGCTCTCACCCTGCGGGGCGGGAAGGGCGTCAAACAGCAGGGCCTCTCTGGTGAGCCCCGCCTGAGGGCAGCCAGGAGAAGCAAACTCGGGCTGGTTTCCGGAAATCCTGCCTGTGGGAGGTCCGGGGACGAGAGAAAATACAGGCTACGCTCGTAGAGGCCTTTGGGGTAAGCCTTTTGGACGCGGGTTCGACTCCCGCCGCCTCCACCATTTTTTGTCTCACCAAGGGGGCCATATCTTTTTCCTTCTCTTCCTGAAACTTCTTTATGAAAAAATGGAGGCTTATTTTGTCCGAAATAATTCCTCCAGCCAAGATAAAATGAAGGATTGATTCTCCGGTTTCACTCCTGGAGAGGCATTTGGAAGAACCCCCGGTTTGGTACTTATTCTAAGCTCTGGAAAAGGCAATCGCCCACCCTGAATTTTTTTGAGAGCCTTGCTTTTTTCGCCAAAAAGGGGAATTCCCCGGAAACTTCTCTTCTAAAAATTTGATGAAATGGAAAAATAAACCCCGATTGGCATAATAGAAGTGGTATCAAAAAACTGAAGGAGGTTCGGGAGTGGGAAACGTGGTGGTTTACTCGGAGGGAAACCTGCAGATTGTGGTCGGGGACATCACCGAAGAGGAAGTGGATGCCATTGTGAACGCTGCCAATACCACGCTCCTCGGCGGGGGAGGGGTGGACGGGGCAATCCATCGGAAGGCTGGCCCTCAACTCCTCGAGGAATGCCGGAAACTGGGGGGTTGTAAAACCGGCGATGCCAAGGTGACAGGGGGGTACCGGTTGAAAGCCAAATACATCATTCACACCGTTGGCCCAATCTGGAGGGGCGGAAGGGCCGGGGAGCCAGAGCTCCTTGCTTCCTGCTATAAAAGGAGCCTTCAACTTGCCAAGGATCTGGGGGTGAAAACCGTTTCTTTTCCCGCCATCTCCACGGGGGCTTATGGCTTCCCCAAGGACCTGGCAGCCAGGATCGCCATCCGGGAGGTAAAATCGTTCCTCGAGGAAAACGACCTGATCGTTAGGCTGGTCTGCTTTGAGCCCGGAAGCGAGAAGTACTACCTCGAGGCCCTCATCAAGGAAAGGGAAGGGGGTTAAAGTCCAGATTTTGAAGGAGGTGTCCCCGCCATCCTTTCCGAATTGGGATTAATGAAGCCCGGGGATTTTTTAAGTCGGGGGACTTTAGGTTGGAGGACAGGCCTTCCAGAGGGGGAAGCGCCATTAGAAAAGAGGCAGGGCAAAAGGGACCGAAGATTTAAAAAAGACCGATCCGAGGAGAGAAATGAATTGGCTTGAAGGGGTCACTGGAAACGAAGGGTCAATGGGGGAAAAGCAGGATTCAGAAAGCGGGATATTCCCCGCCGACCCCTCCCATTGGGAGGAAATCTCCTCGGTCCTGGGTGAGGCTTTTTCCGAAGATGAGGCCCTGCGCCGGTTAAAGCGCTTCCCTCGGGAAAATTTTCCCCGGTTTTTCCGGATTGCTTCTGAATTTTTTCTAAAAAGTGGGAAATCCCGGGCCTGGATCTTCAGAGAGGGCGGCGCCTCGCTTGGCGCGGTCCTCTGCATTCCCTCAAACTGGAGCGCCCCTCTTGGGTTCCTCCTATCCTTTTTTGGCAAACTCTGGAGAGAGATCCGCTGGAAGTCCCTCCCCTTTCTTTTTTCCCTATTAAAATCCGCCTGGCTTTCACGGCCCAAATTCCCCTGCCTTAGGGTTCTCTTTCTGGGGGTGGTTCCTCGGGCGAGGGGAAAGGGTATCGGGAGGGCTTTGCTTCGAAGGGTCTTCGCTGAAGCCAAAACTCCCAAAGTTCAGCTTGAGGTGGAAAAGGAAAATAAAGGGGCGATTTCCCTTTACCTTGCGGAGGACTTCCGAATTGAGAGGGAATTTACCGTGGGAAAGGTTGGCTTTTTTGTGATGGTCAGGGAATTATCTAATAAACAGGAGCCAAACCAGGAGGAATACCGGAACAAGGATGGGCAGGGAGTACCGGATGATATAACCGAGGAATGAAGGGCACTTTAGACCGGTCCGGTCGGAAATGCACTTCACCATGAAGTTTGGTCCGTTCCCGATGTAAGTCATGGCTCCGAAAAATACCGCACCCAGGGAAATTGCCACCACATCCTTGGGGGTCTGGGCTAAAAGCCCGTGAATGTCGAGCCCCAGCGCTCCCATGGCGGTGGTTAAGAAGGTCAGGTAAGTTGGCGCGTTGTCCAGGAAGGAAGAAAGCGACCCCGTTATCCAGAAGAACTGCCCGGGAGTGGTAAGCCCCAGGCTGTGGCCATGGGTTTCGAGGAACTTCAGCGCGGGAATCATGGTTGCGAAAATCCCCAAAAAAAGGATGGCCACTTCCTTTATCGGATCGAAGGAGAAGTCGTTGTCTATATGCACCGATCTGGGAGTGAGGAAATAGGATGCCAGGGCCGACGCAATCATGATGAGTTCTCTAATTGGTGTGGGAAGGAAGACGGCAATGATGATCAAGCCAAGGAATATCAGGCTCCTTTTTCCCAGAAAAAAAAGCCCGGGCTTTCCAGCAAATGCTGGCTCATCCAGCCCCTTCCGGTTGCGGAAGTCGAAGAAGAGGAAGACCCCTAGGACCAGGGCAAGAGTGAAAAGCCAGATGAACCATACGTGCTCCACCAGCCAGAAGAAGGGAATCCCTTTTAGGTATCCCAGGAATAGAGGAGGATCACCGATGGGGGTTAAGGCCCCTCCGATATTGGAAACAATGAATATGAAAAATATTACCAGGTAGGGCTTCAACCTTCCCTTGTTCAACCTCAAAAAGGGGCGGATCAAGAGCATGGATGCCCCGGTTGTCCCGATGACGTTGGAAATTGCCGCACCTAAAAAAAGGATCAGGGCATTGACCCAGGGAGTCGCCGGTCCCTCAATGCGGATCAGAATTCCTCCCGTGACTACGAAAAGCGAGCCGATCAAAGAAATGAAGGAGAAGTATTCCAGCGCTGTATGCCAGACAGTCTCCAGGTCCCTGGAGAGGAAAAGGTAAAGGGAAAGACCCAGAATCCCAAGGGCGATCGCCACGAGGGGGTAATTCTTCTCCCACCAGTGGAGGTTAATCAGGGGGAAAAGGGCTATTGAAAGGAGCATCAGCGCGAAGGGGACCGATGCCCACAGGGGAACTTCCATTTTTACCCTTCCAATCTCCTCTTTTTCATATGAGAAATATTACCACGGGGTTCGTCCAAAGGCTTTAAAAAAGCTCCTGAAAATCGCCTAAAGGGCATGGGAAAAACTCTCCTTGCCCTCTTTCGGAAAAGGGGTAAAGATTCCGGAAACCATCACTTTTGCCCGGACATTCGTCAAAGAGGAGGGAGGGGAAAACTCCTTCGTTCCCAGGCGGGGAAAGGTGTGGTAATATCGGAAATCAAAAAGAAGGGAGTGCGCCTTCTGAAAAGAAAGGCTTTAAAATATTTTTGGCTTATAATCCTCGTTGCTCTTTTGCTTCCCCCCTATTCCTTTGCCCAGGGGGAGCAGAAAGCCTATGTCACGGGTGAAATTGCCAACCTCCGTTCCGGACCAGGTACTGAATACGAACTCCTTTACACCTTAGAATACGGGACGGAATTGATCGTCTACGACCAGGACCTGGATATCGAGGGGAGGACCTGGTACTACGTTTACGTTCCTTCCCTCGATCTGGAGGGATGGATCGCCTCCTGGCTGGTGACCCTTGAAGAGGTACCCTCAAATGTCCCTTCAGGGAACACGGCAATCATAAACAGCTTCTCCAACCTGCGCTCCGGGCCATCCGCGGCCTTCGACGTGATCGGCACCCTTGAGGAGGGGACGCCGGTAAAGGTTGTGGGGTCATCCTGGACTCTGGAGGACGAGCTCTGGTTTCAGGTGGAAACGCCAGCCGGGGATTCGGGGTGGGTTTTCCAGGAACTTCTGGAGGTCTCCCCGGAACTCACTTTCACCTCCACTGAAGCCGTCGGAAGACTCCTCCGCATAACCCAGCTTGCCCCTTTCCGCAAGGGACCAGGATTAGAACACGAGCCCCGCGCCAACCTCCCTCCTGATTCAGGGGGAAAGGTAATCGGGGTATCCCAGGATTGGCGGAAGGATACCTGGTACCTTCTGGAGCTGCTCGACGGAGAGAAGGGATGGGTCAACAGCATCCAGGCGGAGTTCGTTTCCGAATGGCCCGTTGCCACCGTGGAAAGCCTTGATTGGAAGATGCAGGATGGAGACCTGTTAATTACCTTGAGGGGAAAGGGCTACCTCACTGGCACCCCCACCCTTTTGGGGAACCCTGACCGGATAGTCCTTGACCTTCCCTATGCCCAATTCCCCGCTCAGGGGGCGCTTTATTCCATCAAGAAGGGAGACGTCCTCCGGGCGCGGATCCGGGCGCTTGATGGGAATCGGGTCCGGCTGTTCATTGATCTGAAGAGACCCCTGGAGTTCTCCCGGATGGACAGCGTTCCCGGACAGTTGACCATCAAGGTAAAGGCCCAGGCACCCCACCTGGTGGTGGAGGGAACCGAGCTTCCCCAGGAGGTAAATTACCTGAAAAACGGTCCCCTGATTTACATCCCCCTTTCCCCCATTTCCAGTTATCTTTTCGCTTCGGTGAAGGTTGATCCCAATTCCAGCTCCGCCTCCCTGGAGATTGGGAACAGGACCTTTTATTTCTCAAACGGGGACAGCCGCGCCCTTCTGGAGGAGAAGGAAGGAGTTTCCCAGATTCGCTTGGCCCAACCCGCGGTAATATCCAAAGGCGAGGTCTACATCCCCATGGAATCCTCTCTGGATGTCCTGGGGCTTTATCCCAGCTGGAATTCCCAGAGGGAGGTAATAAATCTGGATCCCCAGATTTTAAAGATCGAATCCCTCGAGACCCCGGGACCGGATGGCACTGTTCAATCGGAGGTCAGGCTTCAAAGCACAGCCCCACTTATCTTCCAGCAAAAGTACGACGACGAAAGCAACCTGCTATATCTGACCATCCCCCGGGCTTACTTCCTGCCCCGTACCGTAAGTTCCACGGGAATGCTGGTGGATGTTACCCGCTCCACCACCACGGGCGCCGGTCCCCTGACCGTGACCCTGCATTTGGGGCGGGCTCAGGCTTATGCCATCGATGTCCCCCAAGAAGGGTTTGGCTTGAAAATCAGCGCCCAAAGGCCGGGGAGCCTCACCCCCAACCCTTCGGGAAGGAGGGTTGTGATCGATCCCGGTCACGGAAGGACAACTCCCGAGGGCTTCTACGATGGTGGGGCAATCGGACCATCGGGAACCAAGGAGAGCACCATTAACCTGGACATCGCCCTCCGCTTGAGGACCCTTCTCGAAGGCGCGGGGATCCAGGTCATCATGACCAGGACGGCGGAGAACGACCCCTCCACCCCCGATCTTCCCGGAAGAGTGGCCATCGCCGAAGCCAGCCACGCTGACCTTTGTCTTTCCATTCACAACAACTCCACCACCAATCCCGAAGTGGGGGGAACGGAGACCTACTACGCCTACCCCAAGGCCCTCCCCCTGGCAAAGCTCGTCCAGGAGGAGCTGGTGAATGCCCTGGGCAGGAAAGACAGGGGATACAGGATACCCACCTGGAAGATGACCATGGTTCAGGACATCAAGTCCATCCCCGCGGTCTTAACCGAGGTGATGTTCATCTCCAATCCCGAGGAGGAGAAGCTCCTTCTCGATCCGAATATCAGACAGAAAACTGCCGAAGCCCTGTTCCGCGCAATAATGCGCTACTTGAGCACCCTTTAAAGGAGAAAATCAATGAACAACGATGCGCCAATTGGAATCTTTGACTCCGGGGTGGGCGGGTTGACCGTCGCCAAGGAGGTCATTTCGCTCCTTCCCAATGAATCGATCATCTATGTTGGGGACGATGGCCGCTTTCCCTACGGACCAAGGCCCAGGGAGGAGGTCAGGGAGTTCGCCTGTGAGATCTCCGATTTCCTCCTGAGCCAGGGGGTGAAGATGATCGTCGTTGCCTGTAATACCGTCTCTTCCCAGGCGATGGACCTTCTCGTTCCCAGGTATCCCATTCCGGTCCTGGGAGTAATCGAGGATACCGCCCTTTATGCCGCCCCTTTGAGTTTAAAAAAGAGGATTGGGGTCCTCGCCACCCCGGGAACGGTGAACAGCAACGCTTATCCGCAGGCATTTTCCCGCATCGATCCCCAGATTAAGGTCGTCCAGGTCGCCTCTCAAGCCCTGGTGAATTTAATCGAAAACGGCTCGGGAGGGGAAAATGGGGTGAAGGATTTTGCCTCCAAGGTCATCTCCCCCTTCCGGGAACTGGGGGTGGATGTCCTGATATTGGGATGCACTCATTATCCCTACCTTACCAAATTGATGGGTGAACTCCTGGGAGATCAGGCTCAGATCGTTGACCCGGCGGTTGCCGTTTCCTTGAGGGTTAAAAGGGAGCTTACCGAGAGGAAGGTCCTTTCCGAGGGGAATGATCCCCGGAGGATTTTTTACACCACCGGTAACCCCACCCTGTTCCTGAAAGTTGGCTCCCGGATTTTTCCTGGCCTGGATTCCGTTGAAAGTTTAAAATTGAAATGAGATGAAGCGACAGGACGGAAGGGAACAATTCCAGATTCGCCCCATGGAGATAAAGACAGAGGTCTCGGCCTTTGCCGAGGGATCCGCTCAGGTCACCTTAGGAAAGACCGTTGTTTTCATCACCGCTTCCGTGGAGCAGAAGGTCCCCGCCTTCCTTAAGGGCACCGGTCAGGGATGGGTGACCGCAGAGTACTCCATGCTCCCCCGGGCAACGAGGGAGAGGACCTCCAGGGAACAGGCAAGATCGGGCAGGTCCCTGGAGATTCAGCGTTTGATCGGGAGGGCGATGAGAGCCTGCGTTGACCTCTCACAATTGGGAGAGAGGACCATCACCCTGGACTGCGATGTACTTCAAGCGGATGGAGGGACGAGGACTGCGGCGATTACCGGAAGCTGGGTGGCAATGGTCGAAGCCCTGAGGTGGATGAAGAGAATCGGGCTTTTGAATTCCATCCCCCTCCTGGAGCAAGTTGGGGCAATTTCTGTGGGAATACTTAACGACGAGGTGCTCCTCGATTTGACCTTCGAGGAGGACTCCGCCGCCCGGGTGGACCTGAACCTTGCCATGACCGAGAAGGGGAAGATCGTTGAGATTCAGGGAACCGGGGAAGGAGGTCCCTTCAGCCGGGAGGAACTTACCGCCCTGATCGATGCGGGGTGGAAGGGGATCCAGGAGATTTTCAAAATCCAGAGGAATGCCTTAAAGCTCCGGTGACCCTGGTCTGCGCCACCAACAACCTCCATAAACTTGGGGAGATCAAACAGATCCTCTCCTCGCTTCCCCTGGAGGTTCTTTCTTTGAACGATTTCCCCCGGGTTTTTCTTCCGGCGGAGTGCGGCAGAACTTACGAGGAAAACGCCCTTTTGAAAGCCAGGCAGGTTTTCCATTTCCTGGGGATTCCTTCCATTTCCGACGATACCGGTCTGGAGGTGGATGCCCTGGGGGGAAGGCCGGGAATTTTTTCCTCCCGATACGGGGATTCCGATTCCCAGAGGAGGGAAAGGCTCTTAAAAGAGCTCGACGGAATTCCCTGGGAGAAAAGGAGGGCAAGGTTCGTCTGCGTCGTTGCCTTCGTCCACCATCAGGGGGAGGCGGTCTTCCGCGGGGAAGTGCCCGGCCTGATCACTTTCGAGGAAAGGGGGACAAGGGGTTTCGGTTATGACCCACTCTTCTTCCTCCCGGAAGTTGGGAAGACCTACGCCGAATTATCACCCGAGGAGAAAAACAAACTTTCCCACAGGTTCTTGGCCCTCTCCCGGTTAAAGGATTTCCTTATTCAAAACCCCCACATCCTTTTATGAGGGCCGGTTTTCCTCCCTTGAACTGAAGCCGATTTGGTTTTATATTTCAGAATGCGGGGCGTGGCTCAGTTTGGTTAGAGCGCTTGGTTTGGGACCAAGAGGCCGGAGGTTCAAATCCTCTCGCCCCGACCAGTCAACCCACCTCGATCAAATTCAACCTCTCCAGCAACCCTCTGTCCCGGAACAGTTCCCCCGGCTCCCCCTCCGCTTCCACCCTCTTTTCCTCGGAAAGGAGATAAACCCTTGAGCAGACCTTTTCCACCAAATTGAGGTTGTGGGTGGAGATGAGCACGGTCTTTCTCTGGGATAATTTTGAAATGTAGGCGGTTAACTCGGAGGCGCTCCTGGGATCGAGGTTGTCCGTGGGTTCATCTAAAAGGAGGACCTCCGGGTCCAGGGCGAGGAGTGAAGCCAGGATCACTTTTTTCTTCTCCCCACCCGATAATTTGTAGGGGTGCCTTTCCTTTAAATCCTCAATGTGTAGGAATTCCAGCATTTCCTTTGATTTTTTTTGAGCCTCCTCGGGGGGAATGCGCATCTGGAGCAATCCAAACTGCACCTCCTCCCAAACCGTGGGAAAGAGGATCTGGGATTCGGGGTTTTGAAAGAGGATGGAGACCTTCCGCCGGAAATTCTCCCTGAAAGATTTCTCCCTCAGCCTTTCCTCCGTAAGGCGCTCACCTGAAAAAAGCACCTCCCCTTTCTGGGGGAAATAGAGGCCGGCGAGGATTTTTAGGAGGGTGGACTTTCCAGATCCGTTGGGGCCGACCACCCCCAGGCATTCCCCCTGGGATATGTAAAGGGAGACATCGTTCAGTCCCGGGGTTCCGTCAGGGTAGCAGAAGGAAACCCCCCGGACCTCAAAAATCGGCATAACCCCTGGCGATCATTGCCTGGTGGGTTTCCTCCACGAGGAGAAATGTCCTGATGAACAGGGAGGAAATCAGGTGGGCGGTGATCCTTCTTCCCATTTTCCCCGATGGGTTGAAGACCCTGGATTCCGCTCCTTCCCAGTTCTCCTTCGCCACCTTAAACAGGAGGAAGATGAAACGGGTGGAAATGTCCAGGAGCAAAAGGAGCAGGGAGGGGAATTTCAATTTTTTCAAAGACCTGATGATCCCTTGCCATCCCAGGGAAAAGACGGGGATCAGGGTCGCCCAGATGATAAAAAAAGAACGGAGGGCGAGGAATCCCACTCTTTCCGCGTCCATCCCCAAAAAGAGGGAGGGAAGGAAGAGGAGGAAGGTCAGGATGCCTAAAATTCCCGCGCGAACAAGGGTCTTCTCGATGGGTATTTTTAAAAGCAAGGAAAAGAGGAAAAGGATAAGGGAAGCGATCAACAGGAACTGCCAGTCCTTGATGAAGCTGATGGCGAAAGCAATCCCGATGAAGGTGGGGATTTTCCAGGGGATTTCCTCCTGAAAGATCTTCCCTTCCCTGCTCGTCAAAGCAAGCTCGGCTTGAAAAAGAGCCCTCCTCGTCCTCTTGATGAAGTTAACGCTCACGCGCGGCGATCGCCTTTCCGATAAAATAGATGATCCCGCCCACGAGGATCACCCCCAGGATGGCGTTCAGGATGTAAGCCACATAGGGGTTCAGATCCCCAGCAGTGTAATCCGGGAGAGGAGCCTGATAAATGCTCGCCAGCTTCTCCATCCCTTCCGGGGTGTACCCCAGTTCCTGGGAGAGGTCCTCCGGACTCCATTCTCCCCAGGCGTCCCCCGCCTGAAACTTTTCCGGAAGAAAGATCCCAATTGGGGAGAGGATCACCAGGATCAAAATTGCCAGCGCGAAGATCTTATACCCCTTCATATGAGGTCTCCTCCTTTCTGACCAAGGAAATCAACGATACGTCGAACTTCTGGACGAAGAACAGCGCGAGGACGGTAACCACCGCTTCCACCCAGCCGAACACCAAAAGGTGTTCCAGCCCCATGGCGGGGATGGCCACAAACAAAGGGTAGGGGGCGTAGAGGGCTTTACCCTCCGCTGAATGATAAAGCAGGGGCTGAATTCCCAGAAGAAAGCCGGTGGCTAAGGCCGCCAAATTCAGGGAGATGTAAGCGGAAACCCCTCCGGCGATTGGGACCCAGGGGGAATTGCGGGAGCTTTTCAAAGTCAAAAGGCGGAAAATTGCCCAGGTGGAGAAGGGGATGATCACCCCCATGGTGAAGCAGTTGGCTCCCAGGGCGGTGATCCCGCCGTCCCCGAAGACCAAAGCCTGGATGAGGAGGACCAGGCTGGTTGCCAGTGAGGCCGCCCATGGCCCCAGGAGGATGGTGACGAGCGATGCTCCCACCGCGTGCCCGGTAGTGCCTCCGGGGATGGGGACGTTGAACATCATGATGATGAAGATGAAGGCGGTTCCAAAAGCGAGAAGGGGGACTGCCTTGCTCTTCAGCGTTCGCTTGAGTTTAGCCAGGCTCAAAACCCAGAATGGGGCGCTTGCCCCGTACATCACTAGGTAAGTGCCCGGACCGAGATAACCATCAGGTATGTGCATCTTTCCCCTCCGGTAATAATTTTAAAAAATTGATAACACCAAGTTGGGGAAAGGTCAATGGCTTTTTGGCCTTTTTTGGAGGAATTTTTCCCGCTTTTTTCCTGTTTTTATTAAAGCGGCTTTGAAAGGAGAATTTCTTGCGAAAACTTTTTTTGGGAAGAAAATTCCTTGCCCTTTCCATTTTTCTTGTTGGATTATCCCTTTTTCTTCCCCGGGATGCCTTTGCCCATCAGCCGAACCTGGTAGGGGAGGAACAAATCGAAGTCAATGATCCGGAAATTTCCCGGGTTTTTTACGCAACCCTTGAGGGAAACCCTCATTTTTACCTGGTTAAATCCCCCAGCCGGTTCGACCTCTACCTGAACCTTCTGGTCCCCAAGCTTCCCAACTGGGAGAAAGATTTCACCATCCAGATTTCCAAAGTGGAAGGTGGAAAAGAGGTCCTGATTCAGGAGATCAATTCCCGGGACTTCCCCTGGGAGGAGTATTATGAGGAATTTGCCGGGGATTATTACTACATGGGGCCGGAGTGGGAAAGGGAAGTTGAGGCGGGGACCTACCGCATTTCCCTCTCCTCTCCCAATCCCAGGGCGAAGTATGCGCTGGCTGTGGGAAAGATCGAATCCTTCCCCTTCTCCGAGATGTTCCGGACCCTCGGGGTGCTCCCGGCTTTAAAGATGGACTTTTTTGAAGGGTCGTTCTTCGACATCTACAAAGGGATAATCGGCAAGTTTCTCCTTGGGTTCACCATCCTCGTCCCCGTTCTCTTAGCTTTGGTGGTTTTCCTTTTGGTAAGAAGAAGCAGAAGGAGAGCTTTAAAGGCGCGAAAACCTTAAGGTAAGGAGGGGGCTTCCTTCAGGGAGTAAAAAATCAAACATGCCAAATGTCCCCAATGTCCGCTTCATTCCCCTTTAGACTTGAGGAAATAGCGGAAGTCGCAGGTTGGGCTTCCCTCCATGATGGTTCCCTTCCGCTCCAGTTTTATTTCCGGGTTAAAGCCTTCAATTAAAGGAAAGTCCCTCATGCAGGAGAGGATGAACCCTAAATTTTTCAGCCCCAGGGAATCGTAAAGTTCCGCATAGAGGCAGCGGTGGACCAGATACGAATATTCCGATGGGGTATCCTTTATTACCTCGATTTCCACCGCTCCTCCGGTTCTCCAGGCTTCCTGGGATTTCTTGAAGTGCTCCAGGGAATTTCCTCCCATCCTTTCCCTTAATTCCTTCCCCTGTTCTTGCGCAATTTCCCAGATGGTCTCCTTCAAGGCTTCCAGGACTTTTTCCTCGGGAAACCGCTGGCACAGCTTTTCCAGGAACGGTCTCAGGATTCGGGCTTCGATTTCCCGCCTCAAAAGGACGGGAATATTGTTTACAGTAAGGTTTTCAGTTTTCTTTTCGCTCATTTTTCTCCTTGTCCCGGATGGGAGTTGCCCCGATTGTGCCAATGGGAGGCAAATCCATTTCGGGGTATGCGGGTTCACTATGTATTTTCTAAAATTTATTGTCCTCAAAGTGCTATTTTTCCATTTGAAAAAGTCTAAGGAAAATCTTGAAGAAAGTCAGGGGATGTAATAAAAGTCAAGGCTTACTCATGCCTAAAAAGAACCTTGGCTTAATTACGAACCTGCCCTTTTTCCAGATTAACCGCAAATGTTTCTAAATTTGACTGAAGTGAGGTCCTCCTAAAACATACTAATATTGTCAAGCTTTGACTCAATAAAAAGTTTCCCAGATATTTCAAAAACCCCCAACTTATCCCGCGCTCTTAATGGAGCCAGCTCTTCCCTTCCAACAATTAATATTGGCTCCCTGACCAACTTCCTTGAAAGGTTATAAACTCCCTATTTTCCTCCAACCTTCACCGGGAACAACACAAATTAAGCAAGTTTCCTTTTTCCCGGTTTAGATCCCATTTTATCCTTTCATGTGTCTTGAAAAAGGAATTCGTTCAAGGCCAAAGGCAAGTATTCAGTAAAAAGCAACCCACCCCATGATATAATTTTTTCAAATAAGCCGAAGGAGGGGAGGAAGTTGCACAAATTTGCCTTTGCCAATGTCCTTGGTTTCTTTTTCTTAATCCCAAATAGTAATATCCGCAAATTGCCAAAACGCCATTTAATTCATAGATTAATTGGGGGTGCAATTTTTGATGAAAACACTATGAACAATTTTTCTTCGGCATCTCTGGTCGAAACCAGAGCGAAATTAATTTAAACCAGAGCGAAAGACGAGGGTGAAAGTCCATGAACGATTTGTTCAAAAGCCCAGAGAAGCTGGACATTTCTGCTTTAGAGAACTGGCTCTGGGACATCGCTTGCGTCATCCGGGGCCCGGTGGATGCGCCCAAATTCAAAGACTACATCCTTCCCCTTATATTCCTCAAGCGCCTTTCCGATGTTTTCGATGATGAACTCCAGGAGTTGGGAGACATCGCCAAATTCGTGGACCAGGATCCTGACCTGGTGCGCTTTTACATTCCCAAAGAAGCGCGCTGGGATTACCTCAGTCAGCTGACCACGAACTTGGGGGAAGCCCTCACGGATGCTGTGCGCTCAGTGGCACGTCGCAACCCCGATCTTCAAGGGGTGATTGACAATGTGGACTTCAACGCTACTGCTCAGGGCCAACGCATCCTTTCTGACAGTCAGTTAAGAGGGGTACTCTCAAAACTTTCCCGCTATCGTCTGGGCTTAAAGGATGTGGAACCGGATATTTTGGGCCGGGCCTATGAGTACCTGCTGCGAAAATTCGCCGAAGGTTCAGGACAGAGCGCAGGGGAATTCTACACCCCGCGCGAGGTGGCCATTCTCATGTCTTATATCCTTGACCCAGAACCGGGAGAGACGATTTACGATCCAGCCTGTGGCTCAGGGGGCCTCCTGATAAAGTGCTACCTTCGATTCTTAGAAAAGTATGGGCAACCCAATGGCACAGGGCGCTTGAAAATTCCTCCCAGCATTGACCCCTTGCACTTCTATGGCCAGGAAATTCTTTCCTCCACTTTCGCCATAGCCCGCATGAACGTTTTCATTCACGACATGGAGGCCGAGATTGCCCTGGGTGATACCATGGCCCGGCCCGCCTTCCTCAATCCAGATGGCACTCTGCGTCGTTTTGATAAAGTCATAGCAAATCCCATGTGGAACCAGGATTTTCCCCTGACGACCTATGAGCACGATACATATGGACGTTTCTCTTTTGGTATACCTCCAGCCTCAAGCGCCGACTGGGGATGGATTCAACATATGTTCGCCTCCCTTAAAGATTCAGGAAAGATGGCGGTGGTCCTCGATACCGGCGCGGTCTCCCGGGGTAGCGGAAATCAGGGATCAGACAGGGAACGGGATATCCGCAAGGCCTTTGTGGAGCGGGATGCTGTGGAAGCGGTCCTCCTGCTTCCACGAAACCTCTTTTACAACACTCAGGAATCTGGGATTATCCTGGTTATCCGCCGAGGCCCAAAGCCCCTGGAGCGGAAGGGTCAAATTCTTTTGATCAACGCTTTCCAGGCTTTTTTAAAAGGAAGATCAAATAATTACCTGAGCGATGAGCACATCGCCGCCATCGCTGACGTTTATCTGAACTGGAGGGAGATCGCCGAGGGTGCGCCTCTACGGTCCAAGATCATTACCAACGAAGAGGCCGCTCGTAACGACTACAACCTCTCGCCCAGTCGCTATGCCCCGCTCGACAACAAGGAGGAAGTGCTTCCTCTGGAGGAGGCCATGGTGCTCTTAGAGGAGGCCGAAGAGGAGCGTGCCGAGGCGGACCGGAGTTTGCAAGAGATATTAAAAAAACTTGGCCTTTAGAAAATTTTTTCTTCGGTTTACAAAATGTATAATATTTTATAAAATGTAAACCGAAGAAAGGAGGTCTAAAAGATGATCGGCGAAAGAATAAAAGTTGCCCGTCGGCGGTCCGGTTTGAACTTACGCCAGCTTGCGGAGCAAGTGGGGGTAAGCGCGCAGGCAATTTCAAAATATGAGCGCGGACTGGATGTGCCTAGCTCAGCTGTACTTATCAAATTAGCTCATGCCTTAGGCGTGCGCATTGAGTACCTATTGCGCCCGGTAACCGTTTCCCTGTCCCAGCTCAATTACCGTAGCCATGCAAGCAAATTACGAGCCAAAGATAAAAAAATTGTTCAGGCAAAAGTGCAGGATTGGCTGGAGCGCTATTTACTCATAGAGGAATTGGTTTCATCACAAGAAGAATTCAAATTTCCGGACATCATGCGGCGGATAAAATGTCTTGAGGATGTGGAGCAGGTAGCAGTTGAATTACGCCGTAATTGGAAATTGGGAATAGACCCGATTGATTATCTCGCCGAAATTTTGGAAGCCCAGGGAATTAAAGTAGGTATGGTTGAAGGTGTAAGCGATTTTGATTCGCTGATGCTCTGGGCAAATGAGAGAATTCCTGTAATTGTAGTAAAAGCGGACATCCCAGGGGACCGCCAACGTTTCAACATGGCCCACGAACTTGGCCATCTTATTCTGGAATTGCCATCAAGGTGGAGTAAGCAACTAATTGAAAAGGCGGCTTTTCGCTTTGCAGGAGCATTTTTAGCACCGGAGCCATCCGTCCGGAAAGAATTGGGTGATCATCGCCAGCGATTGGATTTGTATGAACTTCAGTTACTCAAACAAAAATACGGAATGAGCATGCAAGCCTGGATTTACCGGGCTAAAGATCTGGGTATCCTGCCGGAGACACAAGCACAGGCTATGTTCAAGGAGTTTAGGGCCAAGGGCTGGTATCGCAAAGAGCCAGGCGATCCCTATCCACCTGAAAAATTAGACCGCCTTGAACGTTTGGTAAGACGGGCTCTAGCAGAAGAATTGATTTCAAATGCGCGAGCTGCAGAGATATTAGGTGTATCTACTTCACAACTCTGGATGCAGGCCAGCTGGCAAAATGAGCATATCTCACCTCAGGCTAATTGTTGATTCCAATGTTTTGATTGATCTGCATTTGGGAAATGTGGTCAAGGAATTTTTTTCGCTTCCCTACGATTTTTTCTCTCCGGATGTCATCATTGACGAAGTGGGGAAGCCGGATAGTGAAGAATTATTAAGCTTGGGTTTGCAAAGTTACATATTGAGCAGGGAAAGTGTAAAAGAAGTTTTGTCTTTGGCAGAGAGGCACAGAAAAATTGCTATCAATGACCTGTTTGCGTTTGTAGTGGCAAAGAACACCTCATCAACGCTTTTGACCGGCGACGCCGACCTGCGCAAACTGGCAGAGAAAAACAATGTTACCGTGCATGGGACGCTTTGGGTGCTTGGCGAGATGCTACGTATTGGAATTTTAAAGCGGTGCGAATCCGCCCGTGCTCTGCGTTTAATGCTGAAAAATGGCAGCCGTTTACCAGTAGCGGAATGTGAAAAGCGACTTCGGGACTGGGAGAGATGAAGCAATATGAGTAAAGGTTTTGTTTTATCCTCTGAGCCTCCTAAATTCAAAGAAACACCTCTCGGCCCGCTGCCGGAGGATTGGGAGGTAGTCTCTTTTGTAGACTCTATAGGAGATCAAAAATTCAGTGTTGGCAAGGTCCAGCGCCAGCACTACAAATCTGCGGGACGATTTCCTATTATCGATCAAGGACAATCGCCTATAGCAGGCTACTGGGATGACCCAAGGGATGTCTATCAAGGGCCATTACCTGTCATTGTTTTTGGCGACCATACCCGGGTGTTCAAGTTTGTTGAATTCGAGTTTGTGTGTGGAGCTGACGGAACTAAGGTGCTATTACCAAATACTAACAAATTCGATCCCGAGTTTTTGTTCTTTACTTTTCTGAACTTAGACATACCTAGCAGAGGTTATAATAGGCATTTTCACCTTCTAAAGGAACAATATGTTCCCCTCCCTCCTCTCCCCGAGCAGCGGGCGATGGCTTATGTCCTGCGCACGGTGCAGAGGGCAAAAGAGGCTACAGAGAAGGTTATCCAGGCTATGCGTGAGCTTAAAAAATCTCTTATGCGTCATCTCTTTACCTACGGACCCGTTCCCATCAAAGAGGCTGAAAGAGTAACGCTAAAGGAGACAGAAATAGGCTTGATACCAGAGCATTGGCAGGTAGTGAAGCTAGGGGAAGTGGCAAAGATTGCTGTTGGAGGCTCAGCCCCACAGGGAAGTCAGTATTTTGGTGGGCCTTATCCATTTATTCGCGTTCAACATTTGAATGTTAATTCAGAAAACATTACGCGGTGGGATTACATAACAGATGAAGCTATACGAAAATACAAATTAAAGCTCTTCCCCAAAGGTACAATAGTGTTTCCTAAAAGTGGGGCATCAATTAGACTTGAAAAAAGGGCTATCCTTCCAGTAGATGCATACCTTGTGAGTCACCTTTGCGCTGTCATCCCCAGGGAAGATATTGCTGACTCTTACTTTATCCTGTATATATTACGAACTATTAAGCTTGCAGAACAAAAAGCAGAAGGCTATCCAACTCTCAAACTAACTGAAATTACTAATATCCCCATCCCTCTCCCTCCTCTTTCTGAACAGCACGAGATCGCTAGAATCCTGCAGGCGGTGGATCAAAAAATCCAGGCAGAGGAGCGGCGTAAGCAGGCGCTGGAGGTATTATTTAAAACCCTTTTAAGCCATTTAATGACAGGGAAAATAAGGGTCAATCATCTCAAATTATCAAATGAGGAGGAAATTTCATGAGTTTGTGGTTGGTACGTTTGGGAAAGCATGGAGAATGGGAAAGCCTGAGTTTGGAAAAAGGTCTGGCTGTTATCGGGTGGAAAGAGCTGCCGGACCTTTCCCCTGTGAAAACCAAAGAAGAGCTTTATGAGTTACTGAAAAAATACTACCCTGAAAATGGGGCCAAAACCTTACAGGCCTGGCTCTCCATCCTTTGGTATTTTTCCAAAGAAATGAAGCCCGGGGATTTGATCGCGTCTCCTCTCAAGAGTCGCTCGGCCATTGCCCTTGGCGAAGTAGTTGGAGATTACAAGTATCAGCCTGATCTCCCAGAAAAGCATGTTCGTCCCGTGAAATGGGATAAAGAGCTACCGAGAGACGCCTTTGAGAGTGATTTGCTCTTTTCCTTTGGTGCCTTGGGGACAGTCTGCCGCATCCAGCGGAACAACGCTGAGGAGCGCGTTCGCGCACTATTGGCCGTCGAGTCGGTGCCCAAACCTTCCACAGAGAAACAACCTCCAGGAGAAAGGGAAGAATGGGCACCCATAGACCAAGAGCAGTATGCTCTAGACCAAATACGTGGCTACATTTCCCGGAAGTTTAAGGGCCATGACCTGGCTCGCCTTGTGGGTGCCGTATTGGAGTCCCAGGGCTACAAAGTGCAGATTTCTCCTGAGGGACCAGATGGGGGCGTGGATATCATTGCCGGCCATGGCCCTATGGGTTTCGACGATCCTCGCATAGTAGTGCAGGTCAAGTCAGGAGATTCTCCGGTGGACGTAAAAATTTTAAGGGAGCTCCAAGGGGTGATGAAGAATTACGGGGCTAAATACGGGCTGATGGTCTCCTGGGGAGGCTACAGGGGCTCTGTCCCTAAAGAGGCCTCCCGGCTCTATTTTGAACTGCGGCTCTGGGATGCTGACGACTTAGTGAGAGCCGTCTTGGAAAACTACCAAAATCTTCCCGATGACATCCAGGCCGATCTTCCCTTGAAACGGATCTGGGTCCTGGTTAACACCGAGGAAGAGTGAGCCCAAATGGTTCTGGGTAGCGAGCGCAAAACCGTTCAAAGTCCCATAATTCGCTATGCACAGGAAATTGGCTGGGAGTATCTCCCCCCGGAGGAAGCTTTACGCTTGCGCCGGGGAGAATCCGGCCCCATCCTCTGGGATATATTTATAAAGCAGATCCTGCGCCTCAACCCTGACCTGATCGACTACATTAAGGCCGAAGAGGTAGCGAAACAGCTCGTGCGAATCCCTCCCTCCATTGAAGGGAACTTACAGGCCTGGGAATACCTGCGGGGCTTAAAGACCGTTTTTGTGGAGGGGGAAAAGCGCGAGCGCAATTTGTGCCTCGTGGATTTTCAGGATATTGAAGGGGCTTCTGGGCCTTCCAATAACCTTTTTCATGTAACGGATGAATTTAGCTTCACTAACGGAAAGGACACCATCCGGGCGGACTTGGTTTTCCTCCTCAACGGCATCCCTATCATCCTCTTTGAGACCAAAGCGGCCACCAAGTTAGAAGGAATTGAAATCGCCTTTGATCAGATCTGCCGGTATCATAGGGAAACCCCGGAATTAATGGCCCTGACCCAAATCTTCGGTTTAACCCACCTTGTTCAATTCTATTATGGAGCAACCTGGAACCTTCAGACTAAGAACCTTTTTAGCTGGAAAGCTGATGGTTATGAATTTTTAGGGCAGAGGGCGGATTTTGAGACCTTGGTGAAGACCTTTATTCAGCCCATAAGGGTATTACGGGTTTTACGGGATTTTATCCTGTTTACCCGCAAGGACGACCAACTGCAAAAGGTGGTCTTACGGCCCCACCAGATGCGTGCGGTAGAGCGCGCCTTAAAGCGCTGCGCTGATCGGGAAAAGCGGCGGGGTCTAATCTGGCACACCCAGGGTTCGGGGAAAACCTACACTATGATCATCATCGCTAAACGCTTGATTGAGGAGAAAGTCTTTCAAAACCCCACTGTGCTTATGCTCGTGGACCGGAATGAACTGGAGACCCAACTTTTCGGAAACCTGGCCTCTACCATGGGAATAGGGCAAATAGAGGTGGCGCAGAGCAAGGCGCACTTAAGGGATCTCCTCAAGAGCGACACTCGAGGCTTAATTGTTTCCATGATCCACAAATTTGAGGATATTCCCGGCAATATCAACACCCGCAGGAATATTTTCGTCCTGGTGGACGAGGCCCACCGCACCACGGGCGGTGATCTGGGAAACTACTTGATGGGAGCCCTGCCCAACGCAACCTATTTGGGTTTCACGGGCACCCCCATTGACAAAACGGCGCACGGGAAAGGCACCTTTAAGGTTTTTGGAACTGATGACCCTAAAGGGTATTTGGACAAATATTCCATTGCGGAATCCATCCAGGACGGGACCACAGTCCCCTTGTATTACAGCTTGGCACCCAATGAATTGCGGGTGGACCGGGAGATCCTGGATCGAGAATTCCTAAGCCTCGTGGAAGCGGAGGGGGTCAGCGATATTGAGGACCTTAACCGCATCTTGGACAGAGCGGTTAACCTGAGAAACATGCTGAAGAACAGGGAGCGAGTAAAAAGGGTGGCGGAATATGTGGCCAAGCATTACAGGGAGACCGTGGAGCCCATGGGTTTCAAGGCCTTTCTTGTGGGAGTGGACCGGGAGGCCTGCTGTCTCCTTAAGGAAGCCCTGGATCAGTTTTTGCCCCCTGAGTATTCTCAGGTGGTCGTTTCTCCCGATTATAACGATTCTCCAGAGCTGGCCCGCTACCACCTTTCCGAAGAGGAAGAAAAGCGGATTCGCAAACTCTTTCGAAAACCCAATGAGCTCCCCAAGATTTTGATCGTCACGGAAAAGCTCTTGACCGGATATGATGCCCCCATCCTTTACTGCATGTATTTGGACAAGCCCATGCGGGACCATGCCCTGCTTCAGGCCATCGCCAGGGTCAATCGCCCCTACGAGGATGAGGAGCATAATGGGCACAAGCCAGGGGGATTTGTGCTGGACTTCGTGGGAATTTTTGAAAACCTGGAAAAAGCGCTGGCTTTCGATTCTCAAGATGTATCCGGTGTCATTCAGGATCTAAATGTCCTCAAAGAAAGGTTTGAAAAGCAAATAAATTACGGGAGGAGCGAATACCTTCCGCTAATAGCTGGCAAACAATCGGATAAGGCCGCGGATTCCGCTCTTCAGGCTTTCGTGGATAAGGAAAAGCGCCAGGATTTCTATAGTTATTTCACCGAGCTGCAGGACCTCTATGAGATCATCTCGCCGGACCCCTTCCTCAGGGAATATTTGGAAGATTACCAGAAATTGGCCGATCTTTATGCTTTACTGCGCGCGGCCTTCGAAGCGGGAGTTCCCACAAATAGGGACTTGGCCCGTAAAACCGCCCTCCTTGTTCAGGAACGCACAGAAGGAGGGGCAATTCATGAGGCCTTAGAGGTCTTTGAAATTACCCCTAAGACCATGGAGCAGATCGCTCAGCGCCATCAACCTGAGACGGTAAAGGTTTTCAATTTGCTGAATAGCATTCTCAAAAAGATTGAGGAGGAGGGAGGGAAAAAGCCCTTTCTCATTCCCATTGGGGAACGCGCGGAAAAGATTGCGGAAGCCTTCAAGCAACGACAGATATCCACCCAGGAAACTCTTTCCAAGCTGGAGGAGGAAATCCGTCAGATCAATGAAGCAGAGCAAGAGGCCGTCCAGAGCAGTCTCTCCACTGAAGGTTTTACCATCTCCTGGATCTTGAAGGAGGTGGGCATTGGAGCCGAGCATTGTAACCGTGTAGCTTCTTCCATGGAAGAAGTCCTTCAGGCTTATCCCCACTGGCAGCACTCTGAGAAACAGGCCCTTGCCGTTAGGCAGAGACTCTATAGGTATTTAAATGAAATTGGAGCCAAAAGGGCAGAGGAAATCCCTGACTTAGTAAAGCGAATTATGACCATCCTTGGGAGGCGCGTGAAGCATGCCTAAGCGCAAAAACGAACTCCCCCCGCCCTTAGAGGAGATTGTGCCCATTTCCATATTCAAATCAGAGGTTTACGCCTGGGCCAAGCGCATCGGTGTGGAGCCCAAGCAAGTGACCTTAAGGCAAATGAAGAGGAAATGGGCCAGCTGCTCCAACGGTGGCCATTTGACCTTCAATACCGAGCTTCTGAATAAGCCCCCGGCTTTCCGAAAAAGGGTTATTGTCCACGAATTGCTGCATTTGAAGGTCCCCAACCACGGAAAGCTCTTCAAAGTCTTGTTAGAGATTTATTTAAGCGAAAAGAGTGATAGGTCCCCAGCGGAATAAAGAACTCATTTTCCCCCAAAGGAAATGAGCCACTTTATTAAGGAAAAACTAAGGAGATTGCAAGACCTCCAAAGGGCCCGCCGGGTCGGCAGCGGCCAGGGTTAAGTTAATCCCTTGGATTCTCTGGAAACTCGCACCCTTTTCTAAGGCACCTTTGGCTGGAGTTTAATCCGCAAAGCAAATCCCTGGGGATGGTGTAGACCTTCTGGGTGATTTTTTCCACTTTATCACGTAACCTTCCCACCAGAGAGAGGCCTGGGAATCCTGATTCATCTCAAGGACCCTGGGCATAAGCCCCCTGAAGAGGAAAGGAAGGGGAGGGCCTTTAGGCTTTCCAAAATTTGGGGCGGAATTCCTTCAAAGAGCTGCAAAAACTCGGGGGAAAGCTTTTTCCTTCCCACTCCTGTCTGGAGAAAGGAAGGAGGGGAAAGTAGAGGGACCTTCCTGCCAGGGTTTCCGTGACTTCCTTGAGGGGTAAGAGGTTGGCCGAGCCGGAGAGCACGAACCTTCTGTTTTTATCGGAATCCACCAAGTTTTTTACCAGGGTGAGGACCTGGGGAGCTTTCTGCACCTCGTCGATCACAATCAGGTCAAAAGCGAAAAGGAATTCCTTAGGATACCTCCTGGTCGGGGAAAGATTGTCAAGGTTGATATTATGCCATTTTTAAAACGATTTTATTCTAAAGAAGGGTGGTTTTACGGCTAACCGGCCCATTTAAAACTCCAAAAGGGCAACTAATGCCCTTTCGCGACAAGATTACCTACCCGTTTTTTTACAATTGGTCCGTTCCTTGAATAAAAAATTGCCAATGGGAAACGGGCCTGGGGAACTAAAAGGATTTTATTCTTTCTCCATTTTTTGCCAAGGTCATCTCCCCTCCATTCTTCTAAGCTCCCCTTTTCTGCTAATATATTTAGGCAAGACTGGTTTGGAAGCTTTCCACCTTTGGGTTTTAGGCCAAAACCGGCTCTACATCGGGCCCATAGCTCAACGGATAGAGCATCGGACTTCTAATCCGATGGCTGGGAGTTCGAGTCTCCCTGGGCCCGCCAGTTCGCCTATATCTTTCCCTTCCAAAAAAGGGGAATTCCTTCCATTTCTTTTATGAAAATTTAAATTTGAATTTCCCTTTACAAAAACCCCCCCGGGGGCTAAAGTTGATTATCTTTCATTTTTGGAAGAGAGTTTACGAAAGGTTTTGGAGGAAGTATTTAATGGCAAGAATGAAGGGCAAAGTAAAGTGGTTCAGCGCTCAAAAAGGCTACGGCTTCATCGAGATGGATGACGGCAAGGACATTTTCGTTCACCATTCCGCGATCCAGATGGAGGGCTTCAGGGCCCTGGAACAAGGGGACCAGGTGGAGTTCGAGGTTACCCAGGGACCAAAGGGACCTCAAGCCATAAATGTGAAAAAAGTCTGAACCTCTCCTTAACAGATTCTTTTTTCCTGACTGAATTCACCCGCAGACAAGAAGAAACTCTTTTGATCCAGGTTTTCCTTCTTTTTCCTTTTCCTATGAGCCCGCTCTTTTTCTTTTCAACCTGAAAGCGGGGAAAAACCTTCCGGTCTTTTCCATGTAGGCGAGGTATTCCTCCTTGAATTTTTCAACCAGCATCCTTTCCTCCCTGTTTACCCTGATGGAGATTATCAAGGTCAAAAGCAGGGTCCAGCTTATCCCCAGGAACCAGTTGCTGGAGATCAGAAAAACCGCCAGATGAAGAAGGTAAAAGGCGGAGTACATCGGATGCCTCAAAAACCTGTAGGGACCCGTGGTTACAAGCCTCTGTTCTTGAGCAATGCGGACTTTTGAGGAGTAATTCTCCCCCAGGTAAATGTGAACCCAGATGAAGAGGAGGAGGGAGAGGATTCCCAGAGCAACCCCCATCCATCTTCCCCATGCCGGAATGGCCATGGATCCCCAGGACAAAGTTTCCGGGAAGAGGAGGAACAGAAAGAGGGTGAAAACCTCATAACAGATGAAAAGGGCCAGGATAATTGAATATATTTTGCTTTCCTCGATGACCGTCTGATATCCGGCTTTCATTGCCTTTAAATTGAAATTGATCCGGATAATTGAAAAGGCGGTGAAGAGGGCAATCAGGGAAATTTTAAAAAAAGTCTCGTTCCCCATCCTTTTCTTATCCTATATCCCGTGGTTTCCGGGGAAAAGCCTGATCCTCTTCAAGCCTTCGCGGGAGGAAAAAAGTGGATTCTCTGAATTTGGAAGGGCTTGCGGTAGTCTAAGCATTCCTTCATTTTCTTCCGCTTTTTCTCAAAATGAGGTCGGTGATCACCACCCCCAGATCGTAGATATCCAGGACCCCGTCCATGTTTGGATCGGGAAGGTCCAGGGTACCCTGCGCTTCGTGAAGCCTGTAGGAAAGTTTCAGGAATTTGGACATCACCAGTCGGGGGATCTCATACACCCTTTCCGGACCGTACCATTCGAAGACGTCCCTGTCGCCCTTCTTTGAGTTGCAGGACCTGCAAGCCCAGACGCAGTTGTCCAGGGATTCGAGCAGTATCTTCACCCTGGGGTCGACTCCCGCCCTGGAAACGGGGATTATGTGATCCAAAGAAAGGCACTTATCCGAACCACAATAGACGCAAACCTTCCCCCTGTCCCATTCAATCAGGTGGTCCCTGATGCTTGAGGACCATTTCATTTCCCCTGACTTCAGTTTTTTATACCGGGACATCACGAAGGCGTAGTTGTCCGGGAATCCCGCAGAGTTGGCAATCAATTGGGCATAAAACCAGAAGATCAGGTCCCTGACTGTGGAGACGAACTTTCTTGGCGGTTTCAAAGCCATAAGAAACCTCCCCGGGGCTCAAAATTTTCCCGCTTTAGAGTTTTGCAAAATTTTAAAATTTGCCTGTTTTTTCAGGCAAGGTTTTTGAGGATGAGTTTTTTGCCTCCCCAGATGAAGACTACTTTTTAATTAAGCTTACCTTCCTAATCCCGAAGGGGACCATCTGGTGCAGATTCCCCCCTTGAGAAAGGCACTCCAGAACTCGTGGAGGGTCAATTACCAGGCTGGAGGAAACCACATCCACCCCGAAATCGAACCACACCCGGGAGAGGGGCGCGGAAGGTCCCATCACGATTACGAAGCTTTTGGGGCTTGCAAGTTCCAGAAGCTGGTCGATCGTACCATTGATCAGGGCCGACCCGGTGATTGCCAGGATCTCTGCCTGAGGGATGATCTGGGGGGCTGCGGATGCGGGAAGGTCACCTGGTTGGGGGTTGAGTTCCAGGACCCACAGTTCACTGGCAACCTCTTTCAGTTGTGAGACGAAGGGAAAGTGACCCACTAAGGCGATGCGCTTCCCCGCTCCCCTTTCAAGCAGGATCTCCCCGGCATCGAGGTCCATTAAAGGTTCCTCCGCAGGCTCGATCAGGGAGTTGATCGCCGCCACGGCCACCGACCGCTCGGTGATTAAATCCGAGTCCCATAAATTCGCCAGCTCCAGAGCGGTTTTTTCTTTCAGGTTCCCCGCCTTCCGAATCGCGGGGAGGTGTTCGTGGCCGGGTTGAAGGGTGAGGGCGATCCCGCACCTTTTGCTCCAGACCCCGGTCCAGAAAACCCCGATCCTGATTTCCCGCACCGGGGAATCCTCTTTCAAGGAATTCAAAATCCCCTGAGCGACCTTCATTCTTTTTACCATAGTCAATCCTTGCTTGAGGATAACTCGGAGAATTGTTTTTTGCAATTTTATGGTTATAATTTGAACCACAATTTTGCAAAGGAGTTGTTTTTCTTGAAAATCAGGGCAGTTTTTTTGATACTCGTTTTCTTGATTGGTCTTTCTCTCCTTTCCTCCTGCGCTGGAGGGCTTCAAAATTCTTCCGATTCCCTCGGGGCTTACAAGATCGTCGATGCCCTTTCCCGGGAAATCTTCTTCCTCACCCCTCCTTCCAGGATCGTGGTTGCGGGAAAAGCGTCATTCATGATCCTCGACGCCCTCTATCTCTTCCCCGGGGCGGGAGATAAGTTGATCGCCTATTCGGGAGGGGGGCTGAACGATCCTCTTCCCTTCCTTTCTCTGATTGACCCCAAAATGAAAGAGAAGCAGGTCCTGGAATACGAGGTCGGGCCGGAGCAGATTGCCGCTTTGAAACCGGACCTGGTTTTGATGAAAAGTTACCTTCGGGAAAAAAGTGGAGCCCCTCTCGAGAGGCTGGGGATCAAGGTCTGCTACCTGGACCTGGAGACCCCGGAGAGCTTTTTGAGGGACATCGGAATCCTCGGTGGGGTTTTTAATGCGCCTGAGCGGGCGGAGGAAATCAAGGGTTTTTACCAGACCAGGCTCGATTCCTTAAAGCGGTATTTGGAAAATGTTTCTGATCGCCCCTCCGTCCTTCTTGCCCAGTATAGCGAGAAAGGCGGTTCTTATTCCTTAAGCGTTCCTCCATCTTCCTGGATCCAAACTTCCATGGTCTCCCTTGCGGGAGGAAGGCCGGTGTGGGCCTCGGGGGAAAGCGGTGGGGGATTTACCGTGGTAAACCTGGAGCAGGTTCTCTTTTGGGATCCAGAGGTCTGCATCCTCATCTCTTACGGGAAGGATTCTGGGGACCTTGTGGAGAAGCTGAAAAGCGACCCTGGTTGGGGACAGATGAAGGCTGTAAAAAATGGGAGAATTTACGGTTTCCCCGCGGATTTTCTCTCCTGGGACCAACCTGACCCCCGCTGGATTTTAGGGTTGGAGTGGATGGCTCGAATTCTCCACCCCGGGACTTTCCAGGCTGAAATGAAAGAGGAAATAAAAAATTTTTTTGGGGAACTTTACGGGATGAGCGAGAAACAAGTTGAAGAAACGATATTCCCGGTATTGAAGGGGAGCCTGGATTGAAGGAACAACCATCTCTGGGGCTTGAGGGGGCCCAGTTACAGAATCGGGTCAGGGGAGGAAGGATCTTCCTTTTCGGCCTTCTTCTAATCATCCTCTTTATCCTTTCCCTCCTTTTGGGAAGATACCCTTATCCCTCGTTCCAAACCCCTCAGGCGATCTTCTCCGACCCCTCGGCTTTAAATCTGATGTTAAATTACCGGCTCCCCCGGGTTCTCCTCTCCGTTCTTTTGGGGGCCAGTTTGTCCGGCTCGGGGTTGATCCTCCAGATGATCTTTCGAAACCCTCTGGTTGAACCTGGGTTCCTGGGAGTATCTCAAGGGGCGGCCTTCGGGGCCTGCCTGGCAATCGTCTTCCTTGGGGGATCGCTCTTTGCAACCGAGGCCGTCGCTTCCCTGTTTTCCCTCCTCGGCCTTTTCCTCTCAGTTTTCCTTGCCCGGAGGCTTCGCTTCGGGGGATGGATCCTGAGGCTGATCCTCTCCGGGATCGCCATCTCCGCCCTGTTTTCCGCGGGGGTGGGGGTGTTGAAGTACCTGGCGGATCCCTTGAAGCAACTCCCGGAAATCACCTTCTGGCTCCTTGGTGGCCTTTGGGGAAGCGACTGGAAGCAGTTCCTCTTCGCTTTTCCTTTTGTTTTTGTCCCCCTCTTTTTGCTTCTTTTGATCAGGTGGCGGATCAACCTTCTCACCCTGGATGAGAGCACGGCCTTTTCTTTGGGGATCAGGTCCGGGAAGGAGAGGGTGATGGTCGTGTCCCTGGCGGTGATCCCGGTGGCCGTAATGGTGGCCATCGCCGGAGTAGTCGGATGGGTGGGGTTGATCGTCCCCCATATCTCCCGGAGGCTCGTTGGGGCAAGTTCACAGTTTTCCCTTCCCGCTTCCCTGTTTCTTGGGGGCATCTTCTGCCTCTTCTGCGACACGGTTGCCCGGACCCTCCTCTGGGGGGAAATCCCCCTGGGGATCCTCACCGCCTTTTTAGGGGCCACCGCCTTCCTTCTCCTCCTCACCCGGCCTCAGACGAGGGGTTTTCCATGAAAGCTCTCTCTTTAGCCGGAGTTTCCTTTTCCTATTTTCCCGGAAAACCCGTAATCCGTGACCTCTCATTTTCCCTGGAAAAGGGCCTGATCCTTGCCCTCCTCGGTCCCAACGGTTCGGGAAAAACCACCCTCCTTCATCTGATCCTGGGACAGCTTTCCCCCCAAAATGGGGAAATCGAAATTTTCGGGCGGGAGATTCGGTCCTATTCAAGGTCGGAATTGAGCAAGCTGATGGGCCTTGCCAGGCAGGAGGAGAGGGTGGCTTTCGAGTTCACTGTCCTGGAATACGTCCTCTTGGGGAGGGCTCCCTACTTGAACCCCCTCGAGTCCCCCAGGGGTGAAGATTTGAAGGTCGCCCTTCAATCCCTGGAACGCACGGGCACCCTGCACTTGAAGGACCGCTACCTTACCTCCTTGAGCGGAGGGGAAAAGCAACTGGTGATCATCTCCCGGGCTCTGGCGCAGATGCCGGGAATCCTCCTCCTCGATGAACCCCTTGCCCACCTGGACCTCAGGAACCAATCCATGCTCCTCGAGGTCCTTTCCAACTTAAAAGATGATGGGGTGACGGTCATCTTCTCCACCCACGACCCCAACTCCGCAGGGGTAATCGCCGACAGGGTTTTACTCCTCCGGAAATCTTCCCCATCCCTTTTTGGAAGGCCGGAGGAAGTCCTCCACGAGGAAAGCCTTCGCGAAACTTACGGGATCCCGGTAAGGGTCATGGAGTTGGAGGGAAGGAGGATGGTTTTCCCCCATAACGGAAGGTGGGGTAGGGGGCCTTGAAGGGTATTTTTATCCTTACAGGACCTTTTGGTTCGGGGAAGACCTCCTTTTGCCAGTGGTTTTCCTGGGAACTTAAAAAAGGAGGGATCGATGTCCGCGGGGTAATCTCCCCGCCCGAATTCCATGGTGGGGAAAAAACCGGGATCTGGTCTCAGGACATCCGCTCCGGGGAAAAGAGGGTGCTTGCGCAAAAAAATGGGGAGGGTTTGAAAATCCCCCGTCTGGCCCCCTGGGTATTCGACCCGGAAACCATTCTCTGGGTCAACTCCTTCCTTAGGGAGGCCGTCCCCTGCCGGGTTTTAATTGTGGACGAATTGGGACCCCTGGAATTCGAATTTCGCCAGGGCTTCATGGAGGCTTTCAGGGCGATTGACAGCCGTAATTTTCGTCTTGCCCTGGTTGTGATCAGACCGGAGATGGTTGATCCCGCCCGATCCCTCTGGAAAGATTCCAGGGTCCTGAGTGTCGCCGAAGCTTGGAAATGGGGGAAGAAAACGCTTGAGGATTTAGGGTTTTCTTCCGGTTTTTCTCCGGTAGCGCCTCCCGATGGCTATCGCCCGGAGGACCACCAGGAGGAAAATTAACCCGATTATTATCCAGGGCCAGGGCCCGGACCAGAAATCCATTTGGCTCCTTTCTACTCCTTTCTTCCCTTGGAGTTCTGGTCATCGCTGGTGGTGGGCTGGTCGGAGGGGGTTTTTCGGGGCGGGGTGAGGGCGAAGACCAGTATTCCGAAGGGTCCGAGGAGGGCGAAAAGAAGGACCCCGGGAAGGGTGCGCTTCTTGTTCAAGGCCGCGGACCAGAGCCCAACCAAAAGCCAGAGGATAATCCAGATGTAGTTCACTCCTTGATTATAAAACGGAAACGGATTAATTCTCCTCTTTTCTGATAAAATTGATCTAAAGGGGGTGATTTTTTGAAGTTCGCGCTTTTTCGTTTTGCCGGCGGGGTTCTCCAGGTTCTCGCCTGGGTGGTTCTTGTGGTCAGTATTGTAATGGCGATTGTCGTTTTGACTGCGCCAATGGATTATTGGATGCGCAATGTTCAGTATCCTCCCGGTATGGGACCTGAGAACATCAGGGCCATGCGCTGGGTGGCCTTTGTGGTATTTATCATTGGGGGCATTGCCGGGTGGGCGGCCCTTTTGGTGTTTAGCGGAATTCTCTCTGTTCTGATTTCCATCGAATCAAGCCTCTCCCCCAGGACTGTTCCTCCGCAACCGCAAGCAGTTTCTGGCCCTACATGCCCAAATTGCGGGGCAAGAATAAAACCCGGGGACCTTTTCTGTCAGAACTGCGGGGCCAAGCTTTAAAGGAAGGGTGATAATTGAAAAGCGAATGGGTGGTTGTTTTCAGGACGGATAATCCGATCGAAGCCTCTCTGGTAAAGGGGAAACTGGAAGATGCGGGTTTCCCCGTTTTTGAAAGAGGAGAGGCTCTGGGAAAAGTTTACGGGTTGACCGTTGAGCCCCTGGGGGCCATCGAAATTCTCGTACCTTCCCATCTTCTGGGAGAAGCCCTGGAGCTTATCTCTGGAGAAGAAGAACCAGAATCCCCTTAAATATTCGCCCTTGTCCCCAGAAGGTAATGGTCCATGGAGACAACCCGCTGAAGCCTCTTTTCGGGAAAGAGTCGATCGATACCCGCTTCGATTATTTTTCCGATCATCTGGTCGTAGTTTAAGCCAATGGAGTAAGCCAGGCGGGAGAACATCCTCCCTTCCGCCAGGGCAGGGTACTGGTTGATGTCGATGGCGTAAAGTTCCCCTTTGTAAACCTTGAAATCCACCCTGACCATGTCATGCAAGCGGAGCGCCTGGAATATTTTCTTGGTAAGTTTCAAAGCACGGGATGCCAGTTCTTTTTCCGGATAGCAATGTTCCCCTTCTCCCTCGCTGAAGGATCCCTCCATTGTTATGTTCCATGGGTTCTTGTATTCCAGGGCCAGGACCCCCAATTCGACCCAGTCTGGGGGGTTGCCGATTAAGCCCGCGTTGACCTCCCTCCCCAGGATGAACCTCTGGATCAGAAGGGGCTCCTTAAGTTTGCCCCAGAGCCTGAAGGCTTGATCGATCACTTCCTCCTCAGTCTGGCAGACCGAAAGGGGCCCAATTCCCATACTTGAACCCTCGTTGTTGAATTTCACAATCGCCGGGAGGGGGAGTTTAATCCCTTTTAGGTCTCTCGGGCTTTTCACCAGCACCCATTCTGGCACGGGAATTCCGTTTGCTTTTAAAACGGCGTTGGTCATGGACTTGTCCAGACAGATCGCCGATCCTAAAACTCCAGTACCCAGGAATTTGATCCCCATAGCGGTACAGATTGCAGGAATAATTGCCTCCCGATCCTCCATGCCGATCGTTCCTTCGGCGATGTTGAACACCAAATTGACCTGGAAATCCTTCAAAATCCGGGGGTTTTCGAAAACCTCGAGATCGGAAAAGATTAACGGCTCATAGCCATTTCTGGAAATTGCCAGAGCAATTCTTGCTGCGTGTTCTGGAGGGTCGTATTCCTCCGATTCTTCCCCTTCCCGGGGTGGGCTGAAAACAACTGCTATTTTCAATTTCGTTCCTTGTTTTCCTCCTTTTAGAAAAACAGAGCATATCTTATACCTTTCCGGGAAAAAATAAAGGGGTTTTTGGCGATTTTGAAAAAAAATTTTTCAGGTGACGGATTTGGGGGAAAATGATAAAATTCCTATTGCCTGGTGGCTGTAGCTCAATTGGTTAGAGCGCTGGACTGTGGATCCAGGTGTTGGGGGTTCAAGTCCCCTCAGCCACCCCACCCCTTCATAATCCCTATTTTCCCGGCATTGGAGGATTTTCCCTCGGGCAGGAGTGCTTCCAAGATTATCTTTCCCGGCACCAGTCCTTCCGCGGAGAATCTTTTTCCTTTTGGGGGAGTTAGAGACACCGGGGGTGTGCAGTTAAGAGTTCCTTTAACCCTTTCGTTTACCTTCCCGTTTCCCTTTTTCCAGCCCGGGATTTTTGGGAAATTTTCTCAATCCCCCTCCCCGGCCGCAATTTTCGTCGCCCAATCGGTTGTCAGAAACAGGTTCTTTCGTAGGTGCAGGCAGGGGAGGAAGTTTTCCTGGTAATTTTGGTCGAAGACCTCTTCCTTGACCCTTGCCCGCAGGACTTTTCCCACGATCAACCTGTGGTCCCCGAAAGGTTTATCCTCGAAAAGCTGACATTCCAGCCAGGCAATTGCCTCCTTGATCATCGGGGCCTTGATCGCTTCCCCCTTTTCCCTGGAAAAGCCGGTTAAGGCGAACTTGTCCTCCTCCCTTCCCGAGGTCTTACCACACCTCCACACCTTTTCAGCCTGGTTGAAGGAGGGAACGTTGATCCCGAACTCCCCGGATTTCCTCAGGAGTTCGTAGCCGAAGCGGGTCTCCTTCAGGGCGAGGGCCAGGAGAGGAGGCTCTCCGCTTAAAGGCATGATCCAACCAATCGGGGTTATTGTATCCCTCCCCTGAAAGCCCGCGGTCAAGAGGACGGTGATGGTGGGATGAATTAAAAAGGGCCAGTTTTTCTCAATGGTTTTCCTTCCCATTTTTACCACCTCTCTGAGATGCGAATTTTTCGCAGGGTATAGGTCAAAGGTAGGGCAAGGGCGAGCCCTGCGGAACACTGGACGATGTCCGTATAAAATTCAATCAGGGAAGCAGGCCATCCGTAAAGAAGGCCTACCGAAAGGGTATATCCCCCGATCATGATGGGAAAGACTAAAAGTATGGAAATCACGTCCCCCAGAGTCCGATTTTTCCATTTCAGGGAGGAAATCCCCCCCACGATCAGCCCCTCCACCCCTTTGATTAAAAAGGAGATCGGAGCCCAGGGAAGGGCGAATCCCAGAAGGATGTCCGCAAGGGCCGCCCCCACACCACCGGAAAGACCCCCGACCAGGGGGCCAAAAAGAAGGGAGCTTGTGAAGACGATCACTTCGCTCAGATTGAAATAAGTGCTTGGCCCGGTGTTGATGTGGATCAGGGTTGCGAGGAAGGTGAATCCAGCGAGCATGGAAGTTAAAGAGATGGCTTTCAGGTTTTTCCTCATTTTTTCCTCCTTTATATCTGGGGAAAGGGGATTGAAGACTGCGAAGAAAGGCTCTCACAGGCCTGGCTAAGGATTTCCACTCCCTTTTTTATTTTCTCCGGGGGAATTCTTGATACCGATAACCGGATGAAGGACCGGTGCTGGGGTCTTGAGGAAAACATTGTCCCGGGGGCGAATGAAACTCCCTGCGATGAAGAGAGAAGCAGAAGTTCTGAAGCGTCCATTCTGTTTTGGAGTTCCACCCAGAAGAAAAACCCCCCTTTGGGCTTGGCATAATTGAAAAGGTGGGAGCGAGCCTGGAGGGCTTCATGGAGAAGGTCCCTCTTTTTCCGGTAAGCGGAACGGATGGTTTCCAGGTGCTTTTCGAAGAAACCGGAGAGGATCAATTCCCTCATCACCGCCTGGCTTAATAGCGGGGTCTGGAAATCGGAAGCCTGCTTTAAAGGAGTTAGGAACTCCAGGATTTTCGGGTGGGCGACGATGGTTCCCAGGCGGAGGCCGGGAGCAAGGGTTTTGGAGAAGCTGTCGATCCGGATTACTCTCTCCGGGGCGAGGGAAATAAGCGGTGGAGGGACTGGTTCAAAGGCCAGCTCGGAGAAGACGGCATCCTCCAGGATTAAAAAATCGTGCTTTCTCGAGAGAAAGACCATCTCCTCCCTTTTTTTAAGGGAGAGCACTGAGCCCGTGGGGTTTTGGAAATCAGGAGTTAAAACAACAAGACGGGGGATTTTCCCCTGGGCAAGGGATTTTCTTAGGTGGTCCAGGTTTACCCCGTCGTCCTCCACGGGAAGGGTTTCCACCTGGAAGGGCCAGAGGGTGAAAGGTTTCAAGGTCCCGGAATAGAGAGGTTCCTCGAAGAATATCAGGTCCCCGGGAAAGAGGGCCTTGGCGATGAGGTCAAATCCCTGGGTTGCTCCCGAAGTGGGCAAGACCCAGTTTCCATTCACTTCGATCCCTTTATTCTTCAGGAAAGCCGCATAAGCCTCCCGAAAGCCTTCCTCACCCCCGGTGGGTCCGTAAGCGAAGAGGGCTCTCCCTGCCTTTTTTAAGACCCTTTTAATGGTCCGGGAAATCTCCTCCTCGGGGATCAAGTTTTCCTCGGGGGTAGCAAGAGAGAAGGGGATCTCCGTGATTCGGGAAAACCAGGTCTGGGATTGGACCGTCCTCAACCCCTCGGGGGCTTTCAGGCTTAACGAGGTCATTTCACCCTTCCCCCCGCTTTCCAGTTCTTCCCTGACCATCGTTCCCTGTCCCACCCGCATCTGGACGAGCCCCATTTCCTGAAGCCTTCGGTAGGCAGCCAGGACCGTTCCCCTGTTAATCGCCAATTTGGCCGAAACACTTCTGACGGATGGGAGCCTTTCACCAGGGGGTATGTTTCCCGATCTGATAATAAAGGCCATTTTTTCCGCTAATTGCTCATATGCGGGGGGAGCTCCTGGGTTTTTTTCAATTTTTATGTCATTTAACCAAATTGTCATATTGACAATTTTATTGGCCAAGGGGGAAATGTCAAGGGAGAGAGGGATTTTATTTTTCCTGGGGACTTTTCATAAAAGAAATTCGGTCTATAATACACATGATTACCCTTAAACCCTAATTACTGGAGGAATTACTCGTGAAATTAGAAGCAATTTTTAACCCCCGCTCGATTGCGGTAATTGGCGCATCACGCAAGGAAGGCTCCATCGGTTTCATGGTGGTGAAAGGGCTTCTGGATTCCCAGTTTCAGGGAGAGATATTCCCCGTCAATCCCAATGCGGACGAAATCCTTGGTTTGAAATGCTACAAAACTGCCACCGAGATTCCAGGGGAAGTCGACCTGGCGGTGCTCACCGTCCCCGCTGCCGTTGCCCTTCAAGCGGTGGAGGATGCGGGCAAAAAAGGGGTGAAGGTGGTTGCGGTTATCACCTCCGGCTTCGGGGAGGTGGGGAGAAAGGACCTTGAAGAGGAATTGGTTCGGATAGCCAACAATTACCACATGAGGGTTGTGGGACCCAACATCGTGGGGATTCTCAATAACCCGGCCAAGGCAAACGCCTCCTTCGGTCCCTACCTTCCTTATCCTGGCCCCATCGCACTGGTTTCCCAGAGCGGAGCCCTGCTCATTGCCCTCGACGGCATGACCTGGATCAACAAGATCGGGATTTCCCACATGATTTCCATCGGAAATATGGCAGATCTGGATTTTGCGGATTTCATCGACGCCTTGAATGAAGATCCCAACACCACCTGCATCAGCCTGTACATCGAGGGAGTAAAGGACGGGAGGAAGTTCCTTGAATCCGCGAGGAGAAGCCGAAAGCCAATCGTGGCTTTGAAAGCGGGCGTTTCCCAGAGGGGAGAACTGGCCACTGCCTCACACACTGGTTCCCTGGCTGGCTCAAGCAAAGTGTACACCGCCGCTTTTGAACAATACGGGATAGTTCCAGCGCGCAGCCTGGATGAGCTTTTCATCCGCTCGATCGCCCTTTCAATGATGAAGCCCTTAATGGGTGATCATGTTGCTGTGATCACCAACGGTGGAGGGGCTGGGGTTTTGGCAACCGACGCCGCGGAGAGGCACGGAATCCCTCTTTCCGATCCTCCCGAGGACCTGAAGGAACTCTTCCGAAAGTGGATGCCCGATTTCGGAAGCCCCAGGAACCCGGTGGACATGACGGGAATGGCTGATCGTCCCTGGTATCAGGGGTGCCTCCTTGATGCCTTGAACCATCCCTGGACTGACGGAGCGGCGATCCTTTACTGCGAAACCTCGATCACAGATCCCCAGAATATTGCCGAAGGTCTCTATGAATCCTATATTCAAGCCGGAGCGGTAAAACCAATAGTCGTCTCCTTCATCGGTGGAGAGCGCTGCTTGAAAGCCGGAGAATGGTTGAAGAGCAAGGGAATTCCCACATATTTCGACCCTGACGATGCTTTGAGCGCCTTGAGCGCTTTGAGGCAATATGGAAAGTGCCTGGAAAGGAAAGAGGTCCAGTTCCAGCCCCATTCGGTGAACAAAGAGAGGGTCCAGGAGATCCTTTCAAAGGTCAAGCTTGAAGGCCGAACCGCTCTTATGGAATACGAAGCCGCGGAGATCTTTAAGGCTTACGGGTTGTCCCTCGCTCCCAGCATCCTTGCCCGCAATGAGGAAGAGGCCTTGAAAGCTGCAGAAGACCTGGGGTATCCCGTCGTTTTGAAGATCTCCTCGCCGGATATCCTTCACAAGACAGAGGCAAAAGGGGTTAAAGTCAATTTGAAGACCCCGGATGAGGTCCAGGGAGCCTTCAAGGAGATCATTCAGAACGCCCGGAATTACAAGGCTGATGCTCGGATCGTCGGCGTCCTCGTTCAGAAGATGGCTGCCCCTGGAGGGACGGAAGTAATTTTCGGGGCAATTCGGGATCCTCAGTTCAAGCAAGTCGTGATGTTCGGGTTGGGGGGAATTTTCGTTGAAGTCTTGAAGGACGTCACCTTCAGGGTGGCTCCCGTAACTGTAGAAGAGGCTAAGAAGATGGCCCTTGAGATCCAGGCATCCTCCATCCTCAAAGGGGTAAGAGGACAGGGACCCAGGGACCTCGATTCCTTAGCGGATTCCTTATCCCGGCTTTCCCAGCTGGTGGTTGATTTTCCCGAGATTAAGGAACTTGATGCCAACCCCGTGATGCTTTACCAATCAGGGCTTCTGGTGGTTGACGCAAGAATATTGCTTTAAATTTCTTAAATTTTGGGAGGGGAAATGGAAAAACAGGGGAACCTTATGCCAGGGGAAATCCCTTTAGAATTAATGGAGAAATGGGGAGATCACTTCTTCCTCTGGGAGGAGATCTCCCCTCAGGCGAAGAAAATTCTTGGTTCGGATAAGTTCCTTCTCCTTTTAAGAAAGGGTGATGGCTTGGCACCCCTTGCCTCCCCTGGTTTCCCCTCCTCCATGATTCCGGAGAAGGTTGATGAGGAAAGCCTCCTGAAACTGGCAGGGGAAAGAGGGATCATCAGCGGGAGAGACTGGAAGAGGTTTTCCCCCGAAGAGGCTCCGGGAGCCGTGGTACTTTACAGCCTTAAACTCCGCGATTGGCAGCCCGGTTATCTTCTGGTCTTTTACCGGAAGGAGACGGTTGTCGATCCCGAGAGGGCAAACCCTTTAGTAATGGCTATCTCTTACCTCCTCGCCCTCTTTCTTCTCCGTCAGGAGCTTGCCCGCCGAACCGAAGACCTTTCCCTTCTTCTTAAGGCTGCCAATGTCATTGGATCGCAATTGGAACTTGACCAGACGCTTGATATGATCCTGAACTCCCTTGCCTCGGTCGCCGGGGTTTACACTGCGGCTATCTTAATTGTTGACGAAGGTCAGAACGCCCTCCGGATTCGTGCCCAAAGGGGGTATTTCAGCGAGGTTACCCAGATTGTCATTCCTCTTGATAAGGGGATCACCGGCAGGGCAGCAACCACCGGGATAATTCAGGTGGTAAATGACGTCAAAAGCGACCCCGATTACATAAAAGGGGCCCCGGGGACAGTTTGTGAAATGGCAATTCCTCTGAAAGCCGAGGGCCGAGTGATCGGGGTCCTGGACATCGAAAGCAATCAGGAAGGCTTCTTCGATGCCGAAAGGCAAAGTTTAATCGTCAGCCTGGCCGACCAGATTTCCCTCGCTCTTTACAACTCCATCCTTTACGAAAGGACCAGGGAAATGGCCATCACGGATTATCTCACCGGCCTCTTTAACAGAAGGCACTTCCTGGAGCTCGCCCAAAGGGAGGTTTTCCGGGACGAAAGGTTCGGACACCCCCTTTGCCTGGCGATGATCGACATCGACCACTTCAAGGAATATAACGACCGATATGGCCATCTCTCCGGGGATCAGGCCTTGAAAGACCTCGCCTGGAAAATGAAGGCCAATTGCCGGAAAATCGATATCCTCGCTCGTTTTGGTGGGGAGGAATTCGTAATCCTGATGCCCGAGACCGACCTCCAGGGAGGACTGACCCTGGCCAGCCGGTTGAGGGAAATTGTGCAAATGGAGCTGCCGATTACCGTTTCAATTGGAGTTGCCAGCATGGAAAAGGGGGGCTCCCTTTCCCTGGAGGAGCTTTTAAAGAGAGCCGATCTTGCCCTTTATCAGGCGAAAGAGGGCGGGAGAAACAGGGTAGTTGCCTTCAAGCAAGATTAAAAGCCAGGGTCTTAAAATTTGAGGGCCAGCTTTTCTTTATCCCTCAACCCCACCCGCAGGGAATTGGATAGAGTTATCCTCTCTTTGGCGGGGCCCGCGGTTGTGGAGAATCTCCTTTTAACCTTCGTCTCCTTCACTGACACGATTATGGTTGGCTGGTTGAGGAGTTCCGCTGCCCTTGCCGCGGTTGCCATGGGTGGTTTTATCAACCTGATGCTTTCCCAGTTGTTTGTGTCCCTGGTGGTCGCTGCCACTTCCCTCATTGCCAGGCACTGGGGAGCCAGGGACTTTTCCAAAGCTCGTGCCTACCTCGGGCAAGCGCTTTTTCTCGCCTTCCTTGTTGGCTTCCTGGTCGCTTTTTTGGGGTTTATCCTTGCACCGGTTATTTTGAAAGTCATGGGGCTGGGCGGGGAAGCCCTGAAAATGGGGACCTTCTACTTTCGCCTCCTGGTGATGATAAATGTCCTTGCCTTTCCCGGCCTGACCTTATTTGGAGCCTTGAGGGGTTCAGGGGATACCAGGACTCCCATGCTGATAAACGGGGCCTCAAACCTCCTCCATATCCTTTTGGCACTCCTTTTGATTTTCGGCTGGGGGATTTTCCCCGCCCTGGGGGTGGCCGGGGCAGGGTGGGCGACAGCCATTTCCACAAGTTTAGGAGGCCTTGCTGTCCTCTTTTTTGCCTATAAAAGTAGAGGCGAGTTCTTCTTCAGATTCTCCCTCTTGAAGCCCCAAAGGGAGTTGTTGCATGACTTGATCAGCCTTGCTTCCCCTGCTTTCTGGGAAGCCCTGATCTTCCGGGGAGCCCAGATCGTTTTCATGAGGTTTGTTTCCGCTTTGGGGGAAATTCCCCTCGCTGCGCATCAGGTTGCCATGAGCATCGAATCACTTTCCTACATGCCCGGGTTCGGTTTCGCGGTTGCCTCCACCACGCTTTCCGGTCAGTTCGTGGGAGCAAAGAGAATCGAGGTTGCCGAGCGAAGCGTCCTCAGGACTTTGAAAGTGGGACTTTCAATCCTTTCCGCTTTTGGAATCTTTTTTCTGGCTTTTGGGGACAAAGTCGCTCTTCTCTTCGGTGGAACCCCTGAAGTCCTTTCCCAGGCTGGTTTGGCGATCAGGATTGGGGGTCTTGAGCAGCCAGGGCTGGCGATCTTCATGATCCTCTCGGGAGCCCTGCGGGGCGCGGGGGACACCAGGAGCCCGATGATCGCCACCTTATTTGGAGTCTTTCTTGCCAGACTTCTCACGGTGTACCTCCTCGCCTTCCTCCTGGGCTTTGGTCTTGCTGGTGTCTGGATCGGTACGGCTCTCGATTGGTCCCTGAGGGCTGGGATAACCTATTATTTCTTCAAAAGGGGTTCCTGGAAGAGGTCCTCTTAGCGGAGGTTTTTCATCTCCGGGCGCAGGCGGAAGAGGAGGATCACCAGAAGCCCATTAATAATTGCCCCAATTAGGACCGCGATGGGGGCTCCGGCAAACTGGGCAACCGTTCCCGCAAGGAGGTTCCCCAAGGGCGCAAGTCCCATGAAAGTAATGTTGTAGAGGCCCATAACCCTTCCCCTCATATGGTCCGGAGTGTTGGTCTGAATGAGGTTATTGACCGTGGAGTTCTGGGTGATCATGGAGAAGCCAACCCCCCCAAGGAAAATTAGGGAAACCCAGTACCAGCGGGAAAGGGAAAAAAGAATCAGGGAAATGGAGAGGGTCAAATTGGCGACGAAGGCGACCTTTGCACTTCTTCCCCGGTTGGTCATGGAAGCCACGTTTAAAGCCCCAAGCAATGCTCCCACTCCTACTGCGGACATTAACCCTCCTAACCCTGTTGCACCCGTTTTCAGCACGTCCCCCGCAAATACTGGCATTAACGCAGTGTAGGAGAAGGCGAAGAGCGATGAGGAGGCGACGATCGCCAGCAGGGAGAAGATATCCGGTCTTCTCCGCACGAAAGTCAGACCCTCTTTGACGCTCTTTGTAATTTGCTCCTCCCTTGAAGCCCGGGCCACATCGGGAATCTTCATTGAAATTAGGGCGATGATCGTTGCGAAGTAACTTATCCCGTTGATGATGAAGCAATGGGCGAGGCCCACTGCGGAGATGAGGATTCCCGCGATCACTGGCCCAAGGATTCTTGCCGTGTTGAAGGAGATGGAGTTTAAACCGATGGCGTTCATCAGCAGGTCTTTCCCCACAAGTTCGAAGATAAAGGACTGGCGGGTGGGGGCATCGATGGCGTTCATCAAACCCAGGAGAAGCGAAAGCAGCATCACGTGCCAGACTTGAATCACCCCTGTCAAAACAAGGACTCCCAGGGAAATCGCTTGCAGGGCAAGGACCGTTTGGGTGAAGAGAAGGAGCTTCCTTTTGGGAATCCGGTCAGCCAATGCCCCCCCAAAAAGGGAGAAGAATAGAACGGGAAGAGTCCCCATTGCAGAAACCAACCCCAGGTAGAATGATGACCCGGTCAACTGGTAGATGAGCCATCCCTGGGCGGTTGATTGCATCCAGGTGCCAATCAAGGAAACTGACTGGCCAATCCAGTAGATCCGGTAGTTCCTGTTTCGAAGAGAAGACAGGACCCTTTGGAAGTATCCGTTTGAAGACACAGCGATTTCGCCGTCCTTGAGGTCAGCCATTTCCGCGAAGCTATTTTTTTATTTTATTCAGGGAAAAAGGCTACAGCAATAGTCCCTGGGCCTGAGTGGGTCCCCAGGGCGGGGCCAATTTCCGCGATGGGAATTTCTCCTTCGTGAGGGATCTCTTCCAGTCGCGCTTTAAGTTCCAACGCCTCCTCGAGGACTCCCGCATGCATTACCGCTACCCTCAACAGCCTGTTTCCCAGGTCGGCTTTGATCTTGGAGATGAACTTGGAGATCGCCCCCTTGTAATCGGAGACCCGGCTCACCATTTCGATGATCCCCCTGCGGATCCGGATCATGGGCTTGATGTTTAAAAGGGAAGCGAGCTTGGCAACCGGCGCGGAAATCCTCCCTCCCTTGGCTGCGTAAGCGATGGTGGGCAGCATTGCCAGGACCTGCACGTGGGGGAGAATGTCCCGAATTCGGGAAAGGATTTCCTCTTTGTTCATTTTTTTTCTGATCATCTCCGCAGCCTTAATTGCCAGAAGGCCGATCCCCATTGAGGCGCTGCCCGAGTCGATTACTTCCACATCCTCATTTCCCAGCATTTTTTTGGCCATGATTGCGGATTGGTAGGCGGCAGAGTGCCTGGAGGTGATGGTGAATGCCAGGACCTTTTTCCCCTTTTCAAGGATTTTTCGAAAAGCCTCCTGGTAGGAACCGGGTGAAGGGGCGGCGGTGCGGGGAAAGTCTTTCTTGTCCTTGAGCAAGGCAAAGAATTCCTCGGAGGTGAGGTTCAGTTTGTCCAAGTAGGTCTTCTCTCCGAAGTAAACGGGGAAGTGGACGAGGGTGAAATCATACTCCCGGATGATCTCATCGGGGAGATCCGCAACGCTATCCACTACAATGCCGAGTTCCATCCTTGAGCCTCCCCACTATTATATTCTCCTTTTTTAAAAGGGAAACCGGTCAGAAATATTTTTTTCGCAGCCTTTCGGCGTCGATGATGTAAAGGTAATCAAGGAGGGTGCCCTTCGCCCCTTTTATTTCCAGAACTTCCACCAGGTCTTTGTATTCCCCGCCCGCCATCCCGTTGGCGATAATTGCTGCTCCTTGAGCAGCCTCTTTTGCTGTCCTGGCGATTCCCTCAACCCTCCTAACAGGCGCGAAGCCCTTTAGCCTTTCTTCCAGTTCCCTTCGGATTTCCTCCGTTCGGCAGAGGCGTCCGGATAGGATAATTTCCCTTGGTTCCGGGAGGACCGCCATTTCCTGGAGCACGCATTTCACGACCCCCTCCATCAAGGCTTCCCAGGCCATTCCAACCTTTTCATCGGTCTCGTGGAGCCGGGCAAATTCCTCAGGTTTGATACCAGGTCTTCCAGCAATGTAAGATGCGCCCCCCGAGAAAAGGACATCCTTGTCGAAGTTCCCCAGAAGGTAGGCGAGCTCCGAATCCATTGCCCCCAGGGAGAGAAACCCCAGGTTGGAGTAGGTCCCTCCAATTCCATCGATGATCTTCCCCTTATCCACGGTCATAACCGCTGTGTAAGCCCCTCCCACTTCCACCATGATGAAGGAGGTCTGTTCGTAGGGAATGTCAAAGTGTCTAGCCTGGTCAAAAATTCCCAGAACCGCGCAGCAGAGTTTGTCCGCGGTGCCCATGTCAATCTTGTTTGCCTTCCGATATTCCGGGATGGTCGGGAGGTGGATCACCCCGGGCATGAAGAAAATGGGGAGATCCGTTTCCTTAAACATCCTCACCATTTCGGTCATCCCCTTAAGCAGGGTGGGAGGTTTTCTCTCCTTGCTGTCAACGAGGACATACTGAAAAGATTCCCTGGGACCAAAATCCTTGATGTTCACCCAGGGGAGGCCATACCCTGAAGGAGCGATGATGAAGTCCAGCGGGGCATGGGATTTCAAAAAGTCCACCAGGATGTGGGGGGAAGCTCCAACTTCCCCGGTTGGGAGGGTGGTGTCGCAGAAAACTTTCTCTCCCTCGAGGCCACAGATGTCGAAACTGACGGTTCCCGGGTCTACTCCAATTACCCTTACCTTTTTCTTCATAAAAAAACCTCCTTAAAATTAAAGATAATTTAACTTTTTTCCCTTCCCTCATCCCCCAGATATCCCCAATGGAGTGGCTCTTCCTGGAGATATTTTTTTCCCAGTTTTATCGCCAGTGCAGCCTTTTCCAGCTCCCTACCCAGGTAAAAGGCGTGCGATGGTTCCAAAACTCCAAGTTGAAGGAAGATCTCCTTGGGGTCGGTCCCCGATACAAAAAGGTCCCGGTTGAACACGAAAATCCTTTCCTCATCGGTGAAAATGCGAAAATTTTTGTCCCTGATTTCCCTCTGGATTTTCCTCAGCTCCTCCTCCTTGAAATGGGTGTGAGGGAGGTCCTTCAAGGCGATCAGCCGGTCGTCCAGGTTTTTGGGAAGGATCCGGTTTTTGCGGGAGAAGTGCATCAGCTTTCGGGAGATGTCCAATTCTTTAACCGAGCCCCTTGCCCAGCTGATCACTTCCGTTGTCAGGACGTAATCGATATTCAACTCGGAGACCACTCCCATCAGCAGGGCGTTTAATCCGGTGCTGTCCACATCGGTGAGCTCGGTGATGTTTCCTAAACCCATGAGCATTTCCTCTTCCGGGTGCCTGGCTCTGGCCTGGTAAAAGCGGACCAGGGATTCCGTGAACCCGAAATTGATGGGGTCCAAAATGGGATCGATGATGTAGTGGACACCCCAATCTCTGAGCCTGGAGATGTTTTCCTCGAGCGATTCCAGGCCTTTTCCGAAATCGGGAATCACCACCACCGGGCAGCCAATTTCCCGGGCCAGGTCCAGATTTGAGGAGTTAACGCTCAGAAGGAGGTCGAAACCGATTTTGCTGGCCCGCAGGATGTCCTTTCGGTTGAAGGTATCAAGGCTCACCCTGAAGCCCTCCTCCTTCAGATCTTTCAGGACCTCCTCGATGTCCTCGAAGCTCCCCTCCGCTGGCCACCCCAGGTCGATGATATCCGCCCCGCTTTCCCGGTAATACCTTGCTTTTTGAAGAATTTCCTCCCGGGATAGAAGCGGGGCATCGACGATCTCGGCAAGGATCTTTACCCTGTATTCCCCGAAGCCATCGGGCGGTCGTTTTCGGCCAAAAAATACCGGTATGTCCTTTAAGTCCTTGGGCCCCAAAATGACCTTGGAATTCGTCTTCTCTTCGATGGGCCCGAGATCTCCTCTAACCCACCCTGGAACCATGATAAAATCGAAGCCAATGTTTTCAGGGAGGTGTTTTAAAAGAAAGGAGGGCTGGATTAGTGCTGCCACAGTAATTGGCAGGACGGAAATCTGATATTCGAAATCCGGATTCATCTCCCTTAAGGTATCGGTTAGGGCTTGAGAAGCTAACTTTCCGGTAACAAATAGGTATTTAGGCATCTTTCGAGCTCCTCGACGCTCTTCACGACAGTAACCCCGGAAAATTCCTCCAATTTTTTGACGTTCTCTAAGTCGATTTTTCGGGGGTATACTTTTACCAGGTCGCCTTTGGGGGCTGGGGAATCAATTTCCTCCCCCACATCAGTGGGGAGGACGATGATCGGGATGCGGGATTTCCCTGCTTGAGAGAAGAGGTTGGAAACGAGCGAGTCCGCGATCCCCAGGGCAAACTTGGCAATGGAGTTGGAGGTCGCCGGGGCGACGATCAGCAGGTGATAATCCCCTTTTGCAAATCTGCCCACGATTGGGGCGCTGGCCGAGTGATCCCTGAAAATTCCCCTTCGCCCTTGAAGCGCTTTCTCCTCCAGGCGGTAAATCCTGAGGACCTCCTCCCCCGCCTTGGAGAGGAAGAGATCGATCTGGGGGGCTTTTGATAATATTTCTACGCATTCGGAGAGGAAATGACCACCCCCGGTAATTGCCCAGGCGATCTTCTTCATTTGAGAGATTTCACCTTTTCCCCTTGCCCGGAGTCGTTTCCCTTTTTGGTTTCAGAAGGGTAGGCTTAGCCACTCTTCCATTGTTGTGTGCTTGCTCACATACTGGCCCTTCAGGACCTCCAGGCGAATCTCCCCCAGGGTCCCGAACCTTTCTGCGAACACGTCGTGCTTGTGGATCCCCTCAAAGTTCACCTGCTTGGCCCAGACGAAAGATTCGTCTGGAAGGTTGGGGTAGGTCTCCACCACGTTCATGAGCATCTCCCTGACCACGTCCTCCACGAACATGGGGTTGCGGTGAGCTTTGTTCACCACGAAAAGCTCGTCCTGACGCTTCAAAAGGTTGTAAGTTTCCGAACTCATGGAAGATTCCACGATTTCCACCAGTTCCTCCGCCCTGATTGTCTCTTTTGAACCAATTAAAAGAGTTCCTCTTCCTCGCTGGTTGTGGGAGGCAATGGGGATTGCCTTGAGGATTTTCTCCGCTTGCTCCTCGGAGAACCCTTCTTCCTTGAGCCGATCCCTGGAATAATCCCTGACCATGTCTTGGGCACAGGGGCAAGCTGTCATCCCCTCAGCTTCTGCCCCGATGATTCTTTTTATTGTTTTCCCGTTGTAAACCGCAATGCTTATCAGGGAGTAGAGTTCCTGGGTCCTTTTCGCCGAAACGGGGGTGATCTTTTCCATGGGGTATTTCGCGTATAAACGAACCTCCGATCGTACTGCTCCTTGCCTTTCGACGACTTCCCTGGCGATCGATTCGGCAAGGGATTCAACGTTGGCGGCCTCTTTTGCTGTGATTTCGTCGACCACCTCCTCCAGGGCATCGCTGAAGCGGGACATGTGAGCCCCCATCTGTAGCGGGTTCAGATCAACGAATAATTCAAAGGTGGTGTAAAAAAGGTTAGCGCTCCCGTCGGTGGACAGGCGGATGATCCTCTGCATGTTGGTGATCCCCACCCTGCTTAAACTCACGTGGACCGAGGGAGGGGATTCCTGGAGGTCCTTTCCCAGGGAAACCAAAAGGGTTCGGGGAATTTTCCTGATCCCCTTGTCTCCGATTTTCTGAAGCATTTCCGAAACCGTCTGTTTCAAAACGGGGTGAAGGAGATCAGGGGCTATTTCTGCCAGGGGAACGAGTACGAAAGCCCTTTCGTGAAGTCGCGGGTGGGGGATCTGGAGATCCGGGGTTTCCAGGATCAAGTCGTCATAAAAAAGGATGTCGATGTCAATCGGGCGGGGGGCGTTTCTGAAGGTTGACTGTCTCCCCATCCGGCGTTCGATGTTTTTTGCCAGGGAGAAAACCTCCTCCGGAGCCAGGTCCGTGGACACGAGGGCTACGGCATTCAGGAATAGGGGTTGGTCGAGGAAACCTACTGGTTCGGTTTCGTAGAAGGAGGAAACCTTCTCCACGGAAACCCGGGACTTAAGCTGTTGAAGGGCTTGAATTAAATTATTCTGACGATCCCCCAGATTTGAACCTAAACCCAAATAGACCTTGTGAGATGCGGCCATTGTTCCCTCATTTCCAAAAAAGCTGTTTTTTGATTATAGGGAGGATTTGCCGGGGGTGTCAAACGGCCGGAGGAACAGATTTGGCATCAAATCTGAAAAATTGAGGAAAAAAACCTAAAGGGTTTCTATTGAAGCCCCCAAATTATAGGGCTTTGCCAGGAAGACGGTCCCGCCCCCTCTACTTTGGAGGAAATCCCTGGAGATCTCCACCAACTTCATGGCTTCCTCTTCCTTCTCCAGGAAAGCGTAAACTGAGGGGCCCCAGGAGCTTTGGCCCGCTCCGGCAACTCCCTTTTCCAGCCAGAAAGCGATGAGCTCTGAGGAAAGGTAATTGGCGAATCTCCCTCCCTGAACCGGGGCGAAGGAGTCACCTACAAGTTGTTGAATGAGGGTCAAAGCCTGTGAAAATTGGTAAATGTCTTCCTCAATCAAAGCGGGGAGCATTTTCATCAGTAATAGACGGGAGATCCTCTCAGCCAGGTTTGAGGGAGCGGGAGGAAGGTTTTTGAACGCCCGCTCCTCCCCCTCTCCCTTGAATGGATGCTCCACCGAAGGGATTCCTAAAACCAGGTTCCACGAGGACGGGACCTCGTGGTGGAATATGATGGGAGGCGATTTCAAGGCGGATTTTCCTGTTCGGTGCCCTCCGTCGACGATGAAACCACCGAACTGGAAGGTGCCAATGCCTATTCCTGAGTGCACCCCCCGTCCCATCAACGGGGCAAGTTCAGAAGGATCGATTTTTCGTCCTCCCAGGTGAGAGAGCATGGTTCCCACGGAGAGGGCGAGCTGGGTCCCCGATCCCAGGCCAACGTGGGGAGGGATGGCCTGAAGGCAGTTTAATAAAAATCTTCCCCTCAAAGGGTAGCGGGAGAGGAACCTCCGGGCGAAGTCCGCCACCCTTTCTTTGCTTTCACCTTTAACCCACAGCTCCGTTTCCCCGGATTGGATTTTTTCGCATCCTTCCAAGGGGAGGGCATTTTTTTCCAGGGTCTCTCCCTCCAGGACGACCTTTGGGAAGTCAATGGCCATCCCCAGGCTTCCGAAAAGCCTTCCGAGTTCCCCGTTCAAATCGATAAATCCAAAGTGAAGCCGAGCCGGGGCGCTGATCCTTAATCTCATTTCCCCCTCCCTCCCTTGATGAAGTCCTGCACAAAGTGAAAAGCTTCCTTCTCCCTTTCCCCTCCAGTTTTTTCCACTATCTCCCCAGATTTTTTTATTGTCATTTCCAGGTCCCCGGGAGGTTGCAGGTGAAGCCTCGTTGCCAGGATGACGAGTTCAATGATCGCGTTTCTGGCGCGGTTGAATCCCAGAAAATCCCTCTTCCAGCCCCCGTCCACCACCTCGCAGGTTACCTCTGCCCTTTCCCCTCTTTCCTTTATGGATTTGACCTTTAATTCCCGCCAGAAACAGCAATCATCAAGGACAAACCCTTGAATTGATCTTGCAGGGAAATGTGGAGGGAGGAAGTCCTGGAGAGCGGTTTTAGCGAAGACCAGGACATCGTCCGTGATTGAGGCCACCCCGTACCCTGATGATCTTAGGTTTTGGAAAGTCCGGGTATTCAAAAAGGGACGAACCACCATTTCTTTTTCCCCCCAGATGGCCCCCATGGGAGCGAAATTGGGAAGGCCATCTTCGGAAACTGTGGAAAAAATCACTTCCAAAATCATTTCCATTTGTTCTCTCTTTTTACCCCCCATTCTATTAGGCGGACGAGGTTTAGGGAATACTGAGGTCTAAAAAAAGGTATAATCACAGCGTGAAAATTTTAAAGGTCCTTTTGGTGGGCGCACTCATTTTAACCCTTGCGGGATGCCTGACCCCTTCCCCCTGGGGAGGAGCCAGTTCCTCAAGCGAGATGCCTTTCTCTTCTTCCCCTTCCCTGGAACCCCCTTCTTCCTCGGAATCTCAATCCGAACCCTCTTACAGTTCCCTTCCTCCGGTTGAGACATCCGAGGAGGGAAGCACCGCCTCTCCAACTTTTCCTACTCAGCTTCCTCCGATGGAAATTTCGCAGGGGGTCCCGGGTAAGATGCGGATTGCCCTTACCTTCGATTGCGGAGCCGGAAGGGGCTACATCGACCAGATTCTTCAGACCTTAAATGAATATCAAGTACCCGCCACCTTTTTCGTGACCGGTTCCTGGGCTGAGAATAACCCCGATGATGTGCGCCGCATCTCCCAATCGGGGTTCCGGATTGGAAACCACACCCAGAACCACCTCAATTTGACCGAGATTTCCGACGACCAGATTGTAAAGGAACTGGCTTCGGTTGAGGAAACAATTCTGGAGCTTACCGGGAAAAGCACTAAACCCCTGTTTCGTCCTCCCTTCGGGAGCAGGGACGAGCGGGTCCTCCAGGTCGTTGCTTCTCAGGGCTACTGGAGCATCTATTGGACGGTGGATTCCCTTGACTGGCAGGAAGGGCATGACCCTCAATGGGTAAAAGAGCGGATCCTTTCCAGGCTTGATGATGGGGCGATCGTCCTCTGCCATGTTGCCAGCGAATACACTTACCTTGTCCTCGGTGAATTGATCCAGGAAATCAGGGGCAGGGGATTCACCTTCGTTCCCCTGGATGATTTCCTGGAACTTCCTCCTTAAAGTGGTAAAATTTTCCTTTGAATTTTGATGCCCAGAGAAGGCAATTTTCCTTGTTAATCCCCCCTGAGGCTAATAGAATTTGTGAGAAAGAGGTGAAAAAATGGACGTGATAGAAACTTTAAAAGCGAGAGAGGTCCTCGATTCTCGAGGAAACCCGACGGTTGAGGTTGAAGTTCAGCTTTTGGATGGCACCACGGGAAGGGCGATTGTTCCCTCGGGGGCTTCAACCGGGACTCATGAGGCTCTGGAACTTAGAGATGGGGACAAAAAGAGGTTCCAGGGGAAAGGAGTATTAAAAGCATTAAAGAACATCGAGGAAAAGATCTTCCCTGCAATTGAGGGGATGAGCCCATTCCAGCAAGGGGAAATCGACCGGATCATGATCGACCTCGATGGAACTCCCAACAAGAGCAACCTGGGGGCAAACGCCATGCTCGGTGTCTCCCTGGCGGTGGCGAGCGCGGCGGCCAATTACCTGGGGGTCCCTCTCCACCTTTACCTGGGAGGAATTGGCGGAAAAACCCTTCCTGTCCCCTGCATGAACATTCTCAATGGAGGAAAGCACGCGGACAACAACGTGGACATCCAGGAATTCATGATCCTTCCCGTGGGAGGGAACTCCTTCCGCGAGGCTTTGAGGATTGCCGGGGAAGTTTACCAATCCTTGAAATCCGTCCTCAAGGGAAAGGGATTGGCCACTTCAATCGGTGATGAAGGAGGCTTCGCGCCAAATCTCAACTCAAACGAGGAGGCCCTTGCGGTCATCATGGAGGCAATCGAGCGCGCAGGCTGGAAACCCGGCGAGGATGTCCTCCTGGGGATTGATTCCGCCGCCTCCGAGTTTTATGAGGATGGGAAGTATTTCATCAAGGCTGAGGGGAAGAAATTATCCTCCAGCCAGATGGTCTCGTATTACCGCGACCTTGTTTCCCGTTATCCGATTGTTTACCTCGAGGACGGTTTAGCCGAGGACGATTGGGACGGCTGGGCGGAACTAACCGGAGAGTTGAAAGACAGAGTCCTCCTGGTTGGGGACGATATCTTCGTCACCAATCCCCAGAGGTTGAAGATGGGGTTTGAAAAGGGCGTCGGGAACGCCATTTTAATTAAATTGAACCAGATTGGGACCCTCACCGAGACGATGGACGTGATTCATTTGGCCAGGAGGAACGGCTACGGGGCGGTTGTCTCCCACCGTTCAGGGGAAACGGAGGATACTTTCATCGCCGACTTCGTCGTCGCCATGAACACCGGGCTGATTAAAACTGGAGCTCCCGCAAGGTCGGAAAGGGTCGCCAAATACAACCAGCTTTTGAGGATCGAGGAAACCCTGGGAGCCGGGGGCTATTTCCCGGGGAAAGAGGTTTTCGGACCACTTAATAAATAGGTTAATTAACCTAAAAGCCTTGTAAAAAGTGACCTGGCCGATCTCCAATCGCTGATCCCAATTTCCGCGGAAAACTCGGGATGAAACCTGCTGGCTAAAACTTGAATGGGGAAAATCCCGGCCTTCTTGGCCCCTTCGACATCGTAATATGGGCTGTCCCCGAAATGGATGGTGTTCTCCGGGGTTGCCTTGAGGGACTTTAAACTCTTTCTGAAAATCTCCGGATAAGGTTTTCTCCAGGAGACCTCCGAAGACAGAGTTATCGAGTCGAAGAAGGGAAGCAAGCCCAGTTTTTCCATGCTTTCCTCAACCTGGGCACGGGGGAATTGGGTATTGGAGATCAGGCCGATTTTTATTCCCTTTTCCTTCAAAAAGCCCAGGAACTCCGCTGCTCCCTCCAGGACCACGGTCTGCTCGTGGACGAATTCCGAAATTTGATTTGTTAATTCCTCGATAATTTTCCCCTCGCTTTCAATTCCCAGGTCCACAAGCAAGCCCTCAAGAAATTTTTGCATTGGCATCTCGAAGGGTTGGGTTGAAAGGAAGGTGGAGACGGAAGCCCATCTCTGCTCAATGGAGTTTAGAATTTTTTCCGGGTCCAGCCCCTTGAAGAGGGGAAGGTCGAGGAACTTCCTGCTGATGTTTTCAATCCTTGCTGCCCCCTTTTCCCTTTCCTCGACCAGGGTCTCCCAATAGTCGAAGGTGCAGGCTTTGATCTTTCCATTTTTCATTGGCATGGGAAACCTCCTGGGGGCTTCCCGGGTAACGGAAATTAACCCCAGCATCACTTCCCCTTTTCCGGTTCCCTCCTTTCGTAAGGAAAAGGTATGTATTGCACTGAAGGCCTTCTTCCCGGAGGCGGGGGATAAAGCTCCATTAACCGGTAAACTTCCTCCGGGAGCTCCGTTTTGATGGAAATCCCGATCTCCGATAAGGCTTCCACCGTCAAGGGGGCGTCGTGAGTCCACTCTCCCTCCGCCAGGAAGGAGGAGATTCTCTCTGCTTCCTCCGAAGTGACCCTCTCGGAGATCAGCCATTTGATGAAGTTTTTCACCTGCTTTATCGCCTTTGAAGCCACATCAGCCATCACCAGGGTGGAATCTTCGATCTTGTCCCTGGGTTTTTGGGAAAGGACCTTCAGGATGCTGGTAGCCGGAAGCATGCTTCCCAGTCCCCTTTCCAACTGGGGGTCTACCGGTCCCAGCACCGCGTTTTGGTCCATCAGGAGCTCGTCCGCTGCCAGGGCGATCATTGTCCCCCCGGACATGGCGAAGTGAGGGACCATCACCGTGACCCTGCTTTGGTGGTTCTTGAGAGCGTGAGCAATTTGCTCGGAAGCCAGTACCAGTCCCCCTGCAGTGTGAAGGATCAAATCGATGGGCATCTCCGGGGGAGTCATCCTGATTGCCCTGAGGATCTGCTCAGAATCCTCCACATCGATGTACCGAAAGAGGGGGATCCCTAAAAAGGAGAGGACCTCCTGGCGGTGGATCAGGGTGATGACCCGGGAGTTCCTCTTTTCCTCAAGCTTCCTGATGAACTTCAACCTCTGGAAGAAAAGGGACCTCTGGCGGAACAGGGGAACGAACAGGGCGAGGATCAGGAGTGCCCAGAGGATCAGGCTAAGGTAATCGAATGCGCTCATAGAATTCTCTCCAAAAGGGGGTTCTCGATGGGTCCGGGGATCCGCCCCCTTTTGGCCAACGGAACCCCCTTGACCTCTTTCAAATCCATGGTCATTTCAATGGGTTTTGCAGAGGAGATGTAAGATCCAACTCCGAAGGCATCCGCTCCCGCTTCAGAGAGAATCCTGATTTTTTCCGGGTTCAATCCCCCTGAGACGAAGATCTTTACAAAGGGGAAACCGGCCTGGTCGAGGCGAGCTCTAACCTCCCGCACCAGGTCCGGGGTGACCCCTCCCCTTTCCTTCGGGGTGTCAAGCCTGACCCCGGAAAGTTTCTCTTTCAATGCCCGGGCCACCCTCAGGGATTCCTCCGCTTCGTCGTGGAAAGTGTCCACCAGAATTACCCGGGGAACTTCCGGTTCCACGACCCGGTCAAAGGCTTCCGCGGCTTGCACCGTGTCACCAATTATCAATACCAGGGCGTGGGGCATGGTCCCCGATGGCTTCAGGTTTAAAATCTTTGCCCCCAGGATGGAACTTGCTCCATCTGCCCCTCCGATCACCGCGGCCCGGTCCATGACGGATGCCACGGCAGGATGGACGTGCCTGGCTCCGAAGGAGATCACCAGTTTCCCCCCTGCCGCCTCCTTGCACTCCCTTGCCGCGGTTGCCCAGCCTGAGGATGAAGCAAGAATTCCCAGCATCGCAGTTTCAAAGATTCCGAATTCCCCGTAAGGACCTTTGATCCTGACGATCGTGTCCTTGGCTTTAAAAGGAGTTCCCTCCTTCTGGGCCCAAACCTCCACCTTTTTTCCCTCAAGGAGGTTTTTGATCTCCTCCGATCCGCAGAGGAGCCCTTCATGGGTGGGAAAAATTTCCGCGACTACTTCGGTGTTTTCAAGCCCTTTGGCTTCAAGGATCTGGATCGTCCTTTTGAAATAAATGTCCGTGGTCTCCCCATGGAGAATTTCCTCATGGTTTGCGGAAAATAACTTTCTCATTTTTCCCCCTTCTTCTCATCAAGAAATCGGGTCTTAAATATTTCAGAGTAAGCGAAAAGGGCAGGAATTCCCCCTGTGTGCCAGAATAGAACCCTTCCGCCGATTTCCCCTCTTTCAAGGAGACCCAAGAGCCCCTTGAAGGTTTTCCCCGTGTAAACCGGGTCGAGGAGGATCCCCTCCCTCTGTGATAGGGTGAGGATTGCTTCCACAGTTTTTTCATCGAGGACCCCGTAACCCGGGCCGACGAACTCGTCGAAGAGGAAAAACTCCGGGAGGGGTTTTTCGATGTTTAATTTTTTGCTTGTCCTTTCGAACAGTTCGACGATTTCCTCTCTGAGTTCCTCCTTTTTAGGACCCACGCTTATCCCCATGCACCTGGCCTTCGATTCCGTCAAAGCCTGGCCGATCAGGATTCCAGCCATTGTCCCTCCCGAGGAAGCGGCAAGGACGATGTAGTCGAAGTCCTTTCCCATCCTTTCTGCCTCCTCTTTAAGCTCCAGCCAGGCGGAAATGTATCCCTGGACCCCGATCTCGTTTGACCCCCCGTAAGGAATTAAATACGGTTCCTTCCCCTTTTCTTTTAATTCCCGGAAAAGCTCTCCCAGGAGTTCCTCCCCAGCCTTTCTTCCCCTTCCAGAAAAATAAATTTGGGCACCGGCAAGTTGGTCCAGGAGCAGGTTTCCCTGGAAAGTTTCGGGTTCATTCCCCATGAGTACCAAATATGGTTCAAGATTTAACTTTCTGGCAAGCAAGGCGGTTTGCCTGCAGTGATTGGATTGGACCCCTCCAATAGTGAGGACCGTTTTTGCTCCGGCTCTTATTGCGTCCGCAAATAAAAACTCCAGCTTCCTGACCTTGTTTCCTCCCCCTCCAGGGGTGGTTAAATCGTCCCTTTTTAAGAATAGCTCGATCCCCAGGGATTTCCCCAGATTATTAAGTTCTTCAAGAGGGGTGGGCAAGGTGGAGAGGTTCAGTTTGGGTGAAAGGAATCCATCTTTCAATTTTCCCTCCAGAAAAAGTATAGACCCCTTTAAATCCCGCCTTCATGGCCAGTTGAGCCAGGGTGTCGAATTTTTTTTCCAGCTCCAGGGGGTTGTGGCTGTCCGAGCCGAAGGTGATTATTTCCACTCCCAGGGAAGAGGCCAAGGAGAGGACCTCCAGCCCCGGGAAGGGTTCCTTCAAATTATAACGGTACATCGCCCGGGCATTAATTTCTAAAGCCATTTTTTGCTCCTTAAGAAGGAGGAGGATCTCTTCGAGTTCCTCCTTTATCAGGGCCAGAAATTTCTCCTGGAACCAGGGGTTGGCCTGCCTTTTGAAGTAATCGAGATGGGCAATCCCATGGAAGATCCCGGACTTGATCGCCTCCTTGACCTCCTTGGAAAACTGGCGGGTGATGGTTTCGGGATCCATTATGGAGATGAGCTGGGCACCCTCCCGATCGTGGGCCACCGCCAGGTGGTTGATGCAGTGGACGGAAACCAGAAGGTAGTCCCAGGGAAAATTCAGGAAGGTCCCTATCCGGTCCAGAACCCCGGGGAAGAAATCAACCTCCAGGCCTTTTTTCAACTTCAAGTCGGGAAAGAGCTTTCCTGCGTTCTCAATTTCTTCCAGGTATTTTTCCACCCAGGAGGGGTCCCGGTTGGGGATTTTCGTCCCATTTACCCTCACCCAGCCCTCCTTTGAGGATCTGACGGGGTCCAAATCCAGGTGGGTCGTGAAGCAGATCTCCTCTAAACCATTTTCCTGGGCGAACTGGACATAATCCCGGATTTTTCCCCGGGCGTCCAGGCTGAAATCGGGATGGACGTGATAATCTGGAATCTTCATCCTCGTTTTTTCCTCTTAGTTTCCCTATATTTTATACTTATGGAAGCCTGAAGCAAAAAAGAGCCAGGGAAAGAGGGTCATAGGTCGCTATGGAGCTCAATGAGATCGAATTTGGTTTGTACAGGGAAGGGGAAGAAATCCAAATCCTCGACCTTTTCCATCGGGTGTTCCCCAAAATCCCCCGCACCTTGGAGGAGTGGGAGTGGGAATACCGGGAATCCCCATTTTCGCCCCCGATCATCGCCATAGCCAGGGCAGGAGGGAAGGTAATCGGTCAGGAAGCCCTTTTCTTCGTCCCCATGAAATTCAAGGGGAATTGTTTCCAGGGAGCCCAATCTGTGGATACCATGACCGATCCGAACTTCAGGGGGAAAGGGGTTTTCGGCCGCCTGGCCCGCCTAACCCTTGAGGAAGGGAAAAAGAGGAACACCCCTCTCTTTTACGGCTTTCCCAACCGCAATTCCTACAGCGCTTATGTAAATAAACTGAACTGGATCGATGTCGCCAGGGTTCAGCGGTTCATCAAGGTTTTAGACCTGACTTCCGCTTTGAAAGCCAGAATCAATAATCCTTCCCTTCGGATGGTTCTGGGTTTCCTGGGGAAGCCGTTTTTAAAGGCCTATTTTTGGGGAAAGGGGAAGAGGGACCCCCGCTTCTCCCTCCATCAGGTAGACCGGTTCGGGGAAAGCTACGATCGTCTCTGGGGGGAGCTCCGGGGGCGCTTTCCTCTAATGGTCGACCGGACAAGCGCATACATGAACTGGAGATACCTCGACCACCCTTCAGGCGTCTACCGGGCCTTTTTCCTGAGGAAAGCGGGTAATGATGAGATCTTTGGGGTGGCTGTCCTTCACATTGTGGACCTGGAATACAGGCTCGGCTCCATTGGGGAGTTCCTGGTGAAGGATTGGGATCCGGAGATCGCCCGAATCTTTTTAACCCTCCTTCTCGACTACTTTAAATTGCAAGGAACGGCGATCGTTGCAACCTGGACCCTTCCCCATTCTCCCTTTGTCCCAGTTTTCAAATCCCTGGGTTTCAGGCTTCGTTCCCAGCATCAACCCTTAATCGCCATTTCCCCCGATGGTTCCCTGGAAAAAGAAGAGATCCGCAACCCTGAAAACTGGTTCATCTCCTCGGGCGACTACGATATGTTTTAGGAGGTCAAAATGGTGCACCGGGATTCTTTTTATATTAATACACAATCGGGGCAGAACCTCGTGGACATTACTTTTCAGGTAGGAAAGGTGGTAAACGCCAGCAAAATCAGGACCGGGATCTGCCACGTCAACTCGGGCCATTCCACCAGCGCGATCGTGGTCAACGAAGGGGAGCCGAGCCTGATGGCTGATTTCATCAGGCTATTGAATTCCTGGGTTCCTCAAATTGGATGGGGGCATGGGGCCAATGCCCATGCCCACCTGAAATCCCTGATCATCGGGAATTCCAGGACCATCCCCGTTTTAGAAGGGAGGCTGGACTTGGGGACCTGGCAGAGCATTTTCTTCCTGGAAATGGATGGCCCCCGTCGCCGCCAGGTCACGGTCACCGTTATCGGAGACTGATCTCCGCTTCTTCTTTCTTCCTGAACTCGAAGACCCCGTTTTGGGCCTCGATTAACACCGTGTCCCCCTCCTGAAACTCGCCTTCCAAGAGCTTTAAGGCCAGCTTGTCCAGGATTTCCCTCTGGATGGTGCGCTTGAGGGGTCTTGCCCCGAAGGAGGGGTCGTAACCCAATTCGCTTAAAAGCTCTTTTGCGGAGTCCGAAACTTCCAGGTTGATTCCCCTGGCTTCCAGGCGTTCTTTTACTCTCCTCATCTGGATGTCCACGATCTTCTTGATCTCCTCCTTCCCCAACCGGTTGAAAATGATCACTTCATCGATCCGGTTCAGGAATTCGGGGCGGAAATGGGCTCTCAGGGCTTCCATCACCTTTGCCCTGATGTATCCCTGGTCTCCGTTTTCCTCCATGAGGAACTGGCTTCCGATGTTCGAGGTCATGATCAGTACCGTGTTCCGGAAATCCACCGTCCGCCCCTGCCCATCGGTGAGCCTTCCGTCGTCAAGGATCTGAAGGAGCACGTTGAAGACATCCGGATGGGCTTTCTCGATTTCGTCGAAGAGGATCACGGAATAGGGCCGCCTGCGGATTGCCTCAGTCAGCTGGCCTCCTTCCTCGTAACCCACGTATCCCGGAGGGGCTCCAATTAAGCGGGAAACCGTGTGCTTCTCCATGTACTCCGACATGTCTAAGCGGACTAAAGCCTTTTCGTCATCGAACAGGAATTCCGCCAGGGCTCTGGCAAGTTCCGTTTTTCCCACTCCCGTGGGTCCCATGAAGATGAAGGAGCCGATTGGCCTGTTAGGATCGGCCAGTCCGGACCGAGCCCTTCGCACGGCGTTTGAAACCGCTGTGATCGCTTCTTCCTGGCCCACGACCCTCTGCCTTAGCCTTTCCTCCATGGTCACCAGTTTTTGCATCTCCCCCTCCATCAAGCGGGTGACGGGAATCCCTGTCCACTTGGAGACAATTTCCGCGACATCCTCCTCATCGACCTCTTCCTTGAGCATCCTTCTCTCTTTCTCCATCTGGGAGAACTTCTGATTCAGTTCCTCGAGTTCCTTCTGGAGTGAGAGCCTGACGCCGAACCGGAGTTCCGCAGCTCTGTCCCAGTCTCCCCGAAGTTCAGCCTGTTGTTCCTCGTTCCGGGTTTCCTCGATCTTCTCTTTCAGTTCCCTGATGCGGTTGAGGATCTCCTTCTCCTGCTGCCACTGGGCCCTCATGGCCATGGCTTTTTCTTTGAGCTCGGCGATTTCCTCCTCGATTTTCTGGAGGCGAGCCTGGGAGGCAGGGTCCTTGTCTTTCTTCACTGCCTGTCGCTCGATTTCCAGCTGTCTTAACCTTCTTTCCACCTCGTCCAATTCAGTGGGAAGGCTGTCGATCTCCATTCTCAACCTGGCGGCTGCCTCGTCCACTAAATCGATCGCCTTGTCGGGGAGGAATCGATCGGTGATGTAGCGATTTGAAAGGACCGCCGCAGCAACCAGGGCTGAATCCTTGATCCTGACCCCATGGTGGACCTCGTAACGCTCCTTGAGCCCTCTGAGGATGGCGATTGTGTCTTCAACCGATGGTTCTCCCACGAACACAGGCTGGAACCTTCTTTCAAGCGCCGGATCCTTCTCGATCCTCTTCCTGTACTCGTCCAGGGTGGTCGCTCCGATTGCTCTGAGCTCTCCCCTGGCCAGGGCTGGTTTCAGCATGTTCGAAGCGTCAACAGCGCCTTCTGCAGCCCCTGCCCCTACCAGGGTGTGGAGCTCGTCGATGAAGAGGATGATGTTCCCCTCGCTGGAGGTGACCTCCTTCAAGACGGCCTTCATCCTTTCTTCAAACTCTCCCCGGAATTTGGAACCCGCGACCAGAGACCCAATGTCCAAAGCGATGACCCGCTTGTTTTTCAATCCCTCGGGAACGTCCCCGGAAGCAATCCTCTGAGCAAGGCCTTCCACGATCGCTGTCTTTCCCACTCCGGGTTCCCCGATCAGGACCGGGTTGTTCTTGGTCCTGCGGGAGAGCACCTGAATCACCCTGCGGATTTCCTCGTCCCTTCCTATTACTGGATCGAGCTTTCCCTTTCGGGCGAGCTCCGTGAGGTCCCTGCCGTATTTTTCCAGAGCTTGGTATTTTTCCTCCGGGGTTTGATCGGTAATCCTGTGGCTCCCCCGGATCTGGGCGAGGGCTTTGAGGATGTTTTCTTTTGTTATTCCCGCTTTCTGAAAGTGCTTTCCCAGGGCCTGGTCCTCGCACATGGCGAGGAGAAGGTGCTCAGCGGAAATGTATTCATCTTTGAGGTTCTCCGCCTCCAGCTCCGCCCTCTTGAGCACGTTCCCCAGGCGGTTCCCCAGGTAAACCTGGGTAGCCCCGTAAACCCTGGGAAGGGAATCAATCTCGCGCTCGATCCCCTGAGCGAAAGCCCTCTCGTCCACTCCAATGCGCTGGAGCAGGACGGGGATCAAGCCCTCTTTTTGCTTTAAAAGGCTCAAAAGAAGGTGTTCAGGTTCCAGGGTTTGATGGTTCTTGCTTTCCGCAAGAGCTCTGGCTCCTTCAAACGCTTCCTGTGTTTTAATGGTGAATTTTTCCCAATTCATGTTGGTTCTCCTTATTTACACTCCCAGATGCTTTCTGGGATTTGTTTTTTCAATTTTTTTGAGCTCCCCGAAGAGCTTCATCTCCTCGGGAGTTAAGTCCTGGGGAAGGACCACGTTCACCTTCACGTACTGGTCGCCGGAAGGGGGTAATCCCAGCCCTTTCAGCCTGAAAGTTGTTCCGTTTTGCGTCTGCGGAGGGATGTTCAAAATGACCTTCCCTTTCAGGCTGGGGATTTCAATTTTTGCCCCCAGGACCGCTTCGGTTAAAGTGATGGGCACCTCCAGGTATATGTCCTTCCCCTTCAACTGGAAGTAGGGGTGAGGAGCGATTTTGACTTCCAGGAAAAGGTCGCCCGGCTGTCCCCCCGATGGAGAGGGATAGCCCTGGCCCTTGAGGCGGATTTTGGTCCCTGGTTCAATCCCGGGAGGGATTTTCACCTCCAGGGTCCTTCTTTTTCCCCCCAGGGAATACTCGATCGTCCTGGTGGACCCCCGGAACGCTTCCTCCAGGGAGATCTCCAGGGCGGCATTAATGTCTTCACCCCTCCTTATCCTTCGAGTCCGGCTTTGGGTGAACCCCGGGATGTCGAACCCTCCGTTCCCGAAAAATACCCTGAAGAACTCCGAGAAAGGGGCATTGCCCAGATCGAACTCGAAACCGAAGGGAGCTTCCGGTCCAGTGTACTTCACCCTCTGGGAAAGTTCCTCCCAGTTTTCCCCCAATTGGTCGTATTTTGCCCTTTTCTGGGGGTCGGATAATACTTCGTAAGCTTCGTTTATTTCCCGGAATTTCTCCTCCGCGGCTTTGTTCCCCGGGTTTAAATCCGGGTGGTACTTTTTCGCAAGTTCCCGGTAAGCCCTCTTTATAGTGTTTTCATCGGCGTCCCTGGGGACATTCAGTATTTTGTAGTAGTCCTTAAATTCCATTTATTTCCAATAAATATCCGTTCCCAAAATTAAATTTCGGGGCTGGGGTACCTCCCCAGCCCCGGGAAGGTCACTTGATTTCCAGCTTGTGGACCTTGGGTTTTGCCTCCTCGGCTTTGGGGATGTGAACCTCCAGGATCCCGTCCTTGAACTCGGCTTTTGCCTCGTCGGGTTTGACGGTCACCGGAAGGGCAATGGATCGGGCAAATTGTCCGTAAGCAAGTTCCTTGTGGTAATAGTTCCGTTTTTTGGTCTCGGTCTCCCGTTTGGTCTCCCCTTTGATGGTCAGGATGTCGTCGGAGAACGTGACCTCCAAGTCCTCCTTCTTCAAGCCGGGAAGCATGGCTTTGACCACGACCTCGTCGTCGGTTTCATACACGTCGACGGCCGGAGCCCAAACGGTCTCGGTGGATAGCTCCGGAACAAGGGACCTGCGAGAGAACACATCCTCAAAGAGCCGGTTCATCGCTTCCCGGAAGGAAGCGAGTTCAGCGAATGGATCCCACCTCATGATGCTGGTCATTGCTCATCCCTCCTTTTCCTTTAGAATTTCTAAATTCAGGAGAGACTCGAGTTCAATTTGGAGCCTGTCAACCAGTTCCAGGAGGAATTTAATCCCCGCCAGGTTGATCCGCTTGATTTCGTAGAGTTGCCTGATGAGGATCAGGCGGTCAATTTCCTCCTGGCTGTACAGGCGGTGCCCAGTTGCCCTTCTCCTGGGGCAAATGAGACCCATTTCCTCGTAGAGGCGCAGGGTTCTGGGCCTTACCCCCACGAGACGGGCCGCGACGGAAATCGTGTAGACTGGTTCCTGGCTCCTTGCCATTTCAGCCTCTCCACAAATATTTACATTTTTACGGTAATTTTTATTCCCGAATTCCGTAAAATTTTAAAATTTTTTGTGGGAGTCTGGCCTATTTTTTCAGGAGATGGGACGTGCTAAAAAGAGCATGGCCTGCAAAGCCCGGAAAGCCTCCAGAATATCACCTGCTTTAAACAGCAGTGTTCGTCCATCGAGGCGCTTGACCCCTGGAAGGAGTTCCGCCACATCCGCCTTTGCGGTGTGGAGCAGAGTAACTTCTAGAAGGACCGGTGGTTTCACGGTGAAGGGGAAAAATGTGGGGGAATTCGGGTTTCCCTGTAGGAATTTTTCTACCGCCTCCCGGGCTTTCTCCTCGATCTCCGCTCTCACCTCCCGGGGGTGACGAAGATGGGCGGAAAATCTGGTGATCCCGGTTTTTGTGGCGACCGAAAGGGCGCCCGGCAAAAAAACTTTTGCCTGTTCAACCGTTTGCTCGTCCCGGGTCAAGAGGGCGACCGGAACCCCGAAGTGGCCGCAGACTGCGGCGTTGATCGCCGTCTCCGAGAAGTCCACCCCGTTGACCTTCAACTGGAATACCGATCCGGAGGAATAGGAGTGGTCGCAGATCGCCTCCCTTGTCCCTACTCCCGCATGGTAACCGATGAAAAAGGCCAGATCGGATCCTTCCACCCCCTGAACCATGGAGAGGGGCTTGGTGAATCCAGAAATTAGACTCGCCTTGGGATGCAGGTTTTCGATATTGATGTTCCTCATGTATCCGTGGGAATCGTTGACCACTACCTGGTCGGCCCCTCCCTTAACTGCCCCTTCCACCGCTGAGTTGACTTCCTTGACCATCAGGTCCACCGCCCGTTCGTATTCTGGGGTCCCTTCCTTCATCTGATCCCAGGAGACCAGTCCCGAAATGCCCTCAAGATCCGCCGAGATAAAAACTTTCATTTCTCCTCCCTACAGCACGAATATTTTTAAAAGGGAAAAAATACCAAAAAGCCAGCAGTAAATTGCAAACCAGATGAGCCTCGTCCTTTTCACCAGTTTTAAGAAGAAGTGAATGGCCAGCATCCCCACAATCCCGGAAACCAGGATCCCAATTAAGAAGTTTCCCGGACTGATCCTCTCCCAGCTCAGGGAAGGGACCTCGAGGATCGTAGCCCCTAAAACCACCGGCAGGGAGAGCAGAAAGGAGAAGCGTGCCGCCTCTTCCCTTTTTAAACCCACCGTTAACCCCCCGGAGATCGTCGCTCCCGAGCGGGAGACCCCAGGGAAAAGCGATAAAGCCTGAAAGAGCCCGATTAAAAGGGCTTTGAACGAATTTAGGGAACCGAGGTTCCTTGAAGGGTTGGAGAAGGTGTCGGTCAAAGCCAGAAGGACACCGGTGAAAAGGAGAAAGACCGCGGGGATGGTTGCCGCTTTAAAGGTCGCCTCGATCTGGCTCTGAAAAAGAAGGGCCACCGCCACTGCGGGAATCGTTCCAATCACGATCCACCAGAAGAGGCTGGAATAGAATTTATCCTCGGAAGTCTTCTTTGCCCGGGGGTTTAGAGATCCGGCCAAACCCTTCAAAATCTTGAGGATCTCCGGGAAGAAGTAGATTAAAATCGCCAGGAAAGTCCCAAAGTGAAGCGCGGCGTCCAGGGCAACCGGGGGATACTCCCACTTCAGAAAGTAGGGCACGAGGACCAGGTGGGCGGATGAGGAAATGGGAAGAAATTCAGTCAAGCCCTGGATTATTCCCAGAATCACCACCTGGAGAGCGGTCAATTTTCCTTTTCCTCCTTTTTTTCGGGCCCGTTAGGAAATTTCAGGACCACCGAGTTCCCTTCCAGTTCCAGCATTGCCCGGAAGGATTTTCCCTTTTTCGATTTGAAGCCGGACAAAATCCCGGTCTTCCCTTTCTCCAGAAGGGTTTGCGCCTGTTTCCGGGTGATGGTCTTTCCCGCTATTTTTTTCCAGATAACGAATTTGCACCCCGTTTTCCAGTTCGAGCAGGAAAAAGCTGCCCGGTTTTCCCTGACCTCCCCGCCGCAGAGGGGGCATTTCCCGATAGCCGATGATGTGGCCTTTTTCATGGGGTGAGTCTTTTCCCCCGAAACGGCCTTCACCTTTTCCACAATTTCCCGGGTCAGGGCGATTATCCCCTTCATGAACTCCTCCCTGGTGAATTCCCCCTTTTCGATCCTTGTTAGTTTCCATTCCCATTCAGCAGTCAAATCCGGGGAGACGAGCTCGTTTATGGGTATGGATTCGATCGCTTTGATCAACTCCATGCCCTTGGAGGTTGGGACCAGGGACTTCCCCTCTCTTTCCAGATACCCGACTTCGATTAACCTCTCGATGATCGCCGCTCTGGTAGCGGGAGTTCCCAGTCCCCTGTCCTTCATCGCCTGCCTTAATTCCTCCTCCTCGATCAACTTTCCCGCTCCTTCCATTGCCGAAAGCAGGGTGGCGTCCGAATACCTAGGGGGAGGGGCGGTTTCCTTCTCAAAAAGCTCGGCTCTTTTGAGTTCCACGCTTTCCCCCTCCCAGAGTTCAGGAAGGAGGTCCGATTTGGGGGGGTCGTAAATTTTCAGCCACCCTTCCTCGATCAGTTTTCTCCCTTCAGTTTTAAAAGTTTCCCCTTCCACTTGAGTTACGATCCGCGTGTTTTCCCAGATAGCGGGAGGGAAAAAGACGGATAAAAATCGGCGGACTACGAGGTCGTAGATCTTTCCCTCGTCGGCTCCCAGGGAACCAAGGTCCGGTTTTAGGGGGGTGGGGATGATCGCGTGGTGATCGGTGAGGCGGGAATCGTCGACGATCCTTTTGGTGATTGGAAGTTTCTCTTTCAAAAGAAGGGCCTGGGAGAACTGCTCCCAGGGAGGGAGGTTCAAGCAGGAAATTATCTCCTTCAGCTCGGGGATCATGTCCGACCCCAGGAACTGGCAGTCTGTTCGGGGGTAGGTGATCAATTTGTGCTCTTCGTAAAGGTTCTGGGCTGCGTTCAAGGTTCTGCGAGCGGTGAAGCCGAATCTCCGGTTTGCCTCTCGCTGGAGTTCGGTTAAGTCGAAAAGCAGGGGAGGGATCTGCCTTGATTCTTTCTTTTCGAGTTTGGCAATCCTCCCTTCCTTTCCCATGACCCTGGTTAAAACCGCGTTCCCCTCCTCGAAGGAGGAAAAACGGTCCAAGTCGTTTCGGAACCACTTTCCCTGATATTCCCCCTCTTCCGCCAGAAAAAGGGCGACGAGCTCGAAGTACTTTTGGGGGACGAATTCCTGGATCTCCCTCTCCCTTGAAACGAGAATTGCCAGGGTTGGGGTCTGGACTCTCCCCACCGAAAGGAGGGTCCCAAAACGTCTGGTGAAAGCCCTGGTGGCGTTGATCCCCACCAGCCAGTCGCTTTCCGCCCTGCATTTTGCAGCCTGGGCGAGGAGCTCCAATTCGGATCCCGGCTTTAATTTCCGGAAGGCTTCCTTGATTGCGGACTCTGTCATTGAGGAAAGCCATAGGCGGAGGATGGGTTTTTCTCCCCCGGCCTTTTCGAAAATGTTGCGAAATATCAGTTCCCCTTCCCTTCCCGCGTCGCAGGCGTTGATTACTGCCTCAACCTCCTTGCTCTTCAAAAGTTTGGCAATCGCCCTGAAACGGGGGGCGGTCTCTTTGATGACCTTGAGCTTGAAGGCTTCCGGGATGATCGGCAGGTGCTGAAGGGTCCAGAAGCGGTACTTCTTGTCGTAGTCCTCCGGTTCCTGGAGGGCTACCAGGTGGCCCAAAGCCCAGGTGATCAGGTAGTCCTTGCTTTCCAGGTGGTCCTCCCTGTTTTTAAACCCTCCCAGGCTCCTGGCGATGCTCTGGGCGACGCTCGGTTTTTCAGTGATGATCAGTTTTTTCATTTTGGCTCAACTACGGCATTCTAAACAATTGAGGGAAATTTTAAAAGTGTGAGTTTGCCATCAGGTAAAGTATCGGGGATAATTAAATATCCTGAGAAGGAGGTGAATGGATTTGTCAAAGAAATTGGAATTCCTCATTGGCTTTGTCGTGGGCGGGCTTATTGGAGCGGGGATCGGGCTTTTGTTCGCTCCCCAGTCCGGGGAGGAGACCCGTGAAATTTTGAAGGATAAATTCCTGGAACTCAAGGAAAAGGCGGAGAAAATTCCCGAAACCATAAAGAAGGAAACCCAGCAAATCATCCAGAAGGGGAAGGAAGCTTTCGAAGAGAAGAAAGCGGAGCTTTAGTTCCCAATCAGCAACTCGATAATTTTCCTCCCCAATCCGTCTTAAGAATTTAACAAGCTAACAAGCAAATTTTTTTAAGGGGGGAATTATGAAAAAGCCCAGATTTGCAGTTCTGGGAGCGGGTAATGGCGGTTTAGCAATGGCCGCCCACCTGGTCCTTAAAGGTTACGAGACCACCCTTTTCAACCGTAGTCAGCCCCGCTTGAATCCGATTATTGCCCGGGGTGGAATCGAGGTTTCGGGGCAGGTTCAAGGATTTGCTCCCATTTCCGTTGCCACCACAAATCCCCAGGAGGCGATCGAGGGGGCGGATGTATTGATGGTCGTGGTCCCGGCGAACGGCCACGCTTTCATTGCCCAGAAAGTCGCCCCCTATCTGAAGGATGGTCAGATCATCCTTTTGAACCCGGGGCGGACCTGCGGGGCAATGGAGTTTCGCAACGTTCTCAAGGAGGAAGGTTGCAAGGCTGATGTCATCGTCGCGGAGGCTCAGACTTTCATTTACGCTTCAAGGGCCCAGAACCCCGGGCAGGTCCACATCTTTCGGATAAAAAATTCCATCCCGGTGGCTGCCCTTCCCAACACGGATACAGTCGCCGCCCTCCAGGTCATCAGGCAGGTTTTTCCGGAGTTCGTAAAAGGCGAGAACGCCCTCAAAACCAGTCTGGATAACATCGGCTCCGTATTTCATCCCACTTTGACCATCTTGAACGCCGCACGGATCGAGAACGAAAAAGGGGAGTTTCAGTACTATATAGAGGGAAATTCCCCCACCGCCTCCCGGATTCTGGAAGCAGTCGATCGCGAGCGTATTGAGGTTGCCCGGGCATTGAAGGTGGAAGCGATCTCCGCGGTTGAATGGCTCGAGGTCGCCTATGATGCTACCGGAAGTAACCTTTATGAGGCAATGCAGAACAACCCGGGATATTACGGGATCAATGCACCCCCAAATCTCCAAACCCGTTATCTAAGCGAAGACGTCCCAATGAGCCTGGTTCCTATCGCTTCCCTGGGGGAGAAGTTCGGGGTGGAAGTTCCCACCATCCGGGCTTTGATTCACCTGGCTTCGGTTTTGCATCAAACTGACTACTGGGCTTTAGGCAGGACGGTGGAAAGACTGGGGATTCAAGATTTGTCCGTTGACCAGCTTCATGACCTGGTTGAGTATGGGGGGTTCTGGTGATGAAAATAATTGGCGCGGCGGTAGGGAACGATGTACACATCGGGGGACTCCTGAACTTCTTGAGGCTTGCCGAGGAAGCTGGGCACCGTACCATTTGTCTGGGGGTTGCGGTCCCTTTGGAAGCACTCCTCGAAGCGGCAAGGAGGGAAAAAGCTGACGCCATCGCCGTGAGTTATCGCCTCTCTCCCGAGAGCGGTTCAAACCTCTTCGGCCAGTTGAAGGAACTAATCCCCGAATACGGTCTTCAGGATAAGGTCTTCCTTTTTGGGGGAACCCCTCCAGTTGCCGAAATCGCCCGTAAGGCGGGGATTTTCCAAAAGGTTTTTTCCGGGCTCGAACCCCTGGAAGAATTGAGGTCCTTCCTTTCCGGGGAAGAATTCCAAAGCAAAGGGACCATTCCTCCTCAAAATCTGGTTGAAAGGATCGATTATTTCGCTCCTTACCCTTTAATCCGGCACCACTTTGGTTTGCCGGACCTCGAGGAAACCATAAAAGGTGTCAGGGAGATTTCCCAGGCGGGGATCGTGGACATTATCTCCCTTGGTCCCGATCAAAACGCCCAGGAGAGCTTTTTCCGACCGGAGGAGATGGATCACAGCCTGGACGGGGCTGGTGGTGTCCCCCTCCGGAAGGAGGAGGACCTTTCCAGGATTTTCCAGGAATCGCGCTGCGGGAATTATCCCCTCCTCAGGTGCTATGCGGGAACCAGGGACCTCCTCCGGTGGGCGGAAATGACCGTGAGGCTGATTAATAATGCCTTTGGTGCCGTTCCTATCTTCTGGTACTCCGAATTGGACGGGCGCTCAAAAAGGCCTTTAAGGGAAGCAATATCGGAAAATCTCCAGGTGATGCGCTGGTATGGGGAGAGGAAAATTCCCCTGGAAATTAATGACCCCCATCAATGGTCCCTGCGCTATGCTCCCGATGGGGTGGCGATCGCCGACGCCTTCCTGGGAGCCTTCCTCGCAAGGGAACTTGGGGTAAACGTCTATGTCCAGCAGTACATGTTCAACACTCCCCCGGAGACCACCGCGGTCAACGACCTGGGGAAGATGCTCGCTCAAAAGGAATTGATAAGCACGCTGGAGGGCCCCGATTTCCGGATTGTGCACATGGTAAGGGCTGGACTTGCCCATTTTTCCCCCGATCCCGATATCGCCAAGGGACAACTTGCTGCTTCCACCGCCATTTCCCTGGAACTGAAGCCTCAAATCCTCCATGTCGTTGGTTACTGCGAGGGCGATCACGCAGTGACCCCCAGGGAGTTAATCGAAAGCGTTAAGATTGCCAGGGGGGTACTCCGCAACCTTCTGGAAGGTTCTCCTTCGTTATCTCTCGATCCCAGGGTGATAAAAAGGAAGGAGGAGCTCCTGGAGGATGCCAATTCACTTCTTGAGGCGATTCGCTCCTTGGGGAAAGGCCGGGAAAACCCTCTCCTGGATGTTGAAGTCCTCGCTCAGGTCGTGGAATCGGGAATTTTCGACGCTCCCCACCTCCGGGGAAGGCCCTGCGCCAGAGGGGAGGTCTCAGTTTCCACTCAGGACGGTTCATGCCGTTCCTTTGACCAGGAGAAAGGTAAGCCCCTCAGCGAAAAAGAGAGGTTGCAGAAGCTGGGTTTTTAAAAGTGGCGTGATAGATTGTCACCGGGGAGGAGGGGAGGGGGTATCTTTCCAGGAAGTAATCCAGGGGTTCCACTTTCAGCGAACTCCAGTTATGGTAAACCATTCCCTGGTAATAAATCCCCCAGTGAGGTAGCCCGTAGAAAGTGGAGTAAGCGATTTTAATCAAATCGCCATCCCTTGGTTTTAGGACCTTTGTGGAATCCTTAATTATTTCTCCTGCCTCGAGCCCTGCTTTTTTCAAAACCAGGTAAACGAAATCCAGGCAACCCTCGGGGTGGTATGTGGAGGCAATTTCCGGATCCCAGAAAGGGTCCTCCTCCAATTTCTGAAGAACACCTCCCAATTTTTCCTGAGGGGAGACGAAAGTGGGGGTGGAAGAAAAAGCCTCCATAAAGGAAGGGGTTTCTGTTTCCTCCCTCGGAAGCGCTTCCAGTTCCTTCCCCGAATTTTCAACCCGGTCAGGAACCGGGTTAATATCCGGCAATGCCCATGCCCCTGTGCTGAAAAAAAGCCCGATCAGCATCAAGAAGACAAGCGCTGTTGCGATGTTCAACCTTTTTTCAGGCATGCTGGGAAGGATAAACCATAATTTTGACATTTGTCAAATTTTTTCGGGTTTTTTCGAGTAAAGAAGCCCTTTATAAATAAAATAAAGTAAAAAAATTCCTTTATATTTTGTTGGACAACTATTGCCCTTACCCCTTCAGGGAGGATAAAATCGAATTCAGAAACCCAGGGAGGGAAAGCGCATGACTGATTTGAAATATGTTGGGAAGCCTTTGCCCCGCCTCGACGCCCTTGAAAAAGTGACGGGAAGGGCGCTTTTTCCTGGAGACCTGAATTTTCCCGGAATGCTCCACGCCAAGGTCCTTTTTTCCTCAGAGCCCCACGCGCTGATCAAAAGAATCGATACCTCGAAGGCGGAGAAGGTTTCCGGAGTGGTCAAAATCCTCACCCATAAAGATGTCCCGGTTAACGAATACGGAATTTACATTTTCGACCAGCAGGTCCTCGCCGAAAAGAAGGTCAGGTCGGTTGGGGATCCCCTTGCCCTGGTGATCGCCGAAGACCCCCATTCTGCCGAAGAAGCAAGGGACCTGATCGAAGTGGAGTACGAACCGCTTCCCGGGGTTTTTGACCCTAAAGAAGCCTTGAAGGCCGGAGCCCCGCTGGTTCACGAGGAGGCGGGGACCAATCTTTTGAAGGAATTCAACCTGAATTTTGGGGATGTGGAATCAGCAATGAAACGGGCGGATGTTGTCCTGGATCTTTCTTTTTCCACTCCCTTCAATGAGCACGCTTACCTTCAACCTGAAGCGGCAGTGGGGATGATTGATGAACAGGGTCGGGTGACCGTCTTCGTCGCTTCCCAGTGGATCCACGATGATATCCGTCAGATAGCCCACGCCCTGGCTCTTCCCGAGGACCGCGTCCGGGAGGTTCTCATGGAGGCAGGGGGGACTTTCGGGGGGAGGGAGGACATTTCCCTTCAGATCCTCGTAGCCCTGGCCGCTTACAAAACCGGGAAACCCGTGAAGCTCGTTTACACCCGCGAGGAATCGATAAGGGGACATGGAAAGAGGCACCCCTTCTACATGAACGGGAAGATTGGGGTAACCCGGGAAGGGAGGGTGGTGGCCATGGATTTGGACTTGATTTCCGATGCGGGGGCTTACGCATCGACCTCGATTGTCGTCCTGGCAAACGCGGTTTCTTACGCTAATGGACCCTACGATGTCCCCAACGTACGGGTGAGAGGACGGACTGTTTACACCAACAACATCATGACCATGGCCATGAGGGGCTTCGGTTCCGCTCAGGTACCCATGATTTATGAAGGGTTGATAGACGAGGCCTGCCGGAAGCTGAACATGGATCCCGTGGAGTTCCGCATGCGCAACCTTCTCGACGAAGGCTCGATCCTTCCTACAGGATACCCGATTCCTCCCGGGGTGGGGATCAAGGAAACTCTCAAGAAAGCGGCCTTTGAGGCTGGGTGGAAATTGGAAGATGGGAAATGGGTTTCCCCACCTCGCAAAAAGGGGGAGGGAGGAAAACTCTGGGGAAGGGGAGTCGCCTGCGTGTACAAGAACGTGGGGTACAGTTTCGGGTTTGACGACCACGCCCATGTGGTCCTTGAAGCCCGGGTTTCCCCGGATGGAAAAATTGAGGAACTTCAGGTGAAGGTCGGCTCCACCGATTCGGGACAGGGTATCCGAACAACCCTCTGCCAGATCGCTGCCGAGGCTACAGGGGTTCCCCTTGAGAAGATCTCTTTCGTTAGGCCGGACACCTCCCTTGTAGGAAGCGGTGGATCGAACTCTGCCTCCCGTTCCGTTTTCGTCACCGGCAGGGCCATTCTGGAAGCCGCCAGGGAGCTTAAAAAAGAAATTGACAGGGGAAAGAGGGGGTTGGTCCGGGGAGAGTTCTTCTATCGAACTCAAACAGTCAGGCCCACTACTCCCTTCGGCCCCGATGGAAAATGTATCCCTCATCAGAGTTACGGTTACACCACAAATATCGTGGAACTGGAAGTGGATCCGGACCTGGGAACCGTCGAGGTGAAGACCGTGATCGGGGCATCGGATCTGGGGAAAGCAATCAATCCGGACATCGTTGAAGGTCAGATCGGAGGAGGGGTCCTCATGGGTTTGAGCTACGCCCTGATGGAGGATTTCGTCCTCCAGGAGGGGAGGATCAAGACCCCCAATTTGAGCACCTACATCATCCCCACCTCTAAGGATATCCCCGAGGAGGTGAAACCTATTATCGTGGAGGTCTCCGACCCTGCGGGTCCTTTCGGGGCGAAGGGGGTAGGGGAATTGACCATGATCGGGGTTGCCCCGGCGGTTTTGAATGCTTTAAGGGATGCCACCTCCCTCCGGTTCACCAAAATCCCCGTCCTTCCCGAGGATATTAAAACTGCCCTGAAGGACCCTTGAGATGAGTTTCAAGGTCATCAACACCCCTCAGATCAGGGTCGATTCCATCCCCAAAGTCACGGGGAAGGAAAAATACGCCGCTGATTACTCCTTTCCGGGTATGCTTTATGGAAAAGTCCTCCGGGCAAAACACCCCCATGCCAGGATAAAAAGCATCGACATCCAGGAAGCCAGAAAGCTTGAGGGGGTGCACGCCGTCCTCACCGCCCAGGACATCCCCGGGAGTAAAAAAATAGGGGCGGTTATCGAGGACCAGGATGTCCTCTCCTGGGAAAAGGTCCGCTTCCTGGGGGACGGAATTGCCCTGGTAGCTGCGGATTCCCCGGAAATCGCGGAAAAAGCCCTGGAACTGATCCATGTGGAATACGAGCCCCTTCCCGGGGTCTTCGATCTGCTTGAGGCCTTGAAGCCCGGGGCACCATTGGTTCACCCTGAAAGAGGGGACAACATCGTTGTTCACCACAAGGTGAGGAAGGGTGACGTCCAGGAGGGGTTTGCTTCATCCGATTTGATCATCGAAAGGGAGTACAGAACCCAGTTCGTTGAACATTCCTACATTGAGCCCGAAGCTTGCATCGCCATCCCCTCCCCGGATTTAAATGGGGTTCAGGTTCTCGGCTCAATTCAGAACCCATTCTCCACCCGCAAGATGGTTGCCCGAGCGTTGAACCTGGAACTGAACCGGGTCCAGATTACCCAGACCACCCTGGGGGGTTCCTTCGGGGGAAAGGATGAGGTGATGTACATCATGGCTTCACGGGCCGCGCTTTTGGCTTTAAAGACCGGAAGGCCCGTCAAGATGGTGAACAGCCGGGAGGAGTCCTTCATCGAGAGCTACAAGAGGCACCCTTATGTCATGCGCTACAAGGCGGGGGTTTCCCGTGAGGGAAGAATCAAAGCCATGGAGATTTACATCGTTGCCGACTCCGGAGCCTACGCCTCTCAAAGTCCCTTTGTCACCTGGAGGTCAACAGTTCAAGCCACCGGTCCCTACGAGATCCCCCACGTGAAGACCGATGTCCTTGCCGTTTACACCAATAATACTTACACCGGGGCGATGAGGGGGTTCGGTAGCCCTCAGGTGGTCTTCGCCGCGGAATCATTTATGGACGAGATCGCCTGGGAATTGAAACTCGATCCGGCGGAATTGCGCCGGAGAAACATATTTCGCCAGGGTTCCATCACCGCCACGGGGCAAAGGCTGGATGGCCATACCGTATCCCTCGAAGAAGTGATGGACAAGGCTCTCTCCCGGATCGGCTACCCGGGGAAAGAGATGGAAGAAAGCGATGGGCCCCTGAAAAAGGGGATCGGCTTCGCCATCTCTTTTCGGGGGTGCAGTTTAGGGGCTGAGGGCCTGGATTACGCAAACGCCATCGTCTCCGCCCAGGCTGACGGAAGCCTTTACATTTCCACGGGGGTCTCGGACAACGGGGGAGGTTTGAAGACCGTCCTCAGTCAAATTGCCTCCGAGGAATTGGGGGTCCCCATTTCCAAGATCACGGTCAATGTGGTCGATACCGCTTTCGTCCCCGATGGCGGGCCAGCGGTAGCCTCCCGGTCGACAATTATGGGAGGAAACGCCACCCGCAATGCGGCGATTGCCTTGAGGGAGAGGTTCAAGGAAGCCCTCTCTTCCCTCTGGGATGTCCCCGCCCAGGAAATCGGGGTAGGGGAGGGGAGGTTCTTTTCCCTAAAAGACCCCAAACTGACTTTGGAATTTTCCAGGGTGGTTGAAGAAGCACTCCGCCGAGGAATTGCCCCTTCCGCATTTGGAACTTATGTCGCCCCCCAGGTCTCCTGGGACGAAGAGCTCGGGCAGGGGGACGCATATTTTACCTACGTCTATGCCTGTCAGGCCGCGGAGGTGGAAGTGGACCTCGAAACTGGGAAGGTAAAAGTCATCAGGGTCTCCGCTGCCCATGACTTAGGGAAGGCAATTAACCTCAAAACCGCTGAAGGTCAGATATTCGGAGGGGTCGCCATGGGATTGGGTTACGGCCTCCTCGAGGAGGTGGAAATCCAAAATGGACACACCCGCACCACTAATTTCGACACCTACCTTCTCCCCACCTCCTGCGATGTCCCCCAGATCGACCCGATCATCGTGGAGAACCCCGACCCCTACGGCCCTTACGGGGCAAAGAGCCTGGGAGAACCAACAAACGAGCTTCTTGCTGCAGCAATCGCCAACGCAGTTTTCCGGGCTTGCGGTCGAAGGATCAGGGAGCTCCCCTTAACTCCGGAGAGGGTCCTTTTAGGGCGCTCGTTGAAGGAAAAAAGGGGAGCTAGGGGAAGCGAGATTAAGCAGGAATTTCCTCCTCCTTGATCTTTTCCCACATGTCCACCGCCACTCTTAAATGAGGAATTACGATCGAACCCCCCACGATCAGAGCAACGCTCCAGGCTTCCCACATCTCTTCGTCTGAGACTTTTTCCTTATGGCACTGGATTAAGTGGTACAAAACGCAGTCATTGCAACGGAGGACAAGCGAGGCAACGAGGCCCAAAAGTTCCTTTACCTTCGCGGGCAAAGCACCATCCTTGTAGACCTCGGAATCCAGGTTGAAGAATCGCTTCACCTCCAGGGTGCCCTCTTTCAGGATTTTTTCGTTCATCCTTCCCCTGAAGCTTTTAAACTCCTCGAGTTTCATGGAAATCCTCCTTCCTTGAAAATCATCTCCACTTCGTCAATGGTGCTTATTTCCTCTACGGTTTTGTCCTTGCGAATTCCCTTGATCCTGGGAAACCTGAGGGCATAACCGCTCTCGTGGCGGGAGCTTCTTTGAATTCCGTTGAAGGCAACCTCGATCACCAGTTTTGGCTCAACCTTGAAACCCCAACCCTCGTCCTCCAGGGCGTGCTCCCTGAACCATTCTGTCAGTTCCTTGATCTCCGAGTCGGTCAACCCGGAGAAGGCTTTTCCGATCGTCAGAAGATTTCCCTTCCTGTCCCTGACCGCGAAGGTCAAATCGGAGAGAAGACCCGCCCTTTTCCCGTGACCCCACTCCGCCCTCACGACCACGCAGTCCAAGGTGGAAAGTTCCTTTTTGAATTTCAGCCACTGTTTCCCCCTTTTCCCCGGGCTGTATGGGGAGTCCGGGTCCTTCAAAACCAGGCCCTCGTTTCCCCTCTCCCTTGACCTGGAGAAGGCTTTCTCCATTTCCTCCGGGCTCCTGATTTTTTCCTGATGTGCCAATCTCAAGGGCTCGGGCAAGGGGAGGGAGGAGAGGAGCTCCCTTCTCTCTTTCAAGGGCAGGGAGAGGAGGGAATCCCCGTTTAAAAGCAGGAGATCGAAGACGAAAAAACTAACGGGGATTTGTTTTTTGATCCTTTCCGGGTCAATTCGGTGGAGCCTCTGTTGAAGGTGGAGGAAGGGAAGGGCCCTCCCCTTGAATGCCACGATCTCCCCATCAAGGATGATTTCCCCGGGAAAGCCCTCCATGGCTTGGACAATTTCCGGGAAATTCCCGCTGATCTCCTCCAGGTTTCGGGAGAAGAGCCACACTTTTTTGAAACTTGCGTGCAATTGGGCCCTGATCCCATCGTATTTGTCCTCCGCCAAATATTCCCGGTTTTCCTTTGAAAAAAGCTCTTGGCTTGAGGGAGCGGTTTCCGCCAGCATGAACTTGAAGGGATTTCCCGGAATGAGGGTTAGCTTTTCCAGCTTTCCCTTGCTTAATAGCAATGCTACCTTTCCGATGTCGCTTATCAAGAGGTTGGCTTCCCGGACCTTCTTCAAGCTTAAGCCAAAAGCTTTAGAGATGGCTGCTTCCACCAGGTTTTCCTTCAGACCGACCCGCATGTCCCTGGAAATCAGCCTCAAAAGGAATTTTGCCTCGAGGGGTGTGAGCCTCCTCAAGAGGTTCAAAAAGAGGAGTTTCTTCCTTTTTCGGGAATCGCCCCCCTTGATGAGTGATTGTTCCCGGAAGAATTCCTCCAGTTCCCCCAGGGTCACCGGGGTTCCCTCTGGCTTCCAGCCTTTTTCCTCGAGGAGGTGGAAAATGGCTTCCCCCAGGTCCCCATAACTGCGGTATGAGTTTTCCCATCCGGGAGCAAGGGCTCCAGCCTCCAAAAGGGCTTCGAGGATCAGGCTCCACCCAAAACCCAGGGGTTCCCCGCTTCCCCTGGGGAGGGGTTGCCCCGAGAGAAACCGGGCTTTCAGCTCCAGGTCCTCCTCACTTCCCGAGGCCAGGTAATCCGCCACGATCGCCACCTTTTCCGATGTGGCTTTCGTTTTTTCCAGGCTCTCCAGCGTTCTTGAAAATTCCCTCACGGGAAAAATTTTAAATATAAATGAGTCGAGAGCCAAGGAAACCCCCTGGCTCTCGTGCGGTAGACCGAAGGAGGGTTGGGAGAGGCCCTTTCCTTCGGTGCAACTTCAATTGCATTTTAGAAAATCGAACTAATGTTTGTCAAGGGGGAGGCTAAAAAAATCTGGGAATTTCCGTTAAAATTACCAGGTTAGAAACTCAGAAAGGAGCTTTCCATGTCAGAACCGGGAGATTTTGCCCAGTCACTCTTCGACGGAGGAATGAACTGCGCGGAGTCCACGATTTTCTCTCTTTCCCAATTTTTAGGGGTTGATTCCGAAATGATTCCCCGGATAGCCACCGGTTTCGGAGGGGGATTTTCCCGGACGAAAAACATTTGCGGGGCTGTCACGGGCGCGATTATGGGTTTGGGGTTGATATTCGGGAGGGATGATCCAAGAGGGAACAAGGAGACCTGTTACAAAAAGACCCAGGAATTCATAGATTCCTTCCTTTCCCGATTCGGTTCCCTGAAGTGCTTTGAGCTCAGCGGGGTTGATTTTAACACTTCCGAGGGCCTCAAGCTTTACAAGGAGAAGGTCCACCGCGAATGCTGCGTGAAGCTGGTCCGCTTCGCCGTGGAGAAGGTAATATCGATGAGGGAGGGGTGAGTTTGGAAAGGGCCCTTTCCCTTTTGTTCGATTTAATTTCCCTCGACACCTCCAATCCTCCCGGAAGCGAGGGCGAAATCTGCCAGTACCTGGGAAACCTCTTTTCCCGGGAAGGCTTATCTTGGGACCTGATTTCCTTCCATCCCCGCAGGCCCTCTTTTTATTCTTTCCTGGAAGGAAGATTTCCCGGCTCGATCGTCCTCACCGGCCATCTGGACACGGTCTCCCCCCTGGGTTCGTGGTCCTTCGATCCCTTCAAGCCTTTCCAGAAGGAGGGGAAAATCTTCGGCCTGGGAGCCTGCGATATGAAATCCGGGGTCGCCCTTGTCCTCGACTTGTTCTTAAAATTCTCCCGCAAGGGAAAGCCCCAACATAGCTTGAAGATCGCCCTCACTTCGGACGAGGAGGATCAGTATCGCGGTGCCCAGTCCTTTCGGGAAGCGGGAGTCCTCGATGACGCCCTTTTCGTCCTTGAGCTTGAGCCTACCGATTCCCTTCCTTTAATTGGGGAAAAGGGGGAATTCTGGGTGAGGGCTCACTTTCGGGGTAGGGAAGCCCATGGCTCCACCCCGGAAAAAGGGATCAACTCGGTGCTCGCTCAGGCAAAATTCCTGCTCGAACTGGAAAGGGAGGTTTCCCTTCTTCCCCCCCGGGATTTCTGGGGAAGGACCACTTTAAATATGGGAAAAATTCAGGGGGGAAGGCAACCGAACATCGTCCCCGAATCCTGCTATTCCGAGCTTGACTTCCGTCTGGTTCATGAGGAGCACAGGGATTTGGTTCAAAAGATGATGGAGGACCTTGGAAGGAGTGCGCTTCCCGGGGCAACCTTCTTCTGGGAGACGATCTCCTACAAGAGGCCCCTTTCCTCCCCGCGGGAAAACCCCTGGCTTTCCAGTTTCATTGGAGTTTATGAAGAAGTCCTCGGGGAAAGGTACCAGCCCAAAATCGCTTCCTTCTGCACCGATCTCCCCACCATGTTCCCCGAGGCTGCACCTCCATTCGCCATTTTCGGCCCGGGCAACATCCTCCAGGCCCATCAACCTGACGAATTCGTGGAGATCTCCTCCATTGAAAGGGCGGGGCGCGTCCTGGAAGCTTTCCTGGAGCGCGTCCTTTTCCCCTGAAAGGTGGTTAGCCCCTCAAAATCACCTGGCTCATGCAGTGGGGGCCGCCGTAGCCTCCGGTGAGGGCTTCAAAGTCGATCAGCGTTGCCTCCACCCCTTCTTTTTCCAGCCTCCTCCAGAAACTCTTCCCTGCCCCTTTGACCCCGATTAGGCGGTTTTCCCCGACTAACAGGAAATTGGGGGCGAACCTCTCCTGTTCCTCCTTGGAAAAGGGGATGATTTTGAAACCCTTTTCCTCCAGGAAGCGGGGGAAGGGAAGGGTTTTCTTTTTCCGGTATTGGAAATCCTCCCGGGTACCTTCAGGGACCCAGAGCTCCACTTCCGGTTGGTCATCCCTCTTCAGCCTGTCCTCGCAGAGGATCGCCTTGTCTCTCGATAGGAAGTTGAAATAGGTGTCCAGGTGCATCTCGTCCATCTGGGAGCGAGGGTCCTTTACCACCGCCACCTCTAGGAAGCCGTAAACCTTGTGCTCCAGAAGCTGGTTAACCCCCTCCTCGTTGGTCAAAAGGCCCTGCCCCTGGAGGACGAAATCCCCGGCGGGGAGGAAGTCCCCCCCTTCCAGGTTCCCCGGAGGGCGGACGCGATAGATGGGATTAATTCCCATCTGGGTCAGGGCGAATTCCACGATCTCGTTTTCCACCTTCCGCACCTCCAGGGTCAGGTTCCCGATCACGCACCCCTTTGAAGTGGTGATCAACCCGTCCCTCATGAAGTACAGGTTATTGGCTGGCTCAACCTCAAACTGGGAGATAAACCTGCTCGTGGGGTCAAGGGCGTTTGGGTTGTAGCGGATCCGGCATTTGGGTCGCAAAATGATCAATTGGGCAAGGACTTGTGGGTCAAAGGTCTGAATTATTTTTTCTTTATTTTTTAAAAGAAGGTCTCTATCCTCAGGGGAAATTTCCTCGCTGAACTCGTACCTCAGGCTCTTTCCCGCAAAAATCCTCAGGCTCTCCAGGTTGCCCTCTTTTTTCTTAGAGTATCTGGCCAGGGCTTCCCGGAGGTCGATTACCTTAATCCCAAGGCTTTCAAGCGCTTCCCTGAATTCCCGGTGCTCTCTTTTTGCCTGTTCCAGGTCGAAAGGGTAAAGGAAATTCGCCGAGTTGGTCTCCAGGAGCGCGAAGAGGGTCTCGATGTCCGGCTGGGAAAGGAGGACCACCCTTGCCCTTTCCCACTCCGCGGCTTGTTTTGGATATATTGTCAGCCTTCCCTTCATTCTGCCCCTGGGCTGGTTTTCTTCCTGTTAACCAGGAAAAGAATGAGCCCCATGACAAGTACCAGAAAGGTGAGCCCTCCCAGTTGGAGCTCGTAGATGAGCACATTTTCCGTCCCCTCGGGGGGCATGAAGAAGAAGACGCAGGAAAGGGCGATGAAAAATTCCCCCAGAAGGGCCATCGTCCAGATCAACCACTTTGGACCCGGAACCATGTAAGGCCTTTTCACCTCAGGTTTTAACGCCCTCAGTTTTAAAAAAGCCGGGAACATCAGCAGGTATGGCAGGAGGAATATCAAGCTGGAGATGGCGAAGATCTGCCAGAATATGCTCTCCGGGTTCTCTGCAAGGAACCCGTTTCCTAAAAGAAGAAGCGAACCGAGCACTCCCATCGTGATGTAGGCGAAATCCGGGGTCTTGAACCTTCCATGAAGGTGTCCCAGGAAGCGGGGAAGCCTACCCTCTTCAGCCGTTGAGGCCACCACTCGGTTTGCCCCGATCGACCAGGTGACCATGTTCGCCAGGAAGGAATAGAGGATGGCTATTCCAAAAGCGATGGAGACCACCTCTCCTGCGGTTCCGAATGTTGACATCACCTCTTTTATGGAGTCGATGATCCCCGTAACGATGGAAATTCTCTCCAGGGGAAGGACGGAGAGAATCCCGAAGGTCCCCAGGACGTAAAGGATGAAAATGGCAATCCCCGAGAAAATGATTGCCTTGGGAACGTTCTTCTGGGGATTTTTTATTTCCTCCCCCGCGGAGCTCATCAGCTCGAAGCCCATGTAGTTGTAAACCACGACCGGAAGGAAGGCCAGGGTGTTGCTCCAGGTGGGGAGGAAGTCCCCCAGGCTTCCCGGGTTGGCATACCCTCCCCTTGCGATCCAGGCGATTCCCAGGACTCCCAGGAAAAGCATGATCAGGGTTTTCAAAATCGCTCCCAGGTTCGGGACCCATTTTGATTTTTCCAGGGCGATTATCCCTAGGATTACTGTCACCCAGGTCATCCCAAGGGCAATCGCTACCTGCCCCCAGGTACTCAAGTCTGGGAAAAAGAGGGTTGCTAGGGTTCCCGAAAAAAGCATGTAAACTGAGGGCATCCAGAATGCCACGTTAATCCAGTAAAGCCAGGAGGTCATCGTCGCCCATCCTTCGCCGAAAGCCTCCTTGACCCAGATGTATATCCCTCCCTGCGAGGGCCAGGCTGAGCCAAGCTCTGCGGTGATCAAACCGTAAGGAATGAAAAAGAGGAAAAGCGTGAGAATCCACCAGAAGTACGATTGGTTTCCAATTCCAGCGGACGCGGCCACCGTGTCCATGACCAGGATCGCGCAGACCGTGAAGAAAAAAAGGTCCCAGTAGTTCAGGACCCTTTTGAATTTTCCCTCCATTTTTCCCTCCTTTTAATAGGTGAACTTGGAAAGGATGTTTTCGATCCTCTGTCGGACGATCTCGTTTTCGGTGGTAAGAGGCTGCTTCAAGCGGGGGTAGATCAAGGCGATGAGGATCGCTTCCTCAGTGTGGAGGCGGTTCTCCGCCTGGTCGAAGACGATCGACCTTTCCCCGTCCATCACTTCGTCCGTGATTTCCATTCCCCGGGAAGCAGGGAGACAGTGCATCACCAGCGCGTGGTCTGGTGCCAAAGAAAGAAGCCTTGAGTTTACCTGGAATCTGGGCATGAAGGCCTTGAGCCGCTCTTCCGCCTCGTGCTCCTGGCCAACCCACCACCACAGGTCCGTGTAAATGAAGTCCGCCTCCTTCACCGCATCTTCCACATCCTCGGTGATCTGGAGGAGGGACCCGGATTTTCTTGCGTTCTCTTCCGCCGTTTTTAAAAGCTCCGGGAGTGGCTGGTATTTTTTGGGGGTCGCCTGGGTGTAGTTTATTCCCATTTTTGTGGCGATGGTCATCAGGGAGTTGGCCACGTTTGTTGAGTCCCCCACGAAGGTCAGGTTGAGTCCCCTGACCTTCCCCGAATGCTCGTACATGGTGAAGACGTCGGAAAGGACCTGGGTAGGATGCTGGAGGTCCGTTAAGCCGTTGATCACCGGTACCGAGGAGTATTCCGCAAGTTCCAGGATGTCCCGGTGGTGCAGGAGCCGGGCCTCGATGCCATCAACCATCCTGCTCAATACGCGGGCGGTATCAGCGATCGTCTCCCTTGCCCCCAGGTGAATTTCCCCTGGGCGGAGGTAAAGGGCGTGTCCCCCAAGGTTGGACATGGCAACTTCGAAGGAGACCCTGGTCCGGGTCGATGGTTCCTCGAAGATCATCGCCAGGGAGGCTTTATGGAGAAGGTTGGGCAGTTCCCTTGCCTTGGTCGCTTCCTTCACGGTTTCAATCAGGGAAATAAAATGGAAGAGTTCCTCCGGGGAGAAATCCTGAATGTCGATAAAATCCTTTTTCATTCGCTTTCCCCTTCCTGCTTTAAAGTTGAATTAATCATAAATGATGGGCTTGGATATGCAAAGCGGGGGAAACCTCTTATTTCCTCCCGGAAGCTGCGAAAATGCTGATTGGCGCTTTTTCCTCCCCCTGGGTGGATTTGGAACAGCAATCCTCCCCCGTGCAGGTAATGTTTGCCTCCTTCAGCCCCGCTTCCTTTAACCATTTGAGCACTTCCTCCCGTTCGAACCCCATCCAGCGGTCGAATTGTTCGATCCTCAAAAAATTGAAGTCGTGCCTGTCCAGATCGGTTATGACAAGTATTCCACCTGGTTTGAGGATCCTGGCCATCTCTTTTATTGCCGAAGGAGGGTCTTCCACATGGTGGAGGAACATGTTTGCAAAGACATAATCCACCGTTTCATTTTCCAGGGGAAGGCGCTCCGCTTGCCCTAAGCGGAGGTCAAGTGCCTCTGAATTGGGGAATTTTTTCCTCATTTCCCGAAGCATCTCGGGGGACTGGTCAACGGCGATCACTTTTAACCCTCTTTTGATCAATCCTTCAGTGATGAAACCGGTTCCCGCTCCGATGTCCGCTGCCAATTTTCCCTTTTCCACCTTGGCGAGGGAAAAGGCCTTTTCCCTGACTGATTCCGAGAAGAAAGATTTCCTCATCCTGTCCCAATTTTGGGCTACCTCGTCAAAATACCCCTTGCTTTCCAAATCAGGCCCTCCTTTTTTTCTTCTCAAAATTACTTCCCGCCTTTAAGGGATTTGCGAATATTATAAAGTCTCAACGCCCCCTTTTCCCCGATCAGGAAGGAACCCCATTAAAAGGGACCTTCTTTTTTGTGGAGAATATGTCTCCTTTTCCCATCACCTTTCCCCGGGGAAAGGTGGGAGCATGAACAATTCCCCGATTTGAAGTTAATTTTCTCTGATTTCTTCGATCTCCCTCCCGCAATGGGGGCAGACGATTTTTTCCTCCCTCTCCTGGCGAATCTCCTGGGCAAAGCCGGAAGCGATTATTCCTGCGGGAAGGGCGAAGAGCCCAATTCCCAGAAGGGCAATTATCCCGCCCAGCAATTTTCCCAGGGGGGTTATTGGATACATATCGCCGTAGCCCACGGTGGTTAAGGTTGCCACCGCCCACCACATTGCCCTGGGGATGCTGGAGAATGTTTCCGGTTGGGCTTCGTTTTCCACGAAGTACATCAAGCTGGAAGAAAGGACCAGTAAAATGATCACCGAGAAAACGGAAACCAGTAATTCCTCTTTCTTTTCCCGGAAGACGTTTCCCAGGACCTTCAAAGCCCGGGAATACCTCCAGATTTTGAGCAGGCGGAAAAACCGGAAAAGCCTCAGGGCTCGGAGGAACCTCAGGTCGAAGGGAATGATCATCGGCAGGTAGAACGGAAGGATGGCGATTAAATCCACCAGGGCCATGGGAGAGAGGGCATACCTGATCCTTCCTTTCACCGGCCCCTTGTACCTTTCATCGAGAGTGCAAACCCAGAGGCGGAGGAGGTATTCGATGGTAAAAATCGCCACCGAGAAAATTTCAAAATCCTTGAATAACGCTGGATATTTTTCCGAATAGCCCTTCTCGGTTTCCAAAATCACGGCAATCACGTTGAGAAAGATCAATCCGATGATGAAAAATTGAAAGATTTTGCTTTGAATATCGCGGGAATCGGCGACTTCCATGATCTGAAAGAGCCTTTCCTTAACCTTTTTGCCCATTTCGACCCCCTATTTTCCTTGATTTAGCCTTTTGTTTCCGCCTTTGTGGCTTCGGACCATTTTTACTTTAAAACCCGTTCCCTTTAAAGGCAAGGAGAAATAGGGGTGGGAACGATCAACATCAGGAGGAAGCCCTTTCCCTTCAAAAAGTGAAAATTTTTGGGGCAAATAGTTTTTGAATTTTCAAAATCTGGGAAAAAATTATACCCCTATGGAAATTCAAAGGGCTTCTCAAACCTGTGCTTTAAGAATCGGGAGCTTTCAAAGTTTGCCCGGTAAAAGCCTTAAAACCCCAGGGGAAAGGCTACGGTTTAATTGAACACTTTCCTTTCGGGTTTGAAGCATGGAGGTCCAGGGAATTAAAATTGCTTTTCCCAAAAATTGAGAAGCCAACTTAGAATTAGTTTTAACTGGAATGGATCAAAAGAGCTCTTGAAAAAATCCCAGGAAGTTAACGAGCGGTGAATCGTTTCCCGTTTTTTTCCGCGCTTTCCCGTTATTTTGTTCCCTGCCAGATGGTGGAGCTGAGGGGATTTGAACCCCTGACCCCCTCGGTGCAAGCGAGGTGCTCTCCCACTGAGCTACAGCCCCGTTTCGGTCTTTTCCTCAGGATTTTCGTCTGCTTCCATCAGGAGGAGGATATTGGATTTTCTCAATGCCAGGAACTCTTTCTTGAAGGTTTCTTTTTCCGCGGGGAGGAACCTCAATGTGGCGTCGGTGATGGGGATGAAGTCCCCGGGGGTGTTGAGAAAATCAGTCAGGCGGGATCCCGGGATTACGTAAATAAAGCCCTCAATCAAAAATAAATTAGTATAGATCCGCACCCGAACTTTCGCTTTTTCGATCCTGCGGGCAAGATCAGTTTTAATGACTCCTTTTCTGTATTCTTCCAAGCTTTTCCTCCTTCGAGACTGGATAAAGGATAGCGGAAAATCCCTGAAAAGAAAAGACCTGAGTTGGGTTTAACCTGAAGGGATGGGGAGGGAGACAACCACCGAGGTCCCCTTCCCCGGCTGGCTCTGGAGGGAGATGGTCCCTCCGTGGGCTTCGACCAGGACCTTGGAAACGTACAGACCCAGTCCGCTTCCCGAGATCTGAGCCTTCAGGGCTTCGGGCGCCCTAATGAAGGGCTTGAAAAGGAAAGGCTGGATTTCCGGGTCGATGCCCGAGCCGAAGTCCCTGACGATTATCTTCGCCTGCCCTTCCTCCTCTTTTAAAACAACCTCCACCTCCCCGTTTGGGAAGGAAAACTTCACCGCGTTGGAAAGGAGGTTGTGCATGATCCTCATGATTGCTTCCGGGTCTACATCAACCGGGGGAAGGGCTTCGAACTTTCTGGTGAACCTTATCCCCTTTCGCTGGGCCAAAACCTGGAGGTTACTGATCGACTGCTCCACCAGGGGCCGAATATCGGACCTCTGCAGGTTCAACTTCAAGCCCATTTTCTCAGTCCTTTGGGCGTCCACCAGGTTATCGATGAGCATCTTCAGGCGAATGAGGTTTCTGTTCCAGAGTTCCTCGTACTCCAGGAACTTGGCCCTCCTCTGATCCTCGGGGAGGGAAGCGAGCATCTCCTGGGCGGAAGCCATTAAGAAGAGGGGGGTTTTCAATTCGTGGGAGACCATGAAAAGGAAATCAGACCTGGCTTTCTCTGCCTCCCGCTCCAGGATTTTCCTTTCCGTGATGTCCGAGATGATGGCCATGGTGCCTATGAAATTCCCGTTCCCATCGTACCGGGGAACCGCGGACACCTCCAGATCCCTTTCTTCCCCGTCCTCCCTTCTTATCCGGAATTCGTATTTGCTTTTTTCTCCCGACCTTCTCTTGTTGGTCTCTTCCTCCAGAATTTTTTCAAATCCTTCCGCTGTAAACTCCTTGAGATTTCTCCCCACCAGGCATCCCGGAGGAACGCCGAAGATCCTTTCCAAGGCGGGGTTGGCGAAAAGGAAGTTGTCCTCCGCATCCACTATGTCGACCCCTTCGGAAATGTTTTCCACCAGTGTCCGGTACTGCTCCTCACTCCTTCTTAAGGCCTCCTCCATTTCCCTCTGGGAGGTTATGTCCTCGAAGGAGATGAGGAAGTTCTGGTCGGGAAGTTGGACCGTAATGATTTTCAGGGTTTTTTCAGAACCATCCTTGCATCTCACCTGGAAGACCCTGGCAACTTTCTCCTTCTGGTCAACGAAATTTTGGTCCTCGATCCAGGTCTGGATTACCTGGTGGCGCATTTGAGGGTCCGGGAAGGCTTTGCGAAACCAGGTTCTTCCGTCAGGGACTTCCTCCAGGGAATAGCCCGTGATTTCTTTGAACTTGGGGTTTGCGTAGAGCCATTTTCCCTCCCTGGAAACCAGCGCCAATCCGTAAGGGGCACTCTCGGCGAGGGCTTCAAATTTTGCTTTCTCCTCGCTCAGGGCCCTTTCTGTTTCTTTCAGCTCCGAGATTTCCGTGATCGTACCCACCCAGCTTTGAATCTCCCCTTTTTCGTTCAATTCCGGGGTGGCCTGGCCGATCACCCAGGCCGTTTTCCCATCCGGGCGAAGGAAGCGGTATTCAACCCTGGAGGGAACTCCGGCTTTGACCGCGGCGTTCCAGGAACTCTTCACTTTTTCCAGATCCCCGGGGTGGACCACCTTCAGCCACCCGTCACCTAAAGCCTCCTCCGGTTTTAAGCCGGAGATCTGGCACCACCTGTTGTTCACGTAAATGGTTTTCCCCTCCGGGTCCGTGCGGAATATCCCCACCGGGGAAACTTCTGTGAGGGTCTGGTAGCGCCTCTGGCTTTCTCTTAAAGCGTCCTCCGCAATTTTTCGCTCGGTTATGTCCTCCACCGTCCCCTCGTAATAGAGGGTCTTTCCGTCAGGACCCCGAACAGCTCGGGCGCTTTCCCTGATAAAGATCACCGATCCATCTTTTCTTACCAGCCCGCTCTCAAGCCCCCTAACTTCTCCCTTTTTTTCTATTTCCTCAATGAACTCTTTGCGGGAATAACCAGGGGCATACCCCTTTTTCACAAAATCCCACTTTGAAAGCTCCTCCAGAGAGGAAAATCCCAACATTTTGATTAAAGCCGGGTTGGCCATTAAAAATTGTCCATCCGGGGTCGTTCTGAAAAGTCCAATTGTGGAGTTCTCGTAAAGTGACCTGAACCGCTCTTCGGACTCCTTCAGGGCTTCCTCCGCAATTTTCCTTTCCGTGACGTCCCGCCCCACGTGAAGGGTTCCCTTAAATTTTTCTCCCTGGAAAAGCCTTCGCCCTCTGATTTCCAGAATGAACCTTTTTCCCTCCCTGGATATGACGGGAACCTCAACCTGGGGAATGTATTCCCCCTGAATTATTCTGGCAAAGATTTCCCTTGCCTTATCTCTGGCTTCGGGGGCGACGAAATCTATGGAATAGCGCCCGATTAACTCCTCCTGCTTGAACCCCAGGGACTCGCAGGCGGTCCTGTTAATGGAGGTGAATTTCCCGGAGGGATCGAGGGTAAATATCCAGTCGGAGGCTTCTTCGATGTAAGTGCGCCATTTCTCTTCCGATTGGCGGAGGGTTTCCTCCGCCAGCCTCCTTTCGCTGATGTCCCTTACGTATGCCAGAAGCCTCCTCTTTCCCCCCACAGTCCAAAGGCGGGTGGCGATCTCCGAAGGAAAAATGCTCCCGTCCTTCCTTTTGCTTAGCCTTTCCTCATATACTCCCGCGGTATCGAAATCTATCACCTCGGGAAGTGTCCGGGCGAAGTCCTCGGGCACCAGGTCCCGGACGTTCTTTCCGATGATTTCCTCCTTCTTGTACCCGTAGATCCTGGCTCCCGCTTCATTGCAATCCAGGATGTTTGCCCGCTCATCCTCCAGGAAAATTCCGTCCGCTGAAAGTTCGACAAGGATCCTGAACTTCTCCTCCGATTCCCGGAGCTCCTCCTGGGTTTTGTGGGGAATGGTGATGTCCCGCCCCACCTCCACCACGTTTTTCACATTCCCGTTATCGTCGATTATGGGGATCCCCCTGATGAACCAAACCCGACCATCCGGGGTGGTTACTGTTTCCTCCTCCAGCTTTCCAGAGGAAAAAGCCCTTCGCACCGGGCAGATGGGGCAGGGGCTTTCCCTCCCCTGCCAAAGTTCGTAGCACTTTCTCCCGATCAGTTCTGAAACTTCTTTTCCCAGGCCCGAAGCCGCCCCCCTGTTAGCCCAGACGATGCTCAAATCCGGGTTTTGAAGTGTGAGGTTATCTGGGATAGCATCCAGAAGGGCTTTGAATTCAAGGGAAATCGCCCGGAACTCCTCCTCCCTCATCCTGGCTTTTTCCAAAGCGTCCCTTAAAGAGGTGATGTCCGTGATGAAGCCCTCGAGGATTATTCTTCCGTTTTCCCCCCGGATTCCCCTTCCCTTTTCCCAGACCCACCTGATCTCCCCGTCCTTCCTGATGATCGGGTATTCGCCCTGGAAGGGTTCGTCGCTTTTCAGGACCCTCTGCCACTCCCCCCAGAGCCTCTTTTGGTGATCGGGGTGGATGAGGTCGTTGAAGGAAATTACCCGATTGCCGATGACTTCCTCCGGATCGTATCCCGTTAGTTCTTTAAAACCCGGGGAAACGTAGAGCATTGTCCACTGGGGGTCGTTTTCGCAGAGGTAGACAAAGCCCGGCAGGGAGGAGAGGAGTTGCTCCAGAACGGCTCTTAGGCTCCAGGGACCCTTTTCCAAATGAACCCCGGGGGAAAGCCTTTCAATGAAAATGAGGGTTGAGGGCTTTCCCTCCCATTCCGTGGGGAACCCTCTTGCCAGGAACTCCCTTTTTCCCGGTTTTCCTTCCAGCTGGAGGACGAATTCTCCGGGGGATGTTTCAAAGGGAGGCCTCTCCCCCCTTTTGATTTTTATTTCCAGAAGCCTTTCCAGATTTGAGGAATGGGAAACGACCTCATCAGTTTTAGCGTCCACGACTAAAAACCCGATTTTCGGTTCCGGTGTTTCCAACTCTTCAGCCTCTCTAAAAGGTCGATTTTCCCTATTTTACCAGAGGGGAGGGTTTCCCCGCACTTTCCGGGGATTTCCCTTGCTGGCAAAAAAATAATTTTTTTCCTTGGGGAGGATTTTAATGGATTTTTTGAAAGGTCGTCATTCGGCTTCCCTTTTCATTTTACGGGTTTGGGATTTATAATTATGGGAGAGAAACCTCTCATTTTCGGGACATTTAGAGGACCAGCAAGTGGCTTCTTGACGAAATTTTCCCGTTTTGAAAAAAATTTTCATAAAACCCCTTGAAATTTCTTCAACCTGAATGAAAAATAATTCCTGGTGGGAAGTCGCAATTAAACGGATAGTTCAAACCCCCAAGCGCCAACCTCCAGACCAGGATTTAATTGATTTGTGAGGGAGCAATGAACCGCTACTTTTACTTGGTCACTTGAGTAGCGGGGAGCGAGTAGTGAAACCGACCTCCAAAGGGTCGGTTTTTTGTTTAGGGTGGAAGAATCTTTAAGAAAGCAAAGGGGGTGAAACCTTCTCGGGAAGACAGAAGGACAGTTCTCAATTTTCCTTGATGGGGGGTCAGAGATGCAAAATCCCGATTGAGCGCGGAAGAACCTTTTTAAGACCTTTGAGCGGGTTAATTCAAACAGCGATTAAAAGGAGGAGGAAGAATGAGGAAGTTCCTGAGTCTAGTTTTAGCGGTAGCGGTTTCTTTGGGTTTCCTCGGGGGTTTCATTCCCAAAGTCGAGGGAGGAACGACCATCAATGCGGTTTTCAGCGGGTACGGGGCCACCCTTGCCCATGTATTCGAAACTGGTGATGACCATTTCTGGGGGAGTGCCTGCTGGAGGAATGTGGGTGATTCCAACAAATTTGAAATGAACCTCGACCCTTCGGTTTTCGGCATCTCTTTTACGATTGACCAAATTCAATCCATTTCCTATCACACAAAAAAGGAAACACCTGAGGACGCCCCCGATTTTTACCTAGTGATTTATTCTCAAACGGATGGTTCTAATGACCACGGCTGGTATGGATATAAATTGATTGCCGAACCATATTTCTCCGAATCTTTGAATGCCCCTTCTGGCCAATGGAACGAATGGTCCACGGACCCAGGGACAAACCAGTTGACCTTTTTCGATCCCGATACGATTGGATCTTTCGGTTTCTATGGTCAGCCCACCCTTCAGGATATTCAAAATGGGCCAATTGACTGGAATTCGTATAAAAACACCTTGCCTGAAACTTCCATTGACTACGGCAATGAAGTGGTAAAATACATCTCTTTTCAGACCGCCTCCAACTGGACTACTGGGTTCTCTGGTTGCATTGATGCCATATCAATTTCCCTAACAGACGGGACTGTGGTGAACATCGACCTTGAGAACACCCTTTGGGTTGATGATGATTGGAACGGTAAACTTCCTACCACACCAGTTCTCCTCCCTGATGGGAGAACGGCCTTTTTCGGAGGTAACGCCTTCGCAAAAATCCAGGATGCGATAGATGCCGCCCAATCCGGGGACACGATCGTCGTCGCTCCTGGAACTTATCAGGAGAATTTAACGGTCAAAAAAACCCTTACCCTCCTTGGGGCCCAGGCAAATGTTGATCCCAGACCGAGCAAGGGGGGTAGGAGCGGTCCCGAAAGCATTATTGAGTCCTCTGGTTCAAATAGTACATCCGCATGCATTTATATCACCGGGGCAAATGTTGAACTAAATGGCTTTACTTTCAAGAGTCAAATTAATAACGGTAATTTCAACGTTGTTTACGCTCATAATGCCCAAAATCCCTGCATTCTCTACAACATTGTCTACAACGATGCCCCATTAGGCAAGTCTTCCAATGAAGGAATTAAGGTTCGCTATGCTTATGATTCCGGGGCCATGGTCTCCTACAACTACGTTTATGATATTCCCTCACCCGGGGATGCCATTAATTTCGATTCGGTGAACAATGGTGTTATTTCCTTCAATGAGGTCCGAAACATTGGAAGCGAAAACGCGGCAATCTATATCTACAGCTCCCAAAACACGACCATCCAGGGAAACCTCGTGGATGGAACAACCCAAAATGATGGCATTAAACTCGGAAATAAAGGCGGCGGAGATGCCCCAAAAACGGGAGGGAAAATAATTGACAATGTGGTCAAAAACACAGCCCAGGACGGGATTTCGGTTTACACGAGCAACGTGCTGGTTGAGGGAAATGAGGTCACCGGATGCACCAGTGAGAACGGGGCAATTTACCTGGCCTTTGGGATTAGCAATGTCACAATCCGCTGCAACAATATTCACGATAATAATTTGAACTTCACCAAGTGGGGAAACCCCGGAGGGATTATGATAGGGACCGCTGTAGATGCCTCGAAGGTAACTGTTGAATGCAACAATATTTACCATAATTCTCCCTACGGACTAACAAATAAAACCTCCCAGACTCTAAATGCCAAAAACAACTGGTGGGGCGACCCCAGCGGACCTGGCGGATTTGGTCCCGGGAAGGGAGATAAAGTCTCCAATTATGTGGATTATGATCCTTGGCTAAGATACCCTGCTTGCCTTCCAGAGCTGAAAATTTCTGCTAACCTAAACTCCGTTACCGTCAATGAAGGCCAGATTGCCACGAACACCGGGACCTTTAACCCCACCACTGACTTTGAGTCAATTGGCGCTTCAATTGGTAATGTAACCGAAAATTTGACTGATGGCACCTGGTCCTGGAGTTACCAAACAGTTGACGATGAGTCAACCCAGGTCACCATTACCGTTACAGACACTTGGGACAGGACCGCTCAGACCACCTTCGACCTTGCGGTGAACAACCTCCCTCCGGAATGTGGAACAATTCAAGTTCCACCCGCACCGGTTCAGATAAATACTCCAGTTGATGTTTCCTGCACCTTCACCGACCCGGGAACCCAAGACACCCACACTGCAACCTGGAATTGGGGGGATGGCTCAATTTCCACTGGAACGGTCACCGAGACAGACGGCTCCGGAAAAGTTTCCGGCCAACACATCTATTCCACCCCCGGGGTCTATCAGGTCAACCTGACCCTCTCTGACGACGATGGAGGGACCTGCACCTGCGCTGCCCAGACGTTCATCGTCGTTTACGATCCCTCCGCGGGCTTCGTCACCGGCGGTGGATGGATAAATTCACCTCCTGGCGCCTACACGCCCAATTCATCCTTAACAGGAAAAGCCACCTTCGGCTTCGTTGCCAAATACCAGAAAGGCGCCAATGTTCCCTCCGGAAACACGGAGTTCCAGTTCAAGGCCGGGAACCTAAACTTCAAGAGCACCTCCTATGAGTGGCTGGTGGTCGCCGGGAACAAGGCCAAGTTCAAGGGAGAAGGGACATTGAACGGAGTTGGCGGCTACAAGTTCATGCTCACCGCGGTTGACGGCCAATATAACAAGGGGACCGCTCCCGATACCTTCCGGATAAAAATCTGGAGGGGCGAGGAAGTGATTTACGACAACATGCTTGGTGCAAGCGACGACTCCTACGACGGCACAGTCCTTGGCGGTGGGGAGATCGTAATCCACAAGTAGAACCTAAATTTTTCCCGAATCCGCTTTGGGCTCTCTCAGGGCGGGCAATCCCGCCCTGAGAGCTTTAAAAGGGGAAATCAAGGGGGAAATTAATCTTTCGACTTCGTTTAAGACCCCTGAAAGTGAGCAAAAAAACAAATGGTGGGCCTTTCTGGATTCGAACCAGAGACCTCACACTTATCAGGCGTGCGCTCTAACCAGCTGAGCTAAAGGCCCACTCAGTAAGATTTTTATAGCAAAAGGGGTTTTACCAGTCAAGGGAAGGCTTTCCTTTGCCCCCCCTCATTTCACCCTCCGGTTTTTGGGGTTTTCTTTTGCCGCAGGACTTTGCTTTGGGGATTTGGAAAAATTAAAAGGAAATCAAATTTGTCGGACATAAGCGGAGCAGAAGCGGAGGAGAAGCGGAGCATGTCCCCTTGTGGGAGTTCCAGAACCATTCACGGGGAAGGCTTCCAGAGCTGATTAAAACTAAAAAAGCGGAAAGTCCTGAGTGGCGGGAGGAAGGGCTTCAGGGCAATTTTTTTAAAGCCCCGGGGATGCTTTCGGAAAACGGGGGAGAGATCAAGCCCTCCTCGGTGACGATCCCGGTGATCAACTTTGCGGGAGTGACGTCGAAGGCGGGGTTGAAGACTTCCGTCCCCGAGGGGGCGATTCGGGAATTCCCTAAAAAGAGAATTTCCCGGGGGTTTCTCTCCTCGATGGAAATTTCCTCCCCTGATGCCAGGTGGGGATCGAAACTGGATAGGGGAGCGAATGGGTAAAAGGGGATTCGGAAATGGTGGGCGAGGATCGCCAGCTGTAAAGTGCCGATTTTATTTGCCGTGTCCCCGTTTAAGGCGATGCGATCCGCCCCGACCAGGACCAGGTCGATGCCCTTTTTCTCCATCGTCCAGGCCGCCATTCCATCGGTGATCAGGGTCACGGGAATTTTTAACTGCTTCAATTCCCAGGCGGTGAGCCTCGCTCCTTGAAGGTAGGGCCTTGTCTCGCAGGCGAAAATCTGAATTTTCTTTTTCTGGTTCCAGGCGAAGATCATCGCTCCCAGGGCGGTGCCGTATCCTCCCGTAGCCAGGGGCCCGGTGTTGCAGATGGTCAGGATCCTCGCTCCATGGGGAATGATCTCCGCCCCGATCCGGGAGATTTTTTCCGTCCAGGCGATGTTCTCCCTTTCCTGCCTCTGGGCTTCCTCAAAGAGGGCCTGTTCCATGTCTTCCTTTCCCTCGAGGGATTGGAGGGACCTTTCAAGCGCCCAGGAAAGGTTCACCGCGGTGGGTCGAGCGCTTTTCAAAAACCGGGCAGCCTTTTCGATCCTTTGTCGGGTTAATTGCCCTTCCTTTTTTGCCTTTCTGGCTTCCAGGAAAAGCCCGTATGCGGCAACGGTGCCGATCACCGGGGCTCCCCTGACCACCATCTGACGGATCGCCAGAAAGACGTCCCTGGCGCTTTGGCATTTCACCCAGGTTTTTTTCCAAGGGAGGACCCTCTGGTCGAGGAGGTGAAGTTTCCCCCCTTTGAACCTGAAGGGCTGAACGGGGAGGTCAACCACCAGTGATCAGCTCCGCCTCGGGCCTCTTCTCGCAGGAGCATTCCCATTCCTCGGGGAGGCTCTCCACCGTTTTCAAAAGAAGTTTCAGGAAATTTTGGGAGTTGATCTTCATCATCTCCACCACTTCCTCGTGGGTCAAAAGGGTAGGGGAGATTCCCGCAGCGTAGTTCGTGACCAGCGCCACGGAGGTATAGCAGATGCCCGCTTCCCTTGCCAGGACCACCTCCGGGACTCCGGTCATCCCCACCACGTGGGCTCCCAGGGTGCGGAACATCTTTATTTCCGCTGAGGACTCGAACCTTGGTCCCTCGGTGCAGACGTAGGTTCCGGAGGGATGGACCTTCAAACCCAGAGATTTCCCCACCTGAAAAAGGGTCTCCCGGAGAAAATCGCAGTAAGGGTAGCTCATGTCCGTGTGGACCACGGGCATTTTTTCTCCCTGAAAAAATGTCCCCTGCCTCCCCTTGGTGAAGTCCAAAAATTGGTCCAAAATCACCAGGTGTCCCGGTTCCATGTCCATGTTCAGGGAACCGACAGCCGCCGATGCCAGGATCCCTTTCACCCCGAGGGTTTTCAAGGAGGCGATGTTCGCCCGGTAATTGACCAGGTGGGGGGGTACGGCATGTCCCTTCCCGTGGCGGGTGATGAACACGATCTCCTTCCCCTTATGCTTCCCTAAAAGGGTCTTTACCTCCCCGTAAGGGGTTTTGACGGGGATCTCCCGGGGGTCCTCGAGGAATTTCGCCTCGTAGAATCCCGTTCCCCCGATGAATGCGATCCTCATTCCTCGACGATCTCCTTCGTTGCCTTGAGGGCTTCTTCCTTTACTTCCTCAAAGTCCAGGGTCTGATACTTCCGTTCCCTTAATAGCCAGGTCCCATCGACCATCACCGAGTGCACGTCGGAGGGCAGGGCGGAATAGACCAGGTGGGAATAATGGTCGAAGCAGGGCTGGAGGTGGGGGGAGTTGAAGTCGAACACCACGATATCCGCCTTTTTCCCCACTTCCAGGGTACCGATCTGGTCCTCCAGGCAAAGGGCTTTTGCCCCTCCCAGGGTGGCCATCTGGAGGGTTTGAAAGGCGGGTAGGGCCAGGGGATCGAAGTTCACTCCCTTTGCCAGGAGGGAGGCGGTTTTGATCTCCTGGAGGAGTTCCAGGCGGTTGTTGGAGGAAGCCCCGTCGGTCCCCAGGGCGACGTTCACCCCGGAATCGACCATTTTCTTGACCGGGGCAACCCCTGAGGCCAGTTTTAAATTGGAAACAGGGCAGTGTGCCACCCCTTTCAGCTTTTTCAGGATGGGGAAATCCTGGTCCTCGAGGACCACGCAGTGGGCGGCCAGGACCAGGCAGTCGAAGAGCCCCGCCTGGTCGAGCAATTCCGGAGGGGTTAACCCGTATTCTGCTAGGCAGTCGTCCACTTCCTTCCGGGTTTCGCTGATGTGGGTGTGGACGGGCAGGTTCTCCTTGAGGGCGATCTCCCTCACCTTTTTCATGAAATCCGGAGGGCAGGTGTAAGGGGCATGGGGAGCGAGCATGGTGGTGATCCTCCCCCCTGCCTTCCCCCGGAAAGTCAAGGCGAAATTCGTTCCCCTTTTCAAGACCTCGCCGGGGAAGGGATTTCCCTGGGCGATCATTCCCGTGGAAAGGGATGCCCTTAAGCCTGTCTCCTCGACTGCCCGGGCAACCTGGTCCATGTGAAAGTACATGTCCGCGAAGGTGGTCACCCCGGAGGATATCAGTTCCGCGGCTCCCAGGAGGCTGAACCGGTAAACGTGCTCCGCCTTGAGCCGGGCTTCCATGGGCCAGATTTTCTCCCTGAGCCAGCGGTCAAGGGTCATGTCATCGGCGAAACCTCGAAGGAAGACCATCGCCAGGTGGGTGTGGGCGTTCACAAAACCCGGAAGGGCGACCTTCCCCTCCCCGTCGAAGACCTGGAAATCCCCCTCCCATTCCTTGGAAGGACCGATGTAGGAAATCCGGTCGCCCTCCACCAGGATATCCCCCCTTTCCACCCTGTCCTGGGGACGGGTCATGGGGAGGATGGTTATTCCCTGGAAAAGAATCCTATTCATTTCCCTTGCGGGGGAGCCAGAAGGGCTTTTTATCCTCGATGACCGGGCCTCCCTGGGCAATCAGAGCCCTGATGTCCTTGGGGAGATGGAAGAGGGAAATGTGGGTCTCGCCGTCGTAGAACTTCAGCTCGCCCGAAATTCTCTCCGAGATCCTGCGGTCGATCTCCGAGGGGAGAATTTTCTTGGGGTCAATATTCTTGGAAGCGATGGCGAACCCCCATGTGGTGTCGAAAGCCTGGACGTAGGCGAAGTAGGAGTGAACAATGGGGAAGACGGTTTTCAAGGTGGTGGCGATCGCCCGGTGCATCTCATAGGTCAGGTTCCTCAAAAGCGAGGCTTGAAGGGCAAAAATTCCGTGAGGAGAAAGTTTGTCGAATACCAGCGAGAAAAACTCCCGGGTGAAGAGCAGGTAAGAGGGGCCTTCCTGAAAGGGGTCGGTTAAATCGGAGATGATCACGTCGAAAGGTTCCCCCTGGTGGCCGGAAAGGAGCGCCCGGGCATCCCCGAAGATCAGTTCCACCCTGGGGTCCTCGAAAGCTCCCTGGCTCCACTCGGGGAGGAATTCCCTCGAGGCTTTGATCACTTCCGGGTCCAGGTCGAACATGGTGGCTTTCTGCACCGTTTTGTGCCTGAGCACCTCCCGCAGGGTTGCCCCCTCTCCTCCCCCCATCACCAGCACTCTTTTGGGCTCCGGGTGGGAGATCATCGCCGGTTGAACCAAGGCTTCGTGGTAAATGTATTCGTCGAGTTGGGAGGACTGGACGTCGCCGTCTAATATGAGCATCTTTCCGAAGAAGGGGGAATCGACTATTTCCAGGAGCTGGTAAGGGGTCTCCTTCTGGAAAAGCATCCGCTTGTACCCGTGGAGGTGAACCTCCGTGGGGGCAAAGTAGTCATGAAACCACTGCCACCTGGGAATGGTCCCGGGCATTTTTTTCCTCCATGGGATTTATTTCGTGGGAGAAAAGGTCCTCCCTCACGGGGATTCCTCTTTTAATTTCCGTGATTTTGGTGTGCTTGGCTTCGAACTTTGATGCGGCGTAATCGCAGGCTTTCCATGGCATGGTGCTGTCCCCGCAGGTGTAAATGTCCAGAGCAGCGTATCCGTACTCTGGCCAGGTGTGAATGGAAAGGTGGGATTCGGAAATCACCACCACGCCGGATACTCCCTGGGGAGTAAAGCGATGAAAAGCACGTTCCCTGACCTCGGCCCGTGCTGCAATTGCAGCTTCGGTCAGAATTTTCTTGACGGCTTCCATGTCGTTTAGAATCTCCGGGTTGCAACCGGAACATTCAATTATGATGTGAGTACCGAGAGTCCGCATGTTTTTCTCGCTCCTTTCTCCTCGGATAAAAATCGGAGCTAAAATTACTATGTTTTCCGGCAAAAATCAATATATTTTGCCTAATTCCGCAAAATTTTTTTAAAAAAGTCGGATTTCCTCTGTAATCCTTTAAAATATGCGCAAATATGAAGAAATATGAGGTGAGCTTCCGAGTTTACTCCAGGAGGGAGCGCAGGGCGGAGGGCAGGGTAGATAGCAGGTCAGAGGCCACCATTCCCCTTTCGCCCGTTTTTTGGGCCACTAAATCCCCTGAAAGCCCGTGAGCGAAAACCCCCAGTTTTGCGGCATCGAGAGGGGATAACCCCTGGGAGATCAAGCCCCCGATTATTCCCGCGAGCACGTCCCCCATGCCTCCGGATGCCATCCCGGGGTTCCCGGTGGGGTTGAGGAAGAAATTTCCCGTGGGGTCGGCGATCACCGTGCGGAATCCCTTTAAGACCAGGATGCTGGAAAACTCCTTCGCCCCCTTCAAGGCGAACCTGATTCGGTCCTCCTGGATTTCCTGGTTTTTCGCTTTCAGGAGGCGGGAGAGCTCCCCGGGATGGGGCGTCAAAACGAGGGGGCAAGGGGTGGTTCCCAGGAACTCGGGATCGCTGGAGCAGGCGTTTAAGCCGTCAGCGTCGAGGACCGTGGGGACTCGGTTCTCCGAAAGAAATGAGAGGACGAATTCCCGGGTTTCCGGGTTCTGGGAAAGTCCGGGACCGATGACCACCGCTTTGGAATCCTCCGCTTCCTTCAGGGCGATTTCCAGAGCATTTCGGGAGATGGTGAAGTCCTCCGTCTCCGGCAGGGGTAGCTGGATCACCTCGTCAGGCTTGCGGGAATTTTTCAAGCAGAGGGTTTTGGGGAGCGCGAGCACCGCCAGCCCTGCTCCCACCCGGAGGGATGCGAAGGCCGCAAGGTTTGCCGCTCCCCTGTATTTCAGGGACCCCGCGATCACCAGCACCTTTCCGTAGGTCCCCTTGTGGCTGTCCCTCTTCCTTTTGGGGAGGAGGCCCTTGAAGTCCCTTTCCTCCATGAGGTGTCCTCTCAGTTCATCCCTTTTGGAGAATTCCGGGGGATAGCCGATGTCTGCCACCTCCAGTTCCCCCACGAAGTCGAAAGCCTGAGGGGCGAGAAGCCCCACCTTTGGAAAGCCCATGGTGACGGTCAGGGAAGCCTTGATCGCCAGGGGAAGGGGCTTTCCGGAATTGGAGTTCAGCCCAGAGGGGATGTCCACGGAAAGAACCGGAACTCCCGAACCGTTTACCGCCTCGATCACCCGAGCGTGGAATTCGCCCATTTCCCCTTTGATCCCCGTGCCAAAAATTGCGTCGATCAAAAGGTCGAAGGAGGAAAGGTCCGGAAAATCAAGGGCGGGGCTTTCCTCGGTGAATTCGATTATCTCAACGGGAAACCCCTTCAGGGCGAGGAAGTTCTCCAGGGCATCGCCCTTGAGCCTTTCTCTTTCCCCGAAGAGAAAGACCGTGACCCTGGAGTTTTTTGAGAGGTACCTGGCGGCAACGAAGCCGTCCCCCGCGTTGTTCCCCTTTCCCGCCAAAACGGCGATCCTTTTTGCCTGAGGGAAACTTTTCAGGGCGGATAGGGCAACCGCCCGTCCGGCGTTTTCCATCAATACCTGGGAGGGAATGTGGTATTTTTCGCTTGCTTCTTTATCGAGGGAGGAAATTTCCTCCCTGGTGACCAGTTTCATCCACCTTCTCCTTTCTTTATCACGATTGCCACAGCGTAGTCCTCGGTGTGGCTGAGGGAAACCAACAGGTCCTCCCTCAACCTCCCCTCCACTTTCAGGGCCGGAGCCCCCTTGACGGTTTCCACGGAGATCTCCCTGAAGGGGGTCTCAAGGATTCCCGTTGCCTTGACCAGGGCTTCCTTAGCCGCAAACCGGCAGGCGAGGTGAGGGTAAGGGTCATTAAAGGAAAGGGAATAGGCAAGTTCGCTTTCGGAGAAAACCCTTTTTAAAAACCTTTCCCCGAACCTTTGGGCCAGATCCCTGATCCTCCGAATCTCCACAAGGTCAATTCCCACTCCTTGAATTTCAGGTTGCAATTATCCTTTCCTCCTTTATTATTTTAAATAAGTTAGATTATTAATGACAGGAGGGTGAAAATGAGAAAGGCTGAACAACGGGTCTTGCAGGCCCTGCTTGAGGGCCCCAAATCCTACTGGCGCCTTTTGAGGGACTCCGATTTAACGGGCCAGAATTTTTCCCAGCTTCTGGGGGACCTTTTAGGTCGGGGTTTTATCGAGAGCCGGGGGGAGTTCTTCTACCTTACCGATCTGGGGAAGGAATTCTCCTCCGGGCTATCCCCACTTGAGGACCTTTCCTGCCCCGCCTGTCATGGAAAGACGGTGATCGCCAACGGCCAATTCTCCGGTTTGCTCGAGGAATTCCAGAGAATTTCCCAGGGTCGCCCCCGGGCGGTCTCCGATTACGACCAGGGCTACATCCTTCCCTCGGATACCGTCTCCCGGGCGCTGTTCCTTTATAGCCGGGGGGATTTGGAGGACCGGGAGATCATCTTTCTGGGGGACGACGACCTTACCTCCCTGGCCTGCGCTTTGACCGGCTTGCCCAGGAGAATCCAGGTGATCGAGATCGACCGGAGGCTGAACGATTTCCTTCGGGAAAAGGCCAGGGAGAGGGGATGGAAGAACTACGAGGTCCTGGATTACGACGCCCGGAAACCCCTTCCCGAGGAACTCCACGGCAAGTTCGATGTTTTTTTCACCGATCCGGTGGAGACCCTTCCCGGAATAACCCTTTTCCTTTCCCGCTGCGTCCAGGCTTTGAAGGGGAACGGGGCATCGGGATATTTTGGTTTAACCCGCATTGAATGCTCCCTGGAAAAGTGGAAGAGCATTCAGGAAAACCTGCTCAAGATGAACTTCGCGGTCACGGAGATCGTCAGGAATTTCCACGAGTACTTCCTCGATCCCAGGGAAATCGCTGAAAGGGGATACCGGATCGCCACAAATGCGCCGGTAAAGGTGGGCAAACCTGACGTGAACTTTTTCCGCTCCAGCCTGGTGAGGATCGAGGCGGTGGGAGAACCGAAACCGCTTATCACGGAAGAGGTTGACTGGAAGCGTGACCTGTACTACGACGAGGAAATGTGGGTCACCCTCCCTTAAATTGAATTTCCCATTCAGGGCTTGGGCTTTCTCCTTTTGGACTCTTCCCTGAAAAAGAGATAAAGGACCAGGAATGGGGCGATGATCGCCGCCGCGGAAGCCCCGTAAGCGATTACGTTCCAGATTTCCATTTTCTTTTCTCCCTGGAAAGCCAGTTACCCAGGAAATAGAGGATTGCGGAGAGGGGAAGGATGAAGAATACGTTGTATTCCTGCCAGATAGTGAAAGTCCTGCCGAAAATCGGGACATCGATCATGAAGGTCTCCCACTCCGGGTTGAAGTACCCGAAGAGGGAGATCGCCAGGTAAAAGAGGATTGTGGAAAGGAAACCGAACCCCGAGGAAAGAACCCCTCCCAGCCTTTCCTTCTTTCCTTTCCCAAAAAGTGCCCCGTAGAGAGGGACAAGGACCGAATTGATGATCAGGCTGGCCTGGAAGACCCACACCCCCACGATCCTTCCGAAATAGAAAACCAGAGCCAGGGAAATCCCCGCGGATATCAGGACCCCCACCCTGGTGTATCTGGTTAATCTGCGGTCCTCAATTTGGGGTTTTAAGATTGGTCGGAAGATGTCGTAAACCAGGTTCCCCCCTCCCACAAGGAAGTAGGAGTCGGCGGTGGACATGGCGGTGGCGAAAAGCCCCGCCACGAAGAGGCCCATTAATCCGGGAGGAAGAAACTTCCCCACGATCGCCAGGATCCCCTGGTCCGGGTGGGTGGAGCCGATCACTCCCAATCCGTTAGCAGCCGCGGCGGTGATCCCCAGCAGGGTGACGCAGAGGTCGAAGGAGAGCCACATGGGAATTCCCAGAAGAAAACCCCTGCGGATCTCCCTCCCCGAAGCCGAGGCGAAGATCCGCTGGAAGAAAGCCGGGTCCCCCAGGACCGCCAGGGCGGAAACCCCGTAAACCAGGAAAAGGGGAAGGGTGAGAAATCCCCCCAGAGGGTGAAAGTAAGTGGAGGGGTCGCCCCCGGTGAGCTGGGATAGGCCTTCCAGGATCCCGTTAATTCCCCCCATCGAGGACCAGCTCAAGAGGGTGGCAACCCCCAGGGTCAAGAGCATCAAGGAGAACTGCAGGAGGTCGGAGAGGATGTCGGCCTTCAAACCCCCGAAAAAAGTGTAAATCAGGGAAAGAACCGTTCCCAGGACCACACCCCAGGTGAAGGGGATGTGAAAGAAAAGGGAGAAAATGAAACCCATCCCCATGATCTCCATGGTGTTCGTGGAATACAGGAAACTGGTCAAGGCGGAGATGACCCTCGTCCCCTTTCCGTATGCCTCTCCCATTATGTCCACCATTGTCCGGGCTTCCGGGTTCCGGTCCCTGATCCGGGGAGCGAGGAATGCCATGATGATGAACATAAAATAAAAAGGGATGCTGAAAGAGAAGATGGCCACGATCCCGGACATGTATCCCACCTCTCCCGTGCCAAAAAGTGCCCCCAGGCCGTAAAAGGTGGAAACCAGAGTTGCCACAAGCAGGGGGGAAGTGATTTTCCTTCCCGCGGAAAAAAAATCGTCGAAGCCCATCCTCCTTCGGGAAAAGTAAACCCCCATCCCCACGAGGATGGAAAAAAAGATCAAAATTACAGCCCAATCCACCCACCCCAGAGGAACAAAAAAGTCATTTCCCATTTCAGACTTCTCCCTTGTTTCTGAATGGTTTTATTTTTTGCCTTCTGGGGTTCAGGAAGGGCTGAAGGCTTCCCTTAAAAGTATTTTGATTTCACGATCATCCTGGGATCCAGGGCATCCCTGAGCCCGTCACCCAGGAGGTTGAAGCCCAAAACTGTGAGCATAATCCCCAATCCGGGGAAAAGAACCGGCCACCAGGCTCCCACTGTCAGGAACTTGTAGGAATCGGAGAGCATCGCCCCCCATTCAGGTTGAGGGGGTTGAGCTCCCAGGCCGAGGAAGCCTAAAGCCGCTGCTTCCAGGACCGCCGTCGCCAGGTTCAGGGTCGCCTGAACCACAAGGGGGGAAATCCCGTTGGGAAGGATGTGGCGGAAGAGGACCCTCATCGGCTTTGCCCCGATTGCCCGCGCTGCGGAGACGTATTCCCTTTCCTGAAGGGCCAGGACCGCAGCCCTGGCAATCCTGGCGTAACCGGGAACTGACACGATCCCGATCGCCAGCATGGTGTTGTTCAACCCGGGACCCCGCATGGCAACGATGGCGATCGCCAGAAGGGTGGCGGGAAATGCCAGCATGATGTCCATGGAGCGCATGATGATGGAGTCCAGGGCACCGCGGAAGAAACCGGCGATCAAGCCCAGGAAGGTCCCCACGATCAAGCCGAAAGCCACGGCGGAAATTCCCACCCTCAAGGAAATGGGCGCCCCGTGGATCACCCTCACCAGGACATCCCTCCCTAACTGGTCGGTTCCAAAGGGATGTTCCCAGGATGGGGGCTTCAGCTTCATTGGCAGGTTGGAGTCGGTCTTGGGATCGTAGGGAAGGACGAGGGGGGCCAGGATCGCAAGGATCACGAAGAATGCCACGATGAAAAGCCCGATCCTCGCCGACCGGGTGTCCCACATCCTCCTGGCAGCTTGCTTGAAGAAGGAGTACTGGGCTTCTTTTTTTGCGACTTCGGGGACGAATTCTTCCATCAGTTTCTCCTACTGGACCCTGATCCTGGGGTCTAAAAAGGCGTAAGAAACATCCACCAGGAGGTTGACCAAAACGTATATTAAGGCGATGAGCAAGGTTGCCCCCTGGACGATGGGGTAATCCCGGGACTGGATGGCCATGTAAATCCACCTGCCGATCCCGGGCCAGGAAAAGATGGTCTCCGTCAAAATTGCCCCCGAAAGGAGGGTCCCCGCCTGGAGTCCGATGGTCGTTACCACTGGTAGGAAGGCGTTCTTCAGGGCGTGCCTGAGGAGGACCCGGTTTTCTTTCAGCCCCTTTGCCCTGGCAGTGCGGATGTAATCCTGGCTCAGTTCCTCAAGGAGGCAGCTCCTGGTCATCCTGGCGATGATCGCCATGGGGATTGTGGACAGGGCAAGCGATGGAAGGATCAGGTGGGAAAGGGAATTTTTGAACGCTTCCCAGTTCCCGGCAAGGATGCTGTCCAAAAGGAGAAGGTTGGTCTTAATGGGGAGGGTGATCATGGGGTCGATCCTCCCGGAGAAGGGAAGCCACTTCAGAAAAACGGAAAAGAGGAAGGCCAGCATCAGCCCAAGCCAGAAGATGGGCATTGAAACCCCGATTAAAGCCCCGAACATCACCGTGGTATCGATGACCGAGTTCCTTTTTGCCGCCGAGATGATTCCCGCGGGGATTCCCACGAGGAGGGCGATGAACAGGGCGAACAGGGAAAGTTCCACCGTTGCCGGGAACTTAGCCCCCAGTTCCTGGGATACTGGAGTGTTTGACCGGATCGAACGGCCCAGGTCTCCGTGGAATATTTTGTTCACGTAAAGGAAGTATTGTTCCCAGAGGGGACGATCGAGCCCCAGTTCATGGCGGGCACGCTCCACGTTTTCCACGGTGGCCCTCTCGCCCAAAATTGCCAAGACAGGGTCACCCGGGATCAGGTGAATGAAGAAGAACACGATTATCGAGACCCCGATTAGCACGGGTATAAGTGAAATTATCCTTCGGATTATGAAGGCTAACATATTCAAAATTATGGGGCTTGCAGTATGTTTTCTGCAAGCCCCATTTTGTATTAACTAAATCTTATCTGCGAGGGGTATTACCTCGAAACCTTTAAGGCAGAAGGACTATTGTGTTGTAAATTTCTGTGGAGGTGGGGTTAACCACGTAGCCCGTGACCTTGGTGGAGAAGAGAAGCGGGACCTGGTTGTGGCCGATGAACAGCCTGGGGCAGTCCTCGTGGATGATCTCTGCTGCCTTCTTGTAAAGTTCGGCCCTCTCCGCCTGGTTAACCACCTTCTGGGCGTCGGAGAGTATCTTGATCAATTCGGGGTTGTTGTAGTTGCCCTCTCCCGGTCTGGGGACACCGTAGTGGAAGAAGAGGAAGTTGTCTGGGTCTCCGTTGTCTCCGGTCCACCCGAGCATCCAGAGGTTAAACTTGCCCTCTCTCCGGTCAGCCAGGTAGGTCGTCCAGTCCTCGGTCTTCAAGTTGCAGCGAACACCGATTTTGGCGAGGTCAGCAGCGATCGCTTCCGCAATCCCCTTGGGATCGGGGAAGTAAGGCCTTGGGTTGGGCATGTACCAGAAATCGGTCTCGAAGCCATCGGCGTATCCCGCAGAAGCCAGCAGGGCTTTGGCCCCTTCCGGATCGTAGGGGTAATCCTCCAGCTTGTCGTTGTATCCCCAGAGGGATGGAGGCAGGAATTGATTGGCTACCAGTCCGGTTTCACCGTAGAAGGCTTCAACGATTGCCGGCTTGTTTATCGCCATGGCGATGGCCTTCCTCACCTCGACTTTGTCGAAGGGGGATGCGGTGACGTTGAAAATTACGGTTCCCACGTTCATTGCCGGTCTCAGGAGCACCTGGATTCCGGGCTCGGCCTTCGCAGCCTTGACGTCGTCGGGGTTGGCCCCTTCCATGCCCATGATCTCCCCGGACTTCAAAGCCAGGTATCTGGCGGAGTTATCCGGGATCACCTTTAAGATGACCTTCTCAATTTTGGCTTTTTCGCCCCAGTAATCAGGGTTGCGCTCCAGGACGATCCTGTCGTCCTTCACCCACTCCACGAACTTGAAGGGCCCTGTGCCAACTGGGGGATATTCCGTGGAAGTGCCGTAGTTCTCGGGTCCCTGGGACTTGATGGCCTCGGGGGAAGCGATGGCGAAGCAGAACATCGCCAGGTTGGAGAGGAGCGGGGCGAATGGCTGCTTCAAGACGATGCGGAAGGTGTACTCGTCGACGACCTCAAACTTTTCGATCACGCATCCCTCGTCTCCCTTGAAGCCGTTGAACATGGACTCCCAGTACTCAAATGTCCCCTTGTGATAGGGGTTATCCTTGTCCCACCAGCGCTCGAAGTTGAAGAGCACCGCTTCCGCGTTCAGGTCGGTCCCGTCGTGGAACTTGACGCCCTTTCTCAGGTGGAAATCCCAGGTCAGGTTGTCCGAGGACACTGTCCAGCTTTTCGCCAGGCCTGGCTTGATCAGGGTTGTTTCCCCCTTAAACATTACCAAAGTGTCGTAAATCTGAACGGTGGCCCTTGCGGACTCACCGTCGGTTACATCGGCAGGATCAAGCTTCACGGAATCAGCTCCCCTGCCGAAGATGAAGGTCCCGGCAACTTCCACGGGAAGCATCCTGAAGCCGATGGTCGCGGTCTCCGCCCGGGTGATCTGGGCATTTGGCCTGAAGGCCCCCGAGGGATCGCCCATCATGATCTCCTCTTCCACGGCACAAGCGACGAAGGGCCGGGCCCATTCCGCAACCTGGTCCCCATCGGAGAGCATGGAAAGGGTGAAGTCCACCGCGGCTTCGGTTTCGTCAAGACCCTTTGCTTTGACAACTATCTTTGCGGCTTCCTGTCGGGTTATCGGGTTGTTGGGCTTGAATGTCCCATCGGGATAACCGGAGACGATTCCCTTCTCAACTGCCGCCACAACGTAGCCGAAGAACCAGTCCTCTGGTGAAACATCCGAGAACTCCGATGTTCCTCCGGTTGCCGGGGAAATGTTCAAAACCGAGGTGAGGATTTTTAGGAATTCCGCCCTGGTGACCGGGTTGTCGGGCTTGAATGTCCCGTCCGGGTACCCGGAAACGTAGTTCTTTTCCAGGAGGGTATTGATGGATTTCTCCGCCCAGTGCCCTGCGATATCCGACAGGGATGTGGCCGCTGTCATGGGGATCGCTGCCAGGCTGAATACCAGGCAGGCGATCAACGCGCTTACTAAAACTTTCCTCATTACCATACCTCCTTCTTTCCTTTTAATTTGAAAAGATTTGAAAGCCTTACAACCCCCCTTTCCAAATTGCTTTCTTGCCCTTGTTTGAGGAGAAATTAATCACGAAGGAAACTGGTCTGTCAATAAGTTTACCACGATGAAGGAAATGTTGTCCTGGCCTCCCCGGTCGAGCGCCTGCGAGAGAAGTTCGTAAATCAAATTCTCCGGGGGATGGGTAGCGATTATTTTTTCAATTTCCTCATCGGAAAGTTCTTCAGTCAGGCCGTCGGTGGTCAAGAGGAAGAGGTCCCCTTCCCTGGTTTCCACGGGGAAGACATCGGTCCGAAAGGAACCCTCAAGGCCCAAAACCCCGGTGACGATGTTCCGGTAAGGGTGGAAGCGAGCTTCCCTGGCAGTGATCAGCCTCCTGTCAATTAGTTCCTGAACGTAAGAGTGGTCCTTGGAGATCTGCAATAAATGTGAGTTGCGAAAAAGGTAAGCCCGAGAATCACCGCAGTTCCCCACCAGGGCATAGTTCTCCTTTAACCAGAGGGCGGTCATGGTTGTTCCCATTTCCTGGTAATCGGGATTTTCCTCCTTGGCTTTCAGGATCCCCTGGTGGGCTTCCCGGAAAGCACTTTTTAGGACTTCATGGTCCGGGGATCCCGATTTAAAAAGAATTTCTGAGGCTCTCTCCACTGCCAGGCGGGAGGCAACCTCCCCGAAAGCGTGTCCCCCCAACCCATCGGCTACGATGAAAAAGGGAAATAGGTTTAGATCGCCCTCTTCGTGAGATAAATGAATGGCATCCTCGTTGTTGGAGCGATAGTAACCCTTATCTGTAACCCCCCAAGCCTTGAACTTCATCTTCACTGGTAGCGCTGCGGGGGATCGAACCCCGGTCTGCGGATTGAGAGCCCGCCGAACTAACCACTGTTCTACAGCGCCTTTGACTGTAAAATATTACAAAATTGATGCTTTTGCGTCAATTATGTGAAAGAATAAAGTTGAGGAAGAGGGTGAAATGGCGGGCGAAAGGATCCTGGTGGTGGAGGACGAAGAGAACCTTTCCCGGGCTCTTGAATACAATTTACGGCAGGAAGGGTGGATTCCGGTTTGTGTCAATTCGGGCGAGGACGCCCTTTTCTTTTTCAAGGGCTCCCACTTCGATTTGGTTCTCCTGGATATCATGCTTCCGGGTCTCTCCGGCCTTGAAGTGTGCAAGAGGATCAGGTCCCTTTCCCGGGTGCCCATAATCCTCCTTACCGCGCGGAGCCTTGAGGAAGATAAGATCATCGGGCTGGACAGCGGGGCCGACGACTACATCACCAAGCCCTTCTCCCTCGGGGAGTTAAAAGCCCGCATCAGGGCTCACTTAAGGAGGGTGGGAGGAAAGGAAAAACTTATCCACGGTGATCTGGAGATCGATCCGGCCCGCTTTCAAGTTTTAAAAAGGGGGGTTCCCCTGGGCCTTTCCAGAAAAGAGTTCCAGTTGCTCCTTGAACTTGCCGCTCATCCCGGGGAGGTTTTTTCTTCGGACCGGCTTCTTAAAAGGATCTGGGGGGACTCGATTGTCGATCAGAAGACCCTCCAGGTCCACATTCGCTGGTTGCGGGAAAAAATTGAGGACGACCCCTCCAACCCGAAATTCATAAAAACTGTCAGAGGGGTGGGATACAAATTTGAAGACCGGCCTTAATTTCGGTTTAAAAACCAGCCTTTTTTATGCCCTCCTTGCCCTCCTGGCTTTTGTCGGGGTGGGAGCATTTATCTCCCTTTACGGGTTGGAAATTTACCTTGAGGGGAGGAATGCCCTTTTCATTAAGGAAGCCCAAACCGCTGCTCGACTTCTTTCCGATATTCCCGAGGATGTTTTGAGGAATCAGGCGGGAAACTACGTCAGGGAGATTTCCCAGAAGTCCGGGGCCAGGGTGACTTTGATAGACAACCAGGGTTTTGTCCTGGGTGATTCCTCTATTGACCCCTCAACCCTTGAGAACCACCTTTTAAGGCCCGAGGTCCAGAGTGCATTGAAAGGGGAGGTTGGGCTCGAGCGAAGGTACAGCACCACGGAAGGGGTGAGGAATCTTTACGTGGCTGTCCCGGTTCAGGAGGAACCTCCGGTAAAAACCGTTCTCAGGATGAGCGTTCCTACTTCGGTCTGGGACTCCGATCTGGGAAAAATCAATCTTTATTCCTGGCTGGCTGTGGGTGGTGGTTTTGCCCTTTTTCTTGTACTCGGCCTTCTCTTTTCCGGGATTGTGAGGAAGCCTGTCCTGGAAATCATTTCAGCTTTGAGGGGCTTTAAGGAGGGAAGGGTTACCACCATCAGGTCCTCCCGTTCCGATGAATTCGGCCTGCTCGCCTCGGAGATCAACTCCCTGATGGAGAAGGTCATTTCCCTTTCCGTCAAATCCTCCTCCCTCGAGGAGAAGTGGCAGGCATACCTGGGGGGCGAAAAGGAGGGAATTCTTGTTCTGGATCCCCAGTTTAAAGTCATCCAGTCCTCCTTGCAGGCAAGGCAGGTTTTGAATCTTCCCGAGAGGCAAATTCTCGGGAAAACGCTTCTTGAATCCACTCTTGACCACAACCTCGCTTCTGCAGTGGAGAGGGCGATTCAAACCGGGGGAAGGGAAAAAGTAATTTTTGATGGCCGGACCCTGCAGATTCGGGGCTCCCCGCTTAAAGCCTCTCCCGATGAAGGGGCGATCATCTGGATAGAGGACGTTTCTGAAATCGAAGCCCTCCGGGTGATGAAGAGGGACTTTGTGACCAACGTCAGTCACGAACTGAAGACCCCCGTTTCCTCCCTGAAAATAATGCTTGAGACGATCCTTCAGGAAACCCCGCCCAGCCCCGAAGTTCAGAGGGATTTTCTCTCAAGGTCCCTTAAAGAGGTGGAATACCTCGAGTCCCTCATCAATGCGCTTACAAGGCTTTCCCTGATAGAGTCCGGAAAAGCCCAGTTCGATATGAGGGTTTTCGATTTACGGGAATTGCTGCGGGAAATTTACGATTCGTTTCAGGAAAGAGCCCTGGATGAAGGAATCGAATTTCAATTGGAAATTCCCGAGGAACCCCTGAATGTGAAGGCCGATCCCCTTTCCCTGAGGGAAGCTTTCCTCTCCATTTTGGACAACGCCTTCAAATTCACCCCCAGGGGGAGGATGGTCCAGTTGCAAGCCTCCAGACAGGGGGATTGGGCGATTGTCCATTTCAGGGACCAGGGCATCGGCATTTCCCGGGATGACCTCCCGCGGATCTTTGAGCGTTTTTACAAGGCGGACAAGGGTCGGGGTACCCCCGGTTTCGGGATCGGCTTATCCCTGGCCAAGCACATCATCGAAAATTTTTCCGGGACCATTTCCGTGATTTCCGAGGAAGGAAAGGGGGCCCTCTTCTTTGTCAAGCTTCCCTTCCATGAGGGGGAAATTTAAGGAAAATTTAACCGGGGTTTAACCCATAATTAAGCTCCTTTCGTTTACATTGGGGGAAAGGAGGAAAAAATGAAAAAATTGGTTTTTGCTTTTGTGATTTTGGGATTTCTGGCAACTGCCTGCACTTCCTCTCCCAGCCCTTCACCTACATCTCCTTCAACCGGCACGGGCCTAAGCGGAAATATCGTGGTTAAGGGTTCTGACACCATGGTTAACCTTTCAAGTGCCTGGGCTGAGGCTTTTCAGTTGAAAAATCCGGGAGTAAAGATCTCCGTTTCCGGGGGAGGAAGCGGGTTCGGTATCACCGCTTTAATTGACGGCACTGCTGATCTCTGCAACAATTCCCGCCCCCTTAAGGAGGAGGAGATCGAAAGGGCAAGGAAGGAAAAGGGGTTCGAACTGGTCTCAACTGTCGTGGCTTTGGATGGAGTTTCAGTGGTTGTCAACCCCCAAAACCCCGTGAATGACCTCACACTTGACCAACTTGCGGCAATCTATTCCGGAAAGATCACCAACTGGGGGGAAGTAGGAGGGGTTGATGGCCCAATTGTGGTCTTAGCCAGAGATAGCAATTCCGGGACCCATGTTTTTTTCAAGGAGCATGTGGTTCAGGCCAAGGATAAGAACGCGGAATATGGTGCGGATGTCCAGTTTCTTCCCACCAGCCAGTCCATCCACGACGAAGTCGCCAGGAATCCAAACGCCATTGGGTTTTTCGGGTTAGGTTATATTTCGGAAAAGGTGAAAGTCCTTGGGATCAGAAAAGACGCGAGTTCCCAGCCAGTCAAGCCTACTTCTGAAACTATTAAGGACGGAAGTTACCCCATCGCCCGGCCCCTTTTCGTGACTTCCAGGGGGGAGCCCGAGGGGGTAATCAAGGAATACTTGAACTGGATTCTGGGCCCCGAGGGGCAGAGGATTGTCGCCGAACTGGACTTCGTTCCCCTCCAATAAAAAAATGGGGACAGTCCCCATTTTTTCCCGGTCCCGAAAGAGGCTCGGAGAGAGGGTTATAGAAGCCATAATTCGCTTTTCGGGCTGGATCACCCTCATCATTCTGGGCCTGATCACCGTGATGCTCTTCCGGGAGGGGCTCCCCATCTTTTCCTACACTGACCCCTTCAGCTTCATCTTCGGGACCACCTGGCTCCCGGTCTCCTCCTCTCCTCAATTCGGAATCCTTCCCTTCATCGTTGGCACGCTGATGGTCACCCTCGTCGCCCTTCTGATCTCAGTCCCCATAGGAGTGGGAGCGGCAGCCTTCCTCTCGGAGATCGCCCCTTCCTCCCTCAGGGAATTTCTCAAACCGATAATCGAAATCCTTGCCGGCATCCCCTCGATCGTCTTAGGGTTCATCGGCTTCATACTGGTTGCCCCCCTCATCCAGTCAATTTTCCACCTCAGCACCGGCTTGAACGGCCTAACCGCGGGAATCATGCTCTCCCTGATCTGCCTTCCTACGATCATCAGCATTTCGGAGGATGCCCTTTCCGCGGTCCCCAAGGAGTACAAGGAAGCCTCCTACGCTCTGGGAGCGACCAAGTGGCAAACCCTGAGGAAAGTGGTCATTCCCGCGGCAAGCCCCGGAATCGTCGCCTCGGTGATGCTCGGGATAGGAAGGGCGATCGGGGAGACGATGACCGTCCTGATGGTTTCCGGAGGGAGGCTTTCCATCCCCACGAACATCACTGACCCCATGAGCGTCCTGACCGCCCGGATCGCCATTGAGATCAACAACGCCTCCTTCCGGGGCCTTCAATTTCAGGCATTGTTCGCCATGGGGATCATCCTCTTTCTCCTGACCCTGGTCGTGAACATCATCTCCGATTTAGTCCTTGAGAAGCAGAAGAGGAGGCTGGGGCAATTGTGAGCAAGAAGCGGAATCTCAGTCAAATTCTCGCTTTCTCCTTGATGGGGATTTCCTGTCTTTTGGTCATCGGTTCGGTGGTTTTCATCATTTCGTATATCATCGTTCACGGGGCAGGGGGAATTAACTGGGAATTCCTCTCCCAGCTTCCTAAAAAAAGGGGGATTGAGGGAGGGATCTTCTCCGCGATTTTGGGGACCTTTTACTTGATGGTGGGAGTGGTGGTCTTTGCCCTTCCCGTCGGATTGCTTGCGGCGATTTACCTTCAGGAATACGCCCGGCAGGGAAGGATCGTGCGCCTGATTAATTTGAGCATCGTCAATTTGGCCGGTGTTCCCTCGATTGTCTACGGTCTCTTCGGCTTGAGCTTTTTCGTTTTGATGATGAAAATGGGGTCCTCCCTCCTGGCTGCCAGCCTTACCCTTTCCTGCCTTGTCCTTCCCGTGGTGGTGACCGCGGCCAGGGAGGCGCTGGCGGCGGTTCCAAATTCTTTTAGGGAAGCAAGTTTGGCTCTGGGTGCGACTAAATGGCAGACTATCAGAAGGGTCGTCCTTCCCCAGGCATACCCCGGGATTATTACTGGGATCATCCTTGCGGTAAGCAGGGCAGCCGGAGAAACTGCCCCCATTCTGGTCACCGGGACAGCCTTCACGGCCATTCTTCCCCGCTCCCCCCTCGACCAGTTCAACGCTCTTCCCTACCACCTATATGTAGTTGCCACCCAGGTACCCGGAATTCCTCCGGAGATAAAATGGGCCACCGCTCTGGTGCTTTTGGGGCTGGTTTTGCTCTTTAACCTGACGGCAATTATAATGAGGGCACGGCTCAGGGCATTCAAAAAGAAATGGAGTTGAGGGTGATCGTAACCGAAAAGGCATCTATTATCCAAGAAGTGACCAGTTTTCCCGCCAAGATGAGGACCGAGAATGTTTCCCTGTTTTACGGAAAGAGCCAGGCCCTAAAAGGGGTGACGCTCTCTATTCCTAGGAATCAGATCACGGCTATCATCGGTCCTTCCGGTTGCGGAAAATCGTCCTTTCTTCGGCTTTTCAACAGGATGAACGACCTGATCATTTCTGCGAAGGTTGAGGGGCAGGTTTTCCTCGATGAACAGCCCATTTATGCCCCGAAGGTCGATGTTGTCGAACTGAGGAAGAAAATTGGGATGGTCTTTCAAAAACCCAACCCCTTTCCCATGTCCGTTTTTGACAATGTGGCATACGGGCCGAGGGTCCACGGCATAAAGGAAAGGGGGATTCTCGAGGAGATCGTGGAAAAGTGCCTTAAGCAGGCCGCTTTGTGGGAGGAGGTAAAGGACAAATTGAGGACCTCCGCCCTTTCCCTCTCCGGTGGTCAGCAACAACGGTTGTGCATTGCCAGGGTCCTTGCAGTGGAGCCGGAGGTGATCCTCCTGGACGAACCCTGTTCAGCTTTAGACCCAATTTCCACCATGAAAATTGAGGACTTGATGCAGGAATTGAAAAAGGACTATACCCTGATCATAGTAACTCACAACATGCAGCAGGCGGCGAGAGCTTCGGACTTCACCGCCTTTCTCCTGGCAGGAGAATTGATCGAGTTCGGGGTCACCAAGGAGCTTTTCACCTCCCCTCGCGATCCCCGGACTGAAGGATATATCACAGGAAGGTGGGGTTAAAAAATGGGCGCTCAAAGAAAAACTCTGGAGCTAGAGATCAAAGAGCTCGAGGGAATGGTCCTGGAGATGGGGTCCAAGGTTCGGGAGAGCTTGAGATTGACCGTCAAGGCATTGAAAGAACGGGATAAGGACCTGATGGAATGGATCATCAAAAACGACGATGTAATAGACGAACTTGCCCGAGTCATCGATCAAAAAGCGGTGGCCACAATCGCCACCCAGCAACCCATGGCTGGGGACTTGAGGGTTCTCATTGGGATCATCCGGACGATAACAGACCTGGAGAGGATAGGGGATTTAAGCGAGAGCGTTGCCAAGGAAGGCTTGAAGATCGCTGATCAACCACTTTTAAAGCCCCTAATCGACATCCCCAGAATGGTGGAGATCATCGATGGAATGCTCGAGGACGCCCTCCAGGCTTTCATCCTGAAGGATCCCAATCGGGCTGAACGGATGTGCTTGAGGGACGATGAAATTGACGGGCTGAGGGACCAAATTCAGAGGGAACTCTTGACCTACATGATCTCCGATCCCAAAACCATTACCCGGGCGACGCCCCTTTTGGTGATTTCCCTTTTCCTGGAAAGGGCAGGGGACCACACTACCAACATCGGCGAGCACGTGATCTACATGGTGACCGGCGAGGTTAAAGATTTAAACGTATAGAAGCCCTCTTCTTCAACAAATGGACCCTAATTAAAAATTTCGATTTCACCGGACTGGGGAATTTCTGCCTTCCAAAGATTGTGGAAAAATAATTTTAAAATTCCCGGGACGATTATTTATAAGTTAATTGGGTTTCCAGTTAGAAGAGCCCATCTTTAATTTTTCCTTGGTTTATTCAAAAGACCCCCAGACCTCCCTTCACAAGACCAACACCTTTTTTTATAATTGCCCATCATAAACAAGAGAAAGGGTGTGTTTATGAGGAAGTTCCTCGTATTTTTTATTGTCCTTCTTCTGATTTCCGGGTTCCCCTTTTTTCTTTTAAAAGCATCAGCCAATCCCCAAAGTTCTCCAGACCCTTTTATCCCCAAAATAACACAAGCTTTCCCAGGGGTCTCTTTTAAGAATCAGCTAACCTTGGCCGGTGAAGTGCCCTTCTGGGTGAGGGCTTTTGGCGGGAATAAGGGGGACTTCTCCTTCTCCGCCCTTTTTTCTTCGGGAAATTTAATCTTTTCCGGTTACTCCAATTCCTTGGGCTCTGGGACTGATGATGTCCTAATTTTAAAAATAAAACCAGATGGCTCGTTGATGTGGGGAAATGTGGCGGGCGGAGCCAGTAGCGACCAGGTTTTTTCCACGGTGGAAACTCCAGAAGGAAGTCTTCTGGCAGTTGGCGCCACAAACTCCTTCGGGGCGGGAAATTACGACCTTCTGATTTTAAAGACCGATCAAGAGGGAAACCTTGGACCGGGTTTTTCGGGGACCTGGGCAAAAACGATCGGGGGATCAAATTACGATCAAGGTTATTCGATATATCCTTCAAGCGATGGGGGTTATTTTATCTCCGGTTTCACCAATTCTTTTGGTGCTGGTGGATATGACCTTCTGGCGATGAAACTCTCCCGTGAAGGCGATCTTGACTGGATCAAGACTATCGGGGGTCCGAGCAACGATTCCGGTTTCTCCTCCTTTCAATTGCCCGAGGGAAGTTTTGTAGTTGTCGGCTCGACCAACTCCTTCGGATCTTCTGGTTCCGACCTTTTGGTCATTAAAGTTGAGGCTGATGGGTCAATTTCCTGGGCAAAGAGGGCTGGTGGAAATTTAAACGATGAAGCCCGCTCGGTAACTTTATCTTCTGATGGGGGGATCCTTGTGGGTGGGTCTTCTTCCTCCTTTGGTTTAGGAGGAAAGGACTTGCTCCTGTTGAAGCTCTCCCCTTCTGGGGATCTTGAATGGGCGAGGGTCTTTGGGGGGAGACTTGATGAGGAAATTTTTAGCTTAACATCCACCCCGGAAGGGTACCTGGTTGGAGGATATACAAGTTCTTCCGGTAAAGGGAATAAGGACTTTTTTGTCTTGAAACTTGATCCACGAGGGAACCTCCTCTGGGGGAAAACCTTCGGGGGATCGGGGGAAGATGTCGCCAGGGCGATGGCCTTTGACCCTCAGATGGGGATGGTGATCTCCGGTTACTCTTCCTCCTTTGGTTCCGGGGATCGGGATTTTCTGGCTTTAAAGCTGGATTCCTCGGGAGAAGTCCCCGGCGTGTCATGCGGTTTTTTCAGCACCTGGACCCCATCCACCATCACCCCCAGTATTTCCATCAACTCAGTAACACCTACTATTATGGCCCCATCCTGGGCGCTTTCCGACTGCGCCTTAAACCTTTCCTCTCCCCAGGTACTCTCTCAAGTTGTCTGTCAGAGCCCACCCTATTACTCTTTACAGGTTGAGGTTTCCCCTCCGGGGTCTGGGACGGTTTTGAGAAACCCGGATTTTCCCCGGTACATGGAGGGAACCCAGGTCACCCTTACTGCATCTCCTTTGGAGCACTTCCACTTTGATAGCTGGTCGGGGGATGCATCTGGAACATCCACGGTTATTTCCCTAGTGATGGATTCACCGAAAGAAATTACCGCCAGCTTTTCCCCGGATTTGTGCACCGTGACTTTTGACCGAAACGGCGGGGACACCGATCCGGTTCCCTCTTTTTTTGAGGTTCCCTACGGAGGTTTCTTGGAGTCCCTTCCTCAGCCTCCAACGAGAGCCGGGCATACCTTTCTGGGATGGAACTGTTCCCCCGACGGAAGCGGGGACTGGTTCAGCATCAATTCCCCAATATTTGGTGATTTAACCCTTTTTGCTCAGTGGGAGGTCAACAAATATCGGCTTTCGATTTCCATCGAGGGGAAAGGGGAGGTGCTTGTCCCGGAGGATGATTCCTTCGAGTTCGGCTCCCAGGTCTCTTTAACTGCAACTCCCTCCCCGGGGTATCAATTCGATCAATGGAAGGGTGATGTGCCAGATGGCCACGAGAGGGATAATCCCCTCATTTTAAAGGTCGATTCTGATAAAACCCTCACAGCCGTTTTTCGGGAAGTTGATGACCCCGTGCCCCTGCCCTCCCTGGGCTGGATGGGGTTGATTCTCCTTTCATCCGCCCTGGTATTGATTTCCCTCTTTTTCCTTTAAAGATGAGGCACGGTTAAATACTTTCCCATCTTTTCCCCTGGGGCTTAAAATAGTCCTGGCGCTGGATTTTATCCTTCAGAAAGGGACCCCTTTGGCTTCAAAAAAGAAAAAGCAAAAAAGGGAAAGCAAAGAGAGATCCAGGAAGCTATTGATCGAAGCTCAGTTAAGAAGAAAGCTTGTCCGGTTTTTCCTGCTTTTCCTTTTGATTTCAGTGGGCCTTTTTGCCCTTTTCTATTTCTGGAAAGGGGGGACCAGGGCCCTTCAGAGATGGACCGCCCTTGTTTCCGCTGGGATTTTAAAAATTCTGGGTTTTTCCACGGTGGTGGACGAGACTACTTATTTTTTCTCCGGGGTGGCGATCGAGATTATTCCGGAATGCACAGGGCTATACGAGATCATCGTTTTTTCCGCCATTGTCCTTGCCTTTCCTGCCACCATATATAAAAAAATAGCAGGGGTTATTGGGGGAGCGTTGATCTTGATCCTTTTGAACCTGATTCGCCTTTTGATCCTCGCTCTGGTTGGGATGAGGAGCCGGGAGTGGATGGATTGGGTTCACCTCTACCTGTGGCAACTGACCCTGATCCTGTTCGTGGTGGGGCTTTTCCTTCTCTGGCTTTCCTGGGCGAGGAAACCCCCGGGAAAAGTCGGTGCCTCCTCAGCCCATCCGGAGAGAGAAAGACTTAAGCCCCCGGGTGAGGGAAGAAAGTGAAGATCTGGGTTTTCCTTCTCCGTTTCTTTATTTTCCTGACGGTCCTCTTTCTCCTATGGATTCCCGTTTCCCCCTATTACACCTATCTGACCCTATGGCCCTTAACCTGGCTCTTTCCCTTAGTTTTTGGCATAAAACCAGATCTTACATTTTCCTCCAGTTCTTCCGCTTTCTGGGAAAGCGCCTTCACGAACATCGTTCCCTTTCTGGCTTTGATGTTCTCGACTTATGGGTGGCGGATTCAGTGGAATAAAAGATTGTGGCAGATTGCCCTGGGAATTGCTCTCTTATATATCTTTCGTGTTGCCGATCGCTTCCTGGGGTACTGGCTCACCAGGATCGGGGCAACCGATGCCCAGATCACCATCGGGGAACCCCTTTTGTATTTTTTGATTCAGTTGGGGAAGATCCTTTTTCCCATCATGCTCTGGCTTCTTTTCTGCTTCCGGGACCTCCAAAGGTTTTGGGACTTTAAAGAAAAATAGGAAGCCGTGGTTCAGATTTTTGACAATTTTCTGGTTTTGGAGGGTTTTTCTAAAGAGGGGAAAATTTGCCCAGAATGGATTTTCTCCCCGGAATTTAAAATTTTTTTGGTTCCCTTTTTTGAAAAACAGGGAAATACAGGATTAAAAAGTTAACCCATCGGAGTTTTGAGGGAAATTTTGAGGACCTGTTCAGGAAGAGGGGAAACCTTTCCAACATGCCCCAATTGTTGTATTCTAAAAAGGATTAGGGGTTTTCCCCTCCCCGTTTTTTGAGTGCGCCCATGGCTCAATAGGATAGAGCAGTGGAGTCCTAATCCGCAGGTTGCAGGTTCGAGTCCTGCTGGGCGCACCAATTTTTTTACCCAAAAGCCACATCCAGAAGCATCATGATTGCAAACCCCAGGATTGCTCCCATGGTGGCAATGTCCGAATTGACCCCTTTCTGGGATTCAGGGATTAATTCTTCCACAACTACGAAAATCATCGCCCCCGCAGCGAAGGAGAGCGCATAGGGAAGTAGGGGGCGAGCAAGCAGGACCGCGGCCGCTCCGATTACCCCAGCTAGGGGTTCAATTAGCCCGGAAGCCTGTCCCAGGAAAAAACTTTTTAATCGAGATAACCCCAGGCCTTTGAGGGGTAGCGAGACCGCCATTCCTTCCGGGAAATTTTGAATCCCGATTCCCAATGCCAGAGCAAGAGCCCCCGAAAGGGAAGCTCCGGGAACCCCATAATATGAGGCGCCAAAGGCAACTCCCACCGCCAGGCCCTCGGGGAAGTTGTGAATGGTTATCGCCAGGAAAAGGAGGGTGGTCTTCTTCCACTGAGCCTTAATTCCCTCGGGTTCTCCCTGAGCAAAGCCAGGGTGAAGGTGGGGGAGGACCAGGTCGATTATCCGCAGAAAAGCCCCTCCCAGGAGGAAACCGATTAAAGCCGGTACCCAGGGAATTAAACCCAGTTCTTCTCCCATTTCAATTGCCGGGGCAAGCAGGGACCAGAAACTGGCTGCGATCATCACGCCTGCCGCGAACCCCAACATCAGGGAAAGGATCCTCTGGCTGAAATTTTTGGCCAAAAGAACCGAAGCGGCTCCTAAAGCAGTGAGAAACCAGGTGAAAATGGTGGCCAGAAGTGCCTGGAGGATCGGGTTAATTCTGGCGAGAAATTCCACAGCCGGGATCTATTTGAATTTGATGGGGACTGTTGCTTCGATTATTTCGCTCCCGTCCTTGGGGCTGTAGGTGAAAATCTCGATGTATCCCTCCTCAGTGGTTGGAGGGTTGAATTGGAGCTTCAATTGAAAATCCCCTCTTTCAGGGGCTCCTTTCGAAGCCATGGTATTTCCCTGGGCAAGGGTCTTTCCCTGGGAGTCTTTTATCCTTCCTGATAAGGAAGCCTCGAAGACCATTGCTTTTCCTCTGATGGTCAGGGGGCTTTCAACTTTCTCACCAGGAAGAGGCCATGTAACCCAGATAGCCGGTTTCATTACTGAATTCCAGTTTGGTTTAAACGGCTGTTCGTAAAGCCCGATGTGTCCCCACCAATCCATTGTTTCCTGGTCCACTTTTCCTTCCACCTGGAAGGAGACCATTTCAATTCCCGGAAATTCGCACAGAGTGTTCACGATGCTTGAAATCCCCAGAGCCTCAAGGGCGGAGCCAACATTTGCTTCCAGAACCTTTCTACTGAAATTGACAACTGCCTGACCCTCTTTAACTTCGATCCCCAGGATCTCGGTTCCCTCCGGAATGACCCTGAAAGCCTTCGGGGTATGGGGAACCCCTCGGATAAGCTCTTCTAAAGCTGTTTTCATCAAATTGGTGGTTTTAATTACCTCGTGGACTTCTCTTACGAGGTAGAAATCAGACTCATCCATTACCGGATAAAAAACGGCAACCAGCGCTTTTTGAACTTCCGTGGGCGAGGGAGAGGAGGAAGTGCTCGAAGGGGAACTTGTCGGTGTCGAGAAGCATCCCCCAAGGAAGGAAATCAAGAGAGTAAAGAACGCCAAAAAAGTTAAAAGCCTTTTCAAATTTTCCCCCTTTGAATTAAGTTTTTTTAATTATACCTGAATCATTGATTCGGCAAAGAAGATCAAGACCCAAAAGCCAGCGACAATTCAGCCTTTCTGGGAATTTTCTTGCAGTCGAGTCTTTGAAGCTCGGGAAAATTTAATCAGGTCGGCCCTTTCTATAAATTGGGAGCCGGACAGTGACGGTGGTCCCCTTTCCTATCTGGCTTGCAATGTTAATTGTTCCCCCATGCGCTTCCACCAGGATCTTGGAAACGTATAGCCCAAGTCCCGCCCCTGGTATGACTGACTGGATTGCCTGCTTTGCCCTGCTGAAAGGCTGAAATAGGAGAGGGATTTCCTGTTCAGGAATTCCCGGTCCCTGATCCTGGACCTCAAGGACTGCATTATCTCCTTCCTGAAGGGTTCTAACCATTACTTGTCCCGCGGGAGGGGAAAACTTAATGGCATTAGTAAGAAGGTTATGCATCACCCGGGTGATCGCTTCCTTATCAATTTCGATTGGGGGGAGATTTTCCAGGTCGAGGACAATTTTTATTTTTTTCTTTTGTTCCAGGACCTCAAGTTCCTCCACAAGAGCAACTAATAAGGGGTTTAAATCTTCTCTCTGAAAATTCAGGTGGGTTCCCATGGTGGGGCTGCGCTGGCTGTCGATTAGGTTCTCCACCAGGAAGCGGAGCCGGGAAAAATTCCTTAAAAAAACCCTTTCCAGGGAAAGGAATTGGCTCAGCCGTTCTTCCGGGGGCAATGATTTGAGAAGCTCCAAATTTGCCCCCAACAAGAAAAGAGGCGTCTTCAATTCGTGGCTCACAGCAAGCAAGAAATCAGCCTTGGCTTTTTCCAGCTCTTCCTCCTTCTTTTTCCTCTCGGAAAAATCCCAGAGGACCCCGATTACCCTTTTTGGAGATTCCCCCTCTCCGTTCAATCCCCTTCCTCGAAAGCCAACGAAGCGTTCAATTTTAGGATCGGAGAGGAAGCGAATTTCCTGGTCCTCAGTGAGACCAAGCCTGGATACCTTGTGGATAAAATTTTGGAATTTCTCCCGATCCTCAGGGTGAACAAGGGAGAGGAATTCATCCAGCTTCCAGGCGGGCTTTTCACGAGTAATTTCCAGGATTTTTTGAGAGTCCTCGGAAAGGAAGATTTGCTCAGATTGAGGGTTGAATTCCCAGATTCCCATCCGGGCGGATTCCAAGGCTAAAGTCAATTTTGTCTCCCTTTCCCTGAGTTCTTCCTGGGCCCTTCTTTTTTCCGTGATATCTTCCCCAGCGCTGAAGACCTCCGTTACCCTTCCCTTTTCGTCCTTTAAAAAGGTGTTGTTCCAGGCAATGAGCCTTTCCTCCCCATTTTTTGTAAATATCCGGTTTTCAAAGTTTGAAACCCCTTCCATCTCCCCGGAAACAACTTTTTGGAAAACCTCCTTAACCATGTTCTTTTCCAGAGGAGGGAGGAAATTGTCAAACCAATTTTTCCCGATTATCTCCTCCGGCTTGTATCCCAGGATCTCGCATCCCTTCCGGTTAATTAGGGTAACTTCCCCTTTGGGGTTCAAAGAAACGAAGATGAACCCGGCAACTTCAAAATACCTCTGGACCCTTTCTCTTTCCCGGCGAAGGCTCTCCTCCGCTTGTTTCCTTTCCACGGTTCTCCATACCGTTTCCATAAGGAGGCTGGTCTGGTAGGCATCCACCTCTTCGTAGTCCCTTTTTTTGTTTGCTAAGGCAAGTAAACCGACGATTTCCCCCTTTCTGATAATGGGAACCTCAAGGAGTTTTTTGATTGCAATGTGCCCTGGAGGATAACCCTTGTGTAAAGGGGAAGGGGCTTGAAAATTGTTGTCGATCACCGGTTTCCGCTGGCGGATTGTTTCGCCCCAATAACCTCCCTCCTCCAGGGAAAAATCCTGGGAAAGGTTGGAGATTTGGCATTCCTTTAGGGCCCCTTTGGAAAAAACATTTACTTTAAGGGTTTTTTCCTTTTCATTATAAAAGGACAGAAACCCAACCTCGCTTTCCGTGAATTCCACTGCTTTTTCCAGGGAAAACTCCAGGAAGCTCTGAAGATCTTCCGTGGGATGCTGTAAAATCTCAACCAGACTCTCAAGCCTTGCCTGATTGAACCTAAGGGCGGATTCCCACTCCTCTTTCTCCCTTTCCAGACGATTTTTCTCCTCCCTTGCAGCCATTGCCCAGCCAGCAAGAGCGGTGGCCATTGGGTAAATTATGATAATGGGAATCGCAGCCTTGGAGAAAAAATTCATCCGGGGTTCCGCAGGGAGAAACAACATGCAGAGGATCATAACCGCATGGACCACGATTCCAAAAAGATATAACTCCGGAAGGGATAAGGAACGGCTTCCCCCTTTTAAAAAGTGCCTCCAGATCAGGCCAATTGCTCCGGAGCAAAAGATAACCAGAACTCCCACAAATGCTCCTTGCCCCCCTATCCAGAGCCGAACTGCGCCAGTGAGGATTACTGCAATGATTGTGGGAATTGTCCCGAAGAAAAGCCCGCAAAGCCCTAAGATTACTGAGCGGGTGTCGAAAATTACCCCGGGGGACAAAACCCAGGGGTTGAACATCACGGAAATCCCTATTCCTCCTAAAAGAAAGCCAGATGCAATTTGCCACCAGAAAGCCTTTGGCCTTTTGATCCTCTGGCTTAAAGCCTCGTATGCCAGAATCATTGCTACAACGAGGGCAGCGTTATTAATTAAGGCACCAAAGGGACTTTGGCCCACCAAAAGCCTCCATTAAATATGGGAAATTTGACCACAATTAAAAGTTAAATTTTCCCCTTTCTATTGTCAATTAGCCTTTTCCGGTTTGGATCTTTTAGAAGTTCAATTCACCTCCGGTTTGAGTTGTTGGAGAGGGTGGAAAACCCTGTCTATCAGATTGGCTTTTTGTTTTGCATTTGTCCTCCCAGCGGAAAATGGGATTATTGGACTTTTCTAACCCTTTTGGTTCTCCCGGGATCACGGGGATCGAAAGGAAGGTTTGAAGGAACTAAAATCCGGAGGAAAAGATTTGCCAAAAGGGAAGATAAAAAAATAAAATAAATGGACGGATTTTCATGGTTTTTAGGAGAAATACCCCCACCTCCCTCGCAAAAATAAAAACCTTGGAAGCTGCATCAAAACGCGCCCATAGCTCAACTGGATAGAGCGACAGACTTCGGATCTGTAGGTTGCGGGTTCGAGGGCAAAATTGGCCAAAATTAGTATGGATGCCGCTTCCATGAAAGGGTGCTGCATATGAAAAAGGCCGAGTCTGTCGTTCTTCAAGTTCAAGCTTTTCTGGATTTTAAACGCAAAGAAAGAAGGTCCCCCATCACCATTCGCTTCTATGAAGAGTGCCTCGACCACTTTGCCAGAGAGGGGAAGTGGCCGCCTACCAAGGAGAACGTCTTGGATTTCCTGAATCACCTTGTTGATGGTAAGCAATATAAACCGCGCACTCCAGAAAGCGCTAACTACACTTATGCCCTGTACTTTCGGGCCCTGCGGGCCTTATTTCGCTTCCTTTACGATCGGGGGGCAATAGAAAGAAACCCCATGCAAGGTTTGAAGATGAGAAGGCCTCGCCTTGTCCTGCCTCCTTTGCCCTCGCCGGAGCAATTGGCTCAGGTTCAGAAAATCCGTTGCCAAAGGGACAGAGCGATTTTTGCTTTGCTCCTGGAAACGGGAATCAGACCAGGGGAATTGGTGGCCCTCAGAGAGGATCAAATTGACTGGGAGCGCGGTATCCTCATCGTCAATGGGAAGACCGGGCCCAGGCCGGTTCCTTTCCGCCAGACTGTGCAC
>JANLFL010000029.1:1364-1834 GCA_024655965.1 Caldisericota bacterium | reverse complement strand
CTCCGTGGCTCCCTGGGCACCGTAGCCCGGGACAAGGAAAAAAATTGAGGGAAACTGGCTTCGGAGGAGGGAAAGTTCTTCCGGGGAATTTCCGGCTACAACCGCCCCCAGGGCACTGAATCCGCTTCTTCCTTTAAAAGATTCGCCCCATTTGGCGACCATTTTTGAAACTTCCAAATATAAAGGGCCGCCCTCTGTCCCGAGGTCCTGAAGATCCTTGGCGGAAGGATTAGACGTTCGAACTAGGACGAAAGCCCCCTTTTTGACCTTGAAGAAGCGGAGGAAGGGCTCGATTGCATCGAATCCCAAATAGGGATTTATGGTGACCGCGTCTGCTGGTAGTGGAGCATCCTCCGAAAGGTAAGCTTCAGCATAATGCTCAGAGGTGGTTCCGATATCCCCTCTCTTACAATCGAGTATTGAGATGATTTCACTTTTCCGGGTTTTCCTCAGGGCTTCTTCCAAAGCCT
>JANLFL010000029.1:0-1354 GCA_024655965.1 Caldisericota bacterium | reverse complement strand
GAAGCAGGCGATTTGAAACTTGATCACTGGAACCAGATCCTCCAGGCCTTCCAAAATCTGGGAGAAGAACTCAATTAGTGCTTTTTTGGGGGGAAGGCTGGAAAGTTCACGAGGAAATGAATCAAGCACCGGATCCATTCCTAGGCATAATACAGAATCCTTCTTCTTCAAATTGAAAAGAAGCAAATCCGCAAAATTCTCATCCATCTTTAAAGGTCCCCCTGATTTCCTCCAGGTTTTCCACCCCTATATCGTTTAGGAGGGATTTCAGTTCCTCAAGCACTTTAATTGGCGCGTCTGGTCTGCGGAAGGAGGCGCTCCCCACGGCGATCGCCGAGGCCCCAGCAATGATGAATTCCAGGGCATCCTCCCCGGAGGTAATCCCCCCCATGCCGATAATCGGAATTTTCACGGCTTTGGAAACCTCGTAAACAAGCCTGAGTGCAAGGGGTTTGATCGCTGGGCCTGAGAGCCCTCCAAAGGTTGTGGCAAGGCGGGATCGTCTTGTCCGGGGATCGATGGCCATTCCCATGAAGGTGTTCACCAACGACAGGCAATCCGCTCCTTCCCTCTCAGCAGCCCTTGCCACTTCTTGGATTTCCCCCGTATTGGGGGTCAGCTTGACGATCATGGTTTTGGAGCAGCCATTTTTTAATTTCCGGACGAGTTCCCCGGTTAATTTTGGACTTTTTCCGAAGAGCATTCCTTCCTTGACATTTGGGCAGGAGATGTTGATCTCCAGGGCGTCAACGCGGGATTGGCTTTCCAAGGCAATAGCAAGGTCGAGGAACTCATTTATAGTCTCCCCTGCGATGCTCACGATCAAAGGAACCCGGTGGTTTTTAAATAAAGGGAGGGCGGTCTTTTGAAATTCACTCAGGCCATCGTTTTGAAGGCCAATGGAATTCAAAAGGCCTGCGGGGGTTTCCCAGATCCTGGGGGAGGGATTTCCCTGCCTGGGATTAAGGGTGACGGTTTTAGTGACGAAAGCTCCGAGGGAGTCGAGGTCGATCAGGGATTCCGCCTCCTCCCCCCAGCCGTAAGTCCCAGAAGCGACCATGATCGGATTCTTGAGCCTTAAAGCTCCAATTCTTACTTCAAGATTCAGGGAGGGTCACCTCCCTTGCATTCCAAACCAATCCTTCCCGGCACAGCCGGACTCTTTTTAGCCCCTTTTCTCCTTTCAGGGAGATGGCGCAGCTCAGACAGACCCCCACTCCACAGCCCATCATTTCCTCCAGAACTAAGTAAAGGGGGATCCCCCGGATTTCTGAAACATTTTTTACTTTTTTCAAAAGCGAAATTGGCCCGCTGGCAATGATTAGATCGGGGGAAAAATCATCGATCAATTGGG
>JANLFL010000028.1 GCA_024655965.1 Caldisericota bacterium | reverse complement strand
CTTTGAATTTCCGTCAGTCAGGACATCCCGGAGGTTCGCGTTCCAAAGTCCACATTTTGTTAAGTACAATGCTTTCCGGGGTAATGAGATACGACTTGCGAGACCCTGTCAAAAAATTTTCTGATCGATTCATCCTAACTGCCGGACATACGATACCTGTGGTTTATTGTGCCCTTGCCGTTCTTCATGAGGCCCTGAGAACAAAGTATGAGCAAACTGGAGACCCAAGGTACGCATTCAAAAGGGAGGTAATTTTTCCCGAGGACCTTCTCCTTTTTAGGCGTAGAGGTGGGCTTCCGGGGCATGCGGAATATAGCGGAAAAACCCTTTTTTTGAAATTCAATACCGGACCTTCTGCCCATGGCTCCCCCGCTGCGGTGGGAGAGGCTTTTGCTTTAAAAAGGGCTGGAGCTGAAGAGGTAAAAGTATTTGCCTTAGAGGGTGATGCTGCGCTAACCCCAGGTGCTGTTCATGAAAGTTTGAATTCTGCCTGGGCTTTAAAACTAGACAATCTGTATTTCCTTATTGATTGGAACAACTTCGGAATTGATGACCACCCGCTTTCCGAAACAGTTTTCGGATCTCCACAAGAGTGGTTTTCTTCCCATGGTTGGAGAGTGGACGGAACAATGGATGGGCATAATTTCCTTGAGGTTGCTAGGGTTCTTCAAAAATTGGTTTTTGGTGAAAACCCCGAAAAAGTCCCTGGAGCAGCCTGGTTTAAGACAAGGAAGGGAAGGGGTTATGGCCTTTATGATAATAAATCTCACGGGGTTCCTCACCCCCCTAACTCCCCCGCGTTTTGGGAAACAAAAAGGGAATTCCAGGAAAAATATGGCGTTGAATTTGAAGGATTCGGCAATCCCCCTCCGGCGGACCCAAATGAATTTAAAAAACAAACCTTAGTTAACATTCAGAAAGTAATTGGAGTTTTGCGAGAAGACCAAAACCTTGTTGATTATATTGCAGAGACTCTTGTGAACTTGGGAGAATCAGTTCCTGAAGAGATCCCTTCTTTCAAGTTAAAGGGGGGTTCCCCGTTCCAAGACCCCAGGATTTTCGATTTTACAAAATACCCCGAAGAGCTTTATGCGAAACCAGGAGAAAAGGTTCCCAACAGAGCCGCCCTCGCAAAATTTGGTGCTTGGATAAACGCCATTGGCGCTAAATTTTACGGTCGTCCACTTTTCATTGTTTGTTCTGCCGACCTTGCTGAATCCACTAATATTGCCGGTTTTGCCAAAAGCTGGGGCGATTTTCCTGGTTGGGGAAAATACAAACCGGATTCAAATTTAGACGGTGTGCTTCTTCCTCAAGAAATAACGGAATTTGTAAACTCTGGAATTATGGTTGGAATGGCTTCCGTGAATTTTTCAGATCGCCCCGAATTTGAATTTGATGGTTTTTGGGGTGCCTGTTCCACTTACGGATCTTTTGCTTATTTAAAATATGGTATGATGCGGCTTTTCAGTCAAATGGCCCAGGATTGTCCATTGAAATTGGGAAAGGTGTTATGGATTGTTGGTCATTCCGGACCCGAGACTGCCGATGATTCCAGGACCCATTTCGGAATTTTTGAACCCGGAGTTACTCAACTTTTTCCCCAAGGGCAAATTATCAATCTTCACCCGTGGGAACACAACGAAGTCCCCGTGGTCCTGGGGGCTTCTTTAAGGCTTGATGTTCCCATCATCGCTCTCCATTTAACCCGTCCACCAATTGAGATTCCCGATCGCCAAGCCCTGGGAATTCCGTCTCATTTTGAAGCCGCAAAGGGAGCTTACGTCATCAGGAACTTTAAAAAGGGCCTTCCCAAAATGGGAACGGTCATCGTCCAGGGGACTTCCACGACTAATAATATCCTAAAGCTCCTCCCTGCATTGGATGAGAAGGGGATAAATGTAAAAATCGTGGCTGCAATAAGCAGGGAACTTTTCCAGCTCCAAAGCGAGGATTACCGGAACATGGTCTTGCCCTGGGAAGACTGGCTCGA
>JANLFL010000027.1 GCA_024655965.1 Caldisericota bacterium | reverse complement strand
CAATCCGCATCTTACCCGGGACCCCCTGCGAAATTTCCATCGGAGGAAGCTGAGTGACAGATGAGGGATAGGCGGTAATTCCCTCCTCCGAGGTCTCTACCGGCGCAGAGGAACTGAAAGAGTTCTCCGTAAAGGGCGGGGATGATGAATCCGTTTGCCCGGAATAAAAAGAGGAAGAAATCTGGGGAAAGGGACTTTCCACTTTCCACGGATTCGGGGTCAGGCAACTGGAAAGAAAGAAAGCAAAAACGAACAAAAAAATAAAAAAAGTATATTTTTGGCTCACAAAAAAATTATACCCAAAAACGTTTCCCTTTTTGAGTTTTTAGCTTGAAACCGAGTAGGATAATTGCCGATCTAATTCTTTATTTCTATAATCAATCCAATAATTAAAGGAGAGGAAAACAGTGGAATCCCATAGAGTTTTTCTCGCGTTTGGTTCAAACCTGGGAGATAGATTAAGCAACATTTTGGAAGCTCTTAACCAGTTGAAGCCCCACGTGGCAATTGAAAAATTGTCCTCCTTTTACGAAACGGAGCCAGTCGGTTTTCGCGATCAGCCGCTTTTTTTAAACGCAGTAGCAGAAGGATCTACAAGTTTATCTCCCCAGGAAATCCTGCAACTTGCAAAAAGGATCGAGAAAAGGATGGGCCGCCAGCAGACCTTTAGAAATGCCCCTCGCCCAATTGATATTGACCTGTTGTTCTTTGATGACCTCGTCCTTGAAACTCCTGATATTACGATTCCTCATCCCAGATTGCACGAAAGAGCCTTTGTCCTGATTCCACTTTCGGAAATAGCTCCAAACCTCTTTCATCCGAAATTGAAAAAACCGATTTCCGAGCTTTTGAAAGAAGTTGACCCTTCCGGGGTGAAAAAGCTATCCCGAGCAACCCCTGTTACTCTCGGAAAGGACATCCAGGAATCCCTTCCTTCCATTCAACTAAGCTTGAGCAGGGTGGGAATAAAAAATATCCAGAGGATTATCCGCTTATCGAGAGATGGAAAGGTAAACCTTTTCTACGCCACTTTAGATTTATTCGTTGACTTGAACCCATCTCAGATGGGTGTACATATGTCGCGCTTCAGCGACGCCCTTGAGGAGGTAATTGATGAAGTAACCTCAAAACCAGCGCCAACGGTGGAGTCGCTTGCCGAGGAAATTTCAGTAAAAATCGGGGAAAAACACGACTCAACCCGCTCTGAGGCAAGAATAAGGGCAAGTTTTCCCATTTATAAAATTACTCCGGTTTCCGGAAAAAAAACCCAAGAAATTTACTCTATGATTAGCATGGCAGTTTTTAATGGGAAATTCGTAAAAAAAGTTATCGGCGTTGAAGCTGAAGGAATGACTGCATGCCCTTGCGCCCAAGAAATGGTAAAGGATTATTCCCGGGAGAGACTTCTGGAGGAAGGTTTTTCAGAAAAAGAGATCGAAAAAATACTTGAATCAATACCAGTGGCTTCCCATAACCAAAGAGGAAGAGGGACCTTATTCATCGGCGCAAAAAGGTTCATAAAGGCCGAAGAACTGGTGGAAATTGTTGAATCCTCAATGAGCTCGGAAACCTATAACCTTTTGAAAAGGCAAGATGAACTTTTTGTGGTCAACAAAGCTCACCGAAACCCGATGTTCGTCGAAGACGTGGTCAGAGAGATGCTCTTTAACGTCATTGAAACATTCCCTGACCTGGAAGACAATTCTTTCGTCTGGGCTAAGCAGGAAAACTTTGAAGGAATACACAAATACGATGCCTTCGCGGAAAGGTTTGGTACAATTGACGAGATCAGGAAGGAGGTTTTAAGAGGGGAACGGATTCATAAACACACCGATCTGGAGGCGTGGTTTAAACTCGATCCCTGAATTTTGCCAAGTATAAAATGAAAATTCCTATTTTTTGGAAAAAATGAATTTTCATTTTTTCTTTTTATAATTTAACCAACAGAGATGGAATTCCAAATTGTAGTAGACAGCGTTGCGGATCTCCCCGATG
>JANLFL010000026.1 GCA_024655965.1 Caldisericota bacterium | reverse complement strand
TCCTCTCCGACCCAAACGAGGGAATCGCTTGAGCATACTTTCCGTCTGCGTGGGCCGCAATCGCCAGAAGCTCCGCAGCGGTTACCACACCTTGTCCTCCTCTTCCGTGAATCCTGATCTCTTTCATTTTTTGAACTCCTGAAATGGTTTGGTTTTTCTTTTCAAAGCTTCCCGGTTTTTTAAATATCCCCCCTCCTTGGGTAATTCAGAATTATGTTTTTCCTTCTCTGTGCTTGCGATAATAGTCTTCGATGGCTGCTTTTAAGGCTTCTTCAGCTAACACTGAGCAATGGAGTTTCACCGGGGGCAACCCCCCCAAAGCTTCGACAACCGCTTTATTGGAGATCCTCTCAGCCTCCTCAAGTGATTTTCCTTTTACCAGCTCAGTGACCATGGAGCTGGTTGCAATTGCTGCCCCGCAGCCAAAAGTCTGGAATTTGATATCCACTATTTTCCCATCCTCGACCTTGATCATCAGCTTCATGACGTCTCCGCACACAGGATTACCGACTTCTCCAACTCCATCTGGATCGGAGATTTCGCCCATGTTACGTGGGTTTAAAAAATGTTCTAAAACTTTTTCCCCATACTGAATGGTCATATTGCCTCAAACCCTTGAATTTTTTATAATGATAACACTTTTTCAACCAAAATATTTCAAAAAATTGCTTTGTGAGAGGAAGAGAAAATGTTCGATGCAATAATAATTGGTGCCGGAACCGCTGGATACGTTGCTGCCCTTTATGGAGCCCGGAGGAATTTGAATATTTCCCTGATCGAGAAGGATTTAGTCGGAGGGGTCTGCCTCAACAGGGGTTGCATTCCCTCAAAAGCACTGATCTCTTCCGCCGAGGTTTTGGAAAAAGCGAAAAGGGCCGGGGAATTTGGGATTAAAATTGAAGGTCAAATTGTCCCAAATTTACCCTCAATTATCGAAAGAAAAAACCGGATAGTTGGGACTATTAGGCGTAGCTTGGAAGGCCTTATTAAGGCAAATAAGATAAATTTGGTTCAAGGAGAAGCCAGGATTATTTCCCCCAATCAAGTTCTTGTTGGGGAAAACCTTATTGAAGGGAAGAACATCCTTATTGCTACCGGTTCATCACCTGCAATTATTCCTGGCTTCGATTTTGATGGAACGAAGGTTCTTTCCACCGACCACATTCTTGACCTTGAGGAGATACCCGAACACCTCATTATTATCGGGGCGGGTGTTTCTGGGTGCGAGATGGGAACCTTTTTTAGTTCTTTGGGGTCCAAAGTTACAATTCTGGAAATACTTCCCCGAGCTCTCCCGCAAGAGGATCCCGATATTTCCCGCCTAATTGAAAGGGAAATGAGGAAAAGAGGAATTCAACTAAGGACAGAGGTTAAGGTTGAAGGGATGGATAAAAGCGAGGAGGGCGTTAAGGTGCTACTCTCCGGAGGGGAGGAAATTTCGGGAAGTCATGTTTTTGTTTCCGTTGGGAGGCAATTTAACAGCAGAGGATTCGGTCTTGAAGAGCTGGGAGTTGTTCTCGGGCAAAAGGGGGAAGTGAAAGTCGATCCCTTAATGCGAACATCTATTCCCAATATTTATGCTGCGGGGGATGTAATTGGGGGATTGCTCCTTGCCCATGTTGCTTCGGAGGAGGGAAAGGTCGCAATCAAAACAATCCTTGGCGAAGGAACTCCATTGAAATACCATCAAATTCCTTGGGGAATTTTTACTGCCCCAGAGATCGGCCGTTTTGGCTTTACGGAACCCGAAGCAAGGGAGAAATTTGGTGAGATAAAAATTGGCCGTTTTCCTTTCAGGTCTTTAGGAAAAGCCCATGCAATTTCCGAAGTTTCCGGTGAAGTGAAAATAATTTCTTCGAAAGAAAAGGGGGAAATCCTCGGAGCGCATATCATCGGGCCTTTTTCGGCGGATTTGGTTCAGGAGGTTTCCCTTGCAGTCCAAGCAGGGGCCAGAGAAGATGATCTCGTTCATGCGGTATTTTCCCATCCCACATTGTCAGAAGCTGTGATGGAGGCGATCCACGACTTAAAAGGATTTTCATTGCACAAGATTCCGGGAAGTTAAACGCCATACGGAGTTTTAAATAAAAATCTTTATTTTTTAAAATAAATAGTTTATTATTTCTTTCCAAAAATTGATTTCAAGAAAGGACCGAATATTTTGGA
>JANLFL010000025.1:1524-2327 GCA_024655965.1 Caldisericota bacterium | reverse complement strand
ATGCAGGAGGGACCTGGAAAATTTCCCTGATCGTTCCCTCCAAAATCCGGATTGAGGAACTTCTTAAAGTAATGCCCGAATTCGCCAACTCTTATGCTATATCCCTGGAGAAAAGGTAACTGATAAAAAAGAAGAGGGGGTGTTTTTTAACCCCCTCTTCTTAAAATCTTCTTAAAAAAATGATTTGTTTTTAATTTACAAACCCCTTTGGGGTCATCCAGCCGAAGATAAAGGCTAAGGCAACCAAAAAGTTAATTATTGCCACGATATATGTGTCGAAGGCAAGAAATGCCCCGAGATTCTTTTTTAGGCCATTTGCAACCCAAAAAGCTGCCCAGAGTTGGCCCCAAAGAAACCAAAAAACAGCAAGTACCCAGGCCCCTGATTGAATATTTACAATAAAATAAGCTATTGCAGTTAAGACAACAAATAGGCAGTAATTCCCGAGACCGGTATAAGTTTCAGTTTTTGTGAGGATATTAAAAGCAAAAAGCCAATAAGTGAACCCAAAAAGAAAAGAAGCTGCCATTGTTGCAGTATCACCCATTGCGAAGCCGTTATAAAAACCTGAGATATTATTTACAAGGCCTGTTAATATGCACATTGCAGCTGTTTCTTTTAACCCTACTTTGCCTTGAAGGTTTAGGGCAATTATGTACAGAACTGCTGCCACAAATAGCATATTTACTCCCAAAAGCATTACCCCGTTAGGAAGAATCATTTTCCTCTCCTTTCTAAAAAATTTAAAGGGGCCTTCTGGGGAGGTTAACCTCCCCAGAAGGAATATGGGTCAAATGACCCCA
>JANLFL010000025.1:0-1514 GCA_024655965.1 Caldisericota bacterium | reverse complement strand
AGAGCGTAAATTTTTGCGGCATCGATAAGCTCATCAATAAATACATACTCATTTGGGGCATGCGCTACCCGAAGGTCTCCCGGGCCGATTGTAATTGCTGGAACTCCGCCCAAGTTGAGGAAGGCCGCGTCGTCTACTGCTGCAAATCCATAATATTTGGGTTCGGTTCCAAGTGCTTCTTGATAAGCTGAATGTACTGCTTTACAAATTGGCGCATCTGGAGAAACATCGAACGGTGGCCACCATAACAACCATTCAACCTTCGGAGGGTTTTCTCGCAGCCATGGATCGGTTTGCGCCCATCTTTGAATGCAGGTCTCCACTTCTTTTTTCACATCTTCTGGCTTGTCTTGCGGTGCAGTCCAAATTGCGTATTCAATTCGACTTTCCTCTGAAATTACGAAAGCACCTCTGGGACCACCTGTAATTACTCCTGGATGGAGCGTAAAATGGCCTGGTCTTGTAAATAAGGGATGACTCTTAGTTTGGCCCCACTCTTCTTCTAATTGCCTTAGGCCATTGTAAATAATCATTGCTTTATCTATAGAGCTAACTCCAACTGCTGCTCCTAATCCCCCAGCTCTAATTAACTCATCTCTCATTGAGGCGTGGACAGCTTTTCCCTTTATGGTACAAACCATATAAAAAACCCCAGGTGAAGCAGGAATTATCCCTAAACGATAGGGTGGGCCTGAAGGTTCAACAACAATTGCCCCGTCTGCTTTATATCCTCTTTCCAGCGTTGCTCCGGTTCCCGCTTCAGTGTTCATCATTTCTTCACCAACGACCATTTCGATGATGACATCACCCCTTGGTTTAAAGCCCGCGTTAAGAACTGCTTTGAGGGCAATAATTGCCGCTGCGTTTCCGCCTTTCATGTCACAGGCCCCTCTGCCCCAGATTCGGTCAGAGTCGATTTTTCCGCTCCATGGTCCCGCTTTTGTCCATTCTTTTTCGTCTCCGGGGGGAACCACATCAACGTGGCCATTAAAGATTAGCGATTTTCCTCCCCCGGTCCCTTGATAAACTCCAACTAGGTTATGGCGCCCTTTTTCCTTTTCCCACATATCAGTTTTTAACCCGATCGCTTCCATTACCGGTTTCAGAAACTCGTTCACCTTTGTTTCTCCACCGACGGTCTCTTCATAGACCTGGCCAGGATAGGTTGGATTTACGCTTGGGATTTTAATAGTTTCGGAGGTCAAATTAATTAACTCATCTTTTAACTTTTCTACCTGGCTTAAAATTCGGTTCTTAACCTCTCCCTCAATCATTTTCCACCTCCGGAAATTTTTAATTATATTATACATAATTAAAAAAAAAGAAATATTTTTTTAAAAATTTTTTTTGAAAATTTCCTAAATATTTTTTTCGATTTTTATGGAGGCATCTGTATGGGGAAAGATTGTTTTGTAAAAACAGAAGTCGCTCCGAACCAATCATGTTTTTATGGAATTTTTGGCGCGCCCGACAGGAGTCGAACCTGCAGCCTACGGCTCCGGAGGCCGTCGCTC
>JANLFL010000024.1 GCA_024655965.1 Caldisericota bacterium | reverse complement strand
TATTGACTGCTTCCTCCTCAGCAGCGGAAACCGATGGTCCCTGAAGCTTGAAGGTGGAAAGGCTTAGAAAGAGAAAACCGAAAACGACCAAAGAGATGGTTAGTATACGGGCAAACCTTCCAATTTTCATTTCATACCTCCTTTATTGTCATTTTTCTGGAAAAACTTTACCCTATTAGACGTGGACCTACGGGAAATGGTTCCGACCTCGATAAAACTGATAGCGTTCGATTGGGATGGCACCCTTCTTGATTCGAAGGAAGCCACTCTTGAGGCTTACAAGGTAGTTTTTTCGGAAGCGGGGATTCCTTTGAAGGTGGAGGAAATGCCCAAATATTATTCTCCTAATTGGCACCTTACATACAAGGCTCTTGGACTCCCAGAGAACCTTTATGATTGGGCGGATAATCGCTGGCATGAAATTTACCAGAAGCAAAAACGAAGTTTGATGGAAGGCGCTTTTGAAATTCTTTGTTGGTTAAAAAGACAAAATTATTTGACAGTTCTCTTGACTGCTGCAACCAGAAAAAGGGTTGAAGAGGAATTAAAAAGCTTTCATATTTCTTGTTATTTTAATAAGGTTGTTTGTATGGAGGATTTTGGAGTTAAAAAACCTGATCCACTTCCATTAATTGAATTGATCAAAGAGGCGAACATCAAACCCCTGAATTTGATCTACGTTGGGGACTCCCCGGAGGATATCGAAATGGGAAAAATGGCAGGGGTTTGGACTGCTGGTATCACTGGCCCATATATTCCCGAAGAAACCCTTAGGGCTTCCAACCCATCATTTTTCCTAAAAGATCTTTTCGAGTTGAAAGCTCTTTTGTCAAAGTGAATTTTAAAATCTGTATTGGGCTGAAAAAATGAGAAAAATCTCAATTTCCGTATTGATGGGTGGCGAATCAGGGGAGAGGGAGGTGTCCCTTGCGTCTGGGTCGATGGTCCTTGAAGCGCTCCTTTCACTGGGCCATAGTGCTCACCCAGTGGAGATTTCTCCACAAGGATTGTGGTTGAAAAATAGGGAAAACCCTCCCCAGGGTCAATCGATTCTTGAGTCCGTCGCCCGTTCCCTAACTCCAAAACCAGATATAGTCTTTATTGCCCTTCATGGACCGAAAGGGGAAGACGGAACGGTTCAGGGGCTTTTGGAGATGTCCGGCATTCCCTACACAGGCTCTGGGGTCCTCGCCAGTGCTTTGGGGATGGATAAACACCGCAGCCGCCTAATTTTTCAAAAGTACGGGCTTTCAACGCCTCCATATTTGTTGCTTCAAAAGGGGGGACTACCCAGGGAGAGTCTGGAGGTTGCCGCGGGAAAGTTCGGCCTCCCCCTCGTGGTAAAGCCAAACGATTCCGGTTCCTCCCTTTTTGTTACCATCTCCTCATCTTTGGACCAATTGGAGGCAGAAATTGACAATATATTTCAAGTCTCTTCCCAGATTCTGATTGAAAAATACCTTCCAGGGGTGGAAATTACCGTTCCTCTTTTGGGTAACGATGATCCGGAACCTCTCCCGGTAATCGAGATTGTTCCTCCCGACTTGTTTTTCGATTTCCGGTCAAAATACAACGGGTCGACCAAGGAGATCTGCCCTGCCCGGATTGAAGAGAAAATTTACCGAAAAGCCCAAGAGATAGCCAGAATTGCCTTTAAAGCGCTCAACTGCCGTGGTTTTGCTAGGGCAGATATGATTTATTCCCAGGGAGAAATTTATCTTTTGGAAGTGAATACCATTCCCGGTCTTACCAGAGAGAGCCTCTTTCCCAAATCCGCAAAGGTAGCCGGTTTGGATTTTCCCGACCTTATTGAAGAAATTGTAAGGCTTGGCTTAATGAACTGGGGAAAAGAAGATGCTGCTTGATGGGCGGCCAGTTCTACGGAGAATCAAGGAAGGGCTGAGAGAAGAGTATTCCCTTCTTCCGGAAAAACCAAATCTTTACCTCCTTGAGTGGGCCGAAGGGATATCAAGTTTTCTTTCCCAGGAAATTCTCCGTTTTGGTCTGGATTTAGGGGTAGAGGTCAAAATACGGAAATTTCCCCCCAAATTTTCCCAGGAGGAAGTGCTAAATTTCGTCCGCAAAATCTCATCTGAAAAGGTTGTGCAGGGAATAGTTCCCCTCTCTCCAGTTCCCCCCGGAATTGACCGGATTCAATTGGGATTGGAAATCCCCCTTTTAAAAGATATCGACGTTTTTAATCCCGAAAACCTGGGAAGGCTTTTTCTGGGGAAACCCCTTTTTATCCCCTCAACTGCAAAAGCGGTATTGAGCCTCCTTGATTTCTACGGAATTCCCCTCGAATCCAAAAGGGTGGTAATCCTGGGTCGAAGTCCCAATTTGGGAAAGCCCCTTGCCCTCCTATTTCTCGCGAGGAATTCT
>JANLFL010000023.1 GCA_024655965.1 Caldisericota bacterium | reverse complement strand
CAAATACGACCGCATAAGGGCAATTCTGGTTTAGGGGACACTTTTTGCAGGCTGGAAATTCGGATCGCGTGCAGACTAAGCGGCGGAAGGCGTGACCGAAGGGACCCCTAAAGGTTGAACCCTTGTACTCGGGAAAGACGATCTTTTCCTCTGCCCTATAGGTTAGGTGAAAACGGGCCCAGCGTAGCTCCTCAAGCGGCCCCCAGTTCGGGAATTCTTGCGCTTCTGGCATCAAAACCTCCCTTTACTTCTGTGCCTCCTAAAAAAGAATTTTAACACGAGCAGGCGACCGAAAACACCTTTTTTTGAATTGATTATTCCAAATTCTGGTACTCATGAATATTAGTCTAATACATTGATGTGACAGCTTGTTTGTCAGCGCAAAAAAATCTTCGGCATTTTAAAGATCCTTTTTTTAAAAGGAAAGAGGGATACCAAGGATTTTGTGTCCGTTCTTCAAGACCTCAAACAATGAATCTTCCGAGGGAAATTGTATTTTTTTCGATTCAAACCTCATAATAGGCCCGCTTGCTAAAGTGCAAATTGGAAATCATTCTCATCCTATGGTTTTCCTCCATCTTCTCCGGGACCAGGAGGAGTACCTTTTCCTCTGCCTTTTTATGAAAGAATAACTCTATACCTCTGGTCTTTCCTTTTAACTCCTTTTGAAACCCCCCTTAGGGATGTGGTAAAGATGGATGTCCTTTAACTCTTCCAAAGGATTTCTGAATCCCTTCTTTTGCCTCTGATATTTTTCCACCATTTCCATCAAAAAAGCTTTGACCTCTCCCTTGGTTCCAATACAACCCTTGATTAGTTTTTGGTTTTGGGCTTTTTCCTTGAAATTTTTTCCTGTTAAACTGAGATTTTACCCGATCAAAGAGAGGTTTAGGTTCAGGGAACTTGACCCAAGAAACGATTCGCTATACCGAAAATCCTTTGATTGTGATTAAATTATTAAAATATATTTATGGATTTCAAAATAGCCCTCTACATTTCCGGTTTTTTATTGGGATTTTTATCTTTTTTTCCTTTCTTTACCCTTAAAAGGGGAAAACCGGAAAATGAACATAAAGTTTCCGTCATTATTCCGGCGCGGAACGAAGAGGAGAACCTCCCCGGATTAATTCTTAGCCTTCAAAACCAGACCTTCAAGCCCCAGGAAATTATTGTGGTGAACGACGAATCGGAAGACAAAACGGGGGAAGTAGCAAACATCTTGGGAGCGAGGGTGATAAAAATCGAGGATAAGCCCCAGGAAGCGGTGGGAAAACCATACGCCTGCCTGAAAGGATATGAGGCTTCAAGGGGAGATTTATTGCTTTTTCTGGATGCCGATGTAAGGATCCAAGGGGAGACCCTGGAAAAACTGATTTACACCTATGAGAAGGAAGGAGGGGTTTTAAGCGTTTGGCCCTACCACCAAATTGAAACCCTCCCCGAGAATTTTTCCTTCATGTTTAACCTGATCGGGACCTTTGCCCTTAACAGCGCTTCATTCCTGCACAGGCTTATTCCTTCCGGGGGACTTTTCGGCCCCTGCATCTTAATCGATAGACAAACCTACGAAAAGACCGGGGGGCATAAAAATGTCCTCAACGAAGTTTTGGAGGATTTAGCCCTGGGGAAGGTCCTGCGAAAGCAGGGGGTGAAGGTTTGTAATTTTTTGGGAAGAAAAGACCTGTCCTTCAGAATGTATCGGGGTGGGTTCAAAGACCTGTTTTCCGGCTGGTCGAAAAATTTTTCCCGGGGAGCAACGTCCATTAACCCGCTTGCGTTCATAGTCATTTTCCTCTTTCTAACCTCTCTTTTTTCCCTGACCATTAACATCCCCCAGTATTTTTTAGCGGGGATAATTTTCGGGCTTCAATTCCTGGCGTTCGGGAGGATCCTGGGAAATTTTCATCCCCTGCTTCTTTTTTTATTTCCCGTCCACCTGATAGTTTTTTTGTTGATTTTTTTAAATTCCATAATTTCCGGTTTTATTAAAAGAGAAGTAAAGTGGAAAGGGAGGAAGGTTAAAATCAGGTGAGGCCGGAAATTTTTCTTTTATTTTTCCTGGTCGAATATTTCACTGGATCGATCATGTTCTCTTTCATCCTGGGGAAAATCTCCGGAATCGACCTGAGAAATTTCCGGGACGGAAACCCCGGAGGAACGAATCTCTGGAGGTTAAAGGGTTGGGGGTTGGGACTTTTGGGGATCTTTTTGGATTACTTCAAAGGTTTTATGCCTCTTTACCTCCTCTTGTCAAAAAATGACTTTACAACCTGGCAACTTACCTGCCTTTCCCTTGCCCCCTTGCTGGGGCACCTTTTCCCTCCCATGCTCAAATTCAAGGGAGGGAAAGGCATTTCCACTACCTTTGGCGTCTGGTCAGCCTTAACGAAGTACGAGGTCCCACTGATTCTGGGGACGGTTTACGCCCTTTTCGTTTTGATCAAAA
>JANLFL010000022.1 GCA_024655965.1 Caldisericota bacterium | reverse complement strand
CAGTTTGGGCCATCGGAACGGGAAGAAACGCCACCCCCGAACAGGCCCAGGAGGTTCATGAGTTCATCCGTCAAAAAATCAAAAAACTCTTTGGTGAAGGCATTGCCCAGAGCTTCCCGATCCTTTATGGGGGAAGCGTAAAACCGGAGAACATCGACGGCCTGATGGCTATGCCGGATATAGATGGGGCTCTGGTTGGCGGGGCAAGCCTAAAAGGACAGGACTTCCTGAGGATCATTCACTACCAAAGGGAATAGAATGAAAGACCAGGTTAGGGATATTCTTGAAAAATACAAGATCGAGGGCGAGTTCCACCGGCCTCCTCCACCCCTATCCCTACTTCCTCAATTCATCGACCACACTTTGCTAAAACCAGAGGGGACCCAGGAAGACATCATCAAACTATGTAGGGAAGCAAAAAGGGTGAGATTTTATTCGGTCTGCATTCACCCCTGCTGGATCCCCCTGGCAAAAAAAGAGCTAGGAGATTCCGGGGTTCAACTGGGAACAGTGGTTGGTTTCCCCCTGGGAGCAAGCTCCCCGGATTCTAAACTTGAGGAAGCCCTCTGGTGCGTTCGCCACGGGGCGAATGAAATTGACCTGGTTATGAACATCGGTTTTTTAAAATCCGGGAACATCAAGGCCTGCCAGGATGAAATCAAAAGGATTGTGGAAAAGGCGAAAGTCCCGGTGAAGGTGATCATCGAGACCTGCCTTCTGACGGACGAGGAAAAGGTCCTTTCCACCCTTCTGGTGGTTCAGGCCGGAGCAGCATTTGTGAAGACCTCAACGGGATTTTCAACGGGAGGAGCAAAAGTGGAGGACGTCAAACTCCTGCGCTACGCTTCGCAGGGGAAAATAAAGGTAAAAGCCTCAGGAGGGATTAGAACGCTATCACAGGCTCTGGAAATGATTCAGGCGGGTGCTGACCGGATCGGCACTTCCGCGGGAATGAAAATCGTCGAAGAAGCAAAAGGATCCCCACTTTAAATCCTTGTGAACCAAAGAAACGAAGCCAAATTTTTGCTCTTCTTCCTTATTTTTTTCAAAAAATGATTTTGCTACCCTAAATTTCTTTCGGTTTTTTCCACAATTGCATAAGGGCCCTAATGGAAAAATGGATCAATTAGAGTATTTTCAAAAAGGCAACCGGGGGGAAGAAAATTGTTGGGTATCCACCAGAAAATGGAGGGAAGCCTAGCAAAATTGGGTTGAAACTTCAAGAGTTATTAAATAGTGTGAATTTCAATGGATTAAGAAACAAAAAAATTTGCACTGGATTAGGATGATCAACCATTATCTTTCAAGGAATGGGGGGTTTGAAAAAATTTGTAAAAAAAACGGTATAAGAAAAAATCTTTCAGCGAAGACGAGAAAGGAGTTCGATTTGCTTTTCTCAATGTTTTGGATTTCGGAAAGGGAAGAGGGGAGGACCCTGGTTTTTGCTCCTTTTTTCAGGCATGAATCAGCCTTGAATGGGACAAAACAAATTTTGGCGGAGTCTCCGAGGGAACAACTTGCCCCTGTTTAAGACCACCGGTTTTGTACTTAAAACAAAGTCCTGGGGGGAGGGGGATAAACTTGCCACCTTTTTTACAAGGGAAAAGGGGAAAATTTTTTGCCTTGTGCGGGGGGCGAGAAAACCAAAAAGCCACTGGGGCGGGGCTCTCGAACCTATGACCCTGCTCGATTTAATGATTTATGAAAAGGGAGGGCGTCATACACTCACCCAGTGCCAGATTATTAAAAGCTTTAAGGTACTCAGACAGTCAAGCGTTCCCGGATCCACCGCTCTTTTTTTGACGGAACTGGTGGATAAACTCACCGCGGAGGAGGACCCTAACCCCGAATTATTCAACCAGTTGGAACTTGCCTTGAGCGCCATGGAAAACGGCTTTCCACCTCTTTCGGTTTCCCTTTCATTCACTTTAAAATTCCTAAACCTCCTTGGTTTTTGGCCCCTGATGGATGTTTGCGCATCGTGCGGTAAAAGGATCGAGGGGGGAATGAATACTTTTAACCCCAAATCGGGGGGTCTCATCTGCCCTGATTGTAAAAGCTCTCTCTCCGGGAACATCACCATTGGAGAAAGGACTCTTAATCGGATCAAAATCCTGCTCGATTCCCAATTCCAGGAAGTCCGGGACCAGGCAGAGGACTTAGAGCTGAACGAGCTCCTCCTCTCCTTCCTCCGATCTCAGCTGGGAATGGAAACATCAAAAGTAAAGATTTTCCTCCAGAAGATGGAGAAGGAGTAAAAGTTACTAGATTAACTTTGAAAATCCCATTAATCTAATACCCGCAACAATCAAATTTCCGACCATGAAAATAGTATTATTTTGACAAATAGAGGATTTTGGACAAAAATTTTTTTTTAATCAATCACATGAACTTACAAGATCTCATCCTTAACCTTGAGAGATTCTGGGCGGACCAGGGGTGCGTAATTGAACAACCTTACGACC
>JANLFL010000021.1 GCA_024655965.1 Caldisericota bacterium | reverse complement strand
CCAAAGGGTCGGTTTTTTGTTTAGATAAACCTTGGAGGAGGTGATTATGGGAAAACATCTTAAGCGGAGGGAAGCGCGGGATGGCAAGCTCTATTTTGCCCAAAGGAGGGAAGATGGCAAAAAAATTTTTTACTCTTGTCGTTTGTATTGTTTTGGCTATTGGCCTGTTTCCAATTCCGTCAATTTCTGCCGGTCCCATCACCAAACCTTACGGCGATATTAATCTCTCTGGGGGTTTTCAAGCCGGTCATTTCGACGATGTTTGGGACCTCACCCAGGGTGACATGAAAATCTCTTTCACCTACGACGCAAACGGACTTGTTGACGATGCAGGTTGTCACGCCTGGGCGGAATTCGGCGTCCGTTCTCTGGGATACGGGGATTTTAATCCGACCTGGATGGTTGAAGGTGCTGGAGTTTGGCTTGCCACAGATTATGATTGGACTGTGAATACTTTTGACCCCGACCCTGTTGGGGCCCCCACACTTGATTTGGACGACAAACTCCTTCTTCAAAAAGGAGGGGGAAAGGGGGAAGGCGATTACAATTTGCCTGATACCCCTCCTGCGCCTGGGAATAACCATCGTTTCTGGTTCGATAGGGATGGGGTGGATCAATGGCAAGCTAAGAGCCCGCTTGCGGTTGATGGAGGGACCTACAACACAGGCGGAATATACAATATCGAAATCAGGCTCCATGCCACCTCTGAAACGACCGGAACGGCATATATGACTATTAACGGCCTCGACCAGGGGTTTGAAACGAATGGGGATTGGAAAACCATGGAACTTACCCCTGCTGGGGTGACCTTTACGGGGGATTTGAAGCGACTCCAGGTTTTCTACGGCTTGTATGGATACGGCGCAACTCATTCCGTGAGCTTCAAAAATATTTCCGTGCAAGGTGTTCTGGTTGGGATCGGCGTCACTGTCAAGCTTCTTGACCACGATGGAAGCCCCCTTGGGGGAGGAGTTGTCAAATGGGCTGATGGTTCCTGGCATCCTGTCCCGGGCCAAACAGATCCCGCAACGGGAAAACTTTCTTTCGTGATTTCCAATCCAAGTTATTCTAAGATTGCCATGACCTATAACCAAGGGACCATAGAACAAAACCGAACCCAGTTAAACCTTTCTAATTATACCTGGCAAACAAAGCAACTGAGGATCTGGCTAAAGGACCACAATGGTAACCCCATAACCGATCAAGGTGGAAGGGTGGATCAGGGTGGTGGTTACTGGTATTATCACGGCAATACGAACTCTTCAGGGTATTTTGATGTTGAACTTTTCCCCTCTTCTTCCCCTTACAAATTCCGGCTAACCTACAACTTCACCACCTTAACCAAATACCCCGTTGTTATGGACAATACCGAGGAGGTTTTCCAGACCCAAGAAGCCGTTGTAACCCTAAGGGTCAATTGCACAAGCAACATTATAAATGGAGCTTCAGTTGAATACGCTTCTGGAGCTTGGTACAAATTCGGGACAACCGGTGACTCTGGCCCGGGAAGGGTTACCAAAGAGCTCTTCCCGGGCACCTACACCATCCGCCTGACTTACAATTACGCTACCAACACTATTTCACACGACCTTAGCACCCCATTTGATTTCGTCGCAGTACCCCTGACCCTTGTTGGTGTCAAGAACGCCCAGTACGCGGGAGGCTCTTGGCGGACTTTCACCCTGCCAACGATGAACCTCTTGCCCGGAACCTACCGTTTTAGGCTTGATGGGATTGAACAGGTAATTGTTATTGATGGTGCAAAGTGCAGCCAAACATACGGAACCCTCACCCTCCTTGACCAGAACGGAAATGGAGTCCCCGGCGGTGTTGCACAACCTGCTTATGGCGGTACTTGGGGAGCCGTAATCCCCGGTCAAACTGATAACAACGGCAAGCTCTATGCCTCGCTTCCCTCGGGCTATACCAAGATCAAGATGACCATAAACCAGAGCAGTCAGGAGCAGACGTCTGACCAGTTGAGCGCCTCAAACTACACCTGGCGCACCGTTCCCATTGTCATTGAGCTCCGCGACGATCAGGGAAACCTTCTCCCTGGCACCGGCAGTAAGTATAGTCCCCAGGGCGGTTTAGTTGAACAGGGTGGTGGTTACTGGTATACCCACGGCTACACTGGGAATTCCGGTCAGCTCACTGTTCAGGTTTTTGGCGGGGGGACCTTTAAGTTCCGTATGACCTGGGAGAAAAAATCCCAGGAGATCTCCCAGTACATTCCTCCCGAGGGCGGAACCATTACTTTCCAAACGGGTAAGGTTACATTCCTAACTGATAAGTATCTGTCACTTGGTTCCTGGGTTTATTTCCCCGCCGGCACCTATCAATTCCTACCTGGGACATACCTAATTCAGGGCGATGGTTCCTTCACCGTCGTCGCCGGTGGACAGGTTACGGTTCCAATCCCTTCCAACCGACAACCCGTTGCCCAGAACGATCAATTTTCTACTGATGAAGATGTTGATTTAATCGTTTCAGCAAAAGGCGTGCTGGCCAACGACTCTGATCCCGATAACGATCCCCTGATAGCTTCTTTGGTCACTGGCCCCAGTCACGGCACCTTAACCTTAAATAGTGATGGCTCCTTTACTTATGAACCGGCTTCCGATTTCAACGGAACGGACTCCTTTACCTACAAGGCCAGCGATGGCAAAGCTGACTCCGATCCGGCCACCGTTTTAATTACTGTCAATCCAGTCAACGATCCGCCAGTCCTGGAGCCTATTGGGGATAAAAACATACCCGAGGGCCAGACCCTCACCTTCACTGTCAATGCCACTGACCCCGATGGGGATATTTTAACCTGTTCCGCTTCTCTTGGTAAATTAGATTCAACCGATTCCTCCAACAGTTGGTCATGGAGCTATTGCCCTAAAGATGATGATGGGTTTCCTCAAGAGGTCCTTTTTGAGGTTGAGGATGGCAAGGGAGGTACCGCTCAGACCACCTTCCACCTCACCGTGAACAACCTCCCTCCGGAATGTGGAACAATTCAAGTTCCACCCGCCCCGGCTCAGATAAATTCCCCAGTTACTGTTTCCTGCGCCTTCACCGACCCGGGAACCCAAGACACCCACACTGCAACCTGGAATTGGGGGGA
>JANLFL010000020.1 GCA_024655965.1 Caldisericota bacterium | reverse complement strand
TTCTGGTTACCGCTATAAACCCAACCCCTGCTGGCGAAGGGAAGACCACGACCTCCATTGGGCTGGGGGACGCCCTTTCTAGGTTGGGAAAAAAGACCATGATAGCCCTCAGAGAACCATCGCTGGGACCAGTTTTTGGGGTAAAGGGGGGCGCAACAGGTGGTGGGTATTCTCAGGTTGTCCCCATGGAGGATATTAACCTTCACTTTACGGGGGATATTCATGCCGTTGGAACCGCTAATAACTTGCTGGCTGCCATGTTAGACAACCACATTTATCAGGGGAACCAATTGCATTTGGATCCTCAGAAGATCACCTGGAGGCGATGCATGGATATGAACGAGAGACAGCTAAGGTTCATCGTTTCCGGGTTGAATGGAAAGGCAAATGGTGTCCCCCGAGAGGAAGGGTTTGATATTACTGCTGCCTCTGAAATAATGGCAATTCTGTGCTTGTCCAGAGACCTCGATCATCTGAAACAAAATCTGGAAAAGATTGTTGTCGGATATACCTATGGGGATACCCCTGTAAGGGCTGGGGATTTGAAGGCGGCTGGAGCATTGGCGGCCCTTTTAAAAGACGCTATAAAACCCAACCTCGTCCAAACGCTTGAGCACACCCCTGTATTCATTCACGGAGGGCCTTTTGGGAACATCGCCCACGGTTGCAACAGCATCATGGCTACTAAGACCGCTCTAAAGTTAGCAGATTATTTGGTGACAGAGGCTGGTTTCGGGGCTGATCTTGGGGGGGAAAAGTTCTGCGACATTAAGTGCCGCGTTGCTGGTTTGAGGCCTGATGCGGTAGTAATTGTGGCTTCAATCCGTGCCCTTAAGCACCATGGCGGAGCTTCCAAGAACGAATTGGCTTCTGAAAATTTATCTGCCCTGGAGAAGGGAATTCCCAATTTGCTTAAGCATATTGAAACCATGACTCAAAAATTTGGGCTTCCAGCAGTGGTGGCGATCAACCGTTTCCCCTCTGATTCCCCTTCGGAAATTGAATTTGTAAGCCAAAAATGTCAGGAATTCGGCGTAGAGGTTTCTCTTTCTGAAGTTTGGGAGAAAGGGGGAGAAGGAGGAATTGACCTTGCACAAAAAGTGCTCAATTTAATTGAAAATGGGAAAAATGATTTCCATTTCCTTTATGACCTGGATCTCCCCTTAAAAGATAAAATCGAAAAAATCGTTAGGGAGGTTTACGGCGGTGACGGCGTCATTTACTTGCCTGCCGCAGAAAAAGACCTCGAAAAACTTGAGAAAAATGGGTTTAGGAACCTCCCCATTTGCCTTGCCAAGACCCAGTACTCCCTCTCGGATGATCCCAAAAAACTGGGAAGACCAGATGGGTTCAAGGTGACAATTCGCAATGCCAAAGTTTCCGCTGGAGCGGGTTTTGTTGTTGCTCTTGCCGGGGAAATTATGACAATGCCTGGACTCCCCAAGGTTCCTGCTGCGGAGCAGGTTTCCGTTGACTCCCGTGGCGTCATTTCTGGACTTTTCTAGGGAGGGAAAAGTGAGAGACAAAAGTATTGAACAATTTACCCAGGAATTATGGTCATCAGCGCCGGTCCCAGGTGGGGGAGGAGCCTCCGCCCTTGTTGGGGCAGTCGGGGCTGCCCTTGCCGGGATGGTTGCCAACCTGACGAAAGGGAAGAAGAAATATGAAAACGTCCAGGAAGATGTAATTCGAATTGCTTCGCACGCTGCTAGTCTTTCCAAATCACTTTTGGAGTTGATTGAAGAGGACGCTGAAGTATTCGAGCCACTTTCCCAGGCTTATTCCCTTCCCAAGGATACTGAGGAACAGCGCGAAGCTCGTGAAAAAATCCTGGAAGAAGCCCTTGAGAAGGCCTGTTCCGTCCCCATAAAAATCATGGAAAAATGCCTTGAAGCTCTTTCACTTCTGGAAGAGTTAACTGAAAAGGGAACCAGAATTGCCATTAGCGACGTGGGGGTTGGGGCTACTTTTATCGAAGCTGCCCTCCAGGGTGCAAGCCTAAATGTATTTATCAATACCAAGCTGATGAGGAACCCGGAGAAAGCGGGAGAATTTAATAAAAGGGCTCAAGAAATCCTTGATGATGGAATTCCTCGAGCGGAAGCGGTCTTCCAAAAAGTGCTTTCCTTGGTAAAGGTTTAGGAGGTAGCCATGGCTGTTATTTTTAAGGGAGTTGAAGTTGTCAATTCCTTAAAGGAAAAGTTGTTGCAAGAGGTTGAGGAGTTGAGGTCTGAAGGGGTTTTCCCCTCTCTCGCGATTGTCAGGTTGGGGGCTAAACCAGACGACGTTTCCTATGAGAAAGGGGCGATCAAGAGATGTGAGGGGTTAAATATCAAGTGTTCTACCTTTGAATATCCCGAGGATTTCCCCCACCAGGATTTGTTAAATGAAATAAAAAGGTTAAATTCCGACCCTTCGATTCACGGTATCCTGATTTTTAGGCCCCTGCCATCCCAGATCAACGAGAACGAACTTAAATACGTTATCGATCCTGGAAAAGATGTTGACTGTTTTAGTCCCGTTAACGTTGCCAAAGTGTTCGAGGGAGATGAAACCGGATTCCCTCCCTGTACTCCACAGGCAGTCATTGAAATGCTTGACCATTACGGGATTTCTGTTAAAGGAAAGAGGGTCACGGTAATAGGGAGGAGCTTGGTTGTTGGGCGACCATTAGCCATGATGCTTCTTCAAAGGCACGCCACTATCACGATATGCCATACCAGGACGGTTGACCTGGAGAATGTTTGTCGGCAATCAGAAATTCTCATTGCTGCTGCTGGCAAAGCCAAAATGGTCAAAGCGAGCTTTTTATCCCCTGGTCAAGTTGTAATCGATGTTGGCATCAACGTGGATGAGAATGGGAATCTTTGTGGGGATGTGGATTTCGATGAAGCGGAGAAAGTCGTTTCCGCCATCAGCCCTGTTCCAGGGGGAGTTGGAACAGTAACCACCTCCGTTCTAGCCGCCCATGTCATCAAAGCGGCAAAGTTGCAGAACAAAAAAGCTTAACAGAAACTCAACAAGATTTTTTGAAACCCCCGGTCATTGCCGGGGGTTTTGTTTTTCAGTTTCAAAATTGTAGAGTTCGTCCATCTTGTTCAGGATTTTTTAAAGGTTTACCAGATTTGGCACTAGAACTCTTTATTAAAAAACTCCAAAAAAGTTATTGACTAACCTCAATAACTTTAATTAATCTAATTAAAACTAAAGGACAAGTCGAAGAATGAGCAAAAGCGAGGGGAAGAAGAACAGA
>JANLFL010000001.1:154119-492904 GCA_024655965.1 Caldisericota bacterium | reverse complement strand
GGGGAAGAGTAAATCGGTCCTCCCGTGTCGAAGGTCCACTTGACCATAGCCGAGGGCCCTGGACCGGCAAAAGGGCTCTGGCCTGAGTGCGAAGAATCATGCTGGAACATTGGCCAGGGAGATGGAGCTAAATCAGCTTGAGTGGAATCGGGGGAAAAGAAAAAGGGGAAGACCATGGCCAATGCCAATAGGAAAATGAGAAATTTTTTCATTTTCCCTCCCTCCTAAAAACTAAATTTAGGGAAATTGGACAAGGAATCTCGATCCCCCCGGAGAAAAACCTAAAAAATCCCTTGCCTAAAAAAATTTTAGCAAGAAAAATATATTTTGAAAATTTTTTTTGTTATTGGTTACTCAGTTTTTCCTTTTCAATTGCCAGGAGAATTGCCCCAAAAACGGGTGGATGAAGAGGGAAAAGGATTTCCGCTTGAGGAGCAATCCTGTGAAGATGATAAGTGAAGGAATCCAGAAGAAGGGGGTTTTCCCCCTTAAAAATGCTTCCCGATATTACAACCTCAACCTCTCCCGAAGGTTGGATTTTTCTCGCCAGGTACCCCATGACCTCTCCCATCAAGCGCCCATGCTTCTTGAGGATTTCCTGAGAGGCGAGGTCCCCTGAGGAGGCAAGGCGGAAAATCGCGGGAACAATGGATAAGGCTTTTTGCATCTCCCAAAACGCGGAGGAGGGTGATTCCAGGAATCTCAAAAGAAGGGATGAAAGGTCATTGAAGCTGGAAGCCCCCGTGGCTTTCAAAATTTCTTCCTCAAGTGGGGTTTTTTCGCCAAGGCCCAGGTGAGAGCGAAAGGCAAAATGGAGGGCGTCCCGCACCATATCCAGCCCTCCTCCCGCTAATCCGCTCTCGTAACCCAATCCGGGAAGAGTGAGCCATTCTCCTGATGGATACCGGGCGCAGGCATTTGCCCCAGCACCGCATACCAGGCAAACCCCCCAACCTTTCCTTGAACCACCCCTGAGGGCGATCCAGGTGTCGTTGACCAGGGTAAAGGGAAGCCCGGGGAAAGTCCTCCGAAGAGCCTCCTCCAGTTCTCGAAAATTTTCGGGAAGATCCGCTCCGGAGAGCCCGAAGACCGCACGCGCAATTTCCTCCCGGGAAACTCCGGATCTTTCCAGAGCCTGATTAACCGCTTTGTAAATTTCCTCAAGGGCGAATTCCATCCTCGCCAACTGGTAATTCGACGGTCCCCCCAAGCCCTGCCCCAGGACTCTCCCCTCTTCGTCGGCAACCATCGCCTGAGTCTTTGAGCCTCCACCGTCAACCCCTAAAAAGAGCATGCCAAAACCCCCTTTTTCCTCACAGGATTCCAAAAGTTGCTCGAACCTTCCGGGGGTCTACTCCGGTGCGAAGGTGAATGAGGGCTAAGACCTTGAACCCCCTGTCCAGGCTCGGCCTGGCTTTAAAACCTGGAATTAACCTATCGCCGGGAAGGACCACAAACTGCCCTCCCACCCTATGTCCTCGGTAAAACCCATCGGGGCAAAATGAAAAAAAGAATGGGGAGGTTGCAGAAAGAAGAACATAGGTTTTAAAACACCAGAATCCAGTCTGGGAATAGTTATTCCACCACCTGGCCCCCGACAACTTCCGGGAGCAAAAGCTCATCGCGGTCGTCATCGTATTCAAAAATTTCCGCATAGCGAGCCCAATCGATCAAAATGTCCAGTTGTTGTTCCGCCTCCTGGGGAGACATCCGTTTCCTCAGAAGGTCGAGAAAGAAGGTCCGGGGCACCTTGTGGTTGGATTTCGACTGAAGAACGCGCAGAATTTGCTTCAAATGGAGGACCTTCTCCAAAGCCAACTCCCTGAAGAGCTCCTTCCTCTCCAGGACATCCGCTTCGGCGAATTTCCTTCCCGCTTCAGTGAGCAGGAAATCTCCCTTTTGAACTTCAGCAAAACCGAGGATCTCCGAGGCTTCCACGATTGGAAGCAGGTCCTCCACATCCATGAGCAAATCCTCACCTAACTTGTAGAGGTCCGTGGCGCCATTGAGATCATGAACGAGCTCTATCAGACCGGTGATCGAGCCTACGCTCACCTTAGGAAGAAGGAGGGGCTTTCTTTCCCTCAGGGGTATTTTTCCCAGGGGCTTCCCCGTGAGCAGGCCATAAGTTTCGTCCACGAGCTCCAAAAATTCCCTTGACTTCTTGTCGCGCCAGTGAGGCAAGTCCACCTTGATCTCCCTGATGATCCTCCCCGGATCCTTGGAAAGAAGAAGAACCCTATCGGCCAGGTAGATCGCTTCCTCGATACTGTGTGTGACTAAGATTATGGCCTTGGTGGGGATTTTATCCTCAATCCAGAGTTCGATTAAATCGTTCCTCAGGTTCTCCGCTGTGAGCACATCCAAAGCGGAGAAAGGCTCATCAAGCAGGAGAATATCTGGCTCCATTACCAGAGCGCGGGCAAATCCAACCCTTTGCTTCATTCCCCCGGAAAGCTCCTTGGGGTAAGCCTTCTCGAACCCGTCCAGGCCAATGAGGTCAATAGCCTTTAAAGCTTTTTCCTCTCGCACATGGGGAGGAAGGCCCATCCCCTTCAATCCCAGTTCCACGTTTTCCAAAACCGTGAGCCAGGGGAAAAGGGCAAAATTTTGGAAGACCATGGAAACCCCGGGGTTGAGGCCCTTCAGTACTTGCCCTTTATACCTCACAATTCCCGTTTTGGGCTTGATCAAGCCAGCAACAACTCTCAAGATGGTGGATTTTCCCGAACCTGAGGGCCCGAGCAAGGCCAGGATTTCCCCTTCATCCAGGTAAAAGTTGACGTTATCCAGGACGTCCACTTCTCCCTCGGGGAAGGTAAAACTGACCGTGATATTCTCCAACCTTAAGAGCTTCATCCTTTTCTCCCTTTAAGTGTATCTCTCTTCGGAAAGTTTGAAGAGTCTTTTCCAGAAAAGGCGGTTGATTAAAACCACCATTAAAGCCATAGTGACTGTGGAGGCCGCCAGAAGTGCATTGTTTCCAGAAGTGGAGGATTCTGTGATCAGCGAACCCAAACCCACCGTTTTGATCACCTTTCCTCCGTAGATAATGTATTCGGATACGATGCTGGCATTGAAAGCACCTCCCATGGCAGTTATGCCTCCCGTGACCAGATAAGGGAAGATCCCAGGAAAGATCAGGTTCCTCCAGAGGTCCCACTTCTTCAGTCTAAGGATGGAAGCTGCTTCCAGTAAGTCCTTGGGGATGGAAGTGGCTCCGGCAATAATGTTAAAAAGAAGATACCACTGAGTTCCCAACAGCATTAAGAGCACGCTTGCCAAATTCAATCCCCCCGCCAAATTGATCAGGAAAAGAAGGACGATGGGGAAAAGCGCGGTAGCAGGCACTGATGCCACGATTTGAACAATGGGCTGAAGAATTCTGGCCAGCCTTGGATTAGTGCCGATTTTGACTCCAACCGGGAGGGTCCACAGGAGTCCAACGAGCACCGCGGAGGCCACCCTGGCTAAAGTAGCCAGCGCTGAAACGAAGATCTTTCCCCAGCTGGAAAGGGGAAGCTTCATAAAGAGGGAAATCAACCCCCAGAGTCCGTAAAAGATAAGCAAAATAAAAATGGTTGAGATAACGAGATTAAAAATCCTCACCCAGGTGAAGCCTTCGGGTTCCCCGATTTTCCTTGCGCTCCGTATTCTAAAAAAACGGTCCAGCCTCTCGTTCAGGGGGGCAAAGACCTTTCTCCCCAAAAATGAAAGGATCCGGGAACGGCGATACCAGAGCAGGACTGTTGATTCGGTTCCCTCTTCACCTTCGGTGAACTCCACCTTGAATTTTTTCACCCAGGAGGAAAGGGGCCTCCATACAAGCTGATCCAGAAGAATGATTAAAGCTACGAGTGAGGCCAAGCCCCAGAGAATATATCCGATGTCCCCTTTTAACGAAGCCATTGAGAGGTAGGAGCCTAAGCCAGGGAGAAGAAAATTCTGGTTCATCAAGGTGAACATCTCGCAGGCCATGAGGAAAAACCAGCCCCCGGCGAAGGACATCATGCTGTTCCACAGGAGTCCGATAGCGGAGAAAGGAAGCTCCAGATGCCAAAACCTCTGCCATTTATTCAATCCCGTGATATCCGCAGCCTCCCTCAGTTCCTTGGGGATGGAAATTAAAGAATGATAAAAACTAAAGACCATGTTCCAGACCTGGCCCGTGAATATGAGGATTATGGAGGTGATTTCCAGGCCAATGCGGGAATTAGGGAAAAGGGTTAGGACGGCCATGAAGACCGGCGGAAGAAAGGAGAGAACGGGGATTGACTGCAGGATGTCCAGAAGGGGCACGAGGATTTTCTCCAATCTCTTGTTGTAAGCGGCGGCGTAACCGTAAACGATTGAAAAAATTAAGGAAAGACAATAGGCAAAGATCATGCGCAAGAGGGAAAAAAGTGAATACAGGGGGAGCTTGGTCGGGGAAAGGTCAAAAGAAAGGGTCTGCTCTGGTCTAGTGTAATAAAGGTTTAATGAGGAAATGGCGTAAATGAAGGCAATCAAAATAATGAGAAAGATGGCGTCGCCAAGAGAAAATTTCCGATATAAGGTGACGGGAGACCAAGCAATCCGAGCCATCGCTAATGGTCTCCTTTTGTTCCATATCTATGAAATTCGGGAGAAAGCTTTTTAAGGGGCACTTACCATCGCCTCCTGGGGGAATCTCTTCGCTTGATTGCGATTCAAAGCAAACATTGCCCTGGTCACAATCGCCAGAATTCATTGGTGGCTTTCTCCCTCCTTTCGGGTTCAAAATTGAAGAACTCAGTCAATTTAAAAAACCATTAAGGGAAAGTCAACACCCTTTTCAACTTTTTTAATTTTCCCGGGTTTAAACCTCCCAGGAGTCGATTCCCGTGTGCAGGTGCGTGGGGGTGAGGACCTTGAACCCCTCGGCGAGTTTCATTCCCTTTCCTCTTGCCCACTCCCGGGACTTCCAGTAGGAGTAAGCCTCAAGGAGAGGAAGGACGGAATCGGAAAACTGGCTCTTGTGCTCCCTGACCGCTCTCATTTTCCTTTCGTAATATGGGGAGATATCCAGGAACTGATTGGGTCGGTGGCTGGCGTAGAAAGCGACGAGTTTTACCTCGTGGGGTGGTTTCACCTCGGGGAGAAAAAGGGGCATGGGGGAAAAGATCACCGCCTCCCCTCCGGCTAATCCCACCAAAACGTGATCGGGATGGAATTCATAGGGCAAAAAGGGATCGGGAAGGAGAACGCATTCCGGTTTTTCCTTGCGGTAAATCTCGATAAAGCGGTCGCGAAGCTCTCGGCGGATAGGTAGGTCCCCATCGGGAAGATCCCAGAAAATAATCCGCTCCACTTTCAGGATGCGGGCGGCGTTCTCCTCCTCCCTCCTTCGCAGTGAGGCAAGGCTTTCCCCATTCATTCCTTCATCCAGAGTCCCCCGGGAGCCGTCCGTGACGATCAAATAAACCACTTCCTTCCCGGAGTCCCTCAATTTGGCGACAAGCCCCCCAGCAAAGAGGTCCCCATCGTCGGGATGAGGGGAAACCACGAGGTATTTTGAAAACCCCTCCACTGGTGGAACTTCGATCAGCTCCCTGGTTTTTGGAAAAAGGGCGAATTTCAATTTCCAGAGGATGCTCTTCTTTTCAGGGTCCATCTTTTCCCCTCCTGAGGATGCTTCCGATTAAAGATCCTCCCTCGTTTTTAAGGACCATCTCCGCTTCTCCTCCGCTTCTGCTCCGCTTTTGTCTGACAATTGAAACCCAAAGAGACACCCTCTTTAAGGCCAGAAGGGTGCCTGGTGCCTGGAAAACTCCTCGTAGAGTTTCCCGGCGATCTCTTTGGAACCAACAAGGGGGTTCAAGCTCAGGGCTTCAATTATTCCCTCCCGGGACTTCTCGACGATTGCCCGAACCAGGGTTTTTTCGTAGAGCTTGACCTTCTTCATCAAATCCAAGCATTCCTCGGGAACTCGTCCGCAGGAGACGGGCCTGACGAACCCCGAAAGGAGGTGGACGGGGACCTCCACCACATCGTCTTCTTCCATCCCCAGAATGGCCGAGCGATTCCTTAAGTTCACCACGGGGGTCCCCACCCGGAAACCAGCCAAACCTCTGAGCACCTCTAAGGCTACCTTGATGTAGCCTTCCCCTTCTTCCAAATTGAAACCCTCCTTGATCTGTCCGTACTGGGACTCCCTCTGCTTCATGTATTTTTCATAAATTTCCACCGGGTTGCCCTTGCCTTCCCGGAGGGCAGAAAACAGGGCAAGGTTCATCTCCAGTACCTTCTCTCCCCTGGTTTTAGGTTCATTCAGCATTTCCTTCAGCGCCTTCTCAGGAAAGTAGTAATAGCGGAGGTAGGGACTGGGAACCATCTTCAATTTTTGGAGAAAATCCAGGGGAAACTGGACCACGTTTTCAATTTCAGGAACCATGGGCAGGTACTTCATCAACTTGGGCAGGAAGTCCTCCCCCCGGACGAAGATCCCTTTAACCCATCCCAGGTGGTTCAGGCCAAAGTAGTCGAGAAAAATGTCTTCCTCCGGCACCTCGAAGAAGCGGGAAAGGAAAGCTTTGATGGTCGAGGGGCCGTCGCAGATTCCGATCACCCTTTCCAGGGAGGAAAAATTCAAAAGGGCTTCCGTGACCATCCCCGAGGGGTTGGTGAAATTTATCACCCAGGATGAAGGGCATTCCTCCTCGATCAGGCGGGCAATCTCCAGGACTTTGGGGACGGTGCGCACCGCCAGGGCACCTCCCCCTGCCCCCACGGTTTCCTGGCCGATGATGCCCAGGCTCAAGGGAATGCGCTCATCCAAAACGCGCATTTCCTCTTTCCCCACCCTCAGGGTGAGAAAGACGAAGGAACTTCCTTTCAAAGCTTCCCTCAAATCCTCGGGGAAAGAAAAACGGACCCTGGAATCCGGGGGCCTAATTCCCTCGAGGACCCTGGAAATCAGAGAAAGCCTTTCACGATCGATATCGAATAAACTGATTTCCTCAATTTCTATATCTTCTTCCAGTTCCATTAACCCCTTGGAAAGAATCGGGGTGCGGGTTCCTCCTCCTCCGATGATGGCGATTTTCATTGGCTTTCGTCCTTTCCGGGAAAAATTTTTATCTCAATGGGACGCTCAATGGTAAAAGTGAGAATGTCTCCTTGGAAATTCCATTCAAGAAATTCCTTACCGTCCACCTCCACCTTTTGGGGTTTGCCTTTCAGGCCAAAGACCTTAAAGGTAAAAATCCTGGCTCCCAAATTCCCCTCCCCTTCCCGCTTGAACTCCATTTCCCATCCCTGGTTAACCCTCTGGACCATTTGGGTGAGCAGATATTTTCCCCCAAGATAATCCAGGCTATGACCATCGTCCTCGTAGAGGAAAGAGGCCCCCTCACCGGGGTAGACGCGCAGGACCACCTCATCTGGAAGCTCCTCCCCGACGAATTGTTGCACTTTCCAGGTGGGAATTATGGCTCCGGATTTCACAAAAAGGGGGATGGAGAAAAGGTCCACTTCCATTTCGGAAACTCCGGGAGGATAAGGCTTTCCGGTGAAATAATCGAACCACTTTCCCGGAGGAAGGCTCACCCTCCTTTTTCTTGCTTTTCCCTCCAGAACCGGGGCGAAAAGCAGAGAATCCCCGAAGAGGAATTCCCCGTCCTCATTCTCAAATTCTTCGATCTCTGGCCAATGGAAGATCAGGGGACGGATCACCGGAAGCCCGGTCTGAAAACACCTGAAAAAAGCGGTGTAAAGGTAAGGTAGAAGCTCATAGCGGAGCTCGATCGCCTTCCGGCAGGCATCCTCGTAAGGCTGGCCAAAGGCCCAGGGCTCCTGGCGGCGCATGGCTTTGGCGCAGTGGTTGCGGAAGAAGGGAAGGAAAGCCCCCAGCTGCGTCCAGCGCGTGAGGAGCTCTCCCGTGGCGTGGCGGGCAAAGCCCCCGACGTCCACTCCCACAAAGGAGAACCCGGAAATTGCCAAATTCAGGCACATGGGGATGGAGAGCCAGAGGTGCTCCCAGGTGCTCTGATTGTCCGCGGTCCAGGTGGCCCCGTAGCGCTGTCCTCCGGCATAGGTTGACCTGGTGAGGACGAAGGGGCGCTCGTTGGGTTTTAATTCCCTCCAGGCCTCCCAGCTTGCCCTGGCGGTGAGCAGGCCGTAGGCGTTGTGGCACTCCTCATGGAATAGGGGCTTCCCATCGTTCCCGTGGAGCAAAAAACTGGGGAGGGTCCCCCTGCCGAAGACCGAGGGCTCGTCCATGTCGTTTTCCACCCCGGCCATCCCCACCTCCACCAGGGTGGCGTTCAGCTCCTTCCACCACTTCCTCGCCCGGCTTTCCGTGAAATCCGGGAAAGCGGCGTATCCGGGCCAGACAGGGCCGAAATATATCTTTCCTTCCGGGGTTTTCAAGAAGACGTCCTTCTCCACCCCGTCCCTGAAAACCCAGTACTTTTCATCTTTTTTCACACCGCAGTCCACATTGGGGACGAGCTTGAATCCCTTCTCCTTCATTTTTTGAGAGAGCCTCTCCGGCTGGGGGAACCTTCTTTTTGACCAGGTGAAGATCCGCCATCCTTCCATGTAGTCGATGTCCAAATGAATAGCGTCGCAGGGGATCTTCCTCTTCCGGAACTCCTCCCCTATCTTTTCCACTTCTTCCTGGGAGTTGTAGCTCCAGCGGGACTGGTGATAGCCCAGTGCCCAGAGAGGCGGAAGGGGTGGCCTTCCGGTGAGCTCGCTGTACCGGGCAAGGACCTCTTCCCCTGAGGAGCCCAAAAACAGGTAACATACGAAATCGCCATGGGCGCAGCCCAAGGAGAGGGAATCATCCCTGCGGAAATCGAAAAAGGTCTCCGAGGCGTTATCGAGGAAAATCCCGTGGAACTTTCCCTCCTTTAAAATGAGGACAAAGGGGATGCTGGAATAGAGGGGGTCGCTTCCCAGATCAAAGGTCACGGGATCGGTGTTCCAAAGGCGGAACTGCTTCCCCCTGTGATTCAAGGAGGAGGCCTTCTCCCCAAGGCCGTAAAACTGTGCCCGGCCATCGAGGAATAACTCCGAGGAAATCCCCTCCCCCTTATAAGACATGGCGGACTCCTGAAAAATCGTCCCTCCCTGGGGAGATTTAAGGGAAAAAAGACCGGTTTTTTTATCCACAAAGAGAATGGTTGACCCGCTTTTAAAGGAGAGCCTTTCTCCTTCCTCCATGAACTCCAGGGGAACGGAAGGAAATTCATTTTTAATAACCGCAAAGGAAGGGGGCTGGCCCTCGATTTTTTTCCTGGAAAACCAAACCCTGATGCAGTCCTCCTCAATGAACCTGATTTCCTTGAACCCCCCCTCCATTTCAAGCTGGATCCCCCCGTCGATCCGTTCCCAGGAAAGGACCTTTCCGGGTCCCCCCGGAAGGTGGACCATTCTTCGCAAGGACCGTTTCCCGTAGCGCGCTTCAAGGAAGGGAGCGGTGATTCCTGCCCAGAGGCCCTGAAAGAGCGCGGGGAAGGAGACCGTGAGCAGGCCAAAACGCACCATATAAAAGAAATCGCCCAGGTTTTTAATCTTCATTCCTCGCCACCGCTTTTCTTTTCTCCAATTCTATCTCAAAAGGTACCGCAAAAAATTCACCATGCTACAAAACCGGAGGTTTCTCATTAAGCCAAAGATGGACCGAAACGGTCATTTGAAAATTTGAGACCGACAAAATCCCCCATCCACTCGAAGTTAAAAGTAGCCGACGAGGAAGGTTACTAACCGCGACCGCCATCCAGAAATCCCCTTTCAGGTTGAAGGCCCTTACAGGAAATAAAAATACGTCCAAATTTGCCTTAAAGGAAGCGCTTTCATCTTTGTTGAGATTTCCTCATAAAAGTAATTAAAAGAGCCTCCAGGAGGCAAAATGGGGGCAAAAAAGGCCTGAAAAACGAACCCAGAGCTTTTTGAATTTTCCTAAAAGAAAAATTTTCCCCTGGGATTTTTTAAAAATGCGGGCAGGTTTTTATTAAAAATTTCTAAGAAAATCATCCGAGAAATTTTCCTCAGGAAGCCAAAATTCTTACAACAGAAGAATAAAAGAGGATATTTAGGAACCTCTACTTGCATATTCTCCATTTTCCCCCAAAAACCCACATTCACAGTTTTGAGCGCAGGAGGTTTAAAGGTTGCGGGAAAAAACCAACAAGACAGGGCAAAAATAACCCTAATTGAAAGTTTGGATTAGAATTAGGAAATGAAAAGAAGGAATACCAGGAGCGAAATTCCTTTTTTCTTTCTATTTACCTTAAAGGAGGTCTGAATGGGGAAAAAGGTTTTGATGTTAGGAGGGGCAGGATTCATAGGATCATACGTGGCCCGAGAACTCCTTGAAAATGGCTTCAACATTACGATTGTGGACAACTTTTCCAAATACGGTTTCATCGAACATGATTTTTTCGCCCATCCTAACTGCGAGGTCAAAATAAAAGATGTGAGGGCTATGTATCCCTCGGAGTTCAGGGGTTATGACTGGGTATTATGCTTCGCAGCTTTGATTGGGGGAGTAAAATACTTTCACCAATTTCCTTACCAAATTGCCCGAGACAACACTGAAATCTTAACTTACGCTATCGATTCCACTCTTGGTGCTTCCCCTCATGCAACCTTCGTGTATTTTTCCTCCTCAATGGTTTTCGAACACGCTACCCAACCAGTAAGAGAAGAGGACCTATCTCAACAGAAAGTTCCTTTCACCAATTACGGGATGCAGAAGCTCTTCGGGGAATACCTTGTAAAAGGTGCAGGGGAAGAGTTCGGTTTGAATTATCTGATTGTTCGTCCTTTTAACGCTGTTGGAAGCGGAGAACTTCCCGGTATAAACAAAAATGGGGAGGTGGAGTTCGGCATGGCACACGTAATCCCGGATTTTGCCTTCAAAGCCCTAATAAGACAAAGTCCCTTTGAAATTCTTGGAGACGGTGAGCAGGTAAGGACCTTTACCCACGGAAAGGACATCGGAATCGCGGTTAGAATGATGTTAGAAAGGGAGATAAAAAATAAGGACTTCAACATCTGCGGGGAAGATTCCATCAAGATGTCGGACCTGGCAAGATTGGTCTGGGAAAAGGCGAATCCTGGCATTCCATTTCCTGGTTTTAAATATTTATCAGCACCCCCCGCAGATGTAAGGTTCAGAGTTGGCTCATCCTCAAAGGCAAAGGAATTGTTGGGGTGGACTCCGACTTATAACCTTGAGGCGATAATTGATGACGTGATCTCTTTCATCCAAAAGAACATGTCTTCATTAGGGGGAAAACCATGAAAACGACAGTTGTAGGTTTGGGTTATGTCGGGCTAACCCTCGCTTTAACCCTGGCAGACTGCGGACACAGGGTTTACGGTCTTGAGATAAACGAGGAAATAATTGAATCCCTTCTCTCGGGAAAAAGCCACGTAATGGAGCCAGGAATTGATGATTTATTGAAATCAAACCTTGGAAAAACCTTTTTCCCGGGGAAGGAAACCCAGAAGGTCTCAGAATTCAACGAAGCAATTATTTACTGCCTCCCCACGCCCTTAAACGCGGGGGTTCCCGACTTAAGTTATTTCATCCGTGCGGTTGGCTCTACTTTAACATACGTTAAAAAAGACACTTTATTTGTGGTCCGAAGTACAGTTCCCGTGGGGACCACAAGAAAACTCCTGATCCCCCTCTTAAAAGAAAGCCAGGTGTTCCAAAACTCCGAACCAATGGTTGCGGTATGTCCCGAAAGAACGGCTGAAGGAGTGGCCCTTCAAGAATTGCGGAGCTTGCCCCAATTAGGTGCAGCCACATCCCCCCAGGCTCTGGCTCGGGCAGAAAAGCTTTTCTCCTTTGCAAGAGAATTCATAAAACTCGATTCCCTTGAAGCCGCGGAGGCTGCCAAGCTTTTTTCCAACGTTTACCGGGATGTCCAGTTTGCCCTGGCCAACGAATTTGCCCTTCTGGCAGAGGAATGGGGTTTCGACATCCACCAGGTAATAGCGGCTATTAACAAGGATTACCCACGAGCGAACATAGCCAGACCGGGTCTTGGAGTAGGTGGCCCTTGTCTGAGCAAGGACACTTATCTCATGGCTTATTCAGCCAAGGAATACCAACCACTGCTTTCCCTTCAAGCAAGGAAGCTCAACGAAGAAATTGTCCACCAAGAGATAAACCGAATTCTGCCTTTGGTCAAAGGAAACAAAGCGTTAGTCTGCGGTTTGGCATTTAAGGGGCGTCCGGAAACAAACGACATCAGAAACAGCCCCGGGGTCGAGGTAATAAAATTACTTTTAAACCAAAATTTCGTGGTATATGGTTTCGACCCCGCATTAAAAGAGGAGATCATTTTTAAAACAGGGGCCCTTACTGAACCCCTTGAAAAAGCGGTTAGGGAAGCGGATTTAATTATCATTGCGAATAACAACAGGTTCTTCGAAAGCGAGGATTTCTGGGAAACTCTGTCCCAAAAGAAAAAAGGTTGTCTTATCCTGGACGGTTGGGGCTTGTCGGGGAAAAGAAAATTGAAAGGATTAATAAAATTGGGGGTTGGAAATGAAGGTTGCAATTATTGAACCCAACCTCGTGGATTACACCGGTCATTATTACTCCTTTGTTTCAGAACTTAAGCGCGGATTCGAGGAATTGGGGGACGAGGTGGAAGTGTTTTTGCCAAAAAATTCCCAGACCGAAATCCAAGGAGCAAAACTTTTTCTTCCTCCAATTCGCTCAATCCAGAAAAAATTAAAAAAGCTAGAGGGATATTTTTCTTTTACAAAGGAAACCCTGGAGTTCCGCAAGGTAATAAAATTTGCCCAACAAAAGAATGATCTCATTGTTGTAAGCACCGCTGAGGATAAAAGAATATTGGATGCCTTATCAACCATAAAGATCAAAATCCCTGTGATTTTATATTTTCATACCTTGGAGCTTTTTTGGGATAGAAAATCGAAATCCATAAGATTGTTTGAAATTTTTAATAGAATTACAAAAAACAATAAATCTTTATACTTTCTTTCTGCGATGGATTTTGAAAGCGCCGAAATAAACCTTCATATTCCCTCCAATTATAAACTTTATCCCCGTGCTCCTTACCCTCTGAATTATCCTTTTCGCTTCATTGAGGGGGTTTCACCAGAGAGATTTTTAATTGCCTACCTTGGCGCTCCCGCAAAACAAAAAAATTTCCAAAAATTGTATGAAGTGATCGCTTCAGCTCCCGAGGATTTTGGGTTCATCGTTCAATGTAACACTCCCCCAGGGCTCAAAGACCCTAAGATTCTCGATCTTATCAAATCTCTAAAGGAGAAAAGGGGAGAGAAAGTAATTTTATTGGAATCTTCATTACCAAAGGAAAGCTATTTTTCCGCCTTAAAACAGAGTTCAATTGTATGGTGTTTATACGACCCAAACTGGTACCGTGGGTGTATTTCCGCCATTTTACTTGAAGCATGGTTGCTTGGAAAACCGGTAATAACAACTAGGGGAACCTGGATGGCAAAACAGGTTGAGAAATTCGGGGGAGGCCTTGTCTTTGAAAACCTGGATACCCAAGAAATATTGAGGGGCATTGAGAGAATAAGGGCAGATTATGCACGGTTCTCAGCGGAAGCACAGGCTGCGGGAAGGATTCTCTATGAAAAAAACAATGGCCTTGCTCTCGCTCGCTTCATAAAAGAGGTAATAAGCAAATAATAATTTTCATATTTCTGGGAAAAAATTTATCTTTCTTCTCATTGAAGTTTCATTCAATTCAGGAGCGCGCGGAATTTTTTTTCTTCTGAAGCATTTTTCGAGCGCCTGAAAAACGCTTTGGGGCTATAAATTAAGGGCAATTCACCTGCCCCGGTGATAAAATAAATCTCATGGAAGAGGCCCAGGAATCTTGCAAGATCTCGGTAATTATTGCCACCAGGAACAGGGCTGAAGCTTTAAAAAATATCAGCCTTCCCTCCCTTTTGAAACAGACTTTTAAGGATTTTGAGGTTATAGTCTGGGATGCAAGCGACAACGAGGATTCCGCAGAAGTTGTTAAGCGTTTCCCTGAGTTGGAGATCAGATATTTCAAGGCCCCAAGGGTGGGGTCATGTTCTCAAAGGAACGATGCGGTGAAGGAGGCCAGGGGAGAGATTGTCTATTTTATAGACGACGATTCGGAAATTTCACCAGATGCCCTGGAAGCAATTTATGAGGCGATGAGCAAGGGGGAAATTGTGGGATGCAGCCCACCTGTGATCCAGAAAAAATTTACCATCAAAGAAGGGACAAATTCAAAATTCGTCGCTTTTATAAGCAAAATTTTCCTCTTGGGTGGATTCGGCAGAAGCCGAGTAATTCTCAAATCTGGAAGGAACCAATTCCCCCTTTCAGATAAACCTGGTACGGCCCAATGGCTAAGTGGCTGTTCGATGGCATTTTATAGAGAAATTTTCAATTGTCTTTCATTCGATGAAGAACTACAAAGGTTTGGCGGATATGCTTTAGGAGAAGATGTAATGTTTTCCCATAAACTTTACCAACAGGGGGAACTTTTAATTTTGTCTAAAGGGCAAGTAATCCACCACCAAGCTGGAGGCGGAAGAGGAAATTCCACTAATTTGGCTGCCGCAACCTTCTTTAATTTTTTTTTAATATGGAAAAAAACTGTTCTGCCTACCGATAAAAAGTCCATTTTTGCATTTATCCTTTCCATTTTTGGCTCTTTCTTTCTTGCCCTGTTAGTTCTCCTTTTCCGCCGAAACCTAACTCCAATGAAAGGGATCTTCCTTGGTGTAAAAGAAATTTTAAACTACACTTTTAAACTTAAAGAAAGATTTAAAAATAAAAATGAAAATATCAATCTACACTGAACACCCATTAACGGTTTACGGAGGTTTAGAAAAAGTACTGGCATTAACTTACAAATGCCTCTCCCAGAAAGGTCACACGGTAAGAATCGTGGTCATTGCTCCCTTCAAAGAATTAGTTTCCCCCACAATCGACTGGTTCAAAGGAATTCCGGTTAACAGATTCGGAATGAAACCTGAAAGATTCCTTCGCTTGATGTGCTGGCTTAGGCTCCTTTTTAAAAAGAAGAACAAAACCATAATTCAAGCTTTTAGGGGGGATTTTCGCGGGAATGGAATCCCTGACCTTGCGATGGTAACGGACCCCGAATTGATTCCAGAATTTAGTGAAGTTATTAAACAAACCGGCGCAAAAACCAAGATTTTTTATTGGGACCATGGTCTTATACCGGGCACTTCTTACTGGCTTTCAAGGAATGGTTGGAAGACCAACTCCCGTCTTTTCATATTCTATTTTCTTTTTTCACAAATATTAAAAAAAGTTCTTCCCCTTGCAGATGGAGTCCTCGCCATATCAACGGGCATTCAAAAAATGTCCTCAAGATTCAAAGTTGTGGAAAAGGTTCACGTAGTTTTTAACCCAATAGAAATCCCACATGATAAATTCAATCGTCCGCCAATGACGCCCAGATTCCTATATGTTGGGCGACTTTCTGATTTTGACAAAAATATATCTTTCCTCCTCACCGGTCTTTCCCGAATAAAAGATGAGGAATGGTTTTTGGACATAATCGGGGCTGGCCCAGACGAAGAAAAACTAAAAACCCTCTCTTTTAGGCTGGGCTTAGAGAACAAGGTCCGATGGTTAGGCGCTTACCCTGACCCCTTTTCCAAAGTCCAAGATTGCACCGTTCTTTTATTAACATCTAGGTCAGAGGGATTTCCTGTAGTACTTGCTGAAGCAAACGCACACGGGATTCCTGTTATTTCCTCCAACTGTATTTCCGGACCAGAGGACATTGTGATTGAAGGGGTGAACGGCTACCTCTATCCCGAGGGGAATTTAGAGGCCTTTGTTGATATTTTGCGGAAGGTGATAAAGGGGGAGCTAAAGTTCGCTTCCCCTGAGGAAATAGCTAAGACAGCGGAACGCTTCTCTCCTGAAGCATTTTACGAACGCCTGAAAAACGCTTTGGGGCTATAAATTAAGGGCGATTCACCTGCCCCGGTGATAAAATAAATCTCATGGAAGAGGCCCAGGAATCTTGCAAGATCTCGGTAATTATTGCCACCAGGAACAGGGCTGAAGCTTTAAAAAATATCAGCCTTCCCTCCCTTTTGAAACAGACTTTCAAGGATTTTGAGGTTATAGTCTGGGATGCAAGCGACAACGAGGATTCCGCAGAAGTTGTTAAGCGTTTCCCTGAGTTGGAGATCAGATATTTCAAGGCCCCAAGGGTGGGGTCATGTTCTCAAAGGAACGATGCGGTGAAGGAGGCCAGGGGAGAGATTGTCTATTTTATTGACGACGATTCGGAAATTTCACCAGATGCCCTGGAAGCAATTTATGAGGCGATGAGCAAGGGGGAAATTGTGGGATGCAGCCCACCGGAAAAGAAAATAAATCCTCCCCGATCCCAAAAGTTTAAAGGATTGCAAAAATTTCTCAATAAAATTTTTTTCTTGGGGGGAGAAGGTAGGTTCAGAAGAATACTTCCCTCGGGGAGAAATGAGTGGCCAGAAGTAGATTTCCCGGGTTTTGTAGAATGGTTAAACGGGGGTTCAATGGCTTTTCAAAAAGGAGTTTTTGCAAATCATCAATTTGAAGAAGAATTTGAAAAATTTGGTGGATTTGCTGTTGCTGAAGATGTCTTATTTTCTTATCAGCTTTTCAAAGAAGGGAAAAAACTGAAAATTTTGGAACGGGGTTCTTTCTCCCATTATTCGGCTCCCGGAGGAAGAGAAAGCAAGCAAAACCGGGCTTCTTCTCAATTATTCAATTTTTATTTGCTATGGAAAAAAACCATTCATCCTTCAAATCGGATTTCGGTTTTCCCTTTTATTCTTTCAGTTATCGGAACATTGTTAAAAGGATTTCGGGATCTCCTATCCGAAAGAGATTTTTCCAGATTAAAGGGGATATTTTTAGGGCTTGGTGCAATTTTTAAGAAAGAGTTTGGAAATTACAAAAAAAGGAAAGTGCCTTGGGAATGATGGTTTTACAAATCGCTCTGGACCTCCGCGTTGCCTTTCACGAAAGAAGGGGCATCCCTCGTTATGTTCAAAATTTCGCAAAAACCATTTTAGGAATGGAAATAAATGGTTTTGATATTTTTTTCCTCATTCCCACCCACCACAAAAAAGAAGCGGAAGAAATCCTTTCCCTTAGGGAAAACTCCAACATAGTCTTCCTTGAGGAAAAAACAATCTGGCACTGGGAGCAGTTTCTGCTCCCCAAGTGGTGCAAGGAGGAAAAAATTGAACTTTTGCACATGTTTACTAACCGGGGGCCTGTTTTCAACAGGGGAGTAGCTGATGTGCACGTGGTCCACGACACAATTGCCATTCATGAGGGAATTAAGGAAAAGGGTCTATTTAAGGGGATTTCAGGAATTTTATACAACTTTTTTACCATCAAGCTTTCAGCGAAGACTTCTTCCCATTTAATCACGGTTTCGAATTTTTCCAAGGAAACTATCCTAAAAGAGCTCCGCGTTCCCCCATCAAAGGTTTCGGTTGTTTACAATGGGGTTGATCCTATGTTTTTTAATCCTCCAGAACTTGAAATTGAAAAGTTAAACCTCCCAAAAAAGTCCTTTCTTTTCCATTTGGGCTCTTATGAACCCCGAAAAAATACACTCAGGGTCCTCCAAGCATATTCAGGCTTAAAAGAGGAAACGAGAAGGGATTTTCCCCTGGTAATTGCTGGGCTCTCCCAAAAAGCCAAAGAAAAATTCTGCCCGATTATCCAAGAATTAGGGATTGAAAAGGATGTTGTGGTTCTTCCCTTTATCTCTGATGAGGACTTGGCCGGTCTTTACCACAATTGTTTGGCCTTCGTTTGGCCTTCCTGCTGGGAGGGTTTTGGTCTTCCCGTTTTAGAAGCTATGGCGGCTGGCGCCCCTGTCCTTACATCCAATGCTACCTCCCTTCCTGAGATTTCCGGGGGTTGTGCCCTCCTAGTGGATCCTTTTAAGGTGGGTGAAATCAAAGAAGGGATAATTCGACTGATTTCCGATTACACCCTCCGGGAGAAAATGAGGGAAAAAGGTAAAGCTTGGGCCCAGCAGTTCACCTGGGAAAACACGGTAAAGAAAACGATTGAAATTTGGAAGGAAGTATTAGGCTCCTAAACCCTTTTTACTGCTTCAAGGATTAAGGATTTCCACAATTCCAGAAATTTTCTTTGGGAAAAATCCGATAAAATCCTTTCCCGTGTCGGTTCTTTCCATTTTTTTTCACCGGAAGTTTCAAGGATTTTCTGGATTGCTTGCCTCAATTGGGCAGGGTCCCGGGATTTAACCACCAGCCCGGTTTCTTCATTGACATTGTAAAAACTCGTCCCCGTTCCGATTTCCGTGGTAATCACGGGAACCCCGCAGGCCATGGCTTCGCAGGCCACAAGGCCAAAGGCCTCGCTCCGGGCGATGGAGGGCAGGACGAAGACATCCGCTCCACGGTAAATGGAAGGGAGCTCTTCGTCTTTCACGGGAGGGACAAAGACCACTCTCTCCTCCAGGTGCAGTTCTTTAACTAAGGAAAGCAGTTTGGGCTTTTCTTCCCCGTCTCCCACAAGGACCACCTTCACACTCTGAGGAAGAAGGGGAACAGCTTTTATTAAGTATTCCAGGCCTTTGTAATAGGCGAATCTCCCCACGTAGAGAACGATGGAGAACCCTTTCTGGCGGATTTGAGAAAGAATGGGGTGCACAGGACCCTCAGGGGTGAAAAAATCCGTATCCACGGCCAGGGGAATTACGCGCACCTTTTCTTTGAACTGGGAAAGGATGGGGGAAGTTTGGGCATAGTTGGGCGATGTTGCAACGATATATTTTGCTCTGGAGAGGAAAATCCGGGTTTCCAGGTCATAGAAGGGCTTGAGGGCTTTCTGTCTCACCACATCGGAATGGTAGAGGACGATTTTGGGGCGATCGGCGTTGACTAAAAGCTCGGCCAGCTCGCCTGCGGGATCGGGAAAGTGGTGGATGATGAGGTCCGCTTCCCTGGAAAGCTTTTTGTAGAAATGAGGAAAGGAGAAACTGAAGGGGGCGCTGGAGATATAAAAAGAAGTCTTTACCAGTTGGAGGCGAACCCCATTCAATTCTTTTTCCTGGGTCCTCGGCCCGCAGGCCAAAACGGTAACGGAATATCCTTTTTGCGCCAATCCCTCCCCTAATTTCTGGACGACCTTCTCCACTCCCCCGATGTGGGGAAAGTAGAGTTTATTCACCTGAAGGATACGGATTTTTTGATCCATTATTCCCGGACCAGGATCAAGGCTTGTTCAGCCTCACTTCCGTCTCGTCCCCCACGTGAAGCCTCAAGCCAAGAATTCCGTTTTCCTCCTGGATGATCGTTGCCCTGCGCCCCACGATGCTCGATTCCAGACGGGGAATGTTCACCACCTGGGCCTCCTTCATCAGGATGCTGAAGGTGATCCCGGAATTTTTCACCAGAGCGCCTTCGCCGATGCTGGTGAAGGGCTCGATCAGGGAATCCTCGATTATGGCGTTTTTGCCGATGACCGCCGGACCCCTGATCTCGCTCCCTTCCACTCTCGCCCCCTCCTCCACGGTCACCCTCCCTGTGATCTTGCTTTCTCTGATTTCCCCTTTGAGGGAAAAGCGTGCTTGAAGGTCAAGAAGCAGGCGGTTAGCCTCCAGGAGGTCCTCTTTCTTCCCCGTGTCCAGCCAGAAGCCCTGGGCAATCCTGCCCTTCACTTTGAAGCCTTTTTCCACGAGGAACTGGATGGCGTCCGTGATCTCGTACTCGTTCCTCCAGGAGGGCTTGAGGGAATCGATGGCCTGGTGCACTGCGCTTGAAAAGTAGTAAAGCCCGATGATGGCGTAAGGCGAGGGAGGCTCCTTGGGCTTTTCGACCACTTTGAGGATTTTGCCCTTTTCGTCCATCACCGCCACGCCGAACCTTCTGGGATCGGGAACTTCCTTCAGGTAAATCAGGGCGTCGAGGCCCGATTGGAGGAACTCTTGGGCGCCAGGGAGGAAGTCCTCCTCCAGGAGGTTGTCCCCCAAGAAAAGAAGAAACGGATCATCCTTAAGGAAAGGGCGCGCCACCTTCACGGCATGGGCGATGCCCAGGGGTTTTTCCTGATAGATGTATTGGAATTTGGGTCCGTAGCGCTCCTCGATCTCCTGCCCGGTTTCCGGGCTCAGGACGAAGCCGATCTCCTCGATCCCCGCCTTTTCAATTTTTTCCAGGGCGTAATCCAGGATGGGCCTGTTAGCCACAGGGATCAGATGCTTGGGCATGGAGTAGGTCAGGGGCCTTAATCTCGTTCCCTTTCCTGCGCAGAGAATCAGGGCTTTCAAGTTCCCGGGCTTCATCTTTTCTCCATTATAATGGATTGACTCGGGGTTGATTCGGAAAGCCCACTCAGGAAAACTCCGGAAGGGGATCTCCCAAAATCATTTCAATTTTTTATCAAAACTTGTCCAATTGTTCCTTCGGAAAAAATGAAAGAGAAAAATTGCAATTCCGGAGCAAATGAGGAGGGCAAAAAATCCATCTTTTTTCCCCGGGGATTATAATCGAAGGGAGAAAACTTGAGGAGATGCCCATGGTCAAGGTGGTTTTTCTGGCTGGAGGAAGCGGGGAAAGGTTCTGGCCCTTAAGCAGGAAGGGAAAGCCCAAGCAGTTCCTGAAACTCTTGGGAGAAAATTCCCTCCTCAGGGATTCTTACCTGCGCATTCAGGGGTTCGTCCCCGATGACTCAATTTTCCTCGTGACTTACTGGGAACATAAGGTCCTGGCGAAAAAGGAACTCCCCGAAATCCCGGAGGAAAACATCATCGGGGAACCAATGGGAAGGAACACCGCTCCGGCCATTATCCTCCCCTCGTTTCTTTTGGAAGAGGAGGACGTCATGGTTGTCCTTCCCTCAGACCACTACATCCCGGAAAAGGAAAAGTTTCGGGAACATCTTTTAAAGGCAATTGGCCTTGCCCAGGATGGATATCTTGTCACTTTCGGTATCCAGCCAACAAGGGCAGAAACCGGCTACGGATACATTGAGGTGGAGGAGGAAATCCCCGGCGGGTTCAAGGTGAAGCGCTTCCGGGAGAAACCCTCTTTAGAGGTAGCGGAGGAATTCCTTTCCTCGGGAAGGCACTTCTGGAACTCGGGGATGTTCATCTGGAAAGTGGGGGTCTTCAGGGAAGCGGCGCGAAAGTTCCTACCCAAAACCTATGACGCGCTTGAAAAGGCGAGCGAGTGCTATCGAGACCTTGCGGCGCTTTCCCAGGCTTACGAGAAAATAGAGAGCATTTCCGTGGATTACGCCATCATGGAGAAAGCGGAGAACGTGGCCATGGTGAAAGGGGACTTTCTCTGGTCGGATGTGGGAAGCTGGCTTTCCCTGGCGGAACTTCTGGGGAAGGGGAACTCGTATGCGGAGAACTCTCACCTGGTTACTTCCAGCGAGGCGGAAAAATACCTGGTTTTGGGAAATTCCAAGGAGGTGGCCATCCTGGGGTTGGAGAACCTGGGGTACATTGAAACGGAGGATGCAATTTTAATCCTTGACCTGGAGAAAGCCCAGGAGGTGAGGAAAATCGTCGCCAGACTCAGGGAAGCGGGAAAGGAGCACCTCCTTTAATGGGAACATTTCTTGTGACCGGGGGCGCGGGGTTCATAGGCTCCCACCTGGTAGATCTCCTCCTTTCCTTGGGCCATCAGGTCAAGGTCCTGGACAATCTTTCCACGGGTTCCCTGGAAAATTTGAATCAAGCCCGAGGAAAAATCGAGTTCTACCAGGGGGACGTGCGCTTCCCGGAAAAAGTCCCCGAGGCTTTCAGGGGCGTGGAGGGCGTCTTTCACCTTGCGGCGATCTCCTCGGTGGAGCGCTCGATCCACGAGCCCCAAAAAGCGCACGAGGTGAACGCGGTGGGGACCTTGAAGGTCCTTTCCTTTTCCAAAAACCAGGGGATAAAAAGGGTGGTCTTCGTCTCCTCGGCCTCGGTTTACGGGAACCCGGAAGCCTTTCCGGTATCTGAAAGGCAAGAGCCTCGTCCCCTTTCCCCTTACGGGACCTCCAAGCTCGAGGGGGAAGCCCACGCCCTGGCCTTTTTCCGCTTAGGGTACCTGCAGACGGTCTCCCTGCGCTTTTTCAACATTTATGGACCCCGCCAGGACCCCTCCTCCCCCTATTCCGGGGTGATCAGCAAGTTCCTGGAAGCGGCGGTCTCCGGGAGGAAGCCCGTGCTTTTTGGAGACGGAAAGCAGACCCGGGATTTCCTCTTCGTGGAGGACGCCTGCCGGGCGATGATTCTGGCCATGGAGAAGGAAAGCGCCCCTGGACAGGTATTCAATGTGGGAAGCGGGAAAGAGACGAGCATTCTGGAACTGGGGAAGGCCATCTTTTTCCTAAAGGATTTGGAGTTCAACCCTGAAAGAAAGCCCGAAAGGCAAGGGGACATTCGCCGATCAGTTGCGTCAATCGAAAAAATAAGGGAAATCCTGAGGTGGGAACCGCTTGTCCCCCTGGGGGAGGGTTTAAGAAAAACCCTTAAGTGGGTGGAGTCCCTTTAAAGCAGGGATTTTAACTTCTCAAGCAGTTCTTTAGCGTCGGAGTTTCCGGGGTCATAGGTTAAAAGCTGTTCCGCAAGTTCCTTTGAGCGGTTGAGATATTTCGCCCCCTCGTCCGTTTTCCCCTCCTGTTTGAGTTTTGACCCCAGGTTGAAATTGGTCTGTGCCCCTAAAAGAAGGCTGTAATTGCGGTTCTCCGTGGGCTGAGCATAGATTATTCCCTTTTCCGCCCTTTCCACCGCCTTCTCCGGGTCTCCAAGTTCCGTGTAAATTGAGGCAAGCTGGAAATAAAGGGGGTAATCTCCAGGATCAGCCTGGATTCCCTTTTCGAAGTTCTCCGCGGCTTTTCTTAAAAGCTCCTGGCGCTGGTCGGGTTTCTCATTGGCTTCATCCTGATAGGACCTGCCGATCATCATGTACACGTTTTCCAGATACATAGTGGTCTTGAGGGCCTCTGTCCATTCCTCCCTGGCCATAGAGCGGTATTTCTCCTTCAAGGTGGGGTCGGAAATCCTCTTTGAGAGGTCATAATATAGGTTGCCAAGGCCGGAAGTGTGTCCCTCGGTGGCTGTGCGGTAGCCGGCTTCCCAGGGGTTGAGGGCCACAGCCCTGGCGTAATTGTTCAGGGCCTCCTCAAGAAGCCTGTTCGCCTCCTGAACGATCTTGTTCTTTCTGTCGGAATCGGTCTCCTTCTGCGCCTGCTCCTCGTAATATTGAGCGGTGCGCACCGCAGTCTCCCCTTTCCCGTATGCCAGGTCCGCGGACATGAAGCGGATAGCCCAGTATCCGGATGTGATCAGGATCGCTGATGAGACAAGGTATACGATGATTTTCACGGGAGCGTGGAATTCGGGGAGCAATTTCCTTGTTGGTGGCCTGGCCTCGTAAACCGGGATATCTCCCGCAGTGGAAATCTCCTTTTTCCCGGTCTTTACCTTAGCGGGGGAAAGGTCCATCTGGGAAAGAGCGGTATTTAAAGCCATGAGCATCCAGAAATACAGGATGGTGGGAATGACCCCGAAAGCCACGATGTTCTGGCCCAGGTATGCAAGAACCCCGACCGCGATTCCAGCGATCATGGCCTTCCAGTAAGAGTCCAGGGAGGACTTCCATGTCTTGAATGAGGTCACGAAGAAGGAAACGAGCATCCACATGTAAACCAGGAAGCCTATCGCTCCCCGCATGATCAGCTCGTCAAGGTACTGGTTGTGCATTCTGTCGGGGTTGTTCATGGGCTCGATCAGGGAGTAGCGGAGGTCCTTGAAGGGGGGCGAGGCAATCCTCAGGACATCGGGCCCCACTCCCAGGAAGGGGTAGGCAAAAAATATGGAAATTCCTCCCAGCCAGATGTAAAAACGGCTCTTGACAGTGGCGACCCTCAGAATGGAGGCAATTAAATCGGTTTTCCAGACGAGGTAAACCAAAACCAGCACGAAGGCCGCCCCGAAAGCGATCAGCCAGTTCCTGTTCTCCCGGTAAGCTTTCTTGCTGATGAAAAACAAAAGAACGGGGAGGGAAATTGCCAGGCCCACGTAGGAACCCCTGGTCTGGGCCACCACCACGTTAAATACAAGAAGCGCGATGAATGCAAGAAGGTACAGCTTTAATTCCAGCTTGGGGGCGTGAAGAAATTTCATCAGGGCGATGGGCAAAAGCATGATTAAGAAGTGGGGGAAGAAATCGGGGTTTCCCAAGGTGGAGAAGGGCCTTCCCTTTGAAGCCCAGGAAATCCAGTCCAGACCAAAGAACTGGAGTGTCCCGTAAATTACAGTCACAAGTCCTGACCAGAGCATCACCTGAAGAAGCCTGTTCACCTGGGCAGTGGTCTTATAGGTGGAGGAGGCGATGAAAAAGAGGAGGATCATGTTGGCGATTGTCCAGAAACCCTCATGGCGGAGGTAATTTCCCAGAAATGAGACCTCGGGCCGGAGGGAGAAAATCGAGGAAAGGAGCCATGAAAGGAGAACCGCTAAAACGGGAAGGGTCATGGGCGATTTAAGGCGGTAGAACTCCCGGGTTTCGAAAAGCCGGATCACCCAGGCAAGGGCCACGGGGATGGTCATGACCCTCAAAAATGTCAAGCGGGGGAGGTTAAAGATATCTGCTCCGGTGGAGATGGTGAAAATCAATGGGACAAAAAAGACGATCAGAATCAGTCCCGCTTCAATGATCCGGTCGCACCAGTAAACTACCTTTTCTTTGGTATCCGAAATTGTCCTTTTTGTGGGTTTTCCTTTTGGTTTTTTCATTCCCTCCATGCCCTCCCGATATTTATCTGGCTCCCTTTCTGCCCAGCATTAATTTAAAGGTCAAAAATAGAAGGCGCAAGTTCAGGAGGAAAGACTGGTTTCGAATATATGCCAGGTCGTACCTCAGTTTGTTCGCCGGGCTAGTCTCGTAGGTCCCGTAGATCTGGGCCATCCCCGTCATCCCCGGCTTCACCAGGAAACGGAGGGAATAACCCGGGACCTCTTTTTCGAACTTTTCCACGAATACCGGGCGCTCGGGCCTGGGACCAACGAGGCTCATCTCCCCCTTAAGCACGTTGAAGAATTGAGGGAGCTCGTCGATCCGCAGAAGGCGAAGGAAACGGCCGAAAGGAGTTACCCTTGGGTCCCTTTCCTGAGCGAAGACCGGTCCGGTATCCTTTTCCGCCTCGGGCTTCATGGTGCGAAACTTGACCAGGTTAAAAACCTTTCCCCCCAGCCCCACCCTCTCCTGGTGAATGAAAATCGGTCCCGGGGAGGTGATCTTGATCCCAATGGCAGAAAGAAGGAGGACGGGGGAAAGGCAGATTAACAGAAAAAGGGCACCAAAAAAATCCAGCGCTCTGATCAGGAATCGGTCGGTCAAAGGGACCTCCCTCCAGATCTCCACCATGGGCACGTTTCCCCAGCGGGTGAAGGGGATGTTCCCCGTGAGCAGCTCGTAAAGAGAGGGGACCATGGAAAGTTTCACGCCCTTTTTCCGGGCTTCGATTAAAAGGTCGAGGATTTTGGGGGTAATCTCAGGGGAGGAGAGGATTAAAATTTCCTCTGCGCCAGATTGGCCCAACAGGCTTTCGCAGGGGGAAAATGGATAAGCCTTAATTCCAGGGATCTCCTCCGAATTTCCCACAATCCATCCCACCACCTCCACGGAATCCGTCTTTCCCTCCCTGAGGAAACTTTCAACTTCCTTTTTTGTTCCCAGAAGGAGGGCTTTGGGGGGAGCGAGTGTAAGCCTTAAAAGGCGGGAATCCAAAGCCCGGAAAAGGGCCGTTAAAAACCAAAGGAAAAGGTAAGCCGATACCAGGGTCAAGCGGGGAAAGGCGAACTCCCTCAGGAGGAAGAGCAAGCCCAGGTGGACCACGACAAAAACCCCGACCGCCGGGGCCAGGACCAGGAGGTTGTCGAAGAAACCGAAGTCCTTTTCCGCCTCGTAAACCCCGAAAATCCCCAGGATGAGAACATAGACCAGGGTAAAGAGGGGGAAGTAGCGCAAGTACGGGAGGAAGTTCAAATACGGGATATCAAAACCGAAGCGGACGACATAGGCCAGAAGAAAGGAAAAATTAAAAAGAATTAAATCCCCAAGGATGAGGAAGAAAAGGCGGTTTTTGCTCCAGTTCACTTCGGTTTCAGGTCCTTTCCGGCAAAGTCCCAAAAATAATTTTGAACTTCTTTATTTTACACCCATCCAGGACCTGATTTCATTCAGGTAAAGTTCCACCAACCTCCTTGCGACTTCCTCGGAGTCCGCCTCGGCGTTCACGTGAAGGAGGGGGCGATCCTTGTCGGGTAAAACCAGCACCCAGGAGCGGTCGAAGAAGATCTTCACCCCATCTAAGGCCATAACCCTTTCCCTGGGGTTTTCCTCAAGAAGTCTCCTGATGATCGTCCCCTTCATCTCCCAGGGGCAGGCCAGGTGCTCCCGGACCATTGCCCGGGGTTTGATCGCCGAGAAGACCTCCCTCAGGGAAGTCCCCTCTAGGGCAAGGAGCTCGAGGGTCTTCGCCAGGGCGAACATTCCATCAGTGAAAGGCTGAAACTCGGGGAAGATGTAACCGTTCTTCACCTCCCCCACGAAAGTGATGTCCTTTTTCTTCGCCTCGAGCATCATCGCGCTGGAGGAGGTCCTGGTGTAAACGACCCTTCCCCCCTGTGAATCGGCAATTTCCTCAAGAGCTGAAGAAGCGGTAATGGGCACCGCAATTTTCCCTCCCGGTTTTGCTTTTAAAACGAGGTAGGCAAGACAGGCCAGGCTCTCGTCCCCGGAAAGGATTTTCCCCTGATCGTCAACCATAAAAAGTTTCTCCGCTCCGGCGTCAAGCATGAAACCCACCTGGCATTTCAGGGAGACCACGATTTCCGCCAGGGCTTGGAGGGCTTCCCTGTATTCCTCCTCCGACTTGGTGATCTTTCGCTCGTCGAGGTAAGCGTTCAAGGCGACCACCTCAACCCCCATTTTTCCGAATAAAATCGGGAGCACAGTGGAGGCCGTGCCAAAGCCGTAATCCACAACCACCTTGAACCTGGCTTCCCTTAAAACATCGAGGTTCAGGGCATGGAGAAATGATTCCTGATAATATTCCAGAATCCTCGAAGGAAACGAGATCATCCCCACTTCCTCCGGGCTGACCCTCAAGAACTCCTCCCGGAAATACGAGTTCTCAATCGCTCTCTCCCTCGTCGGGGGGAGATCCAGACCGGTTTCGTCAAAAAACTTGATGTCAATCACCTTCGGGTTGAAGGGTGACTTGCGAACGTGAACTCCCCCAAGGGCCTCCAGGCTAACGGTGGCGTGGCGGGCAACGGGGATCGCCACCTGGCCAAGGTCGAAAATGTTGATCCCCGTGGAAAGAAGTCCGGCCATCAGCGAGCGGTGAATCAAGCGACAGGCCCTGTGTCCATCGTAGGAGGAAATTATCGACTGTCCTTTTTTGAGCAGGGTCCCATAAGCGGCCCCCACCTTGGCCGCGAATTCCGGGGTGATCTCTTGGTTTGCCAGGCCGGTGATCCCGTAGTTCCCGAAAAGGCTGCGGGACCACCGATCACCCCAGATCAGGCTCCCGGTGAGGAAGGCCCCTCCTTCGACGTGCTTGAAAGGCCAGATCCTTACTCCGCTTGAAACGGTTGCTTTATTCCCGATTAGACATCCGTCCGCGATCACGCTTCCTTCCTGTATGGAGGCCAGGGGACCAACCTTGACCCCGAACCCCAGGACAGCCTTTTTTATCCGCACTTCCTTACCGATTTCGCAATCGCTCCAGATCACCGAGTCTGAGATCTGTGAACCGTCCGAAATTATAGTCCTGGGACCGATCACCGAATCGTGGAGATAAGCGTCATCCCCCACCTGGGAGCCATCTCCCAGGATCACCGTCCCCCTTAATTTTGCCCGGGGATGGATCTTCACTCCTTTCCCGACCCAGATGTCCATGCCAACGCGGTTAACGCGGGTGCCCTCGACCTTGATGTTCACTTCACCGTGAAGGATGTCCATGTGGGCCTGGCGGTAATCCTCCAGGTTTCCGATGTCCCTCCAGTATCCGGGGGTTATCATGCCGTAAAGGGGAACGCCTTCTTTAAGGAGGGCGGGAAAGAGGTCCTTGGAAAAATCGAAGGGAAGGTCCGGGGGAATTTTTTCCAGGACTTCCGGTTCCAGGACATAAATTCCCGTGTTCACGGTATCGGAAAAGACCTCCCCCCAGGTGGGTTTCTCCAGAAAGGAATGGATCCTCCCGCTCTCCTCGGTGATCACGATCCCGTAAGCCCGGGGGTCCTTCACCCGAGTGAGGAGGATGGTTGCGGAGGAGCTCTTCTCTTCATGAAAGCGGAGGGCGGATTGAAGGTCGAAATCGGTGAGCACGTCGGCGGAAATGACCAGAAATGTGTCGTCGAGATGCGGTTGTGCCCTTTTCACGCTTCCTGCAGTTCCGAAATCAGCTTCCGGCTTGATGTACTGAATTTTTACGCCCCATTTTTCCCCGTCACCGAAATAATTCTGGATGGCTTCCGGCTGGAAATATAAAAGGACGATCAGCTCTTTGAAGCCCGCGCTTTTCAGGAGTTCCACCACGTGCTCCATGATTGGCCGGTTGATCACCGGGACCATGGGCTTGGGGATGTTCATGGTCAAGGGGCGGAGTCGCGTGCCGAACCCTCCCGCCATAATCACTGCTTTCATGCGGGCACCCCCTTTCTTTTTCGATTTTACCCCAACTTTGCCAGAGAAAAAAATGGGGACTGTCCCCAATTTTTTCAGATTAGATGGGGAGCGGTTTTCGGGTCCCATTTTTCAAAATTTTGAGAAAAAAATGGGGACTGTCCCCATTTTTTTAGGGCTTGGCGGTGAAGAGGTCCTTCACCTCACGGCGGTCGTCGCCCAGCCTGGCCTTCATCTCCCGGGCTTCCCTCAGGTATTTGGGGGCCATCACCAGGAGGAGAGAAATACCAAAGAGGAAAGTCGTCCAACCGGGATTGGAAATGAATAAATAGGCTGAGGCTCCAGCCACCCCTCCCAGAATCCCCAGGGCCATCCTCCGGACCATCAGAAGAAGGGAAAGGGCCACCACTCCAAAAACAAGAAGGGCATAAAGGCTCAAGCCCAAAATTCCCCCCACGCAGGCGGCCACCCCCTTCCCCCCTTTCAAGCGGAGAAATGGAGACCAGTTGTGTCCCGCCACGCTTGAAACCACGCAGAAAAAAGGAACCCAGGAATAATCCCCAAATTGAGCGCCAATCAGGCAAGCCCCCAGGCCTTTTCCCCCATCAAGAAGCACCCCGAGGATGCCCGCCTTTTTATTCACGTTGAACATCAAGTTCCAAGCTCCCGGGTTCCTGTCCCCGGTTTCCAGCAGGTCCTTCCCCTTTAACTTCCCCAAAAGGTAGGAAAAAGGAATTCCTCCCAAAAGGTAGGAAAGAAAAATCAATCCCAAATCTTTAAAAGGCATCTAAATCCTCCTTTTCAAATTCACCCTTTCAAGTCCGAGGGAAGGGATTCCTCCTCTTCTTCAGCATCAAGAGGGAAATCATCCTCGGCAACCGTCCTGTACTTTCTTCCCTTCCAGATCACCCCTTTTCCGCTCACATGGAGGTAAGCGGAAAAAAGGGCGATCAAGTTCAAATTAATCACCGAAAAGGGGTGAAGAACTGCGCCCCCTGGATTTTTGAAGCGGTAGGAATGAATCATCCTTAAAAGGAAAATTGCGGAAATCTGGAGAAGAATCATCAGGTTCACAACTTCCGGGTATCCCGGATGGAAAAAAAGCCTCAAAAGATAAAAAAACGGGAACAGGAAGAGGGCATCGAACAGGGACATGGCAACTAAAAGGGGAATTAGCCTGAATTTAAAGACAGCGAAGATGATCTTGGAGAAACCAAGCCAGACCTCCTTGAAGTTGCGATACATCCTACATGAGACCATCGATCCCCCGTCGAGAAATAAGGGGGAGAAACCGAACTCCTTGATCCTCCTGGAGAGGGCGATGTCCTCCACTACCTCGCTTTTAACCCCCGCGTGCCCTCCGATCCCACGGTAAGCGGATCTTCGAAACATCATGAACTGCCCGATGGCGATGGAAATCAGGGGGTTCGGGCTTTTCCGGATCAAGCTCATGGGGAGGAAGCACATGGGCGCAAAGTGCAGGAAGGGAACGACCATCCTCTCCCAGATCGTTCCCGTGACCTCTCCGGGGAAAAGGCTAAGAAAATCGCTCTTGGTTTTCTCTAAAGCAGAGAGGCCCGCCCTGACCGCATCGGGAGAAAGCCAGGTGTCAGCGTCAACGAAAAGCAGGAAATCCCCCTCCGCCTCCTGGGATAGCTGGTGGCAGGCGAAATTTTTTCCCAGCCATCCCTGGGGAAGGTGCTTTCCCTCGATGATCTTCAACCTATTTCCGGAATATTTCCCTTGAAGCTCTTTCAGGATCTCCCCGGTTCGGTCGGTGGACTGGTCGTCCAAAACGATGATTTCCAGGTTTTGGTAGTCCTGAGAAAGGAGGCTTTCAATGCAGCGACGGATATTCCTCTCCTCGTTTCTTGCAGGAACGAGGACGGATATAAGGGGCTCCCTGGAAATCGGGAAATCCCGGAAATTTTCCAAGGGAATAAGGTCCTTCAGGTTCCTGGAAAAATTCCAGAGAACCCAGAGAATCCCAATGGTGACCAATGCTTGATAAAAAATAAATAAAGCCAATCAGGTCCTCAAAAATTTTCCAATTAAAAACAAAAAGATTACTTATCCTTTAGACGCCAATTTTCAATCTCATTTCCGATAGATGAAAAATTTTAATTGAGTTTTCCCTTCCCCGAGGGGAAGGATGAGAAAGAGGGATGTCCCCTGATAAATCCTCTCCAGTCCTGCCTGGGAAGCGGAAACGGTAAAAATCTTTTTCGTCCTGAAGAAAACTTCACGGGAGAACTCGAACTGTACCCCCAGGGAATAGAAAGGAACGAAAAGGGACCTCCCCTTTCCCTCCTTAATCTCCCAGTTTGGCATAGACGATAAATTCAACTCTATGGCAAAAAAGAGCTTTCTCCTTTCAATTTCCAGGTTTATTTCAAGCCCGCCTCCGCCGAAAGAGAACTCCTTCAAGGGAATCCCCTCTCCCTTAAAGCGGACGAGCGAGGGAGAGCTGGCCTCAACCTGGTAAAGGGAGAGATTGGGGAGGGAGTTTTCACAGCCTTCAGGGGAATCGAGGAAATGGTCCAGGAAGTTTTCCTTGACATAGGGGTCTGGAACCATCTGATCTCCGCCAGCTTCCAGATGGTAAGCCTCCAGGTAGCGGGTCATCACATTGGTGAGGTTGGTGAAAGAAGGTCGATCGTCCCACTCCATAACCCGCCCTCCCCGGGAGTGAAAAAAGAGGTTAAAGGGCTTCCCCATCAAAATAATTTCCTCAAGCCCATCCCTGTCGAAATCCTCCTTAAAGAGGCCCTCGGGGAAACCCAATTCCCCCTCGGCCTGAAGGAACTCCCGATAAACGGCGTCCCTCAGGAAGGGGAAGTACAAACCGCCGAAGACCCCGTGCCAGTAGGCACAGTTGCACTGCCCTCTCAGATAGTGCTCAAAAGCTTTCCCGCGATCGCCCTTCAAATTTTCCTTTAAAAAGAGCATCCGCTTGTGCATCCGGTTGGACTCCGGGTATTTGGAAAGGAAGTTCTGAAAGAAACCTCCGCGGATGAACTTTTTCGTCTCCGGATCGGTTGAGGCTTTCTTTCTCTTGAGCTCCAGCTGCATCCTCGCAGGCAATGACCACTCCTCCATTTCCTCGTAGGAGGAGGGGGGAAGATAAACCCTTCCTTTTGGGGCAAGGGAATTGAGGGCTTCCGAGGGAAAAATGGTTTTTATTGTTTCTTCCCTTGAGAGAAGTTCAAAGAATCGCCTGAGCCATCCATCCCGATAAAGGAGCTCGCTCGTCCCGGGCCAAAGCCCGAACTTCTCCCCGTCGTCCCCAAAGACCAGCAAAGCATCGGGGTTGGGGAAATTCTTGATGTACTGGATCGCCTCCTCCGGACTGCTTCCGGGGATCAAGTACCTCAAGGGTTTGGAAATGGGGAAGAGCTTGAAGGAAATGCCCTCGTCCTCGGTGATGAAATACCCGTCAAGGTCCCTCTCCGCCAGGCCGATTTTCTGGAACCCGTTGTCGTCCACGAAGGTGAACTCCATCCCTGCTTTCCTGAGGGGCTTTATCAAGCTCGACTCCCACACCCTCTCCGCCAGCCAGAGGCCCCTGGGCTGAAAATTGAAGGCCTCTTTCAAGAAGCGGTTCATGGCCTCAACCTGTGAAATGATGTCCTCTTCGGGAATTAAAGGAAGAATTGGTTCCCAGAAGCCTCCGCTTAAAAGCTCCAGTTGCCCCCTTCCCAGCAATTCCCGGATTAGATTCAGGTAATCAAGCTGGTTTCTCTCTTTAAGGAACTCGAAAATGGGGCCCGAGTTGTGAAGGGCGACTTTTATCGAAGGAAAATCCCTCAAGGTCTGGAGGAAGGGGACATAGGCCTCCTTCAAGGCCTTTTGAAAGACCTCCCCGAAGTTCCCCACAGGTTGATGGTTGTGGATGCATAATATGAACCTTTTCATGAAAACTCCTTTCAGGCCTCAGGGAATCCCGAGGGTTGGTTAACCTCAAAATACTTTAAAGCCTGAGGAAAAAATAATCCAGCGGGAAATCTGCAAGAAGAGGAAACCAGTAATTTGACACCGCCACCCCCTTTCTCTAATATGAAAAATTGTGAAAATCACATTCGTAACCGCGGAAGCGGCTCCATTTTCCAAAGTTGGGGGGCTTGGTGACGTCGCAAGCTCCCTTCCCAAAGCCCTCTCCCAGAAGGGGCACGACCTTTCGGTGATCCTTCCCGGATATTCCACCATCCCGGGAATAAGGGAGATGGAAGAAGTTTCCTCCTTCACCCTTTCCTTCCAGGGACGCGATGAGAGGGTCACCATCCGGAAAAAGGAACTCTGGGAGGTCAAATTCCTTTTTTTGGAAAACGAAAAATTCCTGAGCAGGGAGAAGGTCTACGGGTACCCGGACGACGCCCTGAGGTTCGCCTTTTTCTCCCGGGCCGTCCTTGAATCATTAAAACATGTCGGGTTTCCCGAACTGCTCCACCTTCACGACTGGCACACCTGCCCGATTTTCCTTTACCTTGGTTCGGTTTTGAAGGACGATCCTGATTTTTCCCGCCTGGCGACCGTCTTCACCATTCATAACCTCGCCTTTCAGGGAATCCAAGATCCTCGCTTCCTCCAGGAGGTGGGAATTCCCCTTCCCCCGGGGGACGAGAGGGTGGAGTTCTTCGGAAAGGTGAATCTCCTAAAGGCAGGGATTTTGTCATCCGATATGGTCACCACGGTAAGTGAAACATACGCCCGGGAGATCCAGACTCCAGCCCTCGGGCTGGGGCTGGAAGGGGTCCTCGCCCTGAGGAAGAAGCAACTGGTGGGGATCGTGAACGGCATAGATACCGAGGAGTTCGACCCAGCGGAGTTCGGTTACAAACCCGGGGACCCAATCTCGTTCAAAGAGCAGGCAAAAAAGAAGCTTCAGGAAAGACTCCAGTTGAAGGTCTCCCCGGCTACACCACTTTTGTCAATGGTCTCGCGTTTAACCGACCAGAAGGGCCTCGACCTCTTCCCCCCAATCCTTGACCGTTTAATGGAAAGGGATGTTCAGCTGGTCATTTTAGGGCAAGGGGAGGAAAGGTACGAGGGGTTTTTCAAGGATGCCCAAATCAGGTTCCCGGAAAAGATCTCCTTCAATTCCGCTTTCGACCCGGACCTTGCAAAGTTGATTTACGCAGGTTCAGACATCTTCCTCATGCCCTCGCGTTTTGAGCCCTGCGGGCTGGGGCAGTTGATCGCCATGCGCTACGGGACTATTCCGGTGGTGAGGAAGACTGGGGGCCTGGCGGACACAGTTGCCCATTTCGATCGGGAGGAAGGAACCGGAAACGGATTTCAATTCACCCAGTATGACCCCCGGTCCTTCCTGGATGCGATATGCGAGTGCCTGGAAGTTTACGGGGAGAAAAACCTCTGGGCTCAAATCGTCAGGAATGCTCTTTCCAGCGATTTCTCCTGGGGAAGGGCGGTTCCCAAATATGAGGAAGTCTACCGGAGGGCAATTTATCTGCACTTGAAAAAAACGGGGGCGGTCAATCCCCCGGAGATCAGAAAAGACCCCATCCTTGAGGAATGGGCAATTATCGCCAAGGGGAGGACAAAAAGGCCAAGCGATTACAAGTCCAAGGAGGACGAGTACCAGAAGAATCAGATTGAAGGATGCCCCTTCTGCCCGGGGAACGAGAAGATGACCCCCGATGAGTTGTACGCTTTCCGCCCCAATGGCGGGAAACCCAACTCTCCCGGGTGGGAGGTCAGGGTCTTCGACAATAAATTCCCCGCTTTAATGAAAAGCGAGGAGCCCCAGCACGGCCATTCCTGGCTTTTCACCCACATTTCCGGGGTGGGAGCCCACGAGGTGATCGTTGAGACCCCAGACCACCACAAGGACCTTCCGGATTTGAGCTTCGACCAGCTGGCTCAGGTGATCAAGGCATTCCGCGAGAGGTACCGTGTGCTCTCCTTGAACAAGGATCTCAGGTACATCTTGATCTTCCGGAACCACGGAAGATCAGCGGGCGCCTCCCTTTCCCATCCCCACTCCCAGCTCATTGCCACCCCCATAGTCCCCCGGAGGATCAAGGAAGAGCTTGACTCCGCCCACACCTTCTACGAGCACACCGGGGAATGCATCTTCTGCGCTTTGATCAGGGAGGAACTCGAAGGGAAAAGCAGGTTGATTCTGGAAAACGGGGATTTTTTGGCTTTCGCTCCCTACGCTTCCCGTTTCCCCTTCGAGACCACGATCATCCCCAAAAGACACCAGGCAGCCTTCTCGGATTTAGAAAACGGGGAGCTCCAGAACCTGGCCGGGATCCTCCGAGAAGTCCTAGGAAGGCTTAAGACAGTTGTCCAGGATCCACCTTACAACATGATGATCCACTCCGCCCCCCTGGGATTTTTGAACATCCCCTACTATCACTGGCACATAGAGATCATCCCCCGGTTGACGACCCCCGCGGGATTTGAGTGGGGAACGGATTTCTACATCAATCCCACCCCTCCGGAGGAAGCCGCGCGGTTCCTAAGGGAGGGAAAGATTTAGGAATTTCTAACTCAACCCCCTGACCTTCTTGAAAATAGAGCCATAATTTTTTCCTTCCCCCGTTTTAGATACCCGAGGTATCGGTTTGCCTCGTCGATCTTGAAAACCAGGGAAAGAAGGGCATATTCAATCACCCCAAACCCGCAGAGGGATGCCAGGAGGAATAGTTTAATCCAGAAGTTCTGAGGGTTGAGCCAGAGGACAATGCCTTTCCAGAGGAGATAAACGGAAAACCCCATTATCAGGGAGGCAAAGATCATTTTAAAAAGTTCCCGCCCTGACCCCTTTAACACCCCCTGCCCTACCTTTTTCTGAAGAAGAAGGGAAAGGAGAAGGAAATTCAAGAACGCGGATATGGAAGTTGCCAGAGCAATCCCCGAGGCTCCCATGATTCGGGAAAGGAGGAGGTTCAAAACGATGTTAGTTGCCACCACCAAAAACCCCAGTTTCATGGGAGTGATGGTGTCTCTTAAACTAACGAAGGCATTGCTCAGGAGGGAATTTCCCCCGTGGGCGAAGAGGCCCAGGGAGTAAAAGACCAGGGTTCCCGAGGTGAGGATGGTGTCCTCGGCGGTGAAAGCCCCATGCTGGTAAATGGTGGCGATGATCGGACTGGCAAGGAATACCAAGCCGGCGGTGCTCGGTAGAATTATGTACCAAAGTGCCCGGAGTCCGCGGGAAAGCGACCTTCTGAAGTCTTCCAGGGCGTTCCTCGCCACCTGAAGGGAGAGCGTGGGGAAAATTGCGGTTGCCACATTGGCGATGAACATCCCCTGGGGAATCCCCATGATCTTCGAGGAGTAATTCAAGGCGGAGATCGAAGCCTCGGGAAGGCCGGAAGCGATCGCCCTGTCCACCAGCAGATTAAGGAGTCCCGCGGAGCTTCCAATCACTATGGGAATTACCATTTTGAAGATCAGGGAAAGGTTGGGATCCCGCCACTTGAAGTTCAATTTCAGGAATGGCTTCCGGACGAGAAGCCCCCCTCCCACGATCAAAAACTGAAAGAGGACCGCTCCGATGGAACCAATTATCAGGCTGACAATCCCGCTTTTTGCCGCAAGCAGGAGCACCGCGACAATTAGAAAGACGTTATTTAAAAGGGCTGCTGCCGCAGGGAGGAGGAAGTGCTGGTAGGAATTCAAAATTGCCGTAAAAAGACCGAGAAGGGTCCCCAGAAAGACCGTGGGGATCATGAATTTCACGAGCCAGCTCGCCAGCTCCTGCTCGCTCGGGCCAAAGCCGGGGGCCATTATCCTGGTAACAGGCCCCGCGAAGAAATAAATTGAAAGGCAAATGAGAATTAAAACCAGGGTAAGCAAAGAGAAGACCTTGGAAGTCAAAACCCACGCTTCACTCTCACCCCCGGTTTCCCTAACCCTGATGAAAACCGGAATGAAAGCGGAAATTAAAGCACCGGCAATGATCGTCCCGAAAACGTTGGGGAGGATCTGGGAGATGAAAAAAGCATCGGTGACTTTCGAAGCCCCGAAGAAATCAGCAATCACGATCTCCCGCAGAAGGCCGAGGGGCTTGGAAATTACGGAAATAATCGTTAGAAGAAGAGCGGCCTGAGCCGCGGTTTGCCTCTTCAAAAAATTGAGGATTCCCCGAGCCCTATTTTCCGTTTTTAAGATTTCCAAGGGAATTTACCCTCGCTTGATTAGCTCCAGAATAAGGGAGGTTTTCTCCTTCAAAAGCCCCGGACTCAAGGCCTCAACATTCAAACGAACCAGGGGCTCGGTCTGAGAGGGTCTTAAACTGAAGCGCCACTCCGGAAACTCCACAGCGACCCCATCAAGAAAGGAGATTTCTCCCCCGGGGAATTGCCGGGAAATTTTTTCAATCAAGCGCGAGGGCTCGTCGACTCGGATATTAATCTCCCCGGAAATGTGATACCTGGACTTTAACGGTCCAACCAGTTCGGACATCTTCACTTTTCGCACGCTGAGCAATTCCAGGATCAAAAGGGCAGGGATCATCCCGTTGTCCGCGAAGAAGTTCTCCCGGAAATAATAGTGTCCGGAGGACTCCCCCCCGAAGATGGCGTTTTCCTGCCGCATCCTCGCTTTTATGAAGGAATGGCCGGCGCGGTTTAAAATGGATATTCCGTTATTCCTCCTGGTTGCTTCCAAGTTTGCCCAGATCAGGCGGTTGTCAAAGATCACTTTCTCTCCGGGGAACTTTCTCAGAATTGCCTCAATTAAGAGGGCAGTGATGAAATATCCATCGACGAATTCCCCCCGGTCGTCGATGAAGAAGCAACGGTCAGCGTCACCATCCCAGGCAATACCCAAATCCGCCTTGTTCCTGATTACCGATTCCATTATTTCCCTCCTGTTTTCCGGAAGGAGGGGGTTTGGTTCGTGTGATGGAAAGCGGCCATCGGGAACGAAATTCAATGGCAGGATCTCGATTTGAGGGAGCGAGGAAAAGACCTGTCTGGCGATTAACCCCGCGACCCCGTTTCCCGCATCCATGACCACCTTCATGGGGAGAATCAGGGAAGGGTCGATAAAGGAGAGAACAAAACGGGAATAATCCTCGTAAATATCCCTCGTTTTAACTTCGGGAGGGGAATAAGGAGAAAAATCCATTTTCTGGTAAAGGGAGTGAAGTTCCGGAAGCCCGGAATCCCCGCTCAGGGGGATGACATTTTCTTTTAAAAGCTTGAATCCGTTGTACTGGGGAGGATTATGGGAAGCGGTAACCATACAGGCGCCGGGGTATCCGTAATATCCCAGGGCGAAATAGACCATGTCCGTGGAAACCATTCCCACATTGGTCACCTCGCAACCCTCCCTTTTGGCTCCCGCTGAAAAAGCCTGAACCAGGGAAGGGGAGGAAAGCCGTGCATCATGTCCAATCACCAGTTCATTCAGGTTCAAAAGCTTAACGAAAGCCCTGCCAATGCGGTAAGCTTTTTCCTCGTTCAACTCATTGGGGTAGGTCCCCCTGATGTCGTAAGCTTTAAATATTCCCTCCAATTTCAAAGCCTCCAAATATTTCCTTCAATCCCCTTGAAGGCGTTCCTCGTATCCACGATTAATTTGCTTTTTGAAGCAATTTCCTTGTAAGGGAAAACTTTATGGGCGGTAAGTAGAAGGACACAGTCAGCCTCCTCCCAGGGTTTCCCCGAAAGGGAAAGGCTCTTCATGGTTCCCCCTCCAAGCTCCAGGGTGGGAACCAGAGGGTCGCAGTAGTAAACCCTGGCTTCCCTTTGTTCCAAAAGGGGAATGATTTTTAAAGCCGGGGACTCTCGAAGGTCGCTTATATCCTGCTTATAGGAGGCTCCCAGGATTAAAACCTTGCTCCCTTTTAGGGGTTTTCCTTCATGGTTCAGGGCTTCTGCCACGAGGTCGACAACAAAATAGGGCATGGAGTCGTTTATCTCCCCCGCAAGTTCCACGAACCTCAAATTGAAATCGAACGCCCTGGCTTTCCAGGACAGATAAAAGGGATCAATCGGGATGCAGTGGCCCCCCATCCCCGGGCCCGGATAAAAGGGAGTGAAGCCGTAGGGTTTCGTGGAGGCCGCCTCGATTACTTCCCAGATGTCCACCTTCATCCTCCGAGAAAGTTGTGCCAGTTCGTTGACCAGGGAGATGTTCACCACCCGGTAAGTGTTTTCCAAAAGCTTGGTCATCTCCGCCACGCGGGGGGAGGAGACGGGGACAATTCTTTCGACAATCGTACTCAAAAGGAAAGATGCGAGTTCCGCACAGGCGGGGGTTACCCCTCCAACAACTTTGGGAGTATTCCGGATGTTGAATTTTTTGTTTCCCGGGTCAACCCTTTCCGGAGAAAAGGCGAGGAAAAAATGCGATCCCGCCTTCCTTCCCCCCTTCTCCAGAAGGGGCTGAAGGACTTCCTCGGTCGTCCCCGGATAGGTTGTGGAAACAAGAACCACAAGTTCCCCCAATTTCAGGAAGCGGGAAATCGATTTCCCCGCGGAAACGACATAAGAGAGGTCTGGCTCCTTCGTCTTGGTCAAAGGAGTGGGGACGCAGATAAAAACAGCGTCTGCCCCTGCAAGGGCCTCCGTTTCCCTCGTGGTTGCCAAAAAACCCTTTTTCAGGGAATACTCAACCTGAAGGGATGGGATATCGTCAACGTAGCTTTTTCCCTCATTCAATGCTTTTACCTTCCTGGGATCCTTGTCCAGGCCGGAAACGGGGAAACCCTCCTGGGAGAAAGCCAGGGCCAAGGGCAAGCCAACGTATCCCAGTCCAATGACTGAAATTTTAAAATCCCTTTCATCGATCCTTTTCTTCAGCTGGGAAATGTTATCCATTTTTTCCTCTCAGACGTCGAAAATTACCTTTATTTCCCATTTATTTCCCTCTTTCTTGATTTCAATGTTATGATAGGTGGCAGCCTTAACGGGGATACCCTGTTTGTGCTTCTGGGGAGAAAACTTTTCGCCCAAAATTTCCGCTTTTAAATTTTTCCTTCCCAATCTGGAAATCTTGATCTTCGATGGAATGAATTTGTGCGCTTCAAAAAGGAAAACGATCTCATTTAAGAAGTTCACCAGGAGGGACTCCCTGTCAGTAGCGCTCACTTCAATTATTCTTTTGGAAAGGGGACGGACCTTCTGGGGCACCAGGAGGGAGGAAACCGCAAGGGCGCATGTTTTGAAAGCCTCCCTCAGGGTCCGTGCGGAGACCAATAAACCCATATCAGCGGTATGGGGAAAGATTTCCACTTTCACAACCTCCATTTTAGCAAATGGCTTTGAAAAATACCTCGAGCCTGATGTGGTAAAATATGGCTGGCGGAAGGAGGAATAATCGGGTTGAAAAGCTTGATTCAGGAAATGGAAAGCGCGATTTTGCGCATTAAGTCTGTTCTGGGAGCCAAAATTGTCACCGACCAGAAGGGGGAGATTGTTGAAATCCACATCCTGGCAACCGACCAGAGGAACCCAAAACAGGTAGTGCGAGACGTGGAGTCAACCCTGCTTGTAAAATTCGGCAAAAAAGTCGACCACAAAAAAATCGGAGTTGTCCAGCAGAGCGAAAAGGAAGCGGAGCACCCACTCGAGGGCAGGCTCAAATTCGTGGGAATCAGCACTGTTCCCGGGGACCCAAATTTTTTCGAAGTTCTCTTGAAAGACCCAGCGGGTTTGGAACATCCGGGGCAAGCGTTCGTTCGGGACCCCTCCCAGAGACTTCAGTCCATTGGGCAGGCTGCAGTTTCAGCGGTCAATCATTTCCTGGGGGATGAAAAACTCCACCTTCAAGGAATATACCTCCTAAAGACCGCTGAAATGCCTTTTGTCGTATCTTCGGTCCTGCTGAACGGAAGAAAGGGGGGCCTGGTCCTCGCGGGGACGGCCCCCGTTAGGGGAAGCGAGGAAGAAGCGGCGGTAAAAAGCGTTCTCAGTGCAATTAACCGACTTCTTCCCAAAATCGCGGAGGGGGAAGTTTAAAATATTTTTTCTGTAATTTACCCCTTGACTTTTTTTCCTCTATAATCTTTTTCTGGACGGCGCATTCTGAAGCGGGAAACTCCCTTTAGCGAAGCGCTCTGTGGAAACATTTGAGTGCGAAAGGGGGATCCCCATGAAACGCTGGTTAACGAGAGCTCTGTGGTTTGTGGCCACTATCGCTTCCTTGATTCTGGCATCCGGAGCAGACGTCAAGTGGGGCGGAAGGTAGCGAACGCCTGAATGGAGTGCGCCGTCTAATAAAAGAATGAAGAAGGAATTTCCAAAAGGCCTTAAGGTCTACTTGGCATTGGTCATCACAGGGGGTTTAGTTGTCCTTTTCCTCACCTTCCCATATTTTCGTTTGGTTTTTGCCTGGGATTATTTGATTTTCGCCATTATCAGTTACCTCGCTTATATCCTCCTTGTAAAACTCCCAAAATTGAACGTCTATCTTTCCGTGGCCTCTCATGTGAACTTCGCTGCCCTTTTTCTATTCGGCCCTTTTTCGGTGTGGATACCGGCAATAACCGGGGCCCTTCCGGAGAGCCTTCCCCTAAAAAAACCCTACGTTTACCTCTTTAATGGCGCCCAGCTTGCCATTTCCTATGGGGCAGCCGCTTTGATTTACTACCGCACAGGAGGGTCGGCTCTTTCAATTTCTTTCGCTGTTCCCCTAAAAACCATCCTTCCGGCAATCTTAAGCGGCATGGTTTACTCAGTGGTAAACGTGGGGCTTACCGCGGGGGCCATCTCTTTCGACCAGGGATCACTTAAAAAGGTTTTCTGGAACATCCTCAAATGGGAGTTTCCCAACATGCTCATCGCTGTCCCCTTCGCCCTCTTTCTGGCTTACATCTTCACTCAATTGGGCTACCTGGGGCTTGCCATCCTCTTTTTACCCCTCCTCGCTTCCAGGTACATCTTCCAGGCTTACGTGGGTATCCAGGAGACTTACACCGAAACCATCCGCGCATTGATGGCCACGGTGGATAAAAAATTCGGCCAACAGGGAAGAAACCAAAAGGTTTACGAATACGCCCTTCAGGTAAGTCAGGCTTTGGGCCTTCCTCCAGAGGAAGCCGAAACATTAGGGTATGCCAGCTATCTTCGCCATATCGGACTGGTGGGGATTGAGGACAGCCTTCTGGAACTCACCCTTTCCCGTCCTATCTGGTCTTCAAGCCCCATCGTGGTGAATGCCCTTCTGGCAGGCTCTCAAATTCTTGAGCGAACCGAGACCTTAAAAAAGGCGGCCCCTTTCATCCGCCTTCATCACGAAAGATGGGACGGTACTGGACCCTGGGGACTCAAGGGAGACCAGATTCCCCTCGGGGCCCGAATCATTTCCGCCTGCGAATTTCTGGAGGAACTCGAATTCCAGGGGGAGTCCCGCGAGGGAATCCTGAAAAGTCTAAGGGAAAAAGGCGGAAAACACTTCGACCCAAGGGTAATTGAATCCTTGATCGCCATCCTGGAAAGGGAGAAAGAAAATGAAAAGACCGCTTAATTACATCCTCTTTCTGCTTCCCGCGCTCCTTTTTACCGGGGGCTATGCCCTGTACCTTGACCCAGGGTCTTTCTTAAACGTCCTCCCCCTTGCTGTAATAGCCTTCCTCCTCCGATCGCTTGAGGTTTCCTATTTCGGCGAAATTATTTCCCCTGCTGGTGTAGTCACAATCGCTTCCCTTTTCCTCTTCCCGGCACCACAGGCCCTGGTCGTCCTCTTTTCCTCCCTTCTTGGTGGCTTCGTCTTTCTAAGTTTCTCCCATATTGCCCAGGACGGCTTTCTCAAATCAATTGCCTCCGAACTGGGGGGATTCCTGGGGGCCTTACTCCTATACCGATATTACTTCGCCTCCCAGTTAATCGGGATTCCCTTAAACACTTACTCCCCCGCCCTCCTTCTGGCGCTCGCCTCCGTCTTTCTCGGCTACGCCCTTTCCTTCAATTTCATTTCTCTATTAAGCTCTTTCATCCTTCGCTCCAACTTAAGGGATGCTTTAAGAGTTCATCTTTCCCTCTTTTTCTTCGGAATTTATTTGGTCCTGGGGGTGAGCCTTTTTTTGCTTGTACCCACCTACGCAGCCTTTGGAATTCTGGGGCTCCTCCTTGGATTGATCCCTCTCTGCGTCTTTTTCTTTGCCTCAAAACTTTACTTTCACACCCAGGAGGTCTACCGGCAGTCCCTCCGTTCCCTGGTTGGAGTGATCGAGGCCATGGACCCGTACACCCACGGACACTCAGATAGAGTGGCAACCGTTTCCCTGGAGATAGGAAAAACTCTACCCCTTTCCCAACCAAGGTTGCAACTTCTGGAATACGCCGCTTATCTACATGACATGGGAAAGGTTTCGATCGATCCCGCCATCCTCCGCAAGCCCGGGGCTTTGACCGAAGAGGAATGGAAAATAATCAAGGCCCATCCAGTGGATGGAGTGGAAATTCTCCGAAACGTCAAGTTTCTCAAACCGATATTGCCCTGGATTGAGCACCACCACGAAAAGGCAAATGGCTCGGGTTACCCATCCGCCCTTTCTCTCTCCGAAATCCCCCTTGAAGCAAGGATTATCACCCTGGCCGATGCTTTCGATGCCATGATTTCCAACAGACCTTACCGCCCACCGCTTACCGTCGAGGAGGCTTTAAAGGAAATTGAAAACAATTCGGGAACCCAATTCGATCCTATGGTGGTGAAAGCCTTCAAACGCTTGATCAGGAAGAAGAACTTCTTAAAGAGCCTCGGTCTTCCCGGCCAATAAAGGTTATTTAAACCTTTTTTGACCTTGCAAAACTGAGGTAAAAGGGTAAAATACCTAAAATTTACCCTGACGGAGGTTAAAATGAACCTGGACCAGAGAAAAAAACCGGTCCGCCTTCATTGGGGTGGCATTTTCCATAGAGCCTGGAGGGCTCTTTTTTTATGAGCGGGGTATTTAAAGCAAGAATCTTAAAGAAAGCGAGCCTGGCTGGGGAAATCTTCCACCTGGTGATGGAGATCGACTCACCTCTGGGAAGCGCGCCGGGGCAATTCATCAGGCTTTCCCTTCCGGGGGTGCTTGATCCTTTTCTCCCCCGCCCCTTTCTGGTTTTCAAGGAAATGGGGACCTTAGTGGAAATCGTTTTTTACCCCAGGGGAAAATTCACCCGGATCCTTTCCGAAGTTGAGGAGGGAATGTTTCTCCAACTGCAAGGCCCTCTGGGAAAACCCTTCGTTCTCCCTGATGCCAAAAGTTATCTCCTCGTCGGCGGAGGAACCGGGGGGGTTTTCTTTTCTCGCTATCTTGAAACCCTCAAAAGCAAAAGACACCTCTTCCTTCTGGGCTCAAGGAGTCTTTCCACAAACTGGTTCCCCCTGGTTTTTCCCCAAAAGGAAACCTTTCTGGTGACCGAAGATGGATCCTCCGGAATAAAGGGGACGGTCATCGACCCCTTGCCCCAATTGATCGATGATTTTACCCCCGATCTAATCATTGCCAGCGGGCCAATTTCTCTTTTGAAAAAAGTGAAAAGTGTTTCAGAAATCCGGGGGGTCCCCCTTTATTTAGTTCTGGAAGAAATCATGGGCTGTGGAGTGGGAGTTTGTTTGAGCTGCGCCATCTCCCTTAAAGGAGAAAGGGGGCTAAAAAGAGTCCGGCTGTGCCGGGAAGGACTGGTTTGGAATGCAAGCGAGGTGATCCTCCCTGAATCTTGAAGCAAAAATAGGAGCTTTAAGGCTCAAGAATCCGGTAATGGTCGCTTCTGGGACTTACGGCTGGGGGGAGGAGGCGGAATCCCTGATCGATCTCGACTCCCTCGGGGCTTTCGTTACCAAAACCGTCACTTTAAATCCCCGACAAGGAAACCCCTCCCCGCGGATCTGGGAAACCCCTTCAGGCCTTTTGAACTCCATTGGCCTTCAAAACAATGGCTTAAATGAATTTTTAAAGAACTCCCTCCCCCTATTTAAAAAATACCGCGTTCCCCTGGTTGTGAGCATCGCGGGGGAGACGATCGATGAGTTCCTCGACCTTGCCATGACTTTGGAGAGCCAATCCCGCGTTGACGCTCTGGAGATCAACGTCTCCTGCCCCAACGTCAAGGAGGGAATGCTTTTCGGGACAAGCCCAAAATTAACCGGGGAACTTGTCCGGAAATTAAGAAAGGCCTGCTCCAAAACCATGATCGTCAAGCTGACCCCCAATACGGGGGAAATTAAGGAAGTGGCAAGGGCGGCTGAGGAGGAGGGAGCCGATTGTCTCGCGCTGGTTAACACCTTTTTGGGAATGGCCATCGATCCCCGGACAAGACGATCCCGCCTGGCCACAACCTTTGGAGGACTCTCGGGCCCAGCGATCAAACCCCTTGCCTTAAGGCTCGTTTACGAAGTTTCCAAAGCCGTAAAAACTCCGGTAATAGGCATGGGGGGGATAATCTCCGGGGAGGATGCTCTGGAATTTATCATCGCCGGGGCCTACGCCATCGCTGTGGGGAGTGCCTCCTTCCGCAGACCGGATGCACCGATAAAAGTCCTTGAGGAACTGGAATCCATCCTTGATGAACTGGGGATCGAGAGCCTGGAGGAGATCAGGGGGACCTTTAAAGATGGATGAGAATTTTGCCGATTGGCTTCTTTTCAACTTGAAGAAAAAGGATTCCCTCCTTTGCCTGGGAATGGATCCGGTGCTTGATTCATTTCCTCGGGAACTTTCAAGCCTTCCCCCCAAAAAGGCACTAATTGAGTTCTGCGCCCAGATTTTGGAAAGCGTCGAGGATCTGGTTCCAGTGATCAAGTTTCAAATCGCCTGCTTCGAACGCCACGGGAGCGAAGGAATCGAGGCTTTAGAAGAAGCCCTGAGGAAAACCCGGAAAAGTGGAATCATCTCCATACTTGATTGTAAGAGAGGGGATATCGGAACAATCTCGGAGCATTATGCCGAAGCTTATCTTTCTGAGGATGCTCCCCTTGGGGCAGACGCGGTTACCTTGAATCCTTTCCTGGGGTTCGATTCCGTCGAGCCGTTCCTGCCCTTCCTAAAATTCAAAAAGGGGGTCTTCGTCCTGGTTCGAACATCAAACCCCTCCGCCAAAAATATTCAGGAACTGGGGACAAAGGAAGGCCCTCTGTTTCTCGAGGTAGCAAAAATGGTGAGGAAATGGGGGGAACCCTTTATTGGAAAAAGCGGATTCAGTGCACTGGGAGCAGTTGTAGCCGGAAATTCCCCGGAAGAGCTTACCCTCCTCCGAAGCCAATTTCCCTCAATTTTTTTCCTCGTCCCGGGCTACGGTGCCCAGGGAGCCACGGAGAAAGAGGTTGCGCTGGCTTTCGATCAAAAAGGGAATGGGGCCGTGATCAATTCCTCCAGGCAGCTGATTTATGCTTTTCAAAGACCCCCATATTCGGGGATGAACATCAAATTCTGGGAAGCGACGAGACTGGCATATATTGAAGCCCGAGACAAACTCAATCAGGCAATAAAAGAAAGGGTGAAAAAGTGAAAAAGGAAGAACTTTTAGAGACTCTTTACCGCACCGGAGCACTCCAGCAGGGGCACTTTCTCCTCTCCTCGGGGCTGCATTCAGACCGCTATGTCCAATGCGCCCTTCTCCTTCAATACCCGGCCATCTCCTCAAACGTGGGAGAAGAACTGGCCTCCCTCTTTGGGGAAATTTCCATAGATACGGTAATCGGTCCGGCAATGGGGGGAATAATCATCGTTTACGAAGTAGCCAGACACCTGAGGAAAAGGGCGATCTTCACCGAAAGGGAGCAGGGGAAGATGGTCTTAAGGCGGGGTTTCTCTTTAGAGCAAGGGGAGTCGGTTTTAGTAATCGAGGATGTAATCACTACCGGCGGATCTGTCCTCGAGGTAATCGACGTTTGCCACTCCTTCGGGGCAAAAGTTGGCGGGGTTGGGGCAATAATCGACCGAAGCGTGAAACCCCTCGATTTAGGCGTGCCCATGAAATCCCTTTTGAGGCTGGAAATTCAGACCTGGAATAAGGAGGAGTGTCCCCTTTGCAAGCAGGGGATTAAACTTGTAAAACCCGGGAGCAGGGAAATTCCCCTGTCAGTTTAAATGTTCCCCCTTCGTTTGGGGAATATTTGCTTGAATAAAAATGGGGTTTTTGCCTGGTTCCCCGGGTAAGGGAGTGTTAAAATTTTTTCGTGAGGACTAAAGCGCTTCAGAACATTATTGCTCTTCTGATTCTTGGAGGATCACTGATTTTTGGTTTTCTCCCCCGAAGTGACCTCTTTCCGGTAAAGGTGGACATTTACATTCAAGGAGATACCCTCACCTTCAGGGAAATCGAGCAGGACTTTCAGGAAGGCGTCCGGGACTTAAAAATTGTCGTTGACAATAACCTCTCCGCTTCCGCTTTTTTCGGGGACCTCCTTTTAACTGAGGGAGAACATCAGTTGGTTTTCCATTATTTTTTTAAAGGGGAGCTTCTGGATAGCAAGGACATCCTTTTTGAACCTTCCCGTTTTAGCTCAATCCGGGTAAATGTCAACCGGACAAGGATACTCAATCTGGAGGCCAAATAGATGGTTATCCCGATTTACGACATAAACAGGAGAAGGGGGTTCCCTCTGATCACCGTCTCCATCATCCTTTCCTGCACCCTGGTCTTCATCTATCAGCTCACCCTCGGTCTGTCCACAGATGCGGGGAACCGCTTTGTCACGCTTTATGGAGCGGTGCCGGCTTTAATCCTCCAGGGCCAGAACCTGCCTTCCATTTTCAGCTCCATGTTCCTCCACGGAGGCTGGCTCCACATCATCGGGAACATGTTTTTCCTCTGGGTCTTCGGGGACAACGTGGAGGATTTCCTGGGACCCATTCGCTTCATCCTTTTCTACCTTCTTTCCGGGGTTGCAGCTGCTTACAGCTATGTCCTGTTCTCGGGAAATTACCCCTTCATTCCTATGATTGGAGCATCGGGAGCAATCTCCGGGGTGATGGGGGCATATATTTATTTCTTTCCCAGAGCCCCCATCATCACCCTTATTCCCCTGGGGATATTTTCCAGGGTGGTTCCCATTCCTGCCTGGATCTACCTTTTAATCTGGTTCGGATCTCAATTCCTCATCGCCCCTTCCGAGGGAGTTGCTGTCCAGGCCCACATAGGGGGCTTCCTCGCGGGAATTGCCCTGGCAATAATTTTCAGCCTCGGGAGACGACCGGGGCAGACAAGGCAAATCCCGATCTCATTCCAATCTCCATATTAAAGGGGAGGATAAACAGTTTTTGATAGCCTCTTTCACATTCCCCATAATCATCAAATCATTCCTTTAATTTCAAAAATAAATTCCTGGAAGAAAAAATCCCCTTGACAGCCAATTTTCGAAAACCTATGTTTATTTTGCACTACAAAAAAAGGGGGTTAGTGGACAAATGAAAGGGAAGTGGAAAGTAACCCTTGTTTTGGTCTCTCTCCTTTTAACCACCGCAATGTTTTCAAGCTGTGCCGCTCCGTCTCCTTCTCCGACGACTCCATCCCCAACTTCTCCCTCACCTACTCCGACGACACCCTCACCTACTCCTGAAGTAAACGCCCTCACCATCTATCACTGGTGGACTTCCGGAGGAGAGAAGGCGGCAATCGATGCCCTGGTGAAAGTGTTCACCACCAAGTACCCGGATGTGGCAGTGATGCAGACTCCCGTGACAGGCGGAGCTGGTTTCACCATGATGGGGATCATCAAGACCCTTGTCCTGGCAGGGGATGCTCCGGATGCCTTCCAGATGCATGCGGGTTACGAGGGGAAACCCTACTTTGACGCCGGCTTGCTCGATCCGATCGACGACCTGTGGACCGAGGAAGGCCTGGAAGCTGTGATTCCAGAAGTCGTGAGGAAAATGTGTCAGTTCGATGGCCATTACTATTCCGTCCCGGTGAACATCCACAGAGTAAACGTCGTCTGGTACAATAAGACCCTCCTTGACCAGAACGGGATCGATCCTGCAACCTTAACCTCGTGGGATACTTTCTTCGCGGCCTGCGACAAGTTGAAAGAGGCTGGGGTGCAATATCCAATTCAAATGGGTGAAGCCTGGACTGCCGCTCACACCTTCGAACAGATCGCCGCCAGCATGGGCATCGATTTCTACCAGGACTGGATCAACGGCAAGATCACCTCTCCAGATGACCCCAAACTCACCCAGGCCCTCGAGACCTTTAAAAAATACCTGAGCTATGTAAACCCGGACCATGCTGCTTTGACCTGGGATGATGCCACCAAGAGGATCATCACCGGGGAGGGGGCTTTCAATATCATGGGCGACTGGGCAAACGGTGAATTCTACGTCGCCAAGAAGGAGTATGGAAAGGACTATGGGACCTTCGCAGTGCCCGGGACCCAGGGGATGTACGGCCTGTGCATCGACGTCTTCCAGCACCCCAAAGGGGTTAAGCACCCCACCAACTCTTTACGGTGGTTGAAGACCGTGGCCTCCAAGGAGGGGCAGGACGCTTTTAACCCGATCAAGGGTTCGATATCTGCCAGGACCGACGCCGATATCTCAAAATACGGGCCTTACCAGCAATCCGCAATTTCCGACTTCAAAGCCGCCCAGTACATGTTCCCCAGCGTGGTCCACGGAAGCGGGGCTCCTGAGGCCTTCAAGGTTAAACTTTCCGACATCATCTCCGGGTTCACCACCGATCTGGACGTGGCAAAAGCGGCCAAAGCCCTCACGGATTACACCAAGGAAATCTCCGGGGAATACACCACTCAATGGTCGCTAAAATAAAACTTTGACTTGAAAGAGGGGGGAACACTCCCCCCTCTTTTTTTCTCAGATGAAAATTTCCTGGGGAGAATTCAAAGACAGAGCCTTAACCCTGACCCTTTTCCTGCCCGCCCTTGTCCTGGTGGGTTACTTCGTCTATTTCAGCATTGCCTGGAATATTGTCGTATCTCTTTCCGACTGGAAGGGCCTTGTCCCCAGTTACCACATAGTCGGCTTCTCACAATACCTAAAATTATTCAATGATTCCGTTTTCCTCACCTCCCTGAAAAACAACCTGATTTTAATGGCCCTCTTCGTTCCCGGAAGCCTAATTCTCGGTCTTTTCCTCGCCATCCTCCTCGACCAAAAGGTCCGGTTTGAGGGAACCCTAAGGGCGATCTACCTTCTTCCCTTCACCCTCTCTTTCGTTATCACCGGGTATCTCTGGCGGTGGATGTACAACCCGACCATAGGCGTGATCAACACGATCCTCGATTCCCTGGGGCTGGGCTTTTTAAAAAGCGGCTGGATCACCGATCCGAATATCGCCCTTTACTGCGTTGTCCTGGCATTAATCTGGCAATTTGCTGGATACACCATGCTCATCTTCCTCGCGGGGATAAGGTCCGTCCCCGAATCCCACATCATGGCCGCCCAGGTTGATGGCGCGTCGGGATTCACCCTCTACCGGAGGATAATCATCCCACAGATCAAATTCTCCTTTTTCACCGCTTTTGTGATTTTAATGGTCTTTGCCCTGAAGGCCTTCGACTTCATTTACATCCTCACCTCGGGGGGGCCAGGATACGCCACAGAAATTCTCCCCCTTACGATGTACAAAGAAAGCTTCGCCATGACTCATTTCGCCTACGGTTCTGCCATCGCCTCCTTGCTATTTTTCCTGGTGATGATGATCGTCGTCCCCTATCTTTTCCGCACTTACTGGAGGAAAACGAAATGAGCCGGGCAAGAATCGGGAGGTTTTTCCTTTACCTGATTTTAATTTTCTTCGTGATCCTCTTTCTCCTTCCCCTCTGGAGCGCCCTGGTCACTGCGTTAAAGACAGAGGAGGATTTGATCTACACCACCCCCATTGAACCCCCACAGAACCCAACCCTGGAACCCCTGAAGACCACCCTTTCGGTAATGGGGAGGCCTCTTCTAAACAGCCTGTCTTTTACCCTGGGAGCAACCTTACTCTCCTGCCTTTTTGGTTCCATAGCCGGATATATCCTCACAAAAATTAAATTCCCGGGATCGGGGTTGATTTTTGGCCTGATAATTTTAGGGATATTTATCCCCTACCAGGCAGTCCTGGTCCCCCTGGTCCTGACCATGGTGCGGTTGGGCTTGTACAACACCATCTGGGGATTGATCCTAACCCACACCGCCTACGGGATCCCGATATGCACCCTGCTTTTCCGCTCCTTTTACGAGGACATTCCAGACAGCTTGATCAGGGCTGCCCAGATTGACGGTGCGGGAACCTGGACGATTTACCGGAGGGTCGTGCTTCCCCTTTCCTGGCTTCCCTTCGCTGTTGCCGGAGTATTCCAGTTCACCTCAATCTGGAACGACCTTTTAATCGGTCTCGTTCTTTCCCGGGGCGTGGAGGCAATGCCCGCTTCCGTGGCATTGGCCAACCTCAAAGGGGGGTTCGTCGCTTTGTGGAATTTACAGATGGCCGGGACCCTGTGGTACGCCCTTCCTGCTTTGATCGTTTATTTTCTCCTGGGGAAATATTTAATCAGGGGGTACATGGCGGGAGCGATCAAGGGTTAAAAAATGGCACCTGTCGGAAGCTCTTCTGCGGGTTAAGAAAGGAAAGGAATGGCCAGCGTTACAATAAAAAACCTCAAGAAAAAATACGGCAAATCAGAAGCGGTAGATAACCTGAATCTGGAAATTCGCGACGGGGAATTCTTTGTCCTACTTGGTCCTTCCGGGTGCGGGAAGACGACCACCTTGCTCTGCGTGGCGGGCTTGATTAACCCAGACGATGGGGAAATTTTGCTGGGAGATGAGATTGTCACCTCAAGAGAAAAAAGGCTCTTCCTTCGCCCCCAGGAAAGGGATGTGGCGATGGTTTTTCAGGACTACGCCATTTACCCACACCTCACGGTCTTCCGGAACATTTCCTTCCCCCTCGAAGTGAGAGGGGTGGACAAAGAAATAATTGAAAAGAAAGTGAAGGAGGTCTCCGAGAGCCTGGGAATTGGCGAACTCCTCTCCAGAAAGCCAGCCCAGCTATCCGGGGGCCAGAGGCAGAGGGTCGCTCTGGCCAGGGCGATCGTCCGGGAACCAAAAGTCTTTTTAATGGACGAGCCCCTCTCCAACCTGGACGCCAAATTGCGGGTTGCCGCCCGGGCGGAACTAAAAAAGCTCCACGAACGTATTAAGACAACCATCATATACGTCACCCACGATCAGGTGGAAGCGATGTCCATCGGGGACCGGATTGCCATTTTAAACCAGGGACATCTTGAACAGGTGGGAACTCCCCGGGAAGTTTACGAAAACCCGGCGAACATATTCGTGGCCTCCTTTATCGGGAGTCCTCCCATGAATTTCTTCCCTGGGATTTTAAAAAGGGAGGAAGGCATCTTCTCGGTCGATTTGGGATTTTCAAAAATTCCCCTCCCAAAAAAGATCGAAAGCAGTATCCAAAAGAAAGGGATTTCCCTCCCATTGGAAGTAACTGCGGGGATAAGACCAGAGCACGTGGAGGTCGTAAAGGATGGGCAGGGGTTAATCAGAGGAAAAATCGACGTCATAGAACTGGTGGGCAAGGAATTCATAGTCCATCTGGATCTCTCGGGATGGTCGCTTGTTTCCGTGACAAGCGCAACCCTGGAACTTTCCCCCGGAGAGGATGTCGGGGTCTTCCTTGACCCCGAAAGGATGCATCTTTTCGAAAGTAATTCGGGCAAAACCCTCCTTCAATCCTGAGACCCTTTACCAAATCCTCTTTACCTGATAAATTAACTCCAATCTTTCCTTGGACCGAGGAGCAAAGATGGCAGAGGAATTTGTTACTGAAATTACCAAAAAATCAGAGGATTTTTCCGAATGGTACGTCCAGGTAGTCCGGAGGGCGGAACTTGCTGATTACAGCCCCCTTAAGGGTTGCATGGTCATTCGTCCTTACGGCTTCACCATCTGGGAAAATATCCAGGATGCCCTTGACCGCCGGCTGAAGGAAACCGGGCACGTCAACGCTTACTTTCCCCTCTTCATCCCCGAAAGCTTCCTTTCCAGGGAAGCGGAGCACGTCAAGGGGTTTGCTCCCCAGGTTGCCTGGGTAACCCAGGGTGGTGACGAAATTTTAGAGGAACGCTGGGCTGTTAGACCAACTTCCGAAGCCATCATCGGTTACATGTATTCCAAATGGGTTCGTTCCTGGAGGGACCTTCCCATTCTGATCAACCAGTGGTGCAACATCGTCAGGTGGGAGAAGGTCACAAGACTTTTCCTCCGCACGACGGAATTCCTCTGGCAGGAAGGCCACACCCTCCACCGCACCCATGAGGAGGCGCTGGAGGAGGTCCTCCGTATTTTAGAAATCTACCGGGACCTTGTGGAGAACGACTTAGCCATTCCCGTGATCACCGGAAAGAAGTCCCCCTCAGAAAAATTTGCAGGAGCACTGGATACCTTCACCCTCGAGGCCCTGATGCCCGACGGAAAAGCCCTTCAATGCGGTACCTCCCACGATCTGGGGCAAAATTTTTCCCGAGCCTTTGAAATCACCTTCCTCGATTCAGATGGCCAGGAAAAGCACGCATGGTCGACCTCCTGGGGAGTCTCCACCAGGTTGATCGGGGGGCTGATCATGGTTCACGGAGACGATTCCGGTTTAATCATTCCCCCCAGAATTGCCCCTTACCAGGTGGTCATCGTCCCCATTTTTTACGGCCAGGAGCAGGAAGAGGTGATCAACAAGGCCCGGGAATTGAGGGACCTGCTCAAAAAATCTGGGATCAGGGTCCTTCTGGATGACCGGGACGAGTACACCCCTGGGTGGAAGTTCTCGGAGTGGGAGCTGAGGGGAGTCCCCCTGCGTCTGGAGATAGGCCCCCGGGACCTTGCCTCCTCCGAAGCAGTGCTTGTGAGGAGGGACAACCGGGAAAAGAGAAGGGCTTCATGGGAAGCGCTCCCCACGGTCGCCCCCCAGGTTCTTGAATCAGTGCAAAAATCCCTGTTCGATCGGGCGAAAAACTTCCGGGAAACGAACACCAGGGAGAGCGAAGACTTTTCTGAATTCAAAAAGATAATGGAGGAAAAACGGGGCTTCATTTTATCCCCCTGGTGCGGAAACGAAGCCTGCGAGGAGGAGGTCAAAGCCCAGACAACTGCTACGATCAGGTGCATTAAAGATGAGGAGCCCTCGGGAAAGATGTGCCTGGTCTGCGGGAATGAGGCAAAATTCCTGGCCTACTTCGCTAAATCCTATTAATCCGGTTTTTCACCAAGAAGGTTCAGGATCTGGGTTGCTCCCACAGCTCCAATCACCATCCAGAAAAGAAGGCTGAGGTTGTAAAAAACTGGAAGGTCGATGTAGAGCTTGAAGATCACCGCGCAGACGAAATCAAAAAGAAATGCCCCCAGAATCCCCACGAAGGCGAAAAGCCATACCCCTCCTGCAACTCTCCTTGTGGAGATAAACCCCGTAACAATTCCCACAAATCCCCCCACAAGGATTATGGAAAGCCAGTGCCAGAAGCTGGTGATCATTTAACCCTTGATCACTCCAAGCGGTTTCATTTTGGCGACTTTCCTGGAGATCCCAGCGCCGGCAACGGCCTCCACGACCTGAGTGACATCCTTGTAGGCTTCGGGAGCTTCCTCTACAAGAGTTTCCCGGCTGGCAGCCTTAACTAAAATCCCCCTCCTTTTTAGTTCGGAGACAAGTTCCTGAGGTTTAATTTCCCTTTTAGCCTCGCTCCGGCTCTTCACCCTTCCAGCACCGTGGCAGGTGGAGCCAAATGTCTCCTTCAAAGCGAGTTCGGTTCCCACAAGGACAAATGAACATCTTCCCATGTCACCGGGAATGAGGACGGGTTGCCCGACCTTCTGGTAACGCTCCGGGAGCTCCGGATGCCCAGCCGGAAAAGCCCTTGTGGCTCCCTTCCGGTGGACACAAAGGGTGACCTTTTTCCCATTCACCTCGTGTTCCTCGATCTTGGCGACGTTATGGGCCACATCGTAAACCACTTGAAGGCCAAGCTCCCTCTCGCTCTTGCCAAATGTGGAGGTCACGGCTTCCCTCACCCAGTGGGTGATCAACTGTCTATTTGCCCAGGCGAAGTTGGTTGCTGCCCTCATGGCTTGAAGGTAGGATTGCCCCTCCTCGGACTTTACGGGGGCGCAGGCAAGTTGACGGTCAGGAAGGGTGATTCCATATTTCTGAGCGGCTCTCTGCATCACTTCGATGTAATCCGAGCAGACCTGGTGGCCAAGACCCCGGGAACCAGTATGGATGAGGATGGTGATCTGTCCAACCTCCTTTATTCCGAAAGCCTCGGCGACTTCCTTATCGTATATCTCCACAACCTCCTGAACCTCGAGGAAGTGGTTTCCCGCCCCCAGGCTTCCCACCTGGGAAAACCCTCTTTCTTTGGCCTTGTTTGAAACCTTTCCGGGGTCTGCCCCTTTCATTTCCCCGTAGGACTCGATTGCCTCGAGGTCCTCCACGTGGCCGTAGCCCTTTTCCACTGCCCATCGCGCTCCGCTTCTTAAGAGGTTGTCGATTTCCCCGCGGGTTACTTTGATTTTTCCCTCAGACCCCACGCCGGAGGGAACGTTCGAGGAAATCCGGGAAACCAGGTTTTCCAACCTCCCCTCAAGGTCCTTCCTGTGAAGATATGTGGTCAGCAAGCGAACCCCACAGTTGATATCGTATCCCACTCCCCCGGGGGATATCACCCCTCTCTCAACTTCGAAAGCCGCGACCCCCCCGATGGGGAAGCCGTATCCCCAATGGATATCGGGCATCGCCAGGGAGGCGTTCACGATCCCCGGAAGACAGGCGACGTTGGCAACCTGTTCGGGGGCATCCTCGGAAAGGATATCGGGCAAAAGGGCCTCGGATGCGTAGATAATCCCGTCAACCCGCATCCCCGATTTGTATCCTTTTGGGATTCGGAACTTATACTGATCGACCTTCTCCAGTTTTCCTTTCCAAGCCATTCGTCATTCCTCCCTTCGCCTTTATGATAACCAAAGGGAAAAAAAGTTAAAATATCCCCATGAATCGACGGAGGGTCGCGGTAATAATTTTGCTCTCCCTTACTTTAATCGCGGTAGGGGTCGGTTTCGCAATGGCACCCCGGGAAAAGGAATTCAATCCCGTGCCTTTCAGCCCTCCCGATCACGGGAACGTCCTGTTCATCCTCCCACACCCCGACGACGAGGTAATTTCCGCCGGGGGGCTGATCTCCTACCTTCAGCAAACGGATTGTCACCTGACCTTCCTGTACCTGACAAACGGGGAGAACTTCGAGTGGGCCTTAGAGGAAGAGGAGGGCTCCAACCTCCTCAAACCCGAGGAATATTTGAGGTTCGGCTACGAACGGCAGAGGGAAACAAAGAAAGCCCTCCAAGACCTGGGCCTTTCAAACCCGGAAATGATTTTTTTGGGGTACCCGGATAGAAGCCTTACTGCCTTATTGAGGGAAAACTGGTCAAAAGATAGCCCCTTTTTCAGCAAGCCGCTCCAGGCGAACAGGACCCCCTTTTCCAACTCCTTCGACCCCGAGGCCCTTTTTTCTGGCGAATCCCTGCTTGAGGATCTCCTGAAAGTCCTGTCCTTGAGGACATGGGACTTCGTTTTTCTCCCCTCTCCATACGATTCCCACCCAGATCATAGAGCCGGGGCCGCTTTCATCCGGATGGCATTAAACCAGGGAAAAGGGTATTTCCCCAAAGAACCCGTCCTCGTTTCCTACTTGGTTCACAGGGGCAACTGGCCCGGCCAGAAAGGGAAATCCTCTTCCCTCCTCATTCCTCCTCCAACCCTGCAGGATCAAGCCCTTTCCTGGGTTTCCTTTCCCCTGTCTGCGGAAAGTATTTCAAAAAAGGATTCAGCGCTGAAGGAATACAAGAGTCAATTGAGGATTCTCTCGGGATACCTCTTTTCCTTCCTCCGCCCTAACGAAATCTTTTGTCTGGAAAAAGAAATGGTGGTTTTAAGCAACCTCACGGTTTTGGAACCCTCGGGGGATACCTTCTGGAGGACGATCTTTAGAGGGGCGGATTTCAAATCCCTTTCTTTTTCCTGGCAAAACGGATTGAAGCTAAAAATTGAAACTCTGGGTTCATTCCCTTCTTCCTTCGATCTGGAAATCCACATCCTCTTTTTTAAGAACGGCCTCTGGACCCCCATATTTTTCAAGGATTCCTTTCACAACCTCCCCAAATCAGGGGGGGAAATCAAGAGATCCGGGAAGGAAATTCAGGTTTTCCTCCCGATGGAAAGACCTGAGTTGATGGTCCTGGAGGTGTCCTCCAGATTCTGGGTGAATATCGACCGCAGCGCTTGCTGGGTTTTGTCCTTTCCCTAATGCCTGCTCCCCCAGGATGGGATGATTCCCTTTTCGTCCTCCAGAAAACAGGCAAAACCGAGGAGCCCTGGCCCGGTATGCGTAGCAAGAACAGGGCCCAAGGAGGATATAAAAATCTCCTCGGGCCTTAGTTTTTCCTTAAGGCTTTCTAAAACCTCCCGAGCTTCCTGTTGCGCTTGAGCTTCATGAATGGCAATTCTCATTTTTGCCCCGGGGCTCTCTTTTCTGATTTCCTCAAGAATGGAGATCATCCTTTCCCGAGCCGCAATCTGAGTCCTAACCTTTTCCAGGACATCGATCCTTCCTTCCTTTAAGAAAAGAATGGGCTTAATTTTTAAGAGGGTTCCCAGAAGGGCCTGAGCCCCCCCGATCCTACCCCCCTTGTGGAGGTATTCGAGGGTATCGACGACAAAGATCACCGTAATCCCATCTCGCACGGCCATAACCCGGGAAACGATCTCCTCCTTCGTCGCTCCTTTTCTTTCCGCCCTAAGGGCTTCAAGGACCATAAAGCCAAGTCCCATCCCCGTAAACAGGGAATCAATGACCTCGATTTCCCCTCCCAAAATTTGGGCTGCCTGCTGGGCGGAATCGACCGTGCCGGAAAGTTTTGAGGAAATATGAATGGAGATAATTGCCGATCCCTCCTCGACCAGCGGTTTATAAACTTCGAGAAAATCCCCCACGGAGGGCTGGGAGGAAGTGGGAAGGGCTCTCGATTCTTTTAATTTAAAAAAGAACTGCTCTGTTTTCAGGCCCACGCCCTCTTTAAAGCTCTCTTCGCCGAAGCTCACGTAAAGGGGGACCACGGAAAGCTCGGGATACTCTCCAAGTATCTCCGGGGGAAGATAACAAGTTGAGTCAGTCACAATCCTCACTTTTTTCATGCTTTTTCCTCTTTCTAACCCCGCTTTTATAAAAATGTTATAAATTCAAGTAGGTTTTAATTTTGACTCCCAAGAAAATGGCAAAGTTCCCGGGGGTTATCAAGGAAAGGTGATAAAGGTAAAAAAGGGGGTTCTATCTGTTTTATTAATTATCGCCGGTGTCCTTGCCCTGGCCCTGATTTTGTTTTTCATCCTTCGCCCTTCCCCAAACCCCCTTATAGGATTTGACCTTGAACAGGTTATTGGGACGGGGAAAATTACCCCTTCAAACACTTACACCCCCTCAAACCCTGAACTGGAGGTCCCTTTAATTTCAATCGTGGTCGATGACAACGGTTACAACCTCCAACAATCGAGGATGGCTTTTTCCCTTCCGTTTCCCCTGACGATTTCGGTCATGCCCTCTCTGAAATATTCCCGGGATGTAGCGCTGGAAGCAAAAAGACATGGGAAAGAGGTGATCCTTCACTGCCCAATGGAATCGCACAAGGGTAACGACTGGCTGGGCCCGGGGGCAATCCTTTCTTCCATGAGCGACGAGGAGGTAAAAAAACAGGTCGAGGCTGACCTTTACGATGTGCCGGGAGCAATAGGCATGAACAACCACATGGGGACGAAGGTTACGGAGGATCGAAGGGTGATGGGGGCAATTCTCTCTTACCTCAAAGAGAGGGGGTTGTTTTTCCTCGACTCCCGGGTGACCCCAAAATCCGTTGCCAGGGAGCTCGGGAATCAAATTGGGATACCAGTCTTGGAAAATGACCTATCCCTGGACCACGACACCAACCCCAAGGCGATCCGGGAAAACATGAGGAAACTCGGGGAAATTGCCAAAAGAAAAGGTTCAGCAATTGGGATCATCCACATTTACACCAAGGACATTATTTCCCTCCTTAAAGAGGGAGTTGACTTATGGAATAAAGAGGGGATCAGGATCGTTCCTTTATCCGAAATTCTTTTAAAATTCTGGCCTTCCTGGAAAATTCCCGATGAATCAAACTGAGGATCTCCTTTTGGGGCTCGTTGGCAAAATCAGGTCCTGCAGGAAATGCCAGGAGAAGGGATCCATCCCAAATCCACAACCGGTTTTTTCCCCTGTCTATCCTTCCACCTGGATGCTTATCGGGCAGGCCCCCGGGAAAGTGGAGTTGGAAACGGGACTTCCATTCTCGGGAAGGGCAGGAAGGACCCTTTTTCGCTGGCTAAAGGAGGCGGGTTATGAGGAGAAAGAGTTCCGCGCTTCGGTTTACATGACCTCGGTCACAAAATGCTACCCGGGGAAAAATCCCAGGGGCGAAGGGGATCGTTCCCCCTCGAAAGAGGAGTTAGCCCTCTGCCTGCCCTTCCTTTTTAAGGAAATTGAAATAATATCGCCCAAAGTCATACTACTTGTGGGGAAATTGGCATTAAAAATCCTCCTTAAAATTGAAAAACTGGAGGAAGGAGTGGGGAGGACCTTTAAAAAGGAGGGAATGATCTGGATCCCTCTCCCTCACCCCTCGGGAGCGAGCAGGTGGTTGAATTTTGAGGAAAACAGGTTAAGGCTGAAGAGGGCTTTGAGTTACATCGAGGAGTTAACCGATGCTGGAAATCGATGATTCCGGATGGGGTTGCCCGATAGGGGGAGTTTTGATCGGCGCTCTGCGAAGGGAAACTGAAGAATTTCTCACGGGAATCATCCCCGTCTCCTTCTTTCAGGAGGAATTCAAGAAGGGCTCTTACCTTTTAAAGGCCAGGAGCCTGGCAAAAAACCTCATGGGAAGGCTAAAGGTCCGAGCCCGGGAGCAAATCGTCGTCTGCCAGGGCCCCCTTTTTCGAGAGTTCAGGGCTTTTCTCTTTGAAAAGGGGTATAACTTTCAGGTCCGCACAATTGGAGATCCGCTTCAATCCCTCCTGGAAAAATCCTTTGCCCAATACTTGAACAGCCTTGGAGTCCCCCAGGAAGTCCTCGCCCAGGGTGCAGCTCATCCCTCGAGGATGTTCCGAGGACTATTAAGGTGGGTTGCGGAGGATTACGAGCAGAGGATTCGACTTTGCAAAACGGGCTGGTCCTCCTGGGAAAAATGGGAGGAGCTAATCGCCCAGGAGATGAAATCAATTCAAGAAGAGGCTGACTTCACATGACCATGCAGGTCATTGTGGCGACCACGCCCTCAATCTGGTGGATCTTGGAAGTAATCAGGTTGGACATCACCGAGGGATCCTCGCTTTCCACCACCGCAATCACATCGTAAGGCCCGGTCACCACATCGGCCACCTTCACCTCTGGAAGAGCGAGAAGTTCTTTCTGGACGTGAGGAATTGACCCGACTTCTGCATCAATAAGAACGTACGCTTTCATTCCATTCCCTCCTTTTTCACTATTGTAAAGACAAGAAGGCAGGCGGGACAAGTCAGGGGGTCAAGCGATTGACATCGCGGGGGAAAAGGCAGGCCTGCCTTATATTTTCCAGCCCGAGGAGCCTGGCGGTTATTCTTTCCGCGCCAATGGCCAGCCCCCCATGAGGGGGCATCCCAAACTTGAAGGGCTCCAGATAGAACCCGAAAACATCGGGGTCAAGGCCGAATTTCCGGATATTAGAAACCAGCATCTGGTATTCGTGGATTCGCTGTCCTCCGGTGGTGACTTCCATCCCCCGGAAGAGGAGGTCGAAGCTCCGGGTTAGGGACGGGTTTTCCCGATCGGGCATGGCGTACATGGGTCGAAGGGAGACGGGGTAGCTTGTGAGGAAAAGGAACTCCGACTTGAATTCCTTCAAGGCAAATTCGCTGAGGAACTTTTCCCCCTCGGGATCTAAATCGTCCTCTTCATTGAGGTCCTTTCCGAACTCCTTCCTTAAGACCTCCTTTGCCTGGGCCAGGGTGAGCTGGGGAATTTCCTCGGGGGGATCGGGGATTTTTGCTTTTAGAAGCTCGATTTCCCTGGCGCAATTCTCCTTTATCCTGGAAAGGGCATAAGCAAGGAGGCGAGTTTCAACTTTCATCACATCCTGTTCGTTTTCAATGAAGCCCATCTCGTAGTCGAGGCTCAGATATTCGTTGATGTGCCTGGAGGTGGCATGGGGTTCGGCCCGGTAGACGTGACCAACTTCAAACACCCTCCCGAATACTCCCACCATCATTTGCTTATAAAATTGGGGGCTTTGAGCAAGGTAAGCTTTTTTCCCGAGGTAATCGATAGGGAAGAGGGATGCGCCCCCCTCCGTTCCCGTGGCCACGATTTTGGGGGAAAAAATCTCCGTGAAGCCCTCCTGTCGGAGGAAATTCCGGAAGGAGTTCACGAATTCGCCTTCGATTCGGAAAATCGCCCTCTGCTTTGGGTGTCTCAAGCTGAGGGGTCGGTGGTCAAGAATCAGGCTTAGGCTCACCTCAAGGTCCTTTTTATTTAATTCAAATGGGGGAATTTCAATTGCGGGCGAAAGGAGGGAGATGGAAAGAGAATGAACCTCAAAGCCCTGGGGCGCGCGGGGTTCACTGATGACCTCCCCTTGAATCCTTACTGCGCTCTCCAACGGGATGTCCCTCACGGTTTCAGCCTGGGGGACAACAACCTGGATAACATCCCAGGGGTCCCGAAGAAGGAGAAAGGCAAAAGCACCCATATCCCTGATGCGATGCACCCAACCTTCAAGGATCACTTTTTCGCCGATGAAGCTTTTCAGAGAGCGGGAATCGGTCTTTTTCATAAATTTTTAACCTCTCTTAAAAGGTCCTCGGTTTTATCAGTTTTTTCCCAGGGGAAAAGAACGTCGGTCCTTCCGAAATGACCGTAAGCGGCGGTTTTCCGATATATTGGCCTGAGCAGATTCAATTGATCAATAATCGCTTTGGGGCGGAGATCGAAGACTTTTAAGATTGCTTTTTGAATTTTCTCCTCAGGCACCTTCGCCGTGCCAAAACTGTCAATGAAAACCGAGACCGGCCGGGCCACTCCAATGGCGTAAGAAACCTGGATCTCGAAGACCTCGGCCAAGCCTGCAGCAACAACGTTCTTGGCAATGTAGCGGGCCATGTAAGCCCCGGAACGATCAACCTTGGTGGGATCCTTTCCCGAGAAGCAACCACCTCCATGAGCGCCCCTCCCCCCGTAGGTGTCCTGGATGATTTTCCTTCCCGTTAACCCCACGTCCGCCACGGGTCCCCCGATGACGAATTTCCCCGTCGGGTTTACATAAATTAGGGTGTTTTCATCCAGGAGTTCCGGGGGAATGACCCTTTTAATCACCCTCTCTTTGATGTCGCTTTGGAGGCGTTCGTAATCGTGAGAGATCGGCTCGTCGTGCTGGGTGGACACTATTATTGTATGCACCCTGTAGGGGGCGTTCTTCCTGTATTCAACCGTCACCTGGGTTTTCCCATCCGGCCTGAGGTATGGAAGTCGACCACTTTTCCTCTCCTCGGCAAGGGCAAAGGAAAGCTGGTGAGCAAGGAAGATGGGGAGGGGCATTAAAGCATGGGTCTCATTGCAGGCATAGCCGACAACCATCCCGGAGTCCCCAGCCCCGATCTCATCATATTGGTCTTTCGCCAGTCCGAACCTTACCTCTTGGGATTTATCGACCCCCATGGCGATATCCGGGGACTGCTTATCGAGGGAAATCAAGACCGCACAAGTGGAGGCATCAAAGCCAAGCTCGGGGGAATTGTATCCAATCTCCCTTACAGTTCTCCTTACTACATCCGGGTAATCCACCATTGCCGAGGTGGTAATCTCACCGGCAACGAAAACCAAACCAGTAGAAACCATCACTTCACAGGCGACCCTGGCTCTTGGATCCTGAATCAATATTTCATCGAGGATAGCGTCCGAAATCTGATCCGCTATCTTGTCGGGATGTCCCTCAGTAACTGATTCGGAGGTAAATAAATATTTTTCCTGGTTCATTTATGACCTCCTATAAGGATTTTCATAAAATAACCTAAAATTGGGCTTAAAACAAGTAGGAGAGGGAAGGCGATCAGATGGAAATTCTACCCCAGATGCGGTTCAAGGAATCGAGGGTAGCCTTCACAACCGCTTCAAGGTAATTATTTTTGACAAAAGCGGAACCCGTTAAGGTTTGCTCTCCATAGGAAGAGGAGACGCTCACGCATGCCACGATCAGCGTCCTGTCCTGCATTGTTAGTTCCTGGCATCCGAGGAGGGAAAGGCTGAAAGACTCTTTCAAAAATCCCTCTAAAGCCCGAAGGGTGGCCTGGGCGATGAGCATCCGAACGAAAGCGGCAGTGTTAGGACCGGAAGCCTCGCCCCAGAAGTGGTCCCCCCTCCAGGAAAGGCAAACTTTTACGTGGGCGTGCTCCGGGGAGGTCTCGAAGGAGACCTTGTCGACCTTTGGCCTCCCCCAGCTCTGAGCAAGGTCCCGGGAATTCCAAATGGCGACATTTATCACGGCGGGATCCGGGCTCTCCCCCAGGACTTCTGAAACCAGGCGGGAGATCTCCCTCCTCCATTGAGAGTAATTCCGGGAATTATCAACGATCAGGTTCAAAGCTTCAAGCTGGTTATCCGCCCCGAACTTGGAGGATACCGCAAGAATCCCCTCGATTCCCCTGAGTCTCTCCTCGAGGACCTGCTTTATCTCCATGCTTTCCCGTTCCATAGTTTTTTGTATTATACCATATTAAGCCCGGAACCTCCCCATCCGGCGCTCAATCTTTCCCCTGCCAGAGTCAATTGTTGACAGCCTGGAGAATATCTGTTAAAAAAGCCCAAAGCGATGAAGAGAGAGGAGTAAGCTCCTTCGCTTGTCTCAGAGAGGGGATGAAAGGTGCGAGTTCCCCGTCAAGTTGGAGCTGAAGTCGCTCTCTGAGCTGGGGGCTGAAAGGAAAGTAAGCCTTCTCGCATGCTGCGTTAAAGCCAAGAGAGCCCGAAAGGGAATAAAGGTGGTACCGCGGACCTCCGTCCTTGACGGAGGTTTTTCTTTTTTTGGGAGGAAGGAGAAAAAATGAACATCCCAACAGCATACGAACCAAAAGAAGTTGAAAAAAGGATATATCAGTTTTGGCTGGAGGGTAATTATTTCCGCGCGGAAATCGACCCCTCGAAAAAGCCGGCGGTGATAGCCATGCCCCCTCCAAATGTCTACGGGTCCCTGCACGTGGGCCATGGTTTTAACAATACCCTTCAGGATTTGATCATCCGTTTCTGGAGGATGAGCGGATGGAACGCCCTCTGGATTCCCGGGCTGGACCATGCAGGCCTAGCTTTTCAGAACGCGGTTGAAAAAGAACTCCGGAAGGAGGGGCTCTCCCGCTTCGATTTGGGAAGGGAGGAGTTCCTCAAAAGGTGCTGGAAGTGGAAAGAGGAGCAAGCTTCATACGTTGTCGAGCAATTAAAAATGATGGGGGCTTCCGCGGATTGGTCAAGGCTTCGGTTTACCATGGACGAAGGGTATCAAAGGGCGGTCCGGCGCCAATTCATCCAACTGTTCAACGATGGCTTGATCTACCGGGGAAGGAGGATCATCAACTGGTGCCCCACCTGTCTCACTGCCCTATCGGACATCGAAGTGGAATATGAGGAAGAGCGGACTTTCCTCTATTTCGTAAGGTACCCGCTCGAGGGAGAGAACGGTTTCATTACCGTTGCCACCACCAGGCCAGAGACCATGCTGGGGGATACGGCGGTTGCGGTTCACCCCGAGGACCAAAGATACAAGGATCTGGTTGGAAAGACCGCCATCCTGCCCTTGATGAATAGAAGGATCCCCATCATTTCCGATTCAGAGGTCGACCCAGAATTCGGAACCGGTGCGGTAAAAATTACCCCCGCCCACGACCCCCTGGACTACGAGATCGGGCAAAGGCACAGCCTCCCTTCCATCTCGGTCATCGGGGAAGGAGGGTTAATGACCCAGGAGGCAGGAGAATTTTCCGGATTGGATCGCTTAGAAGCCCGAAAACAGATAGTAAAAAAGCTGGAGGAAGGGGGCTTCCTTCAGAAGGTCGAGCCCTACTCCCATTCCATTGGTAAGTGCTACCGCTGTCACCAGCCGATTGAACCCCTGATATCCACCCAGTGGTTTGTGAAAATGAAACCTCTTGCCATCCCGGCGATGAAGGTCGTGGAAAGCGGGGAAATCAAATTCCACCCCGAGCGCTGGAAAAAGGTCTACATGGAATGGATGGAAAACATCAAGGATTGGTGTATCTCCAGGCAGATATGGTGGGGCCATCGGATTCCCGTCTGGTATTGCCAGTCCTGCGGGGAGGTCTTCGCAAGCGAGGAAGAGCCGGAGACCTGCCCCCGCTGTCGGTCCAACGATCTTAAGCAGGATCCCGATGCCCTGGATACCTGGTTCTCCTCAAACCTCTGGCCCTTCGCCATCCTGGGCTGGCCCGAGGAAACGGAGGACCTCCGGTATTTCTTTCCCACCACGGTACTTTCTACCGGGTACGACATCATTTTTTTCTGGGTGGCCCGAATGATCATGGCCTCCCTTTACTTCACAGGAAAAATTCCCTTCAGCCACGTCTACATTCACGGACTGATCAGGGATGGGAAGGGAAGGAAGATGTCCAGATCTCTGGGCAACGTGATCGATCCCCTGGAGAAAATGGAACAATACGGGACAGACGCTTTTCGATTCGCCATGGCAGCTTCCGCAACCCTCGGGGGCCAGGACATCCCCATGGGGGAGGAGCGGTTCGAGAGGGGGAGGAATTTTACCAATAAACTGTGGAATGCTTCCCGCTTCCTCCTCTTAAACCTCGAGGGCTTCGACCCCCAAGCAAAACCCTTAAATTCCCTTCCTCACCGCTACATCCTTTCCCTCCTTTCCAGGGTAATTGACGAAGCGACGCGAGACCTGGAGGAATTCAACTTCGCTGATTTCGCCCACACCCTGGAGGATTTTTTTTGGGGGGAATTCTGCGACTGGTACATTGAGATGTGCAAAACCGACCTGAACATGGGCGGGGACAGGCGAAAGGGGGCCCAGACCCTCCTTCACCGGACACTGGAGACGATCCTCCGCCTTCTTCATCCCATCTGCCCCTTCATAACCGAAGAACTCTGGCAGAAGTTGCCGGGCAAAGAAGGGGAAGCGCTGATCGTCGCCCCCTGGCCGAAACCCGAGGCTTCCGATCTCGACGAAGAAGCCGAAAGGAGGATGGAATTCCTCAAGGCCTTCGTCCGGACGGTGAGAAATCTGCGCGCCGAGGGAGGCCTTCCCCCTTCCAGCCTCACCAAAGCGATAGTCTTAACCACTCCAGAAATTAAGGAGATCCTCGAGGAATCGCTGGAATACATCCTTCCCCTGGCTCGAATATCGGGGATAGAATTCCGGGAGGAACAGCAACGGCCCAAAGGGGCAATTGGGGGAGTGGCTCCGGGGATGGAAATCTTCCTTCCCCTAAACCCCAAAGAGAGGGAGGGGCTTCTATTAAAACTCAAAAAAGAAACGGAAAAACTTAGAGCAGACCTGGGGCGGGTTGAGTCAAGAATTTCCAATCCCGAATTCCTGGAAAAAGCCCCACCCGATGTCCTGGAAAAGCAACAAAAGAGCCTGGAGGATTTAAGATTCAGGCTGGAAAGAGCCCGGAAGATATTTCAGGAGCTTGGGGGAGAATGAACTATCAGGAAGCCCTGAAATTTCTGGAATCGCCCTCACGCTTCTCGCCCCGACTTGGACTTGAAAGGATCGGGGCTTTCCTCGAGGCGCTTGGCTCCCCCCAGGAGACCTTCCCTTCAATCCTCATCGGGGGAACCTCCGGGAAAGGCTCAAGCTGCAAGATGATTGAATCTGTCCTGAAAGAGGCGGGTTTCAAAGTGGGACTTTTCACCAAGCCACACCTCCAGACCTACCGGGAAAGGATAGCTATCGGCGACGATCTGATCTCCAAGGAAGAACTCACATCCCTCGTGGAAGAGATCGTCCCCATAGCAGAAAATATCGGGAAAACGGAATTGGGTTTCCCCACTTACTTCGAAATGGGGGTGGCCCTGGCTTTTAAATATTTTGCCCAGAAGAAAGTTGACATTGCCGTGGTGGAGGTCGGAATGGGCGGGAGGTTCGATGCCACGAATGTCCTAAAACCAATTATATGCGGAATCACGGAGATCGGCTTCGACCATGAAAAATACCTGGGAAACACCCTCTCTCAAATTGCCTTCGAGAAGGCCGGGATTATCAAACCCGGAACTCCCGTAGTGGTCTCCCGTCAGGAAGAAGAGGCAATGGAGGTCCTAATGAGGGTTGCGGAAGAAAGAGGGGCGCCCCTCCTCCAAGGAGCAGTACAAGCAGAAGGACCTTTATCCTTCAGCCTTGCGGGCCAAACCATTAACCTCAAGGGTCAAGGAGGCGTCCTTGAGGAAATTTTTCTCCCCCTATTGGGAGAGCACCAGATAAGTAACGCCGCCTTCGCCCTCGCCTGCCTCCAGTGTATAAAGGAAATGGGCTTTTCCTGGACGGAGGGGGATTTTAAAAGGGGGGTTGCTGGTCTTCGCTGGCCTGGGCGGATTGAGATCCTTTCTCAGTCCCCCCTAATTGTCATCGATGGCGCTCATAACCCCTCGAAGGCGGGAGCCCTCTCCAGGGCAATTAAGGAGTGCTTCCAATTTAAGCGCTTGATCATTGTCATGGGAGTCTCAAGGGACAAGGACCTCAAAGGCATTCTTCTTAAGTTCAAGGACTTTGAGCCACTCATCCTCGCTTCGGCGGCAAGCTCGGGGAGGGGATTCAAGCCTGCAGAAATTGTCGAGGGATGTCAGGGCCTGGGGATTCCTGCCAGGGAATTCCCCGGGGTTTCAACCGCCTTACAGGAAGCAATCGGAATTGCCCGAGAAGGGGACCTGATCCTTGTAACCGGGTCGATTTACGTTGCCGGTGAAGCAAGGGACCTCTATTTCAAGGTGGAGTGATCCCCGTATAACCTGATGAGCTTTTCCTTTGAAAGCCAGATCCTTTTGGAAACCAACCCCTTTTCCCTCTTCTTTTCAAAACCCTCGTCCATGTACTTCCTGAGGAAAAAATACTGGACTTTTGTCTCCCAGACCTCTTTAGCCTTCGTTTCCATGGGGAATACCTCAAATCCAAGGCGCCTGGCTCCCTCATGAAGGAGGGTGGTCCCGCGGAAAGCTTTAACCTTTTTTAATCGGGGCTCGAAATTGGAGATTTTTGCCAGTTCCCCCAGGGAAAGCCTCATCCTTCTTAAAACCTCCACATAGAAGGAAACCGGGTCGTTGAATTTTTTTCTCAACTCCATGATTAACCTGTTGTCCGTATGAATCTCCCCCACCACTTCCCCCCTAGCGATTCGAACCCCATCTTCCAAAGTGATACCCGGGCCCCGGTAGTGGGTGATTCCCCAGCGGAAAGCCCCTTCCCCGGGAGGACCGACCGGTTTTATCCGGAAAAGCCACTCGTAAAAATCCTCATAAAAATTCCAGAATTTCTTGCTTAAGGACTCTAAAGTTTTCCGAATGAATTGCCCTATTGATCTCCTCATCGATTAAAACCTCCATTTCGCCCTTGTGTCCCGGATGAACCATGATCTCGGTCAAACCGAAGTTTAGTCTTTTGAGCATCCTTAAAATCCGTTCCTTTGAAAAATATGGCTCCTGCTCAAGCATCCCCGAAAAATGAGGGATGGTTTTGAAACCAAACTTGGGCAAATTCCGCTTAAGGGAATCCCCCCAGAGGGAAAGGAAAAGGATCTCCAGCGCCCTTCCAACTCTGGGCAGTGCTCGGAAAAAATTCCCCTTCCTCTCCCTGGGAGTTCTAACCACTTTGAACCCGTATTCCTTGAGAATTGGGGCAATTATGGGGAAGACCCCCGGGAAGACGTGGGAATGATTGTGGCTGTCGAAACGAAACGGGGAAAAACCCAGGGAGATGAATTCCTCAATTTGAGCCCGGCATTCCTCTTTCAAGTCCTGGGGGTCAATAAAACCCTGCCGCATTCGATAAAGGAAAGTTGGCGGAGGAAAAAATTTTCCATTTTTCCCCACCAAAGAAGGGGCCCCGGAGAGGGGAGCCCCTTCGTTAACATTGAAATGAAGTCCCACGGGAATTCCTTCTTCAATAGCAATCATTGCCCCGGAAGCAGTGCTTTTTCCCATGTTAACAATCAATGAAGACCCCCCGACCGGCCCCTTCAAGAAGGCTGCGAGGATCCTCTCATTGGTTTTGAAAGAATACCCCAGGTCATCCGCGTTGAAAAAAAGGAACTTATTTTTTCTCATTTTTCAAAAAGGGCCTCCCGGGAAGATCCCTATGGTAACAAAATTTGATGCCGTCTGCTCTAAATATTAAAACAAGAAGGGTTTTAATTCAGTATACCTGGAGGAAAAAATGGAATTTGACGCTGTGGTCCTTGCAGGTGGCGGTGCTGAGGAATGGTTCGCCGGGGAAGGGGTTAAAAACAAAAGCCTCCTTTCCATCGACGGGAGGCCGATGGTGGAATATGTGTTGCGGGCCCTAAAGGGGTCGCGCTACTTAAAAAACCTGATATTAGTTTCAAATTTCGAGGTCGGGGAGGGACTGAAACCTTTTGTAGATAAGCTCGTCCCTGCAGGAAACACCATGGAGGAAAACATCGAGAGAGGGGTGATGGAGACCACGAGCCCCCTGGTTGCCTTAATGGGTTCGGACATTCCCCTGATTTCCACCCAGACAATCGACCGGGTAATTTCCCTTTGTGAATCCTATTCCGCTTCCTTGTACCTTCCAGTGGTCAGGAAGGAGGATATAGAGAGGGTTTTCCCCGGGAGCCAGCGGACTTACGCCCACCTGAAGGAGGGCAATGTCAAGGCAGGAAACCTCTTCCTTTTCCGCAGGGAAAGCTGGCACACCGTGGAGAACTTCCTTTCGAGGGTGGTTGCGGGAAGAAAGCAAATCTGGAAACTCGCCTCAATTTTGGGGACGAAGTGCCTTTTCAAGTTCCTCCTGGGCAACCTTTCAATCGAGGAACTTGAAAACGTGGTCTCCCGGGCGACCTCCCTCCCGGTTAAGGCTTTAATGATTGACGCTCCTGACCTGGGGGTGGATGTGGATAAACTCGAGGACCTGATCCTTGCTCGAGCGGTCCTCGAAAAATAATTAAAATTCCTTGCCGAAAAAGATCCGGCTTTCCCGCTTAAAGGAATCCTGCGAGTCCGAGGCGTGAACAATGTTGGCGGGAAGCTCGAGCCCAAAGTCACCCCTGATGCTTCCGGGTTGCGCCTCCTGGGGATTTGTCGCCCCAATGAGGGTGCGCACGATTTTAACCGCATTTGGTCCCTCTAAAACCATACCCACGGAAGGCCCTGCGGTGATCAATTCCACGAGGGAGGAGAAAAAACCTTTTCCCTTATGCTCCGCATAAAATTCTTCCGCCAGTTCGGGGGAAAATTCCTTCAATTCGAGGGCCACGATTTTTAAGCCCTTCCCCTCAAAACGTCGGATTACCTCCCCCACCAACCCCCTTGAAAATCCGTCCGGTTTAACCATGGCGAAAGTTCTTTCCATTGTCACTCCTCACCTGAAGAATAATTTGATCCGGTTATAGAACTCCAGGGGGACCCTCTTTGTCTGGGAGAGGACATCCCCGAGGTTCACGGAAGTGTAATCCGTCCCCTTTAAAGCCGCCATGTGATCCCATTTTTTCTCCTGGACCAGATCAATGGCCTTCAATGCCAGGTGGGTCCCGAGGTTCCGGTCAAAGGGAGTTGGGGGGCCCGAACGGATCAAGTGTCCCAGAACGGTTGCCCTGGCCTCCATTCCCGTTTTCCTCTCCAGGAGCTCCGCGAAGATGTGGCCAACCCCCCCAAGCCTCACGTGGCCGAAGGCGTCAACCTCCCTTTTCTCGTAGCCGAAGGGCTCCGTTCCATCCTTGGGGTGAATGGCTTCCGATACGACGATCAGGCTGTAGGTGTTCCCCCGGGATTTACGATCAATGAGAAACTGGGCGACCTCTTCCAGATCATAGGGGACTTCGGGGATGAGTATCAGGTGGGCCCCACCCGCGAGCCCGCTGGCAATTGCCACCCACCCTGCGTCCCTTCCCATTACCTCGACTACCATCAGCCTCCGGTGGGAAGCTGCTGTGGTGTGAAGCCTGTCGATAGCTTCTGTGGAGATATTCACCGCGGTATCATATCCGATGGTGTAGTCTGTCAGGGGGACGTCGTTGTCCATGGTCTTGGGGACGCCAACTACGGGCAAGCCCCTCTGCGCGAGCTTGTGAGCAACCGTCAAGGTATCGTCCCCCCCAATGGCAATTAGAGCGTCCAGCTTGATTTTTTGAAAATTCTCGAAGATCCTTTCCTCGTCCCCTTCCCTTTTAAAGGGATTAGTACGGGAGGTCTCGAGGACGGTCCCCCCAAGGGAGACAATTTTTTCCACAAAAGGCCAGGAAAGGGGGAAGCAGTCGTTCTCAAGCAGACCCGCCCAGCCGCGGCGGATCCCGATCGCCTCCCACCCCAGATCCTCCGCCCTGGCAACTGCTGCCCTGATGCAGGCGTTTAACCCCGGAGCGTCCCCTCCTCCAGTTAATATTCCTATCCTCATGGCAAGCACTCCTCTTCCAAATGAATCAAATTAATCAACAATTTCCACAAAATTATCCACAGCTTATCAAACGGGGGGCTTTAAATGTCAAGATTCCTCACTTCGTGGGCATGGGCAGCGATGAACTCCTTTCGCGGCTCCACTTTGTCTCCCATCAAAACGGTAAATATCTCCTCAGCCCTCTGGGCATCCTCGAGGGTCACGCGGATGATCGTTCTGGTAGCGGGATTCATGGTAGTTTCCCAGAGCTGCTCGGGGTTCATCTCTCCCAGCCCCTTGAATCGCTGGATCTCGTAACTCTTGGGGGAGTTTTTCAGGAAAGCCTGAAGTTCCTGGTCACTGTGGAAATACTGAACCTCCTTTGTGGTCTTGATCCCGTAAAGCGGGGGCTGGGCGATATAAACAAAGCCCTCCTTAATTAACCCGCACATGTGGCGATAGAAGAAAGTCAAAAGCAAGGTCCGGATGTGGGACCCGTCAACATCCGCATCAGTCATCAAAATCACCTTGTGATAGCGGAGCCGGTTGGGATCGAACTCATCCCCGATCCCGCACCCAAGAGAGGTTATTATCGCCTTGATCTCCTCGTTGGAAAGGATTTTGTTCAGGTTGGTCTTTTCCACGTTGAGAATCTTTCCCCTAAGAGGAAGGATCGCCTGGAACGACCTGTCCCTTCCTTGCTTGGCGGAGCCCCCTGCGGAATCGCCCTCCACGATAAAAATCTCTGATTTTGCCGGGTCCCTTTCGGAACAATCCGCAAGTTTTCCCGGAAGAGGGGATAGTTCCAAGGCGCTTTTTCTCCTGGTGAGCTCCCTGGCTTTTCGAGCAGCCTCCCGCGCATGCATTGCCAGGACAACCTTCTGTACTATCTTCCTGGCCTCAGAAGGGTGACTCTCAAGGTACTCCTCTAAGCCCTCGGCCACTATTGCCTCGGCGATCCCTTTTACCTGAGAATTTCCCAGTTTTGTTTTCGTCTGACCCTCGAACTGGGGGTCAACTAAGCGAACCGAAATAATCGCGACCAGGCCCTCCCGGACATCCTCCCCGGTGAAGGGTTGATCACCGTTTTTCAGCATGCCATTCTTTCTGGCCCACTCGTTCAAGGAACGGGTGAGGGCCGCCCTGAAGCCCGAAAGGTGCGTTCCCCCTTCGGTCGTCCTGATGCTGTTGGCGAAAGAAAGGACCTCCTCTGAAAATCCGGCATTATATTGAAGGGCCGCCTCCACGAAAACCGAATCCTGAGAACCAGAAACGTAAATCACTTCGTGGAGGGGCTGTTTTTCCCGGTTGAGCTGTTCGATAAAGGAGACAATTCCTCCCTCGTAGAGGAACTCCTTCCTTTCTCCGGTCCTTTCGTCAATGAATTTCAGGCACACCCCCCGGTTGAGGAAAGCCAACTCCTCCATCTTCTGCTTGATTACCTCGGGGTCGAAGCTCAGGGTCTCGAAGATCTCCGGGTCAGGGAAAAACTTGATCCTGGTCCCCGAGCGATCGGTCTCCTCACCCTCTTCCATTGGCCCCAGGGGTTTTCCCCGGGAGAAGGCTTGGAAGTAAGTCCTTCCATTGACCCAGACCGTGGCTTCCAGTCTCCGGGAAAGGGCATTGACCACTGAGACCCCTACCCCATGCAACCCGCCGGAGACCTTGTAGGCGCTTGACCCGAACTTTGCCCCGGCGTGAAGCCGCGTGAGGACCACTTCAAGCCCCGGAAGGTTAACCTTGGGTACGATGTCCACAGGGATGCCCCTCCCGTCATCGGTGACGGTCACGGAGGAGTCCTTGCCGATGATAACCTCGATATTTTTGCAGGCGCCGGCCATTGCCTCATCGATGGCGTTATCCAGGACCTCGTAGAGGAGGTGATGGAGCCCATGCACATCTGTTGAGCCGATGTACATACTCGGACGCTTGCGGACGCCCTCGAGGCCTTCTAATACCTGAATTTCTTGAGAATCGTATTTTAAGCCGTTGTTTTCCATAACATTTTATTTTATCTCTTTATCCCCTTTTTGTCAGACCTGCGGTCTTAAGTTCCGAAACTAACTCCCTCTTAAGGGTGGCATTGATCTTCTTTTTCAACTCGGGGCTGTTGAAGCGAACCTCCTGGGCCCAGCTCGAGGAGGAACAGGAGACAAGGAGGACCCCTTTCCTGAAGCCTCGGAAAAAAACGTGTTCCTTCCAAACTTCCGGAAGGCATTTTACCCAGGCCATTTTAACCTCTTCTTCCAAAAGCCTTTCTTTGAGCCCCAAAGATGAGACAACTGGTCCCAAAAGTTCAGAAATGGGCTTTAGTGCTCTTTTGCGCTTCCCCTGCATCTACAAAGAAAACCTCCGCGGTACTTAAATAGGGATCGGGAAGAAACCTTCTGGACACGGTGGAAAGGAATACCTGGGGATAGTCCCTCAAAAAGCCAAGGAGGGAAACCTGTCTCTTTTCGTCGAGCTCGGAGAGGGCATCATCTAAAATCAGAAGGGGGGCCTCGCCTGTTTCCTCCTTTATCAGCTCCCACTCTGCAAGTTTAATTGCCAAAGAGAGCCCCCGGATTTCGCCTTCGGAGGAAAAGCTTTTGGCCTCCTTTCCTCCAAGGAAGACCTCCAGGTCGTCTAGGTGGGGCCCTACAAGAGAGGCTCCTTGAAGGATCTCCCTCGGGCGGCTTTGAATAATATCCCGGGCAAGTTCAGAACTTGAAGGCCGGTATCTAATCGAAACCTCCTGACTTTCCTTGCCCAATTTCGAATATGCGCGATCCGCCTTCTGAGAGAGGAGCTGGACAGCCCTTGCCCTCTCATCAACAATTTTTTGCCCCAGATCAACGAAAGCTTCCTCCCATTCGCCGAAACCCTCCCCCGTTTCCCCTCTCGAGAGTTTCTTCAGCATCGCATTTCGCTGTTTCAAAGCGATGCTGAACTTTAAAAGGTTTTGCCGATAGATCGGGGAGCTTTGCCCTAAAAGACGGTTGAGGAATTGCCTTCGGAGGGCGGGGGGTCCTTTTATCAACTGAACGTCCTGGGGATGGAAAACCACCGCCTTCGCCTCTCCCCAAAGGTCGATGATCCTTCTTACTGGCTGGGAGTCAATTTCCACGGTTTTGTCCCTCTTTTCCTTGTGGTAAACGAGCAAAATTGTTATCTCCCCCAGCCTTCGGCTTATTTTTCCTGAAAGCCTGAAGCCGGAGCTTCCGTTCTGCACAAGGGCGGATTCTTCAACCTGCCGAAAGGAACGCCCGGCAACAAGGGTGTAAATCGCCTCCAGGAAGTTGGTTTTTCCCTGGGCGTTGGGACCCACAAAAACCTGAAGTCCCTCGCCAAAGGAAAGGGTCTGTTCTTTTAAATTCCGGAATCCGTATACTGAAAGGTCTTTTAGGACCAAACCTTATGCTCTAAGGGGCATTGCTAGGTAAAGGTACCCCTTTTCGTCGGAGGGTTTTAAAACAAGCGGTCTCTCTTTGCCCGTGAAGCCCAAGAATGTGTACTCCGTTCTAACTCCCTTTAGGCCCTCAAGCAGGTACCGTACGTTGAAAAAAAGCTCGATATCTGCAGTTCCTTGAACCCACTCCACTTCTTCCTCGACGCTTCCCACTTCAGGAACGGTTGTAGCTAATGTGAAGGCCCCTCCCTGTCCCTTAAGGAATACTTTGTTGGCAATTTGACGAGCGAGGAGATAACAGCGGTCGAGAGCTTCCTGAAACTTTTTGGTCTCAACAAGGAAAGTGGCCTCAAAAGTTTGGGGAATTACCTGTTCCCAACTGGGAAATTTGCTTTGGATTTTTCTCGTGGAAAGTTTCTTGGTTGGCATGACAAAATCGACCTGGTTCTGCCCAACCAAAATTTGAAGATTCTCCTCGCCCTCTCCTATGCGCAAAAACTCTTCGAGGGCCCTCGAGGGTAGAAGAACTTCCTGTTTGGAGCTCACCCCTGTGGGCTCCTCAACTTCCTTCAAGGCAAGCCTGTTTCCATCAGTTCCCACCGCCTGAATCTTTTCGGGATGGAAAATCAAAAGGATACCGCTCAACTCGGGCCTGGTCACCTCGTCTTTTGAGGTGGCAAAAGCGGTATCTTCCACCAGGGACCTCAGGCTTTCTGGCTTAATTTGTATTGTCGTTCCCTCTTTCACCTGAGACAGAACCGGAAATTCCTCACTGGAGAGCCCGCTGATCGAGAAGTGAGTTTTGCCGCTCTTTACATGAATAATTGCTTCTTTTTCAAGTTCAATCTCTACCTCTCCAGAAGGAAGCCTTTTGACGATTTCAAGAAAATATTTTCCGGGAAAGGTTATGCTTCCTTCTTCTTCAACCCTCACTGGGAACTTTGCCTCAATGGCAATTTCGATGTCCGTGGCCATCAAGCGCATATGGTCGCCTTTCGCTTCCATTAAGATGTTGTTGAGCACCGGCAGGGTGCTTCTCCCAGAAATTGCCCTCTGGACAGCCCCGATGTTTTTTGTCAGAACCTCTTTTTCACATGCAACCCGCATTTTCCATACCTCTATTTTTTATATTTTTAAATTCAATTTAGAAGTAGTAGGGGAGGACCCTACCTGTTGATAAATCAATTTTGTTTCCTTTGAAAGCCAAATATTCTTCCCAATGGTTGTGGACACTATTGTTTATTATGTGGATTTTTAAAAAATAAAGCAAAAATTTTAAGGTTATAAACAGGTTTTTCTCTTCCTGTGGATAATTATTGAAAATTCGAGGAAAGTTGTTTTTTAATCTCTTCCAGGGCGGTCCTTAAATTAATGTTTGTTTCCGCCTCGGTCCGGATTTTGTCGCAGGCATGAAGCACCGTGGAGTGGTCCCTTCCGCCAAAGGATGCCCCAATTTGGAGGAGGGACGAGTCCGTCAATTCCCTAGCCAGATACATGGCGATCTGGCGGGGTACGGAGATTTCCCGGGAGCGTTTTTTAGCAACCAGGTCCTCGACTGTAAGCCCGAAATAGGAAGCGACCGTTTTTTGAATGTCGGAGAGGGATAAAGGCCGCTGAACAACTGGGATGATGTCTTTCAGGACGGAAGCGGCCATCGGAAGGTCGATTTCCAGGTTATTTAAGGAAGCGTAGGCCAGGAGGCGAGTTAAGGCCCCCTCCAGTTCCCGGATATTGGTGGTGATGTTCTGGGCGATGTATTCAAGGACCTCCTGGGGAAAGGACATTTCCTCTGACTCGATTTTTTTCTTTAAAATGGCGATTCTGGTTTCGAAATCCGGGGGCTGGATGTCAGCGATCAAGCCCCATTCGAACCGGGAGCGGAGCCTGTCCTCAAGGGTGGGTATGTCTTTTGGGGGACGATCGGAAGAGATCACAATTTGCTTTGAGGCCTCGTGAAGGGCATTAAAAGTGTGGAAGAACTCTTCCTGGGTGCTTTCCTTTCCGGCGATAAACTGGACGTCGTCAAGGAGGAGCAGGTCTAAAGAGCGATAGCGATCCCTGAACTCGGACATCTTTCGATCCCGGATCCCGTTAATTACTTCATTGGTGAAGGTCTCAGAGGAAATATAGAGCACTTTTAAACCCCGGTTGCGGGAAATAACCTGGTGGCCAATCGCTTGGAGGAGGTGCGTTTTCCCCAAACCCACTCCCCCGTAAATAAAGAGGGGGTTGTAGGAGCGACCGGGGGCCTCCGCAACCGCCATGCATGCCGCATGGGCGAAGCGGTTGGAGTTCCCCACTACGAAAGTGGAAAAAGTGTACCGGGGGTTAAAGCGGATCCCCGCTTGTTTTTCGGGAAAGAGGGACTCCGCAGGTGGAGGGTTCTGGGGAGCTTCGATGACCCTGAATTCCACCTCGAGGTCCTTCTTCAAAGTTGAGGAGGCGGTGCTTTTGATCAGGGAATAAAGCCTTGTTTGAAGCCAATCTCTTGCGAACTCGTTGGGAACTCCCACGAGGAGAACTCCCTCCTGAAGGGATAAAGCCCGGGTGGATTTCAACCAGGTTTCAAACGCCGGCCTGGAGAGTTGTTGCTTCAGGACCTGGAGTACCTGTTGCCAGAGGTCCTCAGGTTCGTCAAAAAGGTCGGGCATTCCTCCTCCTTCCTAGGCCCCCATCGGCCCACCAAAACCACGGGGAATGGGAGCTCGATCTCTGGGAATTCGAAAAAACTTTAGCAAACTATAACCCCTCCTTCAAGGTAAATTTAAAACTCCTGGCGTTCCAGAACAATGCTTGCAAGGAGGGTAAAAATCAAAATTCCAACAACCGTAACCATCAAACTATCCCCGAAGCTGGCCCCCTGCCCCCTCATGATCAGGTTTGCGGATTCAAGGAGGCCCGAAGGGGAATATCGGGAAAATTTTTCTCCAAGGGAGGGGAGGAAACTCAAAAGAAGGAAGAACGACCCCGAGAGCAATCCTGCCCAGAGCCCCGAGGAAAAGAGGGTGCTGGAAAAAAGGGTGAAGGAAAGGACCAGAATGAAAAAAAGACTGAAGAGAAAAAATCCCCAGGCGAGATTTTTTAGGGGAATTTCTTGAGGGAAGAGGACCCCAAAATACAGGGCGAAGGCCAGGAAGGAGATCGCAAGGCAGAGGATGATGGCAATCGAGCCTGCTAAAAATTTCGCCCAGATCAAGGAAGAGCGCGGAATTGGCCTGGCGAAGAGCAGTTCAAGCTGGCCTTTCCCCTTCTCTTCTGCAACGCTACCCATGAAAAAGAGGATGATCACCAGCACCCCGATCTGGCTCAAGTTTTTCGCAAGAGAACTTGCCATCTCCTCGAAGGTCGGTTTCATGAATTGCTCAAACGCCGATTTCAGTTCCGGGGGGATTAAGGCGGGCATAAATTTAAAGAGAAGGGGAGAGGAAATCCCCAGGATAAAAAACACGACGAGCATGATCGGTACTCGCCAGCTCTTCAGCCCTTCTTTTAATTCTTTTCGGAAAAATACCCTAAGCTCCCGCATCTTCCTCTTTTAAGACCTCAAGAAAAATCTCTTCCAGGGTGGGCTCCTTTTCCTCCATCTTTTTCAAGGGGAGGCTAAATTCGGAAAGAAGGGAGGGAATTTCAATTTCCGCCCGGGAAACATCCCTCACTTTAAGGGTTAAAATTCCCCCATCCTTTTTTAAATCCTCCACCCACTCTGCTCGCCGCAATTTTAGGAGGAACTCCTCGTTTTCCGGGGTGGTTTCGAGCTCGATCTTCCTTCCCGAGTATCTTGTTCGCAGAGAGGAGACGCTTTCCTGGGCAAGCATTTTCCCCTGGTGAAGGATGCAGACGTAATCGCAAACCGTTTCAGCATCGGAGAGGATGTGCGTGGAAAGGAGGATGGTCACCCCACCCCGCAGTGCCTTTATCGTCTCGAGAAGCTCCTTCCTTCCCAGGGGATCAAGGGCGGAAGCCGGCTCATCCAGCACCAGGAGCTTGGGATTGTTGATTAGAGCCTGAGCTATTCCCAGCCGCTGTCTCATCCCCCGGGAAAAGCTGCGAATAGGTTCCCTTACCCTGTGGAGGGAAACCAGGTTGAGAAGGTAATCAACCCTCATCCTCAATTCCCTTCCAGGCATCCGACCGAAGCTTCCCACAAATGAAAGGTACTCCCTTGCTGTCATCCACCCATAAAAGGAGGGGCGCTCTGAAAGGTATCCCAGATCCCTCCCCGCCTGGTTGGGGAGACGGGAAATATCCTCTCCGAAGAGGATTATTTTTCCCGTAGTTGGTTTTCGGAGACCAGTGATCAATTTGATGGTCGTTGTTTTCCCCGCTCCGTTGGGGCCAAGAAGGCCGAAAATTGAACCCTCTTCAACCTGAAGATTTAAACCATCCAGGGCGACTTTTCTCCCGTATCTTTTTGTAAGCGAAATAGTCTCGACTGCCAGGCTCATTTTCTTCCAAAACCAAAGGCCCCAGGAACCTCAATCCTCATCCGGGGGGCTTTTCCTTCCCAGGGCAAAATAAAGAACCGGGCCCACGATGGAAAACAGGACGATCACAATACCCCATATTATCATCCCCCGGGGCCTCCTTTTAAGAAGGTCAATTAAAGCAAAAACGAGAAGGATTAATTGAAGGGCAATCAAGGGAATGAAAAGCCAGAAATTCTCGGGCATCCGCTCCTCCTTTCCTGCTTTGATGATTATAGTTCAACGCTCCATTCCAATAAATGCCCGCGGGTTTTTTGGCAAGCCTTCTTTTTTCCGTTTCCTGCAATCAATTTTCCTTTTTATTTGACCACCCCCTGCCCTTTCCCTATAATTATTGGGCGTTTTTAAAAATCCTCCTCGTAGTGAGGTAATGATAATGAAAAGGACTTTTCAACCCCATTTGAGAAAGAGATATAAAACTCACGGGTTCCTGAGCAGAATGAAGACCCGGGCTGGCCGGAATGTTTTAAAAAGGAGAAGGCAGAAGGGTCGCCATAAATTAACCATTGCTTGAGGAATTGGGTCTTTCGTTGAAATTTTCTTTTCCCCCCGAGGGAAGGCTTGGAAGGAAGGAATTCCGGGAGGTTTGCCGGCAGGGACGGGCTTTTGTCTCGCCCTGGATGATTTTGTATTATAAGGAGGACGACCGCTGGGGGGCTGGATTTGGGACAACAAAGGAGGTCCGAAAAGCGGTAGAAAGGAATCGCCTCCGCAGGAGGCTTAAAGAGGCTTATCGGCTTCTTCGTCCGGAACTCGCCCCCAATTTTAAAGTTGTGGTAATCGGAAAACCAAAAGCGCTTGAACTGGGCTTTGAGGAGCTCAGGGGGGAATTGGAAAAGCTATTGAAAAAGGCTAACATTTTTAGGGGGGCCTCCCCAAATTAAGGAATGGCAAAATTGTTAAAAAAGTTTGTTTTGTTTTTAATTCATTTTTATCGCAGGGGAATCTCTCCTTACACCCCACCATCGTGCAGGTATATACCCACCTGTTCCCAGTACGCGATTCAAGCGATTGAAAAATACGGAGTAGCCCGTGGAGGATGGATGGCCATTAAGAGAATTCTGCGCTGCAATCCCTTCCATCCCGGGGGCTATGATCCCGTACCATAGAAAGGAGAATCAAATTTGGCCTGGTTACAGAACATTCTCACTCAGATCCTGGATTTCTTTTACTCCTTGGTCCCAAATTACGGCGTGGCCATCATCTTTCTCACGATCATCCTCAAGGCGCTTCTTTACTGGCCCCAGCAGCAATCGCTGATGACCTCTTTGAAGATGCAGAGGATGACCCCCGAGATGCAGGAAATCCAGAAGAAGTTCAAAAACGATCCCCAGCAGTTGAACAAGGCGATGAGCCAGCTTTACAAGAAACACGGGATAAATCCCGCGGGATGTTTCACCTCATCCTGTCTGCTTCAAATTCCCCAATTGATCATCATGTGGGCCCTCTGGTTCGCTATTCAGGCTTACTTTCTCATGCCCCTTGCTCCCGCACCAATTGACGTTGCCACCTCCTACGGCTTAACCCTTTCCACCACCACCCCCACCGAGCCCTTCGCGCTTTACCACACCTACACCACCACCATTGTCAACGGGGCCCAGTATGCCCAGTTTGTCAGGGGGGCAACCCCAGGGGCCTGGTTTTTGGGGTTTAATCTCGCCTACCTACCTACCCAGGGCGGTTGGTATTACTATATCTGGCCAGTGCTCGTCGCCCTGACGATGTACCTCCAATCCTACACCATGGGGAGTTCCCGCCAGCAAGGAGGGATGTTGATGATGATCCTCTTCCCCCTCTTGATCGGTTGGATTTCCCTTTCCATTCCCATCGCGGTTTCCCTTTACTGGGTGATGTTTTCAATCCTTCAGATCGTTCAGCAGTTGATCGTTTTCAGGGGGATCCCCAAACCTGCCCCCGTTCCGGTAAAGACCGAGGAAGCAAAGAAGGAAAAGTAGCATGTTAAGAGGTCAAGTCATTGAAAAAACCGGCCGCTCGGTGGAAGAGGCCATCCAGGCGGCATTGGAGGAGCTGGGAATTCCCAGGGAAAAAGCCGAGGTGGAGGTTCTCGAGGAATCTCGACAGGGCCTTTTCGGCCTGGGAGCCAGACAGGCAAGGGTAAGGGTTACCAAGCTTTTAACCCAGGAGGAGCTCGTCCAGGAGACAGCCCGGGAGCTCATCCAAAAAATCGACCCTTCTTTGGGCCTAGAGTGTTCCCCCCGCGAGGGCTCCTTTTACCTTAATCTGGTTGGGCAGAACCTGGGGAGAGTCATTGGAAAGCACGGAGATACCATCAATTCCCTCCAATTTCTCCTCCAGGCGGCGCTGGCGAAGAAGGGGCTTAAGGTGCGGATAATATTGGACGCCAACGGCTTCCGGGGACGCAGGGAGGAAACCCTGAGGAAGACAGCCCAGCGAATTGCGGAGAAGGTGCGGAGGCTCCAGAGGCCCTATACCTTCCCCCCGATGCCCCCCATGGAGAGGCGCTTGATTCACCTTTCCCTCCAAAACCGCCCCGATGTCAAAACTCACTCCGAGGGTGAGGAGCCATACCGCAGGGTGATAATCGAGCCTACGGAAACGAAGCCCAATAACGGGAAAGGCTCCGCTTCCATTCCCTCTCCCCTCGCCCCCAACCGAAAATGGCTACCCCCTCTTTCCAAGCGCACAACCCTGCCTTCCCGGAACACTTACCGGTATCTGAAAAAGGGCCGTTAAAGGGATTTGGAATCTCGAACGATCGCCGCAATCGCTACCCCGATTTTCCCCTCCGGGATCGGAGTCATCAGGATTTCCGGACCGGACAGCCTGGGTGCCCTCCAGAAATTAACCGGGAAGGGAAAGGAGCACTTCCTCCCGAGGGTGCTCAAGGTGGTGAGGATATATTCATCGGAAGGAGAAATCCTGGAAAGGTGTCTGGCCGTATTCATGCCTGGCCCCCGCTCCTATACAGGGGAGGACGTTGTGGAAATCCACTGTCACGGGAGCCCCCCTCTTCTGGAAGCAATTTTGAATGAGGTGCTCTCCCTGGGGATCAGGCTGGCGGGACCGGGGGAGTTTACCAAGAGGGCGTTTCTCAATGGAAAGCTCGATCTTTCCCAGGCGGAAGCGATCCTCTCCCTCGTTCAGGCACCGAATATCACCCTCGCCAAGGCTGCCCTTAAACAACTTGAGGGGGAGTTTTCCCAAAACCTTTTCCCTTTAGAGGAGCGACTGACATCCCTGCTGGCCCTCCTTGAGGGAGCACTGGATTTTCCGGAGGATGTGGAGGTGGACGAAGGGGAGTTAAGGGTTTCTCTTAAAGAGAGCCTGGATGGACTGGAGGCCCTTCTTGAGAAGGCCCAGCTGGGCGACCAGGCTGCCCGGACCCCGGAACTGGTGATCGTGGGAAAACCAAACGTTGGGAAGAGCTCTCTCCTCAACGCTCTTCTGGGAAAAGAAAGGGCAATTGTAACCCCCATTCCAGGGACCACCAGGGATTCCGTGGAGGAAGAATTGGACATTGGGGGGCAGAAGCTCCGCTTGGTTGATACCGCGGGATTGGGAAAGGCCAAAGGGTTGCTTGAAAACCTTGGTCAGAAGAGAACCCGGGATCTTTTGGAGAGGGGCGATCTGATAATATTCCTGGTTGATATCTCCTCCCCCCCCTCTTTGGAGGACCTGGAAATTTTCAAAGTCCTCGAGGGAAAGAAGTTTCTCCTCATTGGAAACAAAGTCGACCTTAGAGAGGATCCCGGTTGGCAGAATTTTCCTCAAGAGCCTCTCTTGAAGGTTTCTGCCCTCACGGGTCATGGTCTTGAAGACTTAAGGGATGCCCTTAAAAAGGAGGGGAAAAAATTGTTTCCCTCAACCCAGGAGGTATTTTTTCTCTCCCTCAGGCAGAGGGAAGCCCTATCCGTTTCACGTGAAGCAATCAAAAAAGCCCTTGAGAGCCTCGGAGTCCAGCCCCTTGAATTAATCTGCGAGGAAGTTCGCGCCGCCACGAGGAGCATCTTCCAGTTGACCGGGAGGGAGGTTTCTCCCAGAGTTATTGAGGAGATTTTCTCCCGTTTCTGTGTGGGAAAATGAATTTTGACGTGATAGTAGTCGGGGGCGGTCACGCAGGAACTGAGGCAGCCCTTGCCTCAACCAGGCTGGGATGTAAGACCCTCCTCATCACCATGAGCCTGGATCGAGTTGGTGTGATGCCTTGTAACCCGGCAATTGGAGGACCGGGAAAAGCGCAACTAGTCAGGGAAATCGATGCCCTCGGGGGGTTGATGGCCCTGGCCTCAGACCGCACCATGATCCAGATCAAAATTTTAAATATTTCCCGGGGAAGGGCGGTCCAATCCCTGAGGGCCCAGAACGATCGGGCTTTATATTCCCTTGCTGTTAAGGAAGCCTTGGAGACCCAGCCCGGGCTTAGCCTTTACCAGGGGGAAGTTTCGGAAGTTTTGAGCGAAGGGAACAGGTGTGCTGGCGTTCGCCTCTCGAGCGGCGAGGAATTTTTGGCGGGAGCGGTCGTGCTTTGCCCCGGAACCTTCCTTTCCGGAGTAGTCCACATCGGTCCCTTCCAAGTTCCTGCCGGAAGAGCCTGGGAACTCCCCTCCCAGCACCTTTCTCAATCCCTGGCCTCCCTCGGTTTTCCAATTATGCGGTTCAACACCGGGACCACCCCCAGGATCGATTCCAGAACCGTGGATTTCTCCCGCACCACCATCCAGCCAGGAAGCGACCAGCCCCTCTCCTTTTCTTTCTGGAACATACCCCGCTCCTTTCCCCAAAAACCCTGCTATCTGACCTACACCAACGAGAGGACGCATGAAATCGTCCGGGAGAACCTCCATCTTTCCCCTTCTCGAAGGGGCGACATGGTCAAGGTTGGTCCGAGGTACTGCCCCTCGATTGAGGAGAAAGTGGTTTGGTTCCCCTCAAAGACCCGCCACCAGATTTTCCTTGAGCCAGAGGGCTGGAATACCGTGGAGATGTACCTCCAGGGTCTTTACACTAGCCTCCCACCCGAGATCCAGCTAAGAATTCTCCGCACCATACCGGGCCTGGAGGAAGTTGAAATCATTCGCCCGGGTTATGCCATCGCTTACGATCTTATTGATCCCCGCGAGCTTTCCTCTACCCTTGAGTCAAAGCGAATCGAGGGGCTTTTCTTCGCGGGCCAGATTAACGGGACTACTGGATATGAGGAAGCGGCTGCCCAGGGCCTCCTTGCGGGGGCCAACGCCGCCCTAAAAGTTCAGAGGAGGCCCCCGCTAATTCTTTCCCGGAGCCAGAGCTACATGGGCCAGATGATCGAGGACCTGACCACCGTGGGAGTCGATGAGCCCTACCGGATGTTCACCGCCCGGTCTGAGTTCCGCTTGAGCCTTCGCCAGGACAATGCTGACGAAAGGCTCTGTCCAACCGCCTACCAGCTCGGGCTGATCGACGAGGAAAAATGGAGGATTTTTCGGGAAAGAGTAAAAGCTAAAGAAAGGGCCAAATCCTTCCTTGAGGAGACGAAAATCGTTCCCGGAAGGGAAATCGACTCCCTTCTCCAAAGGAAGGAGGCGGGAAAATTGGACCAGGCGACCACCTTAGAAAACCTGCTGGAAAGGCCCCAGCTTGATTGGGTCGATTTTAAGGAGCTGGTTGAGTTCCCGGAAATCCCTCCCGAGATCTGGGAAAGGGTGGTAACGGAAATTAAATACAGGGGATACCTTGAGAGGGAGAGGGACTGGAGGGATCGCCTTGAAAGGTGGGAGGGAAAAACCCTGCCCGAAGACCTCCCCTACGATCACATTCCCAATTTGAGCAATGAAGCGAGGACAAAATTGAAAGCCCAGAAGCCCAGGAATTTTGCTCAGGCCCAGCGAATTCCTGGGGTCAAGGATGCCGATTTGATCGCCTTAATGTTTTTCCTGGAAGCCCGGAGGAAAAATTAGGTTTTGTAAGCATTGGGGAAAGGATTGAAGATCTCCCATTCCTGGTTGAAAAAAGGGGCTTTCAGTTTTGGCCTGGAGATCTCCGATGAGTGCTTGGAGAAATTTCAAACCTACTCCGACCTCCTTTTAGAATGGAACAGGAAGCACAACCTCACCGGCCTTCGGACCGAGGAGGAAATTTTCGTTAAACACTTTCTCGATTCCCTTTTTGGGTTTCTGGTTTTTTCCCCGGAAGACGCTGATCTGGTTCTGGATCTTGGTTCTGGGGCTGGCTTTCCCGGTATCCCCCTAAAGATTGTAAAGCCAGAATTTTCCCTGGTTCTCCTGGAGCCCCGGCTCCACGCTTCAAGGTTTTTGGGAGAAATCCTGACCCGTCTTGAGGTAAGCGCCAAAATCGTCTGCCAGAGAGCTGAAGTTGCGGGAAGGGGGGAACTCCGGGAAAGGTGCCATTTTGTGGTTTCCCGAGCGGTGGCACCTTTAAACCAGCTTGTTGAACTCGCCCTCCCCTTACTTGAGCCTGGTGGCCGCCTTGTCTCCTGGAAGGGGGACGAAATTAATGATGAAATGGAAAGGGCTGGCTACGCCCTTGGGGAATTGGGGGGAGAAATTGAGAAAGTTGTCCCCTACAGACTCCCCTACTGGAACCTGAACAGAAATCTCCTTGTGGTGAGAAAAATAAAAAAGACCCCGGAAAAATACCCCCGGAGACCGGGCATGCCGGCCAAAAGGCCCCTGGCTTTCTTCGAAAGATAGTATAATGAAAATTTGAAGTGGCCAAAGTAATCGCCCTTGCCAATCAAAAAGGCGGAGTGGGAAAAACCACAACCGCGGTTAACCTTGGGGCTGCGCTTGCTCATCTGGGATGTAAGACTCTTGTTGTGGACCTCGATCCCCAGGGGAACGCCACCATCGGCCTGGGAGTGGACCGCTCAAAGTTGGATTTCTCGGTCTATCAAATTTTGCTGGACGAGGTTTCTCCCCAGGAAGTAATTCTTCCCACCCGTTATCCCGGATTATTTCTGATCCCTTCTACAATCGAACTTGCCGGGGCGGAAATTGAACTGGTTGCGCTTGTGTCCAGGGAGTACCGCCTCCAGGAAGCCTTAAAGGAAATAAAAAGCGGTTTCGACTTCGTTCTCCTGGACTGCCCTCCTTCCCTGGGCCTTTTAACGATCAACGCCATGACTGCCGCCGATAGCATCTTGATCCCCATTCAGTGCGAATTTTATGCCCTCGAAGGGGTGACCCAGCTTTTGAATACCATAAATTTGGTCCGCAGGAGGCTGAACCCCAACTTGGAACTGGAGGGAGTCCTCCTCACGATGTTCGATGGGAGGACCACCTTATCCCAGGATGTGGAGAGGGATGTGCGATCTGTTTTTGAGGGGAAAGTGTTCCGGGCGAACATTCCCAGGTCGGTTCGCCTGGCAGAGGCCCCCTCTCACGGAAAATCCATCCTTGATTACGAGCCCCATTCAAAGGGGGCCCAGGCTTATTTGACCCTGGCGAAGGAGGTACTTGAAAAGTGACAAAAAGGGGTTTGGGGAAAGGGTTAGGTGCTTTAATCCCCGGCTCAGAGCTTGAGGTTGGGGGCGAACTCCTGGAAATCCCCCTGACTTCCATTTTTCCCTCCCCGCTCCAGCCCAGAGAGGATTTTGGAGGGGAAGCCCTTGAGGAACTGGTAAGTTCGGTAAAGCAGCACGGGGTTGTCCACCCCGTTCTGGTCAGACCCCGGGGGCAGAATTACGAGCTTATTGCCGGGGAACGGAGGTGGAGGGCTGCCCAGCTGGCTGGCCTTTCAAATATCCCCGCCATCGTCAAGGAGCTTGATGACCTCCAGGCCCTGGAAGTCTCCCTCGTGGAGAACATCCAGAGGGAAGACCTCAATCCCCTGGAGGTTGCCCGGGGTTTGAAGGAGTTAATGGAAAAATTCCACCTCACCCAGGAGGAAGCCGCGGAAAAAATCGGCAAGAGCCGCTCGGAAGTTTCTAACCTCCTTCGCCTTCTTAACCTTCCCCCTCCCGTAAAGAACAGCCTAAAAGCGGGAAAGATTTCCTACGGTCAAGCAAGGGCCCTCCTTTCCCTGGAAAATGAGGAGGAGATGGTCAAGGCCCTGCGAATGGTGGAGGAAAAAAAATTAACCGTCCGCCAGACGGAGAAGATGGTCACGGCCAAAAAGGAGAAGAAAGCTATCACCAGGGACCTCTTCGCCGAGGAGAGGGAACGGATCGAGGCGGACCTGAAAGTCCTGCTGGGGACCAAAGTCCAGGTCAAAAAAGGAAAGCCGGTGGGGAAAATCGTTATCGAGTATTATTCCTACACCGACCTCCGCCGGATCTGGGAAATTATCACTCGCCGCCGCGATGTTTCACGTGAAACCTAAACTTCCCGATTGGCTCCCCACCTATTTCGATGAATATTATCTGCGGTGGGTCCTGGAGGAGATCCCCCCGGAGAGGACCAAGAAGCAAGTGGAATTCATCCTCCCCTTTCTTCCTCCACCCGAAGAGGGGCCATTGCTGGACGCGGGATGTGGAATTGGCCGTCACAGCATCTCCCTCGCCCTGAAGGGATACAGGGTAATCGGGGTGGACATCGTTCCCCAATTTATAAAAAAAGCGCAGGAAGAAGCCCAAAAGAACGGCGTCTCCTGCGAATTCCGGCTTCAGGACCTTCGTTCTCTCGACGATTTAGAGGTGTTTTCCGCCGCGCTTTTTTTCTGGTCGAGCTTCGGTTATTTCGAGGACCAGGAGAACAGGGACCTTCTTTTTAGGATTAATGGGGCTTTAAAACCCGGAGGTCTCATTTTTCTGGACCAGGAAAACCGGGACTACATAATAAAGCACTTTCAGGGGGAGACCTGGAAGGATAAAAAAAACTGCGTCATTCTGGAGAGGAACCGCTTCGATCCAACCTCCGACCTTTTAATCACGAGGAAGGTTTACCTTTCCGGGGGCGATCGCAAGGAAGCCGAGAGGAGGTTAAAGCTTTATCCTTATACCACGATTTCCAGTTTTTTGGCTGATTCTGGATTCAAAGTGGAAAAAACCTTCGGTGGGTACGATGGAGAGCCCTTCAATTTGGAAAGCCCCAGAATGATGATCCTTGCAAGGAAAGGATTTCCCCCCGGAAAGGTGTAAGGATTGTCAGCAGGAGCTCCCTGGTGTAGACTTTTTTAAAATGGAGCAAAGAGGGCAGGAGCGATGTGGGATTTTTTGAGCTGGCTTAAGGAATTATCCATTTATTCTTTTTTAGCCGTTGTTGTCCTGTTCTTGTTCTGCCTCGTGCTTCTTGTCCTTTTTCTGAAGGAGAGAGGTCAAACCCGCAGGCTTCTTGGGCACCTGCGATCCCTGTTGAGAGGGGCGGAGGGGTTAAACCTCGAAGAAGCCCTGGGGAAGTTAGGAAAAGACGTGCAGAAAGTCGCCGAGGAAAACTCGGAACTGAACAACAGGCTCTCCATCCTGGAGCACCGCTCCCAGCGGTTTCTCCAGGGAGCAGCGCTGGAAAGATACAATGCCTTCCCAGATACTTCAGGGGAATTGAGCTTCTCCCTCGCAGTCCTTGACGCCCAGAGCAACGGTTGGGTGATCACCGGGTTATACGGTCGGGAGAGCTACCGAGTTTACGCCAAGCCGATCAAAAAGGGGGTGTCCACTTACCCTCTCAGCGAGGAAGAAAAAAGGGCGATAGAGAAAGCAGAAGATTATATTTTAGGGAGGAGTTAGGGTACGCTTTTTTCGGACAAAAGGCACGCAGGAGTCCTTTTGGCGGAAAGGTTCAAAGACCTTGCCCGAAAGCAACCCGTGATTCTTGCCATCCCCAGAGGAGGGGTGGAGGTCGGTTATGAGCTTTCCCTGAAATGGAATGCCCCCCTTGATGTAATAGTCCCTCGAAAGATCGGCGCCCCATTCGATCCCGAACTCGCTATTGGTGCTCTCACTGAGGAAGGGGAGGTGATCCTCGACGAGCGATACGAAAGCGGGGAATTTGACCGGGATTTTTTAAAGCGCACCCTTGAAGCTGAGAAGAAGGAGATCGCCCGAAGGCTTGAGCTTTACCGCGGGGGCAACCCCCCCTTGGAAATTAGGGACAGGGTGGTGGTGCTCACCGACGACGGGATTGCTACTGGATCAACAATGAAAGCAGCGGTCTTAAGCGTAAAAGCCAAAAGCCCCAAGGAAATTTTGATTGTGGTGCCGGTCGCTTCCCCTGAATCGGTCTCCATGCTCCAGCCCTTGGTCTCCGGAATTTACGCCCTGGATATTCCCCCCCATTTCATGGCTGTGGGGCAATTTTACGAGGACTTTTCCCAAACCTCGGACGAAACCGTCTGCAGGCTTTTAAAGGAGTCAAGAGAAAGGTTAAAAGAAGGGAAAGGAAACCATGCTCAGAAGGACGCCTCTTTTTGAAATCCACCTCCAATTGGGAGCCAGGATGGTCCCCTTCGCGGGGTGGGAAATGCCTGTTCAATACCGGGGGATCGTTGAAGAGCACCTCGCGGTGCGGGGAAAAGCGGGGCTCTTCGATGTCTCCCACATGGGGGATATTAGGGTAAAAGGCCCAAAGGCCCTGGAATTCCTCCAGTTCATGACTCCGAATGACGTCTCCAGGCTGAAGATCGGCCAATCCCACTACTCAATGATCTTGAATAGGGAGGGAGGAATTAAGGACGACCTGATCATCGGGCGCCTGGGGGAGGAGGAATATTTTCTGGTGGTCAACGCCTCCAATGCCGAGAAGGATTTTCTCTGGCTCAAGGAACACGAGAGGGATGGGGTGGAGGTTTTGGATGAATCTTCCCTATGGGGGGAGGTCGCTCTCCAAGGCCCTTTAAGCCAGGAAATCCTCCAGAGGATAGTCCCCATGGATTTGAATTACCTTTTTTATTTTCACCTCCTGGAAGGGAAAATTGATGGCATTCCGGTAATCATCTCCCGTACCGGTTACACCGGGGAGGACGGCTTTGAAATATTATCCCCATGGGATCAAACCCCGCAGGTCTGGAACTTGATAATGGAGAAAGGAAAGGACCTCTCCCTCGAGCCCTGCGGTTTAGGTGCGAGGAATACCCTTCGCCTTGAGATGAAGATGGCCCTCCACGGAAATGACATCGATGAGACCACTAATCCCTACGAAGCGGGGTTGGGGTGGGTGGTGAAGCTCCAAAAGGGAGACTTCATCGGGAGGGACGCTTTGCTAAAGGTGAAGGAGGAGGGCCCAAGGAGGAAGCTTGTGGGGTTCGAGCTCCTCGAACCGGGGGTCCCCCGGGAGCATTACAAGGTTTTCATAAATGGGGAGGAGCGGGGGATGGTAACGAGTGGGGCTTTTTCCCCGTCACTCAAAAAGGGGATTGGACTGGCTTACGTTCCGGTGGGATTTGAGAAGCCCGGGACTCTTTTGGATATTCAAATAAGGGAAAAACTGGTTCCCGCCCAGGTAGTGGAGACCCCTTTCTGGAAGGCGGGGACCGCAGGAAAATTAAGAGCAAAGGAGGTCTAAAATGAGTGAAGTTAAGCAGGGACTCAAATACACGAAGGAGCACGAATGGGCTTTGATCGAGGGGAACAGGGCGAAAGTTGGGGTCACCGATTTCGCCCAGGCGCACCTTGGGGATATTGTTTATGTGGATCTCCCCCATCTGGGAAAGGAGGTGAAACAGGGAGAAACCCTCCTTGTTGTTGAGAGCGTGAAGACCGCTTCCGACGTATATGCTCCTCTTTCCGGAAAGGTTGTGGAAATTAACAACCTTTTGAGCAAAAATCCGGAAAAAGTAAATTCCGATCCCTACGGGGAGGGATGGATGGCAGTAATTGAGATTTCCGATCCGGAGGAGGAAGCGGAACTTTTGAGCCCCGAGGAATACAAGGCTCACATCGAAACCCTTTCCTGAAATGCATTTCCTTCCCCTAACCGATTCCGACCGGAAGGAGATGCTCTCCTTTCTGGGCTTCGATTCCATAGATCACCTCTTCTCGGACATTCCCCGGGAGGCAAAAAGCCCACCTTTGGATATTCCATCCCTTTCTGAGCCCCAGCTGGACGGACATTTTAAGGACCTGGGAAAGAAAAATCGCCATCTGGGGGAAATGACTTCCTTTTTGGGCGGGGGGATTTATCATCATTTTATTCCCCACGCAGTGGACCATCTCTCAGGGAGGGCCGAATTTTATACCGCTTACACCCCCTATCAAGCTGAGGTCTCCCAGGGGACACTTCAAGCAATTTTCGAGTACCAGACCATGGTCTGCCTTTTGACCGGGATGGATGTTTCCAACGCCTCCATGTACGATGGAGCTTCGGCCACCGCAGAAGCGGCCCTGATGGCTGAATCCATTTCCGGAAAGAGGGCCATTGCTTTTTCCTCGGCCCTTAACCCCCAGTATAAAAAGACCCTCCTGACTTATATCCAGCACCTTGGTTTAGACCTGGTGGAACTTCCTGTGGATAAAAACGGGCAAACTGACCTGAATTCTCTCCCCCAAAAGGAGCTCTCCGCCCTGGTCATTCAGAACCCCAATTACTTCGGGGTGATCGAGCCAATTTCCGAGGCCAGCAGGCTAATCCACGAGAAAGGGGGCCTTCTCGTTTATTCCTTCTCGGAGGCAGTCTCCCTCGGCCTCTTAAAACCTCCCGGATCCCTTGGAGCGGATATCGTTGCTGGAGAAGGGCAAAGCCTTGGCATCCCCCCGAGCTTTGGAGGCCCGGGCCTGGGGATCTTCGCCACCCGGGAGCAGTTCGTACGGCGGATGCCCGGAAGGATTATTGGTGAAGCCAGGGACGCTGAAGGAAAGAGGGCCTTCGTGATGGTTCTCCAGACCAGAGAGCAACACATCCGTCGGGAAAAAGCGACTTCCAATATCTGCTCGAACCAGGCCCTCTGCGCCTTGAGGGCCTTGATCTACCTTTCCCTGATGGGGGAGAAGGGCTTTCGTTTGGTTGCCGAGCATTGCTACCAGAAAGCTCATTTCCTCTCCTCCCTCCTTCGGAGAATTCCCGGGATAAGCCTTCGGTTCAAGGGGGAGTTTTTCAACGAATTCGTCCTGAGCCTCCCCCAAGAGCCCGGTGCGCTTCTGAACTTTCTTGAGGAAAAATCAATTTTCGGGGGAATCCCCCTTAAAAAATATTTCCCATCCATGGATAAGGAAATCCTGATCAGCGTTACGGAGGTTCACTCCAAAGAGGACCTTGAGAGGTTCGCTCGCCTGGTTGAGGAGTGGGTGAGGAGGGCAAAATGAGCAAATTGATCTTTGAAAAGAGCAAAAAGGGAAAGTCGGGTTTTAGCCTTCCCGAAATGGATGTTCCCATGATCCAACACGGGTTTGAAACCCGGGGGGAAATGGGTCTTCCTGAGGTCTCCGAGCCGGAAGTTGTGCGTCACTTCACCCTTCTTTCCCAAAAGAACTATTCCGTGGACACGGGTTTTTATCCCCTTGGCTCATGCACCATGAAATACAACCCCAAAGTGAACGAGGACCTGGCAAGGAAGGAGGAATTTTCCCTCCTTCACCCCGAACAACCGGACGGGACCATCCAGGGGGCCCTTGAACTCCTTCATAACCTCGAAGGGTTCCTGTGCCAGATCACGGGAATGTCCCGTTTTACCTTTCAGCCGGCTGCCGGGGCCCACGGTGAACTAACTGGACTTCTTCTCATCAAGGCTTATATGGAGGATCGGGGGGAAAAGAGGGATCTTGTATTGGTCCCGGATTCCGCCCACGGAACCAACCCCGCTTCCGCTGCTTTGACCGGATGCCAAGTGGTGGAGGTAAAGAGCGACCTCCAAGGAGGGGTTGATCTTGAAGACCTGAAGAGCAAGCTTTCCCCCCGCGTGATGGCCTTGATGCTTACCAACCCAAACACCCTGGGGTTATTTGACGAGAACATCGTCGAGGTCGCCCGCATGGTACACGATGCAGGGGGGCTCCTCTACTACGACGGGGCAAACTTGAACGGGATCTGCGGGTACGTTCGCCCCGGGGACACAGGTTTTGATGTTGTTCATCTGAACCTTCACAAGACCTTCTCTGCTCCTCACGGGGGAGGAGGTCCCGGGGCAGGCCCTGTGGGCGTCAAAGAAGCGCTGGTTCCCTTCCTCCCGGTCCCAACGGTTGATATCGACTCCCGGGGAAATTTTTTCCTGAATTGGGATAGGCCAAAATCGATCGGGATGGTTCGCTCCTTCTTGGGAAATTTCCTGGTTGCCCTGAAAGCCTACGCCTACATCCTCACCATGGGGGGAGAGGGGCTAAAGAAGATGACCCAGGATGCAGTTTTAAACGCCAACTACCTCCTCGGGCTCCTCAAGGGCCACTACCAGCTTCCCTTTGACCGCATTTGCAAGCATGAATTCGTTCTCTCCACCGCCCCGCTCAACAAATACAACCTTAAGGTGACCGATGTTGCCAAGAGACTGCTGGATCTTGGGTTCCACGCCCCAACCATCGCTTTCCCCTTGATCGTCGAGGGGGCGTTGATGATTGAACCCACGGAAACAGAAACCAGGGAAACTCTCGAGGAGTTCGCCCGGGCCCTTATTCAAATTGAGGATGAAGCAAGGACCAACCCCGAACTTTTAAGGGAGGCTCCCCACAATACCCCTGTCCGGAGGATCGATGAGGTGGGAGCAAACAGGAATCCGGTTCTCCGGTTTAAAAAATAAAGAAGAGGGCTGGTTTTAAAAGAGGCTCTTGATTCCGTCAACGACGAATTGAACGGCTAAAGCGGAAAGCAATATTCCCATTAGCCGGCTGACGACCAGCACCCCCGTCTGTCCAATCCTCTCCAGGATCATCGCTCCCGCCCGGAGGATCACCCAGGAGGAAAAAATCACAAGCAGGGTGCTGATTGAAAATACGGTAAGCCTCAGGGGATCGCCCTCTGCCAGGGACTTCAAAAGCATAACGGTGGCGATCGTCCCGGGGCCCGAGAGCATAGGGATGGCCAGGGGAAATACGTGGATCTCTTCCAGGTGTTTTCTCCCCTCCTCCTCTTCTTTGCGGGTTTCCCTCGCCCGGGAAGGCCGGGCAAAGATCATGTCAATGGAAATTAAAAAGAGCAAAACCCCACCTGCGATGTAAAAAGACCCCAGGCTTATTCCAAAGTAAACGAGAATGAAATTCCCGAAAAGGGCGAAAAAGGCCATCACCCCGGCGGCGACAAGAACGGCTTTGGTTACGATCCGCCCCCTCTCTTTTTGGGAAATGGATCCTGTAAGCCCAATTAAAACGGGAAGGAGCCCGACAGGGTCCACCACCGTGAAGAGCATTACGAATACTGTTATGGCATAAGTTAAGAGCTCCACGACCCCCATTTTACAGGACAGCCTTGAGCGGGAAAATATTAATTTGGGGAATCTTAAGGGTGGGGAATAAAAATGGAGAAATTCAGTTTATTGACTAATGAAGGATAATATTTATTATCAAATTGAAAGAAGGTCAGAGAAATGCCCATATACGAATATCGGTGTTTGGATTGCCAGAATAAATTTGAGGTCCTCCACTTAAATCAGGAGGAAAAGGAAGTCGTTTGCCCTTCCTGCAAAAGCAAAAACATTAAAAGGATAATGTCCACTTTTGCCTGTTCGGGGTTCGAGGACCTCCTCGGCACTTCCGGTTCGGGCTGTTCAAGCTGCTCAGGCTCCAGCTGTTCCACCTGCGGGAGATGAAAAGAAGGGGATTCCTTGTTGTCCCCTTCATCGCCCTGGGTATTGCCCTGGCTTTTCTGGTTTATACCATCCTCGATAGGTGGACGCCCCCCTCAAGCAGGGAGGGCGTCCTTTCCAATCTTCCGGAAAAGGTGCTTTCCGAATGCGGGGGTCTTTTTTATACAAATTACGAGCAGTTGAAAGCCCTTTCGACTTCTAGTCCCACCGATGCCGGAGACTTTCTCAATTTCTCCAGGGTTTCCGCCCCTTACGACCTTTCCACCTCCCTTTTCAGGGTTTTCTACCTTCCCGATTTTGCCGCGGAGCTCAACCTTTCCTATCGGGACCTGAAGGAGGTTGCTTGGACGCCGATGGACCCCATCGAGGTGGTGAGGGGTTCATTTGATTGGGGAACTTTATTAAAAAGGCTTGAGGAAGAGGGGTTTACTCGGAGGGAGGAGGGAGGCGCGGTTTTCTTTGACGGGGTTTTTGATCCCGCAAGTTCCCTCTCCATTTTCGGGGAAATCGCCCAAATTGAAGATTTTCTTATAATGGAGCACTACTCCCAATTAAAGGAGTACCCCGTTCACCGGGAAGAGGTAGTTGATTCCATAAAGGGAAATTCCCCCTCAATTACCCAAACGGATACCTGGAAGGATTATTCTCCCTTCCTGGAGAATGCTCCCTCCTTCTTCCTCGGTCCAGCCCCCGACCTGCCTGACCTCGAAGCCCAGGTGAAGCTCAACCCCTCGGTCACCGAAGAGAACTACGGCACCTTCTACAAAGAGAGGCTTGAGAGCCTTTTAAGCGGGGATTTCCTCGATTTCTGCGCTTACTCTGTCCTGAATGACCCCGGGAGGGTGGAGTTCCTCTTGAGGTACAGGGACGAATCAAGCGCCAGCCAAGACCTTCCCAAACTGAAACTTGCCCTGGAGAGGTCCTTTTCCGCGGTCCTTCCCGGGACCAACTACTCTTCCCTGCTCGGGGATCCGCAGGTATCCCAGGAGGGAAAATTCCTCAGGGTCTCGGCCCATGCTCAAACAGGAATTAAGGTGGTCCAGGCCATGGTCCAGAATCAAGATTTCGGGTTTCTCTTCAGGTTAACGGCAGAATAAAATTTCCCCTGAATTCTAATCCACTTTTATTCCGTACTGCTTGATTTTGGTTGAGAGCGTTTGCCTGGAGATCTGGAGGATCCTTGCGGCTTGGGTCTGATTTCCCCCGGAGACCTCCAGGGCCTCCTTGATCAGCCTCTTTTCCAGTTCCTCAGTGGCTTTGGCCAGGGGGATGAGGGGAATTTCCCCTTTTTCTGGGGGTTTTTCCGAGAGGGGAAAATCCTCCGGTGTGAGCACCTGGGCTTTGGCTGAAGCCACTGCCCTGGCAATCGAATTTTCCAGTTCCCGGACATTTCCCGGCCAGGAATAGGAAAGCAGCTTCTCAATCGCTTCGGGGGTGAACCCCTTTACCTCCCTTGAGTACTCCTGGGAGTACTTCTCGAGGAAATAGTAGGCGAGCTCCTCGATGTCCTCCCTCCTTTCCCTCAAAGGGGGGATTTTGAGCAGGCAGACGTTTAGCCGGAAGTAGAGGTCTTCTCGGAAGCGACCATCCCTGACCATCTCCTCGATGTCCTGGTTTGTGGCGGCGATCACCCGAACGTCAACCGTGACTGGTTCCTTTCCCCCAATGCGCATGAAAGTCTTGTCCTGGAGCACCCGGAGCACTTTAGCCTGAAGGGAAAGGGACATGTCCCCGATCTCGTCGAGAAAGACCGTCCCCCCGTCTGCGAGCTCGAACTTTCCCGGGGTCCGGGTTTGGGCTCCAGTGAAGGACCCTTTTTCGTAGCCGAAAAGTTCGCTTTCAAGAAGCGTCTCCGGGATGGCGGCGCAGTTGACCGGAAGAAAGAGCCTCTCCCTCCTGGGGGAAGCCCCGTGGATCGCCCTGGCGATTAACTCCTTACCCGTTCCGCTTTCCCCGATGATCAGCACGGTAACGGGCGAGGGGGCGATCCTTCCCACGGTCTTGATGATTTCCAGCATCTTCTCGGAGCGGCCGACGATCTGTTCCCTGAATTCCCTTGCTTCGGGGAACTTTCCCTTCAGGGATCTAACCTCCTCCTCAAGTTCCTTGAGGTGCATGGCTTTCGACACCTGGTTTTTTATTTCTTCGATGTTGAAGGGCTTGTTGAGGTAATCGAAGGCCCCCAGACCCATGGCCTGGAGGGCGGTGGAGAAGTCTCCAAAGGCTGTGATCACTATTATTCGGGGGATTTTTCCCTCCCCGGAAAGTTCCCTCAGGACGCTCATTCCGTCAGTCCGGGGCATCTTGATGTCCAGGAATACCAGGTCCGGAGCTTCACTTTTTATCAAGGAGAGAGCCTTCTGGCCGTCCTCCGCCTCGAGGATCTCCGAGACCCCGGAGTCCTCCAGGATGTTTTTTAAAAGTTCCCTAACCGAGGGCTCGTCGTCAGCCACCAGAACTTTGAACGAATTTTTCACGTTTCCTCCCTCCCGAGGGGAAGGTGAACGATGAAGGTCGCTCCCTCTCCCCTTCTGCTCTGAACTTCTATTTTACCTCCTAAGGCCTCGATCATCCTGTGGGAGACCGCAAGCCCTAACCCCGTCCCCCTGTCCTTGGTGGTGAAGAAGGGGTCGAAGATCTTGTCCAGGTGCTCCTCGGGAATTCCCGGTCCGGAATCGGAGAAGGCGATCTCCACCTCTTCCTCCGAAAGGCGGCTTTCGATTTTTAAAGTTCCTCCCTCGGGCATGGCCTGAACCCCGTTGAGGAGGATATTGTAGAAGACCTGCTCCAATTTCTGCTCGTCAATTTCAAGGGGGGGAATGCCGGAAATTTTCTTTTCCACCTTAATCCCCTGCTTTGCGATTTGCTCCTCGAGAAGGGAGACCGACCGCTCGATGATTTCCCGGATATCCCTTTTTTCAATCCTTGGAGGAGCGGGGCTAGCGAAGGTTAAAAGATCGGTCAGGAGCTTGTTCAATCGATCGGCCTCCTTGATCACCAGATTTGCCGCCTTGGCTCCTTCCGGGAGGATCAGATTGCGGGAGATGAGGAGCTGGACGAAGCCCTTAATGGAGGTTAAGGGGTTCCGCACTTCGTGGGCTATTCCACTCAAGAAAAGCCCCAGGGCCGCAAGGCGGTCTGACCTCCTGAGGAGCTCCTCCAGCTTCCTCCTCATGGAAAGGTCCTCGATGGTGATGATCTTTCCGCTCAGGGTGCCCTCCGAGGAAAGGAGCGAGGAGATGCTTACCCCCAGTTCGATGGGCTCGGGTTTTAAGGTGGAGATCACCACCGCCTGTTCACCCTCCTGGTGATCCCTGATCAGGGAGATGATTTTGGATTTCTGGGGGATGTTCGACTTCATTATCACCGTTTCGTAGGGAGAACCAACAGCCTCGGAGGCGTTTATTCCCAGAAGTTTTTCCGCCGCGGGGTTGAAAACCGTGATTTCCCCATTTTCGTTGAGGGAGAGGATCCCGGTAGAAATGTTCTCCAGGACGAAGCGGGTGTAATCCCGGGCTTCAACCAGGGCAGATCCTAAGCGGTTAACTGCCTCAGCGATCTCCCCGATTTCCCCGGAGTACCTGGGGAGCCTGTAGGAGAGGTCCGATTCCATCCTTTTCAAGCCCCCCTTGATCCCCACAACACCCCTGGAGAGGTTTGTCCCCAGGATGAAGGCTCCGATAGCCCCGAGGAGGGTTAAGGCGACGGTCATTCCAATTGACACGTTTCGGATCTGGGCAAGCTGGGCCTGGACAACGCTCCGGTCCTCCATGGCGAAGGCATAGCCAACGATCTCCCCGTCCCTTACGAGGTTTGTGATCTGGGCGTCGGTGATCCAGGAGAGACCTGGTTGGGGGGTGGACTTGTAAGCGATGGGCGCCCCGTATTCACCGATGAAGTACCCGTAGAAGATGTTAGGGTAAGCCTGGTTGAGGATCGAGGTGAACTTGGAGAGTTCCTCCTCGAGAACCTTTCTCTGGTCTTTCTGAGAGAGCGAATTGAATTGAGGGTCACTGGAGAGACGGGAGATCACCTGCTCGTAGTAGATGGCCATCTGCTGGGTGATTCCCGTGACCTTATCGATTTTTTCTTCAAGGAGCGCTTTCTGTGCCTGGTTGGTGAGGAAAAAGGCTGCCCCGATGAGCATGGTCAGGACCAGGATGGCAATTAAAAGGAAGAGTTGATTTCTGAGGGTGAGGAATTTTTTCATTACAACCCAAGGATTTTTGAGAGTTCGTATGCCTTTAAATCGATCTCTTTCCGGCGGGAGACAGCCTGGGAGTATGGGGTGAGTACTATCTCCTCGTTCTTCAATCCCACCATTTCCCCCCTTCTTCCGGAAATAATTGCCTGGACAGCAGCGGCACCCAGGCGGCTTGCCAGATATCGGTCGTAAGCGGAAGGGTTACCCCCTCTCTGGATGTGACCCAAAATGGAAACCTTAATTTCGTGTCCCGTGCGTTCGTAGAGCTCCTGGGCGAGCTGGTAAGCTCCCATGACTCCTTCGGCGAGGACGATGATGAAGTGACGCTTCTTCCTCTCAAACCCCCTTTTTATCGCCTGGGCTACCTCCTCCATCTTGAAGGGGACCTCGGGGATGGCGATAAACTCCGCGCCACCTGCAAGGCCGGACATCAAGGCCAGGTATCCCGCAGTCCTTCCCATAACCTCGACCACGAAAGCCCTTTCGTGCGAGGTGGCGGTATCCCGGATTTTGTCCAGGGCTTGAAGGGCGGTATTTACCGCGGTATCAAAGCCGATGGTGTGGTCCGTTCCCCAGAGGTCATCGTCGATGGAAGCGGGGACTCCGATCGTGGGGATTCCCCTTTTTTCCAATTCCATCCCTCCCCGGAACGTTCCATCCCCGCCGATCAAGATCAGGCCGTCCATTTTTGCTTTCTTGACTTTCTTAACTGCTTCCTCAACCCCCTCGGGGGTCTTGAATTCCTCGCACCTGGCGGTGAGGAGGATCGTCCCTCCCCGCTGGATGATGCCGGAAACCGATGATAAATCGAGGGGAATGAATTCGCCGGAAATCAGCCCTTCAAACCCCCTCATTATCCCGACGATTTCCGCACCTTCCTTGATTCCCTGGCGGACCACCGCCCGGATGGCAGCATTCATCCCGGGAGCGTCTCCCCCAGAGGTTAAAAGACCAATTCTCTTGCTCATACCCTGAATTATAAAAGATGCGGGGAAAAAGGGAACTTTTAAATCTTTACCAAAATGGTAAACTATCTCCATGAAAATTTCAGCCCGTGGAGAATACGGCCTAAAGGTGATGGCCTTCCTGGCATTCCGGGGGGAAAAACCCCTGAAGCTCAAAGCTTTAAGCAGGGAATGCGGGGTTCCCTATCCCTTTCTGGCGAGGATCATGGTGGACCTTAAAAAGGCATCCCTTCTAAGGAGCTTTCGAGGAAGCCAGGGGGGTTATGTTTTGGGAAAAAATCCTCGGGAGATAAAAATCAGGGAGATCATCGAAGCCCTGGATGGGAGGATCAGTTTGGTGGACTGCCTGAAGGACAAGGCTCGCTGTCCCAACCCCGATGATTGCCTTACCCGCCCATTCTGGAGGAATTTGAACCTTTCCTTTCAGAGAATGCTGGAAATCTCCCTGGCCGATCTGATTGAAGGAAAAAAGGAGGAATCCATATGAAGCCAGTTTATTTTGACCACGCAGCCACAACCCCGGTTCATCCGGAGGTGGTTTCAGCCATGCTCTCCTATTTCGGGGAGAATTTCGGAAACGCTTCCTCCCTTCATTTTTTAGGCCAGGAGGCGGCAAGAGCCGTTGAGGAAGCCCGGGAAAAGGTTGCCAGATTGATTAACTGTGACCCCCGGGAAATCATTTTTACCGGCTCGGGGACGGAAGCGGATAACTTCGCCCTGAAGGGGATCGCCGAGAAATTGAAGGCCAGGGGAAACCACATCATCACGAGCTCCATCGAGCACCACGCTGTTGAGGTGACCTGCCGATATCTGGAAAAGAAGGGGTTCAAGGTGACCTACCTCCCGGTGGACAGGTACGGCCTGGTGGACCCAGATGACCTGAAAAGGGAGATCACGGAACAAACAATCCTCATATCAATCATGCATGCCAACAACGAAGTGGGAACCATCCAGCCTATTAAGGAACTCGCTCAGATCGCCCACGAGAAAGGGGTTCTCTTCCACACGGACGCGGTCCAGACCGTGGGGAGTATACCCGTGGATGTCCGGGAACTGGGGGTGGACCTCCTCTCCCTCTCCGCTCACAAATTCTACGGGCCTAAAGGGGTTGGAGCCCTTTTTCTGAGAAAAGGCGTGGCAATTGAGCCCTTGATCCACGGTGGAGGGCAGGAGAAGAACCTCCGGGCGGGAACGACCAATGTCCCCGGGATCGTGGGGTTGGGAAAGGCAGCGGAGCTCGCCTCCAAAGAGCTCTCATGGCGGATGGAGCACAGCCTGAGCCTGAGAGAGCGCTTGATCAAGGGGCTTGAGGAGAAATTGACCGATTTCATCCTCACCGGGCACCGGGAAAAAAGGCTCCCGGGAAATGTCTCCATCTGCGTCGATTACATCGAAGGGGAGAGCATGCTCCTCCTTTTAAGCATCGAAGGTTTTGCTTGCTCCTCCGGATCCGCTTGCACCTCGGGAAGTTTGGAGCCCTCCCATGTGTTATTAGCAATGGGGATCGATCCCCAACTCGCCCAGGGGTCCCTGAGGATTACCCTGGGAAGGGAGAACACTGAGGAGGAAATCGATCGCTTCCTGGAAACGCTCCCCAAGGTGGTAAAACGGCTCAGGGAGATGTCTCCCTTCAAACCTAAAAAGTAAGGGAAGCAGGAAAATTTTAAACAGGATATAATTAACGCAAAGAATGTGGGATAGATTTTCTGAAGGCGGACAGAGAGTGATCACCCTGGCGATGGAAGAGGCTCATCGCCTGGGGCACAATTATTTAGGGACCGAGCATCTCCTTTTAGGAATCATCAAGGAGGGGAACAACATTGCCATTCAAGCCCTTGAAAAAATGGGGATTTCCCTTCCCGCCTTGAAAGCCCGGGTCGAGGAGATGATCACCACGACTCACCGTGTGGAGTCCTTCTACATGGGGGCGCAGATCGCCTTGACCCCACGGGCAAAGAGGGTCCTTGAGCTTGCTTATACGGAAGCCAAAGAGCTTGGTCACCCCTATGTGGGCACCGAGCACCTCCTCTTAGCGCTCCTCAGGGAGGGAGAAGGGGTTGCTGCTCGGGCTCTTGAAGAGGAAGGGGTCGACCTCCCCAGGGCAAGGGCGGTGGTGAATTCCCTCCTTGCTCCCGAAAAACAGCAGAAGGGAAAGACAAACACTCCCACTCTGGACCAATTCTCCCGTGACCTTACCCAGCTTGCCAGGGAGGGGAAGCTGGACCCGGTAATCGGAAGGGAAAATGAGATCAAGAGGGTGGTTAATATCCTCTGCCGCCGGACCAAGAATAACCCCGCATTGATCGGGGAACCAGGGGTTGGGAAGACGGCCATCGTGGAGGGCCTTTCCCAGCGAATAGTTTCCGGTGATGTGCCCGAGCCCCTGAGGAATAAGAGGGTCGTTTCCCTGGACATGGCGGCGATCGTTGCCGGGACAAAGTACCGTGGGGAATTCGAAGAGAGGATGCGGAAGATCATCAACGAGATCCGCAGGCAGCAGGGGGAGATCATCCTTTTCGTGGACGAGTTTCACAACATCGTGCATGCGGGGGCTGCCGAAGGAGCGATTGACGCCGCTTCCATATTCAAACCAGCTTTAGCCAGGGGAGAACTTCAGTGCATCGGGGCCACCACCTTCGACGATTATCGCAAGTACATCGAGAAAGACGCGGCTCTTGAACGCAGGTTCCAGCCGATTCATGTCAACGAACCCACGCTCGATGAGACCAAGAACATCCTCAAGGGAATCCGCCACCGATACGAAGAGCACCATAAAGTAAAGATCACCGATGAAGCGGTGGAGGCCGCGGTTGAGCTGGCAGATAAATACATCACCGGGAGGTTCCTCCCGGATAAAGCGATCGATTTAATGGACGAAGCCTCCGCCAAGGTGAGGCTGGAAGAGGGAAGGGAGAACAAGGAGGTCACCCCGGAGGATGTCGCTCAAATCGTCTCCATCTGGACCGGGATTCCCGTGACCAGGCTGGCTCAATCGGAGGCTGAGAAATTCCTGCACATCGAGGAAGCCATTCACCAGCGGATCGTTGACCAGGATGAGGCGGTGAGAGCGGTTGCCGAAGCGCTCCGGAGATCCCGGGCAGGCTTGAAGGACAGGAGGAAGCCCATCGGATCGTTCCTGTTCCTGGGCCCCACGGGAGTGGGGAAAACAGAACTTGCCCGCGCTCTTGCTGAATATCTCTTCGGGACCGAGGATGCGCTGGTAAAACTGGACATGTCCGAGTACATGGAGAAGCACACGGTATCCAGAATGGTGGGAGCCCCTCCAGGGTACGTGGGTTACGAGGAGGGGGGTCAGCTCACGGAGAAGGTCAGGCGCCATCCATACTCGGTGGTCCTTTTCGACGAAATTGAAAAAGCCCACCCCGACGTTTTCAATATCCTTCTTCAGATCATGGATGACGGCAGGCTCACGGACGCCCAGGGACGGGTGGTGGATTTCCGCCACGTGATCATCATTTTGACCTCCAATTTAGGGACCGCCGGGGCATTAGCCAAGCCATTTGGTTTCCGGTTGGATGACCAGCCGATGATGGCTTATGAGGAGATGAAAAAGCGCCTCCTTGAGGAAGTGAAAAAAAACTTCCGCCCCGAGTTCCTCAACCGGCTTGACGATGTAGTTGTTTTCCATCCTCTTGAACCCGAGCACATCAGGCAGATCGTGGACTTGATGATTGACAGAATCGGGAAGGAGATCAAGAGCAAAAAGCTTTACCTGGTCTTGACGGATAGCGCCAAGGACCTCCTGGCCCGAAAAGGTTTCGACCCATCTTTCGGAGCCAGGCCCCTGAGGCGGACGATCCAGCACATGGTGGAAAATCCCCTCTCGGAAAAAATCCTCGAAGGGGAGTTTCAGGAAGGGGACACCGTGGTGATCGACTGCGAGGATTCAACCATCGTTTTCCGCAGGATGATCGAGGCGGTCCCGGCGACCAGCTGATTTTTGATTTCCTGGCTCTCGATTTCCCCAATTTTGAAATTTTTTATAATTTCTCCCATTCTCCTTTCCCGGTTTTATAAAGTCCCTCCCGCGCCTCCCAAGCGTATTTAACTTTTATCCTTCTTCCCCTGAGTTTTCCCATAATTGCCCTCTTTTAAAAAAACCAATCCCCACCATTATAATTTTTGATCCAATGTCCCGGGATTAAAATCTGGTTCCTAAGAGCAATTCCCCAAGGGAAATGGGGAAATTTTCGGAGGCTTACCCCACTTGAAATTTGCCCATACTTTCCAAAAAGGTGTCCCCGGAATTTTTAGTGTATACTTTTACTGTTTAAGGGAAATCGAGAGGAGGATTTGACATGAGATTTGTGGCAAGGGTATTAATCGCTCTGGGGTCGGTGGCCGTGATCGTGGGCTTTTTCCTTCCCTTTTTTAACGGTTTTCCCACCACCTTCTGGGACGGGATCTCCACCACCGAAGCATGGAAATTCTGGCTTGTTCTCGGCTCCGCCGCCCTCTCCCTGATTTTGATGATCGCCCCTTCCAAGGTGATGGGCTTAATTCACCTGGCTTTAGGGGGCGGGATGGTCTACCTGATTTACCTTACCCTGGGAAGCCCGGAACTGAAGGACATTTTCGGGAGCTGGCAGAACTTTCAGTCCTTCATCAACAGCCTGGGCTACGGGGGATACCTGGTTATAGGCGGGGCATTGGCAGTATTCCTTGGGGGAATTTTTGAGATAGCCTCTTAAAATTCGGTGAAGGCCAGGATATTGGTCAGGCTTCCCCGGGGTTCGTTGATCACCTTTCCCCGGTAGAAAAGTCCGGTTGAGGCTCCTCCGTCTAAATTGACCGCTTCAATGCACCCCAAGTTCATCATGATCAAGGCGAGTTCGTCCAGTTTGACTGGTTCCATCACGTTGGCCAGGATGATGGTCTTCGATCCTGAAAGGCCTATTGCCGTCCTCCTGGCGCTTTCCGCCAAAAGCGAGCCGTCGAACTTCTCCTCAGCCTGATTGAGGGCAATTTTTCCTCCCTTTAAAAGCCTGGGACCCGCGGAAGCGGTGGTGCGAACGGTGTGCCAGGGAAGCAATTCCCCGGTGACGTTGTGGGTGTACTTGTACTGGAGCTCCACCCTGTCCCCTACCCGGAAATGGGCGTAAAGCCAGGACCCAGCAGGTGCGGCCAGGACAAACCCGTCCCTCGGGATTTCCACCTCCCCGGACTTGATTTCCACCACCCGGTACTGGCGGAATACCACGGCTTTCGCCTCGCCCACATTTACCGAATTGCCGAAAATCGGGGTAAATATCCTCACCGAGTCGGGAAGAAGGGGTTGATTTAAGCCGGAAACGTAGAAACTCAAGTCCTCCTGAGTCCGGCCGTCGAGGTTTTCCGGGAGGATCCTCCCCGTAATTCCCACTTCCAGAGGGGCGAAGAAGACCTGGTTATCCTCCGTGAAGCCGATCGACGTCCCCTGGTTGGTCAAGGTGATGAAGGTCCCATCGTTCTCCAGGTTTCCCCAGATGTACCTGAAGGGTCCGTCGGGGTTTAAGGGGTCTGACGATTTCTTGTCGAAATAGGCGGCGGGGACGGCCACGGTGACCTTGTTCCTGGAAGCAAGGCTTTCCAGCGATTCCAGCCTGCCCACCTGGTCCTTGGCGATGAACACCCTGGGTTTGATGTTCGGGTAGGACAGGTCGACCACCGCGTAATCCACAGTTACGGTTTTGGTGGAGGAAAGAGCGATTTTCTGCTGGGCCAGATATATGGTTCCCGGAGAGGGAGGATTCTTCATTCTTTCCAGGACTGTCAGGGCTTCCGCCCTGGTGGCTCCCTCATCCGGGCGGAAGGTCCCATCGGGGTAGCCCCTGATTAAGCCGCATTCCTCGGCCACCTGGATGTATGGGGCAAAAGGGTAGGTCAGGGCATCGCCGAAAGAGGGACGGGCGTGGGCTCGAGATAAGGCGACGCTCTCCCAGCCCGAAGCCCTGACTCCCGCCTGGGCGATTTCTTTTCTGGTAATTGGTGAGTCTGGCTCGAAGTTCAGGGGAAAAGGGGGAAGGCCCAGGTATCCGGCTTTTAAAGCCGCGGAAATGTAGGGGAAGGCCCAGTGAGTGGGTGGAAGGTCCTGAAAAGCCTGGGGGGAATCTGGTTCGAGGGGGAGGCTTTTTAAGCGGATGATCAAGGAGTAGAACTCAGCCCGGGTGATCTTCTGGTCGGGACGGAAAGTCCCGTCCGGGTAACCTGTGACCAGGCCCGATTTGACCTGGGAGACGATCTCCTCTTTCCCCCAGTGGTAATAGATGTCGTAGAGGACGACCACCCCTTTCTCGGTTTCGATTTCCACGGGGACAGGAGGAGGCTCTGAGACCCTTCCGGGACGGGTCAGCCAGGAGGCGATCCAGCCTTCAATTCCTTCCCCGCTTGATACCTTGTACCAGGTCTGGCCCTCAGAATCCTGCCCTTCCCCCTCAAGGTATAAAACAGTGTCCCTGGAAACCTGGGAAACAAGGGGGTTTTCAATTCCCGGCCCCTCGCGGACGTTCACCAACTCCTCGCTTACCACCACCCATTTCAAATCTCCAAAGGAGAGGAGCCAGGAGGCGATCCAGCCCCTTTCCCCAGATTGGGTCTCCACCAGAAACCAGACCCTCCCACTTTCGTCCTCCCCCTCTTTTAAAAGTTCCACGGGGGAATTAATGGGAAGAGTGGAAACCACCGCCCCGTCCTGGGAGGGAATTTCCCGGAGGCGAGCCCCATCCTCCCTGATCGAGGCCATTCCCGCTCCAAGGGTGGGGGATGAAAGGAGGAAAAGGATTAAAAGAAGGACGAGGAAGACTTCAAAGTTTAATTTTTTCATCGAGTTTAGCCCTGTGTGGGGTGTGGAACCAGACCCTCGTTCCCACGCGGAACAAGCCGAAGAAAGCCTCAATTGCTCCGAGGGAGGTCAGAAGACCCATGTAAACCAAAATGTAAGGGATGTTCTCCCTTAAAGGAATGCGGGAAAAAATGATTCCCGAGGGGACATAAGTTAGGACGAAAAAGGTACCCAGGAAGGCAGTGACGGGATCCGCGGGAAGATAGACCAGGCGGAAAACGAGGTTCAGGAAGTTGGCGATGCCGAAAATGATGGTGAAGACCCCGTATGCTTGAATCGTTAAATAAAGTGCCATGTCCAGCAGGCGGAGGCTTCCCCTCCTGAATGCCTGAAAAAGGCAGGGAAAAAAATAGCGGAAGAAGCAACGCCAGGCACCGATTGCCCAGCGCTGTCTCTGAAACCAGATGGTCTTTAAATCCATGGGGGCTTCGTCGAACACCCGGGTGTCCTCCACCCAGTAGATCCTTTCCCCCTTCATCGCCACCTTCAAGGAAAACTCCAGGTCTTCGGTGAGGGACTTGACCTTCCATCCTTCCTCCTCGATCAGGTTTCCCTTGACGCACATCCCCGTGCCGATCAGGTAGTTCCCCAACCCCCAGCGGGTCTTTCCCCCGTGCCAGAGGAAATTGGTGGACCTCTGCTCGACGAAGATCGTCCGGGTGATCCAGTTGGACCTGGGGTTCTTCAAATCCAGGAAAGCCTGGAGGACGTGATGGCCGGAATTGAGGTGGTCGTTCATCACCTGGAGAAAGTTCGTGCGCACCTGATTGTCCGCATCGAAGAAGCAATAAGCGTGGTAATAGCCCTTCCCTTTTAAGGCGAGGACCTGCTGGATTCCCCAGTCCAAAGCGGCACCCTTCCCTCTCTGTTCCCCTCCCGTTTTTATCAGGGCAACCGCACCTTCCTCCTTGACGATCTGGGGGGTTCGGTCGGTGCAGCGGTCGCAGACTACGTATATGTCCACCATTTCCTGGGGGTAGTCCATGGCCTTTAGGTTCCTGATCAGGTCCCCGATCACTCGCTCCTCGTTGTGGGCGGGGATGACGATGGCGAACCTGGTTTTAGGGGGGTATGGTTTTGCCTTCGGCCTGGGTAGGATGTTTCCCAGGGCCACGAACAGAAGGTATGAACACATGAAAAAAATCCCCCATTTGAAGTTAACCAGGATCCACGTAACCACGCTTTGAAGGATTTCCATTCTATTGAGCCTCGTCCTCCTTGGTCATTTTACCTTAATGGGCAATCCTTTCTTAGTTTAGCATTTGATTTTTGGAGTTGGGGGTGGATTCCATATGTTTTAGACTCGGTGTTTCGGATCAAAGTTAATTTCCCGCCTGGGGTTGGGTTAAATTTCCCTCAGGGGGTTTTGGTGTTTTTTAAATTTCCTTAAATTGACGGGCTTGGGGTCTTGCGGATTTTAAAAATCTTCAAAGACCTCTCAATGGTTTTGGTTTAAGATCCAGAAAGGTTTGGCCATTATTTTGGGAAACTGAAGAGGGAGTTTGAAAAAATCCGGAAGCCCTTTGGGATTTTCTAAAACTGTGAAGGGGGTTGGGAGAAGATAGTGGGCGGATCTTTTTCTTTCTTTCATTTGGCAAGTTTTTGGTCCCTCCTGAGAGGCGATTAGAATTTTGCTCCAAGGAACGGGCGGGGGGTTGTTCTTTCCCCGATTTATTTGAGGGGTCAGGTTGAGTTTCAAAGGGGGCGAGCTCAGAGCCTCCGATACCCGTTTGGAGAAGGGGGAAGCCTTCTTTTTCTTTTTGCCCACAATGGCCTCTTTTTCGTGGAAGCCAGCCCCAAAAATTACCCCCTTTTTCCTTTCGGGTTGAGCGGAAAACCTTTGGACGAAATTCCCGGAAATAGGGCTTTGGGGGAAACCCTTATTGAATGAGAGGACATTAAGCCCAAAACGCAAAAATGGAGGGAAGAGAACCTTAATTCCGGGGGAAACCTCACGGAGAAATAGTTAGGCCAGCTCCATTATTTCTTAAAAATAATAAGAGAATTCTTTTGGGAATTCCTGAGAGTTAAAATTATCCAGTGAAATTAAAAGAGGCTCTGAAATTCGCTATTGAGGAACTAAAAGACCCCAGGGAGGCGACCTACCTTCTTTCGGAATTTTTAAGAAGCGACCTCTCCCGTCTGTATCGGCGTCCTGACGAGGAGCTTGAAGGAAGCCCGGGGGAACTTTTCCGCTGGATCGAGCTCCGGAAAAAGGGGGTGCCCCTGGCTTACCTTTCTCACCGGAAGGAATTTTTCGGGCGCACTTTTTACATTGACAGGAGGGTCCTCATTCCCCGTCCGGAGACGGAACTTTTAATCGAGGAAGCCCTGAACTCCGTGGAGGGAATTTGGGGGAAGGATAATGAGGGGGAAGGGCTTTCCTTTTTGGACTTGGGAACCGGCTCGGGGGTGATCGGGATTACCCTGGCCCTGGAGCTTCCACGGGCCCGGATTCTGGCTTCGGATATTTCCCCCGATGCTCTTGAGGTGGCGAGGAAAAATGCCCGCCGCTTTGGGGTGGAGGGAAGGGTGTCTTTAATTCAAGGGGATTTGTTTTCCCCTCTTTCGGAGCCGGTGGATGGAATTCTGGCAAACCTCCCTTATGTGGGGGAAGGATGGGTGAGGGAGAACCCGGAGCTCTCTTTTGAACCCAAAGGAAGTCTGGTTGGGGGGAAAGAAGGGATGGAAACCGTTCTCCGGATGCTGGGGGAGGCTCCATGGTGGCTCAAAACCCCGGGCTTTTTAATCGCCGAAATTGGAGCGGGGGAAGAAAAAATCTTAGAAAAGGCTGGGCAAGCCTTTCCCAGGACTCGCATTTCCCTTATTCCTGATTTACATGGACTTCCCCGCCTCGTGAAAATCGAAATAAAAAATGGGGACAGTCCCCATTTTTAGCGGGAGAGGGCGACCTCTGCGTACAAGTCATGGAACCTCAGGGAAAGGGGCGCCAAAGGCTTGTGCACCCTAACTTTTACGGACTTCAAGGGGGAAAAGGAGTCCAAAATCCTGGAGGCTACCTCCTTCGCCAGGGTCTCAAGGAGAAAAAATTCCCCCTTAGAGATCTCCTTAAGGGATTCCACCACCTTGGAATAATCCACCGTCTCCTCGAGCAGGTCCTTCTCCGGAAAGGGAAACTCCATCTCCAGGTCCACCCTGACCGGTTGTTTTTCCTTCCTTTCTTCCGGGAAGGCCCCCAGCTTTACCTCTAATTCCAGTCCCAGGATGACAATCTTTCCGTCCCCAGTCTTTCCGTTCACAGAAAAAACATATGGAGGGCCTGAGGGATTGTCAAATTTTTGAGCAGGAGTATAAAAGTTTGACGGAAAAGGACCCCTTGGAACCCCAAAAATCTACCCAAAAACCCTTCCCCCGGGAAAATCGACCTGGAAAAAATAAAATTTCCCCAACTTTCAAAAAAAATCATTTCACCACTCCTTCTTAAAAGTCCGCATTTGATGCCTATTCTGTTTCCTATAAAGGGAACCAGAACCGGATTCCCAAAATTTTGGCACGGATATTGCTACTTAAAGTAATTGGGATGAAATTCAAGATTGTGGCCACAATCTTAGTCCTACTTTTTGCGGGAAGTTTCCCGGCCTTCGGGCAGGAGGAAGCGATTCCCGCCATTTTCACTTCTTCCCCAATAACCAACCAATTGATCGTCACCATTGAAGGGAAGGCTCCGCCCTCGTCTTTCGTGGAGGTCTTCCGCAACGACCGCTCCCTGGGTCTGGCTTACACCGACCAGGAGGGCAAGTTCTCCCTGATCACCTATCTCGAGGAGACGGAGACGGGGATCAACGTCTTCCGCGCCCGGACAGCCTTTCCCGACGGCACTTTCTCCGAATTTTCCCCCGCCCTCTACATCACCCTGGACCAGGCCCCTCCCCAGGCTCCGGTTCCCGATTCCACATCCTTGATCCTCGAACCCACCCAGTACATCTTTGGTTCCGGGGAACCGGGATCGACGGTCTTCGTTCTGGTGGACAGCATCCCCGTAAAAGAAGTCCCGGTTGACCAGGGTGGGAGATTTTCCACCGGGAATTTAAACCTCCCTCCGGGATGGCACGACATCCTCTTCTACGCCCAGGATTCCGCTGGAAACCAGAGCCCCTTCTCTCCCCTGGTGATCGCTTTCTCCCAGGAGATCCCCTCCCAGTACGCGGAGGCGATGACCAATCTCTCCCAGTTGGGGATCATGCAGGGATACCCTGACGGGTCCCTTCGCCCCCTGAACCGTGTTACCCGGGCGGAGTTCGCCGTTTTCCTTTCAAGGACTTTGAACCTGGCGAACTTCACTCCCCCCACTTCCCCGGCCACGCCGGGGGCTTTCCTCGACCTCCCCAAAGATCACTGGGCATCTCAGGCGGTGGAGTTCGTTTCCTCTCAAGGCTTAATGGTTGGCTTCCCGGACGGAACCTTCCGTCCCGATGAATATGTCAAAGGAAAAGAGGTTATCGCTGCCTTAGTGCGGGCAGCGGGGCTTGAGCGGGAAGCTCAGGCGGCTCAAGCCATGTTAAAGGACGCCCCCTGGTACGCCGGATACAGCCTGGTGGGGGCACAGCACGGTCTTTTGTATCCGGATTTCGCTCCCGAGGAGGAGGCTTTGAGGGGGGAAGTAGCGGTTTCGCTCTCCTCCCTTTTTGAGATCCTTCTTCAGATGGGAAGTACCCCATGAGAAGTAGATTTAATTTTTTGGAAGGAGGGATGCTAGAAGAAAAATTCTCGTTGCCCGGCTTCGGGCAAACACTCCCCTTCGGGGGAAATCAAAACCTCAAAAAAGGAGGAAAGAAGATTGGTTAAGAAGCTTTTAATTCTGCTCGTCACTGCCGCCATGCTCTGCACTTTGATCCCAGCCGCAGCATTTGCGGAGGACCAAGCCGCCACCACCGAAACTGCCACCGTTCCCTATTCGGACATCTTCGGCACACCGTTCGAATCCGCCTTCATCAAACTCCACCTGATGGGCATCTTCACTGGCTATCCGGATCAGACCTTCAAGCCCGATCGTCCCATCACCAGGGCGGAGTTCCTGGCGGTCACCCTTCGCGCTTTGAACTTCGAGAAGTATGTTTCCGGGTTCAAGGGCGCCACCAAGTACCCCGACACGCCAGTTGACCACTGGGCAACCGGATACATTAACACCGGAACCGCTTTCGGGATCGTAAAGGGTTATCCTGATGGCACCTTCCGTCCCGACGCCAACGTCACCTATGCGGAAGCCACCACCATGCTCGTCAGGATGCTGGGATACACCCAGTACATCACCCCGGTTACCCCTGGCGGCGGAACTGAGGATTGGTTCGCCAACTTCGTAAAGATGGCAGTGGCCCTCGGCGACCCTGCCGGTTACGGGATGAACGTTCACCCTCCGGAGCTGGACCTTCCCGACGGAATTCTTACCGGAGTGACCGGCTTCAACGCTGCTGCTCCCGCAACCCGTGGCGATCTGGCGATCATGGTCTACAACTCCCTCTTCGTTTACTGCCTCGGGCCAGTTGAGTGGATGTCTCAGGGACCGGTTCCCGGTGCCTTCTACTATCCCACCAACACCACTTTAATCGGGAACCTTGGCTTCCACGAGATGGAGACCTTCGTGACCAACGCCCCGCCCTACGATGTCTACGCCGGCGCTTCCCAGCTTGAACTCTTCGAGGGCTGGACCACGGTCGTTGATGATGAAGAGGTCTTCGTCCCCGTGGGCGAGGATCCCATGGCCTTCGCTGCCGCAAACGGCCTTGAGTACCCAAACGACTTCCGCCCCGTTCACAGGCTTTACGACATCCCTGCGGACTCCATCTGGGTCTCCGGAAAGCCCGCTGATTTAACCACCTTAATCGGCAAGCCCGTCCGTGTGATTTACGAGGGACCAGTTCCCTACGTTGGGCAGGAGCCATTTGCCCAGCCATCCAAGCTTTGGTACGTCCGCGTCCTCAACCACCTGGTTGAGAATTACAAGGTAGCCGCTAATAAGGTTGGCAACTCTTGGTTCCCTGGAAAGACCGTAGGTGAGATCTTCAGCACCCTGAACCTCAGGGTTTACCAGGCTGACCCCGCGGTAGCCGCAAAGTCCGCGACCACCTTATCCATCGATCCTCGGGCCGTGATCTTCCTCGAGGACACCTATGTTGAGAACCCCAACGTGATGCTGGTGAAGGATGCCGACATCACCGTCATCCGCGGAATGTCCGAGACCGAATTCACCAAGGACTACGAAGGGCACCTGATGTCCAGCGTGGTAGTTTCTTCCAAAGTCTGGGCAATCCTTGCCAAAGTCTGGCCCGGCCACATCGTGAAGAATGCCCAGCCCCACTATGCGGACTCCGCTGTCTACGACAAGTGGGGACGGGTTGAGGTCTTCGGCAACCTCGGCTTCTCCTACACCGACGACAACACCTTCAACAAGAGGCTTCCCACTCCCTACCCCACCCTTGCTGACTTCTGCGAGGCCCTTGTAGAGGACGACGCCAAGTTCATCCTCGGCGGTGAACAGTACACCAACTGGAACTGGTATGCCGCCTACGGCATGGGCTTCTCCGCTTTAGACTGGTTCTACTCCACCTACTACCCCGTGGGCACCGTGCACCTGGCGCCTATCAAACTTTACCCCATCTACAATACCAGCAGCGCTTTGCCCGATATGCTCTTCCAGGTTTATCCAACCTCCCTCACCTCTCCTGTTTATGTTAGGGATTACAACACCAATGCTTTAGTGGAATATACCAGTCTTCCCGGCTTCGGTGGAGCGAACCTCAGCGGTGATCCAACACATGCCAAGATCCAGGTCTCGTTCAGTGATAGCCCCGATCCGACGAAGCTTCTGGATAAATCCGGCAATTCACTGGATTACACAGCCTACCATGCCTGGCTCTACAGTGGCGAAAACCTTGTTGACGATGCAACCATGAGTTTTACTTCCAAAAACACCAATTTCGTTAAGAATCCCCGTTATCTTGGTTATGCTTCTTGCACCTTTACCGACATCGATTTGACCGCATACCCAGTTGATCAAGTCGTCATCACTCTTGAGGAAAGCTCTGAACCTCAAGAGCCAGGATTTAAATGTTATGAAGGGACCATCGGCGGCACCTTCTCCGTGATCCGCTTCGAGGGCCAGGAGACGGTGCAGTCCGGGACCCTTGAGGACATCTACCGCGTCAAGGACCAGTGGGGGAACGACTGGATCACCTCCATCAAGGTCTCCGGCAAGGTCTACGAAGTCCTCTTCCCCGGACGGGGTGAGTTCCCGGCAATCGCCGCCTCCATCACCGGAACCAAGGAAGAGCCCACTGCTCCCGTTGGCCAGGTCGGTGCTGTCGAATCCGGCGCTACCTTCTTCAGCGAAGCTGACGAAGAATGGTACGGAGAGGAGCTGGTCTTCAATAACCTCTGGGACGAGAGGGAAATCTGGTTAGGCCAACCGGTTGAGTTCACCCTTTCCCGCGACGGCAAAGTCCGCTGCATGTGGATGGGTTCGGCCGCCGCCGCCGCTGCCTTCCTGGAGTACGGCATGGTCACCAGGGTTAACATGCTCAACGACGCCTCCGGATACCACCTCTCCATCGACGTGATGAAGCCAGATGGAACAGTTGTCAACTACCCGCTGACTGAGCTTGTTGACACCGACGGAGTTACCAAGATCTTCTGGAACTTCTCCTGGTACAACGAACACAACCGTGGTTCCAAGACCGTGGAGAACGGAAAGGCTGCTCTCACAGATTACACTTCCCTGTACGCCGAGTGGCAGAGCCTCCAGAACCTGGTCCGCGACCTAGTGAAACTGACCAAGGTGACCACCGCCCTGGGCGATATCCTTCGCATTCAGGAGCTTTCCACCAATCATGGTCAGTGGCAAGAGTACAACACCGAGGGCATCATCGACGAGATCGGGCCCACCTTTGACGGAACTATCTTCTCCTTAGAGAACACCAGCCGCGAGCAGCTCAGCTGGTTCTTCCGCGCATCTGACTTCTATCCCAATGCCACTCCCGGCGATGTCAACACCACCTGGCTTGCAGCTAAGGACATGATCACCGTTCCTTGGTCCTCCGGAATGACTCTCCAGCCCGGAACCGCCATCTACGATGCTACATTGCCTGCTCCTAACGTTCCCACCCCCGACGGCAACATCCTGATCAAGAAGATGGCTGACCTCCAGCGCGAGCAGTTCGTCCAGGTCTTCTTCCAGCCTGTCGAAGAACCCGCCAACCCCACGATGTGCGACTGGATGCTGGTTAACGGCGAGTACATCCCCGTGGTCAAGTTTATCGTCATCCGTCCGATGCTGGGGACCGAACTAAGAATCCTGGACAGCGGTCTGGAAAACGTTGAATACGACGATGGACCCCCCGTACCCTTAAAGGACTTCTATGTCTACATGCAGTTTAACGAGCCCCTGAACACCTCCAAGAGCTGGATGGCTCTCTACAACGTTGACGAGGGCCAATGGTTCCCATGGGATGGCGATTGCCCGTTCTGTGGAGAACTCTCCTTCACCCAGATCGGACTCTACCCCAACGACACCATGATCTTCACCCCCTGCGGGCTGGTTCCCGGACACTACATCGTCTTCTACAATGCCGTGGACGCTGATACCGGAACTGAGGTCCTTGCGGGTACATGGGAGTTTGACCTTGGTGGAACATTGGGTGAATGGTCCTTCGAGGGAACGGTTACCTCCACCGGTGACTTCGCGCAGCCCCTTGAGGGGGTTACGGTTGTCCTCGAGTACTATGACGCATGCGGAGTATTCCATATAGAGGAAACCACCACAGATTCCGCCGGGGTTTATGTCTTCGATGAATTGGCGTTCTGCAACTACCTTGATGGAACAATCTACCTCGATGGAGAATCCCTCTTTGATGTAGTTAACGCTATTCAGCCCAGCGTTTTGGTGATAGTCGAACCCGAGGATTACTCAGTCGAGGTTACCCCATGGGGCGATAGCGTCTCTGGCCTGGATTTCTTGGTCACTGTGGACTAAAGTTTCCAGGCGTTAAAAGTTAGAAAGGAGGGGGCCTCTGGCCCCCTCCTTTTTTTCTTCGCCAGTGCTTGAATTAGTCCCCTTGATTTCCCTTGCTTTTCAGATATCATCTTGATCAGGGCGATTTTTTCCGCTTGGCCATTTTCAGTTTTTTGAACATTGCCTAAAAATTTCCTGATTTTTTGAAGTTTTGGCAGAGATAGGAAAAGGTTTTTTGCTAAGCCCCTTTCCTCCTTTTTATTGTTTAACTCCAAAGAGTTCCGGGGCAGTTTTAATTTCTGAAGATATTTATGGGAAGGGGGAAGGAATAGAAAGGAAATCTTTTGGGCATCCTTTCTTCTGTTTTTTTCGTTCTTCCCGAGCCTTCCGGGTTCCCCGGGATGGTTCCAAAATTCTTCCTTCCAAATCCTAATCCCCCGAACCGCCGGTTTATGAAGCGACTTAGTCTCCAACTGAGGAAGGAGTCTTACCCGCTCGTTTAACGGGCTTTACCATAGAACCAGTTCAACCAGGGCGGAGTTCGCAAAGTTCGTCCTGCTTTCTTTCTTGCACAAAACCGAACCCCAGTTCCCCGGAGCCAAATCTTTCCCTGATTTTCCGTGCCTGCGCAGGGCTTTGGTTATTTGGAAGCTTGTCTTCAATTGGGGAGTATGGGATACCTGGAGGGAAGATTCCGAAAAGAAGGAACGATCAACAAAACAAGAGTTATTTAGGGGAGGCTAACCGGAGAAAATGCCGGGGTAATGATAAGAAGCGGGGTATTTAAGCCCGCGGGAAGGGGAGTGTTTTTCTTCTGCATTCAGAAAGCTGAATAACATGGCAAAATCGATTGATGGCCCACCCCGGAAGTTTTGGCACCAATTTAAGCCCCCCACAAAGAGATTATCGGTTAATTAAGGCCACTTTTTTGAAGCAAGGGCGAGGATCGGTGTTTTTCTTTGCAGGTTTATTCCCTTGGCGTGCCTAATATCCCGCCAGGACCTCAAGGAGCTCAGCGCTGTTCGTGAAGGAACTGTAAGTGGTCCTGCTGTAGACCTGCACCCTCAACTGACCGGTGGAGGAAATATACTTCCCGGAGTTCAGAGCGATGGAAACGATCTCCTTTTCGGTAGTTGAGAGGGAGGCGGACGTGAAACTATCCCACCTCTTCGTGGACCAGTTATACAGTTTCAGGTAAGTGCTCACGGAACGGGAGTTAAACCCCCGGAACCTGACCCCGATGACCTTCACGCTTCCCGGATCGGGAACCTGAAAATCCGCGGTCCATTCTATGTAGTGGTAAGGGGAAATGAAGGCGGATTCTACCCTGAGAAACTGGGAATCGTCGGAAAAAAGGGTGGAAAGGTCGCCAGTTCCCGTTCCTTTCTGGACGCTGAAGGACGAGGGGTTTAAGGCTGAGATAGAATACCCCGCCAGGACCTCCAAGAGGTCCGCGCTGTTCGAAAAAGAACTGTAAACTGTTCTGCCATAGACCTGCACCCTCATCTGACCGGTCGAGGAGATGTATTTTGAGCAATCCATAGTCAGCCCGAGAATCTCCTTCTCCGTGGTGGAAATGGAAGCGGATTTCAGGCTATCCCACCTCTTCGTGGACCAGTTATACAGTTTCAGGTAAGTGCTCACGGAACGGGAGTTAAACCCCCGGAACCTGACCCCGATGACCTTCACGCTTCCCGGATCGGGAACCTGAAAATCCGCGGTCCATTCTATGTAGTGGTAAGGGGAAATGAAGGCGGATTCTACCCTGAGAAACTGGGAATCGTCGGAGAAAAGGGTGGAAAGGTCGCCAGTTCCCGTTCCTTTCTGGACGCTGAAGGACGAGGGCTTGATGGTGGAAAAACCCTGTGCCTGGTTTTCCTGGGTAATTTTCAGGTTTACAGGTATCGCCCCAAGAACTTGAAGTGAGTTAGCGTCTTTAATGGAAATTTGACCTTGGTAATTCCCAGCGTCGAGACCATCGACAATAACACTCACAGAAACTGTGTCTGTTTCCCCTGAGGAGGAGCCCGACTTAGGGAAGACCGTTAACCAGGAGGCGCTGGAGGAAACCGCCCAGTTAAGGGTCCCTCCGGTGCTTCTGATTGAAAGGATCTGAAAAGAGGGGTTCCCTTTTCCCAACGCGGCTTCAAAGTAAAAGGAGGTGGGGGTGAAAGAGACCCCCGAAGAAGCGGAACTGGTAAAAGCCTTTAAACAGACGTTGCTGTTGGTGTACCGGGTGTAAAGGTCTGTCCAGTTTGACCCGTCCGGGCTGATGAAGCTCTGTCCGAGGGAAGCGGAAGCCCTGCTGCTGTAACCCGACCAAGGGTATTCCATTGGGATGGGGTAGTTGTAGCCGGGGGTGGTGAGTTTTACCGCAACAAAAAATTTTTGGTTGGCAGCCAGGGGATAAGGGGAATCGAGCCTCACGGTGTGGTATCCTGGATAGGGAAGGACTCCTGAAGCTAAAAGGGAGAGGCTCTGAAGCGAACTCCCCCCGTAGACCTGGTATTGGCTGTTTAAAGAAGGGGAATAAAAACTTACCCCAACAAGGTTTTCAGCCGAAGAGGCCGTGAAAGCATTTGCGAACCAGGCAGTGTCGTTTTCGTAACCTAAGGAAGCAGTCCACCCCAGAGTGTCGTACTGGTATATTCGCGAAAAATTAGAAACGGGTTCCGGAGAATTAAAAGCGGTGAGTTCTTTGCCAACGATGGAGTCAAAGTAAGAGATGAAGAAGTATCCCCCTTCCCCCCACGAGGAGCCCCAGCTGTTTCTGACGATGAAGGCCCCGTTCCCGGGAGGCGCCGGGGAAAAATTCGAAGCTGGGTATTGGTCGTCCCAGCCCACGATGGCAACCGCGTGGTTCGGATTTTGTACCCCCGGAAAGTAATAACTATTTTTTGCCGAATTGAAATAATGACTGTCCCAGTAAATATAGGTGCCCAAAGCGCCGTAGCTCATCAAAGCAGACTTGATCAAATCGTTATCCAGGGGACCTGACCTCCCGGGAAGGAAGAGGACATCCTGGATGTGTTTTGCTGGTTCCAAAGAAAGGGTTCCGGGGCTGGGGTAAGGGTCCTGGTCCTCGCGAAGCGGCCCGGACCAGCGTGCAAGGTAAGCCGTGGCCATGTCAAAATTCCCTCCCCCGTTGTAGGGGTCCATATCGAAACCGCTCATGTTTACCAGGTTGTCTTCGGAAAAGTCCCAGGATTCCGAAGGGAGCAAAGCGGATTCCAGGGAACCAAAAGAAGCGAAAGCCCAGCAAGTGCCGTAATTTCCCTGGTCTCTGACCGGAGGGGTTTTGCCAAGGGAGCGGAGGTCAAAGGATGAGGGGAAAGAGGCGTTTATTTCCTCCAATCTTTTTCCCTGGCCAATCAAGTGGGACCGGTCAAGGGGGGATGGGAAGAAACCGAAAAAAAGCCCGTCGCTTTGATTAAAAAAAGTTTTAGCGCTTTGCTCCTCCAGTTCTTTTTGAAAGTCGGGGTTGGTGGGTGAGACCACAGGGGAAAGCTCTTGAGAGAGAGCAGGCGGAGGAAAAGGGAAAATAATAAACATGGTAAAAATAACCGCTATTGCCGCTCCGCTGAATTTCCTTTTCATTTCTTGCCTTCCTAAAAATTTTTCTTATTTTACCATAAAAATTCTGTTTTTGGAATTTTGCCCAATTTAAGGTCATTTAAACAAAAAAATTCCCCCCTCCCTTAAGGGAGGGGGGAATTTGGGGCTAACCGCCCTGATTCCTCAATACAGCGGGTTCGGGAAAATCAGGGTAAGGGGCGCGTTGGCATAAATTACATAACCGTTTCCTGGGAGCAGGGTTTTGTTCAAGGCGCTTCGGTAGGAGTTCCTCTCCCAGTAGAACACATTCCTGATCCACTTGGCTTTCACGGCATCCTTAAGGCTTAAAACGGTGTTTCCCTTTTGGACCTTGACATCGGTCCAGCTGAAATTAACCGGGTAAGGAACACCTATGTCGTTTCTCCCGATGTAAAGAGGGATAGAGAACGAGGGCTTGCCGTCGAGGATGCCGGAGAAGACGAAGGAAGTGGATTTTTTAACCAGCCACCAGTAGGCATCACCGAGAGAGAAGGTGATGTTAGTTGTTTCCCACTTCTGGGTGGAGTCGTTCCAGTATTTGAGGTTGAGGGGCGGTGGGGTTGAGGGGAGGACATTTCCGGGATTGGGGTCGGTTTTCACGGGGAAGGAGAAGAAGTTCCAGCCCGCCTTCATATTAAACTGGAATGCTTGGTAGAGGTATGCGGAGAAAGAGTAGTTATGGGCATTGTCCCAGGCAACCACCATGAAGGAGTGGGGAGAATCCGGGAGTCCCGTAAAGGTGTAACTCCTTGTTGAGGGACCCAACGAATCGTAATAGACGCCGTCAAGATAGATGTCAAATCCCCAGAGCCCGCTGTAGTCATCGGAGGCGGTCCAGGTGATGGTGAAGTTGTAGGAAGTAGAGGGTACCTTTAAAAGGTTCAAGGAGACATCGACTTCAGGGACAACGGTGTCAACCATAAAGGGTATATCAATTATGTGGAACTGCCCTGAATGCTGGGTTAAAGTGCCCGGGATTTCCGCTTTAAACCTCAAGAAGTAATCGCCGTCGGGAATTTCCCCCGGAGACGGAGCCCAGAGCCACCAGTTGTCCCAGGAATCCCAGTAGGGATAGCGGTTGAAGTTCTTGTGAACATAGGTCTCGTGGGCAACGGTATCGACATAGGTTCCGTCCGCCTTGTATACGGTGAAAGTCAGGTCGGGAGTGCCCCTCATTAAGGAAATTAGGGGATAGAGGTTATCCCAGATCCCGTCCCCATTGGGAGAGATAGCGATGGTGTTGCGGTCGAGGTTTTCATCAAAAGTGTAACCAAGGTAGTAGTAAGAAGAGCCCATCTGGGTGTAAAGCCAGGTATAACCCCACCACCACCAACCTGTTGGGTCATCATTAGGAGGATCGATCACCGGGTTATGCGCCCAGTTCTCAGTGTAGCGGATATCCTGCCAGTCCCCCCAGAAAAGGGTGTAGGGGACGTGAAGAGCAGGGGGCCCGGATGGGGTGGGAGTGAGAGTGACAAAGCCGTCAACAAAAATGTTTTCGTAAGTGGTGTTTCCACCAAAGTTAACCACCACGCTGAAAGTGATACTACTGCCTGCGGGAACAGTTACAGAGGTTCCTCCCGGGAAGGAGACCGATCCCCCCGAAAGGCTGTAGGGAACCCTGGATGTGTTGTACCTCTGGACTGTGCCTGAAAGGTTATAAGTGTAGGAAGTTGTTGAGGAGGTGTTGATTAATTTAATGGTGAAGGTCTTCGAGGTTGCGCCGTCTGAATCTCCCAGAGGGGCGGCAGGGTAGTTTGAAGCGTTTTCCACGGCGAAGACCTCTGTTCTGAGGGCATCGTAAACGTTAATCCGACCCGCTCCTTGGAGTCTTGGGCTGTATGGAAGTGCGGACCCTGGATATGTCAAGAGTTTGGCGGTGTTCATCAAAGCGGTCTTGATTTGAAGGGGAGTCCAGTCCGGATGAGCCTGGGCGATCAATGCTGCTGCGCCTCCCACATGGGGAGAAGCCATGGATGTTCCGGAGTAATTGGCGTACCCGCCCATGGCTAAAGGCACCGTGGACCAGATTCCGCCTCCGGGTGCGGCAATCTCGGGCTTAAAGTTCAAATTGGGGTCAGTTCCCCAGGAGGAGAAGTCCACCATCTTGTCCGCCAAATAAATGGGAACGTCGGTGAGCTGGCCGTCAAAGCGAACTGTTTGGTAAGTTGCTTGATTGATCCGGAGGTCCTCTCCTTGCAGGTAATTTGAGAAGACGACGGGGATGGTTACAGGAGGGAATCCTCCCACCGTAATGCTCATAAGGTCGAAGCGGGTAGCATCCGCGCCGTCATTGTAGATGATAACTCCAATGGCACCCTTTGCCTGCGCGTTGTAGGCTTTATAGTAGAAGGTGTAGGTCCCCCGTTTAATCAGGGCAATTTTTCCCGCAATACTTGCGGGAATTTCCCCCGGAGTTCCTAATCCGCAATATTCGTAGGGTAGATCCTGGGTAGGGCTGAAAACTGTGGTGGGATCAGGACCCCCATCAGAAGCGACGGTGTACCCGTAATGGTTTGATGTGTTTCCCACCTTGTAACCGTAATAGCGTCCCATGGAATTCCAGGAGGCAGCAATTGATGCAGGGCCAGGAGTGGTGGCGGGAGAGCCAGTCGTTCCGATGTCCGCGGGATAGTAGGTGTACCTTCCGGGCTGTTCTCCGTAGTAATAGAACTGGTTGGAGGGGTAGACCGACCAGTACTCGTTCCCCGCTGAAAGGGAGACAAAAATCCCATTGTCTACGCAGTTCTGAATGGCCACCTGCTCGGGATCAGTTGGGTTGTTCCATCCCCCGGGGAAACCGAAGGACATGTTGATGGAGACAAGATTTACCCCATCAAGTTTCTTCTGGAGCATCCAGTCGAAGGCCGCGGCGATATCCGCATTGGAGGCAGAACCCACACCCCCTTTAACGATTTTCGCAGCCAGGATTTTGGCTTCCGGGGCCATTCCGGTAACCCCTCCCGGACCGGCAGCTTTTGCCGCCATTGTCCCCGCAACGTGGGTACCGTGTCCATTTAAGTCCATTGCGTCGTTATCGTCATCCCCGGTGTCAATCATAGCAATGACCTTGTTTCCGAAACCTCCTCCTAAATCGGGGTGGTTGTAGTCAACTCCGGTATCGACAACACCAACAACAACACCCTCCCCTTTATAAGCGAGGTTTGTCCAGACATCCGTTGCTCCGGTCAGGGCAGTGCTGTATGACATGTCAAGGTAATAGGTCTTAGTGGGATGGACGTTCTCTGACCCGAATCTCTTCTGAACCTCCTGAAGCTTTTCCTTGGGGAATCTCGCCACAAGGCCATTGTAGGCATATTGAAGTTTCTCCTTGACCTGAACATCCCCAATGGAGGCAAGAACATCTTCCGCCATTACCTGTTCGTTTTTGATCTTCAAGAGTTTGGAAGGGATTTGGCTTCGATCTGTTACCGAAGCAACGGGAGATTCCTTCAGTCCGATGATGGCGGTGATTTTTCCGTCTTCCTCTACCCGGAAATTCCCCTTTAACACACCATCATCAGGAACCGCGGGGGCGGTTCCCTCTTCGGGAAGGGATTTTTCAAAGGCGGGGTTCGTTTTTTGAAGTGAAGGGTCGACCGGGTTCGCCTTGCTTAAATGATTTTCGATAATCTTCTGGGGAGAGACCTTCCAGGAATCAGGAATGCTTTTTCCTGGGACAACAGAGGGAGCTGCCATCCCCACGCTGGTGGTGAAGAAAACAAAAAGGGAAAGGATAGCAATTAGGGAAATTAGTTTCCGCTTTTTCAAAATTCAAACCTCCTTTCTAAAATCAAGCCCTGATTAAAATATTCGAAGTTTCAATCCCCCTTTCATCCGGTTTGTTGTTTCCGGTTAAAGAAATTATAAACCTTAAAACTAATTATTTGCACAATGTCAAGTATTTTCCTCTTCCTCTCCGAGTTTTTGGTGAAATTTTTTAGGTTTTCAGAAATTAATTCAAATTTTCAGCTGGGAAGAAAGGGGAAAGAATTTCGCAGTCTTCCAGTTTGGATTATGATTAAAAGCATGAAAAGAATTGCTATCCTGGGCGCCACCGGTTCGATTGGAAAACAGGCCCTTGAGGTTTTTTCCAGGTTCCCTGAAGAACTTGAACTGGTGGGAGTTTCCGCTTGCCGGTCGGTTCAGGAATTGAAAGAGATCGTGGAGCGCTTCCGCCCCAAAGCTGTGGCTTGCGGGGATGAGAATTCAGGAAAAATATTTGAAGGAAGCCATCGATCTTTCGACCTGTATTTTGGGGAAGAGGGCCTGGTTAATCTCGCCACCCGAGAGGATGTCGACCTGGTACTTGTGGCTCTGGTGGGAATCTCGGGGCTTCTTCCCACGCTTGAAGCCTTAAAAGCGGGAAAGACAGTCGCCCTGGCCACCAAGGAGGCCCTGGTTGCGGGGGGAAAGTTGATTCGGGAAGTGCTCTCCGGATTTGGAGGGGAAGGGCAAACTCGCAATACAGGGAAATCGAGGGGCACGGTGGATGATTTTCCGGAGGGGGACCTCGGGGAAATTCAAGGAGGTCGGGCAGGGGGGATGAAAGAAGGTCTCAAGATGGGTCCCCTGGAGGGGAATTTGAAGGAGGAGTCGAAAGGGGCTCCTGAAAAGTCCTTAAGGGAGCAAGAAGGATTGGAAGAGGGGGAGTCCGGGTTTGTTTCCCCGGGGGATTTGAAAGCGGGGCTCGAGGGTGAGGTTCCAGAGGGGGAGTTGGGTTCTGTTTCCCGGGGGGACTTTAAGGCGGAAACTGAAGGGGAAGCTCCAAATGACTTTTCCGAATACCATGGTGGGCGTCTAATTCCTGTTGATTCCGAGCATTCGGCGATCTTCCAGTGCCTGGAGGGGAAAAGGAGGGAGGAGATCCGGAGGATCATCCTCACCGCTTCTGGGGGGCCGTTCTTAGGCCGGAGCACGGCGGACCTGGAAGGGGTGACACCTGAGGAGGCGATCTCCCACCCCATCTGGAGAATGGGGCCAAAGATTTCCGTGGATTCGGCGACCATGATGAACAAGGCCTTGGAAATCATCGAAGCCCATTTTCTCTTCGACCTTCCTCCCGAGCAGATCAGCGTCCTGATTCATCCCCAGAGCATCGTGCACGGGATGGTGGAGTTCCGGGACGGCTCAGTTCAGGCTCTGCTATCCCTTCCGGACATGCGCCTTCCCATTCAGTATGCCCTTCTTTATCCCCGGCGGATGCCTTCCCTGGTTCGGCCCCTTTCCCTTGAGGAAGTGGGGAGGCTGGAATTTGAAAGGTCGGATTTTGAGAGGTTCCCGGCTTTAAAGCTGGCTTACAAAGCGCTTGAGATGGGAGGGACTGCCCCGGCGGTTCTTTCCGCGGCAGACGAGGTTGCGGTTGGGCTGTTCCTCGAGGGGAAAATTCCCTTTACCCGGATCGTCCCCCTGGTGGAGGAGGTTCTAAGCCGCCATGGACCGCAATCAGGAGGCACGCTGGAAGAGGTTCTGGGAGCGGACTTGTGGGCCCGCAAAACCGCAAAAAAATTGGGGACTGTCCCCACTTTTTGAGATGGCGAGGAAGGCGAGGAATCCAATCGGAGGCGCAATTTACCACGTCCTAAACCGGGGGAATGGGAAACAGACAGTTTTCTTCCAGGAAAAGGACTACCTCCTCTTCCTCCGCCTCCTCCGGGAAACGAAGAAAAGATTTTCCTGGTCGATCTACTCCTATTGCCTGATGCCCAACCATTTCCATTTAGTCCTTTCCTCTCCGGAAGGAAAGGACCTGAGCCGGGGAATGCACTGGCTCTGCACGAGCCATGTTCGCCTGTACCATAAAGAGCATGAGACAACTGGGCATCTCTGGCAGGATCGTTTTCGGAGCTTTCTCGTTCAGGAGGACGAGCATTTTCTCATGGTGATGCGCTATGTGGAGGCGAACCCCATTAGGGCGGGTCTGGTCTCTCTGCCGGGAGAGTGGAAATGGTCCTCTTTTCGAGAGAGGATTGGGGAAAAGGTCAAGATCCCTCTTCTTGATGAAAGTCCGGTCCCTCTTCCTTCTGACTGGAGCGCTTATGTGAGGGAGGAGGTCGGCCCGGGGGAACTGGAGAATTTAAGGGAATGCGCAAACAGGCAGGCTCCCTTCGGAAAAAAGGGGTGGATGGAGGAAATTTTTAAAAAGCTGGGCCAGGATCAGCCTCTGAAGCCAAGGGGAAGACCAAGAAAAAATGGGGACTGTCCCCATTTTTTGGTGTAGAATGGAAGAGGTAAAAAGGACGAAGGGTTTAATTACAACTCGAAAAGAGGGCAAATGAGAGCGCGGGAGATCGTTGAATTAATCCAGGGAAAGGTTTTATCCGGGGAAGCTTACCTGGACGAGGTTGAAATTAAAAGAGGTTTTGCCTCCGACCTTTTGAGCGACGTCCTTGCCCTTGTGGAAGTTGAGAACCGTGACGTGGTCCTCATCACCGGAATCACCAATCCCCAGATCGTTCGCACTGCGGTCCTGATGGACATCCCGATGGTGATCGTCGCCCGGGGGAAGAAGGTCCCCTGGGAGACAATTTCCCTTGGCGAGGAAAAGGGAGTGGTGATTGTCTCAACTGAACTCATCGTATTCGTAACCTGCGGTCTTCTTTACAAAGCAGGAATAGAAGGAGCCCGAATCTCCCGGGGACGTTGAACGAAATTTTATACACCCGCACATACCAGATTCAGGGAAGGGACTTTGAACACGGGGGTGAGGCCTCCTCGGACATCAAGGAGGCTTTGAAAAAAATGGGGTTGAATTCTCAGGTTGTAAAAAGGACGGCCATCGCCTCATACGAGGCGGAGATGAACATCATAGTTTACGCGGAGAATGGGGAACTGATCCTTGAGGTTTTTCCCCACATGGTAAAGGTCACAGCCATCGACAGGGGTCCGGGGATTGAGGACGTGGAACTTGCCATGAAGGAAGGCTACTCAACTGCTCCTCCTGAAATCAGGGAAATGGGGTTTGGCTCGGGGATGGGACTCCCCAACATCAAGAGGAACGCTGATAGGCTGGTCATCGAGAGCATTCCCGGAAAAGGAACGAAGGTCACCTTCGAAATAGACATTCCCAATGCCGTCCTTTAACCTTTACTTCCATTCTTTAAGGATCAAGGAGGATGTCTGCAAGGGGTGCACCCACTGTTTGAGAAATTGTCCCACGGAAGCCATCAGGGTGAGAAATCGGCTCGCTCACATCAAGGATCTGAAATGCATCGATTGCGGGGATTGCGTGCGCTTCTGCCCATGGGGAGCAAACGAGGTTTTAGCTGACGACCTTTCCATCCTCAATCATTTCCAGTACCGGGTGCTGGTGATCCCTCCCGCTTTCCTCTCCCTCGATTTTCTCGGGCTGAGCACCTCTGAGGTGATGAGCCGGATCTTCGCCCTGGGATTTCAGGAAATTTACGAGGAGGGAATCGGGGAGGAGGCCTACCTGGAGGAGACCCGCAGGATCCTCACCAGGGGGAATGTGAAAAAACCGCTGATTTCCATCGCCTGTCCGGCCGTGATCCGACTTGTCCAGGTGAAATTTCCCGACCTTCTTCCTCATCTCTCTCCCCTCAACACCCCCAGGGACATCCTGGGCTCCACGATCAAAAGGAGCCTCCCTCCAAATTCCGGGCTCTTTTATCTGGCACCCTGCCCGGCGAAGGTCACCGCGGTGAGGAACCCCCAGGGAATCGAAAGGTCCCCCTATGACGGGGTAATTGCCACCAATTTGATTTACCAGGAGCTTTTTAGAGTTGCGGGGTCGGGGTCCGGGAAAGTCTACCTTTCGGGGCCGAGCGGAGTTGCAATAGGGAGGATCGGGGGAGAGAAGGAATTCCTGGCGCCTTTAAGGGTGATGGCCATCGACGGGATCACTAACGTGGTCCGGTTCCTCAAGGAACTGGAAATGGAAAAATCCCCACCCCTCGACCTGATTGAAGCCCGTTCATGTCCCAACGGCTGCGTTGGGGGAATACTCCTTCCGGAGAGGGATTCCTTTTTGAACCTCTACCGCCTTGAGCAGGAGGAAAAAAAGAGGACAAACATCGTTCCTTCCCTGTCCCGGAAGGACATGGAGGATTTTTTATACCTTACCTTGCCCATTCACCCAAGGCCCCAGTACTACCTTTCGGAAAGCGTGGAGGCGGCGGCAAAACTTTTAAGGATGATTGATAAAATTTATGAGAGGCTCCCCAAGATAGACTGCGGTTCCTGCGGAGCGCCAACCTGTCGAGCCCTTGCTGAGGATGTGGCCAGGGGAGAAGCCTCCCTCGAGGACTGCGTTTTCCTGGGTAAAGAGGAAAGACAAGCGGGGGAAAAAATGTGAAAAGGGGGTGTTTTGATGGCTGGGATTGAGGATTTGATTAAAACCTTAAATTTAAAAGTATTCGCCCCGGGAAAGGGAGATTCCTTCGAGGCTGGATACACCGGGGACCTCCTTTCCCTGGTTATCGGCTCCGCCCCTTCCAATTCTATCTGGATAACCGTGCAGAGGCACATCAACATCGTGGGGGTTGCCTCGTTAAAGGATATCCCGGCGATCATAATTTCCCAGGGCTTGGTACCGGATGAGGATGTGAGGCAAAAAGCGGAGGAAGAGGGGATCTGGCTTCTCGGCAGTTCCGATGATTCTTTCACCCTGAGCGGGAAAATTTTCAAGCTCCTTCAAGGTGAGAGTCTTTCGGGCTGATCTTCACCTTCATTCTGCCCTTTCCCCCTGCGGGAGCCTGGAGATGTCCCCCTCCGCAATTTTTCAGATCGGCCTGGAGAAGGGGATCAATTTAATGGCCGTGACAGATCACAATTCCTACTGGAACAGCATCACCTTCGGGAAAATCGCTTTGAGAGGTAATTTCCCCTTCTTTTACGGAATGGAAGTCCAGACCGAAGAGGAAGCCCATTTTCTGGTCTACTTCGATGACCTCCCCCGCTTCAAGCTCTTCGGGGAGGAAGTTTACAATCGTCTTCCCGAGATCGACAACGACCCGGAGCATTTCGGGGACCAGGTGGCGGTTGACGAGGAGGACAACGTGGTCTTCATTGAAAGGAAGCTCCTCTTACATTCCATCCGGGCCTCGGTTGAGGATCTTTTTGAACTTGGCGGATCCCTGGGGGGGCTGGTGATTCCCGCTCATGTGGACGCTGACCACTTCAGCATCCTGGGGCAATTGGGGTTTATCCCCCGCCAAATTCCCTTCCCAGCCCTGGAGGTCACCCCTTCCTTTTTCAGGAAGGATCATTCAGCGATGGAGTTTACGGGATTTCCCCTGGTTTGTTTTTCCGACGCCCACTACCTGAAGGAAATCGGCCGGAGCTTGACGGTTTTCAAAATGGAAGAGCCCACCCTCGAGGAATTCGCTTTGGCCCTGAAAGGGGAAAGGGGAAGAGGGATTATCCGGATTGAAAGGGGGGAAGACTGAAGGTGGACGAACTTCTCCTCCACGTCCTGGACATAGTCCAGAATTCCCTCAGTGCGGGGGCCACCCTAATCTCCGTGGAGATTGAGGAAAGAACCGAAGATGACAGCCTTTCCATCAAAGTTTCCGACAATGGCAGGGGGATGGATGAGGAGACCCTCAGGGCGGTGGAGGATCCATTTTTCACTACCAAGTCGGGGAAGAAGGTGGGGTTGGGGATTCCCCTTCTCAAACAAACAGTTTCCTTAACCGGGGGTTCTTTCCGGATCGAATCCCAGCCGGGAAAGGGAACGAGGGTTCAGGCAACCTTCCCGAAGAGCCACATCGACCTTCCACCCCTGGGAGATTTGAGGGGAACCGCTTTGGCTTTAATTTACGCTTCGGGAAAAGCGGATATCGTTTTTTCATACAGCAAGGAGGGCCGCACTTTCTCCCTGGACACAAGGGAAATCAGGGAAATGCTGGGCGAGGTCCCCCTCTCTCATCCCGAGGTGATTCGATTCTTGAAGAAATACATTGATGATGGAATCAAAGGATTGGAGGGGAAATCAGGAAATTAAAATTTTTTATAAATTTTACCTTGAATTAAGCGAGGCTTTTAAATAAAGTATCCCTTAGTAAAATATTTGCTAAAATATTGGCAAATTTTTTAGCCCTCAACTAAACAGGAGGAACTAATGAACGAGCAAATTGTAATTCCTGAGAACGAGCAGTACCAGGAACTGAGGGAATTCATACAGGAACACAAGAACTCCAAAGGTGCCCTTCTTACAGTCCTCTATAAAGCCCAATCATTGTTCGGTTATCTTCCCAGGGAAGTGCAATATTTTATCTCCCAGGAACTCCATGTTCCCCCTTCGCTCATCCTGGGGGTGATCACTTTCTATCACTTTTTCCGAACCCAACCGGTTGGAAAATACGTGGTTAACCTCTGCCTGGGCACTGCCTGCCACGTGAAAGGGGCGGCGGATGTTCTCAAAGCCCTGTCCAAGGAGTTGAAGATCGAAGTGGGGGAAACCACTGAGGACAGGCTCTTCACACTCTCCACCGCTCGCTGCTTCGGAGCCTGCGGCTTGGCTCCAACCATGATGGTCAATGAGGAAATTTTTGGACGACTGACTCCTCTCAAGGTGGTCAACGTGATAAAGGAAATCAGGGAGAGGGAGTCGTCCTCTGAGGAAAAATAAAAAACCAATCTGGAGGATGGAAAATGAAGCTTGAGGAGCTGAGAAAAATAAGGGAGAAAGCCCAGCAGGAGCTTGGATTAAGGGAGGGGAAGGCCAGGATCCGGGTGATTATTGGAATGGGAACCTCGGGAATCGCCGCAGGTGCGAGGGAGACCCTCCGGGCTTTTCTTGCGGAGATCGAGAACCGGAACTTGACGGACGTGCTCGTCACCCAGACGGGGGAGAAGGGGCTCGCTTCCCAGGAGCCGGTTGTGGTGGTTGAGGAACCGGGAAAGCCCAGGGTGATTTACGGGATGGTCACGCCCGAGGTTGCTAAGAGGATCGTTGCGGAACACATTGTGAATGGAGTGGTGGTCTCCGAATATGTAGTTCAAGTCGAGGAATAAGGAGCTCGGTCATGAGGAAAAGACTGGATATTCTCATCTGCACGGGAGCGAACTGCCTATCCTCCCGCAGCCTTGAGTTCAAGAAAAAGCTTGAGGAGGAAATAGAGAGAAGGCAGCTTCAGGAAGAGGTCAGCATAGTTGGCACCGGCTGCATGGGGCCCTGCCAGCTGGGACCAGTAATGATCGTTTACCCTGAGGGCTCCTTCTACGTGAAGCTCAAAGACGAGGACATCCCTCAGATCGTCGAGGAGCACTTCCTCAAAGGAAGACCCGTGCAGAGGCTTTTGTGGACTGCGCCTGAAGCCGCACGGATCGTTGAAGAGAAAAAGAGGATCCCTTTCTTTGAAAAGCAGGAGAAGGTCGTCCTGGCAAACTGTGGAAGGATCGATCCGGAAAATATTGAAGAGTACATCGCTTACGGGGGATACCAGGCATTGGCCCAGGTGATGTCCGAGATGACCCCCGAGAAGGTGATCGAGGAGCTGATCAAGTCCAAGTTGGTCGGACGGGGTGGAGCCGGTTTCCCCACCGGTTTGAAGTGGAAGTTCACCCGGGAGGCCAAGGGTGACGAGAAATACGTCGTCTGCAACGCTGACGAGGGAGACCCCGGAGCTTTCAAAGACCGGGCAATCCTCGAAGGGGACCCTCATGCGGTCATCGAGGGGATGATCATTGCGGGGTATGTCATAGGGGCGAACAACGGATACATCTACATTAGGGCGGAATATCCCCTGGCCATCAAGAGGCTGGAGATCGCCTTGGAGCAGGCGAGGAAATACGGACTCCTGGGAAAGAACATCTTCGAGACCGGGTTTAATTTCGACATCGAACTCCGCATGGGTGCAGGGGCTTTCGTGGCGGGTGAGGAGACAGCCCTCCTTTCCTCAATTGAAGGAAAGAGGGGGACACCCAGGTTTAAGCCCCCTTACCCAGCCCAAAAAGGGGTCTGGGGAAAGCCCACCCTGGTGAATAACGTAGAGACCTTGGCGAACATCCGCCACATCATTTTAAGGGGAGGGGAATGGTTCGCTTCAATCGGAACGGAGAACAGCAAGGGAACGAAGCTCTTCGCCCTTTCTGGAAAAGTGAACAACACCGGTCTGATCGAGGTGCCCTTCGGGTTGACCCTGGGTGAGGTGATTTTCGACATCGGAGGGGGAATCCCCAAAGGAAAGAAATTCAAAGCCATCCAGATGGGCGGACCGTCAGGTGGTTATATCACCAGCGAGTTCCTTAACCTTCCGGTGGATTACAAGGAGATCGAGAAGACCGGGTCAATTATCGGTTCCGCGGGGATGATCGTCCTGGACGAGGACAACTGCATGGTGAACATGGCGAAGTTCTTCGTGGAATTTACGATGTCCGAATCGTGCGGACAGTGCACCCCGTGCAGGGTTGGTTTAAAACAGATGTACGGGATCCTGGATAAAATCACCAGCGGACATGGGACCATGGAGGACCTGGCCCTGCTTGAGAAACTGAGTAACGAGATAAAGACTTCTTCCATGTGCGCTTTGGGACAAACCGCCCCTAACCCAGTTTTGACCGGGCTAAAATATTTCCAGGAGGAATTTTTAGAACACGTCCTTTACAAGAAATGCCGGGCTGGGGTTTGCGCCTCCCTCTTCTACGCCCCCTGCACCAATGCCTGCCCCGCTGGCGTGGATGTCCCTCGCTACCTTGCCCACATGACGGAAGGAAGGATGAAGGAGGCCTATCTTGTCCACATGGAAAACAACCCGTTCCCCAGCGTCTGCGCCAGGGTTTGTCCCGCGTTCTGCGAAAGACCCTGCGAGAGGGGAAAGTTCGACGAACCCATCGCCATCAGGGAGGTAAAGAGGCTCTTTGCGGACTGGGCACGGGAGAACGATGTCCAGTTTGCCCCTCCACCTGAAGAGAAGAAGGACAAGGTGGCTATCGTGGGAGCGGGCCCCGCAGGGCTCTCTTGCGCCTATTTCCTTGCCCGATTAGGGTATAAGCCCGTGGTTTTTGAGGCCCTCCCAGTGCCAGGAGGAATGATGCAGGTTGGGATTCCCGATTACCGCCTCCCCAAGGGAGTCCTCAAGGGGGAAATTGACCGGATCCTTTCTTCTGGGGTGGAACTCAAATTGAACTCCCCGGTACAAAGCGTCAAGGAACTTAAGGATTCCGGTTTCCAGGCCATCTTCTTGAGCGTGGGCGCCCACCGCTCAGAAAAACTGAATGTGAAGGGAGAGGATCTGGAGAACATCATCGGAGGAATTGATTTCCTCCGCGAGGTCAACCTGGGAAATAGAATGGATTTGAGGGGCAAGAAGGTCGCAGTTGTCGGTGGTGGTTCCACCGCGATGGATGCCGCAAGGGTAGCCCTCCGGCTGGGGGCGAGCGATGTGTCCGTCCTTTATCGAAGGTCCAGAGAGGAAATGCCCGCTCAGCCTGCAGAGGTTGAGGAAGCCATGGAGGAGGGAATCAAATTCTACTTCCTCGCCAACCCTGTGGAGTTTCTCGGAGCGGGGAAGGTGGAACGAGTCAAGTGCGTTCAGATGGAGTTCAAGGGCTTCGACCGTAGCGGAAGAAGGAGGCCGGTCCCCAAGGAGGGAGCGGAATTTGAACTGGAGACCGATCTGGTTCTCCTCTGCCTTGGCCAGAGGCCAGAACTTTCCACCTTTTCCGGGGAACTGGAGACCAATCCAGACGGGACGATCAAAGTTAACAAGGACACCCTGGAGACGAATATCCCTGGAGTCTTCGCGGGTGGTGACGCGGTCCTCGGTCCAGCCACTGTAGTGGAAGCGGTTGGCCAGGGGAGGAAGGCAGCACAGTCCATCGACCGGTTCTTCGGTTACGATGGCAAGTTCCCCTTCCCCAGAAGGGAGGTCGTGGAGACCTCCTTCAACGAAGATGAGTACCTCAAAGTGATTCCCCGCAAGACCCCCGCCTTGGCCAGTGTGGAAGAGAGGATCAAATCCTTCCTGGAGGTCAACAAGGGCTTAAAGCTTGAGGAAGCTTCCGAGGAATCAAAGAGGTGCCTGAAGTGTGATCGCGGTAAAGAAGTGGTAATAGGGGAACCTGAGGAGGAGAAAGTCAAGGTTCCCCTTGGGGGCTAAAACATAGAAAGGCGAGGAAAGAAGATCAGAGAAATTTTGGAGGGGAAAGGTCTATGGAAAAAATAAGGGTCCTCAAGAGGTTCGAGCCTAAGAGGGAGAATATTTTATCCCTCCTCCATGCACTTCAAAGGAGCAACCCTCAGAACTACCTTGAGGAGGATGACTTAAAACTGGTATCAAGCTACCTGTCGCTTCCTCTGAGCTTCGTAATTAGCGTGGCTACCTTCTATTCCATGTTCAGCCTGAAGCCCAGGGGAAAATATATCATCAGGGTTTGCGAATCTCCTCCCTGTCATCTAATGGGATCGGGATCGCTGGTTGATGCGCTGAAGGATCTTCTTCGAATTGAAGTGGGCCAGACCACTCCTGATGGCCTGTTCACCCTTGAACTCTCCTCCTGCCTTGGGGTTTGCGGTGTTGCCCCCGCCCTGATGGTCAACGAGGAGGTTTACGGGAACCTGACCCCGGAGAAGGTGCGCTCTTTGATTAACGACCTTCGGAGGGAAAAATGAGAATAGCCCGAAGCCATGTCCTTGTTTCCATCGATATTGAGAGCGTGGCCTCCGGAGCCTGGGAAGTCCTGAGAAGGCTCAAGGAAGAGATCTCCTTAAAGGGACTCTCGGAGGAAGTAAAAGTCCTTGAGACCGGGACCCTCGGGATCTCGGGAAAAGGGGTGGTGATCGCTGTCTACCCCGAAAGGGTTTTCTATGGCGGAGTGAAACCCGAGCACTGCCCCCGGATCGTGGAGGAGCACCTGCTTAAAGGAAGACCATTGAAGGAACTCCTCATCAAGGAGGAGGTTACAAGGGAAATCAAGCGCGAACTGATAGGGCCAATGAGGGAACAGAAAAGGGTAGTTCTTGAGAATTCGGGAATCATTGATCCGGAGAAGATCGAGGAATACCTGGCCCGCGATGGATACGTCGCTCTGGAAAAAGCCCTTTCCAAATCCCCGGAGGAGATCATAGCCGAGGTTAAAAAATCCGGTTTGAGGGGAAGAGGAGGAGCGGGTTTTCCCACGGGATTGAAATGGGAGGGAGCGAGAAAAGCTCCGGGTGAGAGAAAGTTCATCATCTGCAACGCCGACGAGGGGGAACCCGGGACCTTCAAGGACAGGTTGATTCTGGAAGGCGACCCCCATAAGCTCATTGAAGGATTGATCATCGCCGGGTACGCCGTGGGGGCACAGAAGGGTTACATCTACATTCGGGGTGAATATGCCCTCTCCCTCCACCGGATGCGCAAAGCCCTTGAGGATGCCCGCAAGTATGGGCTTTTAGGAGAGAATATCCTTGGAAGCGGTTTTTCCTTTGATTTGGAGATCAAGGAGGGAGCAGGGGCTTATGTCTGTGGTGAGGAAACCGCGCTCATGGAATCTCTTGAAGGGAAAAGAGGGAATCCCCGGATTAAACCTCCTTATCCCACGGTTGTAGGATTATTCGGAAGCCCCACCGTGATCAATAACGTGGAAACCCTGGCGAACATCCCCCCAATTGTAAAAAATGGGGCGGATTGGTTCAAAACTCTGGGGACCGAGTCCTGCCCGGGCACAAAAGTTTACACAATTTTGGGCGATGTGAACTTCCCCGGCTTGATTGAGGTAGAAATGGGAACAACCCTTTACGAAATTATCTTCGGATATGGAGGGGGGATAAAAGGAGGAAAGAAACTCAAGGGAGTTTTGGTGGGTGGCGCAGCAGGGGTTTTCCTTCCCGAGTCCCTCTTAAACGTACGCATGGATTTCGATAACTTGAAGCAGTACAAAGCTGTCTTAGGGTCGGGGGCCATTCTGGTAATGGGACAAGGGGCCTCGATCCCCGATGTGCTCCATTCGGTTCTCAGGTTCTTCCGGCACGAGTCCTGCGGGCAATGCTCACCATGCCGTTCCGGGACAAAGGAACTTTTCCGCATCTCGGAGAGGCTTATTGAAAGGCGAGGGAAAGCGGAGGATCTTGATCTAATGGTGAAACTCTCCGAATCCCTGTGGCAATCATCCCTCTGTCCACTCGGGCAATCCTTAATAATGCCTGTGAAATCTGCTCTGGAAAACTTCCGGGAAGAATTCCTTCCCCTCGTTCAATAATTCAGGAGGTAAATTATGGGAAAAGTGAGATTGAAAATAGACGGAAAGGAAATGGAAGTCGAGGAGGGCTCTACCCTTCTTGAGGCCGCAAGACAAGCAGGTGTTGACATCCCGACCCTTTGCAACCATGAAAAACTTCTCCCTTACGGCGCCTGTCGAATCTGCGTGGTGGAGGCAGGTCCCGGTCCCCTGAAACCAGCCTGCGCCACTTACGTGGTGGAAGGAATGGACGTAAAGACCTCAACAAAGGAAATTCAGGAAGTGAGGATGACCGTGCTCCAGCTCCTCTTCGGGGAGAGAAATCACTACTGCATGTACTGCGAATCCAGTGGAAACTGCGAGCTCCAGAACCTGGGATACAGATTCGGGCTCGATAATTTTCAGTTCCCTTCCTACGAGGACAAGTACCCGGTTGATGTCTCCCACCCCTTCATCCTCTTCGACCAGAACCGGTGCGTCCTTTGCCGGCGATGCGCAAGAGCTTGCGCGGAATTAGGCGGGCACTTCGTCCTGGAGGTGAAGAACCGGGGTTACCAGAGCCTGATCAATGTGGACTTGAATAATCAGTTCGCCCAGTCCTCCTGCGTCTCCTGTGGTCTGTGCGTTCAAGTTTGCCCCACCGGAGCGCTGGTCGATAAGAGGGCTTCGTATCTGGGGAGGAAAGAACAATCCGAAACGGTTAAAACGAACTGTGACCGTTGCTCCCTGGGGTGCGGAATAGAGGTTTCCCGAAGGGCGAACTTCATTTTGAAGGTTTTCGGTGACTGGGATTACCCCCTAAACCAGGGGGTTCTGTGTAAAAACGGTCGATACCTTCCTCTTTACGACGAGCGGCCCCGCCTGCACTCCCCCAAGTTCAAGGAGGGTGGGATCTGGACACAGATCTCTCCCGATAAGGCCTTCAGCCTTATTTTCGAAAAGAAGGGTTCTGCGGAGGTTTTCCTGGAGGGGAGCCTTCCCCTTGAGCTTATCCAGAGCTTTCAGTCCGCTTTTAAAGACAGGGTTTTCGCCCTTAACCAGGTGGAACCCCCGATTTCCTCAACCGCGACCATCAAAGACCTTGAGGATGCAGATACCTACCTCGTTCTGGGGATTGACCTGAACGAACAATTCGGGGTCGTGGGTTCAATGATCAAACGGCGGGTGATCCCTCAAGGGGCAAAACTGGTGGCTGTTGAAGCGGGAAGCCTGGGAAGGATTACCGATTACTCCTATGAATATAAGGATATCGACACCGCCCTGGGAGAGGCCAAAAAAGGGAAAAAGGTCGTGGTTGTGTACTCTTCTCTCCCTGGGCAGGTCGCGGAGAGGCTGGGCTCCGAGTCCGGATTGAAATTCCTCTTCCTTCCCTACGAGACCAATACCCTGGGGTTGAGGGAATCGGGCATCCGGCATAAAGCCCCCCAGGGGAATGTAAAAATCTTTGCCGGGGAAAACATCGCCCCGATTCGCTCCCCGGGAGATTTCATCATCGCCTTCACTCCTTTTGAAACCCCCGAGCTTAAAGCGTCCGCGGACCTTTTGATTCCGATCCCCGGATATTTAGAGGACGAGGGAACATTCATAAACCTTGAGGGGAACGAGTTCTCCCGCAAGAAAGTGGTGAATCCCCCCGAGGGAGTTTTGACCCTGGGCGAGCTCTCCGCAAGGCTCAATAATTTTTAAGGCAGAGGTCAGGAGGAAGCCAATGAAAAAGATTACTCTTGCAAGCGAGTGGCTGGAGGGATGTGCAGGATGCCACATGTCCCTTCTGGATATGGACGAGCGGATCGTCGAACTGGTCCAGATGGGACTGGTGATCACCGCCACCCCCATTACGGATTTAAAGGTCCCCGCTCCTGGAACCGACCTGGGGATAATCGAGGGAGCCGTGGCAACAGACCACCACAAGGAGGTCGCCGAGCTCTTTCGAGAAAGGTGCAAGGTCTTGGTCGCTTTGGGGGACTGCGCGGTATTTGGGGGAATTAACACCATGAGGAACTACATCCCGATTGAAGAACTCCTCAAGAGGGGGTATGAGACCACCGAAAGCACCGTTGGAGGAAAAATCCCCCAGGGACCGGGAATCGGAAAGCACCTAAAAAAGTGCATGGCCCTTAACGAGGTCGTGAAGGTCGATTTTTACATCCCCGGCTGCCCCCCTCCGGCCGATGCAATCTATAAAGTACTTAAGGACATCCTTGAAGGAAAGACCCCGGAGCTCAAGGAAGAGCTTCTGAGGTACGATTAGGAGGAAACATGGGAGAAAAAATTACCATAAATCCGGTAACCAGAATTGAAGGTCATGCCCGGGTCTCGATACTGCTCGACGACCAAGGCAAAGTTGAAAAGACCTTTTTTCACGTTGACCAATTTCGGGGCTACGAAAAGTTCACCGAGGGAAGGCCCTTCTTCGAAATGCCCATCATCACCCCGCGGATCTGCGGGATCTGCCCCATATCTCACCATCTGGCTGCGGCGAAAGCCTGCGACGCAGTTTTAGGGGTTGACATCCCTCGACCCGCAAAGCTCCTGCGGGAGCTGGTGCACATGGGGCAGGTACTCCAGTCCCATTCCATGCACTTCTTCGAGCTGGCGGGGCCGGACCTTCTTTTAGGATGGGATTCTGACCCCGCATTGAGAAACGTTGTGGGTCTGATCCAGGCTAATCCCGATCTGGCGCTGAAAGCGGTAAAACTCCGCAAGTTCGGACAGAGGGTGATAGAACTTGTTGCGGGAAGGAGGATTCACCCCACATTCGCTGTTCCAGGGGGGGTTAACTCCTCTCTTGACCAAGCCCGCAGGGACGAGATGCTCAGCTTCCTGGAGGAGGGAATCCCCTATCTTCAAGAAGGGATTGAGATCGCCAAGAAGTGGATATCGGAGCACAAGCAGGAATGCGATAAGTTCGCCTCCTTCCCCTCCGGTTACATGGGGCTTGTTAAAAAGGATGGGTCCCTTGAGCTCTACGATGGCCTGGTTCGATTCATGGACAAGGAAGGAAGAATCGTCAGGGAGTTTGAGGGAAAGGACTACCTCAAGTTCATCGGGGAGAAGGTGGAGGATTGGACCTATCTCAAATTCCCCTTCTTCAAGGAGTTCGGTCCCGAGGAGGGCTTCTATCGAGTGGGGCCACTGGGAAGGTTGAACGTGGCGGATTCCATTTCCACGCCCCTTGCCCAGAAGGAATTTCTGGAGTTCAAAAAGATTAATGGGGGAAAACCAGTTGAAAGTTCACTCTACTACCATTACGCCCGGTTGATCGAAGCCCTTTACGCTGCGGAAAGGGCGATGGAAATCCTTAATGATCCGGAAATTCTCTCCCAGGATGTCTTCCGCTTCGGGACCCCAAAAAACGAGGAAGGAATCGGGGTGATCGAGGCTCCGCGTGGAACCCTGATTCACCACTACTGGGTGGACCTCACCTCCGGAGCCATGAAGAAGTCCAACTTAATTGTCGCCACAGGCCACAACAACTGGGCAATGGGCAAGGCCGTTGACCAGGTTGCCAAGGGGTTTGTTGATGGAAAAAATCTCAAAGAGGGAATGCTCAACCGGGTGGAAGGAGCGATCCGGTGCTATGACCCTTGCCTCTCCTGTTCTACCCATGCAGTGGGGAAAATGCCCCTGGTCGTGGAGGTATTCGATTCCCAGAAAAAGCTCCTGAATAGGATTCAAAGGGATTAAGGTTCTTTTAATCGCATACGGAAACCCCTACCGAAGGGACGACGGGATCGGGCATTTCGCGGTTGAAAGGGTCAGCTCCCCGGCAAGGAAAATTTTCCTTCAGGAGCTCTCCCTCGATCTTCTGGAAGAGTTGAATTCCTGCGACCTGGCGATCTTCGTCGACGCTTCCCTTGAAGGGGATGAAGTGAAGATCCGGGAAATTTTCCCCGAACCGAAACCTTCCTTCCTCTCTCATCACATCCTCCCGGAGCAATTTCTCTTCTGGCTTGAGGAACTATACGGCAAGAAGCCCAGGGCATTCCTGGTTTCCATCAGAGGGTGGGATTTTGATTTTGGGGAGGGGCTTTCCCCCGGGGGGGAGAGGTCCTTGAAAAAGGGAGTTCAGGCAATTGAGGGTATTATTAAGGAAGCCTTGGAAAGGAAGGAGATAAATGAGCGACCCCAGGATTGATAAACTTGCCCATTTGCTGGTCGATTACTCGGTAGAGGTGAAACCCGGTGAAGTAGTTTCCATAAACTCCACCCCGGAAGCCGCCGAGCTGGTCCAGGCATTGTATAGGGAGGTCCTACTCCATGGCGGGCATCCCCTATTGAGGCTGAACCTCGAGGGGATTGATGAGATTTTTTTCAAATACGCTTCCGATGAACAGCTGGATTTCGTTTCGGAAGTCAGGAAATTCGAAATCGAACACCTGGATGCTCAAATCGGCATTGGAGCACCAGCCAATTTGCGGGAGCTTTCGGGAATCGATCCCAAAAGGATCGGACGAAGGAGAAAGGTCCTCGAACCCTTGATGAAGAGGTACATGCTCTCCCGGGAGGAAGGCGGGATCAAGTGGGTGGGCTTTGACTATCCGACCAACGCCCTTGCCCAGGAGGCGGGGATGTCCCTGTCCGATTTCCGGGATTTCGTCTTCCAGGCTTGCATGCCTGAGGGAGAGGATCCAGTTTCATACTGGAGGAAGGTCCACGACGACCAGGAAAGGTTAAAGGAGTTCCTTGAGAAAGTCGAGGAGCTTCACTTTGAGGGGCCGGAAATGGACCTGAAGATGAAGGTCAAGGGGCGAAAGTGGATCAACTGCGATGGCAAAATCAACATGCCGGACGGGGAGATCTTCACAGGTCCGGTCGAGGACTCCGCAGAGGGGTTCATTTTCTTCGAATACCCCAGCGAGTTTTTCGGGAAACCGGTTGAGGGGATAAAACTGGAGTTCAGTCGCGGTGAGGTCGTTAACTTCAAGGCGGAAAAGGGAGAGGAAAACCTCAAAGCAGCCTTGGAAATTGACCCCGGAGCGAGAAGGATCGGGGAAATTTCCTTCGGGACGAATTTTGGAATTCAAATCTGCACCAAAAACACCCTGTTTGACGAAAAGATCGGGGGGACAATTCATCTGGCCTTGGGGAACTCCTATTCCGAATCAGGGGGGAAGAACGAATCGGCGATTCACTGGGACATGGTTCGGGAGATGAAGAATGGTTCCAGGGTGACAGCCGACGGAAAGGTGATTTACGAAAACGGGAATTTTTTAATTTTTTAATTTCAAATAATTTTTTAAAATCTGTTAATATTGAGTTTGGGTGGAAGCAACCCCAAAGAGGTTGGTGGTTAAAAAAGGAGGTGTATTTTTATGTTGGGAAAGGTAAAGGTGGTCTTGATTTTCCTCACCGTTTTTTCTCTGATATCCTTTTCATACTTACCCTCTCCGACATCCGGGCACAACGAGGAATGGACTTGCTCTTCCGATTTCGGGACCACCCCGAAAATCGATGGTCAGGTTGACCCCAAAAACGAGTGGGCGGACGCTAATCAGGTTTCTTTTGGAGCCACCGGGGCCCCTCAGGTGTTGGTCTACATGAAGGCTATTCCCGGGGATTTCCCCGGAGGAGGCAGGCTTTACCTCCTGTACTCAATTCCCAATATTTTCTACGAGGTAAGCTTTAACTGGTGTTCCCTCCACAATTTGGGAAAGACCCCCAAGGCTGATGACCGACGCATCATTGCAGATATAGGCGGAGGGGAGTTCGGACCTAATTTTGGCTTCCTGGTTGGGACAGGAACCGATTGGCAGAACATTCCCGAACCGCCCGGCTTTTCTGGGGTTATTGGCCCTAGGGGCGAATCTAACTGGATCGTGGAGATGGCCATCCCTTACGACTTTCTGGGGATTACCATCTGCGACCCATCCCCCAAAGGTTGTCTCTTCGATGCGGTGGCCATGGAACCCGATGGGAAACCGTATTTATATTATTGGCCACCGTACAGTGCAACCGGTGCAAATTATAAGGTCCCGGATACCTGGGGAAACATGGTCCCCTCCGATTGCTGGGGCGCTCCCCGGGGTCGGCTGTTGATCGAGGAGGGGCCGAATTCCCCGGACGATCACAACTACGATCCTGAGGACAAGTACAATGAGATGATGCAAATTGTCCTCACCGCTCCAGTAGAGCAGACGGAGGACGTTGTCCCCGAGGACGTTTATTTGAACGACCTGACAATAACTGCCACAGGCACGGGGAACGACCAGACAGACATTGCAAGCGTTCTCCTCGTTGAGGACGCGAACCAGAACGGGGTTTATGATTCAGGGGAGACCGTTCTTGGCTCAGGCTCCTATCCCTCTGATGACGGGTCCATTACTTTCTCATTCGCCCCGCCCGGGCTTTTGATCAAACTTTTGGAACCAAAATTCCTCGTGGTTGTCTACCTGATGAACCCCTCTCCCCCTGTGGGAGCGACCTACCAGTTTTTCGTCTCTGATGTCAATGCAAATGGTGTAGCTTCGGGTTCCCCTGTCCCTGTGGTTGGTTACAGGGAGCAACTTCCTTCGACAGTAGCGGTATTATGGCGCTACATACTCTTTTCCTCTATAAAAACAGTCCCCGGTCCTTCCGGAAAACCAGTGCTGGTAATTCAGAAAAAGGCGACTGCGGATAGTGTAATGGCGGGAGAGGACATCACTTTCTTCATCCTTGTGGCAAATAAAGGGGATGTTACACTTTACTTCGTGAAAGTGACGGACCTTCTGCCCGATCACACCACCTTCGTGGATGCTCCAGCAACCGCCTATGGCCCGGCGGGGACATTCGACCCCACAACAAAAGAGGTGACCTGGAATCTGGGGAATCTGGCTCCTGATGATTGGAGGCTTCTCAAGTTGATAGTCAAAGTGGACCCGGATACTCCAGATGGCACTCTGATCAGAAATAAAGCCGTGGCAACCTCTACCCGTCCCCCGATGATCGTGGAATCCGAGGACGAGGTGGTTGTGGTTGGCGGAAAAGTCCACGAAGCCTACATCAAGGGTTATACCGGCGATCTGGGTAATATTTTCGGTCCCCAGAGGAACGTCACCCGTGCTGAGATTGCGGCAATAATCGCCCGGCTTCTCCACCTGGAGAGCACAGTGACAGGGGAGCAATTTTATTCGGACGTTCCCTCAACTCACTGGAGCTTCAAGTACGTGGAAGCGGTTCACAGGGCGGGAATCATGACCGGATTCCCGGATGGGACTTTCCGCCCCGATGTTCCTGCTACCCGTGCCAATGTAGCGGTGGCCATGATTAGGGCCAGGGGAATCGACCCGGTTGTTTTCCTTCCTTCGCCCCCATTCCCGGATATTTCTGGGCACTGGGCAATTAAGGAGATTGAGACAGCTTACGTGTTGGGGATTGTGGAAGGGCTTCCCGACGGGACCTTCCATCCGGATGATCCCATTATCAGGGCAGAAACCGTCACCTTAATTGACCGGGCGCTGGGGAGGGGACCACTCCTTGAAGGGCCAGTGGTCCAGCATTTCCCGGATTGCAATCCCACCGATTGGTTCTACGGTTGGGGGGAGGAGTCCTTTGCCTCCCACAAAGGTGTGCGTCTGCCATCAGGGAATGAAAAACTGATCGAATATGTGGACACCGGGCCTGTATGGTAAAACCCCGAAAAAGAAACCTTAGTTTGTGATTTCCTCCTGAAAAAGGGGAAGGGACACCTCAACGGTTGTTCCCTTCCCCTTCTCGCTTTTGAGGGAAATTGTCCCCCCCATTAATTCAACCAGGGATTTGGTGATGAACAAACCAAGTCCGCTTCCTCCCGCTCTTCTCCCGGAGCGGCCCTGCTGAAACCTTTGAAAGACAAACTGCATTTCCTCGGGAGGGATCCCGTATCCGGTGTCCGAAAAGAGGATTTTTACCGAGGAATCCGCCCTCCTTGCGGAAATAAAGATCAAACCATCTGGGGGTGTGTTTTTGCAGGAATTGGAAAGCAGGTTGGAGAAAACTTCTTCAAGGCGGGTGGGGTCGGCCTTCACCGGGGGAAGATCCTGAGGGCAATCCAGGGCAAAATTTAACCTTCTTGACTGTATCAGGGGAAGGAACATCGTGCGAACCCTTTCGAAAAAGGAAGGCAAGTCGATCTTGGTGAATTCCGGCTTCAGCATGCCCGCTTCCAAACGGTTTAAGTTAACCAGATTTTGAACCAGGTTCTTTATAAGGAGCAGGTTATTTTCCATCCCCCGGAGATAACTGGAAGCCTGGGAAGGATCGCAGCCTTTTAAAAGCTCCACCGCAGCCATAAGGGTGGTGATGGGGGAGCCCAGGTCGTGAGCGACCCCTTCTAAAAGGGTCCGCCTCTCCGATTCAAGTTTTCTCATGGAGGTAATATCCTTTAAATTCAGGATTACCCCTTTTATTTCTCTGTCAATAATCAAAGGAAAGATGGTAACCAGGACCCGCTTGTCCAATGCGGCGAAGTTCCCCTCATATTCTGATCTCTTCCCGGATTGGATGGCTTCTTTAAAGCCTTCCCAGAATCTGGGAGTGAGAGTCTGGGGGTCAATTTTGGCTTTTTTCAGGGCTTCCTCCGGGTTTAAGCCCAAAAAGCTTGCTTTGGATTGGGAGAAAAAATCCTCCGCAGCTTTGTTCGCATCGGCCAACTTCCCCTGGGAATCGAAGACCAGGATCGCATCCTGGGAGGAGTCAAGGATTCCCTGGAACCAGGTGCTCTCCGCCTCCGCTTTTTGTCGGGCGTCCCTGGATTCCCGGTAAAGTTCCATCATGGAGGAGGCGATAGCGCCCACAAGGTCATTGGGAAATTCCCGAGAGGAAATTTCCCTTCCCGAAAGGAGTTTTTTGGCGTCGATTAAGAGCAGGTTTAAAGGGGAAAGGAGCCACCTTTGGAGGAAACCGGAAGCGATGAAAGAAAGTGCCAGGAATCCAAACCCGATAATTAATGAAAAGATGATCGTATTCCTTCTTGCCTGGTTGACCTCCTGGGCAAGGCTGAAATACCCGAGATTTGCGATAACCTCCCCTTGGGGATTGAGGATAGGTTTTCGGGCAAAAATGGCGCCTCCGGAAAGGACCTGGTAATCATCTTCAGAAGCCATCTTTTCTTCAAGACCCTTGATCTGGGAAAGTTGAGGGATATCCCGAAATTTTGGATTGACCAAAAGCTCGGATGTTTGAATTACGGGAAAGGAACCTGGGCCCTCAAAAAGAGAAAGGTCCTGGGGAGCAATTGATTTTACGAGAATCAGAGCTCCTTCTGGGGGACCTTTGCCGTCGTTTTGAAGTATGGGTCCCGAGGAAAAAATCGCCAGAGATTTCCCCAAACGCTCGGTCCCTGAGAAAAACTCCGAGTTCCCCAGGGCTTTGGAGCGGGCAAGTTCGAGTATTTTAGAATTGAAGAGCTCCCGGGATCCCGAGGAGCCCAGGACATTTCCCGAGCGGTCAAAAAGGATTAGAAGTTCAATATCGAATTGCTTGGGAATCCAGGAGGTAATGTTTTCCTCGATCCAAGAAGAGTTCCCCTCAAGGATCGCCTGGTAATGGTCTGTCCAGAGCCCATAATCTTCAGCTGTCATCTGGAGCTCAGTTTTTTGAAGGTCGATGAACGATTCGACGGCGGAGAGGGAACTTATAAGGTGCTGGGCCTCAGTTTTTAAAAGGATTTGGGTAGAAAATAGATAAGCTAAGATCCCAAGGGCGATGAGGGGAATTCCCCCGATAATAAAGAAACTAATGAGGACTTTCTGGCCGATTTTCATTTGTTAACCTAAAAAAAGAACCCTTCCCTTCTGGCTTACCATCCCGGAAAAGATCCTCCCCAAAAATCCGCTTGTATTATACCATTTTTTTCCTAAAAAATTGGCGAAGATTGGATTTTCCGGGAACTAATGCGTTGACAGGTTTTGAAAGCACTTTATAATAAAAAGGTCTCAAAGATGAAAAGAAAAAAACGGGCTTTCTTGATTTCTCTTATTCGATCAAAGGAAGGAAACAATTTTCTTTTCGAGGTTCCTGAACCATGATCTATCTGACTTTAGGCTTTCTGCTGTTCTTTGCTCTGCTTGCGGTTTTTCTGAGGGACACTCTATTCTCCGTTCTTTCCCTTGCCACGGTCTCCGCCCTTTTGGCCATCGCCTTTTACCAATTGAATTCCCCAGTGGCTGGGGCCTTTGAACTGTCTGTGGGAGCGGGGCTGATTACCGTCCTGGCGGTTTTAACGATCTCCTTCCTTCAAAAGAGAAAGGAGAAAAGGCAGCCCGGGGCGATTTTCTGGGTCTCCCTTTCCCTCGCTCTGGCGGCGTTCCTTTTTTTCCTTTTGCAAGCCCTATGGCCCCAGGTTTTCTCTCAGGCGATCCCCGCGACCACATGGGGAGAAGTGGGCGAGGTCTTATGGAAGGTGAGGGTAATCGACCTCTTGCCCCAGATCCTGGTAATCCTTTCCGCAGTCTTCGGGATCTTGGCTTTGCTGAGAAAGGAGGGGGAAGGTAAGGAAAAATGAACCTCTGGCCATTTGTCTTCGCACTTTTCGCGCTGGGAATTTTCTGCCTTTTAACCAGGCGGAACCTGATCAAGATCCTGATCGGGTTGGAACTTCTAAGCAAGGGAGCAACCCTCGCCTTGATCTGGAGCGGGGTTTTAAGAAACTCGCTTTCCTACACTCAGAGCCTGGCAGTAATCGTGATCGCCATAGAGGTTATGGTCGTGGCCGTTTTCTTAGCTCTTGTTTATGCTTTTCACGAAAAATCCGACTCACTGGACACTGACGACATGAGGAGGTTGAAGGGCTGATGAACTCAGAGATAATCCCCCTCTTGCTTCTTCTTATCCCGATGGGGGGTGCTGCGCTTGTTCCTTTAATCAACCTTTTTTACTCCAAGGCAGTCCCTCTCTTTTCCGTTTTCGTGGGGTTGACCACCGCAGTAATTGGTTTCTTTTTGCCCGGGAGAATCGGCTCCCCGGCCGTGTCCTTCGAATGGCTTCCTGGGATAATAAAGACTGGATTCCAACTCGATACCCTTTCCGTCGTCCCTGCTTTGATCGCTACCTGGATTGGGTTCTTGGTCCTCGTTTATTCCCTCGGTTATATGAAACAAGAGGAGAACCTTTCCCGGTATTATTCCCTGACCCTTCTTTTCATCGCTTCCATGATCGGGATGTCCCTGGCGGATAATTTCCTCGCCCTGTTTTTCTTCTGGGAGGTCATGGGGGTTTGTTCCTACGCCCTGATTGGCTTTTTCTATAAGGATCCCAAAGCGGCTTCCGCCGGGGTGAAGGCTTTCCTCACAACCAGGATCGGGGATATCGGTCTGTTAGCGGCCATCCTATTAATTTACGCTTTTACCGGGACCTTCAACATCTCCCAGGGGTTGGCGGGCGCGGGAAAAATCGCCCTTCCCCTCCTGAACTTCGTTGCCTTCGGATTTATCCTCGGGGCAGTGGGAAAATCAGCCCAGCTTCCCCTCCACGTATGGTTGCCCGATGCCATGGAAGCCCCCACTACAATTTCCGCCTTGATCCATGCAGCCACGATGGTCAACGCGGGGGTATACCTGCTGGCAAGAGTCTTCCCCCTCCTGTCTTTAGTGCCCAACTGGCTGGTCCTGATTCAGTGGATCGGAGCCCTGACTGCTTTGCTTGGTTCCCTTCTTGCAACCTTCCACTACGATTTGAAGAGGATCCTGGCTTACTCCACCATTTCCCAGCTTGGATACATGGTCTTCGCAGTGGGGGTGGGAGGGATTTTTGCCTCCCAGTTTCACCTCTTTTCCCACGCCATCTTCAAGGCCCTCCTCTTTCTCTGCGCGGGAGCGGTAATTCACGAGCTAAAGACCAGGGATATCCGAGAGATGGGAGGACTGCAGAAATACATGCCCATTACCGGGGCCACCTTCTTCATCGGGGCCCTTGCTTTGATGGGCCTGCCGATCTTGAACGGGTTCTTCTCCAAGGACATGATCCTCGAGGAGGGTCTCCTTTCAGGTTCATGGGGACCCCTGATCGTGGCAATAATTGCTGCCTTGCTTACCGCTTATTACTCCCTGCGGACGACCTCCATGGTCTTCTGGGGGAAGAGGAGGAGCTCGGCTCACGCGGTAGAAGCCCCATGGGTGATGACCGGGCCCCTTTCCCTTCTGGCCCTTGGCTCAATCGTTTCCTGGTTTTTGGTCGGTCCTTTAACTTCTTCCTGGGCAAGGACGGTTTTTGAAGTCCATTACCTTGACTGGTTGGAACTTTTAAAGGAGACCTTCTCCTCTAAGGCCTTTTTGATCACCCTCGGGGTTATAATTTTGGGCTTCTTAATTTTCTTCTTCCGGGGTAAATGGGGCCCTATTCGAGAAAAAGCCCCTGGTTTCTTCAAAGCCGTCTCCGTGGGCCTGGGGTTTGATATCCTCTACGGATGGATCTCCAAGCAGATCTACGGGTTCTCCAACCTCCTTTCCGCATTCTTTGAGGAAAAGGTAATGGAGGGAATTAATCTGATTACGGGAAGGGGAAGCGTGGCTTTGAGCATAGAAAGCAGGAAGATGCAGACCGGTGATCTCCACTGGAACCTGCTATACATTTTCCTCACCTTAATCATCATTCTGGGGTTGATCCTATGGTAGAACTTTTAATCCTCCAATTTCTTCCCCTTCTTGGGGCATTGGTCGTCCTTCTTTTCCCAAAGGAGAAAAGGGAGACTGCCGGGATAACTGCTTTAATTTTCTCCCTTCTGGAGCTTCTCGCGGTTTTTGTTTTTCTCCCCGGGAAGTTCACCGAATATCTGGGTCTGGGGCTGGGGGTGACCATGGTCCTTTCCTTCGATCAATTGAGCGCCATTGTTTTAATGGTCCTCTCCTTCGCCTGCGCCTTCGCCGTTCTCTATTCCCTGAGGAAGCCCTCACTGCCAGAAAGGTCCCCCTATTTCTACTCCCTGATCCTCCTTGTATTGTTCGGTACTGTGGGGGTTGTTCTGGCCCGGGACTTAATCCAGTTCTATGTTTTCTGGGAAGCGATGCTAATTCCTGCCTGGGCCTTGGTGGTTCACTGGAATGAGGAACCGAAAAAGGTAAACTATACCGGTTTGAAGTTCTTCATCATCACCCACATCGGGGCGGTTTTGACCCTGGCTTCCATTTTATGGATTTATTCATCCACCGGGACGACAAACATGTTCCTCCTTCCGGACCTTCTCAAGGGATTCCCTTTACCCACCCTGATCTGGATGGCGGTCTTATTTTTCATGGCCTTCCTGGTTAAGCTGGCGATTTTCCCCTTTCACACCTGGCTTCCGGATGCCTATACCACCTCAAGTATGCCCGTGACCCTGGTCCTTGTGGGGATGATGACCTCTGTGGGGATTTACGGTTTCGCAAGGTTTTTCCCTCTTTTTCCACCGGAAGTCCTCTCCAACCTTTCCCTTCCCTTTTTGATCCTGGCTTTAATCAACATGTTCTACGGGGGGGCGATGGCTTTGGCGGAACGGAACGCCAAAAGGCTAATCGCTTATTCCTCCATGAGCCAGATGGGTTACGTTCTTTTCGGTTTCGCCACCATGACCTCCTTGGGAATATCCGGGTCTGTATTCAATATCATGAATCAGGCCCTCTCCAAGCTGGTCCTTTTTGTCTCGGTAGCCTTAGTCGCCGAGAGCGCTTCCACCTGGAAGCTTGAGGAGCTTGGGGGATGGGCCAAGAGGCATCCCTTCGCCGCGGTTTGTGCTTCCGCAGCCGTGCTTTCCCTGCTTGGTGCCCCTCCGGTCCTCGGGTTCTGGCCAGAGTTCCTCACCTTTTCAGGGGGGTTCGCTTCAGGCAATTACCTGATTGCCTCTCTCGCCCTGGTGGCTTCCGTCCTCACAGCAACCTACGGCCTGAGGCTCGTAAGGATGGTCTTCTTCGGACCACTTAACGAAAAATACGAGGGGCCGGTTTTAAGGCCCGCTTGGAACGCCTCTTTGGTGATGGCCGCGGGACTTGTGCTGATGATCTTATTCGGGGTCTACCCCGGTCCAGCCTTCCAGCTTGTAAGGGGGGCCCTTAATCTTCTGGGAATTCAAATAGGAGGCTAATGGTGAGTTCATCATTGTTAGAGACCACTATTTCCTTGCTCCTTTTGGGGGCTGTTTCAAGCTACCTGGGAGGGATCCTCTTCCGCCACAGGGAGAGGTTGATCTCGGGGGTGATTTCCTTCCTCGCCCTGCTGGGTGGCTTGATCAGCTTCTCCCTCCTTTTCCCAATGGTTAGGGAGAGCCAGAGGATCCTTCTTTTCGGCGTCCTCTCCTGGCAGGTGGATTTACTGGGATGGATCGTTGCGGAAATCGGCCTCCTGCTGGGAACAATCGTGTGCCTTTATTCCGTTGTGTATATGGAGGAGGATACCGGGACCAGCAAGTTCTTCCCCCTCCTGATCCTCATGACCCTTTCGGTAATCGGGCTGGCCTTCTCCTACGACCTGTTCAACCTGTACCTTTTCTTCGAACTTCTTTCGGTCTCCTCCTTCGTCCTTGTGGCTTTTCGCAAGGAGAAGTGGGAACCGGTGGAAGCCGGCTTGAAGTTTATGGTGATGTCGGTTGCTGGTTCGGCATTGATCCTTCTTGGAATATCCCTGGTCTATGCTCAGTTCGGAAATCTTGACTTAAATTACCTTTTCACCGTTTCCGGAGGGAGTTCTGTCTGGGTTCCAATTATCCTGTTTTTAATTGGGTTCGGGATCAAAGCGGCAATGTTCCCCCTCCACACCTGGCTCCCAGACGCTCACCCCGAAGCGCCTTCGGGGATTTCGGCGATGCTTTCAGGGATAATTATCGAAACCGGGCTCTTCGCCCTTCTAAGGATTCTCCTCTCCCTGGGGGCAAGCCTTCCCTGGGGGGAGATGCTGATCGTCTTTGCCCTACTCACCATGACCGCTGGAAACATCATGGCTTTGACCCAGAAACAATTGAAGAGGATGCTCGCCTACTCCTCAATTGCCCAGATGGGGTACATCCTCCTGGGAATTGGAATGGGAGCAACCTATGGGGTGGCGAGCGGGTTTGCGGGAGGTGTCTTTCACATCGTGACCCACGCTTTCATGAAAGGGCTTGCCTTCCTCTGCGCTGGAGCCTTGATCTTCCGTTTGAGCTCAGGATTCCTCTCCGACATGAAAGGGGCGGGATGGAGGATGCCCCTGACCGCCCTCACCTTCTCCGTGGCTGCTTTATCCCTGGCGGGTGTCCCCCCGTTTTCCGGTTTCATGAGCAAACTTTTGATATACCAGAGCGGAATCCAAGCGGGGACAGCCATTGGATGGGCAGGTTCCCTTCTGGCGATTTTTAACTCCGTCCTCTCCCTGGGCTATTACCTGCCGGCGATCGCCACCCTTTACAGCAAGGAGAAGGGGGAAAGGGTGCAAGCGGTGAAGGAAGTACCCTGGACGATGACTGCGGCCTTGATCGTCCTGTGCCTTTTGACAATCTATCTTGGAGTTCAACCCGACCCAGTGAGAGACTGGATCTTTCGGGCTTTCTCCTTACTCAAAGGAGGGTTTTAAATGGCTTTCGTTCCTCCCTTAGCTTTTGTCCTCTTCCTCCTGATCGCTTTAATTTTAGGCGCCGGAGGAAGGAAATTGGCCCCCAAAGTTCCCCCGGACAGTGAAGCCGCCACCTCCTATGCGGGAGGGGAGGATATCCCCGGAGAGAAGAAGTTCGTCGGTTACAAGGTGTTTTTTCCCATTGCCCTGTTCTTCACGGTTTTACACGTGCTTGCGCTTCTTCTGGGATTGCTCCCTCAGGGGCTTGCATGGGTGGGGCTGGTATATTCAGGAATAATTGTGCTCGCCCTGCTGTCAATAATTTTGAGGTGATGAAATGTCCAAAATTGTTCAATGGTCGAGAATAGCCTCACCCTGGATCATCCACTTCAACGCCGGTGGTTGCAACGGTTGCGATATTGAGGTTCTCGCCGCCCTGACCCCCCGTTTCGACGTGGAGCGTTTTGGGATTCTTCTCAAAGGTACTCCCAGGCATGCTGATGTCCTGGTGTGCACCGGTCCCGTAAACGAGCAGATAAAAAGCAGGCTGAAGAGGATCTACGACCAGATGCCACACCCAAAATTTGTGGTTGCTGTTGGAGCATGCGCCATTTCCGGTGGGGTCTTCCGGGGTTGCTACAACACCCTCGGGGGGATGGACGATGTGATTCCCGTTACCGCCTACGTACCAGGTTGCCCTCCGCGGCCCGATGCCATCATTCAAGGGGTGTACGCGCTTCTCCAAAAGCTCAAAAAAGGAGGATGAAAAATGTGGGTTGAAGTGAGTTCCTCCCAGATCCGGAACTGGGTCGAGGAGTTTATAAAGAGCGGAAAATTTCGCCTTCTTTCCACGATTTCTGGGTACGAAGAGGGGGACAAATATTTCATCGTTTACCACTTCCTGGATATGGATGGAGACGTTGATGTCCGAACCTCCGTCCCCAAGGATAACCCGGTTCTTCCCTCGATTAGCCCGGTGCTTCCAGGAGGAATCCTCTATGAAAGAGAGATTCAGGACCTTCTGGGGGTGAAATTCGAAGGGATAATCGATGGAAGAAGGTTGATTTTGCCAGAGCACTGGCCGGAAGGGGTTTATCCCCTGAGAAAGGATTTCAAACCAGGGGAGGTGAAAGTCAATGAGTGAGAGGCTTACTTTACCGATCGGGCCCCAGCACCCGCTCTTAAAGGAACCAGTACATTTCCGCTTTACCCTCGATGGAGAGACGATTGTCGACGCGGATATCAGGCTGGGGTACAACCACCGGGGTATAGAAAAAGCAGCGGAAGAGAGAACTTATATCCAGGACCTGTATATGATTGAGAGGATCTGCGGGATCTGCTCCCACACCCATGCCACAAATTTCGTGCAAGCAGTGGAGAAGATCCTCAACGTGGAAATTCCTCCCCGGGCGAAGTTCCTCAGGACGGTGGTTGCAGAACTGGAGAGAATTCACAGTCACCTCCTCTGGCTGGGAGTCGCTGGCCACGAAATAGGCTTCGATACCCTGTTCATGGTCTCCTGGAGGGATCGGGAGATCGTGATGGACCTTCTGGAGATCATCACCGGGAACCGGGTGAACTACGGAATGAACACCTTCGGCGGAGTCCGCAAGGATATGACACAGGAGGAGATCGACCAGACCTTGAAGGGGATAAAAACCCTCGAGGAGCGGACGAATTACTACGCCAAGGTTGCCACCGAGGAGACGACTTTCATTGCCAGGGTCTCGGGAGTCGGGTATTTGCCCCATGACATTGCCCTCAGCTATTGTGCGGTGGGCCCAACCGCAAGAGGATCCGGTGTGACCTACGACGTGAGGAAGGATTTACCTTACGCCGCTTATGATCAAATTCCCTTCCAAGTGATTACCTCCGATAAGGGCGATGTGCTCGGGAGGACCATTGTTCGCGTTGGGGAGATCATCGAATCGGTGAGGATCATCAGGTATGCCCTGGAAAACCTTCCCGAGGGCCCCATTGTCACCAGGGTCCCGAGGAAGGTCCCCAAAGGTGAAGCAACCTCGCGATATGAAGCCCCCCGGGGCGAGTGCATTCATTTCGTGAGGTCGAACGGCACGGAAATCCCCGATAGGGTGAAAGTGCGCGCCCCCACAATGGCCAATTTGATGTCCATCAGACATTGCCTTTTGAACCAGCAAGTGGCGGATATCCCGATCATCATCGCGGCAATTGACCCCTGCCTTTCCTGCACGGACAGGTTAATTCTCCTGGAACAGGTGGGGAAGAAAGAGGGAGAAATCCTCACCTGGGAAGAACTGAGAAGGAGGAGTATAGCGAAAAAACCCCTATGAACGAATTTCTATTTATCCTGCAAATTCTGATTTTCCCGGGCTTCCTTTTCCTGATGGTTTACGCCATATTTGCGGAATGGATGGACCGGAAGTTATTCGCCAGGATGCAGAACCGGGTGGGACCTCCCCTCTGGCAACCTCTGGCTGACTTAATCAAGCTCTTCTCCAAAGAGGTGATCATCCCTCGCTCCGCCGGTCATTACCTTTACATCCTTCTACCGTACTTCGCCTTCGCAGCGGTGGTAACCGCCTTCTTCTTCATCCCCGTCTGGTCCTCGCAGGCTCTTTATTCCTATCAAGGGGACCTGGTGGTAGTGGCTTATCTTCTGACCGTTCCCACACTCGTCCTTGCCCTCTCGGGGTGGAATTCCGCCACTGCTTACAGCATTCTGGGGGGGATTCGCTGTCTTACCCAGCTCTTCGCTTACGAGGTCCCCTTTTTCCTGGCACTGCTAACCCCGGCTCTCCTTCTGGGAACCTGGAACATTTCCGAGATCTCCCGAAATCTTCCCTCCTTCCTGGTTCAAAATCCCTTCTACTTCATTCCCGTGATCCTCTCCTTCCTGGTGGGGATCGTTGCCCTCCAGGGAAAGCTTGAACGAAAGCCCTTCGATATCCCGGATGCGGAAACCGAACTGGTCGCAGGTCCATTTACGGAATACTCGGGAAGGCTTCTCGCCATTTTCCGCCTTTCACTGGACATGGAAATGGTGGTGGGAGCATCCCTTCTCTCTGCCATATTCTTGGGAGGGGCTAACTCCTTAATCGGAATCCCGGGGTTCATTGCCTATTTGATTAAGACCTTAATCGTTATCTTCATTCTGGCTTATATCAAAGCCGCTTTGGGGAGGATCCGGATCGACCAGATGATCAGCTTTGGCTGGAAGGTTCTTGCCCCTTTAAGCCTTCTGGGAATGCTCATCGTCGTCCTTTTCAGGAAAGGAGGGATCCTGTGACTCGTCCCGGTGCCATTTGGCGCGAAATCACCAAGAACCTCGGACGGAAACCGGCGACAGTGCTTTACCCTAAAGAAAGGTTGCCAATCCCCTCAAATTTTCGGGGGCGGCCCGTTTTCGATCCCGAGAAGTGCGTAGGGTGCAAGATCTGCGAGAGGGATTGCCCTTCCGGGGTAATCACCATCGAGAAAGTTGCCGAAAAGACCTTCGCCTGTACTTTTTCCCTGGACAAATGTATTTTCTGCGGGCAGTGTGCGGATTCCTGTCCCAGGAAAGCGATCACCATGAGCCAGATTTTTGAACTCGCGGCATTTAAAAAGGATAGCCTTGTTGATCGAAAGGCGGGGACCCCTCCGGAGCCAAAAGCCCAGGAGGAAGAGAAGAAGGACGAAGGGCAGGCTGTCTGATCTCGAGGCGATACTGAGAAAAAGCCCGCTGGTCATCCTCGGGGCCGGGTCAACCCTCAGGGGGGATGACGGGTGGGCTTTTTATTTTCTGGAAAAATTAAAACCCCTTTCTCCGTCTGGGGTCCATCTCCTCTGGGGAGAGACCACGCCCGAGAACCTCATCGGGAGGATGGAGAGGATAAAACCCCTCGAGGTTTTGGTCCTTGATTCGGGTGATTTTCCGGGGGACCCGGGAGAAGTTGGTCTTTTCGATCCAGAGGACCTTCTTCAGGAGCCCTTCTTCTCTCACCGCCTTCCTTTCAAATTTCTGGCTTCCGAAATTGAGAAAAGGACCGGAGCCGGGGTGCACCTCCTCCTGATGAAGCCCAAGAACGTGGAGTTTAGCGAAGAATTATCCCCCGAAGTGAAGAAGGGAATGGAAAATCTTCTTCAAGCCTTCCTCTCTCTGTGGAAATAAGGCTTTTGGGAAATTCAAAGTAAACCCTTCTTTTGGTAAAATGGGCTTGGAGGTTAGAGGGATGAAGTGTCCAAAATGCGGGGAAGATAACGTTTTTGGGGCCTTAAATTGCGTTAAATGCGGAACGAAACTAACCACCTCCTGTCCCTACTGCGGCTACGAAAACGTCCTGGGGGTCCTTGCCTGCCAGAACTGTGGACGATTCCTGAGAAAGATCAAAGAGGAACTTAAATCCGGGGAAGCCCCGAAAGCCTAAAGTTCACACCCCAGGAGAAATCGTTTTTCTCCTTTGCCCTTGGAAGTGGCTATGGGGTTTGAAAAAAAATATTTTTGGGAAAAAAGATCCAAAAACTTAACAAACTTTTGACATAATTTTCTCCTAAATTATCATTGTGCTGTGCAAAGCTTGAAAGGAGTTTCCGCCCTGGAGAGGACGAACGAGAAATACTACACGATTGAGGAAGCCGCTTCCAAAGTGGGGGTTTCTCCCCGGATGCTCCGGTACTGGGAGGACCTTGGGTTGATCTTTCCCAAGCGAACCCCCGGGAACCAGAGGCGGTTTTCCGAGGAGGAGATCAGGATCCTGTCCTTGATCAACCGGCTAATAAAGGAATATGAACTCTCCACCGCGGAAATAAGGGTTATCCAGAAACTTGGCTGCAAGGAGCTCGCCCTGACGAAACTGAAAAGCGGGCAAATTCAGGAAGAGGACGACCCGGTCTGGTTGATGATCCTTCTTGAAAGCCTTTATGCCAAGCTTGTGGGGGACAGGACCCTGGAGCTTCTTGAATGGACGGTAAAAAAAGGAGCCAAAAATGGACAGAATAGAGAGCGTCTTTAGTTTAAAAAGGGGAGCGAGGGTGGCTATTCGCCTATCCTCAGCGGATGTTTTCATCAAGGGAGCGGAAGGGGACCAGGCAAGGGTAATCGTTCTGAAGCGCAAACCTGAATCCATCCTTCCCGTCATCGAAGCCTCAGAGGATGAGCTTTTGATCAGAAGTGGGGAGAAAAAGGCCGGGGAAGAATGGGATAGCAAAGCCGACCGGAACCTGGGGCGAGATCTCTGGGACACAATCTGGGGGGCAGTCTCCTCCAGTTTAAGGGAGGTTGGTATCAGCTTGAGCGTGGATATAGAAAAGCGGGTGAAGGACGAGGTGGACCTGGAAATCCTTCTTCCTCGGGGAACGATCCTGGATTTTCTCACCGCATCCGGGGACCTTACCGTCCAGGATTGGGAAGGGGAGATCCTTTTCCGAAGCTCCTCCGGGGACTGCAAGCTGAGAAACGTGAAAGGGGAGGGGAAAATGCGCACCAGCTCGGGGGATGTCCGGGTGGAAGATTTTGAAGGCCCCTTGAGCATTAACTCCACTTCAGGGGACGTTAACCTGGATGAAATAAAAGGTGAATTGAGGGTCGAAACGGTTTCCGGGGATGTTACTCTGGGGAAAGTTAAAGGGGATGGGAGCTTTTCCCTGATCTCCGGTGATTTAAGGGTGGAGGAAATCGAGGGGCAGCTGAAGGCCTCCACAACCTCTGGGGACCTCCAGGCCAAGGTAATCAATTCCCCCTCCCTTAAAGTAAGCACCGTTTCTGGCGATCTTTCCCTCTCCCTGATCCCCGTATCTGGAGGAAAATACGAACTGGCAACCACATCTGGTGACATAATCCTTCGCGTTCCCCCTTCAGCCAGAATGGAAGTCAAAATTGCAACCCTTTCGGGAAGTTTTTTCAGCAACCTAAATTTGAGTTCGGAGAAGGTCTTCGAGGAAAAGATCGACGAAGGGCAAAAGAGCGGACCCATTTGGCTGGAAAAGGATTGGATCAGGGTGGGACACAAATTCACGGGAGTTTTGAATGAAAAGGACGCCATGCTTGAAATAAAGACCATTTCCGGGGACATCACTTTAAGGCCCCTTTCCTGAAATTGGAGACCCGGGAATCAATTTTGTTATAAACTTTTGTTGTGTATCGCCCGAACTTTGAAATCACACCCAGGCTTTTAAACCTGGTTGCGGAGATATCCAGCGTCCGGGAACTGATTAATTCTGCCTACATCCTTCCCCAATTGGATTTAAAATTAAAAAGGGAGGCGATGCTCCAAATCGCCCACCACTCCACCGCTATTGAGGGCAATCCATTAAACCCGGAGCAGGTTTCCTCGCTGATTCAGGGAAAGGATGTAGCAGCCCGGGAAAAGGACAAGCAGGAAGTCCTGAACTACCTTCAAGCCTTAAAGTTTGTTGACGATTTGGGAGCCCGGGGAATTCCCTCCATCGATTTCCGGGTCATTCTGGAGCTCCACTCCATCCTGATGAAGGGGTTACTTCCTCCGGAGGATCTGGGAAAGATCAGGAGGGGGGAGGTGGCGGTCCTGGACCACATGGGGAGAATCGTCTTTCAAGCTCCAAAAGCGGAATCTGTTCCCTCGCTCCTCGACGATCTCCTGGGATGGATTAACGGTCCTTCGCAGGAATTTCACCCGGTTATCGTCTCCGGTGTTTCCCATTACGAATTGGTGCGGATTCATCCTTTCATGGATGGAAATGGAAGGACTGCCCGACTCCTGGCCACGATGATTTTATATTTAAGGGGGTTCGATACAAAGCGGTTCTTCGTCCTTGAAGAGTTTTATAACCAGGACTTGAAAGGGTATTATTCCGCCCTGGCCTCCGCGGACAGGACAGGAGAGCTAACCGGATGGCTGGAGTATTTCGCCGAAGGGGTGGCGGTTTCCCTAAAGAAGGTCAAAGAGGCCATCTCGGAACTCTCCCTGGAATCCAGGCTCAAAGAGAAAAGGGGACAGATCTTCCTCGATGAAAGGCAAAGGGAGATCATCAAAGTCCTCAAGAGGGAGGGAAGGTTGCGCATATCAGAGATCCAAAGGATGTTTCAAGTTTCAAGGGAGATGGCCAACCGAATTTTAGATCCTTTAATTGAAAATGGCCTAATAGTGAGGAGGGGACTGGGAAGGGCCACTTATTACGAACTTTCCTGAAGGGAGCGGGAATAAGGAAAGGCGGATTCCTGTCTATTTTTTAACAACTGTTTAAGGAGGAGATTCATGGTCTTAAGAAAAATCGGAGATGGCGTTTTCTTTCTCCCCTCAATTGATTGGGACAGACGACTTTTCGATTCGTTAATTCCCCTTCCCGATGGAACGACCTATAATGCCTACCTGATTGAAGGGTCAGAAAAAACTGCCCTCCTGGATACCGCAGATTTGAAGATGAGGGACTCCTTTCTTTCCAGTTTAAAGGAGATAAAAAGGATCGATTACCTCATTGCCCACCACGGAGAGCAGGATCATTCGGGCTTGATCCCCGATGTTCTTGAGCGGTATCCGGAAACCAAGCTGGTTGTTTCCTCAAAGGGAAAGGAGATCCTCCTGGTTCATTTGCCGATCGATGAGGAGAGGGTCAAGGTGGTGGAGGACGGCGAGACGCTGGATTTGGGGGGAAAAACACTCCAGTTCATTTACACCCCTTGGGTTCACTGGCCCGAGACGATGGTGACCTACCTTCAGGAGGAAAACATCCTTTTTTCCTGTGACTTTTTCGGATTGCACCTGGCGACTTCAGAAACCTTCGTCCGGGGAACCTATCCACTTGAAGCAGCAAAGCGTTATTTCGCCGAAATCATGATGCCCTTCAGCCCCATAATTCAGAAGAACCTGGAAAAGATCAAAAGCCTGAAAATTTCCTTGATCGCACCCAGCCACGGCCCCATCTGGGGGGATCCCGACCTAATTATGGAAAGATACCGGCAATGGACGGGGGAAAAAGGGGAGAACAAAGTTTTAATCCCCTTCGTTTCCATGCACGATTCTACCAGGATCATGGTTGACTACCTCTCCGATGCCCTGATTGAAAGGGGGGTTCAGGTGGAGAGGTTCGAATTGCCTCACACGGATTTAGGAAGGATTGCCATGGGTTTGGTCGAGGCGCCAACATTGATTTTGGGGACGCCAACGGTCCTTGCCGGAGCCCACCCCTATGCGGCTTTTGCGGCATTTCTGGTGAACGCCCTTCGCCCCAGGCTTCGTTTTGTCTCGCTGGTGGGGTCTTACGGCTGGGGAGGGAAGACCGTGGAGCAGATTTCCGGGCTTCTGGGGAACCTGAAGGTGGAAATTCTGGAACCGGTTCTGGCAAGAGGATTCCCCAGGGAGTCGGACTTCAAGGCCCTCGATCGCTTAGCGGATTCCGTCCTTGAAAGCCACCGAAAGGAGGGCATAATCTAAAAAACCCTCCGGGCTCCCTCAATTTTCATTTGCCATCACCTCAATTTTGGCCTAAATTATTTTGAACCCATGGAGAGGGTCTGGAAGTATATTTTTAAAAATTGGAAGAAATACCTGTGGGCCATCCTCGCCCTGATCCTCGTGGATGGCCTTCAGCTTTTGCTCCCCTTGGTTTTTGGCTATTTCATCGACGCTGTGAGCAGGAAGGCTACCGGGACCTATATCTACGGTCTCTATTTCCTGGCCCTTGCAATAATGATCACCCTCCTTCGCTACGCTTATCGCTGGCAGATGGGAAAACTGGCGCTGTTCTTTGACCGGAACTTAAGGGAGGAGTTTTTCCGCGAAGTATTGAGCCTTCCCCTCGATTTCCTCCAGAAAGAGGACATTGGGGACATCATGGCAAGGGCGACCAATGACATGCAGGCGGTCAGGCAATTTTTGATCTTTGGATTGATCGGCTTCACCGATGTGATCGTCCTGGGCATTTCCACCGTGGTCTTGATGCTCTCCCTGAACGTGAAATTGTTCCTGGCCACCGTGGGACCTATTTCCATAATCGCCATCCTCGCTTTGTTTTTCAGCCGCTATATCTTCGGCCTTTTTAAGGTTGTCCAGGATGTCTTTGGAAAGCTCACGGAAAGAGCTCAGGAGTTTATCTCCGGGATCAGGGTTTTGAGGGCTTTTTCAAAGGAATCGAAAGTTATGGAGCTATTCCAGCAAGTCAACCGGGAATACTATCAAACGAACATGCGCCTGGTGAAGCTGGAGGGGATTTTTGAGCCGTCGATGGGCTTCCTGGTGATGGTTTCCGTAGTCCTGGCCTTCTTCTTCGGGAGCAACCTGGTGAAGTCGGGGGAGATGTCTTTGGGATTGCTCGTGGCTTTCGTCAACTACATCAATACCCTTTCCTGGCCGATGATGGCCCTGGGTTTCACCACCACGGTTTTTCAGCGGTCGAAAGCGTCCTTGAAGAGGGTGGAAGAGATTCTCACTGCTTCCAAGGAAAAAATAACCGAGGGGCCTCCCCTCGACCCGGGAGAGGAATTCCGGAGCTTGAAGGTTTCCGGGCTTTCCTTCATTCTGGAGGGAAGGAAGGTCCTGGACGAGGTTTCTTTCCACCTTGAGAGGGGACAGGTCCTGGGAATCGTCGGGCCGGTGGGGGCCGGAAAGAGCACGCTTTTCAGGCTAATCCTGCGTCTGGTGGAGCCGGAGGAGGGGAGGATCTTCCTCAACGGGATTGATGTTAAGCGCATCCCCCTCCCGGAGCTGAGAAAATTTTTCGCCTTGGTCCCCCAGGACAACTACCTTTTTTCGGCAACGCTTCTGGAAAATATTAGATATTCCAGGCCGGATGCGGAGGTCAAAGAAGTTGAGGAGGTAGCGCGGATATCCTGCCTGGATGAAGAAATCGAGCAATTCCCCGATGGCTTAGAAACTCTCGTAGGAGAAAAGGGGGTCACCCTTTCCGGGGGGCAGCGGCAGAGGGTGGCCATCGCCCGGGCCCTAATCTCAGGGAGGCCAGTTCTTCTTTTAGACGACGCCCTTTCCGCCGTGGATACGGTAACCGAGGAGAAACTGGTGGCGAACTTGAAGGACCATGCCCGAAAATGGGAAAAAAGCGTAATTACAATCTCGCACCGGGTCTCCACCCTTCTGTGGGCGGACTCGGTCCTCGTCCTTTTGGGAGGAAAGGTGAAGGAGTTGGGGACGCCCAGCGAGCTCCTGCAAAGAGGGGGATATTTCTCCCACCTTTATCGAAGCCAAATACTTGAAGGAAGAGCAGATGGAGCAGGAATTAGAACGTAAAAGGAGAGACTGGCAACTTCTTCGTTTCTTTTTCGGGTACTTGAAAAGATACCCCGCCCACCTTGCCTTCACGGTACTGGTAATCCTGCTGGCCTCCCTGACCAACGTCGCATTGCCTTACCTCTTCAAGCTGGGAATCGACACCTACATCGTCCCCGGGAATTTTCAGGGTATCCAGCTTGTTGCCTTCCTGATCCTGGGGTTTGCCGGGCTTTCCTTCGTCCTGGGATGGGGAAGGGCCCTGATTTCCAACTCCCTTGGTCAGAAGTTGATGTGGTCGATGAGGACGGATTTGATGAACCACCTTCTCTCCCTGTCCCTCCGGTTTTATAACCAGAACCCGGTGGGAAAGATCATCACCAGGTTAACCAACGACATCCAGAATTTGAACGAACTCTTGACCGCCGGTATTTCCGCTCTGGTAGCCGACGTGGGTATGCTCCTCGGAATTCTGGTCGTGATGTTTTTGATGGACTGGCGCCTGACTTTGATCACCCTTCTTTTCATCGTTCCCGTGGCCTTCATGCTTCAGTATCTGGGGATCAAGATGAGGATGATCTTCCGAAAGGTAAGGAAAATCGTCGCGGAAATGAACATCTACCTTCAGGAAAACCTTGCTGGATTTCAGATCATCAAGGCCTTCAACAGGGAGGGGAAAAATCGAGAGGAGTTCAGGCAAATTAATCAGAGGTATCTGGAGGAAAATTTGAAAGCCTTCCGCCTGAGAACCCTCTTTTATCCCTCAATAAACTTCTTGAAGCAATTCAGCAGGGCGGTGATCCTTCTTTATGGTGGCTGGGCTTTATACCAGGGATACAGCACCATGGGGGTCCTCGTGGCTTTCTTCCTCTACCTTGATATGTTCTTCGAGCCCATTGCAGATTTTTCTGACAAGTACTCGATTTTCCAGACCGCATTCGCATCTCTGGAGAAAATCCTGGACTTTTTCGAGGAGGACGACCGAGAGTACAGGGGAGGGAGGACGAGGATTTCCATCCAGGGGGAGGTGGAATTCAAAAAGGTCAGTTTTTCCTACAACGGAACCCCGGTCTTAAAGGATGTTTCCTTCAAGGTCCTCCCCGGAGAGTCTTTGGCTATTGTGGGACCAACCGGAGCGGGGAAGACCACCATCTTTAACCTCCTCCTCGGGTTCTATTGGGATTACCAGGGGGAGATACTAATCGACGGGGTGGAACTCCGTTCCCTCGATCTTCAGGCGCTGAGGGAGCGGGTTTCCCTTGTGCTTCAGGATGTGACATTATTCAGGGACTCGGTCCTGAACAACATTACCCTCTGGGAGAAGGACCTGGAAAGGGCAAGGGAATCCGCCCATTTTGCCAACGCTTTCTTCGTTGAGGAACTTCCGGAAAAGTACGAGACGATGCTCGCCCCTAACGGTGCCAACCTTTCTGCGGGACAGAGACAGCTTCTTTCCTTCGCCCGGGCGATCTATCGCCATCCCTCGATCCTTCTTCTGGATGAAGCAACCTCCAACATTGATTCTGATACCGAAAAACTGATTCAGGAAGCTCTGGGACGAATCATGCAAGGAAGGACCTCCCTGGTCATCGCCCACCGCCTTTCCACAATCCGAAATGCGGACAAAATTCTTGTCCTCGAGGGAGGGGAGGTCGCTGAGGAGGGAGACCATGATTCCCTGATGGAAAAGAGAGGGCTGTACTACCTTCTTTATACCTCCCAGGCCGCATCCCTGGAAATGGCAGGAGGAGACAATCCTTGACCTCTGGGAAAGGTTTAGGTATAAAGGGATACATGAAGAAAATAGGCATTGTCCTTCTCTCTTTTTTTATTTTCCTTTTTGGGTGCTCTTCCGCCTCCGGTTATCAAATCTACAATCAGGGACGGTGGGAGAACTTTGAGAGGGAGGAAATCGAAAAATTGGTTAGTTCCGAGCCCCAGGGATTTCCGGTAATGGGGAAGAATTGGGCTTACGAGCCCCTGAATTCCGCGGTTTTCTTCACCTCAGACCTCGTGGGTTTAAATCCCGATCAGAAAGTGGACCTCCTGGTTTCCGGAAAGGGGATAACGGTCCTGGGAAGTGATCACCAGCTCCTGGCATATTACGAGGGGGAGGAGTCGGACCAGAATCCTCAAACGACTTATGTTAAGTTAATTGTTCAAAATAAAGGTGTTTGGGTGATTGAATTGAGCAGGCTTTGGGAAAAAGGACCCTGGTTGGTAACGGGGCTGAAAAAGAGCAAGTAAAATCGTCAACTTTTCGTCAACTTTTCGTCAACCGGGGGAATAGGAGGTTTGATGAAGGAATTTTCTGAGTTTTTGGGCATTTTAGGGGAGGACCTTTCCGAAAACCAGGCCCTTTCAAGACTCGCTTCCTTTATCGTAAATAAGCTCCCCACCACCTTTTGCCGCATCCTTTTGAAGGAAGACGATAGCCTCCGGGTGAGGGCCGCCCAGCCAATTAGGGAAACCCAGTGGAATCCAGCTTTAGAGCATGTCTACACAGGGGAACCCTCGCTTTTTTGGGAAGTCCTTGGGGAAGGAAAGCCCAGGATTTTAATAAAAGGGGAGGCGGATCCCGATGAATTTCAAAAACTGGTCCAGGATTTTGGGGTGGAATTGGGTGCGGTAGCTGTCTTTCCCCTGTTGTCCAGGGATGAGACCCTGGGGATCCTCCTTTTGGGAGAGCAAAGGACCCCACCCCGGGTTCCTTACGGTCCGGACACTTATTACTACGCACTTTTAGCTCAGGCTTTAATTTCCGAACTCGAGAGAAGGAAGACCGAGGTCAAACTCCGGGAAGTCGGGGATCTGCTCGAATACCAGATGGCCAAAGCCCAGATTATTTTTTTGAAATTGGACCATTCCCTGAAACTTGTCTATGTTTCCCCAGGAGCCTCCGCTCAGGGCATGGAGTGGGAGAACCACTTGAATTCCACGGGCTGGTTGGCCCTCATCCCCGGCGAATTTCGGGAGAATATCCAATCCGCCTTGACCCAGTTTGCAGGCTCAAAGGATAGGGACCTTGAATTGGAATTTCCTCTCGAACAGGGGAAGAACTTGAAATGGGTGAGGGGATTTTTCCGCAAGGAATCACCCGAAAAAGAACCGACCATTTCCGTTTTGTTACTCGATATCACCCAGCTGGTTAAGGGAAGGCAGGCTCTTGAGTCTTCTATTCATTTTCTTTCCTCCATTATTGACCAATCCCCCCTGGGGATCATGGTTTTCGACCGCCTGGGGACCGCGATTCGCTTGAACCAGGCGGCGATGAGGTTTTTTTCCCTTGAGAGGGAGACGATGCTCCTGGGAAAATACAACATCCTCAGGGACGAGATCCTCGGGGCAAAAGGCTTTACCCGGGAGATTCTAAGGGTTTTTGAAGAAGGAGCACAATTTCACGCGGAGGTGGAATACGATTTTTCCTCCCTGAGGCACGTTCTTCTTCCCGCAAGAACCCCCAAATGGGTGCGGATAACAATTTTCCCGGTAAAGGGGAGAATCCCCAGGCCCGAATTCGTGATCGGGCTTTTTGCGGATATCACCGAAGAGAAACGGGTTGCTATGGAGAGGGAAAGGAGGGCTCAGGAGATCGCTCTCCTTTTCGAAGTCTCCCGGGAGATGAGCAGGGTAATGGACCTTCAAGGGGCGGACTCCATACTCCAGGAAATCCTAAATAAACTGGTTTCATTTTTCAAAGCCGACGGGGGAGGGGTGGTCTTTTACGGGGAAAAGGGAGAGAGGTTTTCCTTCAAAACCGTCCTCGAACATGCCTGGGATAAAATGCCCCCTTCAAAGAAGGAATACTGGCTTTTTCAGCCAATTCACGAGGCCCAGAGCGGGGTCCTTCTGGATGGGGCAGAATCCCACTTTTCGAGGCTTGAAAAAGAGGGAATAAAAATTGGCTCATACCTGGGATTCCCTTTAATCCAGTCAGGGGACCTCATGGGGATGTTATGCCTGTTTTCCTCCAGAAAAGGGGCTTTTTCTGAGGAGGGAAAATTTTTCCTGGGGACCATTTCTCAATATTTGAGCCTGGGGCTTGCCCGCTTGCGACTTGAGGAAATCCTGAGGCAAAGGGTGCGGGATCTGGAGTTCATCCATCGATCCTCCCTCGAGCTTGTCTCCGGTCTGGACATCAACGCTGCTTTGGAAAGGGCGGTTAGCACTCTTCGGCTCCTTCTGGATGCCCAGGGGGTGATCATTTACGAGGTAAAGGATGGGGAAATGATTCCCCTTTACTGGCGCTACAGGCCCGATTACCTGAACTTCCCCGAAGAGGAACTTCCCAAGAGGCTCCCACGAAAGGTGGGTCAGGGCCTGGCTGGATTGGTAGCCCAAACTGGAGAACCCCTGGTATTAAATGACGCGGACAGGGACCCAAGAAGCCATCACATAGAAGGAACCCCGGTAATTGACGAATCCTTCATGGCGGTACCTTTAAAATTAAAGGACAAAATCACGGGGGTTATCTCCGTGGTGAAACTCGGATTAAACCAATTCGGGGAAAAAGACCTGCAGATGCTCACCACTTTCGCCTCCAGCGTGGCAGTTGCCCTTGAAAATAACCAGCTATACCTTGAGGTGGAAAAAAGGCGGAATTTAATGGAGAGCCTCAACGTGGCGTTAAGGAGCATTTCCCAAAAAATCGAGATCAAGGAATTGTTGAGGGAGCTCCTGCGGATGGCGGTTCAAGTCGTTCCCGGAGCCCAGACGGGGACAATCTGCGTAAGGGAAAACGACCATTTCCTCTACGGGGAGGCTGTGGGCTACGACCTGGAAAAACTGAAGGAAATCAGGCTTCCGCCAAACGCGGTCTCGCGGAAATTAACCTCCCAGGGGGCTGTTCTGACTTTCAGGGAGGAAATTGAAAATCAGGAGCTCCCGGAAACGGTAAAAAGACAGCTTACGGAAGCCGGCAAACAAGATACTTTAAAGGTGATCCTCTCCGCTCCCATATTCGCCCATGGACAATTATTCGGCTATTTCAACCTGGAAAATCATGACCGCCGGGACGCTTTCGGGGCAGAGTCTCAGGAAGCCCTCTGGCTTTTTGCCCAGCAGGCCTCGGTTGCCGTGGAAAATGCCCTTCTCTTCAAGGAAAAGGAGGAAATAGTGCGCCAGCTGGAGCGAGACATGGAGACTATCAGGGACCTTGCCCAGGTCAAGGAGGATTTTCTCTACACAATTTCTCACGAGTTCAAAACCCCGTTGATGATTTCCCAATCAGCACTTGAGCTTTTGAAATACGGGAAGCACTCTGGCAGTAAAGGGCCGGAGTATGCAGAAGTTCTGGAGAGGAACCTGAGGAGGCTTTCCATCCTTGTGGAAAACCTTTTGATCGCCTCAAAGAAGGAAACCCTGACCACCCTTGAGCTGAAGAGGGAAGACTTGAGAAATATTATTAAAGACGAGGTAGATTTCATCGAGCCCTATGCCAGGGAAAAGGGAATTTCCCTCGATCTCGATCTCCCGGAGGAACCAGCAGTTATCAAGATGGATCCATTTTTAATCAGGCTTGCGGTGACCAATATTCTCACAAACGCGGTAAAATTTTCCCTCTCCGGGGGGTCCATAAGAGTCCAGCTTAAAAGCGAAAGGGAAAAGGTAATCCTGAAAGTTGCGGATCAAGGGATGGGAATTCCGCCAGAGGATTTGCCCCACATCTTTGAAAAGTTCTTTCGCTCCACCCAGGGTTCCAAGGCCATTATCTCCGGGACCGGTCTAGGGCTCCATATCACCAAATTGATTGTGGATGCCCATCAGGGGGAAATCAATGTGGAAAGCAACCTTAACCAGGGAACGGTGGTTTCCCTCGTTCTCCCTCGCGAATAGGTGAGAAAATTTTTTATATGATATAATTTAAAAAATGGGCAGATTCCGGATCAGGGTGGAGGGAATCGTCCAAGGAGTTGGATTTCGGCCCTTTATTCACAACCTCGCCCTGAAATATAACCTCAAAGGGTGGGTGCTGAACTCACCCGATGGCGTTTTAATAGAAGTGGAAGGGGAACAAGCTCCTTGTTTTTTGCGGGAGCTCAAAGAGGATCCCCCTCCTCTTGCGGTTGTGGAATCCCTTGAAGTTGAAGAGCTTGAGCCAGTTGGTTACGAAGGGTTCCAGATTCGCTCCTCCCGGACCGAGGAAGAACCAATAACCTTGATCCCTCCCGATGTGGCCACCTGCGATGATTGTCTCCGGGAGATGAGGGACCCCTCGGATCGGAGGTACCGTTATCCCTTCCTGAACTGCACGAACTGCGGTCCCCGCTTCACAATCATCGAATCGCTCCCCTATGACCGTTCGAGGACCTCGATGAAGAGATTTTCCATGTGCCCTGACTGCCAGAGGGAATACCGTGATTTAAATGACCGGAGGTATCACGCTCAACCGGTGGCCTGTCCAAAGTGCGGACCGAGGCTTTTTTTAAAGGAAGGAGAGGCTACCCTCTTCGATGAGGAAGCCCTGAAAAGGGCGAAGTCCTTGATGAAGGAGGGAAAAATCCTGGCAATAAAGGGGTTGGGAGGGTTTCACCTTGCCTGCGATGCCACCCAGGAGGCTGCGGTTTTAGAACTTAGGAAGAGAAAGGGAAGACCCCATAAGGCCCTGGCAATAATGGTTTCCGATCTGGAAACCGCAGAAAGGTACTCCAGCCTATCTCCTGAGGGAAAGAAGGAACTGATTTCCTGGAGGAGGCCGATAGTAATCTCCCCCAAGAAGGAGAGGACTCCTCTTGCGCCTTCCCTTTCCCCGGACAATAACCGGATCGGGATAATGCTTCCCTATACCCCTCTTCACCATCTTCTCATGGAGGATTTTTCCGCCCTGGTGATGACCTCCGCCAATGAAAGCGGTGAGCCACTGGTCTCCTCGAACGAGGAGGCGATGGAAAAGCTTTCCGGTGTGGCAGATGCATTTCTGTTAAACGACCGGGAAATAGTCCAGAAACTCGATGATTCGGTTCTTGCTTCTTTTCCCCAGGGAATACAGGTGATCAGGAGAGCCAGGGGATGCGCCCCCTCCCCCTTCAAACTCTGGGGAAAGTTCCCCTCGATCCTTGGGGTTGGGGCGGAGATGAAGAACACATTCTCCTTAACCAAGAGGGATTACTTGTTCCTTTCGCACCACATCGGGGATCTGGAGAACTGGGAAAGTTTTGAGCACTTCCTCTCCTCCCTTGAGCATTTAAAAAAACTTTACAGAGTGGAGCCAGAGGTGATCGCTTACGACCTCCATCCCCAGTATCTTGTTTCCCAGTATGCTCAGTCGCTGGATGCAGAAATGAAAATTCCGGTTCAACACCACCACGCTCACATCGCCTCGGTTCTCTTTGAAAACAGGGATTTCGGCCCCGTGATCGGGGTTTCCTGCGATGGGACCGGTTACGGCGAAGATGGAGCAATCTGGGGAATGGAGTTTCTCCTTTCCCGGCTCAATTCTTTCGAGAGGTTCGGGCACCTGGAGTACGTTCCCCTCCTGGGAGGGGAAGAGGCAATCAGGAAGCCCTGGAGGATGGGGGTGAGCCATCTATTAAATTGCGAAGGGGGCTCATTAGCGCTTCCCAGGAAGGTTTTCCCCGCCTTTGAAAGGGAACTCGAGGTTTTACAGTCCCAGTGGAGGAAGAGCTTCGGGTCCCCTCTCACTTCTTCAGCTGGAAGGCTTTTTGACGCTGTCTCGGCAATCCTCGGTTTCTCAGGAGAGATCACATACGAGGGACAGGCGGCCATCATCCTGGAAAGGGAGGGGGAGTTCGGAAAAAACGTTTTTCCCCTGAATTTTCCCAACAAAGGTGAGGAAAAATTCATTCTCGATCCCTCTCCTCTGATAAGGGAGATTGCGTATCGCAAGCTAAAAGGTGAAGACCCCAGGGACCTTGCCCTCTCTTTTCATGAGGCCTTTGCCAGGGGAATCCTCGAGGCATGCTCTTGGGGAAGGGAAAGGTTTGGGGTCCGAAAAGTCGCTCTTTCAGGAGGGGTTTTCCAGAACTTGCTTCTTCTTTCCCGGCTTTTGGAAATGCTCAAGGAAAATGAATTTGAGGTTCTTCTTCCCAAAAACATCCCCTTTAACGACGGAAGCATTTCCGTGGGACAGGTTGCCATTTCTTGTGCTAAATTGGAGGAGAAATGTGTTTAGGAATTCCGGTTAAAGTAAAAGAAATTAACGGGCAGGAAGCTCTCGTGGAGGTTGGGGGGCTCAAGCAAACGGTAAGGATCGATTTCGTTCCCGAGGTGAAAACAGGGGATTTCGTAATAGTCCATGCCGGCTTTGCAATCTCCATACTGAATGAGGAGGAGGCGGAGGAAACCCTTAAACTATTGAGGGAAGCGGAGGTCTTTCCCTGAAGTGAAGGAGGTCCTCTCCCGAATTTTATCCCTGGGCATTGGTGGGCGTTTCATGGAGGTCTGTGGAACCCACACCGTGAGCATAGCCCGATCCGGGTTAAAGAAAGTCCTTCCTGAATCCTTAAGGCTTATTTCCGGCCCGGGATGCCCTGTTTGCGTCACCTCCCAGGAGGATATCGATTACGCCATCGCTCTGGCAAACCTGCCCAAGGTCATCATAGCGACCTTCGGGGACATGGTAAGGGTTCCGGGGACAAAGGGGAGCCTTCTTGATTCCCGGGCAAATGGGGCCCAAGTGGAGATTGTTTATTCCCCAATGGATGCCCTGCGCCTGGCTTTGGAACACCCCCAGGAAGAGGTGGTTTTTCTTGCGGTAGGGTTTGAGACTACCGCACCCCTCGTTGCTCGGACCATCCAGGAGGCAAAGAGGATGGTGATCCCCAACCTTTCCTTCTTCCTGATGCATAAATTGATTCCTCCTGCAATGCGGGTCCTTTTGGAAAAAAAGGAGGTTCAACTCGACGGATTTATCCTTCCCGGGCACGTTTGCGCGGTCATTGGCTCCAAGCCCTTCCAATTTTTAATAGAAGAATTCCAGAAGCCGGGCGTGATAACCGGTTTCGAGCCGGAGGATATCCTCCTATCCCTTTTTATGCTTTTAAAACAAAAAAGGGAAAGGAGGGCGGAAGTAGAAATTCAGTACAAGAGAGCGGTCAGGCCAGAAGGGAATCCCGAAGCAATTAAAGCCATGGAGCAGGTCTTTGAACCCCGGGAAGCAAACTGGAGAGGCCTGGGAGTCATTCCCGATAGCGGGCTCGGGCTAAAAGAGGAGTATTTGGATTTTGACGCCAAAAACAGATTTCCTATCAAGATTTCAGGATCGAAGGAATACCCAGCGTGCGGTTGCGGGGCGGTCCTGCGGGGAGTTATTAGCCCAAGAGATTGTCCACTGTTTGGCACCGTATGCAACCCCGAGAATCCTGTGGGACCCTGCATGGTTTCCTCTGAAGGTTCCTGTGCCGCCTCATATAATTACGAGGATCCCGAATGAAAAAGATTGTCACCCTTTCCCACGGAAGCGGAGGAAAGACAACCCAGGATTTCATCAAGGATCACATCCTTTCCCGTTTTGACTTTCCTCCTCTTGAGGAACTGCTGGATAGCGCCCTGCTGGAATTTTCGGGAAGGTTGGCTTTCACCACAGACGCTTTCGTGGTTCGGCCTATTTTCTTCCCCGGGGGGGACATCGGGAAACTCGCGGTCTCCGGCTCGGTAAACGACCTGGCGGCTGTTGCGGCCCAGCCCCTTTTTCTTTCAGTTTCATTGATATTAGAGGAAGGGCTTGAGCTGGAGGAGCTGGACCTGGTCCTTGAATCCATGAAAAAGACCTGTGATGAGGTGGGGATGAAGCTGGCAACCGGAGACACCAAGGTGGTGGAAAAGGGAGCAGGGGATAAAATCTACATTTCCACGAGCGGAATTGGCGCAAGAAAGCAGAACCCGGACCCCAGGCCGGGGTTGATCAGGCCCGGGGATTTGATCCTGGTGACCGGGGGAATCGGGGAACATGGAATTGCTGTCCTCCAGGCCAGGGAAAGATTCTTTAAAGACCTGGAGGTGAACAGCGACTGCGCTCCTCTCTGGCCCCTGGTGGAGATCCTCTTAAAAGAGAGGGTTAAAATACACGCCATGAGGGACCCCACGAGGGGTGGCCTGGCAACTGCATTATCCGAACTTGCCCGGGAGTCTAATCTTTGCCTGGAAATCGAGGAGGAAAAAATCCCCGTTCAGGAAACCGTTCGGGGAGCCTGTGAGATGCTCGGACTCGACCCACTTTATTTGGCGTGCGAGGGAAGGATGATAATCATTTTGCCTCCTGAGGATTCTTTGAAGGGGTTAAACCTGTTAAAAGAACACCCTCTGGGAAGGGGAGCCGTGAGTATCGGCAGGTGTTTGGAAAAACCTCCCGGGATTGCCCTGCTTTCCACCAAAATTGGGGGAAGAAGGGTCCTCTCCCCGCTTGCGGGAGAACAATTGCCCAGAATCTGTTGAAGGAGAAATTGTTGGAGCCCAGATTATCTCTTCCAGGCGTCTGGATCCCCTTACGTCAGGAAGCGACTATTGACAAAATGATCCGGCCCTCAATCCTGCCACAAAAAATCTGCTTGCCTCTTCAGGAAAAAGGGAACCAGATCCCCTTAAAACCCCTGGTTCGCCCGGGAAGCCCGGTGAGGAAGGGACAGCAGGTGGCAACACCTGACAAAAAAGAGTCCCTGCCCCTATTCTCCCCGGTTTGGGGAGAGGTCGTTGCCCTGGAGAAGTCCGTTCTTCCCTGGTCCACAGAACCAGTGGATACGATCATCATCGCTCCCCGGAAAGACGAACAGCTTCTGCCGATAACCATCCCCAAGAGGGATTTCTCCCCTCAAGAGCTCCGCTCGCTCCTTTTTCGCCTGGGAGTGATCGATCTTGATTTGGAACTTTCAGGAAAAGAACCGCCAATCACTCTGGTGATCAATGGCTGCGAAGTCGAGCCGTATTTGACCTCCACCGAACGCTTGCTGGAGGAAAAGACCAAGGAGGTTGTATCAGGGATTGAGTACCTCTCAAGGGCGGTTGAAGCGGAGAGAGCGATTCTCGTGGTATCAACAGAAAATAGGGGGATTTTGGAGGATCTCAGGGACCTGATCTTTTCAAAAAAGATCGAGCTTTTCCTTTTTCCTCCTCGTTATCCCCTTGACCACCCAGTTTTAATCAGAAAAGTCCTGGGAATTTCTGAGGGAAAGTCGATCATCCTTGAGCTCCCCAAAGCGGTGGATTCCCATGAGGCAATAACCTTCAGGCAACCCTTGACCGAAGTTGTAGTAACAGTTACCGGTCCGGCCCTGAGGAACCCCCAGAACATAAGGGCGAGGATCGGGACCATGCTTGGAGAGCTTGTGGCTCAGTGCGACGGTTTCTCGATCGATCCCGGGATGATCATCATGGGTGGGCCCCTCAGAGGCCAGGTAATTCACACCCTCGAAGTTCCCATCATGCGGAATTCCCGGGGGTTCGTCTTTCTCCCCCAGAGAAATCCTTTCCTTCAGACAAACTGTGTTTTTTGCGGGTCCTGCATAGATTCCTGCCCCCAGGGACTTTATCCGGTCTTCATTTGCGAAGCGGTGAAGTCCAGAAATTGGGGGGCTTTAAAGGGACTCGAACCCGAAAATTGTATTTTCTGCGGGACTTGTTCTTATGTATGCCCCGCCCACATCCCTCACCAGAAGTATTTGAAGAAGGCAAAGGAACGGAGGGGATCATGAGAAAAAGATCCCAGGTCTTCCCCCCCTTCATTTTTGGAAAGAATTATTACCGCACAAACTGGGATTTAATCATCGCTTTAATCCCCGCTTTTCTTGCAGGCTCCCTCTCTTACGGGATTGGTCCTTCCTTCCTCTTTTTAACTCTCTCCGTCCTGGGAGCGGTTTTCGCCGAGGTCATCTTTTCCTTCGCTCTTTCCCAGAGTTTTTCCCTCGATGATGGGTGGGCGATTTCCATGGGATTTCTCTCCGCCCTCGTCCTTCCTCCCAATTCTCCACTATACATCCCAGTTCTTGTGGCCGCATTTGCTGTCCTTCTGGGAAAGGTAATTCCCGGAGGTCTGGGGAGGAGCGTGTTTCATCCTTTGATCCTTTCCCTGATCCTTGTTTTCTTCCTCTTTCCGGGAGTCTTAACTTATAAATGGCCAGCGCTTGAGGAATCGGGACAAACCGTCGTCCGGACAAAGGAGTGGTATCAGCTCCTATTGCTTTCCTCGGGAAACCAGGCACTTGGGAGCTACTCCTTCCTGGCGATCATTCTTGGGGGAATTTATCTTGCCCTGAGGAGGAGCCTGAATACATTAGTTTCCCTCTCCTATCTTTTGGGTTCGGTCTTTTTTCTCATTTTTTCCCAGGTTCCTGTGCTTTCCCAGTTTGTGGCCAACGACGCCCTATTCTTTGGCGTTTTTGTGGTTCCCCTTTCCGGGACCACCCCTTTGACCTTAAAGGGAAAATTAGCTTTCGGGGTCCTGGGAGGCTTAATCTCCATTCCATTCAGGCTTATTTTCGGGCCTGTTTTAGGGATCATTTTTTCCCTTCCCTTTGCCAATGCAACCGTCCCTTTGTGGAACTTTCTCTTCCTTCCAAAAGCGAGGAATTTTCTCTTTCAGCCACCAAAACCGATAACCGGTAAGGCTTTCTCCTCCTTGAGAGGGTTTTTTGGGGTTTTGAAAGGCTGGAAACCTTTCTCCAAATTTCCGGTTAGGGAAAAGCCCCCCGAGAAAGGGCCGGAGATTGAACCTGCCTTTTCCTCAAATTTCAAGTGTTCCCCCTTCCAAGGAGACCCCTCCCAATTCTGCTCCTTTTGCACTGAACCTTTAAAGGAATGTCAGGATTTCCTTGCTTCCGCCCAAAAGAAGGGTTGGAGGTTTTTCTCCCTTTCCGACAATTCCGGAGTTCAGGGGGGAGTAATTCTGGGGAAAGCTGAGGATTCTCCATTTCCGGCTAATGGTGATGATTTTTGGGTTCTGGCCTGCTTAAGGGTAAGGCAGGAACACAGGGGAAAGGGACTGGGAAGGGAACTTCTGGATTATGCCTTTCAAGCGGTTGAGGATTCCTCGGGGCTTTTCGCTCTATCCCATAATTCCTTGATCCCGCCTGCATTTTTGGACAAAATGGGCTTTATCATGGTGGACAAGAGGGGGGAGTGGGGGTTACACCTAAAATCCTTAAAGGAAGGAGCGGTGAATTTTTTAGAGGCGGAAGAGGGAGGAGAGGAAAAAGGGGAAGTAATCCTTGAGGCAGTCCTACCCCCTTATTGTTCTCTGTTTTTGAAAAATTACCGGGAAGCAGTCCTTGCCCTTGGGCTTTCCCAGGAAAGGTTTGGCTTTAAGGAGCATCTGATATTCAAAAGAGAGGATTTCAAGCAATACCCCGTTTGGGGCATTTATCTCAAGGGAAAGCTTTTAAAGACCGGTTTGGTCGAGAGCGAAAAACTTAAAGAAACCATATTGAAGGGACTTGAAGAACAGGCTTCCTAAAAAGAAATTATCAGATACAGGTATGAGAGCCCATTTTTTGGTAATATTGAATAATTGAATTTTTTGACATGGATTTGAACCGGAAAAAGCTAAAACTTGATACCCGTCCGCTTTATGTCCTCGTTGAGGAGAGGCTGCTCGACCTTCTGGAGCAGGGATACTTTAAACCCGGGGAAAAACTTCCCTCCGAGCCGGTTTTAGCCAAAGAACTCGGGATTTCCCGTTCCACATTGAGGGAAGCACTGAGGGTCTTCGAGGAGGAAGGCCTCATTTCCCGAAGGAGGGGATTGGGGACATTCATCAAGGAAGAGGGCCTGAGGATAATTGAGACTGGCCTTGAGACCTTAGAGAGCCTGGATAGCCTGGCCCAGAGGTATGGCCTGGAAGCTGGAACCAGGGACCTTAAATTTTCCCTCTCCCGCGCAGATCGCACGGTTCAAGAAAAACTGGGAGCTTCGAAAGAGGAAAGAGTGATCTCCATCTCCAGGATCAAAACCACAGCCGACCACCCGGTCGCTTACATGCTGGATATCCTTCGGGAGAAGTTCGTGGATTTCGATGATTTGAAGAGGAACTTTCGGGGCTCGGCCCTTGATTTTATCCTTGAAAGGAAAATCCCCATCGCTTATGCCCGGGCAAACATCATTCCCACGAATGCTCCCCGAAATTTATCGCGAAAACTGAAAGTGCCGCTTCAGGCACCAATCTTGCTCCTTGAAGAAACCCTTTTTACCAAGGATGGGGAAAGGGTGGGGTATTCCCTTAATTATTTCGTCAGGGAATTCTTTAAATTCCACGTGATCAGGCGGTTACCTTCAGGAAGTTGATTTATTGACAGCCCCAGGGTCCATTTGTATGATGTCAGACAAATGCAAATTCCCAATTTCTTAAAATGGGTTTCCTAAAACAGATTTGAGAAAGGAGAGCAAAATGAAGACCGATTCCTTCCGGGGAAGAGATTGGATCACCGATTTAGAGTATACCAAAGAGGAGCTCGAAACTATCCTCAATGTTGCTTTTGACCTAAAACGGAAATTTGCGGTGGGAGAACCCCACGAGCTTTTGAAGAGCAAGACCCTTTTTATGATCTTTTATAATCAGTCCCTTCGAACCAGGAACTCCTTCGAAGCCGGAATGACCCAGCTCGGGGGGCATGCCCATTTCCTCGATCCGTCCAAGATTTACTCTCCGGCTTTAGTGGGAATGGAGAAAGCCTATTCCACTGAAAGGGTCTCCGATGTTGCCCGAACCCTTTCCCGAATGGGACACGGGATCGCCATCCGCTGTTACGGGGAACCGGTGGAATGGGTCTACGGAAAAGCGGATTACATGATCAGGGAGTTCGCTCACTGGGCATCAATCCCCGTGATCAATATGGAGGATGATATCTACCATCCCTGCCAGGGAATGGCGGATATCATGACCATGATGGAAAAGCTGGGGGATCTTAGGGGAAAGAAGTTCGTCATGTCCTGGGCATACTCCCCTTCGGTGGAGAAGCCCCTCGCCGTTCCTCACTCGGCGATTTCGGTGGCCTCCAAATTCGGGATGAACATCGTCCTTGCTCACCCCAAGGGGTTGGAGCTGGACGACAATGTCCTGGATGCTGTCAGGGAGAACGTGAGGAAGTACGGAGGCTCTTTTGAAATCTCCAACGATATGGCTGAGGCTTTCCAGGGTGCCGATGTGGTCTATCCCAAAGCCTGGACCTCCAAGTGGAACATCCCTCCTTTCTCTCCCAAGCCCGACCTGGAGAAGACCCAGCAACTTTTTGACGCCAATAAGCACTGGATTTGCGATTCCAGCATGATGAGAAACGCGAAACCCGATGCAGTTTACATGCATTGTCTTCCCTGCGATAGGGGTTTCGAGGTGACCGACGAGGTAATCGACGGTCCTCAATCCGTGGTATTCGATCAGGCGGAAAACAGACTCCACGTTCAGAAAGCCATAATGGCCCTGACAATGAGATAAGAAGATGGAACCGATAGATAAGAACCTGTTCGGGAAAGATTTAATCTGCACTCAGGATTGGGCTTTTGAGGATCTTTTAAAGGTCCTCGACCTGGCCGAGGAGATGAAGGCTAACCGTTTTGAACACCCTTATTCAAATTCCCTCCGCAACAGGACCTTCTTCATGTTCTTTTATAACCCTTCCGTTCGTACCAGGCAGTCCTTTGAGTGCGCGGCAACGGAGCTGGGAGGCCATGCCCAATTCCTGGAACCAAAGGCCATGAGATTGAAGACCGCAACCACCGCCGGGGAAACCATCGAGGATGCGGCGAAAGTAATGAGCCGTTACGCTGTGGGCATCGGGATCCGCATCCTGGAGGACAAGATTTCCGCCTACGGGGAGGGAGACGCCCTTTTAAAGGAATACGCCTACTGGGCGGATATTCCCATCGTTAACATGGCAGATGACAAGTTCCATCCCTGCCAGGGGCTTGCGGACATCATGGGCCTCCGGAGGAATTTAGGCAAGGATCTCAGGAAAAAGAGGCTTCTCATGGTCTGGGGGCACGGGGCTCTTGCCCGTTCCTGGTGCTCGGTTCAGGAAAACCTTCTCATTTCCTCCCGGTTTGGCATGGACGTAACCCTTGCTTATCCCGAGGGATACGATCTCGATCCGGAGGTCATCGAGGCCGTCAGGGAGAACTGCCGAAAAAACAACGCTGATTTTTCAACCATTCACGACCCTTATGAAGGCTACCAGGACGCAGATGTGGTTTATTGCCGCAACTGGATGAGCCCACAGGCTTACCGAAACGGAGAGTTTGACAAGCAAGGGGAGATCGAAAAAGCCCTGAAATACCCCGAATGGATCTGCGACGCCCAAAAAATGAAACTCACCAGGGGAGGAAAGGGCCTCTTCATTCACCCCATGCCCGTGGACAGGGGACATGAGGTGACAGATGAAGTTGCTTCGGGACCAAATTCCATTATCTATGAGGTCGCCGAAAACCGGTTGCACGTTCAGAAAGCGATCATGGCTCTCACGATGGGAATTCGCCAAAAATAATTTTTTAAAGGAGAGATCTTTTTATGGAAAGGGTTGCAGTAGTTGCGATCGGGGGTAATTCCCTGATCAAGGACGAGAAGCACAAAACGGTTGAAGACCAGTATCAAGCAGCAAAGGAAACCTGTTTTTACATCGCGGACATGATTGAGGATGGATGGACGGTGGCAATTGGTCATGGAAATGGTCCCCAGGTGGGTTTCGTCCTCCGCCGGTCCGAGATCGCCCATAAGGTTGAGGGAATGCACGAGGTGCCTTTAGATGTTTGCGGTGCTGACACCCAGGGTGCCATTGGATATGCCCTCCAACAGAACCTTCAGAACGAGTTCCTCAGACGAAAAATGAAGAAGCACGCGGCAACGGTTGTCACCCAGGTCGTGGTGGACCGCAATGACCCTTCCTTTAAGAATCCCACCAAGCCAATCGGGGGGTTTATGACCGAGGAAGAGGCAAAAGCCAGAGCGGAGAGAGAAGGTTGGGTGGTCGTCGAGGATGCCGGAAGAGGATGGAGAAGGGTGGTTGCCTCCCCGATTCCCCAAAGGATCGTCGAGCTGGAAGCAGTTAAGACCCTGATCGACGCCGGGGTGGTTACCATCACCGTGGGGGGTGGAGGTATCCCGGTGATTGAGGACGAGGAGGGGAATCTCAGGGGTGTGGCCGCGGTAATCGATAAGGATTACGCCTCCTCCCTTCTTGCTCGATCCTTAAAGGCTGAACTTTTCGTTATCTCCACCGCAGTGGAGAAGGTCTTCCTTAACTTCAATAAACCAGATCAAAAGGCGATCGACCTGATGACCGTCTCCGAGGCGAAGAGATACATTCAGGAAGGTCATTTCGCCAAGGGAAGCATGCTTCCCAAAATCCAGGCCATTATCTGGTTCCTCGAAGCTGGGGGAAAGAAGGCAATCATCACAAACCCGGAAAACATCGCCCGCGCTTTGAGAGGGGAAACAGGGACCCACATCGTCCCGGATTAAAAGTAAAGTCCTAAGGGCTGGTCATTCAATGACCAGCCCTTTTCTTTAAAGGAGAGGAAATGGACCAGATCAAAGCCTTAAAGTGCGTCCTCTGCGGAAAGGAGTATTCCCCCGGAGAGGTTGAATACACCTGCCCCGCTTGCGGGCCGGAGGGAATTCTTGAGGTCCTTTATGATTACGAATTAATCTCCAGGAGGATTTCCCCAAGGAGCCTGAAAGAGGACCCCGATTTCTCCATCTGGAGGTATAAACCCCTTCTCCCGGTAAGGGAAGATTCCCCCATTCCTCCCCTTCATGTGGGGTGGACACCACTTTACCGCCCCCGACTTTTGAACGAGAAACTCGGCTTTTCCCATTTGTTCATTAAGGACGAGGGAAGGAATCCCACTGCCTCCTTAAAGGACAGGGCTTCTGCGGTGGGAATTGTGAAAGCCCTGGAAAAAGGGGCAAGGGAGGTCACCTGCGCTTCCACCGGGAATGCGGCCTCCTCATGGGCGGGAGCCGCTGCTTCCGTTGGCTTGAAATCATACATTTTCGTTCCCCAGACCGCCCCCCGGGCGAAGCTTGCCCAACTTCTGATTTTTGGGGCGACCATCTTCCCGGTCAAAGGTTCCTATGACCAGGCTTTTGACCTTTGCATTCAGGCTTCCTCAAGATTTGGGTGGTACAACAGGAACACCGCTTTTAACCCTTACCTTGTAGAAGGTAAAAAAACGGTGGCTTTGGAAATTGCCGAGCAGTTAGCCTGGAAAGCCCCGGATAAGGTATTCGTCTCGGTAGGGGATGGTTGCATCCTTTCGGGGGTATTCAAGGGGTTTGCGGACCTTTTGAACCTGGGCTGGATCGACCGCTTCCCTCAAATAATCGGTGTTCAGGCCGAGGGAGCTTCCCCGCTGTATAGAGCCTGGAAGGAGGGGAAGCCATTTGAACCAGTGGAACCCGTTACGATCGCGGATTCGATATCCGTGGGCATTCCCAGAAACCGGGTAATGGCATTACGGGACCTCAAGACCTGGAAGGGGCTGATGATGACCGTAACGGACGATGAGATCCTCGAAGCCATGAGGGTTCTGGGGCGCCAATCCGGAGTTTTCGGGGAGCCTGCAGGAGTTGCCAGTTTGGCTGGCCTTATCAAGGCCTCCAAGGAAGGGATAGTTCAAAAAGAGGAGGCGGTCGTAGTAATCATCTCCGGGAATGGTTTGAAGGATATTTCCTCCGCTTTAAAAGCGGTTAGGATGCCGGAACCGATTGAGCCATCCCTCTCCAGCGTCGAGGAATATCTCAAGAAGGCCACTTCTTTTCAATAAATGCAAAAAACTCCTTCGCCTTTTTGAGGTCCTCTTCCCCGGGTCTTCCCCTCCTGATCCCCCCAATGAATTTTAATACTCCATAGGTATCGTATCCCGGGAGGGAAAGCTCCCCCAAAATTCGGAACCCTTTTTCCTTGAGGATCCCCCTCAAATTTCTGTGCCATCTGAGGGACGGCAGCCCGGCCGTGGAAATGATCGCTGCCGCCTTCCCCCGGGCGGGGGGAAGTTTTTTGGCAAAATAGAGGAGGTCGGGGTGCAAATTCCAGAAGTAAATCCCGGAAGCGAAAAGCAAAAGATCGAACCTTAAGGCTTCCTCGGGTGGGATCTCCAGAGGGTCCAAAATCGGGATCCCGAATTCCTCGGAGATGGCCTTTGCCACCCGTTCCGTATTTCCATGATGTTGCGATTTTAAAAGGATCGCGGGATTAATTTCCATTTATTTAAACCCGCCCCGCTTTAACCTTTCCAGGAGAAAAATGGCCCCTCCCTTGCTCATTGGTTGATTATTATTTCCGCATTTTGGCGAAAGGACGCATGAGGGACACCCCTCTTCGCATGGGCAATCCCTGACCATCTCCCAGGTTACCTTAATCAATTCTGGCAGGACCTCGAAAACCTTTTCCGCAATTCCCACTCCTCCCGGAGCCCCATCGTAGATAAAGACCGCTGGGGCATCGAGCTCAGGATGGTGGGGATAGGAAACCCCTCCCAGGTCCCAGCGATCGCAGAGGGCAAAAATGGGTGTTAAAGCGATCATCGAATGCTCCAGGGCGTGAAGGCTTCCTTCGAAATCAAAACCAGTTTTAGGGAATTCCTCCTTCAAACTTTGAGGAATTAAGAACCAGGTGGCAATCGTGGAGTAGGTCAGGGGAGGGAGGAGGAGGTCCCTAAAATCCAGCACCCGGTCGAATTTTTTCACGTAATACCCCAAAAGTTGCTCGCAGACCTCGACCTCTCCCAGGAAGACCTCAATCCCTTCGGGGGTGATTCTCCTCTTGATCTCTTTTTTGATCCGGACCTCGGTGTCCTTCCGGGGTTGGGTGTAATAGTCTACCTCGACCGGACTTAAATGGATCAAGCCCCTTTCCCCTTCGATCTTTTGAACCAGGAATGTTTCTCCCTGGTGAAGGAAAACAGCCCCCGGGTAAGCCTCCCGGTACACCTGGGCGAGGTCGAGGGTCTCAATCACCTCCCCTTCCGAAAGGAGGAGAAAGGTCCGGGTCCCGAGATTGTTTAGTGTTACGATCTCGGATGATCGCTTCTGGCTCCCCCGGTATGAACCTGAAACGATGATCCCTTCCTTTTCCAGATCGGAGAGCACCTCAAGGGCTGGGGTCCCGAAGACTTCTTCCACCTCGTTTTTGCTTTCAAAGGGCAATTCCAGGGCCGCGCATTGAAGATGACCCCGAAGGACGTGAGGGTTTTGGGGATTGAGCAGAGCGCTTTCCATGGGGTGGGAAAAGAACCTTTCCGGGTGCTGGGCAAAGTACTGGTCAAGAGGATCGGGAAAGGCTACCAGGACCACCAGGGAATCAGCCCTTCCCCTTCCTGCTCTCCCCGCTTGCTGCCAGGTGGAAATCATCGTCCCGGGGTATCCCGAAATCACGACCGCGTCAAGGGAGCCAATGTCAATCCCCAGCTCCAGGGCGTTGGTGGAAAATATCACCCTCAGATCCTTTTCCTTCAATCGATGTTCCAATTCTCGACGCTCCTCGGGAAGGTACCCCGCTCGGTAGGAGGCAATTTTTTTGGGCTCCAACCCGCCCTCCCTTTCTGCCACCTCCCGGGTCCACCTTGTTAAAAGCTCGCAGAGATACCTTGACCCTGTGAAGCAGAGGACTTGGATTCCAGAGGAAGCGAGCTTCCAAACGAGGTCCCTGGTTTCGAGGTGAGGGGAGCGCCTTTCCCCCTTTTCGGTAAGGGGGGGATTCCAAAGGAGGAAGAATTTTTGGCTCCGGGGAGCCCCATCGGTAGTGATCACCTCGACTTTTCTACCGAGGAGCTTTTCCCCGAACTCCTGGGGATTATATAAAGTAGCCGAGGATAGGACAAATTGAGGTTCAGAACCGTAATAGCGGGCGATCCTTTTTAAGCGGCGAAGGAGGCAGGAAAAATGAGAGCCGAAAATCCCCCGGTACACATGGGCTTCATCGATGATCACGAATTTTAAATTCATGAAGACCCGGCGCCAGAGATGGTGCCATGGGAGGTATTCGTGAAGGGCGTAGGGGTTTGTAAGTATTATCCTTGACCTTTCAAGGATCCTCCTTTTTGCTGAGGAGGGGGTGTCCCCATCGTAAATTGCCGGCCTGAAGTTCGCTTTAAGGTGGCGGTCCCAAAAGAGGAGGGTTTTCAACTGGTCGTTTGCCAGGGCTTTCAAGGGGTAAATATAGAGGGCGCAGGCAAAAGGGTCGAGAAGGAGGCTTTCCATCACGGGGATGTTAAAGGCCAGGCTTTTTCCCGAAGCTGTAGGGGTGGCGATAATCACGTCCTTACCTTCGCGGAGAAGGTTGATTGCCTGACCCTGGTGGGAGTACAAGCGAAGGCCCTGGGAGTTGAGAATTTTCTCAATGGAATCGGGCAAAGGGCGGAGGATTTCCCCGTGAACCGGGGGTTTTCCGGAGAGAACCTCGAGATGAACCAGTTGCCCTTCCTTTGCCAGGGACTCCCGTAAATCCTGGAGAATGGAAGAAATCCGGGACATAAATTTAAATTTCAGGAGGAGATGGAAACGTTTTCCGGACCAAGCAGATCCTGAAGCTTTTTTATCAGCTTGGGGCTGTTCTGGACCCAGAACCTGTTGGAGGGGGAAATTATCACCTTTTTCCCGTTCAAGGGAAGGAAAATGGTCACCGGGCACCTTCCGTGATAGGTTTCCAGAATTTCCTTCAATTTAAGAAGGGTGTTGAAAGTGGTTCCCAGAGGAATAGTGATGTACAGGAAAAAGTCCTTCTTTTCCAGGTCCTTTAATTGGAGTTCCAGGACCTCTTTCTCCACGAATTTCACCAGTTTTGAGGCGGTGACCTTTGCTCGCTCCTCTTCAAGGGAAAGCCTTCCGGAAATGACCACCACTCCCTCTTTTTCTAATGCTGTTTTAAATTCCTCAATCAGACGGGAGTAGACCACAACCTCGATCGAGGAAGTGAGATCTTCAATGGTCAGAATCAAGACCTGGCTTCCATTTTTTGCCTGAATTTTCCGGCTTCGGGAAATGTTCCCGTAAACGGTTACGGTTTGCCCGTCCTCGAGTTCGAGCAGGTGGGCGATGGGAGTGGTATTGAAGGTGGAAAGGAGTTTTTCATACCGCACGAGGGGATGTTCGGAAAGATAAAATCCCAAAGCTTCCTTCTCCCAGGCAAGTACCTCTCCTTCGGAGTAACCACCCTCGTAATCCGGTTCTTCCACCTCCTGGGTTTCCTCTCCTCCAAAAAGGGTGGCTTGATTTCTCTTTGAGACCTTCTTCGCGGCCCCCAGGAGGAAATCGAGATTGTAAAGGAGTTGAGGGCGAGGCTTTCCGGTGAAATCGAATGCGCCGGCTTTGATCAGACTCTCCACAGTTTTGCGGGTTACGAGGTGGGAGGAGATTCGCTTGAGGAAGTCCCCCAGCGACTGGAATGGACCCCCCTCTTCCCTTTCCTTAACGATTACTTCCACTGCCCCCTCCCCAACATTCTTAATCGCCGCCAGGCCGAAGAGGATGGTGTTTCCGTCTCCTGGTTTGAAACCGATACCACCCTGGTTGATGTTTGGGGGAAGGACCTTGATCCCGTAATTATTGCATTCCTCGATATAGGCTCGAATTTTATTTTCGTCACCGATTACCGAGGTAAGGAGGGCTGACATGAACTCAAGGGGGTAATGGGCTTTGAGGTAGGCAGTCCGGTAAGCGAGGACCCCGTATGCCGTGGCGTGAGATTTGTTAAAACCGTACTGGGCAAATTTGGCCATGAAATCAAATACCTGGCCAGAAACCTCAGGGGGCGTGCCCAACTCTTTCGCCCTGGCTATGAACTGGGGCCTCTGCTTATCCATGGCGGCTTTGTCCTTCTTGGCCATCGCCCTGCGGAGGACATCGGCTTCCTGGAGGGAATAACCTGCAAGGGCTGAAGCGATCTGCATGACCTGCTCCTGGTAGACGATGGCCCCGTAGGTCTCCTTCAAAATTGGCTCCAGTTTCGGATGGAGGTATTCGATTTTGATCTTGCCTTCTTTGGCGCGGATGAAGTCGGGAATCATGTCCATGGGACCGGGACGGAAAAGGGCAACCACGGCGATGATGTCCTCAATTCGGGTGGGCTTCAAATCCTTCAGGATGCGCCTCATTCCCAGGCTCTCCAGCTGGAAGACCCCGGAGGTCTCCGCCTGCTGGAGAATCCGGAAGGTTTTTTGGTCATCAAGGGGGATATTTTGCCAATCGAGCTCGATTCCTTGGCGTTCCTTGATCAACCGAACGGTCTCCTGCGCCATGGTAAGGGTGTTCAAACCCAGCACATCCATCTTCAAAAGGCCAATTTTTTCGATATCGTCCTTGGCGAACTGGGTAGTAATCTCCCCCTCGGTATCCTTCATCAGAGGGACATGCATGGTTAAGGGTTCAGACGAGATCACAACTCCCGCTGCATGAGTTGAAGCATGGCGGGCAATTCCTTCAAGACCTCTGGCAGAATCGAGAAGCTCCTTTATCTGAGGGTCATTCAGGTACTCCTCCCTCAAGTCCTCGACCGTGTCCAGAGCCTGGGAGATGGTGGAGTTAAAGGGTATTTTTTTGGCGATGCGGTCCACGACCCTCAGAGGGACCCTCAAGACCCGGCCACAGTCCCTGATCGCTGCCCTGGCTGCCATTGTTCCGAAGGTGGCTATCTGGGCGACGCTTTCCTCTCCGTATTTCCTTTTGAGGTAATCTAGCACTTCGTCTCGCCTTCTGGAGCAGAAATCGATATCGCAATCGGGCATGGTGACCCTTTCCGTGTTTAAGAACCTCTCGAAATAAAGCCCGTATCTTAAGGGGTCGATCTCCGTGATTCCCAGGGCGTAAGCCACGAGCGACCCGCATACAGAGCCCCTCCCAGGTCCGACCATGATTCCCTGACTGCGGGCGAAGCGGACCATGTCCCAGACCACCAGGAAGTAAGAGGAAAAACCCATCCTTTTAATGGTTTCCAGTTCGTACTGGAACCGGCTCTGGACTTCCGGGGTGATTTCCTGGAATTTTCGGGACAAACCCTCCCGGGCGATTTCCTCGAGGTAGGAATCGACGTCGTACCCCTGGGGGACCTCAAATTTGGGAAGGTAAAGTTGATTAAAATCGAGTTCAAGGTTGCAGGAATCGGCGATCTTCTGGGTATTTTCCAGGGCTTCGGGGAAATCGGCAAAAAGAGCGGCCATCTCCTCCTCGGACTTGAAGTAGAACTGGTCGTTTTCAAAGCTCAATCGGTCCTTGTCCTCGATGGTCTTTCCCGTTCCCACGCACAGAATAATGTCATGCGTGCGGTAGTCAGCTTTCAAACTGTAATGGGAATCGTTCGTGGCAACCAGGGGTAGCCCTGTCTCCCGGGAAAGCTGAATCATCTCCTCTTTGAAGATCCTCTCATCCTCCAGGCCGTGGTTTTGAATTTCCAGGAAAAAGTTATCCTCCCCAAAAGTCAAAGCGTAATCGAGGGCAACCTGGCGGGCTTTTTCCTTCTCCCCCTGGAGGAGTAGCTGGGGGATTTCTCCCTTCAGGCAACTTGTGAGGGCGATCAAGCCCGAGGAATATTTCTTTAGGAGTTCCTTGTCCACCCGGGGGCGGTAGTAAAAGCCTTCGATGTGGGCAAGGGAGACGAGCTGAATCAAATTCCGGTAACCTTCGAGGTTTTTGGCGAGGAGGACGAGATGGTAGGCCTGGTCAATTTTTCCCTCCCGGTCAAAGCGGGTCCTGGGAGCCACATAGACCTCGCAGCCGATGATCGGCTTAATCCCCTGCTCCCTGGCCTTCTGGTAGAAGGAAATCACCCCGTGCATCACGCCGTGGTCTGTTAAAGCCAGAGCGTTCATTCCCATCTCCCTGGCCATGCGGGTTAAATCCTTAATTCTGGAGAGGCCATCTAAAAGGCTGTATTCGGAATGAACGTGCAGATGTACAAAAGCCATGAATTTATTCTAACACGGACTGAAAAGTTAAATGGGTCACAGGAAGGTTAATGAAACATAACCAGGGGAAAATTTTTGAACCAGATATTTTCTCTTAGGATTTTTCCTTTTAGACAAGTTTGTTCGGGGTGAGTATTAAAGGAGCTCCTTCTTCCAGGCTTCCAGGAATCCAAGCCACTGAGGCATCCCATCGCCTGTCTTCGCAGATAGAGGGAGGAATCCCCCCTTCGGGTTCACCCTGAAGAAATCCTCTTTCAGATTTTCAAGCTTTACCTCGGTTAAGTGAAGAAGGTCAATTTTGCTAACGAGAAGGAGGTCTGCGGTGAAGAAGGCTTTTGGGTACTTCTTAATCTTGTCCTGCCCCTCCGTAACTGAAAGCAGGGTCACCCGTTTATGCTCTCCCAGGTTAAATGATGCCGGACACACCAGGTTCCCCACATTTTCGATAAACAGGAAGTCAAGGGCTTTTAAATCCAATTTCTCCAGGGCTTTTTCGATCATGTTCGCTGTCAGGTGACAGGACCCCTGGGTGTTCAGCTGAACCACTTGAATTCCAAACCTTTCAAGTCGCCGGGCGTCCTCATCGGTGAATAAATCTCCCTCTATCGCCCCCATGCGGAATTTCCCTCTCCATTCCCTTAAAGTGGCTTCAAGGAGGGTTGTTTTCCCGGATCCGGGGCTGGAAAGGAGGTTGATTAACAGGACTCCAAAGTGATCCACCAATTCCCTTACTTTTTGAGCGTGGAGCTCGTTTTCAGCGTTTACTGCTTTCATAACAATTATTTCAGCCATCTCTCTCACCTGTAATGGATTTTACGTAAAACTCATCGCCCCCCGCCACCTGGAGTGGCATGTTGCAGTCCCTGCAGAGGAGGTCGTAATGCCACACAGGGACAATCTTTCCACATTGAGGGCATTTTCCCTCCCCCTCCTTCTCCTCTATTTCAAGGGTGGCCTCCTTGATCAGGGGTTCCTCGGTCTTTAAGGCTTCGAAAGCGAACCTCAAGGCCTCTATGTTCACCCCGCTCAACTTTCCCACGACCAGGGTGATGGAATTTAGTCGGGAGAGGTTGTTGCTTTCGGCCGCTTCTTTCGCTATCCTGAGGACGCTTTCCATCAAGGAGAATTCGTGCATTTTTCCTCTTTTCAATTTGGCTTAAAATAATTCCGGAATAAACTAATAAATCTTATTAAAATCACCCTTTTTTCACAAGGAGGAAATCTTGGAAAACGAGATCCTAAAAAAATTCGCCGAGTTAATTGTGAAGCGCTCCCTTTCCTTGAAAAGAGGGGATCTCCTGTTAATCCGTACCACTCCCATTTCCCTTCCCCTGTTAAAGGAAGTCTTCAGGCAGGCTTTAATTGAAGGGGCGTTTCCAGTCGTCCGGGCTGAACTCGATGGCTTGAGGGAGTTATTCCTGAAGGAAGCCCCGGAGGATGTTTTGACTTTTCTCTCACCCTTTGAAGTTGAGGAGCAGAATAGAGCTGATGCCATCCTGACCATCGATGCCCCTTATAACACCCGTTGTTTGAACGGGGTACCCCCTCAAAAGCAGACTTCCTGGCAGAGGTCCAAGGGAAAGCTAACGCAAATTTTTATGGAAAGGGACGGGAAAGGAGACCTTAAGTGGTGCTACACCCGTTTCCCCAACCAGGCGAACGCCCAGGACGCCGGGATGTCCCTTGAGGATTATGCCGATTTCGTCTTTTCCAGCTTGCATTTGGAGGAAGAGGACCCCGCTTCTTTCTGGGACGAAGTGGCCCGAAGGCAATCCCGGATAATTTCCGCCATAGAAAAGGGGAAGGAGATCAGGGTCCTGGGAAAGGGAACCGACCTGACCTTAAAAATCGAAGGAAGACGCTGGATCAATGGAAACGGGATGAGGAACTTACCGGATGGAGAAATTTTCACCGCCCCCATAGAGGAAAGCGTTCAGGGGCACATCTTCTTTTCCTTCCCCGCAATATATCAAGGAAGGGAGGTTGAGGGAATTCGGCTGGTTTTTAAGGATGGCAGGGTGGTCAAGGCTGAAGCCAGAGTGGGGGAGGAGTTCCTGAAGGGTATTTTGGAAATCGATCAAGGGGCTAGGTACGTTGGCGAATTTGCCTTCGGGAACAATTACGGGATTACAAGATTCACCAGGGACATCCTTTTCGACGAAAAAATGGGGGGCACCCTGCACCTTGCCTTAGGTAGTGCTTATCCTTCCACGGGCGGGAAAAACTCCTCCGCAATTCACTGGGACATGATTTGCGATTTAAGGGAGGAGTCCGAGATCCGGCTCGATGGCGAGGTCATTCAAAGGGATTCGGTCTGGTTGATCTAAAAAGAGATTTTTTGGGGGTGACAGACAAGTTGTCACCCCCTTTCTTTTAATTTTTATCCAGGCGGAGGGTTTGTCTTTAACCCCTGCCGGGGGAGGTCCCTCCGCCTTCCTCCCGAGGTACAATAGAAGAAAAGCCACGGGAGGGAGAAATTGTTCAAAGAGGGAAGCTTCTTTCGGGTCCTGAAGGCTCTGGCGATAATTAAGGCGAAACCGGGAGTAAAATCCAGGGAACTCGCCAGAATCCTGGAAGTGAGCCCAAGGACAATTTTTCGAACAGTTGAAAGTTTAAGGCAATTGGGAATTAACATCTCCGGAGATCAAAACGGGTACAAGATAAAGGGGGATACCCTCCTCCCCTCCCTGAACTTTACCCTTGAGGAAGCCTTGGCGATGGTCTTCGCTTCCCGGGGTAGCTTTCCCCTCGAGGGCATCCTCGGGGAGGAGCTCGAAGGGGCGTTAGTGAAGTTAAAGAATTCCCTCCCCTCTTCCCTTCTTGCCCGGGTGAACGAGATGGAGAGATCCACCGCTATTTTCCGGGGTCCCTATACTCCCTTAAGCCAGGAACATCGTTTGATCTTCAAGACTCTTGAGGATGGAGCAAGGTCAAAGCGGAGCGTGGATGTCCTTTACCAGGCAATCGGGGAGGACAAGCCTCTAAAAAGAAGGATTGACCCTTATCGGGTCTTCTTCCGTCATCATTCCTGGTACGTTGTTGCATATTCTCATGAGGACAAGGGGGTTAGGCTATACAGGTTAAACCGCTTCAGCAGGGCGAACTTGACCCCCTTTTCCTTTTGCGTTCAGGATGGATTCAACCTGGATTCATTTTTAGAGAGCGCTTTCCAAGTGATCGGTGGGACGGATTTGAAGGAGGTGGTGGTCAAGTTTGAACCATCAATCGCTCCCCTGATCCAGGAGGTCGTCTGGCATCCGACCCAGGAGTTGAAGAAGACCAGGGATGGTTACCTCCTTTTTTCGGTCAGAGTCGCAGAACCCAGGGAAGTCCTCAGGTGGGCTTTTTCCTGGGGGGAGAAAGCGGAAATATTAAGCCCCCCGGAGTTGAGGGGCGAGGCAAAAAGGATCGCCGGGGAACTTTTGCGCAAGTATTAAAAGGAGGAAAAGGATGAAGATTAAACTTTGGGGAGGGGTAGGGGAGATAGGTGGGAACATTGTGGAAATCGAAGCAGGAGGGGAAAGGGTCATCCTGGATTTCGGGCAGAGCTTTTCCCGGGGAAATGAATATTTCTATGAGTTCCTTAAACCAAGGATTGGTGCCGGACTTCTCGATTACCTGGAATTCGATTTAATTCCTCCCCTTCCTGGCCTATACGATCCAAAACTTCTCAGACTGACAAACCTGGAGGTTTCGGACCCCCGTTTCGCCGGGGTTTTCATATCCCATGCTCACGGGGACCACTGTATGTTTATAAAATTTCTCCATCCGGAAATCCCCCTTTACATGGGAGAAACAACCAGGTCCATTCTCGAGGTGGTGGAGACGACCAGCCACAGCTTCCAAATCGGAGAGCATCGAAATTTAGCATGTTTTCGGACCGGAAGTGAAATTTCCATTGGAAATAATTTTCTAATCAGGCCCGTACATGTCGACCACTCGGTCCCCGGAGCTTACGGCTTCATCGTGGAGACTCCTGACGGGTATATTGTTTATTCAGGGGACATTCGCTTTCACGGTCCCCTTTCCCGGCTTTCCCAGGACTTCGTGGAGAAGGCTTTAAAGGTTCGACCAAAGGCCCTGATCCTGGAGGGGACGAGGGTCGATTCCTCGCGCAAGGACTCCGAGGAGAGGGTTTTTAATGATTGCCTTGATAAGGTTAAACAAACCCGGAACCTGGTGGTAGTAGGGGTTTACCCTAAGGACCTTGACCGGTTGCATACCTTTTATCGCATCTCCAGGGAATGCGGGAGGAAACTGGCAATTCCTTTGAAGACGGCCTGTGTCATAGATAGTTTAAAAGAGGATCCCCACCTCGACCTTGCGAGACACATCTGGGAGGATAAGGAAAACGTGTTCGTGCACTTCCACCGGGCCAAATCCGGGGATTTTCTGGAAAAGGATTACCGCCCTTGCATTTTAAAGGATCAAGGTTTTTCCAGCCCTGAAAGGGCATGTTTGAGGGAAAGAAGGATTACAGCGGAGGAAATAGGGAAAAGGCAGGAGGAGTATATCTGGGTTCTGGATTTTTTTCATTTAACCGAACTTGTTGAGGCAAAGCCCAAGCCGGGGAGCCTTTACCTCTTCTCCATGTCGGAGATTCTCGAGGATCCGATAGATGAACTGGAATCGGAAATCCTCAAAAACTGGTGTCAGCGCTTCAACTTGGAATATTTTGTGTCTCACGCTTCGGGGCATGCCTGCCGGGAAGAGCTGGCGGATCTGGTGAACTCGATAAATCCCGAAGTCTTGATCCCCATCCATACCGTTCACCCCCAGAAGTTCCTCGATTTTTTCCCCAAGGTTATTTTTCCGGAGCGAGGGAAAAGCATAATGCTTTGAGGCACAAATAAAAGGGGTGATCTTGTTGTTCAAGGAATTTAAGGAGTTTGCCTTAAAAGGTTCACTGGTGGACATGACCGTGGGAATAGTTTTGGGGGCAGCCACCACCACCCTGGTCAAATCCCTAATTAATGACGTGATCATGCCCCCAATAGGGTTGTTGCTGGGAAAAGTTGATTTTTCCAATTTATTCATCAACCTTTCCTCCCCCCATTACTCAGCACTTGCTGAAGCAAAAAGCGCTGGGGGCTCCAACCATCAATTACGGGGTTTTCATCAATGAGTTATTGAACTTCCTTCTGGTTTCCTTTGTGCTGTTCCTTTTGGTCCGATCAATTAACCGTTTAAGGAGAAAAAAGGAGCAAGCCCTCCAGAATACCAAGGAGTGTCCCTTCTGTCTCCCCCAAATCCCCCTGAAAGCGACGAGGTGCCCCCACTGCACATCAAAACTTGAATAAGGCCTTCTTCTTTAACCTTCTCAGGGTTTTTGAAATCCCCAATCCGAAGTAGGGGGCTCTTTAATCCGGAAAGCGAAAATCAAAAGAGCGAGTATCATGAGCGCGGAAGCGACAATTCCGCTTAACCCAAAGCCCTTCCAGGCGAAAATCGTTGGACCAAATAAAGCTCCCAGCGCCCTCCCCAGGCTCTGAGAAGCAACCGAAGCGGACATCATCACGCTTCTTGCACCGGGCACAAGTTCAGTGAAAAGGGGGATCGCAGCAACGATGGTGGTCTCAAAGGCGTAGAAGAGGAAGAACAACGAAAGGAGGGCACTCCACAAGAATTTGCTCAAAAAGGGGATCAGAAGGTAGGTCAGGGCAGTGATTCCGGAAAAAAACAAGATTACCCTTCTCTTTCCAAAACGGTCAACCGCCAGCCCTGCGGAAAGCTCTCCCAGAAGCTCTCCTCCCCCGATTAATCCCGCGGTTAGCCCCAGACCAGATATGCTCAGTTTGAATTTTCCCTCCATCCACACTCCAAAAACGATCAAGAGGGTTTCGTTAGCCAAAAGGACTAAAGTGGCAAATAGACCGGCGAACAGGATGATCGGACTCCCCTTTTTGGTTTTTAGGAAGTGGTTGTCTTTTTCTTCCCCGATAGTTTTTATTTTTGGGATTCCCCAGAAAAGGAGAAGAGCCACAAAAAATCCCCCCAGGGATAAGGCAAGGAATGGGGAGGACCAGCCTTCTTTCTGGATCAAAAGCCCTACCAGGGGAGCTCCTAAGAGGAGCGAACCCGACCAGGAGAATTCTGTCACCGCCACAGCCCACCCCCGGCTTTTGTAAGGAACCCTATCGCCCAGGTAGGACTGCATCGGAGGGTCAAAAATTGCCTTCGATAAGCCGATGAGAAAGAGAGCGGCCCCAAGAGTCCAAATGGAAGGGAAGAGGGTCACGAGGAGGGAGGCGAGTGAAAAGACTAAGATACCCAAAAGCATCAAGGTTTTTCTCCCCCAGATTTCCGAGAGAGGGCCAAAAAGGGGGCTGAAAAATCCCGCCAAAGCACGAAAGGAAATCATCCGGGAGATTGTCTCGGGGGAAACAGAAAGACCCCGTGAAATTTCCGGAATGAAAGGGTAAGCCATTCTCAGGCCGGTGGTGAGGATCAATCGAACAAAACTAATTAAGATCAGTTGGAGGTTCCAGGGCCTTTCTTTCATGCCCTTTACTTTACTCAAATTATCTGCCGTGAGGCAATATTAAAGGTCAGCTATTAAATCAATAATTACCACCTCCGGGCGGGTAAAAAGGCGAACCCTTGCTCCGCTTTCGCCCACCCCCTGGGAGACGAAAGCCTTTCCCAGGGGAGTATTGTAAAACCCCCATTCCATCCCTGTCCCCGTGGACTGGACGACGGGGCCAATGATGGGAAGCCTCAACTGCCCGTTGTGAGTATGGCCCAGGAGCCAAAGATCCGCCCGAAAAGATGAGCGATCTTTTGTGGAAGCGGGATAAAGGAATAAGTCAGGATTATGGCAGAGCCCGATCACCGGTTTTTCAGGGTTGACTTTCAAGAAAGCCCTTTCAAGATCTGATTTCCCCGCCCAGACTTCGTCAAGCCCAACCAGGTTGAAATTTTCCAGCTCTACGCATTCGTTTTGAAGCAAAGTGATGTTTAGCTCTTCCAGGACTTCCTTCAAAGGGAGGGAAAGATCCTCGCCGGGGATGCCGAAGTCATGGTTACCCAAAACCGCAAAGACCCCATCCCTGGCTTTCAAATCCTTTAAGGGGGAAAAGAGGTCCTTCAGGGCGGAGGCCTCTGCCTTTAGCACGAAATCCCCTCCAATTAAAACTAAATCTGGCTTTTCCTGATTAACAGTTTCCACAACTCTTTTGACCCAACTTTTCCCCTTGAGCGCTCCGCAATGAAAATCGGAGAAGAAAGCGATGCGGTAGGACTGTTTTTGAATAATAGAAGAAAGATCATAGGACACCCGGTACACTTTCAGAAGAAAAGGGGAAATGAACACCGAAAAGAACATAATCGAGCCCAGAAAAAGGAGGATTAAGGAAAACACAAGAAGAAGGGGGCCCTTTTTAAAATAAAAGAAGAAGAGGAAACCCCCTAAGAGGAGGAAGAAAATGGGGAGGGATTGGGCTAATAACTGGGGAAGCATCCTTTTAAAGGGAATAAAAAGGGGGCAGGAATTTCTTGGAGTCCAATTCCCTTAATTTCCCTCCTTTGTCCTTTTCTAACTTGAAGCCCTCGCCCTCCAGGCGCCTTTTGAAGCTTTCCTCCCTGGGGGAACTTTTCGAACAGGGAGCCATCTTCGCTTACGACCCTCCAATAGTGGGTTACTCCCTCAAGAGGCACCCCCCATTACAAGATCCTCCTCCGCAGCTTCAGCGGAGATCCTCAAAAAATTTCCGCTGGTAAAGGGACAACAGGAATCCGCCCCAAGCGTGAAAGCAAATCGGTTTCTCAACTGAGGAAAGGTTATCAGTTTTCCACTAGGGATTTTCCTTATAAAGGAATCCAGATCGAGGGGCCTGGGGACGAGCATCCTCCGGTGGCCATATTGTTTCCTCCACTTCTGGGGAATCGGAATAATTTTCTTTTCCTGGGGATTTTCCATTTTTTCCCCCTAGGACTTTGAGGATTTCCCCTTGGTTGTTTTCCCCTCTTTATTTACCAATCCCCCTCCCCCGTTTTCCAAATCCCTAACCCCGGAATGGAAACCCTCATTAATGCCTGGACAAAGCTCCTATGAGGGCTCCCAAGCCGATGACCACCAGGAATGCTGGCCAGACTTTTCCCCAGTCTAAATTAAAGAGGAAAATGAAAGCCACCAGGGAGAGGATCAATCCTCCGGTAAGCGAACTCGCCGCCTCGGGGTTAAATACTTTCCGTTGCCTATAAGAGGACCAAGCCCTGGAAAATGCTGCTATTGCTGGGATAAGGATCAATAAAGCCCACCAGTTCCCCACCTTGATTCCCCAGGCATTATCCAGAAGAAAGATGATCCCGATGACAATCAGGATGAAAGCCCCCGTTAAGGACCCGGTATGTTTTAGGGAGTCCCTTTTTCCTCCACCGGGAACATTGGGGGGGATGATTTCTCCAGTTTCTGGACCCGTTTTATTTTCCATTTGGATTCCTTTCTCCTCCAGGGATGATTTAAGTATAATCTATTAAAATAAACACAGAAACGGAAGGGGGAAATACCTCTTTTCGGTGGTTCAACTTGAATTGAGGGCACCTTGACCAGCGTTAAGGGGAGTGATATCAAAGTGAAAATTCCACGGAGATGAAAAGGCTGCTTTCCTCATCAAAGGAAGAGATCGCCGATTACGTGATGCTTTGCGGACAGCTTGCCTCCATTATGGAGGTGAGCGCGGGCCCCAAACCTGGAAGCGTCAGCAAGGCCACCGACCTTCCCGTTCGTCGGGCAGGAACCTATGAACATTTTTTGACCGGAGCGGTGGCCATTGGCCCAACAATTCGGGAAGCAGCGCTCAGGGGAATTCGAGCCGGGGAAAAGAAACTAAAAATGTCCAACATCAGGATCGGGAATTTGATCAAACAGGGGATGGAGAGCGTCCGCCTGTGGCACCTCGGAGGTGACACTCATTCGGGACCAATTCTCCTTTTCATTCCTATTGCTGCAGCAAGCGGAAAAACCTTCGCGGAAAAGGGGACCCTGACCCTTGAAGGCCTTGAGGAAAATACAAACGAGGTAATTTCTTCAACCACCTCCCATGATGCCGTGGATTTTTATCAAGTGATGAGAACGGGTTGTTCCCCCGAAGAGCTGGGGAGGATTTCCGAGGCGGGGGAGGTTGAGGTTCCTGATATATTTGACGAGTCGGCGGAAAGCAAGATCATCTCCCAGGGGATCACCCTGTATGAAGCCATGAAAGCCTGCACTTGGGATGAATTTGCTCAGGAGTGGGCAAATGGATTGAAATCCACCTGTTTCCGGATCGGTTACCCAACTTTAATAAACTGTTTCCGGGAGACCGGGAACATAAACACGGCGACTGTGGGGACTTTTTTAACCATCCTTTCGAGCTTCGAGCACGGAGACCCCTGCATCGCCCGCTGGGTTGGATTAAAAAATTCCCGGGATATTCGGGAGGCGGTGAACATAGGAAGGAACAAAGCCCGGGAAATTTCAGCCAGAGCCAAGGAGATCTTGAAACTCGGTGGCCTGAAAACCAGCGAGGGAACGAGAGCCCTTTTGGAGCTTGATCATGAATTGAGTCAATCCGAGGGAGAATTGTATCCCGCAACTGCCGCCGATTTCACTGCCGCAACCCTTTTTATAGCCTTCCTTTTGGGCTTGAGGTTCTAAAGGAGAAGGCGGGGAAATCTCCTTGAGGGTTAAGGGATCCGGAAAGGAGAGCTTCAGCGTAATTGTCCTTGCGGGAGGGAAAGGGAAGCGCCTGGGGGGAAATAAAGCCCTGCTTTCGTTTATGGGAAGGCCCCTAATTGAGCATGTGCTAAAGAGGGTTGAGGAATTGGCCGAAGAAATCTTGATTGTCTCCGATGAGTTAAAACTTCCCTTTGATCATCCCAAGGTCCTTTTAATTCCCGATGTTTTCCCCCAGGGTGGACCCCTGGGGGGAATTTACTCCGGTTTGAATGCCTCCAAGAATGAATGGGCTTTCGCCTTCGGGTGTGACATGCCTTTCATCCAGCCCTCAGTTTTAAAATTGATTGCTTTAGTCTCCCCAGGTTTCGACGCGGTTGTACCCTTAATCGGAGGAAAACCCCAACCCCTTCACGCCCTCTATTCGAAAAGCTGCCTGGAAGCCTTCAGGGGGGATTTGGAAAAGGGCCTTTTGAAACTGACCAGAAGCCTCTCCCTGCTCAAGGTAAGGTACCTTTCCCAGGAGGAGATAAAAGCCTTTGACCCCCACTTGATCAGTTTTTTCAACATCAACTCCCCGGCTGATTTGGAAAAAGCTCTAAATTTGATCGCTCAACTGGGGAACCAAGGGAAAAATTGAGTTATATTAAGCCTGTTGGCAATTTCTTAAAGGTAAATATCTTCAGGTAGAAGGAGCCGGGTCAATGGGAAAGATTAACGTGGCAATTATCGGAGTGGGAAATTGTGCCTCATCCCTTGTCCAGGGAGTGGAGTATTACAAAAACGCCAGTGAGGAAGACTTCGTCCCCGGGCTGATGCATGTCCGGCTGGGGGGATACCATGTGAGGGATATCAATTTCGTCGCCGCTTTCGATATCGATGTGAATAAGGTTGGTAAGGACCTCGCGGAGGCCATTTTCACCCCCCCGAATAACACCAGGAAATTTGCGGAGGTGCCCCTCACGGGGGTCAAGGTCTCCAGGGGGATGACTCACGACGGTTTGGGGAAATATCTTTCCCAGATTATCACAAAAGCCCCTGGACCAACTGCGGACATCGTGGGGATACTCAAGGAGACCAAAACCGACGTGGTTGTAAATTATCTCCCCGTGGGGAGCGAGGAGGCAACAAAATGGTATATCGAGCAGGTCCTTGAAGCCGGCTGTGGATTTGTGAACTGTATCCCGGTTTTCATTGCCCGGGAACCTTACTGGCAGAGGAGATTTTCCAGAAGAGGGCTCCCCATAATAGGGGACGATGTCAAGTCCCAGGTAGGGGCGACGATTGTCCACCGGGTCCTCACCCGCCTTTTCCGCGAAAGGGGAGTGAAACTTGAGAGGACATACCAGTTAAATTTCGGGGGAAATACCGATTTCTTAAACATGTTAGAGAGGGAGAGGCTGGAATCCAAGAAAATCTCCAAAACCACCTCCGTAACTTCTCAACTCGATTATCCCCTTCCTCCCAGCGATATCCACGTGGGTCCAAGCGATTACGTCCCCTGGCTGGAGGATCGGAAATTCTGCTACATCCGTATGGAGGGAAGGGCTTTCGGGGATTCTCCCTTATCGCTTGAGCTCAAGCTGGAGGTATGGGATAGCCCCAATTCCGCAGGAGTGGTAATAGATGCCATCAGGTGTTGCAAGCTTGCCATGGAGAGGGGTCTATCCGGGGCAATTGTCGGCCCCTCCGCCTACTTTATGAAATCCCCTCCCCTTCAATTCTCAGACGAGGAAGCCCGTTTAAAAACCGAGGCTTTTATTGAAGGAAAGGACTGGGAACCGATTGCCCTTCAGGGGTGAAGTGAGTTTTTTCCGGAAAATCAGGGGCAGGGGATAAAGAAATCATCCGCTCCGGTTAGAAGCACCCTAAATTGGACCCTCCCGTCCTGGAAATCCATTCGCTCCAGATTGCCCCTAACTAAGACCTCCGTTCCCTCGGTTGCCTGCTCACAATATCTCCCCCGGAAGGAGAAGACCTCCTGGGGAATTTCGCCCTTTTCCCCCTCCAGGACTTTCACCCGGTCAATTTGGTAAAGACAGGGGGTAAAAATCCCCTGGCTGGCGTCAATTACTCTTGCCCTGATTTTTACCTTCCCCGCCGGGGAATATTTTATTTCCCCGTATTTTTCCCCGATCTCCCATGGCTCCTTTACAAGCCTGATGAAATATTCTCTCCCCCGAAACCTGCCCTGGAGGACCTTACCCTTTTCTGTCCTCCTGAATTCTTCGAGGGAAAGGGCCGGTTCTTGGGAGCGCTGCCTGTAGAGCCGGACTAAATCTTCCTCGTCAAGGGCTTTTAATTCACCTTTTGCGGATTTAAAAATTTCTTTCAAAGCGGCATACACCCTCCTTGATTTTTCCTCCCCGTAAACCAGGAGGTCGAGGTCCGATTGGGGTAGGTGGAGGGAAAGGAGCAATGATCCCGAGACCCCAAAGTTTTCCCAGGGGACACCGGATATGGATTTGAGAAGGTTTGCAAAATCACAAACTGCCTCTTCCAAGGGGTCCTGGGCATGGTTTTTCAACTCCCTCAGTTTTTCCCGGGGATCGAAAACTTTTTTGATCAAGTCTCGAGGCACGCACTGAAGCCGGATGCCAAGGAAAGGATCAAAAAAAAGGTAGTGAGGAAAACTCTCAAGGAATTTTTCCTGTTCCTGAAAATCATAGAGCCTTTTGAATTTTTCCCCTCCCCTGATCCTATCACCCTGGGGATGAGGGATGTACCTCAGGACCGCGAAGACCTTTGCGGGGCTCTGCACTACCCCTTTAGCGGCAAAGAAAAATCTCTCCGGTGTTTCCAGGTAAAAACCTTCGATGGGATAACCTTCTCGGTTCAAAGTTTTTTTAAAAAATCCTCGGGACCTTTTTCAATCAGGACAACGAAGAGGGAGGAAGTAACGAGATCCGCGGTTGTCCCCGGGTTCAATTTCCCTTCCCTGAGGAAGAGGTCAAAATTAAAAAGGGAATCCCGCCCTTTCCGGGTATATATTCCCCCCTCTTTCAAGACCTCGCTTGCTCTGGACGAGACTTCTCTGGCGATCTCCTCCCCCCGGCTCCGGGAGATCTTGGAGTCGGGAAATTCGGAGAGGAGTAATAGGAAGGTCTGGACGATTGAGTCGAGGATATCCCCGGATTTTTCCCAATTTTTAAGAAGTTCAGGCGCTCCAAAAGAAAGGGTGATTTCGAAATCGGACACGTATTCCCGGGCAATCAAGTCCCTTTCCCGGGCTAACTCCATCGCTTCCTTCAAGGTGATATCCGGGTCCCCTTCTTGCACATCGTATTCCTTGACCTTTCCCATTCCACCCGGGTTGGCGATCCGGATCGCCCGATAGGCAAATATGGCGTCCTCCACGGTGAGGGAATTCAAGAGGCGATTGAGGGAGGTTTCCCATTCTCCTCCCTCAAGACACGCCTTGGCTAAGGGGGCGAGGAGCAGGACGATTCCCAAGTTGGTGTTGCAATGAACGAAGCGATGGGTATCCCGGATTGCTGAAAAAATGATCTCCCCGACTCCTAAATCCTTTGCCTTTTCGAAGGCCGGGCCGATGGCGATGGCACTCAAGAGAAAATGGGTGTATCTCATATCGGAGGCATCCTTAAATCGGGTTACGTTTCCCGGCTTTTCAGCTGTTGCCTCCAGTATGCAGGAAATCTGGGCCATTTGAGCGACCTCAAAGGGAGTGAACCTTCCCGATCCCATTTTTATTTCCTCTTTTGGGAAAGGAATTCGATCAGGTTTTTGGCGATTAGGTCGGCGACGTGGATTCCCGTTGCTCCTTGTAAGCCGTACCACCCTGGAATTCCATTGATCTCCGTTACCAGAAGTCTCCCATCTTCAGCTTCAAGGATGTCCACACCAGCATAGAAAGCCCCAAGGGTTTTGGCGGCTTTGACGCTCAATTCCCTGAATTCCGGGGTAATATCCAGAGGTCGAGCCTTCGCCCCCCGGGCGATGTTTGTTTTCCAGAGATCGCTTTCCCTGACCATTGCTGCAACTGGCTCGTCTTGGATTATAAAGACCCTTATGTCCCGGTTAAAATGGGGGATGAACTCCTGAACGTAGAAAACGTAATTCCCAAGCTCCAGAGCCTTGAACACCCTGTAAGCCATGTCCTCATCCTGGACCCTGACAATTCCCTTCCCCTCGGAGCCGAAAAGGGGTTTCACTACCACATCCTTAAATTGAACGAAGGCTTCCATGGCGCTTTCGAATCTTTCCGTAACCACGGTCCTCGGGGTGGGGATTCCCGCGTCCTCAAGGAGGGAGGAGGTAAAGTATTTATCCACGCTTCTTTCAAGGGTGGTGGCAGAATTAATCACCATTACCCCCAGGTTCTCCAGCCTGTGGAGCACGTCCACGCGAAAAATGACCTGCTCAAGGGATCCGGAAGGTATGCTCCTGATTACAAGGGCATCGAATTCCTCGAGGTTCACGCCCTCCGAAGAAGCGTAAGGTTGATGGGAAACCCCCGCGATAATTTTTGTTATGGAAAGAAAATCGCAGGGGATTCCCCTCTTTAAAAAGGCATCCTGGAGGGTCTGGACGTGCCAGCTCCTCCTTTGCCCTAAAATCCCGATTCTCAACTCATGAGTCTCTTGAGGATTTCCAGGTTTACTCCTCCCGAGTGTAAGGTTTTCCCGTTGGAGAGGTTGTTCACATATACTTCCGCGGGGCTGAAGAGCATGGGGTCTATATCGTAAAAGTTCCCGTAACGTTTAAACAGCTCTAAAAAAGGAACCCCGTAGTCCTTTGAAGCGGAGGAGGGAATTTTAGAGATCACCTCTTCGATTCTGTTTTCCCTATCCTCAACGAGGTAATAAGCTTTGCCTCCATAAAGGACGCAATCGTTTGTCCAACCGATGGCTTGAAGATCATCCTTGGCCACAGGAGCAAGGGGGCAGGTTCCGAATCCTGCTTTTACCTTTTTTATATCGTAGCCAAGCTCTCTCATTTTGTGCATTCCCGTTTCCACAATCCTTGCGGAAATCTGGATCGAGCCCACTAGGCTTGCGGTGGGTGCAAAGAGGATGAAGAGATTTTGGGGTTTCACCCGGCACTGCTTGGCGATGTATGCCCCCACCTCATCTGGAGGGGCAGTGCGGCACTCGAGGGCGAGAACCCCATTTTCCCCTTCCTCCGAGTACTCCAGCTCCTCGAACAACTTCTCTACCCGGGCCAAGGCCCTTGCCGGTCCCGAGCCTAAGGCGAAGAAATTTCCCACCTTGATGCTCCAGCCGGCGTACTGAGAGGCAAGGCAAGCCCGGAAGGGGTGCTCGACGGTTACCGAGACCCCCGGAAGGGAGAACTCGGGAAAATCAAGAGAGGTGAAGGATACCTCCCCAAGCCCTCCCAGGCAGACCTCAGCAAATAATTTCCCCGCCTGGTATCCTGAAGCGGTGGCGTCGAGGACTTTGACTCCGTTCGTCAGTTCCCCGACTTTTATTCCCAGGGCAGGGGCATCCTTGATCATCCTTTGCACGATTTGAAAAGCCCGATCATTCAAAGAAAAATCAGGGTTCATAGACAAGAATCTCTCCTTTCCCAAGTTCAACAATGTCCCCGGCGAACCTCCGGTAATTTCCCTGGATGTATTCCTCCTTTACAGGGAAGCCATAGTCCTTTAAGGCCTTGAGATAAAGCCTTAGAAAAGTGGGGTTGAAGGTGCAATTGTAGATGAAGGTGGGCAGGAGTTCCGGGGGATTTGGGGAATTTTCCTGAAAAAGGACGATGCTTCCCCTCTTCATTTCTGCACCCGGCCTTTGTCCGATCCCGGAAAAGACGAAGATCGATCCTCCAATCATCCCTCCTCCAAGGTAGTCACCGGTGTATCCCCGGATGGCGATCAAGCCACGACGCATCTTCTTGCCTGTTTCGTTTCCGGTGTTTCCGAATATCAGGATTGTCCCCCGGTTCATTCCGAATTTTCCGCCCCAGTAGGTGGCTCCTGCGAAGTTCCCGGCGTTACCAAGAACGCGAATGATTCCTCCGGTCATCTCTGCACCCAACCAGTCTGAAGCGTCCCCTTCAATTAGGATCTCTCCGCCTTTCATGGTCGCCCCTGTGTGCATCCCCACGTTTCCTTTAATGTGAATCTTTCCTTGGGTCATTCCGAAGCCGATTTTTTTCACCCTGGAGAAATCCCCTTCAAGGAGGAGGTTCATCGAGGGATTGCCTTCGATCTCGAAAAGATCTTTTAGGGCCATCTTCCTGTTTCCCAAATAAACCGGAAGGTTTCCAATTTCCCCGGGGCTTTTCCGGGCCAGGATGTCCGGGGAAATCACCTCCGCTTCCACGGGAACCTCGAATTCAGTTTTCGGTCTGATCACAATATTGTCCATATCTTTTACCCCGCTCAACTTTTGAATAATTCGTGGAGGTGAAAGTGGAAAGGACCAAGTTTCCCTCCATAATTCCCGGCGGAAATCCGTTTTATGCCGTCAATGCAGGCAGCTTCCACCCCTTTTTTCATCGATTGGCGAATGGACTCCTCGTCTAAGCCGTCAATCACGATCTCCAGGACGCAGTTCACTCCTTCAGGGAGTTCAGATTTCACCTGCCCCCTGATCGTCGGGCAGAAGGCGGTGTTGGTTGAAGCCCGAAGGAATTTGTAAATTGAGCTGGCTTTGCTTCCACTCCTGACGATTCCTCCCGGGAAAGGAAGGACCACTCCTGGGACTTCGCTTGAAGCCTTTGCCGCTCTTTCAGCTGCCTCCAGGGTAATTTGAGGGGTTTCTCCCAGGATCAGAAAGTTTCCTCCTCCGATTGCCGGTTGAATTCCAAAACTGTCCTCAACCAGGAATTCCCCCTCCATCACGGGAATCCTCCAGAACCTTCTACCTTCGAGCAGTTTGCTGATTTGAAAGCCGTCCCCGAAGTAGCGAAGCTTTCCTCCCACCTTGACCTTCTCCGGGGAGGAAAGGCCGTTGAAACAGGCGGTTGTCGGGCAGGTCATCACAGTCTGGCCGACCCTGTTCAGGAGCTGCTCCTCCATTCCCTTTTTCCCCATCGTGAACAGGAGGACTGAGACCCCGGGCCGGCCATCAGGGGAGTCCTCGGGGGAAATCTCCCGTTCGATTCCTGCTTCGCACCCACAGGCAATGATGGAAGTTGCGAAACCAGTCAGTTTATTCGCAGCCTCCAGAGCCCATTTACGGTTGAAGGCGGTGACGATGATCCTCGCCGCATACATCTTAAAGGCTTCCGCAAAGGTATCCTCTATTTCCACTCCATTTATCCGCATGGTACGCACTCACCTCGTTCCATGTAGTTGTCAGGGACCCGGTAGTTCTCCAGGTTAAGGGTGTAAAATTTTTCAAAATCATCCCTGATTAAGTTTTCGATCTCACCTTCCTCTCCGGGATCCACATAGAGGATTCTCCCGGGAACGCTCTTTAAAATTTTTCCGTTTTCTATGACCAAATCCCCGTCCTTGAGCAGGAATTTCACTGAAGAAAACATCTTCTCAACATCCGGATTCTCCTCATATATGGCGATGTCTGCATCAGCCCCGACCCCGAGGTGTCCCTTCTGATGAAGGCCGAGGAGCTTGCTTGGGGCGGCCCGGGTAATGATGGCGATCTCGAAGAGGGAGAATTCCCTGGTGATCTGAGGAAGGTTAATCCTTTCCAGGACCTTCTTTGGGAGTTGAGAGACCATTTCCTCCCGGAATGCTTTGTTCATCAGGAGCTTGATAATTTGAGGGTAAAAGGTGAAGGGCCCCCCATTCGGGTGGTCGGTGGTCATGAACGCCCTCCAGAGATCATCCGCCAGGAGGATCAGTTCCAGGCCGATAGCCCACTGGACCGCATTCACCAGGCTCTTTTTTCGGAAAGTGTAGGGAACAACCCCTGCGCTGGTCTCCATTTCCACGTCGGCATTGATCCATTTGTTTCCCGACAGGAGGTGGAGACGATATTGCCAAGGACCGTCTGCGGTCATGGTTGTGGTGTCCCCGAATACGATCTGTCCGATATCGAAAGTGACGTTGGGATTCTTATTTACGTAGTCCACAACCTCGGGAGCTTTAGAGTGAATGTCCCCCCAGCTCTTTCCCCCGTAACTGTTGAACTGGGCGTGGGTAATGTGGACCCGGTTTCCCCCGGCGGCTTTCATGGACTCGATGGTGACCTCGTAGTTTCCCGGGGTTCCGATGTTGTTGCAGTGAAGGTGAATGGAGTGGGGAAGTCGGAGGTCGTCCGCTATCCGTGAAAGGGAGGAGATCACCTTTCGGGGGGTGACGTCATAATCGATTGCCCTCTGATCAAGGTCGTGGACATTCTTTCCCCACTTCCAACTTTCCACCCCACAGGGGTTTACAATTTTGACTGTATATCCACGGGTCACTTTTAGTAACCAGGAGACGAAAGCCCGGGCTTTCTCAATATCCCCTTTTTGGATAAAACTCAAGAGGAAATGGTTATTTCCCATGAGTGTATAAGCGCCCTTGTCGAGCATGGGAATGTCGTGAAGTTCCTCGTGAGTATGCTTGGCGGAAAGCGGGGGCATTGCCGCTTCCATCACAGTTGTGTATCCCATTTGGGCGTACCGGTATCCCGTGACGAAGGTGGAAGGGATGGAATAGCCCACTCCTGAGCGGGTGGTTTCCGATCTAGGAACCACATCCTTACGGTGATCTTCGGGCCTTAACTTCCTTCCCAGGTTTACTTTTCCCCCCGCAATGTGGGAGTGGATGTCGATTCCTCCTGCCATGACAATGCAATTGCCCGCGTCAATTACCCTGTCCGGAGAAAGGTCAGGGGCTTCCCCAACCCGGACAATCTTTCCTCCCTCGATCCAGAGATCAAGGCATTTTCCGTTCAAGCGGTTAATTGGATCGTAAACTTTTCCTCCGGTAATTTTGGTAATCATTGCTTTAACCTCTTAATAATTTCCTCCAAAACCTCTTCATCGCTGGGGTTAGGGGAGTCGAGGACTTTTTTCATGGTCACCGGAACCCCGTCCATCCTGTAGGCGGTTCCAGGGACATGAACCCCTGAGGCACCCACCGGAATGAAAACAGTGGCGAATTTTGCGGAGTAACTTTTTCGACAATCGAGCACCACAAAAGGTATCCTCTCCAGGTGGCTCGAAGCCTGCCGGGGGAGACTTGCCATCGGGTCTGACCCTAAAATTAACGCTGCGTCAACCTCCCGTCTTCTTAAAAGGTCAACCGTGGTGAACTCCCCCGGGCTGTATTGAGGGTATCCCCGGCTGAAATTTAAAGCGTAAGGGTAACCCGTCTGCCAGGTCACTACCGCGTCCGCCCCGGTAACGTTGTAATGCCCCCTCATGGGGATGATTAGGAATTTGGTGAACTGGTTGAGGTCCCTCACAAGGGCGATCGCTGCCTCGATGTTCCATTGCCTTCCCCGGGTCATCGTCAAACCCATCCCGAAGAAGACGATCCCGAACTTGCATTCCTTCATCAGATTGGCCAAGTCTTGGAGGGTGTTTTTGGGTATCCCTCCCACAGAATCCGCCCCGATTTCCTTCCCCTGGACAAGGGCTCGAAGGGCTTCAAAGACCTCATAATCCCTGTGGGGCTGGACTTGAAGAAAAAGGTCCGAGACCTTTGCCGTGGGGGTCATTCTCACATCTACGGTGACCACCTTCCTTCCCCTCCTACCATCGGGGGTGAACATCCCTTTTGGGGTGACGGAGTACCTGGCAATGTGGCGGGGATGTGCCTCAACGGGATTGCAACCCCAGAAGATCACCAGGTCCGCCCGGTTCTTCACTTCTCCCAGAGTACAGGTGGGTTCTCCCACGGTTTGCATGGCCAGCGTTGTGGGACCATGGCAAAATGTGGAAGTGCTGTCGATGTTCCCTCCAATCAACTCCGCGAGTTCCACTGCCTTCCTCTGGGCTTCGCAGTTGGTCATCGATAAACCGAAAATTAAGGGAAAGCGGGCTTCCTTGAGAATGGAGGTGGCCTCCTTGATTGCACCCTCCAGGTCAGTCTTCTTTCCCTTCACTTCGGGATAAAGGTCCTCGGAATGGTGGTGAGTGAATAGGGTTTTGGAAATGCTACAGCCGTTTTTGACCTCAATTATCTTTCCGTCCTCAACGACCACTTGTACGTCGTCGCAAAGGCAGCCACAGAAGGGACAGGTTGCATTTAGAGTTTCCATTTACCACTCCTTTAGAAGTTCAACATCAATTCCCTTGCAGCATGGCATTCCGGTTCCAGCAGTCTCGGCAGGGATGAGGAGGTTTGCTGGCGGTCCATAAGGGATGAAGAGCATTCCCGGGGGCAATCCCTGGGAAACCCTGATATGAAAAATCCCTTCCCCTGAGGAGCTTTTTAACTTCACCTCGGCTCCCTCGGTCAGTCCCAGTCTATCCAAATCATCCTTGCTCATTTCCACGGTGGTGGTTTCCTTAATGTATTCGGGGGAGAACTTCCCCTGTTCAGCCGCCTGCCCTTGTTTAAGACTTCGACCCGTAATGAGCAAAAATTTCAAATTTTCCATTACTCCTTCTCCTTATGAAGTAATTAAGCAGGGAGTTAACTCCTCTTCCACCTTTTCCGCCTCCAGAAGAAGAGCCTGGAAACATTCCTCCCTTGTTTGACCTTTTGCAAACACCGTGCAAATAGGATGCCCCTTCTTGATTATTTCCCCCGGGAAAGGCACATCCCTTCTGTTCCTCAAAATCCAGGAGGCGACTTCGGTGGGAACAATCGAGTCCCTTTTAGCGTAGACGATCGCTTTTCCCAGGAATCCCTCCGAATCTAACCTTTCTTTCAGGCGAAAATCGGGGAGCTGGCCTTGACAACCCTTGACGTGAAAATCAAAACCGGGAAAATCGAATGCCCTTTCCAGGATCTCCACGGAAGCGGGAAACCTCGGATTGATTTCCAAAAGGAGGGGGGTATTTGATGAAGCTGAAAGGAGGAAGTCGATCCCATTTATTCCTTTTAAAGCGAAAGCCCGGGTTAATTTTGAGGTCATCTCCTCAAGCTTGCAAACCAGATTTTCCGTTTCCCCTTTTGCTTTTTCAAGGGGAGAGATGTTCCCGCACCAGGTAAACCCTCCTGCTCCCAGTTCCGGAAGGCCGATCAACTGTTCTGAAATACCAAGAAGGAGGCTCCTCTTGCCGTCAGCGACAAAAACGACGGAGCAAGGGGTTCCCCTTTCCCTTTTCTGGAGAAAGAAGCCCCTTTTTAACCTCTCCCCGTTCCACAGTTTTATCCCATGACCCCCCCCTCCCTTTTCCGGCTTGATTAACCATTCTCCCTCTTGAGGGAGTGGTTCACCGGGAAAAATTGTTTCGGGGAGGGGAATTCCCTCATTGAGCGAAAATGAGCGAAGAAGCTTCCAATTTCGGACTTTCCTCAGGGATTCCGGTGAATTTCCCAGAAGGACCCTTCCCTGGGCAATTTTTTGGACCTCACGGGGATGATTCTCGAAGGGAGAGGTGTAGACGATCGCATCCGATTCAAGGGGCCTCTTTTTTATTGCCTTGAGAACGTTCCTTGCTGAAAAGGGGAGTCCGAAGTCCCGCAAAAGGGAAATATTTTTAACCAGCAATCTCTGGTCGTAATCCCCGAAGAAATCCACAGTGAAGACTCTGTAGCCGCTTTTAACTGCCGATTCGGCGATCCCTCTTGTAGAAAAGCCCAAAATTAGAATTTGCAAATTTTCCCTTGGCTCTTAAAATCCAACGATCTCCCTGGCGATCTGGTAACCGCTCTCGTAGTCCAGGAATGACCCTCCTTTTTCCAGGGCCACCTGAAGCATCTGGCGGGCGATCTTGTTCCTCAAGCCTCCTACCGCCAGAGCACCAATCCCAAGGACTTTCCCCACTTCCTTCTTATCGTCCCCCGGAGAAACCCCTCCAATACCCGAAGGGGGAACGGCGTTAACGTCAACCGCGACAAGGCACCTTTCCAGCTGCTCCACGAATTTTTGTGGTATTAGCTCAACCCCCGCAGCCCCGGTAGCGAACAGGAGGTCGCAATCCTGGGCCAGAGCGAATACCTCTTCCGGGGTTTCGGCTTTTGCTCCCTTTGCGGGAAGGCCAACCTTTTTAGTTACCTTATCCGCTATCTCCTCCGCCTTTTGCAGGGACCGGGAGGTCAAAATTACCTCCGCCCCTTCTTTAAGAAGAATCCTGGCGGCAATTCGTCCGACTGGCCCGGTTCCGGCAAGGATCAGGGCTTTTTTCCCTTTAAGGGTTTCGTTTCTCATCTTCAGGGCTTCCGCAGCTTTGGCGACCATAGCTGAGGAGGTTGTGATTGCGCCCTTTGGATCGATGATCACGGAAAGCAAAAACGGGGGAAACATTGTTTTTCGGGCAATCTCCGCCATCTCCTCGGATTCCTCGGGGTTGCTCCCCCCGAAGAAAAGGGTAGTGCATTTCGCCCCTTGAGGACCCCGGGGGAACATTGCGTCTTGGACCAGTGCCCTCACTTCATCTGCTGTCACTCCCCCAAGGGGGACGACCACATCGAACCCCGCGTCATAAGAAAAAAGGATGTCAAAAATGCTGGCCCTTTTGTCGGTGTCCAGGTATATCAGAATGTTTTTCATCTTCACCTCCATCAGGTTTTATTTTGAGTAATTTTAACCCAACTTTGAGATAAAAAAACCACTGGTGAGGGATTTCCCTCACCAGTGGCATTATTTCACCGGACCGCCAAAAGGAGTAGCCTTATACGGCTACATCCCACTGGCAGTAACCCTTATTGCCCTTTCCAACTCCCTTTACATAGGGGACGTTCCTCTTAACAAGGGTGGTTGCAGCGCACTGCTTGCATCCCCTCACAGGAGCACCAGGGACCTCGGGGTGGAAGGCGATGCAGTTAGTGGACAGGGTAGCGGTTACGCACTCGGGTGTGAGGTAGCAGGGGAAGTCCGCCAGGCTCATCAATGCTGCAAAGCGCTGGGTGATAGCGCAGGCGGGATAGGTGTAACGCTGCGGGTTGGAAACAACGGGGTGGTTGTCAATTGGACCGAAGTCCAGAGGAATGCCCTTGATCTTGGCGCCTCCGCCAATGGGAGCGATGTCCAGGATGGATTCTCCGCGGAGGAGGATGTCCATGAAGTCCACATTGTGGAGCTCGTCGGCCTCGCCCCGTTTCGGGTTCATTGCCGCATAGTTGTAGAAGCGCTTGGTGAAGAGGTCAATGACCATGGGAACGGTGAAGGAGTCGAGCCAGAGAATGTAAGCTGTGGCAGCGGCAGGAGCTCCAGTGGCAACAGTAAGGACGTCCCACTCGCTCTTGTAGGCATCCAACTCAAGCCCCTTCTTCATGGTGTTCTCGAAGACATCCAGGACCGCTTCGTAAATCCCGAAGGCCATGTCATCCTTGAACATGTTGTAGGCGGATTGGGCAATATGGTGGCCCACATCGCCTACGCAGTAGGCGGGGACAACCACGATGTTCGCAGGATGCACCTTGGCATTCAGAGCGGCCAATACGAAGGGTTTAATCCTCTCTTTGTACTGGGCCATGTATTTTCTGGTATCGAAGGAGGTGTGGGGACCATGGCCTCCGAGGTTGTGAGTGTCCATCAAGTGGGCTTGAGCAGCGACCGGCTCCCGGTAGACGAACTGCAGCATCTCAACCTCAGCCTGTTCGGCCTCGGCGAGGGATTTTCCGGCTTCCACTGCCCCACGGAAGGCAGCGCCAATTCCGTAGGAGGTGTTCATGCCCCAGCTCTTGGCGGCAAGGATGGTCTTTTTGTGATCGGCAGGGATGTCCAGGGTCCTCAGAATCTGGTTGACAACGTTGGAGGTGGAGCCGACGGACATGGCGAAGTCCACGACGCAGGTAGGCCCATACATTCCACCGTACCGTCTGGCAGCCTCGCGGCCGATTAAGGCTTTGTTGGCAGCGATGGCATCGATGAACTTCCACATGGAAGCTTTGAAGGCGGGATCAACATCGTAGAGTATCTCCAAGATGGGCGGGGTCTGGTAGTGCTCGACAAAAGGATCATCTTCCGGACGGATGGTATCGGTCAGGCCAACCAGAATATCGTAGTGGGCTTTAACGGATTCAACATGGAGGTCGAAAATCTCTTTTGATTGGCCAGGGCCTGGTTTCATTGAAGCTGCAGCGTCAACATAGGGCTTGGCATCAGTGAGCTTGAAGGTTCCACCTCTTTTTTCTTTGATCACCCCATAAACTGAACGGGCTGCGCCTACAGCCTCATTTACCATTTTTTCATAAACTGCTTTATCCGGCATTTTGCTTAAAAGTCCCCCTTTCTTTTTTTAAAAAAATTCCCCTTCTCGAACTTAAAAGCTTTTTCCTTGCTCATCACCTCTCTTCATGAGGGCGATAAGGATACGGGCGCCGGAGCAAATGAAGGGTCAAATTCGATAACTTCGGGCCACCCTCTTGATTTTGAATCCATTTTAGCATAAAAGTCCCCAAATTTTGAAAACTTTTCTAAAAGTTTTCAAAATTTTTTAACTTTTTTGGCGGAGAAGAGAAATTTCCTTAAAGAATGGATTCCATCCAGGTTTCCATTCCCATTAAAACCCGGGGAAAGTCCGAATCATTGTGCGGTTCATGAAAACCTCCCTCGCACTCCATCATCCATTTTTGGGGAAATTTCGCCAGGTTAAAGAAAAGGCGAGAGCCCTCGGGGGGGACTAGCATGTCGCAAGTGCCAATGATTAAAAGGAGAGGCAAACCCCATTCCTCCGCGTGGCCTATGGTCCAACTTCTGGCTCTCTCCATTTCCTCCCCGAACCTTGGGGTAGCCAAGTGATGGACGAAAGGATCCTTCCGGTAAGCTTCCACGACCGCTTTGTCCCTGGAAAGATGATCGGGGTTGAGGGCGATTGGGAAGGGAAGCCCTGGGAGTATAAAAGCCAGAACCTTGGAAAGGGATTGAAGGATGGGGGAAAAGTTGACCTTTGATAAAGCAGGGCTCGAGGCGATTACCCCTTTTATGCCTTCCCGGTAATGGAGGGCGTACTCAAGAACGATGAGGCCCCCCAGGCTATGGCCGAAAAGGAAGGTGGGGAAATCCCCTCCCTCTTTCCTCACGAAGTTTAAAAAACACCTCAAGTCCTCCCTTATCTCCTCCCAAGTGTTGATGTGACCCCTTTTCCCGGGAGATCTTCCGTGCCCCCGGAGATCGTAAGCCCAAATCCAGAACCCTTTGGGGACAAAATGGGAGACCAGGTTCAGATACCTTCCGCTGTGCTCCCCGAAACCGTGAACAACGACCAGGTTCCCTCGTTTCATTTTTTCTTCTCCCCAACACTGAAAGAAGAGTTCCAAATCTCCCCAGCCTTTAAAATGCCCAAAACGGTGTACCATCTTCTCAGCCCCGGGTTTTTTTCTATTATACTCAGAATCCCCATCCCTCCTTGCAAGGATCCCAAAAAGGGAAATTTTTTCCTCTCTGACAGAAAAGCTGTCAGAACCCTCTTTCCAAAATGAGAAAAAAATGGAAAGGGGTGGAAGAATTGATCGATACTTTTAGTTTGTTCCTTTCCCAAATCCAGGTGGGGGAATTCGAGAGCCTGAGGGACCTTTCCCTGGCTCCCATTTTTGGGGTAGATGATCCCGATCCCGGTTTAAACTATCTCACCCTGGATGAAGCCATGGAAAAGGGGCTTCTGAAAATCAGGGAGAAAGAAGAGGGGGCGGAAGTATCGGAACTTTTGGCCGAGAACCTGGGCGACCTTCCCGTTTTAATCCTCGACGGCGAGGAATTGATCGGAGCAAAACAGAATCGGACCTTAAACACCACCATTCTCCTCAAGGAGAAATCGAAAACCATAATACCGGTAAGTTGTACGGAAGCGGGAAGATGGCATCACAAATCCACCTTTTTCGCCAAGTCGGAATTTTTTGTCTCCTCCCGGATAAGAGAGGAGAAGGTGAAGACGGTTACTCAATCCTTGAAGGAAAAGAGGGGGTTCAGGTCCAATCAAGGGGGAATTTGGGGAAGGATTGATCAAATCGCTTGGGAAACTGGATTCAGACCGGAAACAGGGGCTTTTCGTGACATTGCTTCCCGGCAGATCCAGGAAATAAAAGATCACCTTGAAGGTTTCCTCCCAAAACAAGGACAGACTGGTTTCATGGTGAAAATCCGGGGAAAAATAGTGGGAATGGAGTTCCTCTCTTCCCCGAGGGCTTTTTCTAAACTTTGCCATAGGATCCTCGGGGGTTTTGCCTTCGATTCGCTTTTTAATTTGACCAATGGGATTTTCCGTATCTATTCCCGGAAATCCTTCCTAGACCAGATTAAAAAAAGCAAGGTGGAGATTTTCAACTCCGTTGGATACGGAAAGGATTTGAGGCTTTGGGGGGAGAAAATTGTGGGTTCCTCCCTTATATACAATGGTTTAGTGATCCACGGGGTCTTCTTTACCAAGAGCGAGGACAGAGGTGTTTTTCGAACTCCGTATTTTGTGGATTATTCATTGGGGAGATAAGAAATAAGGGAGGAAAGGAGGGAAAAAGGGAGAAAAGGAAGTTTCATTTCCCGTCTAAAAAAAGTAAAATCAGGCTCATGCTCGGGGTGAAGGATCGCCCCGCTTAATTGGATAAGGATAATGGCCAACTCGACAAAAGCTGAGATAGACCTGAGAGCGATTGCCCAGAACGTCAGGACAGTCAAGGGGCTTATCGGAGAAAAATGCCACCTGCTGGCAGTTGTCAAGGCAGATGGGTATGGCCACGGGGCCCTGGAAGTGGGAAGGGTCGCCCTGGAAAACGGGGCTACCTGGCTGGGGGTGGCTAACCCAATTGAGGGGCAAATTCTAAGGGAGGGGGGGATTAAAGGGCCGATTCTCGTCCTTCTTCCCATCGAACCCCAGGAGGCGAAGATCGTTGCGGAATACGATCTCTGCCAGACTGTCGAAAATCCTGGTGCCCTTGAGGTCCTTGACCGTGAAGCCCAGAAAGCGGGAAAGAGGATAAAGGTTCATTTGAAAGTTGACACGGGGATGAACCGTCTGGGAGTGAGATGTGAGAAGGCCTTGAAAGTTGCCAGGGAGATTTTTAATTTTAAGTCCCTTGAACTTGAAGGGGTGTTCTCGCATTTTGCCACTGCCGATGAAAACGATCAGTCTTTCGCTCGTTTCCAGCTTGAGAAATTTCAATCTTTTCTCCGGGAGATGGAGGAAGAGGGGATCCCCGTCCCTTTAAAACACATGGCGAACAGTGCCGCAACTATCAACATTCCGGAGTCCTGGTTCGACATGGTCAGGGTGGGGATACTGATCTACGGCCTTCCCCCTTCGAATGAGGTCCCGTGTAATCTCCCCTTAAAACCCGCCATGACTTTAAAGACCAAGGTTATGAGCATCAAGGATGTCGAAGAGGGGGAGGGTATAAGTTATGGAAGAGAATTCATTGCCCGAAGAAGGATGAGGATCGGGATTATCCCCCTGGGGTATGGGAATGGGTATTCCCGGCTTTTCTCCAACCAAAGTTATTTCCTTTTCCGAGGCAAAAGAGTCCCCCAGGTGGGGAGGGTCTGCATGGACATGTGCGCCATTGACCTGTCTGAATTTGATGATCCTCGTCCCGGGGAGGAAGTTGTTGTTTTCGGAGAGGATTTGACTGCCACGGAGGTCGGGGATTACATCGGGACCATAAACTACGAAATTCTCTGTGTGATGGGAAAATCCGTTCCCCGATACTATATCGGGAAAAATTATTAATCCCTAAAAACCTTTAAAAAGAATAGAAATTCCTTTTTCCCTCCTTCTTTTTTAAAATAGCAGTATCCGGATATTAAGGGGGGAAAATGAATAAACTGGTTATTGAGGATGTTTCCGGGGATTTGATCCCGGAATTTTCCGCTTTTTGCGTCAATCCCGAAAGAAGAGAAAATCCCATTTTTTCCAGGGGAATCTCCCTTAAAGAGGCCTGGGCGAGAGCGAATTTTAAAAGGGGAGAAAAATTTGCCAAGGTCGCCTTTTGGGATGGAAAAATGGCGGGGATAATTCAGTTCAGGGCTTTTCCCTATGAAGGGGCGATTAAAATTCTCTGCCTGTTCGTTCCTCACAGGGAGAACTGGAAAAGGGGGATTGGTTCTTCTCTTTTAAATTCCCTGGTCGAGGAGGCAAGCTCGCCCGGAAAATTTTTTGAGCATCAGCGTGCGTCTATCATTTTCGCTCGTCCCTTTTCCGGGGAACTGGAGGGACAACTTTCCCTGAGGGACTTTTTCCTTAAGAAAGGCTTTCGCCTCTTTGAAAAAGATCCAGATTTATTAATCCTTCCCCTTGGGGAGGAGTTCCGGTGGAAGGGAGAGGGGAAGCCTCCTTTATATATTGCCCAGGATGATGACTTGGACAAAGCCCTTATCCTTTTCGAGCCTTCTTTCTGTCCGTGGGATTTTTTCTTTTATATGCGCGCTCAAGAAGCAATAAAGAGGGAGGACCCTCAAATTTCCCTTCGGTGGATTAACCGGGTTGAGGAACCCCAGGAGTTTGAAAAAAGAGGAGGATTCGAGGGAGTAGTCGTTCGGGGGACCCCAATTCGGGCTTTTGTGGGAGACGAGGAGGAATTTTCAAGGGAATTAAAAGCGGCATTTCAATCTTGAGAAAACCGGGGAAATTACCTTGAACTTTGAAGTTCTCGAATTAAGTTCAGAAACCATTTTTCTGGCGCCAGAATTTGGGCGTTTCCCCTTTTCCTGCAAGAACTGTCTTTACTGGGAATCCCCGGAAGCTTTTATGGACACTTCCCCGGGGTGGGAAAAGAGATCATTTAGGAAGAAAAAGCATTTCATCAAAGCTTTAAGCCAGGAGTTCGGGTCCTGCGGGAAGATCCTACTTTTAGAGGGGGTTGGGGTTGGTTTTTCCATGTATGGTCCTCCATCCTTTTTCCCCAATTCCCTGAATTACCAGTCTGGCTTTCTTTCCGAGGAAGCGATCTTTCTGGCATGCCTGTATATCCCTGAAGAAAAATTTCGCGGCCTAGGCCTTGGAGAAAGACTCCTTTCGCAAATCCTCGAGGAGCTTAAGGGAAAAGGGTATGAAAGGTTGGAAACCTTTGCGAGGCGAGGGAGCCCGGAAAACCCTTCCGGGCCAGTGGAATTTTTTTTAAAGCGGGGATTCTCCATCCTTCGGGATGACCCAGAGTACCCTCTCGTGGGGATTTCCCTTAATCCTAAAACGAATCTTTAAAATGGGTGGACCTCTTTTATCCGGTCCACTCTGAAGGTCCTTTTTGCTTTTCTTTTGAAACAATAAGCGGAAAGCCCGAGGAACCTGGTTCCCTGATATTCTTTCTCCTCCAGAGAAATCGGGAGAATCCTCCTTGAGGATTCCTCTCCCTTTCCTGAAAGGTAGGTGATGGAAACCTCCCTTCCTTCACGGATTGCTCTTTTTATTAACTCAACTTTTTCCCCAGATGGATGATCCCTTTCCCAGAGGCGAGCTTTCATGTTGTTCAAAAACCGGACAACCCGATAATCCATTCGGATGTCTCCCATTTTTATGGGTTTCTTTAAGACAATCCCCTCAAGGGAGGTACACCTGCTCAGGGCTACGTAGACCTGTCCGGGGGCAAAGGCTCCTCTCCCCAAATCGATGACCACCCTGGGGAAAGTCTTCCCCTGACTCTTGTGGATGGTAATCGCCCAGGCAAGGCGAAGGGGGATCTGAATGAACCTCCCAAGGACCTCCTTTTCAATGGTTCCGTCTTCAGGGTTTACCCTGGTACGGTACATCTCCCAGGAAAAGGGCTCAATTTCCACTTCCAATCCCTCATCGGTCTCCACAACCAGGTCTTTCCCCAGCTCCCTCACAGTCCCCAGGGTCCCGTTCACGAAACGGAAAATCGGGTCATTTACCAAAAACATCACCCTTGCCCCCTCCTTTAAGCAGAGCTCCACCTCTGTGGGAAGGTCCTTTCTTTCAAAACTCCCCTCGATTTCCCCGAGAAACACCCTTTCCCTTCCCGTGAGGCGCTCCAGGTGAAAGGAATTAATCTCCAGAGCTTGACGGTTTGTGGAGGTAAGTACGATGTGGTCCTCCCTGTCCTGGAAGTCAGGGTCGAAGCGGGAATTCAAACGAGCGAGCATCTGAGGGTTAATCCGGCCATACCTGATGGCATTCAAGATCTCTATGAACTCCTCATCCTCCTGGCGGTAGATTTTTTCGAGCTCCACCAGCTCAAAATTTCCACGGCTTTCCAGTTCCTTCATCACCTGTGAACTGAAGAAGAAGGGGGTAGGGTAGCGAAGAGAGAGGGTTTCCTCCTCATCCCTTCTCAAAACGGGCGGAAGCTGATAGAGATCTCCGAAGAAGACGGTCTGGACCCCTCCGAAGGGAAGCTCGTTTTCTCTTGCGGATTTCAGGAAAGAGTCAACACAGTCCAGGAGGTCCGCTCTGACCATGGAGACCTCGTCGATGATCATCACTTCCATTTTCCGGAAGAGGTCCTTTTCCCCAGTACGCCTTCCTAGCCTTGAGGCTTCAATGGGGGTAATTTTAAGGTCAAAGCGGAAAAAAGAATGGATGGTTTGCCCCTGGACGTTTAAAGCCGCAACCCCTGTTGGGGCAAGGACAAATGATCTTTTCCGGGAATGGTCCCGAAAATATTTTAAAAGCGTGGACTTTCCCGTCCCCGCCCTTCCGGTAACGAAAAGAACCTTGTCGGTATTTTCCAGGAGGTCGAAGGCTTTTTGAAATTGAGGATTCAGCTCGATATCCTCTATCACGGGAATATTCTGTCATTATTTTGGTTTCCAATCCAGGCAATTTCCTCAAAAACCGTGGAATTACAAGAGGGGAGTTCATCCTCAATTTCCCTCGCTTTGATACAATTAACTCAGGTTGCGTTCCTTTGAATATTTCAAGGGGGATTGGAATAGTGTCTCTTGGAAACAGGGCTTTATTCGAGAATAAGTTGATCTCCCGCCTTTCCGGCCTGTTTGTCGACCGGGAGAGTATCCTTGAGGAATTCAGAAAGAGGCTCGAGGGTCAGGAAAATTATCTGGTATTAAACCTTTACGGAATAGGGGGAAGCGGGAAGACCAGCCTTTTAAGGAAGTTCGAATCGCACCTAAAAGAAAAAAACGAGAAGGGGGAGAAGATCGCCTACTCCTATTACAATTTTGAGTTGGGGACCGATGTTATCTCTTCCCTCCTCAATTTGACCGAGCAACTGGAAAAATATGGCTTGAATTTCCCCCTCTTTTACCTTGCCCTGCTTGACTTTTACCTCCGAAGGGGGAGAAAAGAAGAGGCTGAAAGCCTCAGGCAAAACCGCATGCAACCGCTCAGAAGCCTGGGGATGGTGCTTACCGACCTTGCAGGGCTGATTGGAGGGACCTATCTTTCCCTGGGGGTAAAATGGCTTTCTCGGACCGTCCTTCTGAGGATGACCGAAGCCCAGCGGAGGAGGATCGATTACGTGAAGGATTTTCTGGAATTCTATGAAGAAAAGCCCCTTTCCGAGCAGGAGGAGCTTCTGGGGCTGGCACTTTTCGAGGATATCCTTCATCAGAAAAAGGAATTCGCTTCTTTGGTCTTTCTTTTTGACACTCACGAGAAGTTCTACGAAAGGGGCTCAGGGTACCTTCCGGAGTCAGACAGGTGGTTCCGCCAGTTTGTGGGGAATTTCAATGGGATGGAGTCCAGGGTACTATTCGTCGTTTCTGGCAGAGAGTGCCTTCTCTGGGAAGAAGTTCAAAAGGAATGGGAAGAAAAGATCAAGGGTTTTTCCCTGGAAAAGCTGGGCCTTCAGGATGCCAGGAGATTCTTAGAAGAGGCCGGGATTCCCTCTAAGCATCACCCCCTCTTCATCAGAACCACCCAGGGCCTTCCCCTCGCCCTTTACCTTGCCTGCCTGCACTATTTTCAGTTGGAATCGCAAAGCAGGGTCGACCTCCCCGGGTTAGAGAAACTTGACTTCCGCTCTCTCTGCGAGAGGGTTTTCCGTCACCTCTGGCCCGATACGCGGAAAATGCTTGAGATGCTCTCCTTCGTTACCTGGTTCGATCGGGAAGTAGCAAAGGAAGTATCCAAGCAGTGCCACATCTCCTGGGGAATTGGGGATTTTCCCTCCCTTTCCAGATTCGCCTTCGTCAAAGAACTTAAGCCCGGGGTATTTCACCTCGACAGAGCGGTAGCGGAAATGGTCCAGCAAAGGTTCAAGCAGGATTACCCCGAGGAATACAGGGGGGTCCATTCCTTCTTCTTTTCACTCTTCAAGGAAAGGTACGAAAAATCTCAAAAAAGAGACCTTGAATCGCTCAAGGAGGCCTTTAGGCACGCCATCCAGACTGGGCAGGAGAATGATGAAAAGTGGGCTCTGGAGAACGCCAGGGACTTTCTGGAGAAGCACTTCGCCCCGGATTTTCTCATCGAGGTTACCACCCCCTTGCTCGCGGACTGGAATTGGAGGATCTCCTTCCTCCCCATACTTGGGGAAGCATATTTTGCAAAAGGCGATTATGAAAGGGCTTTAGTGTTCCTGAAGGAAGCACTTTCCCTCCAGGAGGAAGCCTTTGGACCGGAAAGCCTCCAGGCTGCCAGCACCTTAAATAAACTGGGGAGCGTTTCCTTCGCCAAAGGGGATTATCCATCGGCGGTCTCCCTTCGTGAGAGAGCGCTTTCCATCCAGAGGAAGATCCTTCCCGAGGAAAGCGGTGAAATTGCCCGCTCCTTGAACAACCTGGGAATAGCCTATCGCCAGTTAGGGGACTTTAAAAAAGCCATTGAATGCAACGAGAAAGCCCTGGAAATCTACCAGAAAGCCCTGGGGCCCGATCACCTTGATGTCTCCTCCAGCTTGAACAGTTTGGGAAACGCTTACCTAAACGTAGGGGAGTTCGAGAAAGCCATCCAGTATTACCAAAAGGGGCTTGAGGTTCGTTTGAAGCACCTGGGGAAAGAGCACCCCTTTGTCGCCGGATCGTACAACAACCTGGCTCTGGCATATCATGCAAAGGGTGATTTAGTTCGGGCGATCGAAAATCATCGAATTTCCCTGGAGATCAAACTCAAGGTTTTGCCCCCGAATCACCCGGAGGTTGCCACGAGCTACATCAATTTGGGAACCGCTTACGAGGACAAGGGGGAATTAACCCTGGCCCTCGAGTATTACAGAAAAGGCCTGAAAATCTTCCTCCAGGCTTTTGGAAGGGTCCATCCCTATGTTGCTGGTTGCTACGAGAATATCGGAGGAGTTCTGCAGGCACAGGGGAAACTCAAATCGGCCCTGGAAAATTTTTCCCGTTCCTTGAAGATTCGCCTTCAAACAATCGGGGAGGAACATCCGGACACCGCCTTAGTCTATCGGCGCCTAGGGGACCTTTATCTTGACCTGGGGGACTTTGAGGAGTCAGTGAAGAACTTCCAGAAAGCCCTTGCCCTTCAGAGGAAGTTCTTCGGGGAAAGTCATCCCGAACTTGGGGTGACTTTAAGGTCCCTGGGGCTCTTGAATTTGAAATCCGGGGACCTGGAGAATGCTTTTTCACTGGCGAACCAGGCCCTGGGCATTTTCCGGAAGTTCTTCCCCCACTCCCACCCGGAGGTCGCTTTTTCGCTGGCCCTACTGGGGGAAATTGAGAGAAAAAGGGGGAACGAAGAGAAGGCTTTAAAGCTCCTCGGGGAAGCCCATTCCATCCTCAAAGAAACTTTGGGGGAGAATCACCCCGATACCCAGCGGCTCTTTTCCCTCCTGGAGAGGAAAGCCCCAAGCGCTTGAGGAACGAATCAAGGGAAGAGTTTTAAAAACGACAGGGGCAGCCCTTGCTCTTCAGGATCTTGATTTGGGTTAAAGGATCATCTACAAATTTATCCTGAATTGAGGAGCCCCCTGCAAGGTTGGGGTTCAAGGGGGAATTATGTTTGAACCCTCTGTTTTCCATTTCCTGGGCAATTTGCTGGTGGCGAAGGAATAGGGCTTTAAGCTTCCCCACCCACCTTAAAGTCTCTGGATGCCGGGAGTATCCGGATTTTTTCATAGTAATTATGTTCCAGATAGCATGAATCTCCCGGTGCTCCGCAAGGAGATGGTTTCTGCAAAGCCTCTCGGGAGGGAGGTCCCAGATTCTCATATTTCGCTATCTCCAAAAATCCTTTATTCTAAAATATAGTTCCCAGATTAAAACAATTTTATTTTCCATAAGATTTCCGAAAGGAGAGCGAAACCATGAAAAGCAAGGTTTTCTTCGCCAACCTTAGGGCAAGGAACGAGAAGGAGAACCGGATCTCCAAGATCTCACGGCTTTTTGACCTTGCGGGTTTTTCCAGAGTTATATCCGAGAGGGATTTGACGGCCATCAAACTTCATTTCGGGGAGAGGGGAAACGACGCTTTCCTGAACCCGGTTTGGGTTCGGCAGGTGGTTGATAAAGTCCTGGCAAGCGGGGGAAGGCCTTTTCTCACGGATACGAATACCCTTTACACCGGTTCCAGGTCAAATGCGGTGGACCACTTGATAACCGCCATTGAGCACGGGTTCGATTACGCGGTGGTTGGCGCCCCCGTGATTATTGCCGATGGCCTGAAGAGCAAGAACTCCGTCGAGGTTGAGATCAACAAGAAAAATTTCAAGACGGTTAAAATCGCAGGGGACATCTTCTTCGCTGACAGCATGATCGTGTTAAGCCACTTCAAGGGGCATGTAGAGGCAGGCTTTGGCGGAGCGATAAAAAACTTGGCCATGGGTTGTGCCCCCGCAGCGGGAAAGCAAAGGCAACATTCCGCCATGAAACCCCAGGTGAAAAAGGAAAAGTGCACTGCCTGCAAGAAATGCTTCGAGGTCTGCCCGGCGGGTGCCATTTCTTTTGCCACGGGGAAGGCATTGATCGATCACGAAATTTGCATCGGTTGTGGAGAATGCATCAGCGTTTGTCCGGTCAGGGCGATTTCTCCAAACTGGGAAAGCGACGTCCCCTCCTTTCTGGAGAGGATGGTGGAACACGCTTACGGCGCATTGGTCAACAAGAGGGGAAAGGTGGGGTTCATGAATTTTCTGATCAATGTGGTCCCTGACTGCGATTGTCTTCCATGGAGCGATGCCCCGATTGTACCGGACATCGGGATCCTTGCTTCACTGGATCCAGTAGCCATTGACGCCGCCTCCCTGGATCTGGTTAACAGGGCTCATGGATTCTCAGATTCGCTTTTGGTAAAAAACCTTGCCCCCGGGGAAGACAAGTTCACGGGGATCAGGGACAGGGACAGGATCGCTCATTGGCATCAATTGGAGTATGCCCAGGAAATCGGCCTTGGTTCAATGGAATATGAGCTCAAGGAGATTTGAGCTTCCTCCGTTTTTCGCGCTAACCCAGGGATAAAACCTCGTACATCATCCGGGCATTTTTGAGCATTGCCTGGTCGTTGTTAAACATGATGAAGACCTTCTCGGGGGAGAATCCCTTAATTTTTAAGGAAAGGGATTCCAGTTCCTCCAGGGAATAGTCGTAGGAATACCATGACTTCCTTCCGTGCATCCGGAGGTAAATGGTCTTCCCGGGGAAAAGCTTCTCCTTAAAATCGGGAGAATCCTGGGAAACGAGGGTCATCTCCTGGGGAATCTTCAGGGGCAGTTCAGGATCAGCTAAGAGGTCTTTATTTCGAATTTCAAGCGCAAACCTGGAACCAAGCCCTGTCCTGGAAAAGAACTCCGCGACCCTTTTTAAATCCCCAAAACCGGGGGGTAATTGAAAAAGATAAAAATCGATCAATGGATCGAGGGGGAGGAAGAGCTCCCCGAACCTCTCCCAAATCGGGAGCGCTTCTTCGTTCAATTTGTGCTGGTGGGTGATTAGGCGGTGGACCTTGACTACCCAGCGGAGTTCCTTTCCCCTCTTTGCCCACCCGGCGACCTGATTTTTGAAGGGGAACCGGTAGAAGCTGGCGTTTAATTCAACGGAATTCAGCCCGGAATTCTGGATAAACCATTCAAGGTTTCCCCCTTCATTCCAGAGGTATGACCAACCGCTGGTCCCCACGAAGACCTGCACGCAAGAATTCCTCCTCTTTTCCTGGCGGGCTTAAAAGAAAAGGAATCGGACCATGATCAGGCAGACCTGGCTTCTCGTTGCCTGAAGGCCCGTCCCAAAAAGGGAACTCGTCAGGAGAAAGTCGTTCACCCCGATCAATCCCATTTCCACCGCCTGTTCCACAAACGGGAAAGCCCAATGGTCAGGGGGTAAATCGGAGAAAGTCGGCTTTTCGGGAGTTTCTCCTTGGAAGGCTGAAGCGCGAACAATAAAGGTCAAAACCTGTTCCTTGGTCAGTGGCTCATCGGGGCGGAAGGTACCGTCGGGAAATCCCTTGACCCAGCCCAAAAGCACGGCGTTTTCCACATAACTTGAAGCCCAGTGGGAGAAAGGGAGGTCGGAAAAGGTGGGATATTGTACGTGGATCAATGGAATGGGGGGATTCAAAGCCTCCATCAGGATTTTTATGAACTCCGCCCGGGTAAGGCTCCTCTCGGGGTAGAAATTCCCATCGGGAAACCCGTTTATGATCCCTTTTGAGTAAAGCATGAGGATCAAGGGGTAAGCCCAGTTTTCCTGGATGTCCTTAAAGGGTGGGGAATCGAAGATGGCGACCACTTTTCCCGAGATGTATGCGGGGGAAATCTTCATCCAGTATTCGAGGTCCGATTCGATTGCCTTAAGGTAAACTGCTTGCAACCCCTCTGCGGTCACCTCAGCCACCTCGATAGTATCCGGGTCAAAGCGGAAGTGCCAGGGAGGGTTTCCGGAGTCATCCCTTTCCACCTTCCCCCCTACCCAGAGTTCCTTCCCTTGAGTAAGCATTTTCTCCAGTTTTTCCCGAACCTGAATGTCGGTTATGTCGATTTTGATCATGCATCCTGCGGGATCGGAGACCAGAGCCACCCCGTTTCCTGAAGGCCGGGAGGTTAAAGTTACCACCGCTTTGGCCTCCAATTTCCTTTCCATGTAAAGAAGCCAGGCGGAGATCGAATACTCCCCAGGGGAAAAATCTTTATTGGTTTCCCAGAATTCCTGGAACACCTTTTCCTCTCCCGGGTTGAGGAGAATTTCAGTGATTACCTGGGCAAAGAAGCGATCCTTCGACCACCTCCAGAAATACGAGTTTGGCCCAACGATCTGGATATCGTAAACCTGGGAGGTGGAAAAACGGAGGGTCAAAAAAGAAGTCCCGGTATTTTTTATGGTCAGATTTAAAGTCACTTTTTCCCCGGGGGAGTATGAATCCTTTTGGGGGGAGACAGAGAAGATAAGGCCTTCAAGGGCAGGAGAAGGGGAAACCCCAAAAACCCCCAGGGCTGGGGAAATAAGCCCCAGGATAATAAACAGAATGATTCCGATCTGTTTCATTTTTCCCACCTTTCTTTCCTCTTCATCAATTTGACGAAAAAGGGAAAGCAAGGTTCCCCAAAACTCCCCCTTCTCGAGAGAAAATTCCCTATTTCAGGAACTTCTGGAATTCCAGCTTATAACCTTCAGGATCCTCGAAAATGAATGCCCTGATCCCGATATCCTCACGGGTAACCGGCTCAGGAACGGGTTTCTCATAACCAGATTCCTTCAGGCGCTTGAAAAAGTAATCGGGGTCGTCCACCACGAAGGAAAGGAGAACGGGTTTCTCGTCGCTCGCTTTTATCGATCCCCGGGAAGCGTCAACCAAACCAAGTTGTGCCCAATCGTTCAAAGCGAAATACTTGATCCATCCTTGATCGAGGACCAGCGAAAAACCTAAAACGTCCCGGTAAAAAGAGGTCTCCCTTTCCAGATCCCGTACGTAGAAGAAAGTGATCGGGTAATTGACCTTCATCAAAATCCTCCCTGAAATAGTTTTTCCTTATTATAATCCCTCGTCCCCCTTGTTCTTTCCCCCGATCCGGAATTCCACATACTCTTTAAATCTTCGATGGAGGAGTTTAAAAGTGCTCCCAGGGGTTCCCTTTCCAATTACCCTTCCATCCACCTTGACCACGGGGAGAATCTCGATCGCCGTGCTCGTGATGAAAACCTCCTCCGCTTCATAAATAAGGTCCTTTTTCAATTCCTCTTGGGAAACTTTAATTCCCTCCTTGATTGCTAAGGCCATTAAAATGTCCCTGGTAATTCCCCTTAGGATTCGCCAATCCGCCGGAGGGGTGAGGAGAACCCCCTGATGGAGAAGAAAAATATTTGAGGAAGCTCCTTCCGTAATTAGGCCTTCCCTGATAAAAATTGCCTCGTAAGCGCTTGCATTCCGCGCTTCCTCTTTTGCCAGAACGTTGGCCAGAAGGGAAATGGACTTGATGTTGCACCTCGCCCACCTTATGTCCGGATAGGTGATTGCTGAAATACCATTTTTTTCCGCGTCTAAGGGCAAGGGCCTTACGGACCGGATAGAGATGAGCACCGTAGGAGGGATGCCTTTGGGAAAAACATGGGAGCGGGGAGCTCTCCCCCTGGTAATCTGGATGTAAAGTTCCGCATCCTTTATGCCTGATCTGGAGATGAGTTCCATCCCGATCTCTTGAAAATCCGCCTTTATCATCCGGGGGTCTATCCCGATCAAAAAAGCACTGGTTTTTAGCCTCTCGAGATGTTCCCGGAAGGTGAAGGGTTTCCCATCGTAAACCCTGATGACTTCGTAAATTCCATCGGCGAACTGAAAACCCCTATCCTCGACCGAGACCCTTGCCTTTTCAAGGGGAAGAAATTCCCCATTTATCCAGGCAAGGCCTTCCTGAATTACAGACACCTTTCTCCTCTTTCTTAATTTTTTGAGAGAATCCTTTTAACCTGGGGGTAATTCCCCCTTGAGCTCTCTCAAAACCTGCTCCGGGCTTTTCCCCTCAAGCCTTGCTATTCTCTGGTAAACCGGGGGGTGAGTGCTGAACAGGTTGGCGAAGAAGCCTTCCTTTTCGTTCACCATCCTTCTTAAAGGATCGGAAATAAACAGGTGAGCTGTGGCAATGGTGGCGTTCTTCACCTTCCCTGGGGTGAGGGCAATTTTCCTCAAGGCGGAAGCCAATCCTCGAGGGTTTCTCGTGAACTCCGCCGCTTTGGCATCCGCCAGATATTCCCTTTGGCGGGAAACAGCGAAAAGAAGGATCCTTCCCAGAAAGGCGAAAATGGTAGCCAGGACTCCCACGATTAAAAGAAATAGCACCGCGTACCCGCATCCTGAGGAATCCTTCCTCGATCTTCCCCCGCCGGTCTGAGCGACCATCCATGCCCCCCTGAAAGCCAGAACCTGGATGATCACAACTGCCCCCAGGATGGCGGAAAGGAGGGTCATGTAGAGCATGTCCTTGTTCATAATATGACTCATTTCGTGGGCAACCACCCCCTGGGTCTCCTCGCGATCGAGAGCCTCGAGCAACCCTTCAGTAACGCAGATGTGGGCGTTCTCCGTTTTCAGCCCCGTGGCGAAAGCGTTAATCGATTTCTCCCCAGGTATGTAATAGAGTTTAGGCAAAGGCCTTAAGCCCGAGGCGATCCCCATTTCGTTCAGGATGTTTTGCAACTGTTTGTGCTCCAGGTACCTCTGGTCAAGGGGGCGAGCTCCCACTGAGGAGAGGATCAGGCTGGGACCGGAAGCTACCCCGATCAGGACCTGAATCAGGGCTAATCCCAGGAAGACAATGGTGAACCAAGGCCAGACCTCAAAGGAAAAATCGATGAGGAAGCCGAAGAGCCCCATCATGATCACGAAGACGAAAATGAGGATATAGCTTTTGGTTACGTTTTTTCGCTGTTCTTCCCAGAAACTGAAAGCGGGCATATTATAAATTGGTCAGATCTACCCTTGGAGCCTCCCTTTCCTCGGCGGCGGCAATCTCCCAGAACACGGCGGGCTTGAAGCTAAACATGTTTCCGATGATACTCGCAGGGAAAACCGAAAGCCTGGTGTTGAAGGCCATCACGTTGTCGTTGTAGAACTGGCGAGCAAAGGAAATCAGGTTTTCCGTATTTCTCAGCTCCTCCATTAAAGTGGAGACTTCCTGACTGGCCTTCAAATCGGGGTAATTTTCAACTACCGCAAGGAGTCCCCTCAAGGCTTGGGAGAGGGATCCTTCAGCTTGGATTTTGTCCGGGATAGATTGAGCCGCCAACGCCTTTGCCCGGGCGTCAACCACCTTGTTCAGCGTTTCCTGCTCGTATTTCATGTACCCTTTGACGGAGTTTACCAGGTTGGGGATGAGGTCGTACCTCCTTTTCAACTGGACGTCAATTTGAGCCCAGGCGTTTTCGATCCGCCTCTTTAAGACGATGAAACCGTTGTAGGCCGCGATTCCCCATAGAAGAAGGAGGACTAAAATTCCCAGGATTATCCAAAGAGCAATCATTTTAACCTACCTCCTTTTGGATTTAATTTCTTAGTATAACACGGGAGAAGGAAATTTTCCTTATTTCTCCTCATTCATAGCGTAGGGCATCGATCGGGTTAAGGCTGGCAGCCTTCTGGGCAGGGTAAATCCCAAAAAATAAGCCCACGGCCATGGAGAAGAAAAAGCCCAAAAGGATCGATAAAGGAGTGATCACCGCGGGCCAACCCGCGATCCGGGCGATAAGAAATGATCCCCCATATCCCAGGAGGATTCCGATAACCCCTCCGGCCGTGGACAGGATTACCGCCTCGAGCAGGAACTGGAGGACGATATCCCTCTTGAAGGCCCCGATTGCTTTCCTTAGCCCGATTTCCCTGGTTCTTTCCGTGACGGACACCAGCATGATGTTCATGATTCCGATCCCCCCCACGAGGAGGGAGATGCTGGCAATTCCTGCCAAGACGATGGTGAAATAATTCATCACCGAACCAAGGGTCCCCAGGATGTCTTTCTGGCTGAAAAGGGTGAAGTCGTTTTCCTTGTCCTTAGGGATGTTGTGTCTCAAGCGGAGCAAGGAAGCGATTTCGGTAGAAACCTGATCGATCTTTTCAGGGGAAGAAACCTCGACGGTAATCGAGCCGATATTCTTTGTCCCAAAGAGTAGCTTTTGAGCGGTGGTCACGGGAATGAGGATCTGGTCATCGCGGTTGACGAACCCCGATGCGCCTTTTGATTCCAGCACCCCGATTACCCGGAACGTTACCCTGCGGGGGCCATTAATTATCTGAATTGACTTTCCCAGGGGACTTTCATGGGGAAAAAGATTTTCCTTGACCGTTGCTCCAATTAAAGCAACCCTCTCCCACATCTCAACCTGGGAAGCGGTGAAAAAATTCCCTTCGCTTGTGGGGGCATTCAAAACCTTCTCGTAATTGGCGCTCGTCCCGATGATGGAGGTAGTTGTATTTCGTTCCCCGGCGATGACCTGAGCCTGGCGCTGGATAGCTGGTACCGCATCGACGATCCCAGGGATGCGGGCAATCGCTTGGGCATCCTCCAGGGTCAAATTTGAGGAGCTCCCTCCCCCAGTCCTCATCCCCGAGGAGGTGATCGACCCCGGAACTACCAGAAGAAGGTTGGAACCCAGGGCCTTTATCTCTTCCGTAACAGCGACCTCAGCCCCGGAGCCTATGGAGAGCATCATCATCACAGCGGAAACCCCAATTATTACTCCCAGGATAGTCAGGAAGGCCCTGCTTTTGTTGTGAAGTAGGGCTTTAAGCGCGATTTTCAAATTTTTAAATATTCTCAAAAGGGATCCCTCCCTTCCCGAGAGAGTCGAGGATCTTTGAAGCATCAAGGCGGTCTTTTATCGGTTCATCAGAGACAATTTGGCCATCCTTGATCCTGATCAATCGCTTTGCATGCTGGGCGACATCCTTTTCATGGGTCACCATGACGATGGTCCTTCCTTCCCGGTTCAATTCTTGGATGAGGAATAGGACTTCCTCCGAAGAACGAGTGTCAAGATTACCTGTGGGCTCATCTGCCAAAATTATTGCCGGGTCGGTGACCAGAGCCCGGGCAATGGCTACCCTCTGCTGTTGACCGATGGAAAGTTCATTGGGCCGGTGATAGAGCCTATCCTTAAGCCCTACTTTGATGAGGGCTTTCAAGGCCAGGTCCCTCGGTGCCCGATGATCGCTGTAGATCAGAGGAAGCTCCACGTTTTCTAAAGCGGTATTTCTGGCAAGGAGGTTAAAATTCTGGAATACGAATCCGATTCTTCTATTCCTCAAGCGGGCAAGTTCGTTATCCCCCAACCTGGAGATATCCTGCCCTTCCAGGAGGTAAGCTCCGGATGTGGGCTTATCCAGGCATCCTAAGATGTGCATCAGGGTTGATTTCCCGGATCCTGATGGTCCCATTATGGCCACGAACTCCCCTGGCTCCACCTTGAAGGAGATTCCCCTCAAGGCAGGGATGACTGTTGTTTTGCTCAAGCGATATTCCTTTTTCAAATCTTGAACTTCGATGATAGCCATTTTTTTCAGGGGGTTTGGGCGGAAAAAGGTGTGGAGGAGAAGGAGAAAGTGGCGCTCTTCAAAGAAAGGACCACTTCCTCACCTTCTTTAAGTCCCTCCTTGATCTCCACCTGGATTTCGTTCTGGATTCCAGTTTTTACCTTTCGGAGTTCCATTTGCTTTCCGTCCCAGACGTAAACAAAATCCCCCTGATCTTCCTGGTGAAGGGCGGGCCGGGGAATGATCAAGGTATTTGAGGATTTCTCCACCACGATCTCCAACTCCACGGTCATCCCGGGTTTGAGTAAGCCCATTGCTGCCTTTTCCAGGTCGAAATGGGCAATGTAATTTACTACCCCTTGGGAAACTGAGGCCAAGGGATTGAAATAGGAAAGGGTGGCTTTGAATTCCAGATCGGGAAAAGCATCCGCTCTGACCGTTGCCTCCATAGAGGGACGAAGGAGACCGATATTCACCTCCGGGATGTTTGCCTGAATCTCCAACAGATCAAGGTCCACCAGGGAAAGAATTGGGGTATTCACCATGACGGGGTCTCCCACCTTCACGCTCAATGACCCCACGATCCCCGGAGCGGGGGAACGAATCAGGGAATCTTCTTTCTGCTTGAGGAGATTATTCAGGGTCAGCTGGGTTTGCTCAATGGCGGTTTTCTGGAGTTCTAAACTCGTTTCCGATTGAATAGCCAAGCGCTGGTCAAGCTGAGCCTGAGCAATTTTTAAAGCCATCTCCGCTGACTGGAGTGTTGATTCAGCTTGAGCAACCAGATCCCTGTTTGCCAGGGTTTTCTGCTCCAGGTTTTGCTTCGCCTGGTCGAGGGCATCCTCCGCTGACCTGACTTGGGATTCTGCCATCTTGATCTGTTGTTCTCCAGCGAGTTTTTGAGCTTCAAGCTGTTCCTTGGCAAGTTCCAATTTCCGCTCCGCTTGATCCTTCAAAGCCTGGGTGGGTGAATTCTCCACGTCCTCTGAAGCTTGATCAACGGACAATTGAGCAATATCGATGGATTGGGAAACACTCATTTTGGTCAGTTCCAGGTTTTCCTTAGCTTCCTCCAGTCTCCTTTCCGCGATTTTCACCGCGTTCTCGGCGACCGAGGAAGTATAGGTTGTAGTCTCCAGGACTCTCTGATAGTTTTCCTGAGCTTTTTCTAAATCCTGTTGGGCTTTTTCCACTGAGAGTTCCAGGACCCTCTTTTCTTCAGGTGACGGGCCCTCCTGGAGCTGTTTGAGCCTCAGGATCGCTGAATTCAGGTTCAACTGTGCTTGAGAAATCTGATATTCGAGGTCGGGGATTTCAATTTTCAGGAGCTCCTGACCCTGCTCCACCCGGTCACCAACCTTTACTAAAATCTCCCCAACCCTTCCGGAAACTTTAGGAGCAAGGTCAATCTGGTTAATGTGACTTACTGAACCCGAAAAGGAGAGCAATCTCTGGATTTCCCCTCTCTCAACCTTTGCCACGATTGGGGGAGCCTCTCCTTTCCCTTTAAAGTGGAAAAAGAGGAAAGCCCCGACCCCCAGGACCAGAATCAGGATTAAACCTATAAAAAGGATCCTTTTATATTTGCCCACTTTTTCATCCTTCCTTAAGGGAGAAAATTTTTTCTTTTATTTTGCTTATCTGAAAAAAACCATGGAATTGGGGGAAATTATTTCCCTGGTTTCTATAATCTAGGGACTTCCTTCGCCTCGTCCTTCAATAGGGGCACCATCCTCCCGTCAGGAAGAATAAGGTAATCGTCGCTCCTCCAGGTAAACCTCCTCGAAAGGGGAGCGAAGACCCATAACAGGGCGAAGGCAAGATCAACGAAGGGAAGGAGGAAGAGCCACTTCCTCATCTGTGGGTGTCCCAGAAGGTCGGCGATCAAAACCCCAACGGCGAAGCGGACTCCAAATGCCACCACGAGGAACCAAAGCGATAGAGGGGAAAATAAGGAGATAAAGGCGAAGCTCAAGGCAAGGGGAAAAGCGAAAGTGAGAAGTATCCCGGGATAAGCGCTTCGATGACAGACGAAGGCAACCTTCATCCATCTGAGTTGCCTCGTCCAGAATTCGTTACGGGAAACAGAGTTGAGATGGTTGGAGACCACATGAGGAATCAACATTACCTTCCACCCCGCTTGGTGGACGAGCCGGGCGATCTCGTGATCGTCTGCTACATGATCCTTGAAGGAGGAAAATCCTCCAATATCCGAAAGGGCACTCCTCCGGACCGCAAGGGCTGCCCCGAAAGCGTATTTTAGCCCAAGAATCCGGTGCCCGAGGATTCCTGAAGGGAGGAGAAAGGTACTGATTAATAGGGATTCGATGTAACTCCAGAGGTTTTTGCCAAGTGTTCTATAGAGGCATCCCACCAGGCCCACTTTGTTGTCTTGAAAATAGGGAGCGATGGTTTTTAGAAAACCGGGATCCACCCTGATGTCCGAATCGGTGAGGACCATGATGTCAAATTTGGCTTCCTGCGAGAGGGATTGAAGGATTGCAGTTTTCTGATTGCTCCCAAGGGGTTGGGCAATGACGAGATTAATCCTCTTTTCCGGAAATTCACTCTGGAGCCTTCTTATCAAGGGAATGGCTGGATCCGCTGGGTCCATTACTCCGAACACTACCTCGTAGTCCGGGTAGTCCTGCTTTAAAAAAGAGAGGAAGTTCTGGTAGGCATCCGGATCAATCCCCCTCACGGGTTTCAGAATTGAAACTGGAGGGCAGTCCTTTCCTGGAGGAAATGGTTGATGGAAGAAATGAAGAGAATTGGCCATCAAAACCAGCCAGTAAAAACAGGATATTGAAATCAATATTACAAAAAATAAAGCCATCTGGCCTCCAGGGCCAAAGTATTTTTATTTCCAGATAATTATAGCACGACGGTTTTTTGGAGGAAAAAGGAGGATTTTATGAATCATTTCTTTTGGGGGAGCAAAAATAAAATTTAAAATTTTACCTTTTTTCCTTTTAAGTCCGATGAAAAAAGGATTTTCTTAGAAAGAAACCCCCAAAAATAATTTACAGTGTTGGCGGAGCGTTGTAAAATTCATAAAGAATGAAAAGCCCTGGGCTTTTGTCCTTCCAATAAGAAAGGAGATGAAGTCGCATGCGCAGGATTTCAATCCACCCTATCCTGAATTTTCCCCCCAAAAATAAGGTCAAATTCCTTTTTGAGGGGAAAGAATTGGAGGGTTACGAAGGGGAACCTATAGCTGCCGCCCTGGTTGCTAATGGTTTTTTCAAGATGAGGGAGAGCGCAAACCTTCATCGACCCCGAGGTTTTTTCTGCGCAATCGGGAACTGCTCTTCCTGCTTGATGGTCGTCGATGGAAAACCGAACATCAGGACCTGCATTACCCCTCTTAAGGAAGGGATGAAGGTGGAGATTCAGAAAGACAAAGGAGTCATTAGATGATTGCGCCCGATGTTCTGGTAGTTGGAGGGGGCCCTGCCGGGATGAATGCCGCTTTGGCGGCTGCAGAAGCCGGTGCTTCTGTTCTCCTCGTCGATCGCTTTTCAAACCTTGGAGGGCAGCTTGTAAAGCAAACCCACAAGTTCTTCGGTTGGGCTTCAAGGGGCGCAGGTGCCCGGGGTTTCGAGCTCGCCCAGAAGTGGGAAAAAGAGATCCAGGAAAACCCCAGGATCCAAACCCTCCTGGGATTTGAGGTCATTGGAGCTTACAAGGATGGAATTTGGCTGGCTGCCGATTTAGAGGATTTTGTGAAAATTAAACCACGGAGGGTGGTAATTGCCACAGGCGCTTCCGAGCGAATGATCACCTTTGAGAACAACGATTATCCCGGAGTCTACGGGGCTGGGGCAGTTCAAACCCTGATGAATGTCTACGGGGTGCTTCCCGGGGAAAGATACTTGATCGTGGGTTCGGGAAACGTGGGGGTGATCGTGGCTTACCAGTTGCTCCAGGCGGGAGCGAAGGTTGAGGCAATAATCGATGTCCTTCCCCGCCTTGGGGGGGCTTATTGGGTGCATGCGGCAAAAATCCAGAGGGCTGGTGTTCCCATCCTTTTTAAGAGGACAATTACCGGGGTTTACGGGGATGGAAAAGTGGAAAGGGCGGAGACAGTGGAAGTGGATGATAGGTTCCAACCCATTCCGGGAACCGGAAAAACTTTCTCCGTGGACGTGGTGTTACTCGCAGTTGGGCTGATGCCCTTAAGCGAGCTTCTTTTCGAGCTGGGGGTCAGGGAATATTACATCCCCGAACTGGGAGGTTTCGTCCCTTGGCACGACCGGGATGGGAGGACCTCAAATCCGGATATTTTTGTTGCCGGCGATGTGGCTGGAATTGAGGAGGCAACCACTGCCGCAATCCAGGGGGCAATTGCCGGGCTTCGAGCAGCACTTGATTTAGGGTTTGAGGTAGATCCCGGGAAAATCGAGGAGTTAAGGGTGATGCTTTCCCAGTTCCGGCTGTCCTCCTTAAGCGAGAAGGTATGCCAGGGGCTTGAACTTCTTCATACAAAGGGAGAACAGAGATGATCGAGGTTGATGGAATTCCAACCCTTAAGGAATTAGAGACAAGCATGCCCTCCATGGAGCGCATGCGGAAAAAGCCCGTTGCCATGCACGAATGTTACCAGGATATTCCCTGCGATCCCTGTGTCCATTCCTGTCCCACGAAAGCAATTTCCATGGATTCCCTTGTCTCTACCCCTCGAATTGACCATGAATTGTGCAATGGGTGTGGATTATGCGTCGCAGCCTGCCCCGGGATCGCCATTTTTCTCCTGGAGGTAAAAGGAGATTCTGGGTTCCTTACCTTGGCTTACGAATTCGTCCCCCTTCCCCAGCAGGGAGAGGTTGTGGATGGCCTTGACCGTTATGGCAAGGAAGTTTGCGAAGCAAGGGTGGAAAGAGTTTTTTCCCTTCCGGGGATCGATAAAAAGACAAGGACCTCGCTCGTGCGGATCAGTTTCCCCGCAGAGAAGATTATGGAAGTCCGCTTTTTCAGAAGGAGGGCTCAAAGTGGATCCTAAAAAGGTGATCATTTGCCGCTGCGAGGATGTCACCCTCGAGGATGTTCGGAGGGCAATTGAACAGGGATATACCTCCTGGGACCAGATTAAAAGGGCTTTAAGGGTAGGAATGGGCCCTTGCGGAGGGAAAACCTGCCGAATTCTCGTTTTGAGGGAACTCGCCCAGAAGCTGGGGGTTTCCATCGATGAAGTCAAAACCCGGCCCACAGTCGTGCGACCTCCCCTAAGGGCTACTCCCATGAAGGTGTTCGCTAAGGAGGGGAAATGAGAACTTACGATATCATAATCGTCGGAGGAGGAATCACGGGGGTCGCCACCGCTTATGAGTTAGCCAAGAAGAAAGCTGGAAGGATACTCCTTCTGGAAAAGGAATTTGTTTCTGCGGGATCCACCGGTTCTTGCGCAGCAGGAATCAGAGCTCAATTCGGCACCGAATTCAACATCGGGTTAATGAAGAGGAGCTTGGAGAAATTCGAGCGACTTCCCGAAGAGCTCGACTACCCCGCGGAGAAAATTGAACTTTGGCAGGGGGGATACCTGGTCCTCGCTTATTCTCAGAAGGAGTGGGAGAACCTGAAGGTTAGGGTTGAGGTCCAACACCGCCTGGGGATCATGACAGAAATCCTTTCAGTTGATGAAATCTCCCGCCGTTTCCCTCAGCTCAGGCTGGAAGGGGTTTTTGGCGGGACTTTTCATCAAAAGGATGGTCACGCGGATCCTCTACACACGACCTTTGCCTACGCCAGGGCGGCAAGAAGGCTTAATGTGGAAATTCGGGAATGGACCAAAGTCGATAAATTAGTCGGGGATGAAAGAGGGATAAGGGGGGTTGTGGTGAATGGCGAATTAATTGAAGGCAAAAAGGTCCTCGTGTCCTCTGGAGCCTGGAGTTCAAATTTAATGAGAACTGTTGGCGTGGAAATTCCTCTCTGGGGGGAAAAACATGAAATCTTGATTACCGAACCCCTGGAGAGGGCTTTCGATCCAATGGTGATCTCCTTCTCAATAGGTTATTACATCCAGCAAAGGCCCCATGGGTCCTTCATCATGGGGATCGGTCCCGAGAATCCCGAACACTGGCAGGATCCTCGAGAATTCGATTTTTCCCCCACCTGGCGCTTCCTGGAGAGGATGAGCCATTGGGCTACGACAGTCCTCCCCATGCTCAAGGATGTAAACATTGTCCGTCAATGGGCTGGATTGTACGAAATGACCCCTGATGCTCACCACATCCTAGGCCCGATCGATGAGGTTCCCGGGCTATATATTGCTGCAGGTGGTTCAGGCCACGGGTTCATGTTCGGTCCAGTTGTGGGCGAGCTGATGGCCGAATGGATCGTGGGCCAGCCTTTAAGCTACGATGTAACCCGTTTGAACTACTTGAGGTTCAAGAAAGGGGAGTTTGTTAGGGAGCCTGCAGTTGTAGGTTAAAAAGGACCTCCTGATCGGTGAAATATTTCCCCCGCTGGGGCCTTATCCTATAATTGAAGGATGATACTTTCCGATTCCCAAATACTTCGGGCCCTTGAAGCGGGGGAAATCAGGTTTCGTCCTGAGATCTCCCTGGAGACTCAACTTCAGCCGGCTTCGGTAGACCTGAGGCTTTCCCCAAATTTTCGAGTCTTCAATCCCACCAAATTTGCTGTTTTCGATCCTTTCTCCATGAACCTGGAGGACATAACCCATCTCGTTTCCGTAAGAGAGGATGAGCCGTTTATCGTGCATCCAGGCGAATTCGTTTTGGGTTCTACCCTGGAGTTCCTCTGGCTTTCACCGAAGTTCGTGGGTAGGGTGGAAGGTAGAAGTTCCCTGGGCCGGATCGGGATTATAATTCATTCCACCGCAGGTTATATCGATCCCGGGTTTGAGGGAACGATCACCCTGGAGATCTCCAACGTGGGGAAAATCCCCGTTGCTCTTTATCCGGGGATGAGAATCTGCCAGGTTTCCTTCCTGAAAACCGGGAAAGTCTCCCGGCCTTATGGGATGGGGCGATCGTCAAAGTATCAGGGGCAGATTGGCCCCACTCCTTCCAAAATCACCCTCGATGAGGAATTTAAAAAGGGGGAAAAATGATCGGTCAATTTTCCAGGGATGTGGAAGATTATTTCCAGGAACTTTTCCGGTTCAATCCCATCTGGGCGACCCAGTTCGGCGACCAGCGTTTCCATTCGCTGATGCCAAATTATTCTCGTGATCGTATTCAGGACTTTCTCCGGAAGAATTGGGAATTCACTTTTAAATATCAGGATCAAAAATTCGAGGACAAAGAAATCGACGTTGACCGCCAGATGATGCTTTCCTTAACAAATCGCATGATTCTGGACCTTGAAGGATGCAAGGTTATGAGTAGGGATCCCACTTATTACATCGACGACGCAGTTTACGGTCCCTATCTTTTGCTCCTTTACGATTTCGCTCCCCTTGAGGAAAGGCTCCTTTTAGTCAGGGAGCGCTTAAAAAAGATTCCCTCTCTTTTGGAATACGGAAAGGAGAACCTCGAGGATCCCCCTTCGTTATGGTTGCAAATCGGGATTGAAACCCTGAAGGCTTCCAGGGAATTATTTAATACCGTAATTCCCTCCCTTTCCATGCGATTTCCCTCCCTGGAAGCGGAGATGAGCAGGCTTTGCAGGAATGTCCTTGAATCCATGCAAGATTTTTTGAATTTTCTGGAAGGATTCCCTTCTCCTTCTGAAAGATTCGCAATCGGCAGGGAATTCTGGGAGGAGTATGCCCGTAAGGTCCACCTTCTGGATTATGGGCCCATAGAGGTTTTCGAGTTCGGAAGGGAGCTGGTTTCCCAAACCGAAAGGAGAATCAAGGGAGTTTCCCTGGAGATCGACCCGAAAGGGCAGGTACACGAGGTCCTTTCAAGGATTGGGAGGAATCACCCCACCCCTGAAGGTCTTCTTGACGCATACAGGGAGGCCATATCCCGGGCCAGGAGTTTCATTGCCCAAAAGGGTATCGTATCTTTTCCTCCCGGGGAAACCCTAAAAGTGATGGAGACCCCCGAGTTTGACAGAATCCTCACCCCTTACGCTTCTTACCTTCCCCCCGGTCCATTTTTTAAGGATCAACCTGGAATTTTCTGGGTAACTCCTATCCCCTCGGAACTTTCCCTCAGGGAGAAAGAAGAGAGGCTCCGTTCCCATTCCTTTTCCAAAATTGTCCTAACTACCGTTCACGAGGCTTATCCTGGACATCACCTTCAGATTTTCTGGTCCAATTTATCCGCCTCCCTTCCCCGGAAAATCGGACACTTCGTTTCCCCCCTTTTTACTGAAGGCTGGGCTTTCTACTGCGAGGAGCTGATGGAGGAAGTGGGCTTTATCCAAACTCTTGAGGAGAAAATGGACCGCCTTTCCGAGCAGCTTTTCCGGGCTTACCGGGTTCTAATCGATGTCGGGTTGCATATTGGCAAAATGACCGTGGAGGAGGCCGTCGAAACCCTGGTTAGCAAAGTGGGCCTGGAGGGGGGAGATGCCAGAGCGGAAGTGTTGCGATACACCGAATCCCCAACCCAACCAATGACTTACGCGGTGGGGAAAATGGAGATCCTCAAATTGCGTGATGAGTACCTCAGGAGGGGAGGGAGATTGAGGGATTTCCACGATTCCCTTTTAAAAAATGGTTCCCTCCCCCCAAAGTTGCAGGGGAAATTGATTTTAGGATGAATGAGGGGAATTCGTTAGGTGTGAAAATATTGCTAGTAATTGCTCTTTTAATTTGTGCCCTACTTTTGGGGTATCTTCTAAAGGATTTATTTCCTTCCCAAAAGGAGGAAGTTATTCCGGAAAATTTCTCCCAGATAGATCTAAAGGCGATCGAGGAGGATGTCTCCCTGCTCAGGGGCCTACCCCTCAAAGAGGAGATCCCGGTGGAGTTCCTCAACAAGGAATCCCTTTTCCAGGAACTGAGAAAAAGCATTCAAGAGGAATTGAGCAGTGAGGATTTAAAAAGTCAGGAGAGGCTTCTGCGTTTCCTAGGCATTCTGGAGGATCCAAGGAACCTGGAAGACATCCTGCTTGAGGTGCTCAGCGAGCAGGTCTACGGTTTCTATGAACAGGAGACGGGGGAACTGAAGGTTTTGAAGAAAGAGGAAAAGGTTTCGGCATTGGAGCACCTTGCCTTGGTCCATGAGATTGAACATGCGATCCAGGACCAAAACTTCGATCTTTCCCGATTCCTCCCTCCTGAATTTGAAGGCAACGACGATCAATTGCTCGCGGCCCAGTCCCTTTTTGAGGGGGATGCTTCCTGGACCTCCCTCCTCTATGTTCAAAACCACAAGAGATGGAACTTCAGCCTGGGCCTTCTCCTCGATTCCTTATCCGTCAATCAAAGTTCCCTTGAGTCCGCTCCCCAATATGTGGTGGAATCCCTTCTTTTTCCTTACCAGGACGGGATGAATTTTGTAAAGACACTCTACGAAAAAGGGGGGTGGGACCTGGTGAATCGAGCTTTTGAAGCCCCCCCTTCCTCCTCAGAGCAGATCATTCATCCGGAAAAGTACCTTTCCCACGAAGGTTTCGAGGAAATCGATTTTCCCCAGTGGGAACCCCTCCAGGGCTTTTCCCTATCCAGGGATAATTCTTTAGGGGAGTTCGATTTCCGTTTTCTTTTTAAGAGCCTGCTTCCAGAGGGGCAAGCGGAAAGCGCCGCCGAGGGGTGGAATGGTTGCCGGTATCAATTCTGGGAGGGAATGGGGAAGGCGGTTTTCATCCTGGAAGCCAGATGGGACAGCCTTCAGGATGCCTCAGAGGCGCAATTCGCCCTGGAAAATTTCCTGAAGGACCGCTTTGGTTTTGCCCCCATCCTTTATTATCAGGGCTCCCTATACCGAGGGCAGAATGAGGTGGGCATTTTATATCCTTCGGGAAAATCAGTTTACCTGATATTAGCCCCTGAGGAGGCCCTGGCTTTGAGCATTCTTGAGGAACTTCCTTGAAAATTCTTTCATTTCCAAAATAAAAAAGGAGGGAAGATCATGTACTGGAAACTTGAAGGAAACCTTCTCATGGTTCGATTGCAAACCGGTGAAAAGATCCTGGAAAAATTGAGGGACGCGGCAAAATCGTCCCGCTTGATCTCCGGAGTTGTGCTTTCCGGGATCGGGATGTTGAAGGAAGTGGAACTTGGGTATTTTCAAAACCTCGAAAAGGGTTACCAGCGTCATTTTATTCCTTTCCCCTGCGAACTGGTGTCCCTCTCTGGAAACATCTCCAAACAGGAGGATGATTTCAATATCCACCTTCACGCCTGTTTGATTAAACCAGATGGAGATTCCACTGGTGGGCACCTCTTTGATGGAATCGTTCAGTACACTAATGAGATCTTCATTCTTTCCCTCAATCAGCCTCTTTTGAGGAAGAAGGAGGATACCGGCCTCTATGGCCTTTACTTCGAGTGAGATCTGGGGTTGCGACCTCGGGCTCGTCCCCTATGGTGATGCCTGGAGGCTTCAGCAAAATCTGCTTCCAAAAGTTCTTGAAGGGAAAATCCCCGACCTAATTCTTTTTCTTGAACACCCGCATGTTTTCACCTTGGGGAAACACGGAAGGGAGGAAAACCTCCTTGTCAGCCCCGAAGGCTTGAAAGAAAGGGGGGTGGAATTCTTTAAAGTGGATAGGGGAGGGGACATCACCTACCACGGACCCGGTCAGCTTATCGCTTATTTCATCTTTTCCCTTCAGGACCTCAGGGTAAAACGCTTCGTCGAAATGCTGGAGGAGGCTGTAATTTCCACCCTTAAGTCGTTTTCCATTCCTGGGGAGAGAATTGAGGGAAAGCCGGGAGTGTGGGTTGGGGGGAAAAAAATCTGTTCAATCGGAATAGCACTGAAGCAAAAGGTAACCCAGCACGGTTTAGCCCTGAACGTAAATCCCGACCTCTCCTTTTTTAACTTGATAAACCCCTGCGGAGAACCCAACCTGCAAGTGACGTCATTTGAGAGGGAACTGGGAAAACCTGTTCCCTTGAACGAAGTGATTTACCAGTTTTCTCACCATGTGAAAAAACTTTTTTTACGAGACCTGAAATTTAGATCCAGAGAGGAAATCTGGGACCTGGATTTTCCCTCTTGACTTGCTTTTTTAATAAATTAGTTGCAATAATAAACAAGGGATTTAAAAGTAATTTGTTGCAAATCTCCCCCTAATAACGCTTTGGAGGTTTGCGATGATCTTCTGGGACGCTTTATTTTCAGAGCGAGCCAAAGCCCTGAAAAGTTCGGCAATCCGCGAGCTCCTCAAGTTAGTAAATCAACCAGATGTGATCTCCTTTGGCGGTGGACTACCCGATCCCAAGCTTTTTCCCGTGGAAAGGTTTAGGGAATGCGTAGATGTTGTCTTAAACGAGCATCCCGAGGAAGCCCTTCAATACGGGACCACCGAAGGCGTTCCCGCCCTCAGGAGCCTGATCGCGGAACGATCGAAGAAAGATGGAATCAAGTGCAGTCCCGAGAACGTTGTGGTTGTTGCCTCCTCGCAGCAAGCCCTTGACCTTGTGGCGAAAGTCTTAATTAATCCCGGGGACGTCGTCTTCGTTGAGGCACCCTCATACCTCGGAGCAATTCAAGCCTTTAACGCCTTCCAGGCTCATATGATCCCAATCCCCATGGATGATCAGGGGATGAAGGTGGAAGTCCTTGAGAACCGGATTAAAACCCTTCGCTCCTCCGGGAAATCCCCAAAGTTTATCTATACTGTCCCCACCTTCCAGAACCCCGCGGGAGTGACCCTTTCCCACGAACGGCGACTTCAACTTTTGGAGATTTCCAATAAATTCAACATTCCCATTGTGGAAGATGCTCCCTATCACCAATTACGCTATGATGGGGAACCGATTCCCTCAATTGCCTCCCTGGACAATAATGGAACTGTGATCTACCTTGAGACCTTCTCAAAGATCCTTTCCCCTGGGCTAAGACTTGGATGGATAATCGGCCCCGACGAATTTATCCGTAAAGTTGTCCTTGCCAAACAAGCCACTGACCTCTGCACTTCCCCCTTCACCCAGTTCGTTGCTCTGGAATTTACCAAAAGAGGCTACATCGAGCCACATGTGGAGATCCTCAAAAAGGAGTACAAGAGGAAAAGGGACGGAATGCTGAGCGCCATGGAGGAATTTTTCCCCGAGAATGTTCGCTGGACAAAACCCCAGGGAGGGCTCTTCCTTTGGGCAGAACTTCCTAAAGCAGTCGATACAAACGACATGTTAAAAGAAGCCTTAGCCGCAAAGGTGGCTTATGTTTCCGGAACAGGATTTTTCCCCAACGGGGGAGGAGAAAACTGCATGCGTTTAAACTTTTCCTTCTCCTCGCCTGAGGTTAATCGGGAAGGGATAAAAAGACTTTCAGAAATCATCAAAAAAAGGGTTAGCGCCTAAGCCCCCCCTTCTTTAAAAGCAAAAAGGAGGCTTTAAGCCTCCTTTTTGCTTTTACTACCCCCGACCCATAAAATAGGAAGGTAACAACAAAAGAGGTGCAAAAATGAGAGTGGATCTCAGATCAGACACAGTTACTGTTCCAACTGAGAAAATGAGGAAGGCCATGTACGAGGCCGAAGTCGGGGATGACGTCTTCGGGGAGGACCCAACCGTAAACCGCCTCCAAGAGCTGGCTGCGGAAATCTGCGGAAGGGAAGCGGCCCTCTTCGTTCCCTCGGGAACCATGGCCAATCAGGTGTGCGTTAGGGTGCAAGCCCCAAGGGGAAGCGAGGTAATATTGGAGGAGGAATCCCACATCTTCCTTCATGAAGTGGGGGGTCTCGCGGCACTTGCCCAAGTTCAGACGAGACTTTTAAAAGGTGTCAAGGGGATCATTCAACCCCGAGACCTAATTCCCCTCTTTCGGCCTTCCGGCGATATCCATGCTCCCCGGACCAGCCTGGTATGCATCGAGCAAACCTCGATGATGGCCGGCGGAACCATATATCCTTTGGAAACGATCAAGGAGATATGCGACCTGACCCATGAGAGGGGGGCCAGGGTCCACATGGACGGGGCGAGGTTATTCAATGCCGCCGTAGCTTCCGGAATTTCTCCCCGGGATTTTGCTCAACCAGTGGATTCCTTGATGTTCTGTCTTTCCAAAGGGCTGGGTTGCCCGGTTGGTTCAATGATCGTTGGGGATAAGGATTTCATCGAGGAAGCCCGGGTAGCGCGCAAGCTCTATGGCGGGGGCATGCGTCAGGCAGGGGTCCTTGCTGCTTGTGGGATCGTCGCTTTGACGGAGATGGTTGACCGTCTGGCTGAGGACCATGAAAAAGCAAGGATCATCGCGGAAGCCATCGAGGGTTCCCCCATAGTGGACCCGGAATGGAACCGCCCCCAGACTAACATCATCATTTTTCCCTTGAAGGAACCAAGGGCGGGAGAGCTCGTCCAGAAGCTTGCCCAGAGGGGTGTCCTCTGTCTGGACCTTGATGACCGGCGCATCAGGATGGTTACTCACAAGGACGTGTCCTTTGAGGAAGTGAGGTTTGCCGCGGAGGTATTAGGAGAACTCCTCCATTGAGATGATCATTCTGGGTATTGAGACCTCCTGCGACGAGACCGCGGTTGCCCTTCTTAAAGATGGAAAAGAGGAACTTGTCTCCCTCGTTTCCTCCCAGGTTGACCTTCACCAGAAATACGGAGGGGTGGTCCCTGAGCTGGCCTCAAGAAGGCATCTGGAAGTCCTTGTTCCCATGATTAAGGAGGCTCTGATTCGCGGGGGTTTGGATTTCAAAGACCTGGACGCGATTGCCGTAACCCGTGGTCCCGGGCTTGTGGGAGCCCTTCTGGTAGGAATGGAGACGGCCAAAGCCCTTTCCATAGCCTTGGGCATCCCCCTCCTTGGGGTCCATCATATCGCAGGACACATTTACGCTGCTTTCCTGGAAAACGAAGTCTCCCTCCCCGCTTTGGCCCTGGTCGTGTCTGGAGGGCATACCGAATTGATCGAAGTTCAAGAGGGCGAGAGTTTTCGCCTCCTTGGAACTACCAGGGACGATGCTGCGGGAGAGACCTTGGATAAGATTGCCCGATTCCTCGGCCTTCCTTATCCTGGGGGGCCACAAATAGATCGCCTTTCGAAGAAAGGAGACCCCCTGTTTCATAAATTTCCCATTGGGGAAACGGAGAATCCCCTCGATTTTTCCTTTTCGGGACTTAAGACTTCCGCCATATATTTCGTCGAGGGTTTGAAAAAGAAGGGGGAAACTGTCCCTCTTGAGGACGTATGCGCCTCATTTCAGGAGGCGGTAGTTGGATCCCTGATTCAAAAGACCAGACGGGCGGTAAAAAAGTGCTCCTTCAAAAGGGTGATCGTATGCGGGGGAGTGGCGGCAAATTCCTCCCTGAGAGAAAGGATGAAGGAACTTTCCTCCAAATTGAAATTCGAACTTTTTATTCCCTCAATTCATTTATGCACTGATAACGCTTTAATGATTGCCAGGGCGGGATATGCTCTCTTTAAAAAGGGGATAACCCTTTCCCTTCAGGATGACGTGGACCCCAATCTAAGCCTGTATGATTGAAATTTCCGAAAAATAATGAGGGAATTCCCCCCAGAGTTCCTCCGGGAAATTTTCAAAGCTTTGAGCCGCAAAAGCGTCCTCCCCCTGGGTAGCCCTTGCAATCTTTCCTGCTACTTCTGTTCCAGCAGAAACAATCCTCCGGGGTTGAGGGTCTTTAATTTCCCTTTTTTGCCCCGGAATCTGATCAGGGATCTAATCCCCCTGATAAATCCGGGCGAGAAAATTATTATCGGGGAATCTGCCACCAGGATTAACGAGGGGGAGCCCCTCCTCCACCCTGATTTTCTTTCCATTATTAAGGACCTGAGGGAGGCCTTCCCCCGGACTTTGATTCAGATCACCACCAACGGGGCCCTTTTAACCCCCGAAATTCAGGATCGGCTTTCCTCCCTTAATCCTGTTGAATTAATAATATCCTTTAATTCCTTTAACCCGAATTTAAGAGCCCAATTCCTTGGGGATTCCTCCCCCCAAAGGACGGTTGAAAATTTTTCATATTTATCCCACTCCGGAATTAAGTTTCAAGGTTCGTTTCTCCTTGCCCCTCCCTTTTTGCCCGAGCTTTCCCAATCCCTCGAAAGGGTTGAGGAACTCGGGGGGTATTTTGTCCGCTTGCTTCTCCCGGGAGGATCGAGAATGGCCCATCCTGACCTTCAAATGTCCGTTAAAGAGTGGCTCCATTTGAAAAAGAAAGTAGATGATCTTAGGGCTCTAAGGAAAATCCCCCTTGTGGTTGAGCCTCCTTTGATTTTCGACCTTCAGGCCGAAGTTGAGGGGGTAATTTCGGGGAGCCCTGCCCAAAAGTCCGGCTTCAAGCCAGGGGACATCATTGAGAAGGTTGACGAATCCAGACCCCGCTCCCGGTTGGAAGCATTTAGTTTAATAAACGATGGGGAAAACCCCCTCGTCATTTTTAGGAGGCAGGATCACCATTTAAAACTGAAAATTCCCAAAAAGGCTGGGGAGAAAAGCGGCCTGGTTTTCCTTCAAGACTTTGACTTTCAAAAGATCCAAAGCCTTTCTTCTTTTCTCCCCCAAAGAGGAAGAGGGGCCTGTTTTACCGGAGAGCTTGCTTTTGAAGTTGTTAGGCTTGTGTTCCAGGGTGTTTTTCCCGAGATCCCCGTAATTAAGGTCCCTAACCTCTCCTTCGGTGGCTCAATCAGGGCCCTGGGACTTCTGGGAGTGAATGACATCCGCCTGGTGCTTAAAAGCCTTCAGGATCAAGGAAAAAAGCCAGACTGGGTGGTTTTAAACCCCATTTTTCTGGACGATTACCTGGACCTTTGGGGGGAGGGGATCGGCGAGCTTGAAGATGAATTCCACCTTTCCCTGATATTTGTTCCCTGACTTTTAGCAGGGCGTAAGGGAAAATTGAACAAAAAGGTGAGCAAAATTTTAGCACTCTATTGACAGGAGTGCTAAAATATTTGTAAACTTCAAGGTAGCCTAAAAAGGAGGGATAGTGCATGAACTTGAAACCATTAGGAGACCGGGTAATCGTAAAGGTCCTGGAGAGCGAAGAGCGGACCAAGGCTGGAATTGTTATCCCGGATACTGCAAAGGAGAAGCCCCAGAAGGGAAAAGTGATCGCTGTGGGTCCCGGCCGGATTAACGAAGAAAACGGCCAGAGGATCCCTCTGGAGGTAAAGGTCGGGGATACCATCATCTTCGCCAAGTATGGTGGAACCGAGATCAAGCTTGAAGGCGAAGAGTACTTGATTTTGAGCGAGCGTGACATCCTCGCAATTCTGGAAGGTTAAGGAGGGTTCGAAATGGCACAGCCTAAGCTTTTAATTTTTGATGAGGAAGGCCGAAGGGCTTTAGAGCGGGGGGTAAACTCCCTTGCCAATGCTGTGAAGATCACCCTTGGCCCCAGGGGTCGGTACGTAGTCCTGGAGAAGAAGTTCGGTCCCCCGACCATCACCAATGACGGGGTGACGATCGCCAAGGAAATTGACCTTGAGGATCCCTTTGAGAACCTCGGGGCTCAGCTCGTTAAAGAGGTTGCAACCAAGACCCAGGATGTGGCTGGCGATGGCACAACTACCGCTACAGTCCTTGCCCAGTGCATCATCAGGGAAGGTTTGAAGAATGTGGCTGCCGGTGCAAATCCCCTTGCCCTTAAACGGGGGATAGAAAAAGCGGTGGAAAGGGCTGTCGAGGAACTCAAGAGACTCTCCAAGCCCGTTGAAGACAAGCAGTCCATAGCCCAGGTTGCCTCCATCTCCTCCAAGGACGAGAAAATCGGAAACGTCATCGCCGACGCCATGGAGAAGGTGGGCAAGGATGGCGTCATTACCGTTGAGGAGTCTCAGGGCCTGGACATCACCCTTGAGTTCGTCGAAGGTATGCAATTCGACCGTGGTTACATCTCCCCTTACTTTGTCACTGACCCTGATAGAATGGAGGTTGTCCTCGACGATCCTTACATTTTCATTACCGACAAGAAGATCTCCTCGGTAACCGAATTCCTCCCCGTTCTTGAAAAACTCGCCCAGAAAGGCCGTCCCTTCCTGATCATTGCTGACGATGTCGAAGGCGAAGCTCTTGCCACCCTTGTCTTGAACAAGGTCAGAGGGACTTTCCGCTGCTGCGCGGTTAAGGCTCCCGGGTTCGGGGACAGAAGAAAGGCCATGCTTCAGGACATTGCCATCCTCACAGGTGGACAGGTGGTCTCCGATGAACTGGGGATCAAATTTGAGAACGTGACCTTGGACATGCTGGGCGAGGCCCGTCAGGTCAAGGTTGACAAGGACGATACTACCATTGTTGGCGGGAAAGGAAACGAGGAGGAGATCAAAGCCAGGATCAACCAAATTCGTCGGCAGATCGAGGAAACAGATTCCGAATACGATCGGGAGAAACTCCAGGAAAGGCTCGCCAAACTCGCTGGTGGCGTTGCCGTTATCAAGGTCGGCGCTGCCACTGAGACCGAGATGAAGGAGCGGAAGCACCGCATCGAGGATGCAGTCTCCGCAACCAAGGCTGCCGTGGAGGAAGGGATCATTGCCGGGGGCGGAACTGCCCTGATCAATGCCCTTGCCAAAATAGACGGCCTTAAGCTTGAAGGGGACGAGCTCACCGGAGCGAACATCGTCAAGCGGGCCCTTGAAGAGCCCCTCAAGCTGATTGCGGAGAACGCTGGTATGGAGGGAGCGGTGATCGTGGAAAAAGTCAAGGATCTCCCGGTCAACCATGGCTTCAATGCTTTGACTTTAAAATTCGAAGACATGTTTAAAGCGGGGATCGTCGATCCTTTGAAGGTTACTCGCTCTGCACTCCAGAATGCTGCTTCCATTGCTTCCATGCTTCTCACCACTGAAGCCGCGGTTGTGGAAAAACCAGAAAAAGAAAAACCGGCACCTCCCCCGCCCCCTGAATACTAACTTTCCCCTCCCCAAAATTTTTACCCCTCCTACTTTTAAGAAGCCCGGGGAAACCCGGGCTTCTTCATTTTCTTGGGGAAATTCCCCTCACCTTTTATAATAGGAGGATGAATTGCCCAAAAAAGGAAATTGAAAGGAGCACCTGATGGAACCCCAAGCCCTAAACGAACTCAAAGAGAAAATTGCGGAAGTTATTGATGTCGTACATGCGATTTCCGTACTGGAGTGGGACCAGCAAACATACATGCCCCCCTTGGGAGGGGAGGCCAGGGCTGAACAGATCGCCACTTTGAGCAAAATCGCCCATGAGATGTTCACCTCTCCCCAGGTGGGAAAACTAATTCATGAGCTGGAGCCCTATTTCCAGGGCCAGAGCCCCGATTCCGACGACGCTGCTTTTTTCCGTAAGGTAAAAAGGGAATATGAGAAGGACACCAAGCTCTCCCCTGATTTGGTTTCCCGGATTTCTCGGACAACTTCCCTTGCCCGGGATAAATGGGTCGAGGCAAGAAAAGAGTCCAACTTCTCCCTTTTCGCTCCTTATCTTTCTCAGATCGTGGATTTAATGATTGAAAAGGCGGAATCCCTGGGATATCAGGAATCGATATACGATGCTTTAGTGGACGATTACGAGCCGGGGATGAAAACTTCCCGGATCAAGGCCATCTTCGAGGAGCTTCGCGAGGGCCTGGTTCCCATTGTCCGTGGGATTAAAGAAAGCGGTGTGGAAATCCGGAGGGATTTCTTGAGCCGGAAATTCGACCTGGATAGACAATTCCAGTTCACATTAAAGATCCTCGAGAAGATGGGCTATGACTTCCAGAGAGGAAGGCAGGACAAGACGGCCCATCCCTTTACCGTGTCCTTTTCGGTTAACGATGTGCGGGTCACAAATCGATTTAAGGACACCCTCCTCACCTCCTCGATCTTCAGCGCCCTTCATGAGGGAGGGCATGCCCTTTACGACCAAGGGATCCCCGAGAAGTTCGATCGAACTCTGCTGATGAGGGGTGCCTCTTATGGGGTTCACGAGTCCCAATCCCGCACCTGGGAAAACCTGGTGGGGCGAAGTCTTGCCTTCTGGACTTACTGGTTCGCAATTTTGAAAGAGTTCTTTCCCCAGGAGCTGCACGATGTTTCCCTGGAGGAATTCTACCGCGCGGTCAATTTCGTTGAGCCTTCTCCCATCAGGGTAGAAGCGGATGAGGTCACCTACAACCTTCATACTCTCCTCCGCTTTGAACTTGAAGTGGGTTTGATCGAAAGGAAAATTAAGGTAGAAGAGCTCCCCGGCCTCTGGAATTCCAAGATGAAGGAGTACATCGGGTACGAGCCCAAAAACGATGCTGAAGGAGTGCTCCAAGATGTCCACTGGTCGGATGGGTATTTCGGGTATTTCCCTTCCTACACAATCGGAAACCTTTTCTCCGTTCAATTTTTCCGCAAAGCCCTTGAGGATATTCCCGACCTTTATGAGCAATTCGCCAGAGGAGAGTATTCCCCGCTCAGGGAGTGGATGAGAAAAAAAATCCATGTTCATGGGGGAAAGTATTTTCCAGAGGAATTGGTTCAAATGGTCTGCGGGGAACCGCTTGATCCTCAGCCTTTCCTGAATTACCTTCGGGAGAAGTACCGGGGCATTTACGGGAATCTTTAAGAAGGGATAATTTTTTCTAAAAAAGAGGGAGGCCGCACCATCTTCGGTCACCATGCTGCTTAAGCAGCCACGGCCACATTTTGGCATTCCCAAAAGGAGGTACCTTGCGATGGTGCGGCCTGTAATTCAATATTAGTTATTATCTTTAGCCTCTGTCAACACCAAATTCAGGGAAAAATAACCAAGCCCTGTTGACAAATGTGGTAAGGTAAAATTGAGAGCGGATTTTTTGCCTCCTTTAATTGAGCCATAACCTTTAACGGAAGAAATTCATTCCTTATTTTGTTAAACCATAAGACCACCCACTCAATGCAAAAGGGGCTTAAAGGAAACAGAGACGGAGAAAAAAAATTGGTTTGGAAAAGGATGTGCAAGAGTTCGAGGAGGAGTTTTGGGAAATTCTTGATTCATTCGGCAATAACGGCATCACAGCATGACCTCGAGTCCACTACCATGCACATCACCGGCCACATCACCGGTGCCATAAGAGCCGGAGCAAGCGAAAGGGAATTGTGGGAGACTGCCGCAGCCATTATTCCCTTATCGGGTATGCCTTCTTTCGGAGTATTTCTTGATGCCTGGAAAACGGCGCGGCAAAGAGAGGCCCAGCCAAAATGATAGAGATTAAACCCCTCAATATAGATGGGGAAACAGTTATAGGGGTCAAAATAGGGAATCCGGATTCCCCTGAGGAAGCAGTAGCTTTCGTTTTTATTGCTAAGAAAGGATTGGTGGCCGGCAAGAGCTTCGATGCTGAATTTTTTAATAAAAGCGTTTTCGCCCCTCTGGGGTCGGGGGCGGCTTAAGAGAAATTGATGAAGTATTTGAAGCGATGATGGAATCATGCACCAAAAAGGCTCATGTCCTGGGCGTTCAAGAAGGAATGACTGCGAAAGAAACCCTCATCTTGCTTGGGGGTTTATGAAAAATAAGGAAGAAAAAAATGAACGAGAAGAAATGGCAGCTTTTACCCACATGTGGAAAAGAAGCGGAGAACCTGGATATCATCCTGGCATGTGATGGTGCCTCCTCGGTGGGGCAAATCGGGAATGAGGTTGCAGTAAAGCTCACCAGAGAAGAAGAAGGTGCCAGAATGTGTTGCATAACCGCAATTGGGGCTGGTTCCAAGGCTCACACCGACATCGCCAGAAAAGCCAGGAGGCTGATCGTGATCAACGGCTGTCAAATGGAATGCGCTTCTAAAATATTGAGGAATGCAGATATCGAACCAACCTATGAGATTACCATAGCAAAAGAAGGTGTTGATAAATTGCCCACCCTGGACTTCGATGCCCAGGAAGTGGAAAGGATAGCGGCGAAAATAGTAAAGGATTTAAAAAATCTTTCGGCTAAATGAATTAACCGAAAGAGGAACAATTTTTTTGGAAAAAAGGGGCTGAAGAATTTGGAAGCCATGGAAGGAGAACTCTTGAAGATTGAAAATCTCTCGATTTCCTTAGGAGGGAAGCAAGTCCTGAGGGAGCTGAATTTAAAAGTCGAACCAGGGTCGATTCACGCCATTCTGGGCACAAACGCAGCGGGAAAGACCAGCCTTGCCTACACCATTATGGGACTGAGTGGATACGCCCCGCAGGAAGGGGCGATCTTCTTCAACGGGGAAGAAATAACCCATCTTCCAGTCTCAAAAAGGGCAAAGCTGGGGATGACTATGGCTTGGCAGGAGCCCGCCCGTTTTGAAGGGTTATCGGTTTCGGACTACATCATGGTTGGAATGAAGGAAAAGGACCCCAATCTTGTTTCTGAAGCCCTTCAATTAGTCCTTCTTGAACCCCGTGAGTACTTGAACCGGGTAGTCGATAGGACCCTCTCAGGGGGTGAAAGGAAAAGAATTGAGCTGGCTTCCGTTTTTGCCATGCGTCCCAAGCTCGCCATCCTTGATGAACCTGATTCTGGGATCGATGTCCTGGCCCTTGACCACGTGGTGAATTTGATCAAGGAAATGAAAAGGAGGGGCACCACGGTCCTTTTGATCACTCACAGGGAGGAGGTAGCGGAAATTGCCGATAAAGCCTCCCTTCTTTGCCAGGGCTTTATCGTAAAGGAAGGGAATTCCAGGGAGGTCGGGGAATATTTCAGAAAGAAGTGCCTTCCCTGCCCCGTCTTTAACCCCGAGGAAAAAATCGAGGAGGTGGTAAAGGAGTGATCCAAGATTACGAGAAAATGCTAAAAGCGTATAGTGAAGCGGGAGGGGCCCCCGAGGCGTTCCGAGACTCCCGAGTTGCCCACCTTGTTGTCCACAAGAATCAAGTTTTTGGTAGCCACAAAGTCAAGGGGCTTGTCCTGGAACCCAGGGAAACCGAAACCGGTGTGGACATAAACCTGGTAGTGGAAAAGGGTCATAAAATCGAGTTCCCTGTCCACCTCTGTTTCGGAGTCCTTCCCGATCAGGGGATTCAGGACATTAAGATTCGTGTAAAGGTGGAGGACAATGCCAAAGTGAGCCTTCTCGCTCACTGCATCTTTCCTAACGCCGTGAGGGTCATCCACAGGATGGATGCTGAAATTGAAATCGGGAACGAGGCCTCCTACGAATATAATGAGGTTCATTATCATGGAACCACCGGAGGAGTGGAAGTAATCCCGAAGGCAAAAGTGAAAGTAGGAGAATTGGGAGTATTCCGAACCAGCTTTTCCCTCACCAAGGGCAGGGTTGGGGTTTTTGACCTCGATTACCAAGCCCAGGTTGAGGAGGAGGGGGTCCTGGAGATGAGCGCTCGGGTCTTTGGCTACGGGGACGATTCAATCCGAATAAGGGAAGTGGGGAACCTCATGGGAAGGGGTTCTCGGGGGCTCCTAAAAAGCCGGGTGGCGGTTAAGGATAACGCCACGAGCGAGATCTTCAACGAGATGAAAGCTTCAGCTCCCGAAGCAAGGGGCCACGTTGACTGCGTGGAAATCGTCCAGGGCAATGCCAAGGCCCAAGCAACCCCGGTGGTGAGCGTTTTAAATGAGTTCGCAAGAGTAACCCACGAGGCCGCAATTGGAAGGGTGGATAAAAAGCAGGTTGAGACCCTGATGGCCAGGGGCCTTGAGGAAAGTGAAGCCATTGACCTGGTGATCAGTGGGATGTTGAAATGAGGTCCTGGATTTCAGGAATAAAGAAAACAGGGGGGCAGTTTATATTAAAAAAGGTGAAAGGGGAAAAAGAATATGACGGCGCGTTTTGAAGTATACAAGTGTGAGGTTTGCGGAAATATTGTGGAAGTCCTCCATGAAGGAGTGGGAACCCTGGTTTGCTGTGGCCAACCCATGACCAAACTCGTGGAGAAAGTTCAGGAGGTGGGGAACGAAAAGCACCTCCCTGTTTTGGAGGAAACCAATTCCGGCACCCTGATAAAGGTTGGTTCAATCCCTCACCCCATGGAAGAAAAGCACTACATTGAGTGGATTCAGGTCAAGAGGAGCAATGGGGAATCGCTACGAATCTTTTTAAAACCCGGAGAGGAACCCCAAGCGACCGTTCCCTGGAAAATTCAGGAGATCGTTGAAGCAAGAGAATACTGCAACATCCACGGGCTTTGGTCGAAAAGGGTTTAATCGGATCTTGGCGGTTTAACAGCCTAATTCACTTTACAAGTTGAGAGATCTGACTTTCGAGCTCCGCGAAGACAACTAAACGATACTTGTCAGTCCAGAGGGGGGTACAGGTCACCAGAACAAGGGTGGGTACTTCCCTTTTTTCATAAATGGAATGATCCGTAGGCTCAATTACCTTGCTTTCCTTGGCGATATAGCGGTAAACTTTCCCTTCCCAGAGGATGACGATTAAATCCCCAGGTTCAAGCTTATCGAGAAGGTAGAAATAACCGGATGAGGGATCAACCCAGTTGAGGAACCTGTGGCCATAAAGGACGCAAGTCCCGTCCTCCCCCGGGTAAGCGCTCAAAGGATCGTGTCCCACTCCTGCCATAAGGTTATCCCAGGAGAGATCGGGGACGATCCTCGCTTCAAGGGAAATTTTGGGGATGACGATCATTGGCCCTTCCGGTATCTCAGGTGGAGAAGGAGGGGGGTTTTCCGATGGGGAAGTGGGAGTTGCGCTTGATTCAGGCTCAGGCTCGGGGGTGTTAGCCATCATCACGAGGGCCTGAGCCTGAGGGGAAATTCTCTGGGGAAATAGGTAATAGCGGATTGCGGGATAAAAAGGGAGGAGGAGAAAGACCATACCTGCGATGATCAAAACGACGGCGAGGCCTTTCAGGACTTTCCTTCTCCATTTTGGGGGGGATTTCATTTCCATCCTGTTCTCTAAAATCCCATTTTAGAGCCAAATTGGGGGAAGGTCAATTTTCCAAAGCCCGGGTTTTGCTCCTTAAAAAAACTCCTTATATAATTTTCAATTATTCCATTGCCATTTGGAGGTAATAATGAGCAGGGTTGCAGTACTTACTGATAGCACTTCCCGGATTCCCGAAAAGCTGTCTCATGGGCTCCCGATCTTCACCTTTCCCCTAGTGGTCACCCTTGAAGGAAAACCATATCGGGAGGGTGTGGATATTTCCCTTGAAGAATTTTATAAGAAGCTTCCGAGTTTGAGAGAATTCCCCACCACAAGCCGCCCAGCCCCAGAGGATTACATCGAGGCCTTTAAAAAGGCTTTTGAGGTTGCAGATTCCTTGGTGGTAATCACCATTTCCTCGGGGATTTCTGCCACTTATGAAGGAGCTGTCGTGGCAGCCAAGGAATTCCCGGGAAAAGAAATCGAGGTAATTGATTCCCAGCAACTTGCTATGGCTCACGGATGGCAGGTCGTTACTGCTGCAAGGGCCGCCAAGGCCGGTTTGAGTTTTAAGGAAGTCGTGGAAATCGCCAACCTTGTCAAGGAACGTTCTCACGTTTGTTTTATGGCCGACACTCTGGATTACCTTTACAAGGGGGGAAGGATTTCCGGAGTTGCCCACCTTGTGGGGTCAATGTTAAAGATTAAACCGGTTGTGGCGATGGAGGAGGGAAAACTCAAATTAGTGGGAAAGGTCAGGTCGAGGACCGCTGGAATAGAGGAGATGATTTCTTGGATGGAGGAAGCCTTGAGGGGAAATCCAGTTGCAGAACTGAGTTTGCTTAACGTGCTTGCCTCCGATTTCGCTCTGGAGCTTAAAAAGAGCCTTTCCTCTCGTTTTGGAATTGAGGAAGGCCTGATTATCGATGACACCGCCTCCGTGATTATTGGGGCCCACTGTGGCCCGGGGACCAGCGGACCAAACTTCTACTCTGCTGTGCCAGGTTTCCGGAACGGGATAGTAAGGTTTGATTGAGGATATTTAACCCTTTACCTGATTAAAGCAGGGGGGCATTCCAGAAATTTCCGGGAAGACCCATTCGATCCCCCCTGTTTTTCTTGGTTTGGGAAAGAGCCCGGGGAAAATTTTTTCGACTCCCTGTCGGAACTCCTGCCCCAAAAGGGGGAGGTACGAATTTCCCATACTTTTGAGGGAAAAGAAATCGGGATTTCCCGTCCAAAAGAATCCACTGCAGGGTACAAGGGAACTTCTTTTTTGCTGGGTTTCCCGATTGCCTAATCCTCAAGTGTATTGGGGGAGGAAAAAACTGGAAAACTTCCCTCGGTGTCAAAGTTTCCTTGCTCCAGGGTCGAAAATAGGGTCAGGAGGAACCCAAGATAACTGAAGGTTTAAAAACTATTTAAAAAGCCTGAAGCCCTGAGGGGATTTCCTTGCCAGAATTGAAAAGAATCAGGCGCCCCCGGGGGCGCCTGATAAAGTTTTTCGGTGGGAATTTTTCCTCAGTAAGTTTCCACGAAGAGCTCGTAGTAAGCTTGAGGATGGTTGCAGGCGGGGCAGGTCTCCGGGGCTTCCTTCCCCTCGTGGATGTAGCCGCAATTCCGGCATTTCCAGCGGACGACCTGGTCTTTTCGGAATACCCTTCCGGTTTTCAAGTTTTCGGCAAGTTTTCGATACCGGGTCTCGTGGGCTTCCTCAACTTCGGAGATTTCCTTAAAGCTGGTGGCGATCTCGGGGAAGCCCTCCTCCTCTGCAACTTTTGCGAAATCGGGATATAAAACGCTCCATTCCATCTTTTCCCCTTCCGCGGCATGGAGAAGATTTTCAAGGGTGGTTCCGATCTTTCCCGCGGGGAAGGAGGCGGTAATTGCCGTCTCCCCTCCTTCTAAATACTTGAAGAAGACTTTGGCATGCTCCCTCTCATTTTCCGCGGTCTCAAGGAAAATTGCGGAGATTTGTTCAAAGCCTTCCTTTTTTGCCACGGAGGCAAAATAAGTGTAGCGGTTTCTTGCCTGGGATTCTCCGGCGAAAGCCTTGAGGAGGTTTTTCTCAGTTCTGGTCCCTTTTAGGCTCTTCATGTGTTTTCCTCCTTTTTAAAATTTATTTTCAAATTTCGCGCCTTCCCTGAATTGCAAAAGTCAGGGTTACCTCATCCGCCAGTTCTAATTCCGTGCCCACAGGGAGCCCGTGAGCGATCCTGGTAACCTTTATCCCGATGGCCTTCAGTTGCTGGGCAAGGTGAGCGGCGGTGATGTCCCCCGCCATGGTGGGGTTGGTGGCTATGATCACTTCCTTGATCCCCCCTTCTTTAACCCTCTCAAAAAGCTCCCTGATCCTCAAGTCCCCGGGCCCAACACCATCAAGGGGGGAGAGGACCCCTCCCAAAACGTGATAAAGCCCCCGGTATGCTCCAGCCCTTTCCATGGCTAAAACATCCCTCGAATCCTCTACCACGCACAGGGTCTCCTGGTCGCGTGTTTTGTCCTGACAGATCGGGCAGGGATCAGTGTCCGCAAGGAAGAAGCAGATGGAGCAGGCTTTGATGCTCCACCTCGCTTCCATGATCGCGGAGACTAAAGCCTCTGATTCCTGGGGAGGGCTTTTGAGGATGTGAAAGGCAATTCGCTCCGCGCTCTTGGGGCCGATCCCCGGAAGCTTTCTTAAAGCCTCAATCAATTTTGTTAGGGCCTGGGAAGAATAGGGCATCAGAACATTCCCGGGAAGTCAACTCCGAAACCTTTAAGGTCACCCATCTTCTCCTCAGTGGCTTCCTTGATTTTCATCAGGGCGTCCTTTAATGCCGCCTGCACAAGCTCCTCAAGCATGTCCAGGGAGTCAGGGTCTCTAAGGTTGGGGTCAATTTTTACCTCAACAACCTCATATTTTCCCGTCATGGTAATCTTTACTGCCCCTCCCGAGACCTCCCCGGTAACCTGGAGGTTTGCCAGTTCCTCCTGGGCTTTTTGGAGGTTCCTCTGAAGTTCCTGGGCTTGTCTCATTATTTTGTTTAAATCCTTGAACATTTCACTCCTCTTTTATTTCCGAAATAATCCCCTCAAAAAGGTCAAGGGTTTGTTTCACCAGGGGATGGTTTTTAATTTCCTCGGCATTTTCACCGCTTTCCCCGTTTCCAAGGAGGCACTTGAGGAACAGTTTCACCCCGAAAGTTTCCTCCATGGCTTCCTCCACGAGGTTTTTGTTTTCCCCCCTCTCCACCATGTTTTTATGGAAGGAAAAAGCGCGATCGAAGGTCAAAACGATCTGGCCTTCCGTGAAATCTGTCAGGACCCCTTTTTCCAGAAGAATGTAAGTGGGAACGCTCTTCTTCTTGACCTTTTCCAGAACCGAGGGCCAGTACTCTTTAATTTTTTCAAAATTGATCTCCCCCAGAACTAATGTGGATCGGGGGGTGCTTTTCGCCAATTCCTCCGGCTCTCGGTTCGGGAGGGGGGCTTCCTCTGCAAGCTCTTTTTCACCAGGGGAAACCCCGGTTTCCGTGATTTTTCCTTGAGGGGCGGGAATTTCCACGATTTCCTTTTGGGTCTGAGGTTTTAGCCCGGAAATCCTTTCCTGGAGCTTGAAACTTGAAAAAACCAGGTTCATTTCCAAAAGGTACCTTGGCTCCACCGCTGAGCGCATCTGCCATTCCAGGCCTGCAAGCGGTTCGAGGAGGGAGAGGATTGCAGGGACGGTGGTAAATGAAGAAATTTCCCTCAACCTTTCCGCCCTCTCGGGCCAGGTTCCGGGGGGATTTCCCAGGGAAACAGCCAGAAGTTGCCTTAAAAATTGGATTAAATCTCTGGAAATGATGCGTGGGTCCCTTCCCAAGGAGATCAAGGCATCAACCACTTCAAAGATCTTCCGATAATCTCCTTTCAGGAGGGCAATCGTTAACTTCTCGAGCCATTCGTCCTCGGTGAGGCTTAAGAGCTCCCGGGCATCTTCCGCTTTAATTTCCCCCCCTGAATATGCGAGGAGTTGTTCCAAAATGGATTCCCCATCCCTGAATGAGCCAGAAGCGGCGTGAACTACCATATCCAGGGCGGCCTCTTCAATTTTTCCTCCTTCCGCCTCAACTATTTGGGCAAACCTTTCCTTGAGAAGTGTGGAAGGAATTCTCCGAAAATCAAAACGCTGGCAACGGGAGAGGATGGTGGGGGGTAGTTTCTGGGGCTCCGTGGTGCACAAAATGAATACCACATGCTCTGGGGGTTCCTCCAGGGTTTTTAAGAGGGCGTTGAACGCTTCCGGGGTGAGCATGTGGACCTCATCGATTATGTAGACCTTGTACTTCCCCTGGACCGGGGCGAAGCGAACCCTCTCCCTCAACTCCCGGATCTCGTCTATCCCCCTGTTCGAGGCTGCATCAATTTCCAGTACATCAAGGGAAGTACCCTCCTTGATTTGCTGGCAATTGGAACATTCCAGACAGGGATCCGGAGTGGGACCCTTCTCGCAGTTCAGGGCTTTGGCGAGCACCCTGGCGGTGGATGTTTTTCCGGTCCCCCTGGGCCCGGTGAATAGATAGGCATGGGAGATTCGCCCCATTCCTACCGCGTTCTTAAGGGTCCTGGTGACATGTTCCTGTCCCAGGATTTCCTCAAAGTTCTGGGAGCGCCATTTTCGGTAAAGAGAAACGTATTTCATTCTTTTTCTCAATATTTGGACCGTGCACCCACCTTTGATGATCCCTTCCGAGCGGTATCCCTTCAGCCAGCTCCAGCAAGGCTTCCCTGCGGCACCCGGAGCTTTCTGCTTACCGTTGCTTCCTCCCGGACCTGGCGGGGTTCACAGGGCTCCGCCGCGCAGGACCCTGCTTTCAACACTACTTAAAGGGGCCAGCCTCACAAGAGAGCACCGGGGGTGGGAATTCGACCCCGCTGTAGCGGTTTGCGGGTACAGGGCACCGCTAACTCCCCGTCTAGCACGGCCAATGTTATTATACATGGAAAAGTCCACTAAACTAAGTTGCTTGGTTGATGATTATTCCTGATTCGGAAGGAAGGTGTATTCCATGGAAAAAAAGCTTAAATTCTTAAAGAATGCTCTTTGGTTTTCCATTTTTATCTGTTTAATTTTTGCGGGGCTTTTTTTCTACACTCTCTTTTCCCCCAAGCCCCTTGTTCTTGAAGGGATCACTGGGACCATGGTCTCCCAGCTCGACCTCATCGCCAAGAATTTGGAAATCTTTCAAAATTCACCCTCCATGGAGAATTTTTCCATCCTCAATATCACCGTTTCCCGGGCTTACGGGATTACCCTTCCGGCCTATGCTGCTTATTTAAAAATTGATCCCAGGTTCGCAGAAAAATGGCAAGATCTGGGGGTTCTCCTCAACCGTCTGGAGCTGATTTTGAAAAACGCTATGGTGAAGGAGGGGGAAGCCGGAGAAAAATTAGAGGAGGTCGCTCAAGAGCTTAAAACCCTAAACGAACCATTTAGCCAGCTTGCTCAAAAATTAAGGGATTGGGAAAAGGAGCTCTCGGACGATGGAAAAGCATCCCTTTTCTGGAGCCAGGTCGAGGATTGCGAAAAGGCGATCGAGCTCCTCGGAGATTGAGGAGCAGGGAAGTTTCTAACTCCTTGAAATGTTGTAATTTAAAACTTTTGTGGAGGTAAAAATGGAACCAATCAAGGTTGGCGAAAGAGGAGCCCTGTTTTCATTAAAAGACCAGGAGGGAAACCTACTTCAACTTTCCTCCCTTTCGGGGAGAAAGGTCCTCCTTTCATTTCATCCCCTTGCCTGGACGCGGGTTTGTTCTGACCAGATGCTTTCTCTTGAAGCCAATTGGGAAAAATTCCAAAGATTGAACGCCCTACCCCTGGGAATTTCCGTCGATCCTGTGCCTTCCAAGCGGGCATGGGCTGAATCCCTTGGGATTTCCAAGCTTCGTCTGCTTTCCGATTTCTGGCCCCACGGTGAAATAGCATCCGCATATGGGCTCTTCCGGGATGCTCAGGGGACATCGGAAAGGGCAAACGTCATTTTAAATGAGCAGGGGGTGGTCATTTGGGTGAAAGTTTACCCAATCTCCCAGCTTCCTCCAATTGAGGAGATCTTCTCCTTTTTGGTAGCGGAAGGGGAAAAGTAAGCTACTTTTTCCTCACTTCCCCATATAAGGAATCCTCAAAAGTGCTGAATCCAGTCCCGATTTCTCCCATTCGGGTTTGGCCCTCAGGTTCCCCGTAAGGTTGTAAAGGAAAAAGACCAGGAGGCCAAAACCCAGCGCCGGAATTGAGACTGCCACCGTTCCCGAGAACTGGGAAAGGAAATCCGCCCATCCCAGGCCCCCCAGTAAGCGATAGCTACCGATTTCTGCGGAAATCCCACCCCAGGCTCCGGTTAGCCCATGCAAGGGCTATGCCCCGCAAACATCCTCCAGCTTGAGGTAATTCACCTGCAGCTGGAAGGAAAACAGGAAAAAAACCGCCGATGAAACCGGAAAACAGAGCAAATAGGGGGTGGAAAATGTCAGCCAAAGCCAGCACGGAGATCTCCTGGCGAGCGGGGATCCTGCCTTGCGCGCCACTCTTCCTTAAAGGCGAGAAACTGGGCAAGGGTCCCTCCTGCAATTCCGGAAAGGACCTTAAGGGGGATGGAGGTGGGTTGCTTTGCTCATATCCCCGGAAAATCGACAGTGGACGATTCCCCGAAAGTAAATTGCTCCCAGCCAGTTCCCTGCACATGCGAGGATCGGGGAAAAGGGGGCATCTCCTGGGCCTTCCCCTTCAAAAAGCGTTCCATCATTGGTCCCAGGACCAGAAACCCTCCCAGCGCCGCAAAACCGGAAAAGAGGAGCAGAATCACTGCTCCTCCCAGGCCTTGAAAGGACGGAAGATTGAACCATTCCTTTTAAATCCGGTTCTTTCCCTGCAACCAGACAAAATTCCCCCATCCTGTGCCCTCAAGTAAAGGGTAAATCAAGGCTACAAGGAGGGAGGGAATGACCTGTCCCCAAATTGCGGCTCTCTTGGCAAGGGAGCTTGTGATGATCGCCGGGATAAAACAGGCAACTGAGGAGGGGAAGGTTGCCGAGTTTTTCCCCCGCAAGGTCCCTGCCTGTTCCATGAAGAGGGTGAAGGCGGCGATAAAGGACTACAATTCCAATCCCGTCTTTAATGTGGGGTCAAAAGAACAATCCCTGAAATACCCCAAGGGCGAGGAGAATCCCCAAAGCCATGAACAGGAAACCGGTTAGGACCTGGAGGGCTTTAAATAATGGGCCTTTTTTCAAAAGAAAACTCTCCAGTTTTTTAAAGAAGAAAGCTATCAGGATAAAGGGGACAGAAAATCCCAGGGAGTAAACCAGGAGGAGGATACCCCCTTTAAGGGGGGCTGTGGAGGAAGCGGCGAGGGCAAGGATGGATGCCAGGGCGGGCCCAGAGCATGGTGTCCAGGTGAGGGAAAAGGCTAATCCCAAAAGAATCCCGGAAAAAATTGGGGATGTCCTGGCGATCCTGGTTTTTAAGGACACCCCCCATTCCCGATAAAGAAAAGGAAAAGGGAGGAGCCCTGTGGTCAAGAGCCCCAGCAAGAAAATGAGGATTCCGAAGGCGATCTCCATCTGGCGTTTGAACCGGAATAGAAAGTAACCAACTGAACCCGCCAGGAATCCCTGAATGAAGAGAATGAGGGAAAGGCTCAAGACGAAAAGCAAAACCCCGAGGAAAAACTTCCAGGAGTTCCCCTGTCCTTCCCTTTTGAGGCTTGCCCCTCCAAGGTAAGCAAGATAAACGGGAAGCAGGGGGATGGTGCACGGGCTGAAGAAGGAAAGGACCCCCGCCCAGAAAGCTACGAGGAAATTGACCTCAACCATCAGGGAAGATAGGAGGAGAGATTCGAGGCAGTTGTGCTTCCCAGTACTACCTGGAGGATTTCCCCATTCTCCCCAATGATTACCGTGGTGGGGACGAGGGAGACTCGATAGAGCTCCGAGACGGATTTTTCCTGTTCAGAATCAAGGACGATTGGGTATAAAATAGTGTTTTCTTTTAGAAATTGTTCTACCTCTTCCCGCGGTTCCATGATCTCGATCCCGTAAAAAGCTACCTTTTCCTTGTTCTTCTCCCAGAAGGTGTTCAACTCGGGGATTTCCTGCCTACATGGAGGACACCAGGTCGCCCAGAAGTTTAGGATCACGATTTTTCCCCTGAGGGCGCTCAAAGAAATTTTTTCTCCCGAAAGCGTTTGAGCTTCAAAGTCCGGGGCCAGGTTTCCCCCTGGCTCCGAGGGTTGTGGGGGAGGGGATTCTGAAGGAATGGGTGAATTAACGGAGGAATTGCTCCCGCAGGATCCCAGGAGAACAAGGGAAATCATTGTTAGAGTAAGAAAAAACAGTTTTTTATTCATTTTCCATCCTTTTGTGGTAATTTTTCATTTCCTGAGGTGGAGTGTCAAACGGGAGGTTGTGAATATCTTGATGTGGATAGTGTGGAAAAAAATGTGGATATTTGTTCGCTATCCTCCCCCTTTTTTAAATTTCCTCAAGATAAACCTTTCAAAAACCCTGACAAATTTGGTCGTGAAGAAGTCGGTTTTTTTGGATAGGGGGGAGACAAGAACAGTAAAGGCACCGCAAATGTTTCCCCCCAGGACATCGGTAAAAACCTGGTCCCCAACAACTGCCAGGGATTTTAGGGGAATGTTCATTTTTTTGGAAGCCCGAATAAAAGCCATGGGAAGGGGTTTGAGGGCGTTGGCAATCCACGCCAGACCGAGTTCTTGAGCGTATTTTTGGGTTCTTGAGGAAGGGCTGTTGGAAATCAGGACCACATCTATTCCCAGGGATTGAATTCGCTTGATCCATTCCCTGATGCCTGATGGGACGGCCCCTTCCCCGCGAGGGGCAATGGTATTATCCAGATCGACAATGACCCCTTTTATCCCTTTTTTGATCAGGGACTCCGGTTCTAAGTCTTCCACCTTTTCCAGGTATAATTTTGGAAGGAAAATTGCTACTATTCCTCCACCTCCCAGAATCCCAGGGGAATTTGGGAGGAAAGGTCTTGAAGAACCTCCAAAAGCTCCCCCTTAAATGACTCGCTTGAGGAGAGGAGCATTTCAATTTCATCCCCTTTCCTCTTGGTGCTCAGGATCATGGTCAACCCTTCATGGCTCTCAAGGAGGGATTGAAGGAAGCTCTCTTCCTTTTTTGCAACCAGGACCCTAATCTGAACCTCTTTGGGGATCCTCATCCCTTAATCCGGGAAACGATTAAATCCACCGCCACCTGATTTAAGCCCCCCTCGGGGATGATGAGGTCCGCATAACGCTTGGTGGGCTCGACGAACTGAAGGTGCATGGGGCGGACTACCTCAAGGTACTGGTTTACCACCGATTCGAGGCTTCTCCCCCTTTCCTTCACATCCCTCAACAGGCGACGGATGAAACGGACATCGGGATCGGTATCCACGAAGAGCTTGATGTCTAAAAGCTCTCTCAATTTGGGGTCAAAGAGGACCAAGATCCCCTCCACTATGATCACCGGGGCTGGCTCCACCCTTACGGTTTCCCCGGTCCGGTCGTAAGTGATGAAGGAATAAACTGGCTTGTCGATCGGGTGGTTGTTCAAGAGGGATTGTAGATGCTCACAGAGCAAGTCATGGTCGAAAGCATCCGGGTGGTCGTAGTTTAATTTTTTTCTCTCCTCAAGGGTGAGGTGGGGGAAACTTTTGTAATAGGCGTCCTCCTCGATCAGGGAGACCTTCCGGTCGCTCAAGCCACGGATAATCATTTCCGCCAGGGTTGTCTTTCCAGACCCCGAGCCTCCTGCTAAGCCTATTATTATGGGTTTTTCCATTATTCACCCCCCAGGCTTCGGATGTTTTCCAGGTGTTCCTGGTAAGTTTCCGCGAAGAGGTGGTGACCGTCACCTTTTGCCACGAAATAATAATACCCTGTGGAGGAGGGATAAAGAACTGCTTCAATTGAGGAAAGGCCAGGGTTTCCTATGGGACCGGGAGGAAGGCCAGGGTAGAGGTAGGTATTATAAGGGGAGTCGAATTCCAGGTCCTCATAGGTTAAGGGCCGCTGTGGGTCCCCAAGGGAATAGAGGACTGTTGGATCGGATTCTAATTTCATCCCCATCTCCAGGCGGTTAAAGAAGACGGAGGCGATGATCGGTTTTTCCTCCTCGACGCCCGCTTCCCTTTCCACAATGGAGGCCAGGGTCAGCACCTCGTGGACCGACCATCCCATCTTGCGGATTCGATCCAGGAGGTCCGGGTTAAGGTGATCTTTAAGGTTTTCAAGCATGGTGCGGATCAGGTCTTCCTCGCTCATGCGGGGAAGGATGTAGGTATCGGGAAAAAGGTAACCTTCCAGGCTGGGTAGGGGATTCTGGTTCTTGAAGGGAAAGTCGAATTTATCCTTTCCCTCCTTTGCTAGGGCGAGGAATTTATCCTTTTGGATGAAAGGGGTAGAGGAGACGGTGTTTTCCACGGAACGAAGGGGGACCTGGGAGAAAATTTCAGCCATTTTTTCGATCGTTGCCCCTTCGGGGATCATGAACTTGTATTTCAGAACCTCGTGTTCCTTGAGCCTGCGGACTATTTCCGGTACCCCCATTTCGCTTGTGAGAAAATATTCCCCTCCCTTGAAGAAAGCATAGAGGTGCTCAGCCCGGGCTTCCTGGGTGAAGTGAAGTTTATTCCAGATCAAGCCCTTTTCAAAGAGGATCTCCCCAATCTCCTGCGGGGTTAAGCCGTCCTCCAGGATTACGACCTCCTCCCTGTGGCTCAAGTTGTGGGGGCCAAAGAGGAAATAGGAAACGATAAAAAGGAAAATCAAAAGAAAGGGAAGGATGAAGTAAGTGGGGGGGAATTTGCGGGAAGAATTCAATTTAGGCTTTCGGGGCATTTTCTTTTAATCCTCCTGTCGCCATTCCCCCCAGAACCCAGAACAAAGGCGCAACTGAAACCACCGAGAAGGATAACTGAAGGGAAACTAAATATCCGAAAATTCCGGGAAGGACATATGCCGAAAAAGGATCGCTCCTTCTTGTGGGGAAGCTTAGGGAAAATAAGCGCACCAGGAAAAGGATATAAGCGATCAACCCCCCTATTCCCAGAGTAACGGCAATCTGAATCAGGTCGTTGTGGGCCTTGTCCACATAAGCGAAACTGCTACCGAAAAGGGATAAGCTTTCCTCGGGAGAAAACTGGGGGAAAGCCACCCCGAAGGAGTCAGGCCCCCACCCGAAAACCGGATACCTCAAAATTGCCGGAAGAGCGCGGATCCAGATGTTCCAACGATTTACAAGTGTATTTCGGGGATTGAGGTCGGCGATGTTCGAAGCCCTCTCCTTCAGGTTAACGCTCCCCGGGTTCAGAAAGAAAAGAAGGGCCACAAGAATCAAGGAAACTCCCGCGAAGGAATAAATGAACCATTTTTTTCCCCTGGCGGAAAGGAGAAAAAATACAAGGAGAGCAACAAAGCCCAGCCAGGCTCCTCTCGATCCGGTTAAAACCAGGCATGCGAGGAAAAAAAGGCTCAAGGAAACAAGGAAGAAATTTTTGATGGTTTTTCCTTCCGAAAGCAAGGTGAAGGGAAGGGGGATCAAAAGGAGGAGGTAAGATCCCAAGAAGATGGGGTTTCCGATGGTGGAAAAGGGACCGGTCCAATCCTGGCGGATGAAATCCCTGGGCAGGATCTCAAGGGAAAAAGCCTGAAGAAGCCCGTACAGGGCGACAAGGAAGCCGGAAGCCAGGATGATGATCGAAGCGAGCTTTTTCCACCCCTCCTTCGAGAGGAAGTCCTGGGCAAAGAGGAACAAAGAAAAATAGGAGAGAAGGGTGAGAAAGCCTTCCCTTCGCCTTTCCTCCCCGAAGATGGTCAAGGGCTCCAGCGAAAAGAGGGTGGAGGCAAGGGCGGTCAAGATCATGAGCGCTAAAAATAAGTCCATCCCCCTGTCCCGATGGCCCCAATCCCCGGTCTTCAGGAACTTTACGCTCCAGAGCACGAGAAAAAAGGAACAAGACCAAAAGAGAAGGGTCGAACGAGGCTCGTAGAAGAAATCGAGGTTTTTTATCGCACCTTCCTCAATAAAACCCAAAGCTGAGGAGTAAACCGCGGGATGAAGAAAAAGAGGATAGACAAACAGAAAAATGAGAAGGAAAATGGAAATTAGTGAGTCGAGCAGACTCCCTTTATTGAGGCTGCTCATCCTCTTCGGAAAATTCCTGCTCCTCGAGCCAGTCCTCCAGAGCGTCCAGGAGGAGGTCCTCCTCGCGGGGATCGGGAATGTCGATCAGGCGGCGGCCCTCAATCTTCAAGATCACCGGTGATCCGATTCCTTCCTCAATGGGATAGAAGACCGCATACTCCTGCCCCTCGTAATCAAACCTTCCAAAATAGTTATACTGATGGGGGGTTCCGAACTCATCGTATTTAGCGAGGGTCATCTGTTGAAGTTCTTCCTCTTCAAACATCCCTTGATCTCAAACTCAAATAATTTAAATAGTCTTGTAATATTATCACAGCTGAGACCCTGTCCGCCAATCCCTTTTTCCGGGATGGTTGCTCCTTTCCGGAGCGAAGTTTTTGCAGGGCAATTTTGGTTGTCAAGCGCTCGTCGAAAAGGGTGATTTTTATCGGGCAATTCTCCCCCAGGGCTCGAGCGAATTCTTTAACCTTCTCGGTTTGAACGCTTGAGGTCCCTTTCAGGGTTTTGGGGAGCCCGATTACCACCTCCTCCGCTTTCAGGGAAGAAGCCAGATCGCAAATTTTTTTCAAATCCTGGAACAGGTCGGACCGCTTAATGGTGGGCAAGGCTTTAGCGGTTATTCCCAGGGGGTCGGAGACTGCTACCCCGATGTAAACCTCTCCGACATCAAGGGCCAAGATTCGCATCTTTAAGGATCTCTCGAGCCTTCTTCAAGGCTTCCTTCAATTTTTCAGGGGCTTTCCCTCCAGCCCGCCCCATTTCAGGTTTTCCTCCTCCGGATCCCTGGAGGATTTTCCCAAGGGAACCGGCGATTTCCCCCGCGTTAAAGCCTTTTTTGATGAAATCCTCGCTCCCCCGCACGATGATCGAGGGTTTCCCTTGAAATTCTGACCCCAGAATCACCACTCCTTTCCCCAGTTTCTGCAAGAGCTGGTCGGAAAGGAGGGTAAGGGAGTCCATGTCCAGGGATTCCACCTCTTCAACGATTGCTGGAATCTGGATGATGGCCTTCTCTTTAAGAGCCGAAGAAAGGAGTTTAAGAATCCTGTCCCGGAAGAAGATTGCTCTTTGGCCTTCCTCATCCTTCTCTTCGAGCAACTTTTTCAACTTTTGGACCTCCTGGCCCTGTGGTGCGTTCAAGAGCCGTCCGATCTCCTTCAGCTTTTCCCTTTCTTCCTGAAACTTTTCTACTGCCAATTCTCCAGTCAGGGCTTCGATCCTTCGCAAATTAGAACCCACGCCCGTTTCCTGAAGGATGATGAAGAAGCCGATGTCTCCGGTGCGGTCCACGTGAGTCCCTCCGCAGAGCTCTTTTGATGGGCCGGTGAAAATTGCCCTCACGGGATCCCGGTACTTTTCCCCGAAAATGGCCACAATCCCTTCCTTCTTAGCTTGGGCCAAAGGCATTTCCCTGATTTCTACGGGGTAATTCTCCTGGATTAAATTGTTGACCATGGTTTCGATTTGCCTTAATTCTCCCTCCCCTACCTGTTCGAAGTGGGAGAAATCGAAACGAAGTCTGTCCGGTTCAACTAAGGAACCTGCTTGCAGGGCGTGAGGCCCGACGATTTTTCTCAGGGAGAAATGGAGAAGGTGGGTCGCGGTATGGGCCCGGGCAATCGCCGCCCTTCGCCTCTGGTCGACCTCTGCGTGGACCTCGGTTCCTTTCTGCAGGCTCCCTTTCTTCACCTTGATCTTGTGGACGATCAGGCCCTCGAAGGGAACCTGGGTGTCAATGACCACCGCTTCACCCCCCTCCCAGGTGATCCTTCCCCGGTCTCCGACCTGTCCCCCCCTTTCTGGGTAGAATGGGGTACAGTCCAGGAGAACCTCCCCGGTGGATCCCTCAAGGAGTGAGTCCACTTCATTTCCTTCCTTTAGGATCCCGATTACTTTGCTTCTCGATTGAAGGAAATCGTAGCCAATAAACCTGGTTTCCCCCTCCCTCTCTCTTATTAAACTCAGGGGCGAGAGCTCCATGCCGACCTTCTTTAATGCCGCCCTTGCCCTCTCCCTCTGTTTCTCCATTTCCTTTTCAAACCCCTGCCTATCAATCTCCATTCCGCTTTCCCTGGCGATCTCCTCGGTTAACTCCCAGGGGAAACCGAAAGTATCGGAAAGGCGGAAGACCTCCTCACCGGGAATCACTCTCTCCCCTTTTTGGGAGAGTTTCTTTAGAGTCTCCTCAAGGAGGTTCAAGCCATCTTCCAGAGTAGCGCAGAACCTCTCCTCCTCCGCTTTGACGACCCGGGAAATGAACGGGGACTTCTCCATAAGCTCGGGATATGCTCCCCCCATTACCCTGACGACTTCAGGGACCAATTTGAACAAGAATGGTTCCTTCAAGCCCAGGTACCTGCTGTAGCGGAATGCCCGGCGAATCACCCTTCGGAGCACATAACCCCGACCCTCGTTTGTGGGGATGACACCGTCGGAAATCAGGAAGGTTAAAGCGCGAAGGTGGTCGGAAATGGTCCTTAAAGCGAACGAACGTTTTTCTTCATTCTGGGAATTTATTACCCCAGGAAGGCTTGAAATAGCCTCAATTAAAGGCCAGAAGAGATCAGTTTCGAAGACGGATTTCTTCCCCTGTACCACCATCGCCAGTCTCTCCAGACCCATTCCGGTGTCGATGTTCTTCTTCTTGAGGGGTTCAAGCTCTCCCTTTTCGTTCTTGTTAAATTCCATAAAAACCAGATTCCAGACCTCAACAAGTCGGGGGCTGTCATCCCCGGGTTTTGCGGGAGGGCCCAGCTCTGGCCCGAGGTCAAAATGAATTTCGGAACACGGACCGCAGGGTCCGGTTCCGGTGGTTCCTACAGGACCCCAGAAATTATCTTCCTCATTTAATCGGACGATCCGGTCTGGGGGAACCCCCACCTCCTTCTCCCAGATGAGAAATGCTTCATCGTCCTCCCGGAAGACCGAGATCCATAACCTGTCTTTGGGGATTTTTAGCCTTTCGGTGAGGAACTCCCAGGCAAAGAGGATGGCACCCCTTTTGAAGTAGTCCCCAACGGAAAAGTTGCCCAGCATCTCCAGGAAGGTAAGGTGCCTCGGGGTTCGGCCAACGTTTTCTATATCGGTCGTCCGGAAGCATTTCTGGATGGTTGCCAGGCGCAGGGAAGGGGGTTCCTCCAGACCGAGGAAGAATGGTTTCATGGGAACCATCCCCGCTGAAGTGAAGAGGAGGGTGGGGTCCTCGGGCACCAGGGAAATCCCTGGCTGTACCAGGTGGCCCTTTTCTTCAAAAAATTTCAAAAACTCATGACGAAGGCTGTCGCTGTTCATCTTTTCTTGGTTCTCCTTGGGGGGGTGAATTTTTCTTTGATTGACCAATAAAAGCTACCACGGTTTTGATGATCGAAAGAATGGGGATCGAGAGGATGATCCCCCAGAAGCCGAAGAGGGCGCCTCCCGAAAGCACTGCGAAAATCACAAGCAAGGGATGGAAACCCATCCTGGCAGACATGATTAGGGGGGAAATGGCATAGTTCTGGAGGGCCTGAACCCCGAGGTATATTAGGAGCACGTAGAATAAGAAAGAAAGCGGTTTCCCCAGTGATAGAATGATCCCGCAGATGGTTGAGAAGAGGGGACCGAGGTAGGGGACGAACTCCCCGAAGAAGGCAATTATTCCCAGGATCCAGGAATAGGAAACCCCGAGGAGGAAAAGCCCCGTCCCCGTCAGAACCGCCACGATCGAGGCCGTCAAAAGCAAGGTCGTAAGATACCTGGCGATCACTCGAGAAAGGGAGTTGAGGAGCTCCTCGCTTTCCCATTTCCCCCAGCGGTTAAGAAAGTCAAAAAGTAAGGCTTTCAATCGGGGCCAATCTCTTAAAAGAAAGAGGGTGACGAGGAATACAAAGCAGGCCCTAACGAGGAAATTGGCGAAACTGACGCTTATGGCAACAACCTGCCCCAGGATGGCCCCGATCCAGCTTTGAAGGTTTGCGGTCACTTGTTGGATGGCCACGGAAAGGGAGACCCCCAGCCCCAGTGACTTTAAGAATCGGTCAAGGTCGGTCATCACCTGTTGAAGCTGGGAGACTATGGAGGGGAGGTTGTCCCGCAGGACTGCTAGTTCGCTGACGATCGCCGGGACAACAAGGTAAAGGAGCAAGCCGATAATAAAAACAAAAAGGCAGAGGACGATCAGCGAGGAGAGGGTCCGGGGGAGGGCTCGGGAAAGCAAATTCACTAGGGGATAAAGGAGAAAACCCAGGAAGCCTGCCCAAATAAAAATTGCCAGGACACCTGCAAGGTTCTTAAAAAGGAAATAAACCAACCAGAAAGCAACAAGGAGAAGGACAACAAGGACCAGGCCTAATCCTATGCTCCAGAGAAGCTCCTTATTCCTTTTGACCCGCGCAAAAATCCCCATAAATTATCTTTGTATTATACTATCTAAATGATAACATGAAAGAATTTCTCTTATATTGCCTTTTTGGGGTTTTCCTTGCTTTTCTGGAAATCGTAATTGCCCTGAAAACAAAACTCCTGAACATTCCCTGGGCTTTCCTTCTATTTTTCTTTGTCCTCTTCTTCCTTCTTACCGGTTTTTTCTTCAAGAAGCGACAAGGAGGGGCATTCTTCCTGGCCTCTGTTTTTTTCTATGCTCTCGGACTTCTGTTCTACTATTCACTTTATCTGCGGGATCATCCAGAGTTTGAACAGTTGTCTTATCTGTATTATTTTTTGGTTTATGTCTGGCCCGGGGTCCTTGGGGTGATTACCTACCACCTTGTGAGGATTCTTTTGAAACCCACCCCTCCCAGGCCAACGAGGCTTTATCGGTTGGAAAGGCAATTGAGGTTGAAAGCCAAAAGAAGAAAGGAAATGAAGGATAGGGACGCCTCATCCGGAGAATGAAAAATGTCATTAATAAAGGTATTGGCAGTCTTTCTGATCATAATTTTCTTAATTACCAGACGCTTAAACCTTGGTTTGATCATGCTTGCGGGAGCTTTCCTCCTCGCCCTCCTTTTTTCCGTATGGCCTTGGGAGTGGCTGAAGATCGCTTTTTATTCCGCGATTGATTACACGACGGTAACCCTGATCCTGTCCCTTGTCTTGATTCAGTTTCTTGAAGCCACCCTTCGCCGTTCCGGACTCCTTGAGCAAATGGTCACATCCCTGAAGAAACTTGTTCCCGAGCACAGGCTGGTGATGGCTTTTCTTCCTGCCTTCCTTGGTTTCCTTCCCTCCGCAGGAGGAGCCCTATTCTCCGCCCCCTTGGTCGAGGAGGCGAGCAAGGATTACGAAATTTCCCCTTCAAGGAAGGCGTTCATCAATTTCTGGTTCCGGCACATCTGGGAATGCATTTTTCCCCTCTACCCGGGACTGATTCTCGCTTCAAGCCTTTTGGGCGTTAGCCTCTCGTCGCTTGTTTCCCACCAGTGGCATTACACGATCTCCGCAATTATCGTGGGGTCCCTTTTCGCCTTTCCCAAAATCAAAAGCAAAGAAGGGGGAAATTGGGAAAAGGGGAACATAAAGGATTTAGGAAAGCTCCTCTTTACTATTTTGCCCGTACTGGTTGTCCTGATCCTTGTTTTGATTTTCCATGTTGAACTGGTTCTCGCCCTGCTCTCGGTGCTCCTCCTGCTCTGGGTTTGGGTGGCCATTTCCTTGAAGTACAAACTCCCCAATTTCTGGGACCTGGTGAAGAAAGCTTTCTCCATCAACACCGTATTCCTTGTCCTGGGGGTCATTGTATTCAAGGATACGATGATAAAAAGCGGATCGGTAAAGGAGCTTTCGGATTTCTTTTTCAGTTCAGGGGTCCCCTCGATCCTTTTGGTCTCGTTCCTCCCCTTATTTGTGGGCTTGCTAACGGGAGTGACCCAAGCTTTTGTAGGGGTTGCCTTTCCCCTCCTCCTGGGAATTTTCGGAAACCCGATCAACCTTTCTATGGTTGCCCTGGCCTACATTTCCGGGTTTGTAGGGGTCCTCGCATCCCCCGTTCACTTATGCCTGGTATTAACCCGCCAGTACTTTAAGGCTGATTGGGGAAAAATTTACTCCATGCTCGCTCCATCCTCCGCCTTGGTCTTGGGGGTAGCTTTCCTGGTTTATACCCTTTTTTAATACCTGGAGGTGAAAATGAGTTCCAAATGGGGTTTTTCTACCCGGGCCGTCCATGCGGGACACCCGGAAGGAATGGAGGGTTCCACGGTTATTCCTGTTTTTCAGACCGCTGCTTTCTCCTTCTCTTCCTCCGAGGAGGCCGTCAAAAGGTTCGAGCTCGGGGAAGGATACGTCTATTCCAGATATGGGAATCCCACGGTAAGATCGGTTGAGGAAAAAGTCGCTTCCCTGGAGGGTGCGGAGGACGCGGTCCTCTTTGGTTCGGGGATGTCTGCCATCCTGGTTTCAATTCTTTCCCTGATGAAATCCGGGGATCACTTAATCAGCGAAGAATCCATTTACGGTGGAACCTACACCCTCTTCAACGAGATCCTCCCCAGATACGGGATCGAGGTGAGCTTCGTGGACTCCCTGGATAAGAGTCAATTGGAAGGGGCCTTGAAGCCCAATACAAAGGTGCTATTCTTGGAGTCCCCTGCAAACCCCCTCCTCAAATGCCTTCCCTTGGAGAAGCTGGCACGCTTCGCAAAAGGGAAAGGGATAATTTCCGTTGTCGATTCTACCTTCGCTACCCCCTATTTTCAAAACCCCCTTCAATGGGGATGTGACCTGGTTGTTCATTCCGCTACTAAATTTCTCGGGGGCCACGGGGACCTTACTGCCGGTGTTGTTGCCGGACCGCGGAGTTTGCTCGATCCCATGAGGAAACTTTTCCACCGTCATTTGGGAACGGTTATTTCTCCCTGGGAAGCCTTTCTGCTTGGCCGGGGGATTTGCACGCTCTCCTTGAGAATGGAAAGAAGCGCCCACAATGCCATGCTCATCTCCCAATGGCTTTCCTTAAGGGAAGAGGTTTCCGCAGTTTATTATCCGGGATTGAAGTCCTTTCCCCAGTACGAGATCGCTCGTTCCCAGATGAGGGGTTTCGGTGGGGTTCTGGCCTTTGAATTGAAAGGAGGATACAGGGCCGCCGAAAAGTTCCAGGATTCCTTGAAATTGATCTCCCGTGTTGCATCGCTGGGGGACGTCCAGACCCTGGTTACTCATCCTGCTTCATCGTCTCACCGCATGCTTTCCCCCGAGGAAAGGAAAAAGCGAGGAATTTCCGATGGCCTTGTTCGGCTCTCGGTGGGAATTGAGGATTGCCAGGACCTTTTTTCCGATATTGAGCAAGCTCTTGGGGCGTTAAGTTAAAGGATCGAGGTGCTGCCCCTGGTTCCCTTTTTTACTGCCCGGAAATGTTCCCTGTCAAGGTAGATCCTTTGAATGATCCTCTGATCGGAGAAAAGTTCCTCAGGGGCGGTGAAGGCCAGGATTTCCACATAATCCCTGAGAGGACTTGAGATCACCTTTTTTCCCAGGGTTTCCTGGACTTGGAAGATTCCCGCCGAGTTGGACATCTGAATGAGAATTTTTATTGGTTTCTCCTCTCCCTCCCCGATTAGTACCTCTTCGATCCCCAGCGCGGAGACACAGTGGATGTTGATGTTTCCCAGGTCGAAGGCGATTCGTCCCCTTCCCTTGGTCATGTCGGTGGCATCCCCAATGCCTATCAGGGCCGCCTCTTTAGTCAGGTCGGAAACTTCAAAATCATGAGCGTAGATCGCGTTGAGGATGAACCCCCGGACCTCTGTCCTTTTTTCCAGATCGGGATAAATTTCCGGGAGCAGCCTGTCCAGAAGAGGAGTGGCAAGGATTACCCCGTGAAGATTGTGCCATTCCCGGTGGACTTGGTTTCCGATATCGTGAAGGAGGCCTGCCGCCATGACTATTAAATGCTCATCGTCGGCATCTCCCCCTGCCGCTTCCATGAAGTCAACTGGAACGCCCCTTTTTAAAAGAAGGTCAAGCATGGTCAGGGCGGATGAGGTAGCCACTTTTGCGTGGACCTCACCGTGATCGTTGTAGTGGAGTTTGGATACCGCAATGAAGTCCGCCAAATCCCAGTTGGCTCTAACTTCAAGGTCCGATTCTAAAATGTGAAAGAACTTGCTGGCCTTGGGGAAGGGTTCAAGAGATTTGAGGATTGTTACCCTCGATCTTTCCTCGAGTTCCCGGTAGGACTCCGGGATCTCCACCTCAATACCCGAATCCTGAAGTGCATTTTTGATTTTTTTAAGATTGTTCCCTTTTTTCACATTTCCCTCCGCTTTTGATTAAAAATGTTAACATTTAAAGTCTTATTGAAAAAGGATTTGAATGCCTTCAGTTTTTCAGTTATTTTAGAGAGGAGAGCAATGGACAGAATTCAGAACCGGATCGATACCTTTTCCAATCGTCTGAATAAGGCGAGGGAAGAAAAGCTGTACTTTTACTTGAAGGAGATTGAGCGCCTGGATGGTGCTTACGTATACGTCCAGGGAAGAAGGATGATGATGCTGGCATCCTACTCTTACCTGGGCTTAATCGGGCACCCCAAGATCACTGAAGCCGCAAAGAAGGCCCTGGAGATATACGGGACCGGCACACATGGGGTGAGGATCCTCGCGGGGAGCCTCCCCATCCACAGGGAGCTTGAGGAGACCATCGCCCGTTTCAAGGGTACCGAGGAGGCAATCGCTTACTCTTCCGGATATGTGACTAACCTTTCCACGGTCTCCACCCTGGTGGGAAGGAACGACGTGGTAATATGCGACAAGTTGAACCATGCCTCCATCGTCGACGGTTGCCTCCTTTCTGGGGCAAATTTCATTCGTTTCCAGCACAACGATCCCTCGAGCCTTGAGGATCAGCTCAGGAAGTTTAAGGATCAGGACGTGGCGAAACTGGTGATCGTGGACGCGGTCTTTTCCATGGACGGAGATGTTGCCCCGCTCCCCCATTTGGTTTCCCTTTGCAAGGAATACGGGGCCTGGTTGATGGTGGACGAAGCTCACTCCCTGGGGGTTCTGGGAAGGACGGGTCACGGGATCGAGGAATTCTTCGGGATGCCCGATTCAATTCCTATCAAGATGGGTACCCTTTCCAAGACCATTCCCGCCGTGGGGGGCTACATTGCGGGGAAAAGGGACCTTATTGATTTTCTAAAGCATAATGCCAGGGCTTTCGTTTTCTCCGCCGCCCTCCCACCTCCCGTAGCTGCCGCAGCCAAAGCAAGTTTCGAAGTTATTGAGGAAGAACCCTGGAGGGTGGAAAGGGTGCAGGAGAACATGCGCCTGTTCAAAAAAGGCCTTGAGGATCTGGGATTCAGCACCTTCAACTCCCAGACCCCGGTGGTCCCCATCCTGATCGGGGAGGAAGAAATGACCTTGAAGGTCACCAGGTTCCTCCAGGACGAGGGACTTTTCGTCCTCCCCGTCCTCCCTCCCGCTGTTCCTCCCTTGACCTGCAGGCTTCGCACAACGGTCACCGCTTCCCACACCCCTCAGGATATTTATCTGGCTTTAGAGATCTTAGGAAAAGCAAAGAAGAAATTCTCTCTGTGAGGTGAAATATGTCCGTCCGAGTTCGCTTTGCTCCCAGCCCCACCGGGGAGCTTCACATTGGGGGGTTGCGCACCGCCCTTTTTTGTTACCTGTTCGCCCGCAAGAACCGGGGGGTTTTCATTCTCAGGATCGAGGACACTGATCGAAAAAGGTATGATCCCCACTCCGCTGACCACATTCAATTCGCTTTGAAATGGGCGGGACTACATTGGGACGAGGGTCCCATTTTTCAATCCCAGAGGCTGGAAATTTACCAGAAGCACGCTCTTCAATTGATGGAAGCGGGATTCGCCTATCCCTGTTTCTGCTCCCCCGAGCGCTTGGAAGCGATGAGGAAGGAGCAGGAATCGAAGCGGCTCCCCCCCAGATATGACCGGAAATGCCGGAATTTGACCCCTTCGGAAAGGGAGAAACTGATCAGTCAGGGCCTCCCCTATACCATCCGCATGAAGGTCCCGGAAACAGGGGTCACCGCTTTCCGGGACATTGTCTACGGTGAAATCTCCATGCGAAACGAAGAGATAGATGACCAGGTGATCCTTAAATCAGACGGCTTCCCCACCTACCACCTGGCTCATCTTGTTGACGATCACCTGATGAAGATCACCCACGTTATCCGAGGTGAGGAGTGGCTCCCTTCCACCCCCAAGCATGTCCTCCTCTATCAGGCATTCGGGTGGGAAATGCCGGAATTCTGCCACCTCCCGAGCATCCTTGCGGGAAGAGGCCAGGGGAAACTTTCCAAAAGGCACGGAGCCGTTTCCGTAATTTCATATATGGAAGAGGGTTACCTTCCGGAGGCGATGATCAATTTTTTGGCCCTGCTGGGATGGTCTCCTGGTACAGACCAGGAGATCTTTTCCATGGAGGAGTTGATCGAGCAGTTCTCCCTGGAGAAGGTCTCCCGTACGGGAGCGGTGTTCAATCGGGAAAAGCTCGACTTCTTCAATGGCTATTACATCCGAAGGAAATCCCTCGAGGAGCTTGCCATTCTGGTGAAGCCCTATATGGTGAAGGCCGGGTTAATCAGCGAGGATTACCCTCTTGAGCCCTACTTTTTCATGGCTTTAAGAACAGTTCAGGAGCGCATGAAGAAGCTTTCAGAAGCTCCTGATCTTCTTTCCTTTTATTTTAAAGAGCCCGATTTCCCTCCCGAACTTTTGATCCCCAAAAAAGGGACCAAAGAGGAAACGATCTCCGCTCTCGAGGTGGCGATTGACCGGTTGACGGAAATCGAGGACTTCGCCGTCCCCGTCTTGGAAAGGGAATTACGCCAGGTTGCCCAGGAAAAGGGGATTCCCCATGGAAACCTCCTCTGGCCTTTGAGAGCCGCTCTCACCGGAAAAGTTGCCTCCCCCGGGGCTTTCGAGGTCTTGGAAGTCCTTGGAAAGGACGAGAGTCTACTCAGGCTTGAAAGAGCGATTTCCAGGCTGAAATCCACTTAATTCCCTTCTTTTGATGGCCGACCGCAAAATTCTCAAAGCCGACGCCCTTTTGCTTTTGACCGCCTTCATCTGGGGGTTGGCTTTCGTCGCTCAAAGGGTTGGTTCAAATTACCTTCCTCCTGCCCTTTTCAACGGCACCAGATTCCTCCTTGGTTCCTTGACCCTGCTTCCCTTGGTCTTTTTAAAAAAGGGGAATCCTCACCCCTTAACCAGAATTGAATGGGTGGGGGGAATTCTGTGCGGAACGCTTCTGGCCATCGCCTCAAATTTTCAACAGTACGGGATCGTCCATACCACAGCGGGAAAAGCGGGGTTCATCACCGGGCTTTATGTGGTGATCGTCCCTTTTCTCGGAGTCTTCACCCGAAACCCCCCGGGGTGGGGGAGCTGGCTGGGGGCTTTCCTCGCACTGGGCGGCCTTTTCCTTCTTTCCCCCATGGAGACTGCCGATTTTTTAAAGGGGGACATGCTGGTTTTGATATGCGCTTTTGTTTTCGCTTTCCACGTCATGGCCCTTTCCTTTTTTGCCCGGAGGGGAGAACCCCTTTTTATTGCGCTGATCCAGTTTTTAACCTGCTCTTTTCTCAGCCTCATTTTTTCCTTTTTCTTTGAAGGCCTGCGATTTGGGGGTTTAAAGGAATCCATCCTTCCCCTCCTTGTTGCGGGTGTCTTTTCCGTGGGGATCGCCTATACCCTCCAGGTAGTCGCTCAAAGGGATACTATCCCCGCCCATGCGGCGATAATCATGAGTTTAGAAGCGGTATTTGCTGCCCTCGCGGGATGGGTTTTTTTGGAGGAACTCCTGACCTCCAGGGCACTTTTAGGGTGTGGTTTGATGTTTTTAGGTTCCGTGGTTGCCCAACTCAAGCCTTAGAAGGCTAAAATTAGTGATGGGAAATGAACGCTGAAGTTTCGATCATCGGTTGCAACTCCTACGAACAAAATGAGGTGAGGGACGCGCTCCAAGAGGCATTGGCTGCTCTGGGGGGAATAGAGAGTTTTGTCAAACCGGGAATGAGGGTTCTTTTGAAGCCAAACCTCCTTTCGCCCAGCCCTCCGGAGAAAGCGATCACCACCCACCCTGTCCTGGTAAAAACTGTTGCTGAAATGGTTAAGGAAGCGGGGGGAGAAGTCTGGATTGGGGATTCCCCGGGGGGAACGGGGGAAGATTTTCAGAATTTGTGGTCCAAAACCGGGATGGATTGGGTTGCAAGCGAAACTCAATCCAGGCTCCTTCCCTTGAACAAGGGGACATTGAAGAGTCTGAGGGGGAAAAGCTACCTCCTTTCCCCTCAGGCTTTCGAGGCGGATTTAATAATCAACCTGCCCAAATTGAAGACACACACCTTCACTTTATACACGGGTGCGGTGAAAAACCTTTTTGGATTGGTCCCCGGGACGAGGAAAAAGGAGATACACCTTAAAGCTCCATCGCCAAAGGAGTTCGCAAAGGCTCTTGTTGATATCCTTGAGTTAACCGCTCCCCGGTTAACGATCATGGATGGGATTCTGGGGCAGGAGGGTTATGGACCAGGAGCGGGAGGTACCCCGAGGAAGTACGGAGTGATCGGTGCTTCCGCTGATCCTGTTGCCCTTGATTTGGTTCTTTCCCAAGCAATGGGCTGTCCCGGTGGAAGCGTGCTTCACCTCGCGGAGGCAAAAAGAAGGAGATGGGAAAATGGGGAGAGTATGGATATCAAGGTTATGGGTAAGAAGTGGTTACTTGATTGGAAAAATGTGAAACTCCCTCCCCTTTCGGGTTTGATGAGATTTTTTATCCCCGGGTTCCTCTCGCCCCTCCTCGAGAGGCTTGTCTACCTCCGTCCCAGGGTTGATGCCTCCAAATGTTCAGCCTGTGGCCTCTGTGCCCAGTCCTGTCCTGCTGGAGCCATCTCCCCCGGGAACCCTCCAGAAATTGACCGAAAGAAGTGTACCGGATGTCTCTGCTGCCAGGAGATCTGCCCTCAGGGGGCGATAAGTCCCATTCGCAGCCCGCTTGCAAGGTTAGCTGGAATTAAATGAGGCTATTCCTGCTATTTATTCCCTTCTTGTTGAGGGATCTCCCCGGAATTTTTCTCCTCAGCGGAAGCCCCTTGCTGGGGAGTTTTTTCATCAGAGGGAGCCTCCTGGGGCTCTGAGATAGATTCTGCTCCCTGGTTAGAGGCCGCTTGAAGTTCCGCCTGAACGGGCTTCGACCGGGTGATGAAAAACAACATCAGGGAGCCGATAAGGACAGCGGCGAGGCTTGCCACCTGTCCCCAGCTAAAAAACCAGACTGCTGCTGGCTCAATCCGCACGAACTCCAGGAAGAAGCGGAAAGTTCCGTATCCGATGAAATAGAGGGAGACGATCACCCCGGGTTTTAAGTCCTTCTTTTTGGAGATTGAGTAAAGGACCCCGAAGAGGATGAAATTGTAGATTGATTCGTAGAGGAATGTGGGATGAAAGTAGTTATATGCCATGTATTTCTGGGGGCGGTACTCCGGGGAAATGTACATCTTCCAGGGCAAATCAGTTGGGTATCCGAAAAGCTCCTGGTTGAAAAAGTTCCCCCATCTACCTATCGCCTGACCCAGAAGCAAGGGCACTGCACCGAGGTCCATCAGTCTCAGGAAGTTCACTTTTCCAACCAGGGAGTAGATCAGGACCCCCAGAATCCCTCCGAAGATCACCCCATAAATGGAGAGGCCACCTTGCCAGAGGTAAAGTATCTGGGCAGGATACTTGCTGTAATAAGGTAGATTTAAAGCGCAGTAAAAGAGGCGGGCAAAGATCAACCCCAATGGTGCGCATATGATCGCCAGATTGAAGACGTGGTCTGGGTTGATTGACCAATTTAAAGCCATTTTGTAAGCGACATAAATTCCAGGGATGAAACTCAGGGCAATGAGGAGGCCGTACCACCGGATGGAGAAGTTGCCAATGCGGAAAACTTCCGGGTGGACGATCTTCTCACCCGCGAAGTATGGTCTGAGGACAAAAAATAAGGCAACCGAGATCCCTAAAACAATCAGTGCGAAAATAATCCAGCGCAGAGCTTTTTTGTTCATTCTGTCCTCCCTTCAACTTTTGCTTGTAAGTTTAAACCATAGAGGTGGGGGATGAAAATACTGGGGATGAGAACTAAAAGGGCCAGGACACCGCAGAAGAAAATCGTTAGCCGAACTCCGATTAAATCCGCGACCATTCCCCCCAGCGCGGTGGATACTGGAGTGAGGCTCTGGGCGAGAAAGCCCCTCACCCCAAAGACCCTTCCCCTTAAGTTGTCGGGAACCTTCTCCTGGAAGACTGTGGCGATGGGAATGTTGGCCATGGGAAGTGAGAAGCCTATCCCGAAAAGAAGCAACATGGCCAGGGGATAGAACCTGGAAACGGGAAGGCACATGGTCATCACCGCAAGGGCTCCCACCGCGAAGAGGATCCAGCTCCTCCTGTTCCTTATTATTCCCAGAGAACCCATGAAAATTGCCCCCAGGAATGTCCCCAAGCTGACTGAGGACATAATCCACCCGAACTCCTTAACGGTTTGTCCCAGAAAACCCTCCACGAAGGGGAGGAGAAGGATGGAGATGGGCCCGAAAGCAAAATTCACCATGGAGGCGATTAGGAGGAGCCATAAAAGGGACCTCTCTACTTTGAAGAACAGGACCCCTTCCTTAAAATCACGGAACCAGGATTTGAGGAATTGGGAAATTTGAAATTTTTCCGGTGGGCGGGCTCGCTCGGTCCTGGCTATTTTAAGGAGGAAGATCGTCACCGCCGAGAAGAAGAAAGTTAAAGAATCGAAGAAATAGGCGTTGGCATACCCCAGGAAAGCCACTGCGGCACCGCCAAGTGCAAGCCCGAGGATTCCCGCAAGTTGGATGGAGGTTTGCATCAGGGAATTCATCGCCATGTACTCTTCTTTTCTCACCAGGTTTGGCAGGAGGGCGGAATTAGCGTTGTTAAAAAAGGGCGTGACGGAGCCGAAAAGGACGGAGTAAAGGTACAGGTGCCAGACCTGAATTTTTCCCACAAGCAACAAAATGGGGGGAATGAGAATGATTACCCCCCGCAGGATGTCCGATAGGAACATCGTCATTCGGCGGTCCCAGCGATCGACCATCACGCTTGAAAAAATGGAGAATATGAGGTTCGGCACCATGTAGGCAACCATAACTCCGCCCATGACAAGTGTTGATCCGGACAAATGGTAGGCCAGGGCCATCAAAGCAATGTATTCGAAATTGTCCCCCAGGGTTGAGACCAGTTGACCAATCCATAAAAGAAAGGGATTTCGTCTTCTGACCACCGTGAAGATGCTGGGTTTTCCCACCCTGTTTACTCCTTCCAGTAGAGAATTCTTCCGCAGTTTTCGCAGGTGATGATGGAATTCCGCTTTTTAATCTCCGAGAGCTTCCGGTTGGCGATTTGGATTTGACAGCCCCCGCACTTGTCCTTTTTCACCTCGACCACCGCTTTCCCCATCATAGTGCGGCGGAGCCTTTCGTAGGTGTTCAAGAGGTCGGAGGGTAGGAGCCTAACCTTTTCTTCCCTCTCCCCTTTGAGTTTTTCAATTTCCCGCTCGACCTCCTCCTTTTCCTTCGCTTTTAATATGAGGTCAGCGTCCCTCTCCTTCTCCGCCAGGTCGAGTTCCTGTTTGGCCTTTTGGGTTTCAATTTCCAGGACCTCCGCCTTTTCCAGCAATTCCAGAAGGATGTCCTCCATCTTTTTCTGGTTCTTGGCCAGGGCTTCGAGTTCGGCTTGCTTGTCCATAAGTTCCTTGACCCCACTCTTTCCGGAGTAGAGTTCGGTTTTTAGCTTTTTGACTTTCTGGGAAATTGATTCGATCTCCAGCTCCCGGTCTTTTATTTCCCTTTTCAGTTCCTTGAATTCCTTTTCTTTTGACTGGAACTCGGAGAGTTTTTCTGAAGCGATCTTTGCTGAAGGGGGCGGAGAGTTGATTTCCCGGAGTTTTTTCTCGTTCGCCTCCAGCGTTAAGTCCAGGCATTGAAGCTGAAAAAGAAGGTCTAACTCCTCCATATGCCCCTTTTGTGGGCCCACCCGGATTCGAACCAGGAACCAACCGGTTATGAGCCGGCCGCTCTACCCTTGAGCTATGGGCCCGGTTAATTTTTATATTTTACCAAAAAAGGGGGAAAAAGTTATCCCGGGTTCTTCCTTCAATCTGTAAAGCGGATGTTGATCGTCCCGGTGGTCAACCGCAGCGAAATGTCCAGCTTTGAGGGGGCTGTGCTGAAAGCGTCATTCTCTAAGAGGTCGCCGCTTTGCAAAGCCCTGCCATCCAGGTTCACTGAACCGGTTGTTTTTTCCACCTGAATCCTGTAGCCCGCGGTTCGGGGCATGATGAGGTCAACACTCCCAGAGGTGAGCTTAACGCTAACGGAATGTGACCCTCCGCCAAAACCTGAAAGATCGAATGTCCCCTGGCCGCTCGTGAAATTAATATCCAGGGAGCTGAAATTCGTGCTCCCCAGATTCAGGACGTTTGCGGTGCCGCTCGTAAAATCAAAGGAAATTTGGGGAGATAAGGAAGAGGAAATTTTTCCCGCATCCCAGAGAAGGGCTCCGGAAGTAAATTTAATCCTTGCTTCCTCAATGGGAATTCCCTCAGTGTTCAAGTCCCCGCTTCCCGAGGTCATGCTTAACTTCAAATTTAAGGGAAGCGAGGAATTGAGGGAGAAGCTTCTTTCCAACCTGGCACTCTGAAGATTGGGAAGCCAGGGGAAGGCAAACCAGACTCCTTGAGTGGGGAAAGAGCATTCGATGGAAACCGCATCCCCTGCACGGGAAATCGAGGGGCGGGGAAGGTCTTGGATGTTCGTCGTGGTTTGTAGCTGGAAAGTGTCTCTGGGGAGCAAGCTGTTTGGTTTGATTTCGATTTTCCCCAGAGGGGCGCTGTAATTGAAATTGATCCTTTTCGCCCCCTGAAACAGGCTGGGATCTGGAGGACCGTCCGCGTAGGAGACCGTCTCTCCCAACCGCAGGGAAAAGGCGGGTGCCAAGACGAAGGTGAAAAGAGCTGCCAATATAAGGAAGAAAATTACAAGGCCAACCCATAACCCCGATACCCTGCGGGAAATGATCATTCCCACGCCGATCAAAATTAGAAAGATGGGCCAGATGATCGACCAGTTAATGGAAACCCCAAATTCCGAAATGAGGAAAATGACCCCCAAGGCGATCAGAATCAAAGGAAGGACGTAATCCGGACGGCGCCCACTCTTTCTTTCATCTGGGGGTTTCGGGGGGCTTTGAGGAACTTCCTGAAAATCCTTGAAATCCTGGTTCAAAAATGTCTCCTTTCCAATTTTTCCTTATTTTACCCGGGAATTTTCAACTCCCCAATTGGAAAATTGGGGAGTTTCATCCCTTGAGGGGAGTTTTCCCGTTAAGGAGGGATTTATTCTTCCTCGTTCCAGAGAGCTTGCTGGGATGGGTCCCTGCCGCAATAGGGACAGCTGTTCCAGAGAGGGTCGACAATACCTCCGCAGAAGGGGCAATACTGGAAGACTTTTGGTTCTCGATAGGATAAACTGAAGCCGCAGACTGTGCACTTTCTCCAGCCAGGGTGAACTGGCTCCCCGCAATTGGGACAGAACTTCGGTTTCACTTTAAGGAAGTTGGCAAGCTCGAAATGGTAGGTGGGATTGTCAGGGTCGAGCTCCAGGGCCTGGCGAATTGCGAATTCCGCTTCCAGGAAAATCTTTAACGCCACATATCCCTGGAATTGAAGAAAGTGGAAGAAGGCTTCTTTCTGGTTTTCGGGGTTGGGCTTGAACTTTTTTCCTTCTTTTTTGAGCTTCAAATGGAAGTCAATTCGCTCCAGAATTCCCCCCTGGCCGAAATCGGGATCCTCCCTGATTACATCTTCAAAAACCTGATAGGCTTCCTCAAACTTCGACCTTAAGAAAAGGACCTCCCCGAGGATCCACCGGGTCTCGATCAGGGGACCGGATTCCTTTACGAGCTTTCTCGCTGCTCTTTCCGCCATTCCCAGCTTTCCCTGGGCGATCAGGGTCCTGATCAAATAATCCAGACAGATTAGGGAACCAGAGCTATCCGGATCTGTGCGCATGGAAAGGCGCAACAGCTTCTCCGCTTCCTTGAAGCGCCCCATCATGTAAAGTTTTACACCCTTTTTTAAGAGTTCCTCTTCTTCCATCTTCAGACTTTCCCCTGAATATTTCCTCCAATTCTATCACATTATCAAATTGGCCTACTTTCGAGGGGAGGATCTCCTGTTTTCCATTAAAAGAGGGTTATGGTAATTTTTAAGGAGCGGTGAAAAAGGAGCCTGAAATGGAAAAAAACTTAGAGGACCAATTCCAGTATTCCGTTGATTCCCAGGATATGGGAAGAGTCATCGAGGAACTTCCGGAGATGCTCCGGAAAGGAAGGGAGATCGGGAGCAGGGGAGGGGCCACTTCCTTGAAAGGGCCAGTTTCCAGCATTGCCTTTCTTGGCATGGGGGGTTCAGGGATCGCCGGGGAGTTAATTTCCTCCTTGTTTGGGGATGCGGTTCCCTTCCCAATTTGGGTCATTCGAGATTACAAAATCCCCTCCTTCCTGGGGAAGGATACCCTCTTTTTCGCAGTGAGTTATTCCGGAGATACCGAGGAAACCCTGGAATCCTGCAGTCTCGCTCTGGAAAGGGGAGGGCAGGTTGTCGCTGTCACCTCGGGGGGAAGGCTCTCCTCCATTTCCCAGGAAAAGGGCTTCCCTCTCCTCAGGATTCCTGCCGGTTTTCAGCCGAGAGCCGCCCTTGGTTTTCTTTTCGGGGCATCGCTTTCTTATCTTGAAAATCTTGGTTTTTTTGGCGACCTTAATCCAATGTGGGAAGAGACCTTTTCCCTCCTGGAGAATTTAAAAGAGGTTTTTTCCCCGAAAACGCCCGTGGAAGAGAACCCCGCAAAAAAACTTGCCCTCCAGGCTCTGGATAAGGAAATCGTGATTTTTTCCTCCCCCGGGATCACCAACTCCGCGGCTTTGAGATGGAAAGCGCAACTGAACGAGAATAGCAAGCTCCCCGCTCTCGTGGATTCCTACCCGGAACTGGATCACAACACCCTTGTCGCCCTCTCTTTCCAGAAAAGGGATATTTATTTGATCACCTTGAGGGACCTTGAGGAGCATCCAAGGATTTCACTTAGGATAAGATTCACAACGGAGATCATCCAGCCCCAAATTTCGGGATGCGCGGAAATTCATAGCCAGGGAAAATCCCGCCTTGCACGGCTTTTCTCCCTCCTTTATTTTGGGGATTTCCTCAGCTGGTACCTTGCACTCGCTCGAGGGGTGGACCCCACGCCGGTGGAGGTTATAAAAGAATTAAAGAACAGGATGGCCAGGGGGGCTTAAAAATTCGGGTTGATTCAAGCGGTTAAAACATTGGCTGCCTGGGCAGGACTCGAACCTGCAACCCGCTGGTTAACAGCCAGCTGCTCTGCCAATTGAGCTACCAGGCAGCAATTTAGGAAATTTTAGCACAAATTCCCCCTTCGTCAATTGAAAGAGGGGGGTTAAAAAGCGAGCTGGACCTCGATCCCCACCTTTTTTCCCAATTCCTGGGCCTTTAATTTCAATTCTTCCTTAAATTCCTCTTTGAATTGTCTGTATTCCTCATAGAGGGGCACAAGCCTGGGAAATTCCCTGGAAAGGAAGCCCTTGATCTTTCCCCAGACTCTTGGATAGGCTTGAAAAGTGTCGAAAAGCACGCGGTGAGCGCCGGAGATTTTTGACTGAAAAAGTAATTGCTCCAGATTTTCAGGGGAGTCGGAAAAATAGGGGAGGGTAGGGGCGACAAACACCCAGGTGGAGAAGCCTTCCTCGGATAAAATTTTTAATGCCTTGAACCTTTCGCTGGGCGAGGAGGTCCTTTTCTCCAAAAGGGAGCTTATTTTGTCCGACGCTATGGGGATGCTGAAGCCTATTGTGATGTTTTTTATTTTGCGAAAGACCTCAATATCCCTGAGGATGAGGCTTGATTTGGTAAGGAGGGAAACGGAAAAAGGTGAACCAGCGAGGATTTCAAGTAGCCTCCGGGTTAAAAGGTATCTCCTCTCAACCGGCTGGTAGGGGTCGGTGACCGTGGACAGGGAAACTTCCCCCGGGTTTTTTCTCTTGATCTCCTTAATTAACAGATCCGGGGAGTTGGTTTTTATATCCACAAAGTCCCCCCATGGCTCCTTGTGTCCGGAGAACTTCCTCATAAAATCAGCATAACAGTAAAGGCAGCCATGGAGACATCCGAGGTAGGGGTTTATGGCGTAATCGATTCCTTCGATTTGAGAGGGATTGAGGATCGATTTAACCCTGATTTCCCGAAAAACCAGGGCCATATTAATGGGAGGTTACTCCAGGAAGTCCTTTAACTTCCGGGAGCGGGATGGGTGTTTCAGTTTCCTTAAGGCTTTGGCTTCGATTTGGCGGATTCTTTCCCGGGTTACCCCGAAAAACTTACCCACCTCCTCGAGGGTTCTGGGATGACCGTCCTCAAGGCCGAAACGAAGGCTGAGCACCTTCTGCTCCCGGTAGGAAAGGGAGCTTAAAATCTCCCGCACCTGGTCGTGAAGCAAACTCTGGAAGGCTGCCTCCGAAGGGGCAACGATCTTTTTGTCCTCCACGAAATCCCCCAGGTGTGAATCCTCCTCTTCACCGATGGGTACTTCCAGGGAGACCGGCTCTTGCGCAGCCTTCAGGATCTCCCGTACCTTTTCCACGGGAATCTCCATCTCCTTAGCTATCTCCTCCTCCGTGGGTTCCCTGCCGAATTTCTGGACGAGGGCCCTTGTGGTCTTCACCAGCTTGTTAATTGTTTCCACCATGTGGACCGGAACCCGGATTGTCCTGGCCTGGTCAGCCAGGGCTCTGGTAATCGCCTGCCTGATCCACCAGGTGGCGTAGGTGGAGAATTTAAACCCACGGTGGTAGTCGAATTTCTCTGCAGCCCTGATTAAACCAAGGTTTCCTTCCTGAATCAGGTCAAGGAAGAGCAGGCCTCTTCCCACGTATTTTTTGGCTATGGAGACAACCAGACGAAGGTTTGCCTGGATTAATTTCTTCTTTGCTTCCTCCTCGCCCGCTTCTATCCTTTTTGCCAGTTCTACTTCTTCCTCCTGGGTAAGGAGTGGGACCTTTCCGATCTCCTTCAGGTAAAGCCGCACGGGATCGTCGATGTCCACCCCGGCAAGCAAGTATTCGTCCTTGAGCTCCTCCTCGGAAACTACCGGCTCCTGGGCAAGGGCCTGGGCTTGTTCGTCGAGTACCCTGACCCCAAGCTCGTCCAGGGCCTGGTACATTTCGTCGATCTCCTCCGCGGACAAAGGGATTTCTTGCAGGGTATCCATAATTTCCCTGTAGCTTAAGGAACCCTGCTTCTTACCCTTCTCCAGGAGGAGTTTTATCTCCGCCAGGGTGGGGTTTTTATTTTCTTTGGAGGTAACAATTTCCTTTTCCATGCTTTTATTCATCCTTATTTAACAGTTAGACTCCTGATTTTATTCACCAATATCTGAAGTTCCTCAAGTTTTTTCCGGTATAATTCCGTGTCCCCAGAGCGCTCCAGGGCTGAAATTTCTTGACTCAATCTCTTTTGATCCCGGGTAAGCCTATCCCTTTTTATTTTCAGTATGCATTGTTTAAGCTCCTTCTCCGGGTCCTCGGAACCAGGATGCGATTCCATGAGGAGCCGAGCAAGGAGGGAGACATCCTCAGGGGTCTCAAAGTTGATATTATATAGGTCTTCCTCCCCTTTTTTAAAGCGTTCCAGTGCTTTTTGAAAAAAAATTTTTAACTGAGGGTGGGAGAAGTCCTCCGGGTTCAGCTCCCTTTCTGCAAGGGCCATCAGTTGGGGTTCTTCAAAAAGAAGTTTCAGGCAGGCTTCCTCCGCTGCGGGAAGCTTGGCTTTGATCCTCTCCATCTCCTCGAAACCAAGGGGTCTTTCCCTTGCTTGCTTTTGAGTTGTGGGCTTCTCCTTTTTTCTCAACTGAAGGAAGAGGGTGTCTTCCCCGTATCCGGAATCCAGGGCCAGCCTTTTTATGTATTTTTCCTGGTCAAGGGGGGAATCAATGGTGGAAATTAAATTCAGGATTTCCAGGACCCCCTCTTTTCTCTCCTGGGGGACTTTCCAGTCGTATCTTTGGCGGATTTTCTCGTAAGCGAAATCTAAAGCGGGGATTGAGCTGGAGATCGCCCGGGATAAACCAGCGGATTTCCGATTTTTTAAAAGCTCATCCGGGTCTTTAAATCCCTCGAGGCTGGCAACCCTTACCTCCATGTCCATCTGCCCGAAAAGCTCAAAGGAGCGGATAGTGGCCATCACTCCAGCAATATCCGCGTCATAAGCCAGGATGACTTTTTTGGCGAATCGGGAAAGCAGGGCAACCTGGTCCCTGGTCAAGGCTGTGCCCAGGGAAGCGACCACGTTCTGAAAACCCTCCTGGTGACAGGAAATGGCGTCTATGTATCCTTCAACGACGATCGCGTTTCCAATTTCGGAAACCGACTTTTTTGCCAGGTGAATGGCATACAAATGCCGCCCTTTTTCGAAAAGGGGAGTCTGGCCGGAATTCAAGTATTTTGGCAGGGAATCATCCAGGGCTCTTCCCCCGAAGGCGATAACCCTTCCTCTGAGGTCCATGATGGGGAAAATTAACCGATTTCGGAATAATTCCTTGCCTCCCTTTTCGGTAACTAAACCGGCTTTGAAAAGAAGCTCCAGGTTTATCCCTTTATTTTTTAAAAATTCTGAAAGCTCCCCGCTTTCAGGCGCGTATCCCAGTCGGAAAACCCTTTGAGTTTCCTCCTTCACCCCTCTCTTTAAGAGGTACTCCTTTGCTTTAATTCCCGAGGGACCGTGAAGGCATTTCTCAAAGAATGAGCAGGCAAGCTCGTTTACCTTAAAGAGCAGATCCTTTTGCTCCTTGGCTTCCTCCGAAACCTGGGGAACCTTTATTCCCAGTTTTCGAGCTAAGGCCTCCACTGCTTCTGGGAAAGTTAATTTTTCGATTTTCATCAGGAAGGAAATGGCGTCCCCGCCAGCATGGCACCCGAAGCAGTAAAACATCCTTCGCTCCGGGGAAACGGTGAAGGAGGGGGTTTTTTCCTGGTGAAAGGGACAGAGCCCCACAAAATTTTTCCCGGATCTTCGGAGGTTGACATAGTCAGAAACAAGTGAAACTATGTCCACCTCCGCCCTAAGCCTTTCCAGGAATTCAGAATAGTCAGCCATTTCTCACCAGGGTTGGGGGAGGAAAAATTGGCTGAAGGTTTTCACCGCGAAGCGGTCGGTCATGCCCGCGATGTAATCGGTGACCGCCTGTGCAAGGGGAACCCCTTCTGGGTAGGTGGAATTGAGCTGGGGGAGGGCTTGGGGATTTTCCATGTAGAAATTGAAGAGCGTCACGATCATCCTTTTGATTTTGCCCTCCTCCTTTTTGGCCTCCGGGTCCCGATAGACTTCCTGAAAAAGGAAATCCTTGAGGAAGTCGAGCATTTCCTTAATTCTGGGGCTAATTAAAATCCTGTCCTTTCCCTCGCTTGCCTCCACAACGTCCTTTACAACCACATCTATCAATTCCGATCCACCCACCCCGAAAACCTCCCGGAAGGGAAGTTCCCCGGGAGTTAAAGTTCCCGCGCGCAAAGCATCGTCAATATCGTGGTTTAAATAGGCAACCCTGTCTGCAAGTTTGACGATCTGCCCTTCAAGGGTGGAGGGACCCTCAAGGCTAATCTCCCTTTCCCCTTTTGAATGATGGAGGATTCCGTCCCTCACTTCCCAGGTCAGGTTCAGTCCAATTTCTTCTGAACCATCGGGTTTTTTTTGCCTTTCCAGATAATCGACCACTCGCAGGCTTTGTTCGGGGTGAAAGAAATGCAAGGACTGGTCAAAGCTTTTCAGGGCATGGTCTAAGGCTTCCTCTCCGGCGTGGCCAAATGGAGGATGACCGAGGTCATGCCCCAATGCAATGGCCTCGGTCAAGTCCTCATTTAACTGCAAGGCACGGGCAATTGTGCGAGCAATTTGAGAGACTTCCAGGGTATGGGTCAGGCGCGTACGATAATGGTCTCCCGAGGGATCAGTGTATACCTGGGTTTTGTGTTTTAGGCGCCTGAAAGCTTTGGAGTGAATAATCCGGTCACGATCACGCTGAAAAGCGGTCCTAATTGGACATTCGTTCTCCGGCCTTTGCCTTCCCCTGGTTTTCTTTGCGAGAGCAGCGACGGGGGAAAGGATCTTCTCCTCCAGTTCTTCTTGCCGCTCTCGGATGGTCATCCCTCTTTAAGCTTCTCCTATTTTTTCCATTTTGCCCATTTTTTCCTTCAGAGCTGCCTGGGCAGCGGAAAGTCTGGCAATGGGAACGCGGAATGGCGAGCAGGAAACATAGTTGAGCCCTACCAGATGGCAGAATTCAATGGAGGAAGGCTCACCCCCGTGTTCACCGCAAATTCCCACTTTCAGGGAAGGATTTGTGCTTCTTCCCTGTTCCACGGCCATTTTAACAAGCTTCCCGACTCCCTCCCGATCAAGAACCTGGAAGGGGTTCTCCTTGAGGATCCCCTTCTCCAGGTAGGAGAAGAGGAACTTCCCTTCGGCATCGTCCCGGGAGTAGGCGAAGGTCATCTGGGTCAAGTCGTTGGTACCGAAGGAGAAGAAATCGGCCACAGAGGCTATCTGATCAGCTGTCAAGCAAGCCCTGGGGACTTCGATCATGGTTCCGAACTTGTAATTGACTTTTACTCCGCTCTCCTTGGTAATCTCCTCCGCAACCTTCTCCAATTGGTCTCGAACCACCTTTAGTTCGTTGACGTGCCCCACGAGGGGGATCATGATCTCAGGAAGGGCGGTGACGCCCTCTTTGGAGACTTCAATTGCCGCGGTGAGGATCGCCCGGGTTTGCATTTCGTTAATTGCTGGGAAGACAAGTCCCAACCTGCATCCGCGGAGTCCCAGCATGGGGTTCATCTCCCTCATTCCCTCCACCGCCTTCAAGAGCTTTTCCTTCTCCTCGAGCTCTTTGGGATCCTTTCCTTCGATCCGCAGCCTGGTTACCTCGACCAGCAATTCCTCGTAGGAGGGGAGGAACTCATGAAGGGGAGGGTCAAGGAGCCTGATCACCACGGGCAGACCGTCCATTGCCCGGAAAATCCCCTTGAAATCCTCTTTCTGGATTGGGAGGAGTTGGTCCAGGGCTTCCTTGCGCTCTTCCTCTGAGGAAGCGAGGATCATTTTCCTGACAATGGGAAGCCGCTCTTCCTCGAAGAACATGTGCTCCGTTCGGCAGAGGCCGATTCCCTGGGCGCCAAACTCCCTGGCTTTTTGGGCATCCCTTGGATAATCAGCATTGGCCCAGACCTGAAGCTTGCGGAATTCATCAGCCCAGCTGAGTATCGTCTGCAACTCCTTTTCTTCGGAGAATTTTGTTTCCTCGGTCTTGATCTTACCCCTAAAGACCTCTCCAGTTGCTCCGTCAATCGAGATGTAATCGCCTTCCTTAATTTTGATTCCGTTCGCCGAGAAGGAACGACCCTCTAAATCGACCTTGATCGCCTCGCAACCGGTTACGCAGGGTTTTCCAATGGAGCGGGCAACCACTGCGGCGTGAGAAGTTGCTCCCCCTCGAGCGGTGAGAATTCCTTTAGCCATGATCATCCCGTGAACATCGTCAGGGGAGGTTTCAGCCCGAACCAGAATGACAGCCTCCCCTCTCTTCCCCATTTCTTCAGCGGTATCCGGATCGAATACCGCCTTCCCTGTTGCAGCTCCGGGGGAAGCGTTGACTCCCTTGGCGAGGTAATCACCTCTCTTCACCGCTTCCTTTTTGTCGTTCTCGTCGAAGTGGGGGAGGAGAAGCTGGTAAATCTGGTTGGGCTCAACCCTCATCACCGCTTCCTCTTTGGAGATCAAACCCTCCCTGACCATATCCACTGCCACTTTTACCGCCGCCCTTGCAGTCCTTTTTCCGGAACGGGTTTGAAGCAGGTAAAGTTTCCCCCTCTCCACCGTGAACTCGATGTCCTGAATGTCCCTGAAGTGTTTTTCAAGAAGAGCGCAGGTTTCCATGAACTGCTGGTAAGTCTGGGGAAGCTCGTCCTTCATCGCCGAAATGGGCTTTGGGGTGCGGATTCCCGCAACTACATCCTCTCCCTGGGCGTTAAGCAGGTATTCTCCAAAGACCACCTTTTCTCCGGTGGCGGGATTCCGGGTGAAGGCAACTCCTGTCCCCGAATCTGAACCCATGTTCCCAAAGACCATCATCTGGACGTTCACCGCAGTTCCCAAAGTTTCCGGGATTTTGTTAAATTTCCGGTAAGCAATCGCCCGCTCGTTATTCCAGGAGAGGAAAACGGCTTTCACCGCCAATTTAAGTTGTTCAAGGGGATCCTGGGGGAAATCCATCTTTAATTCCTCTTTGACCATTTTCTTGATTGCTTCCACGATTTCCTTGAGGGCCTCGGTGGAGAGTTCCGTGTCAAGTTTCACCCCGTATTTTCCTTTGAACTGCTCCAGGATGTGCTCGAACTTGTCGTGAGGAATACCCAGGACCACGTTTCCGAACATGGTCAGAAAACGACGGTAGGAATCATATGCGAAGCGGGGATTCCCGGTCAGGCGAGCGAGTCCTTCCACGGTTTGGTCATTAAGGCCTAAATTTAATACCGTGTCCATCATCCCGGGCATGGATATGGGAGCTCCTGATCTCACGGAGACCAGAAGCGGGTTTTCCACAGAGCCGAATTTCTTTCCGGCTTTCTCTTCGAGCTTTTTTAAGTGTTCCAGGACCTCTTCCCAGAGCTGGGGATCGATATCCTTTCCTCCCTTGGCTTGGAATTCGAGGCAGGCTTCGGTGGTGATGGTAAACCCAGGGGGAACTGGGAGCCCGATTCGGCTCATCTCCGCTAAGCCCGCGCCCTTTCCTCCCAAAAGATCCTTCATTTTTCCGGTTCCTTCGTGGAAATCGTAAACTCTCTTTGGCATTTTCGTACCTCCGTAAAAAATGTGGTGTTTTAAAAAGGCAAGGCCGAGAAATCCCCGAACCTGGCCAGGAATTCCATGGTTTTTGAAAGTATCGTCAGCCTGTTTCTCCTTTTCTCCTCGTCATCCACCATGACCATGATTTTTTCGAAGAAATTTCCGATTTTTGGGGAAAGCTCGAGGAGGCTTTGAAGGAGGAGCTTGGGGCGAGGATAATCTCTTCGGGAAAGTTCTTCCACTTTTTGGAATAAATCTTTTTCCTCACCCTCCATTAACTCCGGTTTGATTCCCGGTTCAAAAGTCCCCGCTGATTTAAGGATGTTTTTGATCCTCTTGAAGGAGAAGACCAGATTTTTAAGTTCCTCCTCTTCAAGGTCTCGAAGAAGCATGGCTTTTTCCTTTACCTCCTGAAGGACTAAGGTTGGCCCTTTTATTACGCAGGAGATCTCCTCGAAGGAGTAACCTTCCTCTTCAAGGGCAAACCAGAGCCTCTGGATGAGGAATTCCAGGAGGCTCTTTTCCCTCTCCTCGGACAGGGGAACAAGTTCAAGGCAGGCTTTTTTCCCTGTTTCAATTAGCGTTTTAAGATCGAGGGGGAGCTGTTTTTCAAAGAGAATGGAGATTAAACCCTGACCGTTGCGCCTCAAGGCAAGGGGATCCGAGGAACCCGAAGGTTCCATCCCTAAAGCAAAGAAGCAGGTCAGGGTGTCGATCCGATCCGCAAGGGAGACTATCGTACCGGTTAAGGAATCTGGGCACTTGTCTCCGAAAAATCTGGGGAGGTAATGATCGGCGATCCCCCTTGCAACCTCCATGTCCTCCCCGTCCAGGATGGCGAATTCCCTTCCCATTATCCCCTGGAGTTCTGGGAATTCCTGAACAAGGGAAGTAGTGAGGTCTGCTTTGCAAAGCAAGGCGGTCCTCAAAACCTTCTCCTTCTCCCCTTCTTTGATCCCCAAAAGGTCGCAGAGAAGCGAGGAAATTTCCTCCACCCTTTTCGTTTTTTCCAGGAGGGATCCCAGCTTTTCGTAAAACAAAATCCCTTTGAGGTCTGGAACCCTTTCTATAAGTTTCCTCTTGCTGTCCCGGAGGAAGAAGAGGCGAGCGTCTTCCAGGCGCCCTGTGAGGGCTTGTTCGTTCCCCCGAATGACGATGTCTTCTCCCAGAGCTGGCCCGTTTCGAAAACAGATGAAATAGTTCATTAAGTTGCCATGGGGGTCGACGATGGGAAGATGCTTCTGGTGGTGTCGCATGGTGGTGATCAGGACATCGGAAGGAAGAGAGAGGTATTCCTCGGGGAAGCTTCCCCGGAAGGGGGTGGGGTATTCCAGAAGGTATACCAGTTCCTCGAGAAGCCCCTCAGGCCAGAAAGGTTTCCCTCCTATCTCCATTGCCAGGCTGAGGGAAAGCCTTTCCAGCCTCTCCCTTCTTTTTTGAGGTCGGACCATGACGAAGTTCTCCTCAAGGACTGCTTCGTAATCTTGGGGTCTTTCAATCCTCACGGGCCCAGAAAAAAACCGGAGGCCGTAAGAAGTTGGAGTGCTCTCCATCCCGAAGATGGAAATTTCCAAAGGTTCCTCACCCCACAAAGCACATACCCATCTCACGGGGCGGACGAAAGAGAATTCCCCATCCCCCCAGCGCATGGTTTTGGGGAAAGATAAGCCCTTGACGGCCTCAGTGAGTAACCCGGAAAGGATTTCCCTGGGGTTTCTTTCTTCGGGTTTTTTTAAAAAGACGTAACCGTCCTGAACCTCAATGTCCTCAATTTGCCCGTTTTCCTTTTTCAGGAAACCCAGAAGGGCGGGGGTTGGTGTTCCGTCCTCCTTGAAGGCAATGTTCTTGGGTGGCCCCTTCTTGCGCGAAACTGCTTGCGAGGAATCGAATTCCAAGTCCCAGGCATAAATGGTAAGCCTCCTCGGGGTCCCCCAGCATTCAAGTTCTCTGAACTTGAATGCAGAATTATTCAAGAGCTCTAAAGCCCGGTTTTTGAGCTGATTTATTGTCTCCTCGAGGAACCTTGCCGGGATCTCCTCGGTTCCTAACTCAAAGAGAAGGTCCACTTTCACCCTCCAGGTATAACCTCGCGCTTTCCCTTGCCATCTCCCGGATGCGGCCGATTACCTCAGCCCTCTGGGCGACGCTTAAAGCGCCCCTGGCATCAAGAACGTTAAAGGTGTGGGAAAGCTTTAGGGCATATTCATATGCCGGGTAGGCCAGTTTGTGTTCGATGCACAACTTTGCTTCCTTCTCGAAAAGGTCGAACATTTGCCAGAGCCGATCGACGTCAGCCCTCAAAAACGAGTACTTGCAGGCTTCCACCTCAAGGCGGTGATGAAGATCACCGTATAGGTTTTCTTCGTTCCAGCTTACTTTGAAAACGTTTCGCACCCCTTGAAGGTACATGCAAAGCCGTTCCAGGCCGTAGGTGAGCTCCGCGGAAATGGGCTTCAAATCGTATCCTCCGGCTTGTTGAAAGTAGGTGAATTGAGTTATCTCAAGGCCGTCAAGGGTGACCTGCCAGCCAGTTCCCCAGGCACCAAGGGTGGGGGATTCCCAGTTGTCCTCTTCGAAGCGGATGTCGTGTTCCTTTAAATCCAGGCCGATTGCTTGAAGGGATTCCAGATACATTTCTTGTACATCGATCGGGGATGGCTTCAGGATCACCTGAAACTGGAAATGACGGTAAAGGCGGTAGGGGTTTTCACCGAATCTCCCGTCAGCAGGCCTTCTTGATGGTTGAACGTAAGCAGTCTTCCACGGGCGAGGACCAAGTACCCTAAAAAAAGTTGCGGGGTGCATTGTTCCCGCTCCGACCTCGAGGTCGTAAGGTTGCTCAATTACGCACCCCTGGTCCGCCCAGAATCTCTCAAGGTTTAGGATTAAATCCTGTAAATTCATGTGATTGATTTAAAAAAAAATTTTGATCCAAATCCCTTTATTTGTCAAAATAATACTCCTTTTTATCGTCGGAGGAGGCTAGTCCAAGAGATCCAAAAAAGGGGTCTACCGAAGTGAATTGGGAAAATTTCCCCAGTTTTGTTCCTTTTCGAGCTTTTCCAGAAAAGTTTTCACTTTTGAGGTTTCCATCCCCAGCTGGGATCGGAGGAAGGAGAGGAGGAGCTCGTTTAGCTCGAGGTCCTCGGCCTGGTCCCTGAGTTCCGGGTACGTGGAATGGAGCAGGATTTTGATTCGATTAATGGTTCTTTCCCCAAGAGAAACGTTCCCGGAGAGCAAGCCTTGGCAATCAGGGCAGATTAGCCCCCCGGATTTGGGGTTAAAAGTAAACATTCCCCCCTCGATCCTTTTCCCGCAGGATGCACAAACATCCATCAGGGGCCAAAAGCCAAGGAGGTTTAGGAATTTTAAAGTGAATGAAAGGGAAACCGAAAGAGGTGGAAAGCCGCTTTCCAGGGCGCTTAAAGCAAGTTCCAACTGGTTAAATGCTTCGGGGTTGGGGTCCTCCTCCGTGGTGAGTTTATCCACCAGTTCCGTCAAAAAAAGGGCTGTTGATCCCGAAATCCCAGGCTGTCTGAGCGTTCTGAAGCTTTTCACAATCTGGCACTGGGTAAGGGTATGGCGCCCCCCTTTTTCGTAGACCATTAAATCGAGCAGGGTCATTGGTTCGAGGGCCCCGCCCCAGTGGCTTTTTGGTTTTCTCGCTCCCCGTACAACCCCGAAGATTTTCCCCTTTTCCCGGGTGAAGAAAGTTGCGAGTTTATCCCCTTCACCCCAGGACCTGGTTTTTAAAACGAACCCGGTGGCTTTTAAAAGGGGCATGGCTTCTTCTCCTTGGCCCTGGATGAAGGCTTTTTCCCCAAATATCCGTAAGAGCGCATCAGCAAAAAGGCCCTTCAGAGGAGACCGAGGTCCCTGAAAGCCTCGTCTTGAATCTCCTTTAAATCGGGTGAGAGGATCTCAATTTTCGCTTTTTTTAAAATTTCCCTGCAGTAGTCCTCCCAAAAGCTGGAAAATTTCGTCTCTTTTGCCCTGGAGGCGATTTCCTCTTTGGTTAATTCCCCCAACTCCGGGTGCTCCGCGAGGAAATCATCGATCTCCTGGGAGGAAGGGGCTGGGAAAGAATTGAAGAGGCTCTCCTTAAGGTGAATCTGGGGTAAAAGGATGAGGTATTCCTCCGGGGCGATCTTTCCCCAGTACTCCTCTTCGCTAATTTCCAGCCCCCTGATGAAATTTGAAAAAAATTGTTCCTCTTCCGAGGGCAATCCCCCCGACTGGAGCTCTTTTTTGAGTTCTTGCACGTAAGCCCTTGCTTCCTCCCCGCTAACCTTGAAACCCTTTTCCCAGGCTTCAACAAATACCGCTTTTCCTTTTAAAAGCTCTTTTAAGGTCTCAACCTTCAACTCCCTGGTGGTCTTTCCCTGGTTCTCGGGAGTGTTCTTGGTTTTTTGAAATTGAATCACCCATTCCCTCTGGGTTACTTGCTCCCCATTAATATTCAAAATAATTATGTTCCCGGCTTCATTCCATGTTTCAGGCAGGGGCTCTTTAGGGGAAACGGATTGGAGGTAGCGGAGGAGGAACGACCCACCAAGGAGGAGGATGAAAACTCCAATCAGTGAAAGCAGGAGCGCGGTCCTCCTTTTCTGTTTCTGTTCTATATCGCCCGAGGCCCTCTGTTCTATAGCGGAGTTCCTTTCGCTTCCTCGATGATTTTCATCCCCGAGGAGGTCCCAATCCTATCAGCCCCTGCTTGGATCATTTCCAGGGCCTGGGATAGCGTTCTAATCCCTCCCGAGGCTTTGACTTTGATTTTCCCCTGAGAGGCGTAACGCAGGAGTTTGACGTCCTCCACTTTTGCGCCCCCGGTTGAAAACCCCGTGGAGGTCTTTACAAATGCCGCCCCAGCCTGAACCACCAGAAGGGTGGAAAGGACCTTTTCCTCGTCCGTCAGAAGGCAGGTCTCGATGATCACTTTCACCGGGACTTTGGTCTTTTCCACGATACTTTGAATTTCATCCTGGCAAGCCTTGAGGTTTCCCGACTTCAAAAATCCGATGTTCATCACCATATCGATTTCGTTCGCCCCATGGCGAACGCACCAGAGGGCTTCCTCAAGTTTAGAATCTGGGGAATCAGCTCCCAGGGGGAAACCCACCACAGTTCCCAGTTGGACCCCCGAATCCCCGAGTTCTCTCTTTGCCAAGGGGATCCAGCAGGGGTGAATGCAGACTGAATAGAATTTAACCTTTTTCGCTTCCCGGCAGAGTTTGAGAATGTCCTCCTGTGTTCCCTCTGGCTTTAGCAGGGTGTGGTCGATGAATTGGGGAAGAAGGGAGGGAGGGGGAGGGGGCCGGTGGAACTCCCCCTCGATTTTAAATTTCTCCAGAATTTCCCTAACCTGGTCTTTCATTCTATTCCCTTTGGTAGTGGATGATCCTCAGGAAGTCCTGTCCTTTTAGGCTTGCCCCGCCAACAAGTGCCCCGTCGATGTCCGGCATTGCCATTAGGCTATCGATATTCTCCGGTTTCACGCTTCCACCATAGAGGATGGGGAAGCTCTGGGAAACCACTGTTCCAAATAATTTTCCGATTTTTCCCCGGATGAATTCGTGGACCTCCTGGGCCTGTTCGGGGGTGGCGTTTCTTCCCGTTCCGATGGCCCAAACTGGTTCGTAAGCGATGACCACTTTACTGGCTTCCTCGGAGGAGATTCCCTCGAACCCCTCCTCAATCTGTCTTTCCACGATCTTGAAGGTGATCCCCTCCTCGCGGTCATGAAGTTTTTCCCCTAGGCAGAAGATTGGTCTTAAGTTCCAGGCGAGGGCTCTTTTCAATTTGGCGTTCAGGAGGGCTCCATCTTCCTTGAAATACTCCCTCCTTTCGGAATGGCCGATGATCACGAAATCAACTTTTAGCGAATTGAGCATTGGGGCGGATACTTCCCCGGTGTAAGCTCCCCAGTCCTCTTTCCAGAGGTTCTGGGCCCCAATCTTTACCTTGCTTTTTAAAGTAAGCTCTCTGGCCATTTGAAGGTAAGGAAAAGGTGGGCAAAGAACCACAGTTCGATCAAGATCGGGCTTCAGCCCGTTCATGATTTCCAGTACCAGGTTTCTTGCTTCCTCCAGGGTTTTATAACACTTCCAGTTTCCCGCGATGATCTTTTCCCGCATTTTTTCCTCCTCGCTCAAATTTCCGAACCTTCAAGATAATCCTTTGTGAAGGGAAAGGGAAGGAGATCCCTTGCTTTTACGATTTTTCTCTTCCCTTCGATATTGCATAGGGCAATTGGAATCTCTGGGGCGAACTCCACGATTACCTGCCTGCAACCTCCGCAGGGGACAGAAATGGTGGAGGAATTTGCCACCACAGCAAGGGCCAGAAGCTCCTTCTCACCCTCGCTAATGGCTTTGAAGAGAGCGACCCTCTCTGCGCACATGCTCAGGGGAAAGCTGGCATTCTCGATGTTGCATCCGGTGTAAGTCTTTCCTGAACCAGCAAGGACTGCCGCCCCAACCTTGTAATGGGAATAGGGCGCGTATGCAAAATCCATTCCTCTTTTTGCTTCGTTTATCAGGTTCTCCCAGTTAATTTCCATCTCTCTCCTCTTTTCGAGATTCCACCCTTATTTTTAAAAGCCGGTTCCCTCTGAGTTCTTCCACCTTGAAGTGGAGGGAATTGAAATCCGTTTCCTCCCCCCTTGCGGGGATCCTCTGGAAGACCCCCAGCAACAGGCCCCCAAGGGTGTCATAATCCTCGGAGTCAATTTCCACGCCCGTGATTTCCGAGAGCTCCCTCAGAGTAATTCCCCCCGAGACTAAGAACACTCCTTCCCCGATTTTTTCCACCTTTTCCAGTTCCAAATCGTGTTCGTCCCGAATCTCTCCCACGATTTCCTCGAGAAGGTCCTCCATGGTTACCAGACCCTCCAGGCCTCCGAATTCATCAACTACGAAAGCGATCTGGGTTTTTCTTTTCTGCATTTCCGGGAGGAGTTCGGAAATCTTTTTGGTTTCGGGGATAAAGAAGGGCTCCCTCATGATGTGCTTAACTTCCAGGAAATCCTTTTTTTCCAGGAGAGTTTTTAAGGCGTCCTTCTCCATTACTACTCCCACCACATTGTCGATGCTCTCTCTGAAAACCGGAAGGCGGGAATGGCCAGAACTCACCATGATCTTCAGGGCTTCCCCCACCGAGGCTTCCTCCGAAATTGCCACAACGTCAACCCGGGGGACCATGATCTCGGAAGCCTCCTTTTCCCTGAATTCGAAGATTGCGGAGATCATTTCCCTCTCCTCCTCTTCAAGGTCCTCGACCTCCTCCCTCATTTCCGCGAGAACCCGGTTGGTCTCGTCCTCAAGTTTTTCGGGGGAAGACCATTTGGTGACCGCGGCACCTATCCATCGCAGTGCCCCCGCAAGAGGGTAAAGCAGAACCCTCCAGAAGGAAATCAAGGGATAGAGGCCGAGGAGGACGGAAATTGGTTTTGTGGCCCCCAGATTGCGGGTGAAGACCTCCACCAGGATCAAGAAAAGAAGAAGGAAAACGAGCAGGACCCAGAAAAGGGTGGAGTTCAAGTTGAGGGTTTTCAGCCACCAGAAGGAGAGGATTCCCGTGATGAGAATAAAGATATATTCCCCCAGAAGAAGGACGGCAAGGGTATATTCGGGATTATCCCTCCATTGAACCAGCCTCAAGAGCTTTGAGCTTTCCCTTCGTTCCAATTCTTTTTTTAACCTTGCTTTGGAAATGGAGACGAAAGCGGAACCAGTCGAGGAAAACCCTGCCATTAAGAAAAAGCAAAGCAGGATCAAAACGGGAGCGTAATATTTACTCCAATCGTCCAATAAAAATTCACCTCAATTTTGATTATACATTATCCTGAAGGTGTACTTGAACTTTCCTCACTTCTTTCCCCGAGGACTCCATAACCTCGAACCACACTCCATCAACCAGGAATTTTTCCCCGGGAGAGGGGATCCTTCCTGCAATTTCCTCAAGAAAACCTCCCAGAGTAACGGCCTCGCTTTTTAGGGACAACTTCAACCTATGGGAAAGTTCTTCAAGAGAAATTCTGGCATCCACTATAAATTTCCCTTTTTCCTCTTTTAAGAGGGAGACGGGATGGTCGTACTCGTCCCAGATCTCCCCCACGATCTCCTCCAGGATGTCTTCGATGGTCACCAGCCCCGAGGTTCCCCCGTATTCATCAACCACCAGAGCCAGGGTTGCCCTTTTGCCCCTCATTTCCTCAAGGGCCTGGATCAAGGAAAGGGATTCAATAAGGAAAAGGGGTGGGCGGGATTTCTCCCGGCAGGGGATTCTGTAATCCACCTCGCTCTGAAGGAGGTCCTTTAGGTAGAGCACCCCCACTATGTTGTCCAGGCTGCCCTCGAAGATGGGAAACCTGGAATAACGCATGTCCTTTGCCTCTTCAAGCACTTTTGCAAGGGGCAACCCTCCAGGGAAGGCTCTGAAATCTACCCTTGGGACCATGATATCCACGACCGTTTTTGCGGAGAAGGAGAGGGCTCTTTCAAGGATCTCGCTCAACTCCGTTTTTCCCCAGCCCGAGGCAAGTGCCTTGATCTCTTCCCTGGAGAAGAAAGTTTCCCCCGTCCTCAGGCCAGGGATCACTCTCTTTAGCAGCATAATTCCGCTATTGATCAAGAAACTGATGGGATAAAGGAGGATGAATATTAAAAAAAGAGGGAAAAACATGATCCTGGAGAGGGTGTTTGGAAATCTTGCGGCGAGGGATTTTGGTAGGAGTTCTCCCAAGTAAAGCAGGAGCAGGGTACCGATGATCGTGGAATAAAAAGCCCCCATCCCTCCCCAGATCCTAACCAGTAGGGAGGTCAAAATCACAGCGGCAGTGATGTTTACCAGGTTATTCCCCACAAGAAGGGGGGTGAAAAAATATTCCGGCCTTTCCCAGAGTCTTGAAAGGACCCGCGATTTATAATCGCCCTTCCTGACTTGTACCCTCAGGCGGGTTTTATCAAGGAGGGTAAAGGAGGTCTCCGCTGAGGAGAACATCCCGCTTAAAAGAATAAGAAAGAAAAAAGCGATTAATTCCCCCACGGCTCCACCCTGACTGTCTCGATCTTGTTAGGTTTACTTGCAAGAACCGTGAATTCCCAGCCGTTATAGGTGATCTTTTCTCCCGCCTGGAGGATCCGCCCGGAAATTTCAATCAGGAAGGAGCTGAGATTGTTGAAATATTCCGGGATTTCGATCCCCAGTTTTTCAAGTTCATCCCGTTCGATTTCCCCGGAGCAGATGAAGGTCCGTGGGCCAGCTTTTATCCCCTTCATTTTCACTTTGTCATACTCATCCCAAATCTCCCCCACGATTTCCTCCAGGATGTCCTCCAGGGTAACAATCCCCGATGTCCCTCCGTACTCGTCTACCACAACCGCGATGTGCGTCCTGATCCTCCGGAATTCCCCGATCAAACGTTCAAGGGAAATCCCCTCCGGGACGAATAGGGGGGGTTTCATTAACTCTTTTAATGAAAACTTCCTCCCTTGGTACTTGGCCTGAAGGAGGTCCTTGACATAAAGGATCCCCTTGATTTCATCGAGGGACGATTGATAAAGGGGCAGGCGGGAAACCCCGGATTTCTGGATAGTTTCGAAGGCATCTTCAGGGTTTGCCTCAACCGGCAGAGCCACGACTTTGGGGCGAGGTTGCATCACCTCTCCAGCGGTCTTCCCGCTCAAGCGGAGGATTCCCTTGAAGATCTCCTTCTCCTCTTTCAAAAGTAAGCCTTCCTTGACTCCCTCCTCCACCAGCAATTCAAGCTCATCGGAAGATGGGGGTTCCTTTTTTTCGCCTTTCTTTTTAAAGACTAACTCCAGGGTCTTTTCGCTCAAGAGATAAAAGAGGGAAGAAGCGGGCATCAGTAACCGGGAAAAAAAGTAAAGGGGAGGGGCAAGGAGAGGGGTCACTTTTTTGAAGGATGCTACGGCGATGGTTTTGGGGAGGATCTCCCCAAACAGGATAATGATCGTGGTGAGGACCAGGGTCCCGACAAATAACCCTTGTTCCGGGAAGTAGGAAAGGATAATTAAGGTCCCTATGGAGGAAAAGGCGATGTTCACCAGGTTGTTCCCCAGGAGGATGAAGGAAAGGAACCGAATCGGGCTTTCAAGGAGTTTCCCGGCTAATCCTTTCGGGCGAACCGGGGAGGTCCCCATTAGTGTGAAAAAGGCGGTTTCGCTTGCTGAAAAGAAGGCTGAAAGCCCCAGGAGGATTAAAAGGGAGACTTCCTTCATTTAAGGTAAAAATTTTCCCGGGCCCGCATCCTCCTTTTGCTTTCCTCGTCTTGATCGTCATATCCACATAAATGGAGAATCCCGTGAATGAGAAGGAGGCGGACCTCCCTGGTCAAGTTGTGTCCGTACTCCCTTGCCTGTCGCCGGGCGGTGTCCAGGCTGATGAAAATATCACCCAGGAGCTCCTGGTGATCGAAGGGGAAAGACAGGACGTCCGTGGGACCCCGTCGGCGATGGTATTTTTGGTTCAATTCTGAGATAGTTGCGTCATCCACCAGGACAACGGAAACATCTCCCCTGGCGCCTTCTCCCTTCAAAACCTCCTTCGCAAGTTCCATTAAAGGCTTTTTAGGGAGTTTGACTTTTGGATGCTTGTTGTTTATGTACACTGCCATTGGTTTTCCCCCTTTTTTCATCCGGATACTCCGGACGGAGATGATATGCTGCAAGGAGGATGCGAAGGAAAACCTCCTTGATTTTTTCCAGCTCTTTGAAGCTTAAGTTTGAATTGGAAAGCTGTCCGTCCTGGACTCGGTCGTCAATAATTTTTTCCAGCATGTTTCTGATGCGCTCCGGGGTTTTTTCCCGAAGGGAACGGACTGCTGCCTCCACCCCGTCCGCTAACATCACAATGCCCGCTTCTTTACTCTCCGGCTTGGGGCCCGGGTAGCGGAAGACCTCTTCCGGGGCTTTTCCTTCACCCTCCTGCTGGGCCTGGATGTAGAAGTAGGAGGCAAGGGCAGTTCCGTGGTGGCTGGCAATGATTTCCACTAATGGTTCCGGGAGGGAATAATTTCGGGCGAGATCAATTCCGTCCTTCGTGTGGGCAACAACTACCTGGGAGCTTAACTGAGGGGTCATCTGATTGTGGAGGTTCACCTCGTTCTGATTTTCGGCGAAATATTCCGGGCGGATGATTTTTCCCACATCATGAAAGTATCCCGCTGCGCGGGCAAGCAAAATGTTTGCCCCAATTGCCGAGGCTGCACCTTCGGCAAGGCCAGCGACCATTAAGCTATGGTGGTAAGTACCGGGTGCCTCTATTAAAAGCCTCCTCAATAGTGGGTGGTTGGGGTTGGAGACCTCAAGGAGGTGAAGAGGCGAAGTTAACTGGAAAAACCCCTGGGTGAGGTGAAGCAGGAGAACGAAAATTGCCAGGAGACCGGAAAGCCCCCCGTTTAATAGGGACCAGCCCATCTCCTGGAGGACGAGGAAATATTCCTTTCCCAGGTAGAGCCCTGCGGCTCCGGTAACGAAAGCCAGAACTGCCCCAGATTTTAAACCCGAGGTGAGAAGGTCCCCGGTCTTTAGGACCTGGCGGGAAAAATAAGCTGCGCTCGCGCTTCCCATGAAAAGGGAAAAGGTAAAAAGGAAGTCATTACCCTGCAACATCCCTAACCCCAGGGATGAAAAGATGACGAAAATCAGGGCGAAGGGGAAACCGAAGAGGGAGGATATGACAATCCCCGCAAAGGGTAGGGGGGTGAGAAATGACAGGTTCCAGGGGAGAAAGTAACTTGCAAAAATCACCAGGAGGAAAATGATCCCCAAAAACAGGATTCTTCTTTCCGTGAGAAAGCCTTTTAAGAAGTGAGAGGAAAAGGCCGCCCAGAGTGCAAAAATTGCCAGGCTGACGGAAATGATTGAGAGGAGCTGGGGCCAGGGAAAGGCACTCCGGTATACCCCCAGGGCTTTTAAAGCCTGGAGTTTTTCCTCCGTTATGACCTCCCCCTTCTTCACCACAACCTCCCCTTTGCTAATGCTCACCCTCACTGGTTCCACGGCCTGGCGAGCGATCTGTTTCCGGTAAGCTGTTTCTTCTGCGTCAAGGGTAAGGTTGGGAGTTAGGACTGCCCTACATGTGGCCTCCATCACGCTTTTGGCTTCCGGAGGAAGGCCCAGCACTCCGATTTTTTCCTTAATTCGAATCGGGAGCTGGTTCATGTCCTCCTCCTTGATCCCCGCTTCCAGGAATTGAAGGGCAATGTCAATGGTGTATGAAAGGAGGGTGGTAAAGGTGGAAGGGTCAACCTCCAGGGCTTGGGAAAGGACCTCCTCGTTGAAGGTTGAAGGAAGGTTCTCCTTCAACCTCTTGATCTTTTCCTCTCGGGGGAGGGCGGCGTTCGTGGAGACTTGCTCGATCAGGTTGAAGTAATTGTTGATCTGAGTCCGGACCAAGTTCTGCCTGGAAGGGGTAAAGTCTTTGTTGTAAACGGGCATGACGGCCTGCTCCGCAAGGTCCTGAAGTTCCTTGGTCTTTTCCTGATCGATGAAGATGACATTTCTCTGGGCTACGATGTCATCTTGGGCGATGGAACCGAGAGCAACTCCGTAAGATGGGGGAAACAGGGTAAAGGAAAGGAGTCCAATTAGGGGAAGGTATAAACCAAAGGCTAAAAGGAGATTTCGCCAGTTAAACTTTTTCCCCTGCCGCTGGCCCCTTCTCCAGAACTCCCTTCCCTTCCTCCATTTTTCCATTTTTGGCTTTAGTCAGATGAACCTTTCCGCTTCCGGGCAGCGGCCATCTTTTTGCGACGCAATACAGAGGGGGACACGAAGTACTCTCGCTTCTTGATTTCCTTCATGATGCCTTCCTTCTGCACTTGCTTTTTAAACCTTTTTACGAGTTCATCAACGGACTCGTTTGGTTTGCGCACCACTTCAGCCATTTCTATCCCCCCCTTCTGTTTGCGAATTCATCCTGGTAACCAGGGGAGCGATCTCCCTCCCAGGACGTGTAGATGAAGATGAAAAACGGATTGCCCTCCCCCTCTTCCGCAGTTCAACACAACCCTGAACCCCTGGGGGGCGAAACCCTTTTCTTCTGCGACCTTTTTTGCGGTAATCAATAATTTTCCCAACAAGGCACCGTCGTCAACATCGAGTAAGCTGTCAAAATGCTTCTTGGGGAGGACCAAATAATGAAATGGGGCTCGAGGAAAGATATCCTCAATCACCAGGGTGTCCTCATCCTCAAAGACCTTTTCGGCTTTTTCCTCTCCGTGAATTATACGGCAGAAAACGCAATTTGTCTTCAAAGCGCTTCACCAAGACAATAATCAGCAACTGATAATATTCTCACAGGTACGATTGTATTGCAAGTTAAAGGTTTCCCGCTTTTTACTTTTACTTTTATGTAGTTTGAGGAAAAACCCACGCCCTCAAAGGGTGAGATCTGTTTTTCAATTAGCACCTGAAGGACATGGCCCCGGAACCTTTCCTTGAACTTTAGGGAAACCCTTGAAGAAAGGTCCATTAGCCTCCTCAGTCGCTTTCTTTTCGTCTCCTCGTCGACCTGACCGGGAAAGTTTTGCGCTGGGGTAAAAGGCCTGGGGGAGTAGCGGAAAGCGTGGACCTTCAAAAATTCCACCCTTTCCACCGCTTCAAGGGTTAAATCGAAGTCCTCCTCTTCCTCTCCGGGGAATCCGACCATGATATCCGTGGTGATGGAAGCCTCAGGCCAGGTAGCTTTTATGGTTTCCACAAGGGAGAGAAAGTGGGAGAAGGTGTATCCCCTGTTCATTGATTTCAAAATACGGTCCGAACCGCTTTGAAGGGGAAGGTGAAAATGGGGGCACAGCCTGGTGATCTCCTTCAGGTTACTCAGTCCCTGGGGATGGAGGTCGACGGGTTCTAGGGAGCTTAATCTGATACGCTCAATTCCCGGTGTTTCATTGATTTCCTTTAAAAGGTGAATGAGATGATTCTCTCCTCCCAGGTCCCTTCCGAAACTGGAAAGGTGGACCCCGGTAAGGACCACCTCCTTGAATCCAGCCCGGGCCAGGGATGAAACCTCCTCCCTAATTTCTTCCAGGTCCCTGCTTTTTGGCTTCCCTCTGAGGTGGGGAACGATACAAAAGGCGCAAAACCTATCGCAACCATCCTGGATTTTTACCACACCCCTGGTTCGATGCCAGTTGATGGTGGATGTTTTTTCCCCATTGGTCAAGCCTAAGGCTTTGAGCACCCCCTCTTGATCCCCAGGGGGGAAACAATTCTCCAACCCTTGGCGTGATCCAAGTTCCCCCAGGCATCCGTAAAGGAGGACAGGCGCTTGGGGGTTCATCCTTTTGAACCTTCGAATGATCTGAGAAGCTTCCTTGACCGCTTTTTCGGTTACCGCGCAACCGCAGATGATGAAAGCCTGGCTTTGAGGTGAGGGCGGGACGGGCTCTCCCCCTGCTTTTTCGATCACCCCCTCCAATTTTGCCCCGTCGTACTGGGATACCTTGCATCCCAAGGTGACCAGGGAGACCTTCACCCTCCCAGACCTCCCCAGTGGGACATGAGGAAAATTGAGGCGATTACTCCCGCGACCTCCGTGCGAAAAACCCTTTCTCCCAGGCTGACCACTTGGAAGCCAATCATCCGGGCTTCCTCCGCCTCTTCAGGTGCGAATCCTCCCTCGGGTCCCACGACCAGGAGGACGTTTTGGGGGTTTCCCTTTTCCCTGACCAGGTCCCTCAGCTTCATAATCCCATTTTCCCAGAGGAACAGCCCCAGGTTGTAACGGGGCAAATTCCCAAGGAGCTCCTTGAAAGATTGAGGCCTTTCAATTTCCAGGGGAGGAAACCCGGAGACCGTGGATTCCTGGATAGCGATCTTGGTCCATCTTTCCATTTTTCTTTCGATCTCCCCCTTTTCCCACCTGGGGATGGAACGAAGGGAGAAGAAGGGGATGATTTTCCTCAAGCCGATTTGGGAGCAAAGCTTGATCGTGTCCTCGATTTTCCTCCCCTTTGGCACAGACTGTGCAAGGTCAAGGTTCAGGGGAGGGGGCGGAATGGGGGAGGAGGAAATGATAAGTCCCTTGAGGGTTTCCCCCGGTTGCAGTTCAACTTCCAGGCGCAGGTTCCTCCAGAGGACCTGAGCTCTATCTCCGGGCTTCATGCGGAGCGCATTTTTTATATGGCGTCTTTCTTCGGGCGGGAAAAAAACGAAATCTCCCTCCCGGCAGTCAGGAGGGAGCCAGAAGGAGTTGGGCAATCAGAGACCCTCCCTTTGAAGGTTTTTCTCCAGGATGCTGGTTACACAGGAAAGGGTGCGGATCGCCTTGGCGTAATCCATCCTTACCGGTCCCACCAGCCCCAGAGCCCCCCAGTTGTAACTTGAGGTTTCAAAGGGCATGGCGAGGAGGGAGAGATCTCGCATCTCGAAGAATTCGTTTTCCCTGCCGATGATCACCTGCAGGTTTTTGCTGGTCAACTTTCTTTCCAGGAACTCCTGAAGGAGGAACCGGCGGTCTAAAGTGGCGATTAAAGTCCTCAGCTTGTTCAGGTCCTGGAGCTCCGGTGAGAGGAGGACATTTTCTTCTCCCTCCACGATCAGCCTCTCCCTCTGTTCGAACAGGAAGACCTCGTGAATGAAGGAATGGATTTGACCGAGGAGGAAGGAGAACTGTTTTAAAGGACCCTCTTTCAGGGTCTGGATGATCTGAAGGGACTCCCAGGGGGTCTTCCCATCAAGGTGGCGACTCAAGGTGCGGGAGAGTTCCTCCAGTTGCTCCTCGGAAACCTCGGGGGGCACCTCAGCCAGGGAACTCTGAATGATCTTGGCACTGGTTACGATAATTACCAGGGAGACCCGGGAGGAAATGGGAACGAAGTGTATCCTTTTTATGATTAACTGCTGGAAGTGAGGAGTTAAAGCGATTGAGGCATAGGTGGTGATCGTGGAGATCAACCGGCAAACCTCAACCAGAAGTTGGCGGAGATCCTCCCCCCTCCGGGAGATGGCCTGGGAGAGATTTTCCATTTCCTGGTTGGAAACCGGGGTGATGGTCAACAGGTGGTCCACATAATAGCGATAGCCCATCTCCGTGGGGACCCGCCCTGCGGAGGTGTGAGGATGGGTGAGGTAACCCATTTCTTCCAGGGCAGCCATCTCCGCCCGGATGGTCGCAGGGCTATAATTCAAGCCCTGAAAGCCAACCAGGGCTTTTGACCCCACCGGCTGGCCATGGAGGATGTAATCCTCCACCACGGCTTTGAGGATCGCTTTTCTTCTTTCTGTTAGGTAACCGATTTTCATCTCCAACCTTTTTCTTGCTTATATTTTACAACAATCGGGACATGATCTCTAAGGAGATGAAAAAGTGCCTTTCCTTGATCCGCCACCTTCCCCTGTTCTCCTCAATGAGCCCCGATTCCTTTAAAGAAAGGAGTTTTTTCTGAAAAAGGTTAAAGGCACGGGGGTATTTCCTCCGCAATTCCTCCTCATTGAAGCCGTCGGAAGTTCTCAAACGGAGAATGGCCTCCTCCCTTAAAGCGGCAATCCCCTTTTTCCCGGTTCTATAGGCGATAGGAGCTCTTCTTTCGGATAATGCGGAAATGTATTCATCGAATTTCCCCGGGTTTCCTTTCCTGATACCCTCATAGAAGGAGACCGCTTTCAAGCCCAGGCCAATGTACTCTCCGTATGTCCAGTAGACCATGTTGTGCCGGGAGCGGAACCCCGGTCTTGCGAAATTTGATATTTCGTAATGCTCGTACCCGTTTCCGGAAAGCAACCTTCGCGCCGAATGGTACATCCTGGCAACCTGATCGTCCCCTAAGGGGCTTATTTCCCCCGATTTCATCCGGTAAAAAAGGGGAGTCCCCCTCTCGATGGAAAGGCAATAAAGGGAAAGGTGCTCCGGGTTCAAGGAGACCGCCTTGTTCAAACTGAAGAGGAAATCGCCAAGGCTCTGGCCAGGAATCCCGTAGATCAAATCAAGGTTGATGTTTTTAAAGCCTGCCTGCCTGGCGTTCTGATATGCCTCCTCCCCCTGTTTGCTGGAATGCACCCTTCCCAGGAAAATCAGCTCCTGGTCTTTAAAGGATTGAATTCCGATGGAGATACGGTTGAAACCCCCTTCTCTTAACTTCTTTAATCCTTCAAGCTCGATCGTCCCCGGGTTGGCTTCGAGGGTTATTTCCCTTTCCCCGAAATTTCCCTCGGGGAGGATCATCCGCAGGAGAGAGAGGAGCTTATCGGGGGGCAAAAGGGAGGGGGTCCCTCCCCCGAAATAGACGGTTTTGATCTCCCTACTTTGAAGCAAGGGTCGGTAAAGCTCGATCTCTAACTTTAGGGCTTCAAGGTACTTTTCAACCTGGCTTCCCTGGGCGGGGAAGGATGCAAAATCGCAATAAGCGCACTTCTTTTTACAGAAGGGAATGTGAAGGTAAACGGAAAGGGGATTCATTCCTCGGAGTCGATTTTCAACATGCTGAAGAAAGCCTCCTGGGGGATGTCCACATTCCCCACTTTTTTCAGCCTTTTCTTTCCTTCCTTCTGTTTTTCTAAAAGCTTCATTTTCCTTGTGACGTCCCCTCCGTAGCATTTTGCCAGGACGTTTTTCCGGAGAGGTTTAATGGTCTCCCGGGCAATTATCCTGCTCCCGATTGCCCCCTGGATGACCACCTCAAAAAGCTGCCTGGGGATAGTCTTCCTCAGGCGGCTGACGATTTTTCTGGCATGTTCGTAAGCCTTTTCCTGGGGTAGGATGTAGCACAGGGCATCGACCTGCTTTCCATTTACCAGGATGTCCAGCTTCACCAGGTCCGTCTTTCGGTATTCAAGGAACTCGTAATCGAAAGAGGCGTATCCCCTCGACCGGCTTTTGAGCTGATCGTAAAAATCAAGTAGGATTTCCGCGAGCGGGATTTCGTAAGTCAAAATGACCCTCCCTCCTTCTATGTATTCCATGTTTTTGAAAATTCCCCTTTTCCCCTGGGCGAGGTCCATCATGGGACCCACGAATTCCTGAGGGACCATGATGATCGCTTTTACGAAGGGCTCTTCGATGTGGTCCAGGGTTTCCGGGCTGGGGAACTTTGCCGGATTGTCGATTTCAAAGACCGTTCCGTCCCTGAGAAAGACCCTGTAAACCACAGAGGGGGCAGTGGCTACCAATTCCTGCTCGTATTCCCTCTCCAGTCTCTCCTGGACGATCTCCATGTGCAATAGGCCCAGGAAACCGCACCGGAATCCGAATCCCAGAGCCGGGGATGATTCAGGCTCATAAACGATGGAAGCGTCATTTAAGGATAGTTTTTGTAATGCCTCACGCAAGGCGGGGAAATCCTCATTTCTTGTGGGGTAAAGGCCGCAGAAGACCATGGGTTTCAGATGCCGGAATCCGGGAAGTGGGGAGGAAGCGGGGTTTTCCGCCGAGGTTATCGTGTCCCCCACCTTTGTCTCGGAAAGGCTTTTGATATTCGCCGCAAGATACCCCACCTCTCCCGCCTGCAACTCCCCTTTGGGTACCATCCCCAGTTTAAAGTAACCCACTTCCATGACCTCGAAGGTTTGGTCGGTCCCCATCATCTTGATCCTGTCTCCGACCTTCACCTTCCCGTCAACCACCCGGATGTAGGAGATCACCCCCTTGTAAGGGTCGTAATGGGAATCGAAAATCAGGGCTCGTAAAGGGCCATCGGGGTTCCCTCGGGGAGGCCTGATCCTTTTCACGATTGCCTCAAGCACCTCTTCGGTCCCCCAGCCCTCCTTGGCGGATACGAGAATCGCGTCGCTGGCGTCGAGGAGCACCGCTTCCTCGATCTCCTTCTTTGCCTTCTCTGGATCGGAATTGGGCAAATCGATTTTGTTGATCACGGGGACAAGGTCGAGGTTAAGGTCCATTGCCAGGTAGGCGTTCGCCAGGGTCTGGGCTTCAACCCCCTGAGTCCCGTCGACCACCAGAAGAGCCCCTTCACAAGCGGCGAGGGCTCGGGAAACCTCGTAGGTGAAATCCACGTGCCCGGGGGTATCGATCAGGTTAAGGATGTATTCGCTCCCGTCTTTTGCCCGGTATTCCAACCTGACCGGGTGAGCTTTTATGGTTATCCCTTTCTCCCGCTCAAGGTCCATCTGGTCGAGAACCTGCTCCATCTGGACCCTGAGCTTCACCCCGGTCGCCTCGAGCAACCGGTCAGCAAGGGTCGATTTTCCATGGTCAATATGAGCAATTATGCAAAAATTCCGGATTTTTTCCTGCATGAGCTTAGTATATTATGTAAGGGAGCTGGGGGAAAAACTCGGAATTTCCCCTTTCTCCCCAAACCTTCCTATTTTTTTCTGTCTTTCCGGGGGGCCTCCACCTTTTTCCCAATCCTCCTCCTTTTCCGGATGACCTTTTTCCTGAATTGCTAATGAAGGCGAACAAAAAACGCTTTTCAAAAACCCAGGGCACCTAAAGAGTTCCTCTTTAAACTACTTGCTCATTCCACAAAAGGGGAACCCATTTAGCAGCCATTCTGGCCAAAAAGCTTTACCCTTGTTCAAAACCCTTAGCCATCAATCCCCAGGTGCTGTTCCCTTTGGTCAATAGGGGTTTTCAGATGGGTTTCCCCCTCTTATCCCTCTCCTTCCCAGGTGCCCAATGACTATCTGGGATTTTGCCTTCCCGCGCATCTCCCTTTTTTTCTTATAGCGGGGACTCCAGGGGATCAGGAGGAGAAAAGGAATTCTTAAAAAAAATCAGAAAATTTTTGGGGAAACAAAGGGTCAATTCCTCAGGGGTTGATTCATTTGACATTTTCCTCTGGATTTGGAAAATTATAAGGTCAAAATTTTAATAAAATTCAAGATTTTCCGAAGAAGGAGATAAATTTGCCGAGATCAAAGTCTGCAATTAAGCGAGAGAGGTTAACAAAGAAGAGGACGGAGCGCAACCGTTCTTTAGAGAGCAAACTGAAAACTACGGTTAAGAAAGCGCAAAAGGCGATCGTCATGAAGGAGGAAGATTCCCCACAGATCGTCCGGGAAGCCTGCCGGACGATCGACAAGATGGTCACTAAAGGGATCCTCCATAAGAATGCCGCAGCACGGAAGAAATCTCGCTTGATGAAAAAGGTTTCTTAGTCCGCTTCGATTTTCAAGGGGAGAATTCCAAAATAAATTTTTCCAATAACAGGTGGGGATCCTCTCCCCCCTGTTTTATTTTCCTGTCAATTTCCGCGAGCGCCTCTAAGGCCCCCTGGGCTTTTTCCCGGCTGTAATTGTTCAGACACTCGAAAGCCTTTTTTACCGCGATCGGATGATCCCCCAATTTCTGGGCTAATTTAAAAAAATCCGGTTTCTTCACCTGCCCCATTCCAGAAAGCTGCCAGAGGAGCTTGAAGTTCCTGAAGAGCAAAAAGATCAATCGCCCCGGAGCCTCTTTCCCCATGAAAAGGATCTGATTTAAAAGGTTCAGGGCTTTCCCTCGTTTCCCGGAGAAGACCGCATCCACGAGGTCGAATCCCGTTCCCTCGAGGGAAGGGGTAATCAACTTCTGGACGGTCTCCAGGGAGACCAGGCTTCCCTCCTCGTAAAGGGAGACCTTCTCAATTTCCAGGGAAAGAGTGTCCAGGGAGCGGTCTGTGTGAGTTAGGAGGAATTCCAGGGCTTCCGGGGAGATCCTCTTTCCCTTTTTGCTGAAAGACCCGATTATCCAGTTTCTGAGCTGTTTCTCTCCCAGGACGGGGTCCTTGACCAGGGCAAGACCTGAGAGCTCAATTAGGGGGAGTTCCTCGGGGTTTCCCTCGAATTCAAGTATCAATATCTGGTTCCCCAGGGTGTTAATCCTCTGGAAAAGACTCTTTCTCTCTTGAGCTTTGAGTTCTTGGACGTTTTTAAGGTAAAGGACCCTCCTTGTGGAGAAGAGGCAGGCGCTTTCCTGATTCTCGAGGAGCTCCTCCAAATTGCCTTCCCCCGCCTCCCTGATCTCCAGATCGCCCTCTGAAGAAAGGAAGTTGTCGCAAAGGGATTTTATCAGGCGGTCCTTGAGGTAAAGGGACCCCCCCAGGAAGATGTAAACGGGCTGGAATATTCCTTCCTCGGCTTTCTTGATCGCCTCGAGGTAATCTGTCTCTACCATTTTTCTTTTTCTATTTTAATAAATCTTCCGTCCGTTTGGATGGAAATCGTGCCATCCCTGGAGGTCTGAAGAGTAAAGATCTCCTCTTCTTTCAAGAGATCGATGGTAACCGTGGAGGGATGACCGTAAGGATTTTCCTTCCCCACGGAGATTACGGTAATTTCGGGGGAAACCCTTTCCAGGAACTCCTCGTCCAGTGAAGTGGCGCTTCCGTGATGGGGGACCTTCAGGACTTCGGCTTCAATTTCCCCTCCTTTTTTCAAAAAATTCCGTCCCTTCTCCTCGATGTCCCCGGGAAGTAGAAAATCCGTTTCCCCGAAGGAGACCTTCCCAACCAGAGATCGGTCGTTTTCCTTCCACTCGCTCGCCCCTTCCGGGGGAGAAAGGATTTCCAGCCTCATGGATTTTGTTTTAATTGAATAACCTTGCCCGATTTCCAGGTACCTGATTCCCCTTTTTTTAAGCTCTGCTTCCAATTTCTCCTTTTCCGGGGAACCCTCCCTGTTTAAAATCACCATTTTCACGGGGATATTGTCCAGGATGGGAGTGAGCCCGTTAATATGGTCACTGTGGAAGTGGCTGATGAATACAAGGTCCAGGGCATTAATCCCCAGACTCTGGAGGTATTTCAAGCTCTTAGAATTCCCTCCCGCATCCCAGAGGAAGTTCAACCCATCAGGCATCCTCAGAAGGATGGAATCTCCCTGCCCTACATCGATGAAGTGGGCTTCGAAGAACCTAACCGGGAAAAGGAAGGGGAATAGGGCCAACCAAAGAACGAAAATGGCGAAGACCAGGGTCATGAATCTGGTCGCAATGGCCCTGGTCTTCTCTTTGAAACCCAGAAGGGAGATGCCCACAGAAAAGAAAAGGGCCGCCCAGTAAATTGCCTGAAGCCAGATTGGGGCAGTGGGGACGATCAAGCTGGAAAGCGGGATGGCCCCCAACCCCTGGGTGATCTGATAGATGAGGGCGGAAAATTTTCCCACCAGCCAGATCAAGGGCCCTCCAATTTGAGGCAGAAGGAGGGAGAGGGAAACCGTTAAAAGGCCTGCGGGAAGAAGGACTGAGACCATGGGCAGGACAACCATGTTCGCCAGGGGGGCAATCAAAGGGAGACTGTGGAATTGTGAGGCGATCAAGGGGAGGACTCCGACCTGGCTTGAAACCGCGGCAAAAAACGAATCCTTCAGAATTTTGGGGAACCTTCCGGGGATCCACCCTTGCATCTCGGGGAAAAAGGCCTCGAGGCATGAGACAGCCAGGAATGACAGCTGAAAATCCAGAAAGAAGAGGGCGAGGGGATCGAAAAAAAGGACGACCAGGGCGGAAAAGGCAATGGTGGTGGGGAAGTCCTTCTCCCTCTTGGAAAGCATGCTTAAAATTCCCACCATCACCACAGCGGTGGCCCGGGTAATCGATGGCAGCCACCCGCAGATCGTGGCGTAAAGGAGAACAAAGGGAATGGAAGCAATGAGGGTTGGTCGCTTTCCCAGCCCCAGGAACTTCCCGATTACAAAAAAGAAGGCCACGAGCAGTGCCACATTGGTCCCCGAGGCTGCAAGAATATGGGAGGTTCCCGTTTCCCTGAAGGGGAGGGTTGCCCACTCCTCGAGGTCTGCCGCTCTGCCGATTAAGACCCCCAGTAAAAGCTCACTTTCCGGGTAGGAAACCCTCTGTTTTACTTCCTCTTCAATCGCCCCCTTCAGGTTTTGCAGGGCCTCCCCGAGCTGGGAGAGGGTTGAGCCGATGATTTCAATTCGGGAAGCCTTTAGTACCCAGAAGCAGCTTTCCTTCCTCAGGTAGTCCCTCATCTCATCCCTGGGGAGCTCGATTTTTCCCTCCACCTCCAGGAGGTCCCCCTTAGAAATGCTGATCTCCTCAAAATATGAGGCGTAAACCCGGAATGCTACTTCCTCTTTTTGCCCATCTTTTTCCCTGAGGATCATTTTTAAGAAGAACTTGACCCCTCCGTATTTCGTTTGGGGTTCCATTTCCACGATCCCCCAGGCTCTGTCAAAGGTGGGGTCATCCACCTGGGGATGGCTCGCTTTAAAGGAAAGAAAAAATCCCAGGGGAAGAGAGATGGCAAGGAGCAGGAAAAACCAGGGGAGGGAAAATTTGGGGATGAGAAAGACAAAAATTCCCAGGGAAACAAGAAACAGGATGGGAAAAAGAAAGGGGAGGTCCAGGTAAAACCCCAGGACCTCCCCGAAAATAAACAGGACAACCCAGAGAAAGAGGGGCCTTCCCAGGATCGCGGATCTCACTTCACGGTGATTAAATCCTTAATTGCTTCGAACCTTTTCTCCCCGATCCCCGAAACCTTCATGATTTCCTCGATGGTCTTGAAACCCCCTTTTTGGGCCCTGTAATCCACGATCCTTTGAGCAAGGACGGGGCCAATCCCCGGAAGGGACTCGAGCTCCTTCGCGGAAGCGGTATTGATGTTTATCTTTGAGGAATTCCCCGAAGAGCTAAAATATGAAGTCTGGCTTTGAGCGGATGAATTTTGGGCCTGAAGCTGAAAGTTCGTCTCCTCTTTGGGTTTTGCAGGGACGACGATTTTGTCCCCGTCTTTGAGAAGGGATGCCAGGTTAAGGGAGTCAAGGTCCCCATTTCTTGTGGCACCCCCCGCCATATTGATGGCGTCTGCCACTCTCGACCCCTTTGGGAGCTTGTAAAGGCCCGGAAGGTGAACCTCACCGGTAACATGGACATAAATTTCACCGGTTTGTGAGTTTGATTCCGGGGTGCCCTCAATTACGATCTGGGGCGAACGGTAGCACCCGGAAAGGGTCAGGCTTAAAATCAGGATCAGGAGAAAGAAAGAAGCAGTTTCTCTTCCTTTCATGGGATGACCTAACCCGTTACGATGTTTACAATCCTGTCCGGGACCACGATTACCTGTTTAATCGCCTTTCCCTCAACGAACTTTTTTACTTTTTCCAATGATAACACGGTTTCTTTCAGCTTTTCCTCATCCAGGCCCTTTTCCACAATTATCCGGTCCCTCAATTTTCCGTCGATCTGGACCACGAGCACCACCTTCTCTTCCTTCAGGATTTCCTCATCCCAGGTTGGCCAGGGTTGGGAGTGGACGCTCCCTTTGTTTCCCATCCTTTCCCAGATCTCTGAGGAAATGAAAGGGGCGAAGGGAGCAAGTAGAAGGCAAAGATTGGAGAGCACTTCCCTTTCCAGATTTTTGTCCCTCTTGTTTATCGGAAGCTTCCGGTACTCGCTCCATTCGTTGAAAAGCTCCATCATTGCTGAAATTGCTGTGTTCAAGCGGAAGCGTTCCTCAATATCCAGGGTCACCCTTTTGATCGTGGAATGGAGTTTCGCCCTGAGGGCTTTTTCCTCCTTGCCTTCTTCCCCCTTTCCCTGGAGGAATTCCTCTTGGATGAGTTCCATTGCCTGTCTCCACACGCGGTTCAGGAATCGGAAAATACCCTCGATCCCATTTTCTGTCCATTCGGCGTCCATTTCAGGGGGTGAGATGAAAAGGGAGTAAAGGCGGGCGGAGTCGCAACCGAATTTTTCGGCGATTTCATCTGGGGGAACGACGTTCCCTTTCGATTTGGACATGGCAACCCCTCCCAAGGTGACCATCCCGTGGGCGAATAGCTTCTTGAAGGGTTCTTGAAAGTTCACCAATCCCATGTCGTAAAGGACCTTGGTGAAGAACCGGGAATACAGGAGGTGGAGTATGGCGTGTTCAATCCCTCCGATGTACAGATCCACAGGGAGCCAGTAATTGGCTGCTTCAGAATCGAATGGTTTGTCCGGAGGGTTAGTCAAAGCATTGGGGCTGGTATATCTCAGGTAATACCAGGAGGAATCAACGAAGGTGTCCATGGTGTCCGTCTCCCTTCTTGCTGGCCCACCGCAGTTTGGACAAGTCGTATTCACAAATTCGGGGACCTTTTCCAGGGGAGAACCTCCCTCGCCGGTGAAAGGCGCATTTTCCGGGAGAAGGACAGGAAGGTCCTTTTCAGGAACTGGGACCGTCCCGCACTTGGGACAGTGAATTATTGGGATGGGAGCCCCCCAGTAGCGCTGGCGGGAAATCAGCCAGTCCCGCAGTCGGTAAGTGACCGCCCCCTGACCAATTCCCTTCTTCTCGAGCCACCTTGTGGTTGTCTCTTTTGCTATATCCCCAGGGGTTCCGCTCAGGGGTCCGGAGTTTATCATGGTGCCGAATTCTGAGTGGAAGAGGATGTCCTGGTAATAGCTCACCCCACTGAGCATCTCCATCACCGTCCTCTTATTGGAAACCGAGGGTTCAAGGATATGACACCTTTCCATGATCAGGCGATCCGAATCAATAGAGTCGAGCTCCAGGACCTGGTTTTTAAAAATGAAAAGCCAGCGGGCCCCTACCACCTCGCACCAGGAATCGTCTTTTAAGGACCTCTGAACAATTTCCGCAAAAGCCTTTACACGGTCCTTTGAAAATTCGAGATAGAGGCTTCCATCTTTTTTCTCAATCTGGAATCCCTCCAGGCGAAGTTCATCGGGTAAGTCAGGGGCCCAGGTCCCCTTAAAAATGATGCTCTTGCACTTTCCGTCCGGGCGCTCTATTACAGGAATTATGGGAATCCCGAATTTCAAAGCGAAGGCGAAATCCCTTTCATCGTGCGCGGGCACTCCCATTATCGCACCGGTTCCGTAAGTCATGAGGACATAATCGGAAATCCAGACTGGGATTTCTTTTCCGTTCACCGGGTTAATTGCGTAGCTCCCCAGAAAGACTCCGGTTTTCTCCTTTTCTGTGGATAGCCTTTCGATCTCGGTCTGCCTTTTTGCTTCCTCGATGTAAGTTTGAACCTCTGCCCTTTTTAAAGGAGCGGTCAATTTTTCCACCAGCGGGTGTTCCGGGGCTAAGACCATGAAGGTTGCTCCCCAGATGGTGTCTGGCCTGGTGGTAAAAACCCGGATCTTTTCCCCGGATGGGGTGGGAAAATCGACCAGGGCCCCCTCGGATTTTCCTATCCAATTCCTCTGCATTGTAACCACGCGTTCCGGCCATTCTGATAGAAGGTCGAGGTCTTGGAGCAGCCTTTCCGCGTATTCTGTGATCCGGAAGAACCACTGTTCCAGGTCCTTTTTCTCCACAGGGGTATGACAGCGCCAGCATTTCCCATCCTCCACCTGTTCATTGGCAAGTACGGTCTGGCAGTGAGGACACCAGTTCACGGGAGCCTTTTTCTTGTAGGCCAGGCCCCTCTCGTAAAACTTCAGGAAAAACCACTGGGTCCACTTGTAATATTCGGGCTGACAGGAGGCGAAACGTCGATCCCAGTCGTAAGAAATTCCCAAAAGCTTTTGCTGTTTTTCGATAGTGGAAATGGCCTCGTAGGTCCAAGTTGCCGGATGAAGTTTTCTTTCGATGGCTGCATTTTCAGCGGGCATCCCGAAAGCATCCCATCCCATGGGGTGTAGGACATTGAACCCCTTCATCCTCTTGAAGCGGGCCATGACATCCCCGATGGAATATGTCCTGCCGTGGCCCATGTGTAAGCCTCCTCCCGAGGGGTAGGGGAACATCACGAGGTTATAAAATTTTGGGACCCCCCTATTCTTTTTCTCCTCGATTTGGGAGGGCTGGTTTCCCCAAATCCTTCGCCATTTTTCCTCAATTTTTTTGAAGTCGTAAGGTCCAATATTCATCTCCTGACTCCTTTGTATATAAGAAAAAAATCCTTTCGCCTTAAGGGGCGAAAGGATTTACCTTCGCGGTACCACCCTATTTAATTTTGGTGGAGCTGACGGGACTTGAACCCGTGACCTCTTCCATGCCAAGGAAGCGCGCTCCCACTGCGCCACAGCCCCACGCAAAACCTCATTAGCGTTTTAACGGACGCTCCGCGGTAGACTACTCTGTTCGCCCACCGGGCTCCAGGACGAGTTCGGCAAATCGCCTACTACTTCCCTTCTTAGCCTTTGCTGTTCTGGAATTTTATTACGCACCCGGTTTTCTGTCAACAAACGTAATGGCGCTGGCTTTTGACCTTTTGGGAGAATTTCCATTTCCAAGTTTCCTCCCATTCTTGAAATAGAAATACCCGGGAATTTGTACCTCTCTTGTAAGGTAAAATTTTTTGGGAAAGGCGATGCAAAAGGGTCTTGAGATGAAAGTTACCGATCCAGTCTGCAAGATGGTAATCGAGGAAGCTGATGCGGAAGGAACCTCCATTTTTGAAGGAGCCACCTATTACTTCTGCTCAAAAAGGTGCAAGGAGAGGTTCGACGAAAACCCTCGGGCTTTTCTGGAAAAGGACCTTACCCCACCCTCTTTGGGTGCCGGCACTAGTTCTCCCCAAAAAGAAGGGGGAGTTGGGGATTCCAAGAAAAAATCCTGCCCTTCCTGCAGTGTCATTCAGGAGCCATCTTACATATCCCCCAATATTCCTTCTGAATCGATCTGGACATGCCCGATGCACCCCGAAGTCCAGAGCAGAACTCCGGGAGCTTGCCCTATTTGCGGTATGGCCTTGGAGCCCATTGTGCCTTCCCAGGTCGAGGAAAACCCCGAGTTGAGGGAGATGAGGAGAAGATTCTGGGTTAGCCTTTCCCTGCTCGTCCCCTTGATCATCCTTTCCATGGGTCCCATGATCCCTGGTTTATCCTCCTTAATTTCCGGGGCTTTCCCTTATCCTCTAAAGAAATGGCTGGAGCTGGTCCTGGCCACCCCCATCGTCCTCTGGGGGGGTTATCCATTTTTCCTCCGAGGGTGGCAATCCATAAAAAATAAAAATTGGAACATGTTTACCCTGATTGCTCTGGGAGTTGGGGTTTCTTTTTCCTACAGCCTTCTTGCCGCAGTATTTCCCGGAATCTTTCCCTCCTCCTTTTTCATAGGAGGGGAAGTAAACCTTTATTTTGAAGCAGCAGCAGGAATTGTCACCCTTGTCCTTTTAGGCCAGTACCTGGAATTACTTGCCAGAAACAAGACCGGGCAAGCAATCCGGGCGCTCCTGGGTCTTTCTCCCAAAACGGCGAGAAAAGTCCAGGAAGGAGGGGATGTGGAGGTACCGGTTGCCCAGGTTCTCCCCGGGGACCTCTTGAGGGTCCGCCCCGGTGAGAAAATCCCCGTGGATGGCCTCGTTTTAGAGGGGGAGAGTTTTGTCGATGAATCAATGCTTACCGGTGAGCCTGTCCCCGTACTAAAAGGACCTGGCGACAGAGTGATCGGAGGGACGGTGAACGGAAAAGGGACCCTGGTTTTTAGGGCGGAGAAGGTGGGCAACGAAACCCTTCTTTCTCAAATTGTTCGATTGGTCGCTGAGGCTCAGAGGAGTCGGGCCCCCATTCAAAAGCTCGCGGATATTGTTTCCGGGTATTTCGTCAAGGCGGTCCTTTTGGTTGCCCTGATCACTTTCCTCATTTGGGCTTTTTTCGGCCCTCAACCGAGGGTTGTTCTGGGAATAATTAATGCGGTCACGGTCTTGATAATTGCTTGCCCTTGCGCCCTTGGTCTGGCGACCCCCATGTCCATAATGGTGGCTATGGGAAAGGGGGCATCTGTTGGTGTCTTGTTTAAAAACGCCGAAGCCATCGAGTTAATGGAGAAGGTTGATACCTTAGTAATTGACAAAACCGGGACCTTGACCCTTGGTAAGCCCACCGTTGTTGACATCAGGCCGAGCTCAGGTTTTGATGAATCCACCTTACTTTTTTATGCGGGGAGCTTGGAGAGAGCAAGCGAGCATCCAATTGGAGAAGCGATATTGAAGGAGTGCGAAAAGAGAGGGATCGCCCTCGCTGAGGCCCAAGATTTCCAATCCATTACCGGAAGGGGGGTAAGGGGAAGAGTATCCGGGAAAAATGTCGTCCTGGGAAATTTGGAAATTCTGGAGGAAGCGGGAATCGACCCCGATCCAGGGATAATTCAAGGGGAAAGTTTGGCAAAGAGCGGAAGTTCCCTGGTTTACTTTGGGTTTGAAGGGAAGGTCGCGGGTATCTTTTTTATTTCCGACCCCATTAAGGAGACTTCCTCTGAAGCCATCCAGGAAATCCACCGCGAAGGAATCCGGGTGGTCATGGTAACCGGGGATGATCAGGAAACCGCCCGCAGGGTTTCGGAGGAATTAAAAATTGACGAGTTCTTTGCCAGTGTCCTTCCCCAGGAGAAAGCGGAAATCGTGAAAGGGCTTCAGGAAAAGGGGAGAATAGTTGCCATGGCTGGGGACGGGATCAACGATGCCCCCGCCCTTGCCCAAGCCCACGTGGGGATTGCCATGGGGACGGGAACGGATGTGGCCATTCAAAGTGCTGGAGTGACCTTGATCAAGGGCGATTTAAGAGGAATCATCAGAGCAAGGAGGCTTAGCCGGTCAACGATGAAGAACATCAAGCAGAACCTGTTTTGGGCATTTCTCTACAATTCCCTGGGAATCCCCATCGCCGCAGGTCTCCTCTTTCCTTTCTTTGGAGTTCTCTTAAGCCCGATTTTCGCCGCAGCTGCCATGAGCTTCAGTTCCCTTTCGGTGGTGGCTAATTCCCTCAGGTTGAGGAGGGTTCCCCTTTAAAATAGCCCGGGTTTTTGCCAGAGGGATTTGGGCAAATTGATCTCTCCGTTTAAAATTGGGGTTATGGGAAGAGTTTCTTTTATACCTTTACTTTTGGTCTTTTTTTTGGGCCTGACTTCCTGTTCTCCAAAGGCGGAAAGCCCTTCTCTCTTCCCCTCCCAGGTGGTGGAGGAATTTTTTTCCGCCCTTGATAGGAAGGATTACCAAAAGGCCTACAGCCTTTTAGTCCAGGATTTTCAGGAGCAGATGCCCCTTGAAATTTTTTCTTCCTCAATCGAGCAGGGGCTTTCTGAATACAATATTATTTCCCAGACCTGGCAAATTCTGGGGGAAGAAGTGAACGGGGATCTTGCTCGTGTTTCCTACAAAATAACTTCTTCCACCCAGGAAGGAAAAAAAATTGAAGGCCAGGGGGTTTACATCTTGAAAAAGGAAAGGGATGGGTGGAAAATCGATTTGAGCGCTGTTACACCTTAGGGAAGGCAGAATGGGAAAGAAAAAATTATTTGGAGAGCTCGGGATTGAACTGGGGTACCTCGATGTGGAGAAGGTCCTGCGAGCTGTTCGCAAACAGGAACAAATGGCGGAGCGTGAAAGGGAGTTAATCGGAAAAATTCTCCGGGACTCGGGTGACCTCAGTGAAGTGATGATCCAAGAGATTCTCTCCAGGCAAAGGGAAGCCGAAGAAGAGGAATTTTAATTTGCTATTTTCCTCCTTCCGGTAGATAATTATCTACATGAAGGAGAGCGAAAAGTCCTTTTACTTTGCGAAGAAATCAGACCGGATCGAAATTGAAATTTCCCCAGTTTCCGAGCTCATTCTCTGCCTTTTTTCCTCCTTTGGGACCCGGAGCGATGCTCGTCCCTCCTGGTCCCGGTCCCTGAAAAGGAAAATTTCATCAAATGCCAAGAGAAGCCTGAAATTCTTTTTCGAAGGAGATGTCCAGTTAGGTTTAGGGGCTCTGAAGTTCCTTTTAGACTTAAATCCCCCCCGGACCCTTGATTCTTTCTTAAATCATCTCGGTTCCCTCTCCTTTTCCGATTTTCTGAAAAATCTTCTTTCCAAACTCGACCCGGGACTTCCTCTCCTTGGGGAGATCGTTTTAAAAATCAGGTCTGGGGCAACACTTTCCGAAGGGGAAAAGGCCCAGTGGGAAGACCTTTCCCACCGCTATTCCAGGGATTTTCTGGAAGGTCTTGAAGAACTGGGGGAGGGAAAATTCGACCAGAAGAGCCTTGGGGAACTTTTAAAAGAAGTCTGGGAGGCCTTTTTTTTCGCCGAGTTTCCTCAAATCTTCCCCCTCCTCTTAAGGGAGGCCCAAAGGGTATCCTCCTGGATGGGGCTCAAGAGGATGGAGTTTCTAACTCGCATTGCTCCCGGGCTCTCTTTCTCCCCGGATTTGAACGAAAGGGAAATCCTCGTCTCTCCCACTTTTTATGGGCGTCCCTACTTCTTCACCCAGGAAAGTCGGGAAAGGTTTCTTCTCATTTTTCCCGTATTCCCTGCGGAAGAGAGCCTGGATGAAAGGAGAAAGGCAAGTTTATCCTACGCTTTCAAATCCCTTGGGGACCCTTCCCGGATGGAAATCATTAAACTTCTGAGTAAAAAGCCCATGTATGCCATGGAGATCTCCCGGGCTTTGTCCCTTTCACACCCAACCGTTCTGCACCACCTCGCATCCCTTAGAGCTGCGGGTTTTGTGCAATCTGAATTGCGGGAGGGGAATAACTATTACTGGCTGGTCCCCGGACGCTGGGAGGAGTTGAGTCGGGAGTTTTTGGAGTTCTTGACAAGACCCGGAATCCTTGATAAGTTGTAGATATATATCTACAATAAAACCAATGAATTTCGAAGAGATTTTAATTAAAAACTTAAATAGGGCAGCTTCCCAGTTCAAGGTTCCGCCTAATTTCCGCCGGGAACTGGAGGAAGCCCTTTTGGAAGTTGAAAATCGGGCTCTGGAAAGAGTTTCCATCGAGACGATTGAAAACTTGAAAAGGGAAGCTCTCTTGATTTTCAATCCAGCCTGGCAACCGGTATTTTAATCTCCCCAAAAAGCCTTTCCTTGCCTTAAACACTGGTTTGTGGTAAATTTTTTTTGATGCTTTAGGGCATTTTTTTTATTTTCAGGAGAGTCGAGGATAATCCCTTTGGGTAAATTTTTTGGAGAAAGAGTTCTTCAGGTGAACATCGAGGAGGAGATGAAAAGCTCCTACCTCGATTATGCCATGTCTGTAATAGTCGGTCGCGCCCTCCCCGATGTCCGGGACGGATTGAAGCCCGTTCACCGTCGGATCCTCTTCGGGATGCAGGAAATGGGGAACCTTCCCGACCGTCCCTACAAAAAAGCTGCAAGGATCGTTGGCGAGGTCCTGGGAAAATTCCATCCCCACGGGGAAATTGCAGTTTACGATGCGGTGGTCAGGCTCGCCCAGGATTTTTCCAGCCGTTACCCCCTAATTGATGGCCACGGAAATTTTGGATCCATTGATGGGGACGAGCCCGCTGCCATGAGATATACAGAGGTCAGGCTCTCGAAAGTTGCTATGGAGATGCTGGCGGATATCGACAAGAACACCGTGGATTTCGTTCCCAACTTCGATGGCAGCCTGGAAGAACCAGTGGTTTTGCCTTCCCGGCTTCCAAACCTCCTCGTTAACGGTTCCTCGGGCATTGCGGTGGGGATGGCAACCAATATTCCCCCCCACAACCTTTCTGAGGTAGTGGATGCCCTGGTGTTCCTTGTGGATAATCCTCAAGCCACCGTCGAGCAGATCATGGAGATCATTCCCGGTCCGGATTTCCCCACCGGAGGGGTAATCATGGGGAGGGAAGGGATTATCCAGGCTTATTCCACGGGAAAGGGAGCGATTATCCTGCGGGGAGTGATAAGCCTCGAGGAACACAAGGGAGGAAAGCAGCAACTGGTGATATCGGAGGTCCCCTTCCAGGTGAACAAGGCCCAGCTGGTGGAACGCATCGCTGAACTGGTGCGGGAGAGGAAAATCGTTGGCATCTCGGATATCCGGGACGAATCCGACCGAAGGGGAATCCGGGTTGTCCTTGAATTGAAGCGAGAAGCTAAACCAAATACGATAATTAAGCAAATATACAAACATACCCAGCTTCAAATATCCTTTGGGGCTATTTTGCTTGCCCTTGTTGACGGAGTCCCCCGGGTCCTCAACCTTCTGGAGCTTCTAAGGGAATTCTTGAAGCACCGGGAAGTCGTAGTTGAGCGAAGGTCAAAATTTGAATTAGAGAAGTCCCGAAACCGCCAGCACATCCTTGAGGGTCTGAAGATCGCCCTTGACCACATCGACGAGGTTGTTTCCCTGATCCGAAGTTCCCCAAGCGTGGAATCAGCAAGGGACGGATTGATGGAAAAATTTGGCCTTTCGGAGGTTCAGGCCCAGGCGATCCTGGATATGAGGCTTTCTCGCTTGACAGGATTGGAAAGGTCCAAGCTGGAACAGGAACTCCAGGAAGTTAACAGTTATATTGCCTACCTCCAGGAGCTCCTGGCCGATAGAGGAAAGATCCTCCAGGTCGTCAAGGAGGAGCTCGTCTCTTTAAAGGAAAAATTTGGCGATCCCCGCAGGACCAGGATCGAAGCCCAGGTTGAGACCTTCGAGGTTGAAGACCTGATCCCCGAGGAAAAAGTTGTCGTTTCGGTTACTTCGGACGGTTACCTGAAGAGGATCCCCATGTCCTCCTACCGCAGCCAGAGGAGGGGAGGGGTCGGGGTCTATGGAACTTCATTAAAAAGGGAAGACGCCGTGGAGGAGGTTTTTGTCTGTTCCACCCACGAAAGGGTCCTCTTTTTCACCAACAAGGGAAAGGTCTTTGGAGTTCAAGCCTTCGAGATCCCCGAGGGCTCGCGGACAGATCGGGGTTCCTCCGCCCGAATGTTCCTCTCTCTGGATGAAGATGAAAATATCACAACTGCAATCCCCATTCCCAAAGACAAAAAAGGTGACGGGTTCCTGGTCCTTCTTACCGACAAGGGTTTGGTGAAAAAGACCGCCCTTAAAGATTTTGAGAACGCAGGAAAAAGGGGGATTCGGGCGATCTCCTTAAGGGAGGGTGACCACCTGTGTCAGGTCAAGAGGACTAACCTTGAGGAGGAGCTTGTCCTCTTTTCCCAGAGGGGGTTCGCCATCAAGTTCAAATCCGGAGATTTGCGCCCAATGGGAAGGGGAGCTTCGGGAGTTCGGGGAATTACCCTGAGGAACGGGGACCAGGTTGCGGGAATGGAAGTGGTCAAACCTAACCGGAGCCTCCTTCTGGTGAGCGAATACGGCTTTGGGAAACTCGTTGAATTTCAGGACCTTCCTTTGAGAAAGAGGGGGGGGAAAGGGGTAATCGTTTTCCGCATCAAGGAAAAAACCGGAATCCTGGTCTGTGGAAGGTCGGTTTCTCCCCGGGACGATGTAATTCTTGTGTCCGCAAACGGAAAAGTAATCCGGATCCATGTCAAAGAAATTCCCCACCGTACCCGGATGGCTTCCGGAGTGCACTTGGTTAAGGTAGAAAGGCCGGATAAGGTTGTTGCTCTTGCCCGTATCGGCGAGGAGAGGTTAGAGGATTTCGGGGAAAACCAACCCTCCCTTAAACTTTAGGAGGATGTTTCTCGTTCCACTCTAAGTTGCGGTTATAAAGGGCTTCGAAATTTTCATACAGCCTGGGGTCAGTTTCCGCCCGGTAGCCCTTCATGATGTTCTTCACCTTTGGCCAGGCGGTGGTTAAGCCGAAGCCAATTTCAAAGAATACGTCCTCGCTTAACAACCCCCTCAAGACAAGTGTCCCGCAGAGTTCGAAGAAATTGCATACGGTGGAGAAAGCTCTTCTTTCCGGGCTTCCTCTGGGATATTTCTCCTTGAATTCCAAGTAGTCCTTCGCCTGGAACTGATATGCGATCCAGTTAAAGGCATCGTCCACCTTCTGAGAGAACCTGAGCTTTGAAAGTTCCATAATCAGGTAAGAATCTCTCCAAGCCTGGTCCATTTTTTCACCCCCTTACTCTTTGATTCAATTGTAATAGAACCCCGATTCACTTTGAAGATAGAAATGCTTTAAATTCCCAATAATATTTTTCGGGAAGTCCGGGGTCCCCCAGTTTTACCCAGGGCCGTACCTCCCCGTGGAAGTCAGAGCCCCCGGTAGCCAGTAGCCGGAAACCCTGGCAAATTTTCAGGTAATGCTGAATCAACTGGGGGTTGTGCTCCGGGTAAAAAACCTCCAGGCCAAGCAGCCCGGCTTTTACGAAACTTGTTATCAGGTCATCCCTTCCGCTGACCCCAGGGTGAGCATATACGGGTATTCCTCCAGCTTCCCTGATGATGGAGATTGCCTCCCAGGGGGAGATCTTAAAATGAGGGACGTAAGCCGGTCTCCCCATTCCCAGGTACCTGTCAAAGGCTTCCTCAACCGAGGCAACGAATCCTCCGTGAAGAAGGGCAAGTGCCACCTGTGGCCTCCCGTATACTCCCTCCTTGCCTTCCTTGATTATCTGGTCAAGTTCAAGTGATATCCCCAGGTTCTTCAGTTTTTTAAGCATCAGGAGGAGACGATCCATACGGGAGTCTTTAAGCCGGGAAAGAAGGCCTCCGATCTGGTTTGAATTTTTTAAACCATAACCCAAGATGTGGATTTCGCTCTTCCCCACTTCGGTGGAAAACTCGATTCCCGGAATGAATTCCATTCCTACTTCCTTCGCTTTTTCCCCTGCCTCACCAATTCCCGAGAGGGTGTCATGATCAGTAAGGGCTAAAGCCACAACCCCCTCCCTTTTTGCTTCTTCTATCAGTTCGGAAGGGGAAAGGCTCCCGTCAGAGGCAGTACTGTGTGTGTGCAAGTCCGCTTTCATTATTTGTGATTTTATTCAATTGCCCTCTAAATTCCAAAAGTTTAAACTTATCTTGCTTTTGGGGATTTTCTGGGAAAGGAGAGAGCGGATATGGATGAACTTTTGCATAGGGGAATGGCAAGGACCGAATGGGCAAAAAAACAGATGCCCGTTCTTTCAGAAATTGCCAGTCGTTTTCGGAAAGAGCTCCCCTTTTCGGGACTCAAGATTGGACTCTGCCTGCACATTTCCGCAAAGACCGGGAACCTGGCTCTGGCTTTAAAGGAGGGGGGAGGGGAGATTTTCCTTGGGGCTTCGAATCCCCTTTCCACCCAGGATGACATTGCCCTTTACCTCAAGGACCAGGGGATTCAGGTCTTCGCCCGTCGGGGGGAGACCACGGAAGAATACAGGATCAATCTGGAAAAAATACTCTCCTTTTCCCCGGATTACATTATCGATGATGGCGCGGATTTGACCATCCTCTATCACAAGGAAGGAGGAAAAGGAGTAAGGGGGGGGACCGAGGAGACGACGACCGGGGTGATCCGATTGAAAAACCTGGAAAAGGAGGGGAAACTCCAATTTCCCTTAATCGTGGTAAACGATGCCCTGACGAAACACCTTTTTGATAATCGCTATGGGACCGGACAGAGCGCAGTTGATGGGATCCTCCGGGCAACAAATTTACTGATAGCCGGAAGCTGTGCGGTTGTCTGCGGATACGGATGGGTGGGGAAGGGTGTTTCCAGAAGGCTTCAAGGGCTGGGAGCCCGGGTGATCGTCACCGAGGTTTCCCCGATAAAAGCCCTCGAAGCCCTGATGGATGGATATCAAGTGATGCCCATCAAAGATGCCGCTCCTCTGGGGGACCTTTTCGTCACCTGCACGGGAAACTTGAAAGTGATCTCCCGGGAATCCTTTCAGGTGATGAAAGACGGAGCGATTCTGGCGAATGCTGGCCATTTTAATGTGGAAATCGACCTCGAAGCCCTTGAGGAGATGAAAATCGATGAAAAGGATTTAACCCCTCTTATCCGGGAATACACCTTTAAGGATGGAAGAAGGGTTTATCTCCTGGGGGAGGGCAGGCTGGTGAACCTTGTCTGCGGGGAAGGTCATCCCGCGGGCGTCATGGACTTGAGCTTTGCCACCCAGGCGCTTTCCCTTGAATACCTGGTAAAAGAAGGATCAAAACTTCCGCCCAAAGTTCATACAGTCCCGGAAAATATTCAGGACCAGATCGCTTCAATGAAGTTGAAGTCGCTGGGGGTGAAAATCGATAACCTGACCCCCGAGCAGAGGGAATATCTCTCTGGATATTAGGAGGAAAGAGATGGCAGTTGATCCAGTCTGTGGAATGGACGTCGAGGAATCAGAAGGGGCAATCAAAACTGAATACCAGGGAAAAACCTACTACTTCTGCTCAAAAGCCTGTCTTCTTGCTTTCAGTAAAGACCCCGAGAAGTTTCTCGAGAAAGATCCCCCGGATCCTTTAAAAGAGATATCCTAACAGCATCCTCCTGGCCTCACCTCATTTTTTTGAATATTAAGCTTGGCCTCTCCGTCTAAAAGGAAAAACTCAATGGGAGCTTTGGAATGCGGAGATATCTTGCTAATGGAAAATGCATTTACTGCCACAGCGATAAGAACGTTGAGGACCAGGTATTAAATATTCAGAGGAAAAGCGTGGTGGTTTCCGTTTGTTCGCCCCGGTGTCTTTCCCTTTTCCTCGAATCATTGATCTCGGAAAAATCCCGGAGGCGATTCTTCAAATTCGCCTCGAACGCTGGCCGTTATTGACCTACAAATTTCAAGGTGTCAGAATGAGGGAAGATTTTTTTATTGATTTGGTATCCCAGTGTCCCGGGCAAAAGACCCAGATACCCAAAAATCCCAATTCTTTGAGGAAATTGTCAAAAAGTACGAGAAGCGCCTTTACTCCCTCGCTTACCGGTTTACCGGAAACCACGAAAAAGCGGAGGAGCTCTCTCAAGAGGCCTTCCTCAAAGCGTATCTTGGCTTTCCCAAATTTCAGCATAAATCCCAGGTCTTCACCTGGTTATATCGGATCATGGTCAACCTCTGCATCGACGAATCCCGGAAGAGGAAGATTCCCCAGGTCCCTCTTGATGAAATTCCCCTGGCGGACGATTTCGACCCGTCCCGGTCTGAAACTGCAATGCTCGTCAGGGAGGCTTTAGAGAAATTGCCTCCTGTTCAGAAGGCTTACATCGTTATGCACGACCTTGAAGGGTTTTCCTATAAGGAGATTGCCCAGGTTTTTAATTGCCCCCTGGGTACGGTAATGTCCCGGATTTCGGCGGCCAGGGAGAAACTGCGGAAGATAATCCAGAACGATTATCCGGAGCTTTTGGAGAAGGTGGAGTGGAAATGAGGAGAGGTTGCCCCTCCTTGAAGTTGATCAATGCTTACCTTGATGGGGAGCTCTCACCGGAGAAAGAGAGGAGGGTAAGTGAACATCTCTCGAGTTGTCAGAAATGCCGGGAAAGGGTTGAGAGCCTAAAGTCGATAAAGGGGCTTCTTACCCTCCTTCCCTCTGGGAAACGAAGCCCCGCTTTCTGGGAAACCTTCGAAAGCAGGCTAAAAGAGCGGGTTGGTTCCCGAAAACCAATTTTCGCATTCCCTTCCTGGGCATTTCGTTACGCTGTTGTGGCCCTGGCAATCGTCTTTCTCAGTTTGGGGATCGTATCCGGGAATGTTTCCCCCATCCAGCTTGAGATTCTGGCGAATGTCCCTGGGTCATCAGTTTACATCGACGGGGAGCTCAAGGGTTTGACCCCTTTAAAATTGAACGTCCCCTCCGGGTTCCACTCCATATCCCTTCATAAGGAGGGATACCAGCCCTGGGAGCACGTTTTCCTGGCCTCAACTCTTTCTCCCATGAAGATGGAAATAAAACTTCTTCCCCGTGCATTCACCGATAGCCCGAAAGAAATCCGCCAGTTCGCCTACCTTTCCATTTCTCCTGATGGGAAAAACCTTTCCCTCCTTGGTTCCAGGAGGAATTTCCAACCGGGAAGTGGGGAACTCTGGCTCTTCAATTTTGAAAAAGGGAACCTCTTGAAGGTGGTAGAGGGAGTGGCCTTCGTTCGCCCTGCCTGGTCTCCGGATGCCAAAAAATTGGCCTATGTTTCTTTTTACCCTCAAGGCGATGTTTTGACTATCCTGAATCTGGAAACCGGGGTTTCATTGACCGGACCCTCGGGTGTTGGGCTCTCACAGGTAGCCTGGATTGACCGGGATAGACTGGCATTCATTTCGGGTGAGCTTCCCAGCATTCAAATTTTCGATCCAGTAAATCAAAAACTGATCCAGATACCCACCTCTCCTGTGGAGAGATTCTCTCCCTCCCCTGATGGGAGCTGGATCGCCTATAACTCCGCGGTTGATGGAAAGGTTTACCTGCTCTCCCTTTTGACCCAGGTCAGCCAGGAGCTCCCTTTAACCGGAAAGGAATACCTTGGGATTTCCTGGTCTTACGATTCAAAATTCCTGGGGATCTCCTCCAAGAGCGGGACCTTCATCTGGGATTTCTCCGGGGAAAAGGAAATCCCCATCTCTCCTGATGAGTCTCTGGACATTTGCTGGTCACCAGAAGGGCGCCTCTTTTCGATTTTTGAAAAAGAGGGTGTTTACCGAATTGAATCCTTTAATTTAGAAACAGTAGAATCGACAATATTGGTTGAGGATTCCCATCCCATAGAGTCCCTGGTTGTCTCCCCGGATTCCTCCTTCCTGCTTTTTTCTTCGAACGACACTGGCTTCTTCAGGGTTTTGAAAAAGGGCCTGACAAGCGCTGCGGATAGTCCATCCCCCCTGCTTCCTGGTTGCAACTTGAGCCTTTCCTCCGACCCACAAGCCGCGGAGATCTACCTTCAGGGGAAATTCCTGGGGCGAACTCCCACAACCCTCCAATCCCTTAAAGCGGGTTCTTACGAGCTCACTTTGAAGAAGGAAGGATTTTCCTCCTGGGTCCTGGACCTTAACCTCTCCGACGGGGAATTTAAGGAGGTTAAAGCGGTCCTTCTTAAATCCGGGTCCCCTGAACCTTTGACTAAGACTGAGGGGGTAAAGAGGGAGGCAGTGGTGTCTCCCGGAGGGGAATGGCTGGCTTATTCCGAGGGTCCAGAGGAAGACTCCTCCCTTTACCTTTTTAATTTACATTCCCGTTCTTTAAATTACCTTGGTTCGGGTCGGCAGCCTTCCTGGTCCCCTGATGGAGAGCGATTGTTCTTCACCAGAGGTTTTTCTTATTCTGACATCTGGGTTTATGATCTCAGGGATGGTTCCTTCAATCAGCTGACATTCGGAGGAGGTGCCCAGAGCCCCGCCCCCTCGCCATCAGGGGGTTGGATTGCCTATCTCTCCGGGCTTTCCCCTCAAAACCTTTCCCTGTGGTTGATGAACGAGGATGGTTCAGGTCAGAGACCTCTGGTTCAGGACGAAGGGCCGATTTTCAAGTTTTCCTGGTCTCCCGACGGACAAAGGATCAATTTCCTCGTTCATAAATCGGGCCTGGACCATTCTTACATCACCGACCTTGAGGGGAATGCCTTCTCCATTTTTTCCAGTGCAAGGGTCTCCCTCAGCTCCTGGGATGAGGAGGGAAAATTCCTTGCCCTCCTCTCCTTGGGGGAATCTGAAAGGGAGATAAGAATTTACAATGCCTCTAATTTTGATCTGTTCATGACGCAGAGGACCGGCCAGGCGGAGTTCTCAATCTTCTGGAGGAGCGGTAAAATACATTGGGCTCAAAAGGAAGGAGAGCAAACTGTGATTTACGGCATGGACCTTGAGGAGGGTCAGCCCGAGGTAGTCTGGTCGAAAACCGGGGTTTTCTTGCTTAATTATGCAGAACCCTTAAAAGGGCTACTTTACTCCTCTTCAGGGAATGGATACAGCCAAATCTACCTCTCGCCCTTTCAAGCCCCTTAAAAATGGCCTATAAAAAAAGAGTCGTAAGCTGGAAATCTCAAAAATCGGTTAAAAAAAGGGTCTCCTTCTTGCGAATCCTGGCTTTTTTGGGGATTGGACTGCTCAGTTTGATTATTATCGGCCTGGGAATATTCGTTTATTACCTTTACCATATCCCCATCCCTCAGGATCTAACCTTCAGCTTTTCCGAATCCTCCACGATCCTTGACCGAAACGGAAAGGTGATTGCCACATATTCCCCCGCGGAAAAGCGAATCTATAAACCCCTTGATGAAATATCCCCCAATCTGAAGAAGGCCATCCTTGCAGTGGAGGACCGCCGCTTTTACGAACATTCGGGAGTTGATTTCCGGGGGATCCTGAGGGCAATTTACATGGACCTTGTTTATGGGGAATTGGCAGAGGGTGCATCGACGATTACCCAGCAGTTAGCCAGAGAAGCCTTTCTCACAAAGGAGGTGAGCCTCTCCAGGAAAATTAAAGAGATCATGGTGGCTTTTCGTCTTGAGCAGATTTATTCCAAGGATGAGATTTTAGAAAGCTACCTTAATGCGGTTTACTTCGGTCAGAACGCTTACGGCGCTGAAGCTGCTTCCCTCACTTATTTCGGAAAACACGCAAAAGACCTTAACCTTGCGGAGGCGGCATGGCTTGCCGGAGTAATCAACGCCCCTTCGGTTCTGGGGAGCCCCGAGCACCGGGACCTTGCCCTGGAAAGGCAAAGGGAAGTTCTCAATAAGATGAAGGTTTACGGTTTTATTGGAGAGGGCGAATACGATGAAGCTTTAAAGACGGAATTGGTCTTTTCAGAATCAGCCATTAAGCTTGAATCAGAGGCTCCCTATTTCGTGGACCTTGTCCGCCTTGAACTGGAAAAGAAATACTCCACCAATATCCTGTTGAAAGGCGGGCTTACGATCTACACAACTTTAGACCTTCAGATGCAGAGATGGGCCAACGAGGCGGTGACCGAGACTTACAATTTCTGGGAAAGCGAGGGCGTGCTTGACCCCGAGCTCCGGGATGAAAAGGGAGTAAAACAGCCCCAGGGGGCTCTCGTGGCCCTTGATCCCCGAACTGGAGATATCCTGGCGATGGTCGGGGGCAGGGATTGGTACGAAACCAAGTTCAACAGAGCTCTCGCCCCTCGCCAGCCCGGCTCCTCTTTCAAAATCTTCGATTACACCGCGGCAATTGAGAATAGAATTGTAACCCCCGCGACCATCCTTGTCTCCGAGGAGATTGACATTAATGGCTGGAAGCCCACGGAGTATACCGGGGACATCGACCCCGGGGTGAAGAGGTACTATGGGCCTCTTTCAGTGAGGGAAGCCTTGAAGGCCTCCTCCAATGTGATCGCCATCAAGGTAGCCCTGCAGGTTGGGTTGGAGAGAGTGATCGAGTATGCTCACAAGATGGGAGTTACCGTGGACATCCCCCCTTATCCTTCCATCGCCATTGGAACCGCGGAAATTCCCCCCCTGGAAATGGCCCAGGCTTACGGGGTCCTTGCCAATTATGGGAAACTTGTTCCCGCCACGGTTATCAGGAAAGTCGTGGACCGTGAAGGAAATGTCCTGGAGGATAATCCCCCCATTCCCAAGCAGGTGATCAGCCCCGCCACCGCTTACGTGATGACCGACCTTTTCAAGACCGTTTATCGGAACACCAGGCGGGCATACGTTGATGGTTTGATTGCTGCGGGAAAAACGGGAACGACTGACCGCTTTCAAGATGCCTGGTTCGTCGGTTACACCCCTGATATCGTTGTGGCCGTCTGCAACGGGAATGATTCCCGGGATATTCCCTTCATCACCAAGTACAACATTGGGGCAGGGATCCCGGCTTCCATGTGGCACGCATTCATGGTGAAGGCCAAAGAGGTTTTATCCAATGAGGATTGGGTAATGCCCCAGGGGGTGGTAAGAAAGGAAGGGGAAGTCTTTCTCGCGGGAACCGAGAACATGCCTACTTCCACCCCTACGGTTGCAACTCAAACTCCTTCCTGGATCACTCAAACTCCTTCTTGGATTGTCCCTTCCCCAACTCTCTCCCCGACCCCAATTCCCACCCCCTCTCCGATAACCCCCACTTTCTCCTCTCCCACCCCCTCTCCGATAACCCCCACTTTCTCCTCTCCCACCGAGTCCCCTTCCCCCATCACCCCCACTCCACCGGTTGTTACCGAGACCCCTTCCTGGCTGATTCCTTCTCCCTCTCCGCCCCTACCTCCACCTCCTCCCCAGTGAAGAGGGAATGTAAAAAATTATTTTTTGAAAAAGGAGGATATATGAAAGCAATCGTCAAAACAAAGCCCCAACCGGGAGCGGAGCTTCTGGACGCTCCAACCCCCAGGATCGCTCCTGACCAGGTTTTAGTGAAAGTCCGGGCGACCTCAATATGCGGGACGGATGTCCACATATACAAGTGGGACCCTTGGGCCCAAGGGAGGATTGGGGAAAAAAGGCTTCCCCAGATCCTGGGGCACGAGGTTGCGGGTGAGGTTGTGGAGGTGGGATCTCATGTCTCTCGGATTAAGATCGGGGATTATGTTTCCGCTGAGACTCACATCTATGATCCCGGGGACCTGACCGCTCTGCTCGAACAGAAACATTTAGGAGAGCACATGAAAATCTTGGGGGTGGATTGCGACGGAGCTTTCGCGGAATATATCGCGGTTCCTGAAAGGGTCTGCTGGAAAAACGACCCCTCCCTTCCACCGGAGTTTGCAACTCTTCAGGAACCCTTGGGGAATGCAGTTTACGCAGTGCTTGGGGAGGACTACGATGTCGCGGGAAAAACCATGGTAATTTTCGGCGATGGCCCCGCTGGAGTCCTATCCGCAGGGGTTGCCCGTGTCTGTGGTGCAACGAAGATTTTCCTTGTGGGTCGTTCCGCCATCACGCTTGAGGTGGGAAAGAAGATGGGGGCGGATTACACCTTAACTCTTGATTTGGAGCCGGAGGAAAGAATTTCCTTCGTGCTCGATCACACTGGAGGGAATGGTGCGGACATTGTTCTGGAAATGGCCGGGAATCCCCAGGCGGTCCTTGAGGGATTCAAGGTCCTCCGCAGAGGGGGAAGGTTTACTGCCTTTGGGGTGCTTTCCTCTCCCGAACTGAACCTGGATTACAATAATTCCCTGGTTTTTAAGGGAATTCAGGTCCATGGAATAAACGGCCGAAAAATTTTTGACACCTGGTACAGGGCCTCAAATTTCCTCTCCTCAGGGAGGCTTGATCTTTCGCCATTGATTACCCACATGTTTCCCCTCGAGGATTTTGAAAAGGGCTTTCAGGCAGTGATGCACAGGCCAAGGAATTGTTTGAAAGTCGTCCTTTTCCCTCATGAAAAAGAACTCGAAATTGCACAAGCAAGGAGGTCGAACAATGTACGGTAAAATAAAGGAATTTCTTCAGCAGGAATTAAATAGCACCCGGGATCAAGGCCTATATAAGGAGGAAAGGATCATAAAGTCCCCCCAGGGGGCGCCGATCACCGTCTCCTATCCCGAAGGGGAACCCCCCAGGGAGGTCCTCAACTTTTGCGCAAACAATTACCTCGGCCTTTCAAGCCACCCCAAATTGATTGAAGCCGCAAGGAAAGGGCTTGAAGAGAGAGGCTACGGGATGTCTTCTGTACGCTTTATCTGCGGTACCCAGGACATCCACAGGGAGCTGGAGAGAAAATTATCCGCGTTCCTGGGGACAGACGATACGATCCTATATTCCTCCTGCTTCGATGCAAACGGAGGGCTATTCGAAACCCTGATGAAGGAAGAAGATGCCATAATAACCGACCGACTTAACCATGCTTCCATAATTGACGGGATACGGCTCTCCAAAGCCCAGAGGCTCATTTACGAACACGGGGACATGGAGGATCTCGAAAGGAAACTTAAAGAAGCTCAGGGAGCCCGTTTTAAAATGGTCGCCACCGACGGGGTCTTTTCCATGGATGGGGATATTGCCAAGCTCCCAGAGATTTGCGATCTGGCAGAGAAATACGATGCCCTGGTGATGGTCGACGATTCCCACGCTACCGGCTTTTTAGGAAAAACCGGAAGAGGAACCCCGGAGTTCTGCGGGGTGATGGGGAGGGTGGACATCATCACCACAACTTTGGGGAAAGCCCTGGGCGGCGCTTCCGGAGGATGCACTTCCGGACGGAAGGAAATCATTGAAATCCTTAGGCAACGCTCTCGACCCTATCTATTTTCCAACACCCTTCCCCCCGTTATCGTATCCGCTGCAATTTGTGCAGTCGATTTGATTTCGGAGAGCACCTACCTGAGGGACAAGCTTGAGGCCAACACCAAGTACTTCCGCGAGAAAATGACCCAGGCGGGGTTTGACATCAAGCCTGGAATTCACCCCATCGTCCCCATTATGCTTTACAACGCCAAACTCGCTCAGGATTTTGCTCGTGATCTTTTCCGGGAGGGAATTTATGTAATCGGATTCTACTACCCCGTTGTACCCAAGGGAGAGGCGAGGATCAGGGTGCAGATCTCCGCTGCCCACGAGAAGGAGCATCTTGATCGAGCAATTTCCGCTTTTCAAAAGGTCGGTTCCCAATACAACATTCTTGGCAAGAAAAGGGAAGAGATAATCTCCATGTACGGACTTTGAGTCCATGCGCCGCCGGGGAAGGGTCTGGTTATTCCTGTTCTTCCTTATCTTCGTGTTCCTCTCCAGAGGACTTTTCCTGGCGGTTCCTTCAGAAAAAGTTTTTGACGAAGTCCATTACGTCAGGGCCGCCTCCTTTTACCTCGCAGGCCAGGAGGACCCCAATTGGGAACATCCTCCCCTGGGAAAGATGTTCATCGCCCTGGGAATGCTCCTTTTCGGCGATAATCCCATCGGTTGGAGGTTTTTCCCTTACATCCTGGGGTGTCTATCGGCAATCCTGGTATTTTTTACAGCCCGGGCAATCGGCCTGGGCTTTACCGGAGCCCTGATTTCTGGATTTCTCTACTCCTTTGATTTTCTCTCCTTCATTCAGGGGAGGATGGCAATGCTGGACATCTTCGTTTCCTTCTTCATTCTTCTGGCTTTCTTGGGGGCGGCCCGTTTCCTAAAAAATGAATCCCCCCTTTACTTTTTTCTCACCCTGATTGCCCTTGGGTTTGCAGTTTCCTCGAAATGGTCGGCCCTTTACCCTGGTCTTTTTTTGGGGTTCCTTTTCCTTTTTAAAAGACCATTTTTTCCCCAAAGAAAGGAAACCAGGTTCATATTTTTAAACTTCAGCCTGGTCCTTTTGAGCGCAATTATTATAGTCGGGGGGGTTTACCTTCTCTCTTACGTCTATTATTTTTCTTTCGGGCACAGTTTTTCCGATTTTTTAAAAATCCATACCGATGCTTTTGCCTGGCACACCCGCCCCAACATCGAGCACCCCTACGCTTCTCAGTGGTGGACCTGGCCCCTGATGCTCAAGGGTGTCTGGTATTATTACAAAACTACCCCCGAGGGCTTAACTCAAGGGATTTTAGCCATCGGCAATCCCTTTATCTGGTACCTCGGGGGAATTTCCCTGGTTGTTTTTTTAATCCTTTTTCCCCTTTGGAGAAAAAAAGGTTACAAACTGATTCCTGCCTTTAACCTTTTAGGCTTCGGGAGCAATTTCCTCCCCTGGATTATTTCCAGCAAGGGAGGATTCATTTTTTACATGTTGCCCGCAATTCCTTTCTACTGCCTCTCTTTAGCCTTTCTTGCCCAGAGGGTCTGGAAGTCCATTTGGGGCAGGAGGGTTGCTTGGTTATTCATCATTTTGACCTTCCTGGCCTTCCTTCTTTTTTACCCCCTCCTAACCGGGTTACCTGTTTACCCGGAGACCTTCCTAAGGGATCTCTGGAGCGGGAGTTTCCTCAGGTTTTAGTTTCACCTGAAAGTTGTTGACATCAGCATTCGGGAGAGGAACACCGAAGTCTGTGCCCTCGTGGCGGGGTCGTTGAATTGAATGAAATAGTCCCCGCTTCCAATTGGTGAAGCAATTTGCTCGTAATCCGGGAAAATCAATATCCCGTGGACGATTGAAGCTCCCACGTACTTATAAAACCAATCTTCCGTGGAAATAAATCGGAATGCATCGGGGGAAACCCTGATTAGAATTTGAACCGTCGAGGGCGGATTTACCGGAGCCCAACCCATGGCCCTCACGATTACCGTCAGGATTTCCGCAATGGTGATTTGGCCTTCAGGTCGGAAATTCCCATCCGGATACCCGATGACTAACCCGTGTTCGTATGCCGCTTCAATGTACCCACAAGCCCAGTGGCTGGTGGGTACATCAGGGAAGACATTCCCCTGGGGAACCTTCGGGCTTAATCCCAGGGCAAGGAGGATCATTTTGGAGAATTCAGCTCGGGTGACCGAATTTTCAGGGCGGAAAAGGTAATCCGGGTAGCCAATAATTATTCCCAGTTCCGCAAGGTTCATCACCTCGTGGAAACTCCAGAAATCGAGGGGCACATCCCGGAAAATGATGAAGAAGCTCCCGCTTTGATCCTCATCGAGTATTGAATGTTCAAGGCTGGTGACCCAGGAGACTTTCAATAGGGCGTTTCTGGTTACCTGACTGGAGGGGATGGTCCAGGAGAAGGACCCCATTGTAGTGGAGGTCCCGACAAGCTCCCAATTTTCCCCGTTGTCCTTGGAAAGATAAATATCAACCTGGTTGGGGATCCTTGGGGAGTTCTTGACCGACCACTGGACTTCGTAAGTCTCTCCGGCTAACAGGACCTCCCCACCCTTGGGATTTAAAAGCGTGATTGTCGCTCCTGAAGGGGTGGGGGAGGGGGTAGGGGATGGGCTTGGGGGAGTGTATGCCAGGGTGTAAAAAGCGAGGACCCCATCGTTTTCCCTTCCAAAACCAACCTGGAATTTCTCATACCTTCCCATCGCAACCATGAAGGTCTTGTAATGAGGAAGGACTTCTTTCTTCACTGCCGGCTCCAGCTCCGGCGCGCCCCAACCTCCTGCCTCGCTCTGAGAATAAGTTGATCCTGCCAGGATGGAGTACTCTATGGGCACTTCTCCCGGGTTGTAGCAGGTAAATACCAGTTTCTTGTTCGCCAGGTCGGCCTGTACTTTCCCCAGATCCTCGATCTCCATCAGGGGGCTTGGAGCTTCCTCAAACCCCTCGCAGATTTTCACCACCGCCAGTTTCCCGTCGTTCTCCCGGCAGATGGCAATTCCCATTTTGTCATACCTGGCGATGGTCACGATGAAGGTCGTGTAATGAGGAAGGACTTCTTTCTTCACTGCCGGCTCCAGCTCCGGCGCGCCCCAACCTCCTGCCTCGCTCTGAGAATAAGTTGATCCTGCCAGGATGGAGTACTCCATGGGCACTTCTCCCGGGTTGTAGCAGGTAAATACCAGTTTCTTGTTTGCTAAGTCCGCCTCGACCTTCCCTAAACCCTTGACCTCAAGAATTTTCGTCCCTGCCGCTTGCGAGGTCCCTTCGAATACCTTGACAACACCTAGGCGTCCGTCATTTTCCCTGCAGATCGCCACTCCTATTTTTTCGTACCTGGCGATGGTCACGATGAATGTCTTGTAATGAGGGAGGTCCTCAAATTTGGGATTTCCCGAGAGCTCCGGCGCCCCCCAACCTCCTGCCTCGCTCTGAGAATAAGTTGATCCTGCCAGGATGGAGTACTCCATGGGCACTTCTCCCGGGTTATAGCAGGTAAATACCAGTTTA
>JANLFL010000001.1:109089-153836 GCA_024655965.1 Caldisericota bacterium | reverse complement strand
TTAAATATCAACTTCCTCCCCGGGTTCCAAAATAAAAACCCGGGTTTTCGTCTCTACCTCCACTTTTTTCTTAAAAAGCAAGGGGTCCTGGCGGATAAGGGGAAAAGTATTGTAGTGGATGGGAACCACAATCTGAGGCTCGATCAATTTCACGGCCTCCAGGGCTTCATTTGGGTCCATGGTGTAGTGTCCGCCAATCGGGAGGAAAGCGCAGAAAATTTCCCCCTCATTCTTCAGGAGAGCCATATCCGAGAAAAGGGCGGTGTCTCCAGCGTGGTAAAAGATGCGGTCGAAAAACTTGAGAAGAAAACCGCAGGGATTGCCAAGCGCCTTTCCATCAGGGGAAGTCGAAGTGTGGACTGCGGGGACGATTTTTACCCACCCAAAGGGAAAGGCAATCTTTCCCCCAAAGTTTCCATCTATTGTGCTGGCACCCTTTTCTTTTAAATATTCCGCCAGTTCAAATGTTCCCAGAACGGGGGATCCGGTCCTTACCGACAGATTTAAAGCTTCCCCCAGGTGATCTCCGTGGGCATGGGTAACTAATATTAAGGTGGGGAAGAACGACTCGGGGATCTTCCCCTGGGGGTAGAAGGGGTCGAAAGCAAGGATTTGTTCCTTCTCTTCGAGGGAACAAAAAGCATGTCCCCAGAACTTGACCCTTGTCATTCACTTTGCCTCCCTTCCAATCACCAACTTTAAGGGATCGACCTCTTCCCTTAAGACCTTTAGTTCCTCCCGAGTGGGAGGAGGGGTGGTGGAGAATCCTTTCGCTATCAGCTCGAACCCGGTGTTTTCCTGGACGTCCTTGAGGGTGTACCCCGGGTGAACCGATTCGACCATCATCCTCTTTGTTTCCTCATCGTAACCTAAAACAGCAAGGTTGGTGATCACTTTGTAGGGACCTGTCCCGGGAGGGAGCCCTGCCCTCTCCCTCGCTCCTGGACCATCGAGATATCCGGGGGTGGTGATGAAATCTACCCGGGGAACAAACCTTCTTGGGCTTTGAGGGGTAACGACTATTGTCCTCCAGGCGAGGGAGCCGAAATCGTTTGCCCCTCCGCTTCCGGGAAATCTGACTTTTGGGTGGCGGTAGTCCTCCCCGATCATTGTGGAGTTCAAATTCCCGTACATGTCAATCTGGGCCCCGCCCAGGAAACAATAATCTATCATTCCCCGCTGGAGAGATTCCATCACCTCGCCCATCGATGCGGTGTAAATCGCTTTGTACATCGTCCGGGAATCGCCAACCGAAATTGGCATTGTGGGTAGGAGGGGAGCTATTCCTCCCGCTTCGAAAAGAATGATCAAATTGGGAGAGTGAAGCCTCTGTGCGAGCATTGCAGCGGCACAGGGAATTCCCGTTCCAACGGAAACGGTCGCCCCGTCTTCCAGATAACGGGAGGCAACGCAGATCATCAATTCCATGGGATTGTAGTCCATTTATTTTCCCCCCTCTCGATTTAGGAGAAACTCCATTTGCCGTAATTTCTGCATCTTCTTCATTCCCCCGCACAGCTCAAGGTACTCCTCGAAGCTCCTGGTGTTGAAGATGTACTTTTCAAGGAAAGCCTGGTAGGTGTCCGGGTCCTCCTCGGCTTGGAGCCATTCTGAGAGGTGTTCCTCATCAGAGTAGTATTCGTAGGGCATGTTCCCCGGATAACTTCCAAACGGGACCTCAATTACCGCGTCAACAAGATAATAGGGGATAGTTGTTTTCTTGGGATCGTTTCGGAAAACCTCCGTGGGAACCAAACGCTCGCAGGTGATGATCACCTTTTTTGCGGCTCGTGCCAGTTCCACATCTGAAACCAGTATCCCCTTGATGTCGGAATTCCCCAGAGGGTCAGCTTCGTGGACGTGAATGATTGCCACATCCGGGTACAGAGCGGGAACCGCAAGGTATTTCTTCCCTGTGAACGGGCAAGTTATCTCTTTTGCCCCGCTGAATTTTGCGGTATCAGTCCCAAGCATATCCCGCACGGGAATAAATGAGACCCCCATGGCGGCAGCCTTTAGCCTCCAGGTCATGGCAGCGTTCGTCCATTCGGTGCATTCCACCGCGCCGCTTTCAAAATACTTCCTGGTCATTTTGGGAATCCCCCGGGCTTCCAGCCCGATTACGTAGGCGATGTCACAGCGGTTGAAGCATTTTCCTGCTGCAAGAATTTGACAATCGTGGGTTGCGGTGTGACCCGAAAAGCCCAGGTTTTTCTTTCCCTGCCTGACAATTTCGTGAAGCACGGCTGTGGGGATGCGCACTCCTCCAAACCCCCCAACCGCGAGGTAATCCCCGTCATTGATAAGAAGAGAAACAGCTTCCTTGACGGTCATGACTTTGCTGACCATCTTCTTGGGTTTTCTGCGGAAGTAATCGCGAAGGACATCAGGGTCGGTTTCCGTGAAAATTCTCCCTAATCCGTCCATGTTTCCTCCTTTAATAAGGAATGGGTCAAGTTAATTTTACCTCTTTAAGATCCGGTGGATGCCCTTTTGGGCGTCATAACCTTTAAAGCCCTGGGCACGGTCTCGAGGTCCAAGGGGAGAGGGGAGAGAAAGTCACCGTCGGCGATCGATTCCAGACCCGGCTCTCCTGAAATCTTGATTTTTGATGCGTTGAAGATTTCCACCGCAGGATGGGTGATGTGAGTTCCCTTGAAAACTTTGGGAAATGTCTTTATAAATTCCAGTTTTCCGATTTCCTTCACCAGGCAGACGGTAAATTGCCCGTCATCAAGTATTGCCGAAGGGCAAAGCTTCATTCCGCCTCCGTAATAGGGGGCATTAGCCACGCCCACCATCATCGCCCTTCCTTCCCAAGACCTCCCATCGAACTCCAGTTTGAAAAATCGGGCTTTGAACCTCATCAAGGTGATGAAAACCGAGATTGTGTAAACAAACCCTCCTTTCAACCAGCGGAGCCTGGTTGCGAGACTGTTCACTTCCGCGTCGAACCCCGCACCGGCAACGTTAAGAAAGTACTCGCCATCCTGAGTCCTCCCCACGTCCACCTCCCGTGGTACCCCATTTTTCAGGATTTCGCATGCTTCGAGCGGGTTATGGGAAATCCCCAATCCCATTCCGTAGTCGTTTCCTCTCCCCATGGGGATGATCCCCAGGACCCCTTCAGTGCCAATTAAAGCTTTGGCTACCAGCCGGCAGGTCCCGTCCCCACCTCCAGCGACTATTAACTGATATCCAGATTCCAGCCCTTGTCTGGCAATTTTGGGGGGATCTTCTGGGCTCTGGGAGATTTCGATTTTGTAATCGAACTTCAATTGCTTTAAACGGGTTTCCACTTCAGGAAGGAGCGAAAGGGATTTTCCCTTTTTGGCCGCGGGGTTAACGATTATCAGGGTTTTCATGAAAAATCGTTCTCCTTTTAAACGTTTTTTGCATTATCCTTGCAAATCTTGTATTTGACAAGATAATTCCCCTTCCCTAAACTTCAAAAAAATGGAAGAAAAAACGGTGAAGAAAAGGATTTTGACCGGTGATCGAGCCTCCGGGAATCTTCATCTGGGGCATTATGTTGGTTCAATTGTCAACCGCTTAAAGCTTCAGGAAATGTATGATTGCTATTACATGGTCGCTGACCTTCACGCCCTGACCACCCATTATGAAAGCCCCGAAGAGGTCCGGGAGAGCGCCAAGAGCATTTTTGTCGATTACCTCTCGGTGGGCCTTGACCCGTATAAAAGCACCCTTTTTATCCAGTCCTGCGTTCCGGAACACTCGGAGCTCTACCTTCTTTTCCAGATGCTCGTTACCATCTCCCGGGCGGAGAGGATCCCTACCCTCAAGGATAAACTTGAGGACCTGCACATTGAGGAGGGCCTTGCTTCCCTGGGCCTTCTGGGATACCCCGTGCTTCAGGCGGCGGATATTCTCCTTTACAGGGCGGATCTTGTTCCGGTCGGGGAGGACCAGGTTTCTCACATTGAGCTGACCAGGGAGATTGCCCGAAGGTTCAATTACCTTTACGGCCAGACCTTCCCGGAACCGGAAGCCATGCTTTCTGAGGTTTCCCGACTCCCTGGGATCAATGGAAATAAAAAGATGAGCAAGAGCCTGGGAAACGACATCTCCCTTTCTGCTTCAAAGGAGGAGGTCAGGGAAAAGGTTAAAGCGATGGTTACTGACCCGGAGAAAATCAGGAAGGACGATCCTGGCCATCCCGACGTTTGCACTGTTTTTGCTTTCCACAAAGCGTTCAACAAAGAAAACGCTCCCTATATTGAGACCGCATGCAAGAATGGCCGCCTTGGGTGCGTGGCGGATAAGGAGGACCTTGCTGCGATCCTCAATGAACTGCTCGATCCGATCCGGGAAAGAAGAGCCCAGATTTTGGGAAACCCCAAAAACCTGAGGGAGCTTCTGGATATGGGAAACCAGAAGGCTCGAAGCGTGGCCTCCAGGACAATGGAGGAAGTCCGGGAAAAAATGAGGATTGGGAATCCTCGTTTTGGATAATTCCTTCCATTTTTTCTCCAAAAAGGATGGATTCAAGGTAAAATGGCGGTAGGCATATGAGCGACATTTTTGAAAGGCTCCAGAAATGGTTAAAGAGCGCCAGGGAAAAAGATGCCTCCGACCTTTACATAAAAGCTTTTTCCCCTCCCGTTTTAAGGATCTACAATCAACTTTCTCCCATTGAGGAAAAAGAGCTTTCTCCTGAAGAAACAGAAGAACTGGCGAATTCGCTTTTAAACCCGGAGCAAAAGGAAAGGTTTAAAAGACACCTCCAGGTCAACCTTGCCTATTGGAACAAGGAGGTTGGGCGATTCCGGGTTAATATCTACTATCAGAAAGAGACCGTTGCCTGCGTCTTTCGCACGGTCAGGGATCAGATTCCCTCTTTTGAGGAATTGCGCCTTCCCGGGATACTGAAAACCATCGCTCTGGAAAAAAGGGGAATGGTCCTGATCACCGGGGCTGCGGGAATGGGAAAATCCACCACCCTCGCTTGCTTAATTGATTACCGCAACAGCCTCCTTCCGGGGCACATTATCACCCTCGAGGACCCGATTGAATACCTCCATTATGACAAGAAGTCCCTCGTTTCTCAGAGGGAGATCGCCCTTGATGCGGTTTCTTTTTCCATGGGGCTTAAGGACGCCTTGAGGCAAACCCCCGATGTGATCGTAATAGGTGAGATCCGCGATTACGAGACAGTTAAAGCCGCCCTTCATTTTTCGGAGACAGGTCACCTGGTATTGGGGACACTCCATTCCACGAACGCGGTCGCTGCCCTGGAAAGGCTGGTGTCCTTTTTCCCTTCGCCTTCTCAAGGGCAGGCTTTCGCGGAAATTTCCTTGAATTTAAGAGCGATCATTTCCCAGCTTTTGTTGCCCCGGGCGGAGGCGGACGGTTTGATCCTCGCCTGTGAAATCCTGGTAAACACCCCTTATGTGAGGGATTTAATCAGGAACGGGAATTTGAGCGAAATCCCCTCAGCCATCCGCAAGGGATCTTACGATGGGATGCAGACTTTCGATCAGGCAATTTATGAACTTTATGAGCAGAGGTTGATCACCGAGGAGGACGCCATTGCTTTCGCCCAATCCCCCAATGAGATGAAATTGCGGTTAAAGGGTCTTTACGGAAAGGAATTCTAAGTGGCTGCTAGGAAGAGAATTGGTGAAATTTTAGTCGAGATGGGCTTCATTACCCAGGATCAGCTTGAAAAGGCCCTGGAGGTTGTTCAGGCCACAAAGAGTTCCAGGGCACACGCCAGGGAACTAATGGGGAAGATTTTGATTAACATGGGGTTAATCAATGAGGAGCAGCTTGCCCAGGCCATCGCTCGCCAGTGGAATATCCCCTTCATAGATCTGGGGAACATTGACCTTTCCCTTGAGGTGGCAAAGATCGTACCGGAGGATGTGTGCCGTCGGTATAAGTTGATCCCCGTTGGGAGGGAGGGGGACAAATTGTTTATCGCCATGGCTGATCCCCTTGATGTTTATGCCATTGACCACGTCCGTTTGATTACCGGAATGGTGGTGGAACCCCGGGTTGCGACGGAAAGCAATATTCAGGCAGCCATCGATAGAATTTTCGGGGTGGATAAATCGGTGAAGGACGCCCTTGAGCAGATTGAGGAAATGCCCGGGCTCCAGCCTCCGGGGGAAGAAGAGGTAGGCATTGACCAGCTCAGGGAGATCGCCGAGGAAGCCCCTATAGTCCGTTTGGTTAACCTAATCATCACCCAAGCGGTTAGGGAGAGGGCAACCGATATCCACATTGAACCAAGGAAAACGGATATCGCGGTCCGTTACAGGGTAGACGGCCTTTTGCACAATGCAAGGTTGGTCCCCAAGCACCTTCACCCGGCAATCACTTCCAGAATTAAGATCATTTCCGGGATGAACATTGCTGAACGGAGAATCCCTCAGGATGGTCGCATCCCCCTGAGTATTGACGGAAAGGAGATCGATTTGAGGGTCTCTACCCTCCCGACAATCTTTGGGGAGAAGGTTGTTATGCGCATTCTCGATAAATCGAGCACTCTCCTTTCCCTTTCCCAGTTAGGGTTCATGCATGACTCTCAGATGGTTTTTGAGAGGATCATCAACCAGCCTTATGGAATGATTCTCATAACCGGGCCGACCGGTTCCGGAAAAACCACCACCCTCTATGCGGTTTTAAGGCAGTTGAATTCCCCCGAGAAAAACCTGATCACCGTTGAGGATCCGGTTGAATACCAGCTTACTGGTGTAAACCAGGTTCAGATTAACCCCAAAGCAGGGCTGACATTCGCCAACTCCCTGAGGTCAATCCTTCGCCAGGACCCTGATATCATCATGGTGGGAGAAATTAGGGACTCGGAAACAGCAGAAATTGCTATCAACGCTGCGTTAACCGGACACCTCGTTCTCTCCACCCTGCACACCAACGACGCCCCATCGGCGATCACCAGGCTCGTGGATATGGGGATTGAACCCTTTCTCATAGCTTCCTCCCTCATTGGGGTGACCGCCCAGAGGCTGGTGAGGAAAATTTGTCCTCATTGCAAGGTTGAATATTCCCCTCACATTGATTCTTTGAGCTTTCTCGATCTGGAAATCCCAAAAAATGTGGTATTATATAAAGGTCAGGGCTGCGAGAAATGCCAGGGTAAGGGATATTTGGGGCGGACAGCCCTTCAGGAGGTGATGGCTGTAGACGAATCCATCAAGACCTTGGTGGTGGAAAGGGCTTCATCCAGCATGATTAAGGAGCAGGCCAAGAAGAACGGGATGAGGACACTTCTCGAGGACGGATGGGCCAAGGTTCTTGAGGGTATTACCACGATGGAGGAGGTGCTTAGGGTGGTGGCAACCGCCCAGATTTAAATGGAATTAAGCGAGCTTTTACGTTTAACCCTTGAGAAGGGGGCTTCGGATCTTCATTTAACGGTTGGGAGACCTCCGGTCCTCCGGATTAATGGAATCCTATATCCCCAAAATGACCTTCCCGAACTAACCAGAGCAGAAATTGCCCGAATTATTCTGAGTAGCATGACCGATGAACAGAGGGCGAAGTTTGAGGCAAAATGGGAATTAGATTTTTCCACCAGTATCCCCGGCCTTGCCCGATTCAGGGTGAATGTTTACAAGCAGAGGGGTTCAATCGGGGCAGCGCTTCGTTGCATCCCTTACGAGGTCCCCAAAATCGAGGAACTGGGATTACCCAAAGCCGTCGCCAAGCTCGCCCAGAAACAGCAGGGCCTTGTTTTGGTCACCGGGCCAACCGGTGCGGGAAAAACCACTACCCTGGCGGCGATGATAGACATCATAAATGAATCCCGAAGCTGTCACATCATCACAATTGAAGACCCAATAGAGTTCCTGCACCGGCACAAGAAATCGATTGTCAACCAGAGAGAGGTGGGGGCGGACACCCATTCGTTTGCCGACGCCCTGAGGTCGGCTTTGAGAGAAGACCCTGATGTGATCCTGGTGGGAGAGATGAGGGATCTCGAGACCATGGCTATTGCTTTGACCGCGGCGGAGACCGGCCACCTCGTCCTTGCCACTCTGCATACCAGTTCCGCGGCACAATCGATGGACAGGATTATCGATTCCTTCCCTCCTCACCAGCAGGGACAGGTCAGGCTTCAACTGGCTGCTTCCATCGAAGGTGTTGTTTCCCAGAGGCTTCTTCCCACCTCGGACGGCTTGAGGAGGGTGGTTGCCGCGGAGGTGATGATCGCCACCCCCGGCATCAGGAACATGATCCGCGATGGAAAGAATTACCAGATCCCCTCAGCCATCCAGATAGGAGGGGAACTGGGAATGCAGACTATGGACATGGCGATTAAGGAACTCTATAAATTGAATTTGATTACCTACGAGGAAGCGGTGAGGCACGTGGTTGATCTTGAGGATTTCAATCGATTTGCCCGTCCCGAGGCTTACCGGGCAAAATTTACAGTAAAGTAAAGGGAAATGCCTCAATTCGAGTATCAGGCGAAGGATTCAAGGGGAGCGATCGTTAAGGGGGTCCTGGAAGCTGCGGACTCCCGGGCTGCGGCTTCCCGGCTTCGCAGTTCGGGTTTCACCATCCTCACTCTTTCCCAGAAAAAGGCACCCCTGGGTATTTCCCTCGGAAAATTTACCCTCACCAGCCAGAAGGTTACGATAAAAGATATTTCTGTTTTCACCCGGCAATTCTCCACCATGTTGCGTTCCGGGATTTCCGCTGTCCGTTGCTTAACCGTCCTTGAAGAACAAACCAAAAACCCTCGTTTTAAGGAAATCATCAGCACCCTGAGGAAGGACCTGGAAGCGGGAACAACCTTGTCTGCGAGCATGGCGCGCTTTCCCCAGATTTTTTCCACCCTTTACACCAACATGGTCGCCGCGGGGGAAGTGGGGGGAAACCTTGAGGATGCCCTCGATCGCCTGGCAACTTTCAGCGAAAAGGACATTGCCATAAGGGCAAAGATAAAAAACGCCCTCACTTACCCAATTATTCTTCTGGTCCTTGCTGTGGGCGTGGTAATCCTTCTCGTTGCTGGGGTTCTTCCGACCTTTACAAGCATGCTCAACGAGCTCGATGTTCCCATCCCCCTTCCCACAAAAATCACTATGGGGTTTTCCAACCTTCTTCTGGGTTACTGGTATGTTTTTATCATCTTGATCGTGGGAGGTGCCTTTCTCTTAAGGCGTTATATCAGAACCCCCAAAGGGAGGGCGAATTGGGACCGCTTCCGGATGAAACTCCCGGTCTTCGGCCCCCTGACCCAGAAGACCGCCCTTTCCCGTTTCACCCGGACACTTGCCACTCTCTTACAGTCAGGAGTCCCTCTCCTTCAAGCTCTCGATGTTTGTTCCCGGGCAGTTGACAATGCTATTTATTCTGAGGAGATCCAGCGAATCGCAAATGGGGTTCGGGAGGGAATTCGAATTGGGACATTAATGTCTCAATCCGACCTTTTCCCCCCAATCGTCGTCCAGATGACCACCGCAGGAGAAGAATCCGGAGCTTTGGAAGAGCTTCTCACGAAGGTTTCAGCCTTTTATGACCAGGAGGTTGAATCGGCTGTTGCCAACCTCACGGCCACAATAGAGCCTGTAATGCTTGTCTTCATGGGGGGAATTGTGGGATTTATTTTAATTTCACTCTTCCTTCCTTATTTTGCCCTTCTGGGAGGAATAAAATAATTTTCAGTTTTTTATTGAGGAAATAAGACTTCTATGATAAAATTGAAGCCAATCTTAAGGAGAGGGAAGGTCCGAGAGTGACAATATTTGGGACGAAGTCAAGGATGATTGGCCTTGATATTGGTTCTTATTCAATCAAGGCAATCAGTTTAGCAGTATCAGGGTCCCGCTTAATTCTTGATAACTTCCTATATCTTCCTACCCCCTCTGAAAGCTATGTGGATGGCACAATCGTTCTGACCGACATTATTGCGGATAATATTCGGTCAAACTGGAGGAAGTCCTTTAAATCCAACAAGGTAGTTCTTTCGGTTGCCCCCCAACATGCTACATTAAAACAGCTCTGGGTGGATGTATCCAGCGGCGCTCCCCTTGAAGAAACGGTGAAGTGGGACCTGGAAAAGTTCCTCCCACTTCCCGTGGAGGAGATGGTCATCAATTTCCAGCCTCTTTCGCAGGAGGAGAATCAGGTTGAGGTCCTTGCTGGGGCTTCGCCCAGGCATCAAATTGAAAGTTTGATAAGGACTTGCAAGCAGGCAAAGCTCGTCCCCCTGGCCATTGAGGTCCCCTATCTTTCTCTTTTCCGTCTTTTTCTTGCAACCGAAAAACCTCTCGAGAAGCATTCCGCTTTCTTTATAATTGACATGGGCGCCTCACAGACTATGCTCCTGTTTGTCGCGGAAGGGGTATTAACTTTTCTCCGTACTATTCCCATTGCGGGTAATTCCTTCACTCAGGCAATTGCCAGGGGTTTGAATCTGAAGTTCGAGGAGGCGGAATCTCTAAAACTCACCAAGGCTTCTTTAAAATTGGAAGAAATCTCCGAGGAGCCATATAGTTTTGTTTACCGCGCTCTGGAACCAGTTTTGAAGGAGTTGGTCCAGGAACTGCAACGGTCCATTGATTTCTACCAGAGCCGGTCGAGTTCATCCCTGGAGATCAAAATCCTTCTTTCAGGTGGGGGTTGTCAGGTCCCTGGTTTCCCGGATTTCCTCTCTCGGGCGTTGGGGATGGATGTGGTTAACTGGAAACCGCTCAAAGGTTTTATCGAGGAGGAAATTTCGGGGTTCTCTGAGGCTATTTCCTCCTTAAACCTTGCTGCCGGGCTTGCCCTAAAAGGGGTTGAAAGGAACGTGATCGGTGACCTTTTCTCGAAAGTCGGAATTTCTCTTATCAGTTAAGGTGCGGAAATGGTTCGATTAGACATTAACCTTCTTCCGCCAAGAAAAGGGGTCCTCACGAAGGAGGAGAGAAACCTTCTTTTTGTCTTGCTCTTTTTCGTTCTTCTCCTTGTTCTCGTGTACATCGGTTTGAACACAATGGTCCTCTTCACTCAGAACCAGCTGAATCAGGTTCAGAGCGAACTCCAAGCCTATGCCCCCTTAGAAAAGCAGATAAAAAACCTGGAATCCCTGGAAAGCCAGTTAAAAAACCAAGAAGCCTACCTTGGGAAATTACTCGCCAAACTTAATAACTGGTACGTTTTCCTGAGCGATTTTGCAAGGTACGTGCCCACGAAGGTGGCTTTATCCTCCCTTTCAGTTGATAAAGAGGGGAAAGTTTTAATGAAGGGGGTCGCCCCCACCATCCTCGATGTCTCACGTTTTTTCTTTTCCCTCACAAAATGGCAACCACTGGAGAGCGTGAGCATCAACTCCGTTTCCCCGGGTGAAAAAATCTGGAATTTCGAGATTTCCGGGACGATTAAGAGGGTAACCCCATGAGAAGGCGCACTGTCAGCCTTATTTTATTCTTTGTGGTCATTATCCTCGTGGGCTATATTTTCTATTCCCTCCTCTTTGTTCCCATGTGGCAGAGGAACGCGGAACTCCGAGACAAACTGGAAAAAGAATCGATCAGGCTTCAAACATTGATTGAGCTCAGCCGATTTACCCCTTCCCTGGGGGTTCGAGAGGAGCTTTATAAAGAAAGGCTTGAGCTTTTGGGTAAAGTCCTCTCCCCTGACACGGAAACCCCGACTTTCCTCGTTCAGATGGAACAGGTTGCCAAAACCCACGGGGTGACCATTGTTAGTATTTCCAACCCTTCACCGCCTGTTCAAGCCGATGGAAATACGATTTCCAGCTTCCAGATGACGGTTAAGGGGGACTATTTCAAAGTCCTTTCTTTCCTCAGAGCTCTCTATTATTTCCCCCGGGTTGTGGATGTCTCCGCGATGTCCATCGATGGTTCCGCGGAGGTAAGCGTAAAACTTGACTGCACCCTTTTCTTAAAGCCGGGAGGTGGCCAGTGAGCCCTGTTAAAGTGAAGAAGTTAAGAGCGAAGGTCAAAGTTTCCACAATTTTGTTGATTCTTGCCTTCCTGATAGTTGGGGTTTTTGCCCTTGTAGTTTATTCGGATCCGCATATCCTGGATCCCGTGAATGAGGTATTGTGGGGACAAAGGCCGTTGGTGGAACCATCAAAAGAGGAGATCCTGCGGTGGACTACCGCTCCTTCGTTCAACGCGGAGATCGACAACTCGATAAAAATGAGGTTCATCCCGGTCCCCCCGCTTGAAGTTCCCATAACAGAGATGGGGAAAGCCAATCCCTTTGTGCCTGTTTCCCCATAATCTCCAATGAAAGGAGGGAGAGGAGATTTAATGCGAATAACAAGGGTTAGGGGGCTCCAGGTTCTTGTAATTATTTTGATCTCCCTTTTGATCACTTCTTGCGCTCAAGGCCCGGGAACTCAAGTTGTCACTACCCCTGGGAAACCCCCTGCAAAAACCAGGGTAACCAGCGAGGATTTGATGCTCGTTGACCAATTGATGCTTAACCGGAAGTTCGAGGAGGCTGTCTCCAAAATCCAGGAGCTTCAGCAGATTGAGCCGTCAAATCCTTCGCTTCAGGAGAAATTGAGGCAGGCAGCAGGAGAGTGGAAGTTCGCTGAAGCCCAAAACCTCATGGCGGTCGGGGCTTACGGGGAGGCGATCAACAAGATTAAATCAGCCCTGGATTTAATTCCCAACGACGAGAGGATGCTCCTCGCCCTGGACGAGGCTTACCTTCAGCTGGGGATGCAATACCTTTCCTATCTGGACGCAGAAAAAGCCCGGGAAGCCTTGAGTTCTGTAAGCTACGACCAGAACATGAAGCTCCAGGCCCAGGGGCTTCTGACGACCTATGTTCCTGCGGTTGAATACACCAAGCAAGGCTATGAAGCCCTTACTAACGGGAATTATTCCATGGCCCTGGGATACTTTAAAGCCGCTTTGCAATTGAAACCAGATCTCCAGCAGGCATTGAACGGTCAAAAAGCTGCGGAGGCAATGGCAAGTGCTCAACCCCCTCCTTCCACCGGTTATTCTCCCACACCCGGCCCATACCCTTCCCCGGGAACACCAATTCCCACGGAAGTTTCTCCCACCCCTTCTTCCGAGGTCTCCACGTGGGAAAAGCCGGAAGTCCCCTCGGGTGTTCAGGATTGGTCCAATTTTAAAGGCTGGATGGAGCAGGAGATCAACCGCTGGATGAGCGGTTCTTCGATCAACGAGAACCCTCTCCTGGGCTACGAGAACTTGAGCCTTAACGAGGACCCCCAGGCTTACAATTACCTTTCTGAATCCGATTTCGCCAGCACCCTTTATCTTTCCGCAATAAAAATTTACGGGGAGAGGGCCCTGTATATCGCCAGCGAAATCCCCCGGCTATTTCCTCTTCCTCTCTTGAGCGATCCTTCATATCAAGTCACCCAAAAGAGGATAGGGCGATTAAACCGGGCGGTCGATTTTATCTTTGATGGAGTAAACGGTCTGAAAGCCCCTACTATTTTTAAAGAAACCCACAACAAACTCCTTGATCTTATCAACGAGGAAAAAAGAGTTTTGAATTCTTTGTGGTATGGCTCAGCCTTTCCTCCTTCGGGGGTCGGAGACCTCTCCGGGATGTCCCAAGCCTACGTTGATGCCTTCGATAAGGCTCAGGCAAAGGCTTTATCTGTTCCGTTCACTGAGCTTCCGAAATGGGCCCAATTGAAGAAATACTACATTGAAACTGGTCTTTATGCGTACATGCTTAATGAGGTCGCCAGGGATTTTGAGGATTTGTTGCCCCTTCCGGCTATTTCTGGAGAAAATCTTCCTGTCTATTCCCCGGCGATTTCCCTTGGAGGAATTTCCGTCCAATTAAAATCAATAAACTCTTCCCCGCAACCTGGCGAGACCCTTGTGCTTAATTTAATTGCTTATAATAGTTCAACGGTAACGAAATTCGCTACAGTAAGAGCTTCAATCCCTCCTCAAGTTCTCCTTATTGACCAAGGGTCCGGGACCTTTAGGGAAGAAAACGGTCAAAGATTTTTAGTCTGGGAGGGCATTGCCTTAAAACCGGTCAATGTTGGGGAAGAAAAAACAACCCGGACAGATACAATCGTTGTTCAAATCGCGCCTAATCCCCAGGGACAAACATTGATTTTCAAAGTATGGTTAGCTAGCCCTTCCCGACAGGAGTTTTTTACTCCATTTTCTTTTTCGGGAAATCTTAGTTTGCAACTTTTTGCAGACACCTCCTTGATAAACACCGTTAATTATGTTTGCAAAGTGATTAACTCCGGAACTGATACTCTTAACTTCGATATATTGATCCCTATCCCCCAAAACTCTAAATTGGTCGGGGAAGCGAGCCCTCTTGGCTCGCTGGTTAAAATCGACTCCCTTTTAGCCTTGAAATGGGAAAATCAGGAGATTCAAGGTAAAAGTTCAAAAAATTTTTCTTTTTCGGTAAAGGTTGACCCAGGTGTACCTCAAATTGTTTTAACAAACTTTGCCCAAATAACCCTGAGACCTTCTTTGTCTGTTATCAAAACAAATTATCTGGACATACCAATTTTTAGGGACCCTTGGGAATCTGTGGAATCGTCATCTAGCCAACTAAGCCTAGAATTGGTTCCGAATGGTTCTCGATCCGTTTTCGATGAACTAGTCCGCTTGGTTAGATATTCCGAAGCCCTTTATTACAACCTTGCGGAGACCATCGTCCCCAGCGAGCTAAACCAAAATGCCCAGCAGAACCTAATAAAAGCAGCCAGAGAATTGGCGGGTTCTTTATTCTGGGTTCCAATAAGGTGGGCCCAACTTTCAAAAGTGCCAATAGATTACCTTTCCCAATATCCCCAATATCACTCTGGGATAGATGATGCTCCTAACGCCTCTGATTTATTTGATAAAACAACCGGGTTGGTTGAAAAAGACCAGGACTCCTTTTTCACTCTTTCCGCTGATTTAACTTATTTTTATGGAGATCCGAACACCTGGAAGGACATGATAGAATACCTGCGTGCGCAATTGCTTCAGCGCCTCGCTGAGTTGGGATACAGGTAGAAAGGGGAGACCTATGAAAAAACTATTGATTCTTACGCTCGTTCTTGCGCTTCTTCCGCTTTTCCCTGTAAGGGGAGAAAGCCAATTTCCCTATCTGAGCGTTAACGCAACTGAAAGGCTTACCGTGGCGGATGTCGTCTCCCCCCGTTATGCCCCTGATGGGTCGTATATCGCCTTTATCGCCAAGGGGCCCAATAACACCATTGTCTACGCTGATCCCGATGGCTCCAACCAGAGACAAATTGTGTTCATTCCCAACCCTGTCTGGTCATTAAATTTCAGCCCCGATGGCTCGAAACTGATTCTAATCGTCGCCACCACCGGGAAGGAGACGGGAACAGTTTACACGGACGTGGTGACCGTGGGGACGGATGGAAAGACGCCCAAGTTCCTCACCAACAGCACGAATTACAATTCCGATCCCATGTTCCTTCCGGATGGCCGGATCGCTTTTACCTCTCAAAGCAACGGGGTTTACTCCGTTTGGGTGATGAACTCAGATGGGTCGGAACAGAGGATGTGGATCAATCCAGGATTGGAGCCCATCCTCTTGGGAATTTCTCCTTCCCGCGGAGAAGCTCTTTTCATGGGGAAGCCCTCGGGTTCTTCGATTTATCAACTTTTCCTTTGTGACCTAAACGGTAAGAATGTCCGTCAAATAACCAACTACCCCGGAGGGGCAAGAGCCGGGACCTTCTCCCCGGATGGTGAGAGGATCGCCTTTGTGGGAGGGGAGGAGGGGAGGCAGACAATTGCAATCGTTAACCGGGACGGCACCGGGCAATACAGCCTTGCCAATCTGGAAACCTCCCTCTGGCGCCCATCTTGGTCACCGGATGGACAGTTCATTGTCTTCCCCGCTCTTGATAAAGAATCAGGAAAGTTCCGGATCTTCTCCGTCCTCCCCGATGGAAATGATTTGAGGGTCATCTCCCCGGATTTCCTTCCCTCTGTGACCTCCCAGGTCCAGTGGAAGCCATGGTCTTATGAGGTCATCTTCCTCGCTCAAGGAGAGGAGGGGACAAACAACCTCTGGAGGATGCAGCTTCAGAAGGTAATCCCCGAGCCACCTCCACCTCCACCCCCTCCCCCTGCACCCCCGGCACCTGAGCCTACCCAGGAACCACAGGCTCCTTCTGAGGAAAACCTTCCTTTCTCTGACATTTCCACACACTGGGCAAAGGAGAACATCATCGCTTTAAAGGAAATGGGAATTGTCCAGGGTTTTCCCGACGGGACCTACAGACCTCTGGACACTTTGAAGAGGGTGGAGTTCGCGGCTTTCCTCCTCCGAGCCCTTGGGTTTCAAGAAGTGACCGATGTGGCCCCCTTCTTCAACGACCTTCCCTCAAGCCATTGGGGGTTTGGAATCGTTCAGGCCCTGGTTTTGAAAAAGATCATTGCCCGGGACACGAACTTTTTCCCGGAGGACAACATCACCCGCCTGGAAATCGTTCAGTGGGAGGTCAGGGCGCTTGGACTCGAGGAGGATACGGTTTATCGCTCAATTCCCGACCTTCCCTTCTCCGACCTTGAAGGGTTAACCGACCTGGAAAGAAAGTATGTGGCAACAGCTTATGAATTGAAGCTGATCACCGGATATCCCGATGGGACCCTCCGGCCTTACGGATTCGCGACTCGAGGTGAAGCCACCGCCCTTCTTTTCAGGCTACTTGAAAACTTGAAGAAATAAAAAATTCCTAAAGAGGAAAAGGTCAATCTTGTGGAAGGGGAACCCCTTCCACAAGATTTTTTTAAGCCTGAAGGTTTTCCCCTGGGCCTGTAATGGGAAGGGTAAACCTGATGGTAGTACCTTCTCCCTCTTGGGTTTCGACCCAGATTTTCCCTCCGTGGCTTTCAATAATCTTCCGGGAGATGTATAGTCCCAGTCCAGTTCCCGCCATTGCCTTAAGATTGGGAGACTGGGGGCGGAAGAACCTTTCAAAAAGATTTTCCATTTCATTTTCAGGGATTCCCGGTCCTTGGTCGCTAATTGCCACCTCAAGAAAATCCCCTTTCTTTTGGATGGAAGTGGTTACCGTGCCCTCCTTCGGGGAGAAGCGAAGGGCGTTGGAATAGAGGTTTGTGAAAACTTCAATTAGCCTTTCCCGGTCCGCAAAGATGATTAACTCCTCGGGCGGGAACCTGTTCTGTAATCTCACCCGCCTTAAAGCAGCATAGGGGGACATCATTTCCTGCGTTTCAATGATGGCTTGGTAGATTTCAAAAGAGGAAGGGGCGAGTTTAATGGCTTCCTGTTCCAATTTCTGAGCTTCCAGGAAATTGTCCACCAGTTGCTTCAGGCGGAAGATGTTCCTTCTCATTACCTCGAAGAGTTCCTCCGCCCGGGCAGCAAGATGAACCGGATCAAGGGAGGAATAAATATCAACCAGGGCCATCAGTGATTGAATTGGGGTCTTCATCTCGTGGGAAATAGCATAAAGGAGGTCGTTTTTTAACTGTTCAAATTTTTTTCTTTCCCTGAGGTCCCGCGAGACCCCAATGAAAGCGGTTTTTCCACCGTACTGGATTTTTGTGGTGAAGATCTCAACCGGGATCGCCTCACCATTTTTGGTGATGTTCAAGATCTCTTTTTTCGCGCTTCCTTTTTGAACAACCTCCTCAAATAATTGTTGAGCCGCGGCTTGGCTATCGGGATGGTTCAGAATAGAGATGTTTTTCCCCAGGAGCTCTTCCCGTTTATACCCAAGGCTGGCCAGCAGGGAATCGTTAACCTCCAGAATTGTTTGGCTTTGATCGAAAAGGACGACCCCGTCAGGAATGCTCGTAAACAGGTGGCGGAAACGCTCCTCTTCCTCTCTTAGTGCCCTCAGAAGTTCCTTGTTATAAAAGGCAACTGCAAGGGATCCCGCGATTGTCTGGAGGAGCTCTTCATCCTCCTTGCTGAATTGGTTAAGGCCCATTTTCCCCACAAAAACCGCACCTAAAACCGAGTCCTGGAATTTCAAAGGTATGACCATCACCGATTCGTCAGCATAACTTGTGCCTTCGATGTGGTGCGCTCTCGGATCCCTTTCTGCATCACCCGAGACCACAGGCTGGCCTTCCCGGATGGAACACCCAACCAAACCCTTTTCGGTAGTAGCAGGAAGTCTTTGAACGAGGACATCGTCTGGGATTTCGTAGTACCCGGGGCGCCAGTTCCACCCGATGGGGGTGATGGTCTTTCTTTCGCTATCAGTCTTCAAAATTAATACTGTGTGAGCGTCCAAGACTTCCCGGATATTTCTGGCCATTGGGGTCAGGTTTTCTAAATCCGAGACTATTATTTCCTGGTTAATCCGGTTTAAAAGGTCCAGTTTTTTTAACTGAAATTCCCTCTCTTTTAAGATCCTCTCCTTTTCGGTTATGTCCGTCCCAATCCCTACAATTGTTTGAGGCTTACCTTCGGGGTCTTTGATCAAAGTAACTGCCCAATCCACCACCATGACTTCCCCTGATTTCGCAATTACCTCGATTATCTGGCTCTGGGGGATTTTGGAAAGATCGATGTTGGAAATGAAGCCTTTCACCCCTTCCCTTCTTTCTGGGGGAAAGAGAAACTCCGCTGATTTTCCTAAAACTTCATCCCTTTGGTATCCCAGTTTTTCCTCTGCTTCCCGGTTGAAAAAGGAGATTTTTCCTTCAAGGTCAAGGGCAATGATAAAAACCTTTGCTGTCTCGGTGAGGCTTCTGGACCAGTCCCGCTCATAGCGGAGGATCTCCTCGTCCTTTTGTTTTATTTTTTGGACCATCAGGGAGATATTTTTTCCCAGGTTTTTTATCTCCTCTGGGGCCCTTTCCAGTTTTATTTCCACATCAGCTCCCGCGCTTATTTGATCCGCCTGGCGCTCAAGGTTTTTCAGGGGCTTGAGAATTCCCGAAAAAAGAAAGTAAATAAAAATGGAAAGCAGGACAATTAAAGTCAAGGCCACAAAAAAACCAATCCAGGCTAATCTTCTTGCTGGCGCCATCACCTCGGCCCAATTCTCTTTGACCACTAAGCCCCAGTTTGGCCCGGGAATGAAATGGTAGGAGGCGAGAACGGAAACCCCCCTGTAATCAACAGCCCTTTCCGTCCCGCTTTGCCCTAAAAGGGCCTTTCTCATCGGAATGGTGAACCCCTCAGGTTCGGGAAGGAAAAACGAAAACTCCGCTCCGGGAAGGAATTTCAAATCAGAAATGGGTAGGATTCTCCCCTCCTTTAAAATCGCCAGGAAGCATTCCCCGCTCTGGGTTCCGGGAACGGGGAACTCCAGAAGGTTTTCCACCTCCGATGTCCAATCGATTAAGACCCCCAGATATCCCAGTTTTTCCCCCTGATTTTCCACCCGTTTGATCAAAAGGACGTATTCTTGTTCCGATCCTGAAGGCTTGAAAGGGACGGTAGCTTCGTGAAGGTTGTCAAAATCAAGTTCCGGAAGGTTAAGCTCGGAAAAATCAAGAGGACTAGAAAGGAGGTTTTTCCCCTCATGGGAGAGGATAACAACCGAGTAGAAACCCCATTCTTTTGAAGCCCGACCGAGGAAACCTTTAAGGCTTTCAGAGTCATTTTTTCCAGAAGAAAGAAGGAAGTCAATTATCGGTGGATCAAAGGAGAGGGAACTAAGGTGATTGATCCTGGTTTTCCACCAATCTTCAAGGTGGTGAGCAATTAACTGGGCTGAGTTTTTAAAATTTGCGAGCCGCTCCCTTTCAATTTCCAGGGAAACAAAACCCCATACCATGACCAGCGCACCCGCGAGGGCGAGAAGGGAAATAATTATGACGGCGATTGTCAGCCTTCCGCTAATAGTTTTCATTAACCTTTTCGGTTTCTTTTTTCCGATTTTGGACCGTTGAATTATATCAAAAAAACCCTCCCCCTGGAAGAAGCCCAAAGGGAGGGTTTTTCTTTTTTTCATCCATTTTTAAAGCATCTGCCTTTTCTTCAAGAAGTAAACTGCCAGCCCGCCAATGAAAGCGGAAATTCCCAGGATGATCCAGAAGGAAAGGGGATGATCGGAGAGGGGGAGTCCCACGTTCATCCCGTAGAAGGAAGCCACCATCGTGGGTAAAGCCAGGACGATGGTTATGGAGGTGAGGAATTTCAATACGATGTTTAAGTTGTTGGAGATGATCGAAGCGTAGGCATCCATTGTGTTGCTCAGAATATTGCTGTAGGTCTCGCTCATCTCGATTGCCTGCTTGTTCTCAATGATTACATCTTCCAGAAGGTCCTGGTCCTCCTCGTACATTTTCAGCACCTGAATGGTGGTTGCAGCTTCCGGTGTTCGCGAAAGCTGGGAGCGGAGCAGCCTTTCGAAAACGATCTGGTTGGCCTTGAGGGAGGTGGTGAAATATACAAGGCTCTTTTCCAGGTTTAAAAGCCTGGTGATTTCCTCGTTTTTCATCGACTTCTGAAGCTGGGATTCTATTTCGTCGGATTTCTGTTCGATCAACCTCAGGTATTTTAAGTAATGGGCTGCAGTCTTAAAGAGGATTTGAAGCAGGAAGCGAGTCCTCTTCGCGGTGTGGCAGGTGGGGGGCTTTGATGCCTCGAATTCCTTCAAGACCTCGTTTTCCACCATGGAGATCGTGACGATGGAGTTTTCCGTGACCACGATTCCCAGAGGGACCGTGTCGCAGATGAAATTCCCGTCGAGCCGGCGAAGGATAGGAGTTTTAATCAGGATGAGGATCTGTCCCTCATCGACTTCGATGTGGGGCCTTTCCTCCTCATCCAGGGCCGGCTTTAAGAAGTCCATGTGGATTCCGATTTCCTCCGAGGCCCTGAGGAGTTCTTCTTCGGTGGGATTGACGATGTTTATCCAGGCGTTCCTCTCTTTGAGATCGGAAACGGGTACCAGTTCTCCACCGATTGTGCGCAATGCTTTGATCATATTCTCATCTCCTTTTTGATTTTGAAAAAATGGAACGACTTCTCTTTCGGTGGGACCAAAGCAGCGCTTGCGGGATTTTATTTGGAGGGGATGTTCAGGGAAAGACAATGGCATTTGGTTCGCTTTAAGTCCCCTGAAAGGGAAGCGGGCAACGGTTGACTACCCTCACTATCCATTGTCTTCACCTGCCTTCAACTTGGAGTTGTCCTGCTAATTATAAGCCTCAAAATTTAATTGGCAATAGGGGGGAAGCCATTTTTAGGCGCTTTTGAAAAATTTTTTTCAGGTTTGAAGTTATTCAAGTGGTCCAAGGATTACTCCGCCCCCCAGTACTTCTTCCCCTTGATAAAAAACAACCGACTGGCCCGGGGTGATGGCGAATTGAGGTTCCTTGAACACAACCTTTAGCCTATCATTGTTAAAAAGCTCGATTTTTGCTGGCGCCTCCCTGTGGCCGTAGCGAATCCGGGCTTTCGCTTGGAGGGGGAAAGCCTCGGGAGGCTCACAGACCCAGTTTATCTCTCCGGCGATCAGGGCTTTTCTTCGCCCTTCCTCCCTCCTCCCCACAATCAGGGCATTTCTCTCCAGGTCCATTTTCAGGACGTAAAAAGGCCCTCCCGGGAGTTTTATCCCCTTCCTTTGCCCCACCGTGTAAAGGTGAAGGCCTGGATGAGTCCCTATGATTTTCCCCGAACTGTCAATAATTGGTCCTGGATTCTTGGGAAATCCCAATCCCTCAAGGAATTGAATGAGGGTGGTTTGAGGGGGAAGGAAGCAAAGGTCCTGGCTTTCCTTCACGTCCTGGAATTCCCAACCCAATTCCCTTGTTTTCTGGAAGACCTCTTCCTTGCTCCATTCCCCAAGGGGGAAAAGGGCGTGGGGAAGGCTTTTCTGGTTTAAGCGGTAGAGCATGTAGCTTTGATCCTTGCGGGGATCCCTTCCCTTGAAAAGGCGAAAGACCTCCTTTTGAGGATCGAAAACCACCCGGGAATAATGTCCCGTGGCCAGGAAATCGAAACCGTTTTCCAGGGCGTAATTTAGAAGGAATCCGAATTTCACCCGTTCGTTGCACACAGTGCAGGGGTTGGGGGTGAGCCCCATTTTTATTCTTTCAAGGAAATTGTCCAGGACTTTTTTTCCAAAGACCTCCCGGGCGTCCAGGATTTGGAAGGGAATGCCCAGCCTTTTTGCGGTTCCCCTTGCTCTTAATTCTGCTTCTGAGGAGCAGCAGCGGGAGTTAGGGTGAAGATGGAGAAACACCCCGCTGACCTCTGCTCCCTTTTCCCGGAGAAGGTAACCCGCAAAGGAGCTATCCACCCCTCCACTCATTGCCAGGAGCACTTTGGAATTTTCCACTTTTTTCCTCATTTTTTAATTTCCCAGCCTCTGTTCCGCTCCCAATGCCAATCCCCAGACCAGAAAAAAATGGGGACTGTCCCCATTTTTTATTTTTTCATTTTTTGGAAAAGGGCGGTCAACGTTGATTCCAAAATTCCCCTGATGGTTTCCTCCGAATCCTTCAGGGGCTTTGCAGGGATTAAATCCAGCACTTCTTCCCGGTCCAAACCCGATTGAAAAAGAAGCCGCGCACTTCCCTCGATCATTTTTAAAAGGCCCCTTTCCACTTCCTCCTTTTTCAATCCGAAGGATTGCCCAAGTTTGCTCAATTCCTCCATTTGGAACCAGAAATAGGTGGGCCCCATGGCCGTCAAGATGGCGTAGGCTTCCAGGTGATCCTCTGGAACCTCCGGGCATTCACCCAGAACTGAAAGCCAGGACTTGATCTCATTCTTCTCCTCCCCACTGAATCCCTCGGAAAAGGTGAGGGGGTTGAAGCCCTGGCAAATCAGGGAAGGTGCATTGGGGATCACCCGGACAATCCTTTTGAAACCCGAAAGCGCTTCCAGGATCTGGGAAATCCTTATCCCCGGGGCAGGGGAGAATACCACCGCAGTCTCCTTGAGGTTTTCTTTCCCCTCCCTGGTAACCTGCAGGACCAAAGGGGGTGGGACCGCCAGAAATACATAATCTGCGGAAAAGGGTTTTGAATTATCCTTCAGGTAAGCATGAATTCCCGGAAAAGATGATTTGATTCTTTCCAGGGCTTCCTCCCTTACATCGCTCACCATTATTTTTTGGGAAAGGGCCCCGGCCTTCCTTAATCCTCCCAGGAAAATCCCTGTTAGACGACCCCCTCCGATAAAACCAAGGGTTTTTTCCATGCAACCGCTCCTTTTCAAAGCATTTAACCGGTAATCCTTACTATATTAATATAGTTTTTGGTGCTAATGCTTCGGAGCTTCAATTTTCCGAGAGGCAAAAACCACCCCACCATGGTTGAAAAGATTGACCCCGGGTTTTTTCAGGTTTTCAGGGTTTTTGCTTTCCCCAGACTTTTGGCCAAAAATCGGAAGATTTACCTGTATGCCCGGAACAAGGACCCCTTAAGCTACCAGATCTGAGGGGAAAACGGAATGTATATGGTTTCAGATGATTTCCAATTGGAAAAAGCGAACTATTCCGAACCTCTTTCTGTCAATGGTAGAGAAGAAAAATAAAACCCCCTTTTTGCAGGGAATTAAAGTGAGAATGTTCTTTCAGTTGGGGGAAAACGCCTACCAATTCAAAGTTGTTCCCATCAAGCACCTCGGGGATCTCAGGGAGGAAATTTCTCGCAGGAGAAAAGAAGGGATTTTCCCCGAAGTCCTGGATAAAAATTATATTGGAAAGTTCATTTATTCCCCTCCTTCGGATTTCCCCGATGCCCTTTCGCTTATTATCCTTGCTGCTCCCAGGCCCTCCTCCCAGGCCGTTTCAATGGAAGGGAAGAAACCATTCCCTCTTGGTCCCCGTGACCTATTCCTTTTTGGAGGAGACCCTTTCTCAGATGGAGGGGTTTTTGAATGTCTTTTTGTCTTCCACCGGCCACCGCGCCGTCCTTGCCTCCTTTTTCTCCGATTTCCCTCCCGAATTCGATCCCTTCGCAGAAAGCCGGATTGCCCCTGATTGTGAGGGCTGTAATGCCTGCCTGAATAACTGCCCAACCGGGGCAATTTCCGGGGAGCGGTTTCGGTTAAAAACGGAGCTCTGCCTGGCCTATTAAAGGGAAAACCCGATTGAGTTGCCATCGTTTTTTCATAATTCAGGAATGGGTTTCTTAATCGGCTGTTTTCGATGTCAGGAGGTCTGCCCCGTGAATTCCCCTTTCCTGGTAGGGGTAGAAAAAGTGGTGGAATTCACAAATGAGGAAACCGAAGTCCTCTTAAAGGGGGAGGAACTTTCCCCCCCCTTTTTTGAAGGGATTAAAGGCAAATTTAATCAGCTTGGAATTGGAGACTACCTGGAAATTATTCCCAGAAACCTCAGAGCTTCCTTAGGGCTTTAAGCCTCAGGAAACCGGGCACCCCTGGGTTTCGCTCGCCCCCTTGGATTTCTGGGTTGAGCCCAGGCTTAAATTCTTTCGGTAATATTCCAGATGCCAGAGCGTATGCAAGAGGGAAACTCCCATCAAGACCAGGGAAGAGTATATGTGTACGCTCAATGAAGGGCCTGGGATCCCTGTCCAGTGGAAATAAAGGGCGAGGTAATTGATAAGTCCGCTCAGGATTGAAAGTGCAAAACTAATTGTCAGGAAGATGTTCAGTACCCATTTCCAGAAGGAAATCCGGTTTTTCCGGAAAAGTTTTCCTGTCTGCTTAATACAGCCCCGGTAATATGGGATGTGCCAGAGGGCGTGAACAAGGCCCACAAGGAGCATTACGTAGGAGGAATTGTAATGGAGGGCCACGATCTGCTTTCCCCACTGAGAAAAGAGGCCGAATTCAATAGACAGGAAATCCATTAGCCCGGTGATGAAGGAAAGGGAAAAGCTGGCAAGCAAAATGAGGTTCAGGAAAAAGTGGTAATTTTTTAAAGTGAACCATTTCAGGGATTTCCTGGGAAATCTCCTCTGGATACTCGTCAGGCTTTTTAAAACCAGGATTAAAAACAGGGTGGAATAGAGCGCGAAAGCCTCTCCCCTCGTCCAGAAGAAAGGATTCGGTTTCCCTTTTTGCGTTCCGCCTGCTCCGGCAAGCGTTGGGGTGGAGGAGGTTTTTGTGGTTTGGCTTTCGGTTGGGGTCTGGACCCCGGGGTTAATCGAGTCAAGATCCGGGTTTTCCGCTGAATTTGCGATGGGAGCGGTTTTTACCGAATTTTCCAGGAAAACTAGAAAATCTGAACGGGAAAAACCACCTTCCTTGAGTATTCGATCTATGGTTGTTCCCTCGTCCGCTTTGATCCCCGTTGAATCCAAGGCCGAAATCAGGGACTCGGTCGGCAGACCGTAAAGGTTCTTCAGATCCCCTATCTTCAAATCCCGCAGTTTTCTTGAGGAAAGGAGGGAAATTTCCTCAATTGCAGCAGAGAAATCTCCCTGGGGGGCATTTTCTTCCGTTTCCTGGGGAGTAACCCGGGGGAGTGCCTCTTGCGAGGTTTCCTGCTCATTTTGTTCTTGAATTGGAGGGGCGCTGGAAACCGTTTCCGGAGCGCTCTGACTGTGATCGCAGATTCCGTCCCCATTTGTATCAACGTAGCGGGGGCATGATCCTGGATACGGGTCATTCACCAGTCCCAGGGGGCAGTCATCCCACGCCAGAACCGGAAGGACCTGGATGAATACGGCTATTAAAAGAACAAGCGCGACTCCTATGTAATTTTTCATTTCCTTTACACTGCCTTTCCCCAGCATTCACTCCAATAACTGCAGAACAGACACTGTGAAGCTGGTATTCCCAAAAACATCAAAAGTTTTTGCCACATTTCCTTTTTAACCTCTTGTTTTTCTGATTTTTCAGTTTCTTCTCCCATGATTCTGAAGGGAGAGTTTGAAGATTTTCCTTTCCTGACATGAAGATTCGTTAAAGATCAAGGGGACTGTACTTTTCCCTTGTTTCCATGGTCGGAATTTTTGGGGGGCTGATTCACATTCCCGGGTGTGGAAGGTTTCTCCTTTCCCTTCTGTTCAGGTTGGTTTCCCGGTTCATTCAGGTCATTTTCCCCCTTTGAATCGCTCCAAAAACCCTTTCGCAATTTTTCCTGGAGCCCCTCCCGGTGTTTTTCCATTTGCTTGAAGGTGGTTTCGTTGGAGGCCCCCAATTCCGAGGAAATCCTTCCCCATCCCCATCCCTTTTCCCTCATTTCCTGAATTTGGGAGATGTTTTTTTCCGATTCCCGGGAAAGGGCAGCCATCAGGGCAATCTCGCCGTAACCGTAACCCGAATCCCTTAAGGATTTAACCTGTTCCACCGGGATTCCCAGTTCCAGGGCGAGTTCCTCATCCTTTTGATTTCCGGAATTAAGATCATCCCAATTTTTCAGCTCCTGGGCGATCCTCCTGGAGGTCAAAAACTGAGTCAAGTTCTCCTGGCCGGCAAATACCGGGAAGGCGGTTACGGAAAAGAACAAGGCGATGAGCAGCAGGGGAAGGAAACCTGCGGCGAATGCTTTCCTTTTTTGGTGTTGCCTTTTTTTATTTCTTAAGAGCTCATCCCCTGAGATGAATTCGGGAGATAGGCTGGAAACTCGCTCCAGGACCCTTTTTATTTTCTCGTCAAAATCCCTGTTCATTTATCCTTTTCCTCAAGTTTTCCTTCGCTTTGAATAAGTTGGAACGCACTGTGCCCCGGGGAATTCCCAGAATTTTCGCTGTCTCCTCCTCCGAATATTCGAAAACCAGGCGGAAAGCGAGAACCGCCCTCTGCCTTTTTGGCAGTTTGCTCAGCCCCTGGAGGATTTCCTTAAAGATCAGGGCTTCTTCGGGGTTGTCCTTCCCGGATTCGGGAAATGGGATTTCCTCAAGAGGATACTCCCGTCTTTTCCTGAAGAGGGAAAGGGAAGCGTTCGTTGCCACCTTGAGGAGCCAGGGAAGGACTGGCCCTTCCCTGATTTTCCTTCGATTTGTCCACAATTTGAAAAAGGATTCTTGCATGATATCCTCCGCCTGTTCCCGATTTCCCAGGATCAAATAAGCAGCCCTGAAAACTTGCAGGCGGTGTTTCCCATAAAGCTGGGAAAAGGCATCCTTATCGTCCTTTTTAAGCCTTGATATGAGTTCGAATTCTTCTTCAGGCATTTCTTTTTAATTGAAACCTTTTTTATTTCCATTTTCCTCCAAAAGTTCCCCAGGAAAACCATTCCCGGAGAGAACCTCAACGGGCCATTTTCAACTAATACGCAGGGGGGTCAGAAAAGGTTCACTTTGGAGGGAGAATTTTTTGAAAAGCTTGAAAAGTTTTTAAACCCGAGCCGGTAATCGGGATCAATACCCTTTCCCCAGGGACATTTGGTAGTTTTTTAAACCCGGCAATCGCCACGGCGGAAGTCGGTTCGGCAAAGATTCCCAGGGAATTCAATTCCCTCACTCCCTCCATGATTTCCTCCTCGGTGACCGAAAGAATTGTCCCATCGGTCTCCCTAATGATTTTTAGGACTTGTCCAATTCTTGGAGGGTCGGGGACGGCTATTCCTTCAGCCAGGGTAGGGAGAGGCTTAAGGGTTTTTCCCCCAAAATTTTTGAGTTTAAATTCTTGGAAAATTGGTGCACAGGCTTCTGCCTGAACCCCGAAGAATCGGGGGATCCTTTTAATTAACCCCTGCTTTAAAAGTTCCAGAAAGCCCAGATAAGCCCCCATGAGCAGTGTTCCGTTGCCAACTGGGAGGATTACCGAATCTGGAACCCGGAAATTAAACTGTTCGAATATCTCAAAGGCAATTGTTTTGACCCCTTGAAGGAAGTAGGGGTTCCAGACGTGGCTTGCGAAAAAAATTCTCTCCGCTTCCTTAATTGCGGCTTGCGAGACATCTGACCTGTTTCCGGGAATAACATGGATCTTCGCCCCGTATGCTTTGATCTGCTGAAGTTTTCCAGGAGAAGCCGTCTCCGGGACGAAGATGTGGCATTTAACCCCAGCCCTTGCTGCATAAGCGGCGATGGCTGCCCCCGCATTTCCCGAAGAATCCTCGAGGATTTCATTAATCCCCAATTCCTTGACTTTGCTTAAAAGAACGGAAGCCCCCCGGTCTTTGAAGGAGCCCGAGGGAAATAGGAAATCGAGCTTCAAGAGGGCATCTTTTCCAAAAACCCTGGATGGGATAAGGGGAGTGGAGCCCTCTCCCAGGGAGACGATATTTGAATCTTCCTCAATTGGCAGGCTTTCCCTGTACCGCCAGATCCCTGGGGGCCTCCTGGCGATTTTGTTAAAGTCGAGTACCCCCTCGAATTCCAGATCCAGAGGGGAACGGCATTCGCACCTCCAGGGACCCCCCATTGGAGGATATTTTCTTCCGCAGGAGGGGCAGATCAAATTTTCCATTTTCTTTTTGAAAATAATAAAATTTTCACTTTTTTTATAAAATTTTAGCTTTTTTCTTCGGGGGCGTTTTGAAATTTTTTTTTGCCTAATACTTGAAATTATTCCTAAAAACCCTAAAATAAAGAAATTAAGTAAGCAATTATTTCATTCCAAGTAAAGCGGGGTAGTGGTGTTAATGAGGGTAGAGACTTTTAAACGTAGTAGTGTGGGCATACGGCCCAAAGAGCAATTTTTCATTATTTTTTCCCTTCCCCAAAATTCCTTCCTTTTTTCCCTTTCCTCCAATTCCTCCTCCCCGCAATCCTATTTTAAGGAGGTGATGAGACCCAGAGACGATTGAGAACCCTGCAAGTGCTTCTGATTATTTCATTTATAAGGAGGTAAAAAGAAGTGAAAAAGCAGAGTTTGACTGGGGAACTTCTTGCTGAAATTTTTGGAACATTCATCCTCATTTTACTTGGTGATGGTGTTGTAGCCAACGTAGGACTCGCCCCCAGGCTTGCTGCTCCGGCCTACAACTGGAACACGATAACCTTCGGATGGGCCATGGCAGTTATGGTGGCGGTCTACGTCGCCGGAGGGGTCTCTGGCGCTCACATTAACCCCGCTGTGACTCTCGCCCTAGCGGTTAAGAGGGGCTTCTCATGGGCAAAGGTGATCCCCTATTGGATCGCCCAGATCGTGGGAGCCTTCCTCGGCGCTCTCGGCGTTTATCTCGTCTACATGAACGGTCTTCAGGCAGCTGGAATGCCCAATGTCTGGTGCACTGGTCCGGGATCGGTTTTCGGGCAAGCCTTCTGGGGTGGAGCTGGAGCCGCTGCCACCGGTACCTACTCCCTGATAAATGCCTTCATCGCTGAGATTTTCGGCACCGCCGTCCTCCTGTGGGGTGTCCTCGCAGTGGGCGACAAGAGGAACCTCGGCGTTGGTGCCAATTTAGGTCCCCTCCTCGTTGGTCTCGTTGTTCTGGGTGTTGGTTTAACTTTGGGCGGGCCGAGCGGATACGCTATCAACCCCGCTCGTGACTTCGGACCCAGGCTTTTCGGCGCCATCGTCGGGACCAAGGGGCTCTTTGACGGTGCCTACTGGATTGTGGCTCCAATCCTTGGACCACTGATCGGTGGTGTAATCGGAGTTCTTCTCTACGACTGGCTCATTACCCCGTTCCTTCCTAAAGAGGGATAAGATTTAAAACGCTCAATTAAAAAATTAATGAAGGGAGGTGAAAGGAAATGAAGAAGCTAATCAATAAGCCTGAAGATGTGGTGAAAGAGGAACTTGAAGGCCTTGCCCTGGCCTATCCCGACATGATTAAAGTACATTTCGACCCCAACTTCGTTTACCGCGCGGATGCTCCCGTTAAGGGCAAAGTCGCCGTGATCTCGGGAGGAGGAAGCGGTCACGAGCCCATGCATGGTGGCTTTGTGGGGATGGGAATGCTTGATGCCGCTTGTCCGGGGCAGGTTTTCACCTCTCCCACTCCCGATCAGATGCTGGAAGCCGCCAAGACCGTTCACGGTGGCGCCGGAGTCCTGTACATCGTTAAGAACTATAGCGGTGACATAATGAACTTCGAGATGGCCGCGGACATGGCCAGAGCTGAAGGGATCCGGGTCCTAAGCGTGATCATCGATGACGACGTTGCCGTGAAGGACAGCCTTTACACCCAGGGTCGCCGTGGAGTTGGGACAACCGTCCTCGCGGAGAAAATTGTGGGGGCAGCTGCGGAGAAGGGGTACGACCTAAAGAGGCTGGCCGCTTTATGCACTAAGGTTAACCTCAACGGAAGAAGCATGGGAATGGCCCTTACTCCCTGTACTGTTCCCATGGCCGGGAAACCCACCTTCACCCTTGGCGAAGACGAGATGGAGATCGGAATCGGAATACACGGTGAGCCTGGAAGGGAGAGGATGAAGCTCAAACCCGCTGACGAAATAACCGAGATGCTCGCTCTTTCCATTATCGAAGATCCTCCGTACAGAAGGACTCACCGGATCTTCGATGAGGACAAGGGAGAGTGGGTAGATGTTGAACTGGAAAGCGCTCCCTTCAAACCCGGCGATTCTGTCCTGGCTTTTGTGAACAGCATGGGTGGGACTCCTTTAATTGAGCTCCCGATCATCTACCGAAAACTTCATGAAATCTGCAACAAGAAGGGACTCAAGATCGTCCGCAATCTGATCGGTCCGTATATCACCTCCCTTGAAATGCAGGGCTGCTCCATCACTTTGCTCCGCATGGATGATGAGTTGACGGAGCTCTGGGACGCCCCCGTTCGCACACCTGGCTTGAGGTGGAAAGCATAAGTACAACATGATTTTTCCCGGGCACCAGGAAACTGGTGCCCGGGTTCCAGGAGGAATTCGATGCCCATTACGGTAGAAAAAGTTAAAGAGTTCCTGCAAAGAGCCACCGAGGTACTAAAGGAGAACAGGGAATACCTGACCGAGCTCGATTCCGCCATCGGGGATGCGGACCATGGAATCAATATGGATCGCGGTTTTCAAGCTATCCTGGCCAAATTCCCCACCTTTGAGGGAAAAGACGCGGGAACCATTCTCAAAACCGCTGGAATGGCCTTAGTCTCCACCGTTGGTGGCGCGGGGGGTCCGCTTTACGGGACCGCTTTCATGCAGGCTGGAATGGCTCTTGCGGGAAAATTTGAGTTCTCGCTTGAGGATTTAATCAAGGCCCTCGAGGCAGCTTTGAAAGGGATCATGACCCTGGGGAAGTCAAAGCCGGGTGAGAAGACAATGATCGATGCCATAAATCCTGCAATTGAGGCCATGAAGAAAGCTCTCTCAGATGGAGCTGATCCTGTAAAAGCTCTTGAGGAAGCCACCCGGGCCGCGGAAGAGGGAATGAAGGCTACCATCCCCATGATCGCCCAAAAGGGGAGGGCAAGTTACCTCGGGGAACGAAGCAGAGGTCACCAGGACCCCGGAGCCACTTCTTCCTACCTGCTTTTCCGTACCATGTTGGAAATCGCGCAGATGCAGCGCGGTTCAAATTAGAAATAAAAAAAGAAAGGAGAGGGGAAATAATGGAAAAGAAGTACGCAGCTGCGGTTGACCAGGGTACAACCAGCACAAGGTTTATGGTCTTCGACCATGGGGGAAATGTCGTCGGTTACCATCAACTTGAGCACGAGCAAATTTACCCCAAACCCGGGTGGGTTGAACACAACCCCATGGAGATCTGGGAAAGGACCCAGGAAGTAATCAAAGTCACCCTTGAAAAGTACAACATCAAGCCCGAAGAGATTGCGGCCATTGGTGTTACCAACCAGCGTGAAACCACCATCGTCTGGGACAAGCACACAGGAAAGCCTTACTACAATGCCATCGTCTGGCAGTGCACGCGCACCAAGGATATCTGCGATGAACTCGCCAAAGACGGGGGGCAGGATCGTTTCCGTCCCAAAGTCGGCCTTCCTCTGGCCACATACTTCTCCGGGCCAAAAATCAAATGGATTCTGGATAATGTTCCTGGAGTAAGGGCTGCCGCTGAGAAGGGGGATGCCATTTTCGGGAACATCGACACCTGGGAGATCTGGTGGTTGACTGGAGGTCCCAACGGAGGAGCTCACGTTACTGACGTAACAAACGCCAGCCGTACGATGTTAATGAACCTCGAAACTCTGGATTGGGATGACGAGATCCTGAACATCTTGGGAATTCCTCGTCAGATGCTCCCCAAGATTTGTCCCTCCTCCGATCCCGCTATTTACGGTTATACTCCCAAAGACGGGCCCTTCGGTGGCGTAATCCCCGTTTGCGGGGACCTCGGAGACCAGCAAGCGGCTTTGGTCGGCCAGACCTGCTTCTCCCCTGGTGAGGCCAAGAACACTTACGGAACCGGTTGCTTCATGCTTTTGAACACTGGCACCAAGCCCGTTCCCTCCAAGAGTGGACTTTTGACCACCCTGGGTTATCAGATTAATAATGAACCTGCCGTCTACTGCCTTGAAGGATCAATCGCAATCACCGGTGCTTTAGTCCAGTGGCTGAGGGATAACCTGAAATTCTTCGAAAAATCCTCTGAAGTTGAAGCCCTGGCGAAAACCGTCGAGGACAACGGTGGGATTTACTTCGTTCCCGCTTTCTCCGGACTCTTCGCTCCTTACTGGAAGAGCGACGCTCGTGGGGTGATCGTGGGCTTGACCAGGTACATCAACAAGGGCCACATCGCTCGGGCCGCCCTCGAGGCCACTGCATACCAGACCCGCGAGGTCCTGGACGCCATGGAGAAAGATTCGGGCGTCAAGCTGGCCGCTCTGAAAGTCGACGGCGGAATGGTTTACAATGAGCTTTTGATGCAGTTCCAGGCGGATATCCTCAATGTTCCCGTCATCCGTCCCAAGGTAGCTGAGACCACCTCTCTTGGTGCAGCTTACGCGGCCGGTCTCGCTGTTGGGTTCTGGAACAACCTTGAGGACTTGAGGAAGAACTGGCTAGTGGATAAGACCTGGGAGCCCAAGATGGACCCTGCCACGAGGGAGAAGCTCTACAAGGGATGGTTGAAGGCCGTCGAGAGGACCTTCAACTGGGTTGAATAAAGGGCGAAACCAGATCCGCTCAAAAATTTGAAACCTTAGTTTTTCAGGAGGGGGGCCCTTAACGGGATCCCCCTCCGCTGTAAAATAGGATTAAGAGAAGGGAAAAAACATGAAAAAATATGACGTGATAATTATCGGAGCCGGGATCATCGGCTGCATGGTTGCCAGGTTTCTCTCCCGTTATAAACTGGATATCCTTCTCATCGAGAAAGAGGCTGATGTTTGTATGGGGGCAACCGCTGCAAATACCGCAATTATCCATGCAGGTTATGACCCTGTCCCCGGAAGCTTAAAAGCGGAAATGAATGTGAAGGGGAACAAGATGTGGGATACCCTTGCCGGGGAATTGAACATCCCCTTCGAGCGCAGGGGCGATTATGTTGTGGCCATTGGGGAGGAGGAACTTCCAAAACTTGAGGAGTTGATGAAGCAGGGAATCCAGAATGGGGTCCCGGGATTGCTTCTTTTAAGTGGGGACGAAGTCCGACGCCGAGAGCCCAACATCAATCCGAAAGTCAGCGGCGCCCTCTGGGCATCCACGGGAGGAATTGCGGATCCCTTTGCAGCCGCTGTCGCAGCTGCTGAAAATGCTGTGATGAATGGGGTCACCATCATGTTCGAAACCGCCTTCCAGGATTTCATAATGGATAACAACAGGGTCGTTGGAATAAAGACGAGCAGGGGCGATTTCGCTTCTCGCTGGGTGATCAATTGCGCGGGATTGTATTCCGACGAAGTGATGCATAAAGCCGGAATCAGGCCCGAATTCAAGATAACCCCTCGAAAAGGCGAATATTATGTTTTTGACCGGGCGGAAATAACCATTAACAACGTCCTTTTCCCTGTTCCCACCCCTGTGACTAAAGGAATCCTCGTCACAACCACAATTCATGGAAACACCATTATTGGTCCCAATGCCAAGGATATTCAGGATAAGGAGGATCGTTCGGTAACAAGGGAGGGACTCGAGGAAGTCTGGCAGGGAGCTTTAAAGTTGGTTCCCAAGCTTGAACTAAAGCATGTGATTGCTGTTTTTGCGGGCTTGAGGGCGGGAGGAAACGCCCCTTCCCCCAACCCTAATATTAAATATAACCACGATTACATCATCGAAATCCCCTCCGAAGTTAAAGGTTTGGTCAATCTTGGAGGGATAGAATCCCCCGGTCTGGTTTCCTCTCCCGCAATTGCCACCAGGGTTGTGGAACTTCTAAAGGATGCCGGGGAGAAATTGGAGGAAAAGAAGGATTGGGATCCCATCAGGCCAGCCCGTCCCCGTTTCCGTGACCTCTCCAAGGAAGAACAGAGGATTCTGGTCCAGAATGACCCTCGTTATGGGCGCATCGTTTGCCGTTGCGAGAGCGTAACCGAAGGGGAGATCGTCGCCGAAATTCACGCTCCGGTTCCCGCGAGGACTTATGATGCCATTAAGAGGCGAACCTGGCTGGGAACTGGCAGATGTCAGGGTGGTTTTGATACCCCCCGTGTTGTGGAAATCCTCGCCCGGGAACTAGGAGTTTCCCCGGTTGAGATCACCAAGAAGGGTCCCGGATCCGAGTTCTTGAAAAGGAGAACCAAAGATGTCGCTTGAAAAAATAAAGCCCATATATGACGTTGTTGTTATCGGAAGCGGCCCGGGAGGATTGGGCGCTGCCATTGCCGCTAAGAAGAACGGCGCGGATGACGTCCTGATCATTGAAAGGGATTATGAGCTGGGCGGAATCCTCGTCCAGTGTATTCATAATGGTTTTGGGGTGGAGATTTTTAAGGAGGACCTTCCCGGACCCCTTTATGCCCACAGGTTCATTCAGGAAGCCAACTCCTTGGGGGTGGAGGTTCTCTCCGATACCATGGTCCTGGATATTAACCCGCTTCGCAGGATTACTGCGGTAGGGAAAAGGTCGGGATTCCTGGAGATTGAAGCCCGGGCAATCGTTCTGGCAATGGGGTGCCGGGAACGCACAAGGGCACAGATCCGGATTCCAGGCACCAGGCCTGCGGGAGTGTACACCGCAGGGACAGCTCAAAGGTTCGTCAACGTGGAAGGTTACATGCCAGGGAACCGTTTCGTGATTCTTGGTTCCGGTGATATCGGAATGATCATGGCCCGGCGTTTGACACTTGAAGGAGCAAAGGTTGAAAGGGTTCTGGAGATCATGCCCTTCCTTACCGGCCTGACCAGAAATTACGTCCAGTGCTTGCTGGACTACAACATTCCTCTTGAGTTGAGGCATACCGTCAGCCGAATCATCGGGAACTACCGGGTGGAAGCGGTAGAGGCAGTTGAAGTAGATGAAAACTGGAACCCCATTCCTGGAACTGAGGAGATCATCCCCTGCGACACCCTCCTTCTCTCCGTGGGACTGATCCCCGAAAACGAGCTTTCCAAGAAGGCAGGGGTGGTTCTCGATCCTCTTACCGGAGGACCGGTTGTGGATGAGAGCATGCAGACGAGCGTTCCCGGGATTTTCGCAGCGGGAAATGTGGTCCACGTTTATGACCTTGTCGACTGGGTCACAGAAGCCGGCTTCATTGCGGGAAAAAGCGCAGCCAAATTTGCCATTAACCTCAAAAAAGGAATCTCCCGGAAAGTGAAACTGGAAGCAGGGACAAACGTCCGATACATCGTTCCCCAGTTTATTATGAGTGACAGCCTGGCGGAATCCGATCAGCGCATTCAGTTCCGAGTTATCAGGCCAGTGGAAGAGAAGGTCTGGGTTGAGGTCACGGACGGGGAACACCTGATTACCAGAAAAATGGAGAGGTATGTCAGGCCGGGAGAAATTGTCACCTTGAACATTCCCCAGAAAGCTTACGATGACGTCCAGAAAGCTGAAAAACTGGTTGTCCGAGTGACGAAGGGCTAAGGAGAAAAAAATGGCGGAAACTCAAACCAAAATAATCTGTATAACCTGCCCTGTGGGGTGTACCCTTTCGGTTAGCTACGAAGGCGACAAGGTGCTTAAGGTTGAGGGGAATCAATGCCGGAAGGGCATCGATTATGCAAAGAATGAAATCAAAGATCCCCGAAGGATGGTTACAACCACGGTAAAAGTGAAGGGAGGATTTCATCCCCTCTGCCCGGTATACACCTCAGCCCCAATTCCCAAACCCCTGATTTTTGAACTGGTGAAAAAATTGAGGGAGATTGAACTTGAAGCCCCGGTGAAGGTGGGCCAGGTTGTGCTCAAGGATTTCCTGGGAACAGGGGTTGATGTGCTCTCAGCGAGGGATTTGCCAAAGGCCAATTCCAAACGGAAACAATCCAGTTAAAGATGCCTCCTTCAAAAAAGGACCTCAAAGATTCCAGGATCATATCCGGTGAAGGGCCTCCCAAAAAGAAAACCCTTGCCCAGAAAATCCCCCTTGGGGGATGGCTGTTCATCTTCGTTTTTCCCCTGGTATTGAGCGAGTTCATGTTCTACGTGGTGGGAAAGTGGATGAGCATGATCCTCTTCGGGATTGCCTGGATTGGCTTCTGGCTTGCCCTTATGGTTCGTTCAGACTGGGCAATCTTTAAAAACCGGCACAAAGAAGATTGAAAAAGCCTTTATATGGCTTCCCCCCTCTTTGAGGATAAGGATTTCGAGGAATTCGTAAGGAGGAACGATTTAAGGGACTGGGAGCCCTGTTATCATCCCTCAAGCGAGGAAGTAATTGAGAAGGTTTTAAACTTTATTTCCCCCTCGGACATCGTGCTCGATATCGGAGGGGGAAATCTTTCCTTTTCCTTGAGGATCGCCCAGAAAGCGAAAAGGGTTTTTTCCTTGGAGGTGAACCCTTTGCTGGTCTCCCAGGGGTTGAGGGAGATCGGCTTTAAAATCCCCAGAAACCTTCATGTGATCTGCGCCAACGCCCTTGATTTTCCCTTCCCTCAGGGGATCTCGGTTGCGGTATTGATCATGCGGCACTGCCAGCATTTTTCTTTTTATTTTTCCGAGCTTGAGAAAATCCGTTGCCGATTCTTGATCACCAACTCCCGCCTCAAAACCGATGTTGAAAGGATCGATTTACAGGCTCCCCGCGTCCCCTTTTCCCGTTTTCCAGGGGGGTGGTACGCCTGCAGGTGCGGAGGAGTTGGGTTTAAGGAGGGGGGAAATCCCGATCAATTTGAACCAGTGGAAGTGAATGATTGCCCGCATTGTTCTAATGTAAAAGAAAGAACTTAAAGAAGGAGAGAAAATGAGTTTAAAAGGAATTAAAGTCGCCATGCTTGTGGGACCAGGGTACGAGGACCTCGAATTCTGGGTCCCCTATATGAGATTGATTGAAGAGGAAGCAGATATCACTATCGTGGGGATTAAGGAGGGGGAAACCTATACCAGCAAATCTGGTGGTTTGAAGGTGATAGCACCGGTGGGGGCTGATTCCTTGAAACCGGAGGACTTTCACGCAGTCCTCGTTCCTGGAGGATGGGCTCCCGATAAACTTCGCCGTTACCCCAGCGTCCTGAAGTTGGTAAAAGGCGTTTATGAGAAGGGGGGAATCGTGGGGAGCATTTGCCACGCTGGCCTGGTCTTGATTTCCGCAGGGATTGTGAAGGGGAGGAAGGCAACCGGCTCCCTGGGGATTAAAGATGACCTTCTCAATGCGGGGGCGATCTGGGTGGATGAGCCCGCATTCCGTGAGGGAAACCTCGTCTGGGGTAGGGTAGTGGAGGATATCCCCTTTTATTGCCGGGAATTGGTGAAGGCCTTAAATTCTTTGAAAGAAAGGGCTTGATGGTCGGAATTGTTGTAGTTGCTCACAGCGAGGAACTGGCAAAGGGTGTTTGCGCCCTTGCCAAGCAGATGAGCCAGAAGGAGGAGCTCCCTATTCTCCCGGCCGGGGGGATGGACGATGACGGAATCGGGACCAGCCTGCTCAAGATTCAGGAAGCGATTGAAGCGGCTTATTCCAACGATGGAGTCCTGGTCTTGATGGACTTGGGGAGCGCGGTGATGACCACTCAGATGTATCTGGAAATGCTCCCGGAGGAAAAGAGATCCCGGATTCGCCTTTCCAGCGCTCCCCTCGTTGAGGGAGCAATTGCCGCTGCCGTTTCATCCTCACTGGGAGACGATTTAGATAAAGTCCAGGATGCTGCGGAAAATGCCCTCAGTTTCCCCAAAATTCCCACCGAGGAAAAAGTCCTGGAGGAAAAAGTGGAGGAAATTGGGGAGGGCGAGGTCCTTTCCCTGGATCTTTTGGTCCCCAACCCGATTGGCCTTCATGCTCGGCCTGCGGCGCAATTTGTCCAGACTGCCTCACGTTTCCAGGCAAAGATCACCGTCCAGAATATCAGCCATCCCGGAAGGCCGGAAGTCGATGCTAAAAGCATGATGCAAGTTGCCAGCCAGGGTACAGCAAGGCAGGGAGAGATCATCCGGATTAAAGCCCAGGGGGTCGATGCCAGGGAAGCTCTTGAAGAATTGAAGGAACTTGTTCTTTCCGGTTTTGGAGAAATGGAGGGGGCCCCTCCGATTTTGCAAGAGGAGAAGAAAAAAGAGGAGGAAGAAAAACCACTCCTTGAGGAGGAAATCAAGCTTTTGAAAGGCATCCCGGCTTCAGAAGGGGTCGCTCTGGCTCCCGCTTTCATCTTTGGCGCCAGGAAAGGTCAAATTGAGGAAAAACCTGCCGATGATCCCGAATTGGAAGTCCAGCGTTTTAGAAAGGCTCTTGAAGAAGCAAAAATTCAACTTTCCGAACTTCAAAAATCCACCACTTCCCGGGTAGGGGAAAAGACCGGGGCAATTTTTGAGTTTCACCAGGAAATCCTCAATGACCCTCTGATAATTTCCACAATTGAGGAAATCATCCGGAAGGAAAAAATCCAGGCCTCCGGAGCAGTTTCCAGGGTTTTTTCCCTTTGGGAGAAAAAATTTGAAGCCCTCGATGACCCTTTAATGAAGGAAAGGGCGATTGACATTCAGGATGTGAAAGATAGGCTCCTTTCCCTGCTTGTGGAAGGATTTCGGGAAACCCTGGAAACGGACACCGATGTCATTCTCATCGCTTCCGATTTGACTCCCTCGGAAACAGCCTCCCTCCCACGGGAAAAAATTAAGGGGATTGCTACCGCCAGGGGAGGCCCAACTTCCCACTCCGCCATCCTTGCCCGGATGCTTGGAATCCCAGCAGTCCTCGGGCTGGGGAACGATGTTTTGAGAATCCCATCAGGGGTTTTAGTTGCCCTTGACGGTCAGAAGGGGACTCTGGAGGTCAATCCCTCGGAGGAGGCGGTAAGAGGCTTCCTTTCCCTTGAAGAGGATTTGAAAAGAAAGAGAGAGGACCAATTAAGGGAGGCCCGGCTCCCTGCCCTGACCACAGACCAAAGGAGGGTGGAGGTCGTGGCTAACATTGGAAATGTGGAGTCCGCCCTTGAGGCTTTGAAAATGGGGGCAGAAGGGGTTGGATTACTTCGAACCGAATTCCTCTACCTGGAGAGGGAAACCCCTCCAACGGAAGAGGAGCAGTTCCAGGCATATTTCCAGATCGCCGAGGTGATGGCCCACCGTCCTTTGATCATCCGCACCCTGGATATCGGGGGGGATAAGCAATTTCCTTACCTGAAAATGGAACCGGAGATGAACCCCTTCCTGGGCTTGCGAGCAATTAGATTGTGTTTCAAGGAGCCAGATCTCTTCCTTACCCAGCTTAAAGCCATTCTTCGGGCTTCCCCAGGGCACAATTTGAAAATCATGCTTCCCATGATCGCCACCGTGGATGAGGTCATCCAGGCAAAGGAGTTCATCCAGAAAGCAAAAGAGGATTTAAGGAAGCGGGGGATCCCTTTCGAGGAGCATATTGAGGTTGGGATCATGGTGGAAATTCCCTCCTCTGCGATTTTGGCGGATGTACTTGCCGAGGAAGTCGATTTTTTCAGCATTGGCTCAAACGACCTTACTCAGTACACCTTGGCTGCCGATAGAGGTAACGAACTTGTTAATTATCTCGCTCAGCCTCTCGATCCTTCCATTTTACGGTTGATTCACCAGGTGATCGAAGCGGCACATTCCCGCAGGAAATGGGCTGGGCTCTGCGGGGAGCTTGCTGGTCAGCGGGAGGCGATTCCCATTCTCCTTGGCCTTGGACTTGATGAGTTCAGCATGAACCCCCGAGCTGTTCCTGGGGCCAAATCCCTGATCCGTTCTCTTTCCTTTGAGAAATCCCGCGATCTCGCCAGGGAAGCTTTGAAAGCAAAAAATGCGAAAGAAGTTCAGAACATGGTGGAGGATTTTCTTTCTGGGATTGAAAAGAATTAATCAAATTGGTTTGTTGATTTTTTACCAGGGGATGGGATAATACAAAAAGCGATGGAGTTCGCTTTACGCCGGAAAGGCTGATAACTCCTACGAAATCTGGTAGGAGGTTTTTTATTTATGAGGAAAAGTCCAACAATTTCAAATTTTTCAGAGGCACAACTGAAACTCGAAGAACTCCTTCCCGGTTTCTCCTGGGAGAAAGAAGGTTGGGAGGGGCTCGTTTCCAGAGTCGGAGAACTAAAAAAGGAACTTGTTCGCTTGAAAGAGCAATTGATGATTTCCCGGTCTGAACTTCATCATCAGGCGAGTTTAAATTCCAGCTTGACTTATCGCTTGTACGAACTTGAGCAAGCTGTGGGTGTCCTGGAAAAACGGGTCTCCGGTGAAAAAGCTCTCGCGGGGGGAGCGGCATTAAGAGTTCAGTACCTTGAGCGGTTGTTTCAGGAAATTTCCAGAAGACTCCCCGAAAAGGACAGGAAAGAAATCGAGGAGGCTCTTCGGCGGGAGATCTACTTCCCGGGAAAAAAACAGGAAGAATAATTCCCTTCTCCTGACTTCTTTTAATCTTTACAAATTCTTCACCTTCCTTAAACCAAATTTTTTAATTTCCTTTTCAAACTGAATTAAGCGAAATTTATTGCTTAATTTCAGGGTTTTTTCCCAACCCCAAGGGAAACGGAAAGGAGGAAGAATTTGAAAACCTGGAAGAAGGTTCTCATCGGCTTAGTCGTCCTTGTTATTTTAGGAGGTGGTGCCCTGTGGCTTCTCTGGCCAAAATCCCAGGCGACCGAAGGATCCACCTCCCTATACCAGGTAAAGCAGGGGTCAATTTCTCGGGAAATCTCCCTCTCCGGAAATGTGGCTTTAAAATCTCAGATAAATGTCACTTCAGGGGTCTCCGGGAAAGTAGCCCAAATCAAGGTTTCGGTGGGGGATTCTGTGGAGGAGGGCCAGGAGCTTGTCCTCCTTGATACGAGCGACCTCGATTCCCAGATTCAAGATGCTCAATGGAACCTTGAATCTGCCCAGTTAAGGCTCCAGCAACTCCTTGAGCCCCTCTCCGAATACGACCAGGAAAGCCTGAAAATCTCCCTGGAAAAGGCCCAGATTGAACTGGAATCAGCGCAGGCGAACCTGGAGCAAACCACTGAGACCTGCTCTATGTCCGAGAGATTGGCAAGGGATTCTATTTCCCAGGCCCAGGCTGATCTGGAGGACGCCAAAGAAAACCTCCAGCTTGTAAAGCAAAATGCTGAAAGGGCTTTAGCGTCCATCCAGAAGGAAATTCAGAAAGCCCAGGAGCAACTTGACAATGCCACCACCGAGGCGGAAAGGGAAACTGCCCAGGAGGCTTTGGATTCTGCCAAGGAAAAGTTAGAAAACCAGAAATTGACCAATGAACAGCAAATTTCTCAAGCCCAGAAACAGGTTCAAAGCGCGGAAAACGCCTTAACCAAAGCGGAACTTTCCCTGAAACAAACCTTAATGTCCAACGAGAACTCCCTCCGGAACGCTCAGAACCAGTTAACCAGCGCCCAGTATTCCCTTAAGCTTGCCCAGCTTCAGTACGAACAGAAGATGTCCTCAACCTCAACGGTGGATCTCCGAATTCAGGAGATGACCGTTGAGCAGGCTCAAACAAAATTGAACCAGCTTCTCTCCCAGAAGAATTCCTCTTCCGTAAAAGCACCCTCCCCCGGGACGGTCAGCGCCATTAATGTCAAGGTTGGGGATGCCGTTGGTGCTTCCACCGCTTTAATTGTCCTTACAAATCCCGATGCTCTTGAGGTGACCTGTAATGTCCCAGAGGTTAGCGTCGGGGAGATTCAGGTGGGGATGGAAGCCAGGGTCACGGCTGATGCTTTCCCCGGCGAGACTTTTAAGGCAACCCTTTCGGCAATTGATCCCGTCGCCACGGAAACCCAGGGAGTGGTGTCCTACGGGGCGCACTTCTCCCTTGAGGAAAAGGCTTTTTCCAACCTGAAACCCGGGATGACGGTCCAGGTGAAAGTGGTAGTTGCTCAAGCCAAGAACGCTATAATCATTCCCCGCACGGCCCTTCAAAGCACCGGAAAAAATTACTTGGTCAAGGTTTGGGATGGTGCTCAATTCAAGGTTCAGGCGGTGGAAGTGGGAATTTTGAATGACACTTTTGCGGAAATCAAAAGCGGATTAAATCCCGGGGACCAGGTGGCTTTAAGTTTTGAGGGGAGTTCTTCTACCAGAACCCAGGTTCAGACCACACCTGGAGGAATGCCCATTGGCCCGGGTGGTTTTGAGGGGGTTCCCGTTGCTCCTGGAGGGGAAAGGAGGGTTCCTTGACATGGCAGCAGAAATAGAGGTGGAGAACCTGGTAAAGAATTACCAGCTGGGGAAGGGAACCATTGTCCGGGCTCTCCGTGGTGTTTCCTTTTCCATTCAAAAGGGGGAATTTGTCGCCATAATGGGGCCTTCGGGTTCGGGGAAGTCCACATTGATGCACATCCTCGGATGCCTCGATGTGCCCACGAGCGGAAGATATTTTTTAAACGGGATTGAGACCTGGAAGCTGAGCGATAACCAACTTGCAAAACTACGCAATAAGGAGATCGGCTTTGTTTTCCAGAATTTTAATCTCCTTCCCAGAGTATCCGCGGTGGAGAATGTCGAGCTTCCCCTGGTTTACAATGGAGTGCGGAATTCCAGAAAAAGAGCAATCGAAATGCTCGAAAAGGTCGGCTTGGGAGATAGGATTTTCCATCGACCTAACGAGCTTTCCATCGGTCAACAACAAAGGGTGGCAATTGCCAGGGCTCTGATTAAGGATCCCCTTCTGATCCTTGCCGACGAGCCTACGGGGAATTTGGACACCCGTTCTTCTGAGGAAATTCTGGAAATTTTTCAATCCTTGAGCCAGGAAGGGAAGACAATTGTCCTTGTAACTCACGAACCGGATGTGAGTAAGCACGCCAAAAGGATAATTCGCTTGAGGGATGGTGTGGTGATAGCCGATGAGGTCGTTTTAAACCCTGTCCTGGCGAAGGAGATCCTCCAAGGCATCCCCGGGGAGGCTGTGGCATGAAATTCGGAAGAATCCTTTTCATGGCTTTGAGGGCCCTTTCTCATAATAAAAGCCGGTCCTTCCTCACCATGTTAGGGGTGATTATCGGCGTTGCCGCGGTGATGATGATGCTTTCCATCGGGGCAGGAACCCAGGCAGTGGTTACCGGGAGGATTTCTTCTCTGGGTACGAATTTGTTGATCATCCAACCCGGAAATGTCCGTTCAGGAGGGGTTGCCCTCTCCTCCCAGGCACAAAGCCTTACTTTAGAGGATATGGAAGCGATTAGCTCCATTGAAGGCATTTCCTCGGTTGCCCCCACCCTGTCCGGAAGAGCCCAGGCGATTGTGGGCTCCAACAACACTAACACCTCAGTGATTGGGACAACCCCGGAATATAAAAATTTAATGAACATAAAAATGAGCGACGGGGTCTTCTTCGCTCAAACGGAAGTTGATCAGTGGGATAAAGTTGCCATCCTTGGATCAACCGTTGCTGAAACTCTGTTCCCCGAAGGGAACCCCGTTGGCCAGAATGTGCAATTGGTTGTCAACCGGACAAAAGCCCTTTTCCGGGTCATAGGGGTCATGGCTTCCAAGGGTGGCACGGGTTTTTCAAACCAGGACGACCAGATATTGATTCCAATAACCACGGCCCAGAAAATTCTTTTTGGCCGTAGCACCCTTGGCCAGATCAATGTTGAGGTCAGTTCCGTGGATTTAATGGACCAGGTCTCGGGGAAAATTTCCCAGATCCTCAGGATCAGGCATAACATCGCGGAGGGAAAAAGCGACGATTTTTCAATTTTAAACCAGCAAGACCTCCTTGAGACAATGAGTTCAGTGGCTACATCCTTCACCACCCTTCTTGCGGGAATTGCGAGCATTTCTTTACTCGTTGGGGGAATCGGCATAATGAACATCATGCTGGTCTCGGTCACCGAACGAACCCGGGAGATCGGCCTGAAAAGGGCGATTGGGGCCTTAAGAAGGGATATCATAATTCAGTTTCTACTCGAGGCAATCATTCTCTCGACAACAGGAGGAATCGTGGGCATCCTTTTCGGGTTCGTGGGATCTTACCTGATAAAGTCCTGGGGGAACACCACCACATTGATTACCGTTGGCTCAGTTCTGCTCGGTTTTCTATTCTCGGTTGCCGTGGGGGTGTTTTTTGGGTTTTATCCTGCTCAGAAAGCCGCCAAACTTGAACCTATTGAAGCCCTGAGATATGAATAAGGGGAGAAAGGAGAGAATTCTTTTGATGCGCAAATTTATTTCACTTTTCTTGATAATTCTGGTTCTCTTTGGCTCGCTCCCGGTTCTTGCCGATTCCGGGGCCAGGGAGATCACGGTCTTTTTCCGCAATCCTGAGCCTCAGGAAAAGGAAATTCAGGTTTTTTTCCGGGATATTCAAATCTGGGTGGATGGGGAAATGGTCCTTCCCGATACCGAACCCTTCATCTACCAGGATCGGGTATTCGTCCCTATCCGCTTCATCGCCGAAGCCCTGGGAAAGGAAGTCACCTGGGATGACAGTGGTAATCGGGTAATCATCGGCTCCCCTCCTCTTGATCAGTCAGGGGACCTTTCCCAACCAGAAGCCACTCAAATTACCATTTGGGTTGATGGATGCCTTATTCCTGCGGATACCGAACCCTTCATCTACCAGGATCGGGTATTCGTCCCTATCCGCTTCATCG
>JANLFL010000001.1:86495-108990 GCA_024655965.1 Caldisericota bacterium | reverse complement strand
GCCGAAGCCCTGGGAAAGGAAGTCACCTGGGATGACAGTGGTAATCTGGTAATCATCCGCTCCCCTCTTCTGGAGGAAGAAAATCCCAAACAGGCCGTCTCCCCTTTGAGCGCAGGAGAATGGACCGATTTGGCCTCCTCAAGTTCCACCTCCCAGTCGCTGGTCGTGGCCATCACGGATAAGGGAGGGATTTTCAGCTCTCAGGATGGAATTAAATGGGCCATGCGCTTTTCCCCAAACGACAAACCATTAAGAGCCGTGGCTTCCGGAGACGGCTGGGTGGCTGTGGGTGATGAAGGCTTGGTGGTTTATTCCCCCGATGGGAAAAGATGGTCTTCCGCTTCCCTGGGGAGCGAGACAAACTTGAAAGGCATAGCTTTTGGGGAGGGCCTTTGGGTTTCAGTTGGGGAAAATGGGGCGATTTTCACTTCCTCCGACGGGCGAAAATGGAAAGCGATTTCGCCCATTTTTTCCGGGACCATCTGGTCCGTCTCCTTTGGAAATGGCAAGTTCGTCGCTGTTGGCGATAAGGGATTGATTCTTAATTCTTCCGATGGAGAAAACTGGAGCAGGGTTGAGTCCCCAACCTCATCAGGCTTGAGGAAAATTGCCTTTGGAGAATTTTCCGGGCTCCAGGTTTTCCTTGCCGTGGGCTTCGATGGCACAATTTTGACCTCCAACGATGGGAAGATGTGGGTCACGCGGGAATCCAACTCCTCGGCGACTCTCCTTTGCGCTTTGGTCACCAGGGAAAACCTCTTTTGTGGGGGAGGAAGCGGAGTAATTCTAACCTCCTCCGATGGAAAAAATTGGCGTCCCTGCGGCATCCCCTCGTTTTCCCGCTGGACTGGCATCGGTTACACCGGGGAGACCTTTATCGCCCTGGGGAGCTCTGGGTCAATCTGGGTCTCCTCCGATTCCCGGGATTGGAAAGCGGTTATCCCCGGGATTGACCTTTACGCTTGTTTGTTCGCCAAAGGGTCCTGGGTGGCGGTTGGGGATTCAGGCTCCATTTTCACTTCCCAGGATGGGATTCTGTGGCGAAGGGGCAACATCAGCTCCACCGTCCTTTACCAGAGCACATCCTCAAGCACCTCCTCCTTCGGCCCGAAATCCTCCGGCTCTCAAATATCTGAAGTGACCTATAATGCCTCCTCCTCACTTTTCAGGGGGCTCGCTTACGGGAATGGTCGCTGGGTGGCTGTTGGGTCATTGGGGGGAATCGTCTCCTCCGACGACGGTTTAAGCTGGAAGACCAGGGTCATCGACACCACCGCCTTTCTGCGCTCCGTAACATATGGTTCAGACAGTTTTGGCCAGGGAATCTTCATGGCTGTTGGGGACGAGGGAACGATCCTTTCCTCGTACGACGGAATCCAATGGACAAAGAGGTCTTCAGGGGTCGAGGAGAGGTTGTTCTGGGTTTCTTTTGGGGATGGAAAATTCCTGGCGGTCGGGGATTCCGGGGTAATTCTTTCTTCCCGGGACGGGATTCGCTGGGAAAAGCAGGTGCTGCTCGAGAATTCCAATTTAAAAACCGTGGCTTTCGGGAAAGGGACCTGGGTCATCGGGGGAGAAGGCGGTTTGATCCTCGCCTCCCAAGACGGTTTGGAATGGAAAAAGGTTTCCTCCCCCACCAGTTCCGATATTTTAAGCCTGAATTTCTCCCAGGGGCACTTTTTCGCCTCCGGTCGTGATGGGGTTATCCTTAATTCCCCGGACGGGCAGGAATGGAAAAGCCTCGACTCCGGGACCACCCTGGATATCAATTTTCTCTCCTTCGGAGAGAAAATATGGTTGGGGGTGGGGAGAAAGGGCCTGGTTGTCCTCTCCCCCGACGAGGAGTCCTGGAAGGTCTCCACTTCTCCTTAAAAATGGCTTGGAATCGGGGCTTGGTCGTTTCCTGAAAGCCTGATCCCATAACCACTTCCTGCCCCCACCCCTCTCCAAAAAAATGGGGACTGTCCCCATTTTTTTGGAGAGGGGTTTAAAGTGGTATAAAATCCTTGACGACATTTTTTAAGGAGGAAAACAATGCCACTTGTAACCAGCAAAGAGCTTTTGATTAAAGCCCAAAAAGAGGGTTATGCGGTTGGAGCCTTTAACGCGAACAACCTGGAATATGTTCAGGCAATTGTCCAAGCTGCGGAGGAGGAAAAAGCCCCGGTAATTCTTCAAGCCAGCCAGGGGGCGATCAAATACGCCGGCCTGGAGCAGGTGGTCTCCATGGTGAAGGCCGCTGCCGAGGCAGTAAGCGTCCCCGTTGTCCTTCACCTCGACCACGGGACCGACTTCCTCCAGAACGTCCGCTGCCTCCGCGCGGGTTTCACTTCGCTGATGTTCGACGGCTCCGCCCTTCCCTTCGAGGAGAACGTGGCGATTACCAGAAAGATCGTGGAAATCGCCCACGCAGTGAACATCCCTGTGGAGGCTGAACTGGGAAAGGTCCCACAGGCGGGAGAAATTTCTTTTGAAGAACTCAAAGCCCTGATGACCCACCCCGATGAAGCCCTCCGTTTCGTGGAAGCGACGGGGGTTGATTCCCTGGCTGTTTCCGTGGGAAGCATTCACCGAATGCAGGTCCAAGAAGCCAAACTGGATATCGAGCGAATCCAGAAGATCAGGGAGCTTGTGGGGATCCCCCTTGTTCTTCACGGAGCCTCCGGAGTGACCGACGATGGATACCGTGAGGGGATTAAAGCTGGAATCTGCAAGATCAACGTGGCCACAGAACTGAACAAGGCTTTCACCAGGGGATTAAAGGAAGCGATGGCTGAATTCCCGGATGAAGTTGACCCCCGCAAGTTCCTGACCCGCGCCCGGGAAGAGATGAAAAAAGTTATCCGGGCTAAGATGAGGCTTTTCGGATGCTCGGGCAAAGCCAAATCTTTTTCTCCCGGGGTTCCTGGCTCCCGGGGCGAGGAGGGAGCAACCCTTAAGGATTTCGAAAAAGAGTAGGGGGGGTCTCGTGATGAAGGTGAAAAGATTAGGGATACTCACCGGTGGGGGGGATTGCCCTGGGTTAAATCCGGCAATCCGGGCCGTGGTGATGAGGGCTTTCGATTTTGGTTATGAGGTCTTGGGAATCAAGGATGGCTGGGCAGGATTGATCAACGGGGATTTTGAGCCCCTAAACCTGGAAATGGTTAGGGATATCCTTTCCAGAGGGGGCACAATTTTAGGGACCTCCAGAACCAACCCTTTTAAAAAAGATGAAGACAAAAACAGGGCGCTTGAGAATTTCTCCCGGCTGGGGTTGGATGCCCTAATTGTCATCGGCGGGGACGATACCCTTTCCGTTGCCGGAAAATTTTTCCGGGAAGGCCTGCCCATTGTGGGAATTCCCAAAACCATGGATAACGATGTTCCCGAGACAGATTACTGCATCGGTTTCGATACCGCAGTTTCGGTGGCCATTGATGCCCTGGAGCGTTTGAAGGACACCGCCTGGTCCCACCGGAGGATAATGGTCCTGGAAGTAATGGGCAGGGAGGCGGGCTGGGTGGCCCTTTACACAGGTCTGGCTGGTGGAGCTGACTGGATTTTAATTCCCGAGGTTCCCGTGGACCTCGATGAAGTTGCCCTGAACCTGATGGAAAAAAGAAAAAGGGGGAGGCTGTGGGGTACGGTTGTGGTTTCCGAAGCCGTGGAATTAAAAGGAGCCCTAAAGGAAGAGGGGACCGGGGAAATTGATGAGTTCGGGCACGGAAGGCTTGGAGCCAGAGGAGTAGGGCAGGTCCTTTCCCGGGAAATCGAAAAGAGGACAGGGATCCCTTCAAAACACGCGGTCATCGGACACATTCAGCGGGGCGGGTCTCCTGTCTTGAGGGATCGATATTACCCCACCCGGTTTGGCATCTCGGCGGTTGACCTTGTCCATAAGGGGGGGTTCGGGTTGATGGTCGCTCTGAAAGGAAAGGAGATAAAAACCGTGGCAATGGAGAAAGTGGTTGGTAGGGTTAAGACGGTCCCCCCCGAGCTCTACGAGGTCTGCAAGATCCTCTTTAAATGAAAATCCCCGGTGTTTCTGAATTCAAAAGGGGTTTTGTCCCTTTGAAAAAATGTTAGAAGGAGAGAAATGAAAGCAAGTCATTCTCGGGGCTCTTCCTCAGAGCTCGACCGAATTGCCCGGGATTTTGTCCGGCTGTGTTTTTCCCTTGAGGACCACTGCCCCGGGTATATTGACGCTTATTTTGGCCCTCCGGAGTTTAAGGAGGAAGGGGAAAGAGGGAAAAAGTCCCTTCCCCAGATCCAGGAAGAGGCTTCTAACCTTGCCCTGGAACTTGAAAAAATGGAAGGGGGAGATCCTACCAGAAGGGCCAGGAGCTTGATCGTCCATTTAAATTCCCTTGCTGGAAAAGCCAGGCTTCTCCAGGGAATCAGCATGTCATTCGACGAAGAATCCTCTCTCCTCTACGATGCAACTTTCCCCCCTTTAAATCTCCAGGATTTTCGGGATATTCATTCTTCCCTGGATTCCCTGCTTCCGGGGAAAGGTTCCTTGAGAGAAAGGTTTCAAGCCCTGCGCGAGGAGTTCCAGGTCCCCCCGGAAAAACTTTCCTCCTTGATGGAAAGAGCCATTCAGGAGGCTCGTTTGAGGACCTCTCAATGGATCTCATTGCCCGAAGGGGAAAATTTCACCTTTGAACTGGTCAATAACAAGCCCTGGTCGGGATATAACTGGTATAAGGGAAATTCCCAGAGTTTAATTCAGGTAAATTTAGACCTTCCGGTTTTCCTTGATACGATAATTACGTTAGCCTGCCACGAGGGGTATCCTGGCCACCACCTCTTCAATTGTTTAAGGGAGGAAGAACTCTACAAGAAAAGAGGCTGGGTGGAGTTTTCCGTTTTCCCCCTTTTCGGGCCAGATGCTTTGATTGCCGAGGGGACCGCCAACTTTGCGGTGGAGATGGTTTTCCCCGCCCTTGAGGACCGCCTGCGGTTCGAGTCAGAGGTTCTGTGCCCCCTCTCCGGAATTAACCCTCAAAGGCTGGAACTATACGAGAACGTCCTCTCAGGGATTCGAAAGCTCGCTTATGTCCAGGTTGAGGCTGCGCGGAGATATCTTGACGGCTTAATTACACGGGAAGAAGCCCTGGAATTGTTGAGAAATTTGCGCTTGCTTTCTTCCGAGGAAGCGGAGCATTCCCTGAGGTTCATCGAGTACTACCGATCCTATGTGATCAATTACAAGTTGGGGGAGGACTTGGTCAAAAGGTTCGTGGAAAGTCAGGGGGGAACGATGGAGAACCTGAAAAAACGCTGGGAGGTTTTTGTGAGCCTTTTAGCTAACCCCACTTCCCCCAGCGACCTCAAAGTTTAAATTTCCCCTACGTTAAGATTAATTCCTTAAAGGGGCACCCTGACAAAGGCAAGCGTCGGATTTATTTAAGCCCAATTGATCTTTCTGATAACTTATTTTCAGGATTACAACGATGTTCCCAAATCCGCTTTCCCGGAAACATTTCCCCCCATTCTGGCCCAAGAAATCCTGAATCCGAAATGGGTTCCAGGGAAAAGTTGGCTCAGTTAACCCAGACCAGCTCCTTCTCTTATTTCATGGCCTCACTGCCAGGTGCTCCGCGTTTTCCAGAAGAAGGGATAAATTTTGGGTTTGGGGATCATAAATGTAGAAATTGCTTGCTCCGCTTGAAACCTCCCCGGTGTGCTCAATGATTAATTCCCCCGAGGGAAGGAAACCAGCCGGGGCGGAGGGATGATAGCGGTCGATGAGCGAAAGGTCCCCCGGAAAAGTATTGGGCCATGGTGTTTGGCCCCAGCCAAGGTACAATGCAAAGGTCCCATCGGAACAACTTCCAGCAATCCAGTTCCTATCAGGTGACCAAAATAGGTAGTAGGCATACCCGGGGAAGGCATAAACCTCGGGGGGCATCCCGGGGGAGGTGACATCGTATATTTCAATCCCCTGGGAGGTGCTTACAGCCAGGCTTCCTCCGTCAGGACTCCAGGCGAATCCTCCAGTTATGTCCTGTATCTCAAATTGAACCCCGTTCTCATCCAGGACCAGTACCGAGATTCCCTCATCTCCGTAGGCAAGCCAGGCCTGGTGAAAACCGTCGGGAGAAAATGTGCCGTAGATTACCTCCCCTTCCTCCCCTAAAATTGCAGAATCCTGTTCCTCCACCATAACAAGCCACAGGGTCCCGGAAACGTCGGAGGTAGGTTCGTCGTAGAGGATGTAGGCATCCCCGGGTGACCAGGAAAGGGCCTTCAGCCCACCATATGCTTTATCCCTTGAAAGGAGCAGAGTCTTTTTCCCTGATACTTCCACGGAATATTCCAGGGCGAGCCTGAAAAAGTCAAAATTCAGTTTTTGAATCCGATAATAGGCCACCTTCAATCCATTAAAAGACCAGGCTATTGGGCCGGCGATCTCCTCTCCAGTAACATTCCCTCCGGCGACGACCTTCTTGGCGCCAGGAGAACCTCCTGAGACTTCCTGAATTATCAGTTGACCGTTTTGAATGTAACCAACCGTTGGTCCGGAGAATTGCCCTCTCCTTATGACAACCTCCTGAGCCCCTTGAACCCATGAAACCGAGCATCCGAGGTTTTCCGCAACGAAACGAAGTGGAACCCAGGTGCGATTGCTCTTTAGAAAAGGAGCCACATCTATGGGCTTCGCCTGTCCATTTACCAGAAGGGAATTCGACCCGATGGTGATGATTAAAGTAGTTTCGCCAAATTTCACGGTCGCCTGTTGAGCCTCTTGCTTCCATCCCACCTCTGCCCCGAGGGCTTCCGAAACAAAACGTATTGGCACCCATGTTCGGTTGTTCTCGATGAAGGGTGCAACATCCATTGTCCGAGCTATGTCCCCGTTCATCCATAACTGATTGGAACCAATTTTCAGCAGGATGACCTCCTCGGTCTGATGTCTAAGGGATTGAGCTTCCCCGGAAGGCGAAGTGATGAAAATCAGGATAAAAAGAATTAGAAACCCAAAAAGAAATCTTTTCATCTTTTTGCCTCCTTCTATTCCCCTTTTTAATTATACAAAAAGGCAAAAAAACATTTTTGGCTTATCCAATTATGTTGCAAGAAAGCCAAATAAGGTTGCTTGAGCGTAAAAAAGATTTGGGTTTTTCCCTAAAAGTGTTCGAGGGAGGTTTTTAGAAAGGTGCTATTTGACCAAAAGTACAAAAAAATATGGACAAAAAATTTTTAATTGAAAAATTTCAAAAATCCCACCTTCCTCCCCAGAGTTTTGTATGATAATATGTGATTGCATCCGAATCCTGTCTATCAAAAATTGGGGTGGTTGATTTCCTCTTCTTTTCTCGTCTTGAGGGGTGCAAAAGGAGGGAATAATGAAAAAAAGGATTGTCATCTTGCTCTGCCTTTCTTTGATGTTTGGAGGTATTTCCTACGCAAGCACCATTCACCCGATTGAACATATCTCCCCCATCAGGGACGCTTCCTGGGTAAAGATTCCATTTTCCTCGGGGCTCGGATCTCCATCCTGGGAGACGGATAGGGGGATTGTTCAGGCTGAGACCGCTTACATCATCAACGGTCGCACCTATGTCCCCTTCCGATGGTCGGTGGAGCTCTTTGGAGGGGAAGCAACCTGGTCAAGCGCTGAGGATGGGACAACGGACATGGTTTTCCTTTACAAAGGAACGACGCCAACCCAGACCCCCAGTTTCACTACCCGACTGGAGGTATGCGGCCCATTGTCTCTGGATCTCTCTTCTCCGCTATGGGAACCTAAAATGGTAACCATTTGCGGTCTGGCTTTTCCTTCAATTCCCGTCGAGTTTCAGATTCACCAGCTTGAAGGGGAATTGGATGGAGTTCCGGTTTTTGTTTGGAATATTCTTCCAGAGCCAAGCGGGTTTTTTACCAGTTCTCTTTTTTTCGGAAACGACTCAAATGGTTTGACTTTATCGCTATCCCAGGGCCCAGGGGCGGAAACTGTCTGGCTCTTCCAGGAAGGCACCCTTATCTTGTCCGTGACGCAGCAGGGAAATTCCCTCGGCGAAGTTCTTTTTGAAGTCAAAGAGGACTGGCGGCCCTACGGGCCAATTTCCAAGGGCGATTTTAAGGGCCCTCCTCCTCCCGAAGAAACTCCAGAGGCAGCGGAGATCCTCATGAGGATCGGCTATGGAAATTGGACCCCAAGATTCACCCGATCGGGAACAACCTGGACAGCAACTGTTGGGACGATAACCACTTATGCTGAGATGGAAAGGAACAGTTCCTGGATGAGGCTTAATCCGGGAGATCCCGGTTTTCCCGCGCTCTTGAACCACGAACAAAAACATCTTGACCTTGCTCAGGCTTTCGCTAAGAAGTTTAAGAGAGTTCTTGAAAGCCTGAAAGGTGAGGGCTCAACCAAGGAGGAGGCATTTAGAGATCTAGATAAAAAGGTTCACGAAGCTTATGACAACATTCACAAAGAATGGGAGCAGGTCGATAAGCAGTACGATGCGGAAACGAACCACGGAACCGATGCTGAAAAACAAAAGGAATGGGATCAGAAAATTTCCGGATGGGTGCAGAATGGCTACCCTTGATGGTCTGAGTTAGGATGCTTATTTCCGTTTGAAAAGGAGGGCTTTAAAACAAAAGGGGTTTATCTAGGCTTCCCTGATCACCCTTCTTTCGGAGCCATTTTTGAAAGGAGGAAAAAATTTTCAAATTAATGGGAATTTGCGGAATTCCGAGGAAAGAAAGGGGAATGCTTCAAATAAAAGACATACAGGCTCTCTACCGCGATAAATTTCAGGCGGAAATCTTGATTCTTGCCTCCCCTCTCTCAATATCGCCTTGCGGGAAAATTCCAAGAGTTGATTTATCGGTTATCCCTACTTTTGGGACCTATCTTGAAGTGTAAAGATGGCAGGGCCCGGGCGGGATTTCATACCCATGTGAAGCAGAAAGATTCCCCAGGTGGCCACAAATGACTGGTGGAGATTGGCAATTTCCTTTCCCGGTCCCCATTTTTCAAAATTTCTCTGAAGAAGCCTCCTTGAAGTTTCAGGAGCCCTTCTTCTCCCAGGCTGACTTCATAAGGGAGAGAATCCCCAGGTCGGCTAAACAAAAAAGGCTCTTCTTTCCCGGGGAGGAATTTTCCCAAAATGGGGCTTTCCCCGCTTCTTTTGGAGAAAACCCGTCCCCCTAATTTCCCAGGAGGAGTTCCGGGGTCTTCAAGGTCAGTCAACCTTGAAAATTCCCAAATATTGAAAGGCAGTTTTCCATCCCAGGGATTAAGAGAAGCATTTTTGGATTTGGTGCCGAAGGGGGGAGTCGAACCCCCACTGGGATTCCCCAACTACGCCCTGAACGTAGCGCGTCTGCCAATTCCGCCACTTCGGCACTTGTGGATTTTTATTTTACCTAAAGGCTTTTGCTTTTTAAAGGGGAATTTTTCAAAAATGTTTTTTCTTAACCATTCCATTTTTCTAAAAAACAATATATAGTATTTAAGAGTCAGAAAAAATACTACAAATTGTGTTTTTCAGGAGAGAAAACATGGAAAAGGTTCAATTGGAACTCAGCAAAAACGCCCGGGTGGTACTTGAAAAAAGATATCTCAAAAAGGACCCTCAGGGCAAGCCCTGTGAAACTCCTGAAGATATGTTCTGGAGAGTGGCAAGAGACATCGCTTCCGCTGATAGGCTCTACGATGAGAAGGCAGACATCGAATTCCTTGCTCTCAATTTTTACAACCTGATGGCTTCCCTGGACTTCTTGCCCAATTCTCCCACCCTTATGAACGCAGGAAGAGAACTTCAGCAACTATCCGCCTGCTTCGTCCTTCCCGTGGAAGACGACCTTTCCTCGATTTTCGAATCTGTGAAAAACACCGCATTGATTCAGCAGTCCGGGGGAGGAACTGGTTTTGCCTTTTCCCGCCTCCGTCCCAAAAACGATGTGGTCAAAAGCACCGGGGGAGTAGCTTCCGGCCCCGTCTCCTTCATGCGGGTTTTCAACATGGCGACTGAGGTGATCAAGCAGGGTGGGACTCGAAGGGGGGCAAACATGGGAATTCTCCACATTTCCCATCCTGATATCGAGGAATTCATCAACTGCAAGAATGACCCCCAGGAATTCAATAACTTCAACATTTCCGTGGCCCTCACCGAGGACTTTCTAAAAAAAGTGGAGGAAGGGACGGAGCACGAGCTAATTAATCCCAGGAACGGGGAGGTTGTGCGTCGGGTTCCCGCAGGGGACCTTTTCAATAAGATTGTGGAGAACGCCTGGAGAACCGGGGAGCCCGGGATCATTTTCATCGACAGAATTAACAGGGATAACCCCACCCCCTTCCTGGGGGACATTGAAAGCACTAACCCCTGCGGGGAACAGCCTCTTCTTCCCTATGAAGCCTGCAACCTCGGCTCAATTAATCTCTCCCACATGGTCAAAGAAATGGAACATCCGGAAATCGACTGGGAAAGGATGAAGAGGACCGTTCACCTGGCAGTTCATTTTCTGGATAACGTGATTGACCGAAGCCGATTTCCCATCCCCAAAATTTCCGAAATGGTGAAGGGCAACCGGAAAATCGGGCTGGGGGTGATGGGCTGGGCTGACATGCTGATAAAATTGGGAATCCCTTACGATTCCCAGGAGGCCCTTGATCTTGCGGAACAGGTAATGGCTTTCATCGATCGGGAAGGGAAGGAGGCCTCAAGGGAACTGGCCCGAATCCGGGGACCATTCCCCAACTTCGAAAAGTCGGTCCTGAATAAACCCGGCTCCCCCCCTCTAAGGAATGCCACAGTTTCCACCATTGCTCCCACGGGGACCCTCTCAATTATCGCGGGGTGTTCCTCAGGAATTGAGCCACTTTTTGCCCTAATTTACGAAAGAAATGTCCTGGACAAGACCCGGCTCCTGGAAGTGAACCCCTTCTTTGAAAAAATCGCCCAAAAAATGGGCTTTTATTCCGATGAACTGATTGAGAAGATCGCCCGCCGGGGATCAATCAGGGGAATGGAGGAAGTTCCCCGGGAAGTCCAGGCAATTTTTCCCACTGCCTACGATGTTTCCCCCGAGTACCACGTGAGGATGCAGGCGGCTTTCCAAAGGCACACAGACAATGCTGTTTCGAAAACTGTAAATTTCCCCCAGAGCGCAACGATTGAAGACGTGCGGAAGGTATTTATGCTCGCGTTCAAGGAAGGGTGCAAGGGGGTGACGATCTACAGGGATAAAAGCAGGGAGGAACAGGTCCTCTCCCTTCCCGCCTTCCCCTCTGGGAAAGAGATTTCTTTAGAGGAACTCTCTCAAACTAGGCATCGAATGGCCAGAGCCAGGCCCAAGATCACCAGAGGGACAACTGAGAGGGTGGAGACTCCTCGGGGAAGGATTTACGTTACCGTCAATGAGGACGATCAGGGGATTTGCGAGGTCTTCGTGGAATCGAGGGATCAAGAAGCGGATGGTCTCTCCCGTCTCATTTCCCTCGCTTTGAGGGCTGGGGTGAGCCCGGTGGAAATCATCGAGCAACTCTGGAGGGTGGAGTCCCGGGAGGCAGTTTTTGACATCTCCCAAGATGGAACCAGGGTACTGGTACGCTCAATTGCCCAGGGGGTGGCCCTGGCAATGGGCAGAAGAATTTGGGGACCATCATACACCGGCCCTTATGGAGCCCATGAGGCTTCCCTTTTCCCTCCCCCAAAAACGGAGGAAGACAACCCGCGGAAAATTATGGGAGGTGTCTGTCCGGAATGCGGAGGAATCCTTGAGTATTCGGAGGGGTGTCTGGTCTGCCGGAATTGCGGCTATTCCAAATGCGGATAGGAGGAAGATGATGAACACTGAAGAACTAATGCAAATTTCCCTGGACCTGGTGGGGATGAAGGAGATCCCCCCTGATTCAGCGATCCATGTAAGGGGAGAGGGAATCAAGAGGGTCCTTTTTGCCATCGATGTTTCCTCGGCAGAACTCCTTTTTGCCAAGACAAACGGTTTCGATTGCGTGATCGGTCATCACCCCCGGGGGATGGCCCAGGCTTCCTACTATAAAATCCTGGAGCGCCAAACCCAGCTCTTGAAGGACCTCGGGGTTCCTCAGGAGGAAGCCCAGGAAGCAACCCGTCCCTTGAGGGAAGCCTTCCTTTGGAGTTCTCATCGGGCAAACTGGGAGGATCCACTTCTCCTGGCCCAGGTTTTGGGAATGCCCTTTTTGAACATCCACAACCCTCTGGACGAGCTTGGAAGACGCCTTCTTGAGGAAAAAGTGAAAAAATCCCAGAAGCAGGGCTGGAAAATTAAAGACCTGGTCTCCTCCCTCTTGGAGTTTCCTGAAATTGAAAGAGCCCCCAATCCTCCGGAGATTGCCATGGGGAATCCCGATTCCGAGGTGGGAAAGATCGCCGTTTTCCATGGAACTGGGACAAACGGGGGATACGGAGCGGCCAAAGCCCTCTTCCGAAATGGCTACGACACTGTCCTTTACATCCACATCGACTACCATGATTTAGAAAAACTCAGGAAGGAATTCCCCGGGAGGAACCTGGTCATATCCGGTCACATTGCCTCGGATATGATTGGAATTAACCCCTATCTGGAGGAACTCAAGAAAAGAGGCCTTGAAGTCTTAAAGCTCAGCGACCTTTAACCCCGATCCCCTTCTTAAAAGGCCAAGGGGAACCCCGACTTGACCTCGCAAGAGACCTGGTTTAATCTTGCCTTTGGAGGAATCTAACCGGAGGATGCCTCGCCTTCAAGCGGGAAAACTTTCTAATTTTGATTTAGAGCGGCTAATCTTTCCTCACCTCGGCTGTTTTAGGGAGGATGTTAAACTTCATGCCTCTTTTGGCGAAGATACTTCCATCATCGATCTGGGTGATGAACTTTGCGTCCTCTCCACCGACCCAATCACGGGGACTTCCAAGGAAATAGGTTGGCTCGCTGTTCACATATCCGTAAATGACATCGCAGCTTCCGGTGCTGAACCCCTGGGGATCCTCCTGACTGTCCTTCTCCCCTCGGGTTTTCCTTCGGAAGAAATCGAGAATCTCATGAAGGAGGCTTCGAGCGCTGCGGAATCTTTGGGCATCGAGATCCTGGGAGGCCACACCGAATACACCCCTTATCTTCCCCAACCGATCATCGTGGGGACCGCTGTGGGAAAGGTTCCCAGGGGTAGATACCTTTCCACGAAAGGAGCACAACCAGGGGATTCCCTCTTTGTTAGCAAGGCCCTTGCCCTTGAAGGGACAGCCATCCTCGCCAGGGAATTCAGAGAGGAGCTGATCCCTCTTTTGGGCAATGAGGTGGTGGAGAAAGGCTCCTCCTTCATTCGGGAAATTTCCGTGGTAAAAGAGGGGGTACTGGCAAGAAGGTTTGGCGCAAGGGCCCTTCACGATATCACCGAAGGCGGGGTGATAGGAGGCGCGTGGGAGATGGCTCAAGCCTCTGGTCTCGGGGTTGCCCTGGATTTTTCCTCCTTTCCCCTGAGGGAGGAAACCCTTCTAATTTGTCGGGCCCTGGAAGCTGACCCCCTGTTCCTCCTTTCTTCCGGTTCTATGCTCATCGCTTCTCCCCCGGACCTGGATTTGGCGGAAGTTTTTTCCCAAAATGGGATTAAGCTTACCAAAATCGGGGAGTTCATCCCCCAGGAAGGGGTATTTATAAAAAGGGAGGGAAAGATGGAAAGGCTTTCCTTTGAGGTTCACGAGGAGCTCTGGAGGGTCCTTGAGAGGAGGAAAAAATGAGAAGGGCTCTAATTCCCTTACTTTGTCTCTTTTTTCTCCTTCTTTCTTTTGGAGCAGTTGAAGCCAAGGATTACGTCTGGACCAAGGTAAGGGTGGACCTCACCCTTGAAAAGGGTGGGACGATCCTTGTGGAAGAGACTCGTTCCTTGAGGTTCTGGGGAAACTTCCATTACGCATACATCGATATTTTGAAGAACAAGATCTCCGGGATTGATCAGGTTTCCGTGTGGGAGGATGACAGAATTTATCGGGAAGATGGCTCCGGTGCCCCGTGGACCTTTACTGTCGTGGAAAGCGAATCGCTTTCCAGCATTTACTGGTATTACGATTACACGGATACCGAAAGGACATTTCACATCAAGTACCGAATCCTGGGAGCTCCTCAGGGAGGGACGATTTCCTATTTCTCCGATTACGACCAATTCTACTTTAAAGCCATCGGAAGCGAGCACGAGAAACCCATGCAGCTCGCCGAGGTGTTCATCCACCTTCCTCCAGGGGCTGAAAAGGAGTCTCTTCACCTCTGGGGTTACGGCCCAGATCCTGGTACGGGAAAGGTGGAGGTCCTCGATTCTCAGACCGCATATTTGAGGGCCGCCCCTCTTCCCGAGGGAGTTGGGATTGAAGCCCGGCTCCTCTTCCCAATAGGCCTGATTGAAAAGCCGGAGGGAGTCAACCGGAGCTCATCTTCAATTATGGAAGAAATTCAAGCCGAGCAGAGGGCGGTGGAACAAAAATTGCGCATGGCTCGAATCCTTAAGGATATCGAGTACATCGTTTCCATCTTGATTGCCGTATTGACTCCCATTTTCCTGTTCTTCCTATGGTATTTCCGGGGAAGGGAGTACCGCTTTCCGGAGGGAACAGCCATGATCTCCGGTCCTCCCTCGGAACTCCCGCCTGCAGGGGTGGAAGCCCTCCTGCGTCAGAAGGTCACGGTGAAGGGGGTGGTTGCCACGGTGTTCGACCTTGCCCACAGGGGATACCTGGGAATCCAGGAACAGGGCAAGGATTTCCTCCTGGTCTTCAAGAAGAAGAAAGGCGGCTTGAAGCATTTCGAATTCATTCTTCTAAATTTCATGTTCCCGGGAAGAGGGCACATGAAAGAGGGCGAGGAGTATCCGGTCCTCCTGTCCTCTTTGAAAAAAACCCTCGGGGATTCAATAAAAACCATTGAGAGAAAAGTCTTTGACTATCTCAAGCGTTTTAAGTTGTTCGAGGGAGACCCCCAGAAAATTCGGGAACGGTATACCCTTACTTTCGTCCTGACATTTTGTGTGGGGATTACCCTCCTTTTCCTCTTCCAGGTTTTTATCCTTGGGCTGGCTTTAACCTGGGCTTCATTTTTCGTGCTCATTTTCGGGACAATCATGCCTCGCCGGTCTATTACGGGGGCCAGAGAGGCTTCCGCCTGGAAAGCCTTCAAGCTTTACATGGATGAGCTGATCAGCCGACCCCAGATCGCTCAACCCACGCAGATTTTCTCCCAGTACCTGCCCTACGCCATCGTCTTCGGGATTTCCAAAAAGTGGACCAAGGCCATGAGCGAAAAACCCGGGTTTTATTCCCCTGACTGGTGGTATTCTGGAGGAGTGGGGTGGTCTGCGGGAACTTCTCGGGGTTCGGATTTCACCTCTTCCTTCTCTAAGGCAGTTTCCGATTTTTATTCCCGCGTTTCTGCCTCCTTCTCCGCCTCTTCGAGCGATGGCGGGGGAGGGTTTTCCGGCGGAGGTGGAGGCGGGGGAGGAGGGGGTGGAAGCGGTGCAGGTTAAAATCACCGCCATTGTTTCCTTCTTTCTGGGGCTTGGGCTTTTGATTTTCAGCGCCCTGGGGATTATCCTTGAATGGAAGGGAAATTTTATCCCCTTTCTGATATTCGCAGTCCTTCTCCTTGTAGTGGCTTTTTTCTTTTTCCGGGAATCAAGAAGCGAAAAGGAGGAAATTTTTAAAAGCGAGGAAGGCAGGGGAGGTGATGACTCAGAAGGGGTTTGACCCCCGAAAGGTTGGAACTCTTTTTAAAGAAAGGAAGTGAAGTCATTGCAGGAATTTACCGACCTCTGTTTGAACAAAGCAAAAAGCCTCGGGTGTTCTTACGCCGATATCCGGATCATCAAGCGGGAGAAACAGGAGCTGAGGATCAAATCCGGGAACGTCGAATCAATTTCCACAGGTGACGATCTGGGGTTCGGCGTCAGGGTGATAAAAAATGGAGCCTGGGGATTTGCCAGTTCCCGGGTTATTTCTCCGCAAAAAATTGAGGAGATTACCTCCCGGGCGGCGGAAATCGCCGAGGCTTCCGCAAGAGTGAAGGAGAAAGACGTGGAGCTCTCCCCTGTGGAGCCGGTAGTTGCCAAAGTTCAAGCAAATTGCAAGATCGACCCATTTTCCGTGCCCATCGAGGAAAAACTCCAGTTTTTGATGAAAGTCGACGATAAAATCCGCGGAGTAAAAGGGGTAGCCGTCTCTAACGCCTTTCTCACTTTTTTCAAGGAATTCAAAGTCTTCGCCTCCACCGAAGGGTCGTTCATTGAACAGGAGAAGGTGGAATCCGGAGGGGGGATTGAGGCCATCGCGGTAGGGGAGGGGGATTTTCAGATCCGCTCCTTCCCCAATTCCATGGGCGGGAACGTTGCCGCATACGGTTACGAGTTCATCCCTCAACTAAAACTTGAGGAGAACGCCGAGAGGATCGCCCAGGAAGCAGTTGCCCTGCTCAAGGCAAAGCCCTGCCCTTCCGGGGAGATCGACATCATCCTCGATTCCTCCCAGCTCGGGCTCCAGATTCACGAATCCTGCGGGCATCCCACCGAACTCGACCGGGTGTTGGGGACTGAAGCCTCCTATGCAGGGACGAGCTTCATGACCCCTGACCTTCTGGGAAAACTTCAATACGGTTCCCAGCACGTGAACATCTATGCCGATGCCACCGCTCCCGGAGGCCTTGGTTCCTTCGCTTACGATGATGAAGGAGCTCCAGCTCAGTGCGTTGATTTAATAAAAGAGGGATTATTTGTGGGTTACCTCACCAGCCGGGAGACCGCCAAAGCCTTGGGAATTCCCAATTCCGCCTGCATGAGGGCTGATGGATGGGGGAGGATGCCCATCATCCGCATGACCAACATCAATTTAAAGCCGGGAGACGCTTCCCTGGAGGACATAATTGCTGACACCAAGTACGGCCTCTACCTTGTCACCAACCGCTCCTGGTCAATCGACGACCGGCGTTTGAACTTCCAGTTCGGTACGGAAATCGCCTACGAAATCAAAAACGGAAAGATTGGGGAAATCGTGAAGAACGCCACTTACACCGGAATGACCCCCCAGTTCTGGAACTCCTGCGATGCGGTGGCAAACAAGGATTACTGGGTTCTCTGGGGGTTGACCAACTGCGGAAAGGGGCAACCCTCTCAGGTGATGCACGTGGGGCACGGGGCTTCTCCCGCGCGTTTCCGCAAAGTCCAGGTAGGGGTGATGAAATGATGACCAGAGAACAAGTATTGGAGATTTTGAAAAACGCCCTTGAAGCGAGTGATGGGGAACAAACCGAGGCAGTTCTTGTTTCCCAGAACGAAGAGCTCACCCGTTTCGCCAATTCCATCATTCACCAGAATACCATGCAGGAGGATGCCACCCTGGTTGTCCGGGTGGTGAAGGATAAACGGATTGGGATTGCCTCATCCAACATTCTCTCCAAGGAGGAAATTGTAAAAACCGTAAAAAAAGCCTCGCAAATCGCCTCCCTTTCCCCCCGGAACTCAGAGTTCATCAGTCTCCCTGCCGGAAAACCACTTCCTCAAGTTGAAGGATATGTCGAGAGGACGGCCCGGACCTCCCCTGAGGAAAGGGCCGAAGCCGTGAAAATCCTCGTGGAAAAGGCGAAACCCCACGGAATCAAAGCCTCGGGTGCTTTTTCCACGGCAGTTTTATCCCTGGGGGTGGCAAATTCCCTTGGAGTCCAGGCTTTTTTCCAGACCACTCAGGCTTCTTTCTCGACCGTCCTCCTTTCCTCGACCTCCGCGGGTTATGCCGATCAGGAATCGAGGGATGTCGCGGACATCCGCGCTGAAGAAATTGCCGAAGAGGCGATTAAAAGGACAGTCGACGGCCAGAACCCACGGCAGATTGAGGTCCGGGAAATGGAGGCAATTCTCCTTCCCTATGCGGTTTCGGAAATGTTCGACTACCTCGCTTACATGGGGCTTGGCGCCACCGCCTTCCAGGAGGGGAGGTCATTCATGAACGAAGCCAAAGGAAAGAAGGTCGTCTCCGAGAAAATCACCCTTTACGACGACGCCCTTGACCCCCGGGGCTTTCCCGTGCCTTTCGATTTCGAAGGGCAGCCAAAGAAGAAGGTCACCTTTTTCGAGGAAGGGGTGGCGAGGGACGTGGTTTACGATTCCTTCACCGCTTTCAAGGAGGGCAAGGAGTCCACGGGACACGCCCTTCCCCAACCCAATTCTTATGGCCCCCTCCCCATGAACCTTGTTTTAAAGCCCGGTGATTCCACCTTGGAGGAAATGATAAAGTCCACCAAGGACGGGGTTTTAATTACCCGTTTCTGGTACGTACGGCCTGTTCACCCCAAGCTTACGGTGATTACGGGGATGACCCGGGACGGGACTTTCAAGATCGAAAACGGGAAAATCGCCTATCCCCTGTGCAACCTCAGGTTCACCGCAAGCATCCTGGAAACCCTGGCAGGAACGGAACTTGTTGGCAAAGACTTGAAACTGGAGGCGGGGTTCTTCGGAGGGAACCTTGTCCCTGCTTTGAAGGTGAAATCCTTCCGGTTCACGGGGCAGACCACTTTCTAAAATGGAAGGATGGTACTGGTTTCTCGTTTGTGGGGCTGGCCTGGCGATCATTTTCCGCCTGTTATTTCCCGCAAAAAGGGGAATCGGCCTTTCTTATGGAATCTTGACCGCCTGTACGGGGGCCCTCCTGGGGGGGTTTTTGACTTCCAATCTTGGGAATTACCCTTCCACCCATTGGCTCCCCCTCTTGGTCTCCTGCTTTAACGGGGCTCTCTTTTACTGGCTGGTCCGGCTTTTTAGCCCCAGGCGGTTTCTTTGAATTGAATTAGTGATTGCGGAAAAGCCCTCGCCCTTTTTTTCGGGGTTGGGGGCTTTTTCCATTTCCCCTGATTTGGGCAATTTTTTCCAAAAGTTCCTTTTCCTCTGGGGAAAGTTTTCTGGGGACCTCCACCTTTAAGGTGACAATGAGGTCTCCCTTCTGGTTTCTCCCCAAAACGGGAAGACCCTTTCCCTTTAGGGTCAACTGGGCATCGGATGGGGTTCCAGGGGGAATCTCCAGGGGGACCTTTTCCAGGACAGAATCGACTTCCACCGTTCCCCCGAGTGCCATGATGTAGTAAGGAACTTCAATAGTAGTCCTCAAATGGGCCCCGGAGCGCTGAAATCTGGGGTCCTTTTCCACGGAGATCAGGACGAAGAGGTCTCCTGATGGGCCTCCCTTCCATCCCGCCTCTCCCTCTCCGGAAAGCCTGATTTTCGTCCCTTCCTCCACCCCCGGGGGAATTTTCACTTTTATTTCCCTTCTTGCCTGAATCAGGCCCGAGCCACGGCAGTTCCGGCAGGGGTTCCTGATGATCGTCCCCTCGCCGTGACAGTCCGGACACTCAATCACCTGGATGAATTGTCCGAAAAGGGATTGGTTGACCTGGCGGATTTCCCCCTTTCCCTGGCAGCGGGGACAAAGGGTGGGGAATGTCCCCGGCTCCGAACCAGTTCCCCCACAGGCGGGGCACTTTTCCAGCCTTAAGACGGATATTTCCCTCTCGCAGCCCAAGGCCACATCCTTCAGGGTGACCCTCAAGCCAACCTGAAGGTCCCTTCCCCTTTGAGGTCCCCTTTCCCTGGTTTTAGCCTGGCGAAAGGCTGTCCCGAAGAAAGCCTCGAAGATGTCCCCGAACCCGAAGTCCCCGAACCCCCCTGTGAAGGGACCGAAGGCCCCCTCCTCAGCCGAGCCAGTCTGGTCGTATCTCGCCCTTTTTTCCGGGTCCGAGAGCACCTCGTAGGCTTCGTTGATCTCCCTCATTTTCTCCGCCGCCTGAGGGTCGGGGTTTAAATCGGGGTGATACTGACGGGCGAGGGTACGGTAGGCGCGCTTGATCTCTTCCTCGGTTGCCGTCCGGGGGACACCCAAAACCTGGTAATAATCCTTGAACTCTGCCATGGCTTAAAATGAGAAACCCTCAGGGGGCTGGAGCCCCCTGAGGTGATTTTCCGATTTTTTTGGGGAACTAATCCTTGACCTCAAAATCCCCTTCGACCGTCTTTCCCTGGTCTGGACCGGGGGTGGAGGGTCCTTCCCCTCCCGGAGGAGGAGTTTGAGGACCAGCCTGCTTGTAGGCTTCCTCTCCCACTTTCCCCAGGAGCTCTGAAACCTCCCGCATCTTGGCTTCCACCTGATCCATCTTGTTCTCCTTCAGGAGCTGCTCCAGTTCGTTGATTGCCTTTTCCGCGGCTTCGATCTTTCCCGCGTCCACTTTTCCCTTGAGGTCGTTTAAGGTTTTTCGTGAGGAGTAAACCAGGTAATCGGCCTGGTTCTTCAATTCAACCTCCTGGCGCCGACGGCGGTCCTCCTCCGCAAAGCGCTCCGCTTCTTTGGTCATCCTCTCAATCTCCTCTTGGGAGAGCCTGGCGCCACCGGTGATGGTGATTGATTGCTCCTTTCCAGTTGCCTTGTCCCTGGCTGAGACCTGAAGGATGCCGTTGGCGTCGATCTCGTAAGTCACCTCGATCTGGGGGACTCCCCTGGGAGCGGGAGGGATTCCATCGAGGATGAAGTGGCCCAGGGAAATGTTGTCCTTAGCCATCGCCCGCTCTCCTTGGAGGACATGCACTTCAACCGCGGGCTGGTAGTCGGTTGCGGTGGTGAAGATCTGAGTCTTTCTGGTGGGGATGGGGGTGTTCCTCTCGATCATCTTGGTGAACACTCCCCCCAGGGTCTCGATTCCCAAAGAAAGGGGAGTAACATCCACGAGAACCACGTCCTTGATTTCTCCCCCGATGATCCCGGCCTGAATTGCTGCGCCCATTGCCACGCACTCCATGGGGTCAATTCCCCGCTCCACCTGCTTCCCCATGAAGTCCTCCACGAACTTCTGGACGATGGGCATCCGGGTGGGTCCGCCTACCAGGATGATCTTGTCGATCTGCTGGGGGGTGAGCTTGGCATCTGCCAGGGCCCTCTCGATGGGACCGCGGCAGCGCTGAACCACCGGCATGACCAGGGTCTCGAGTTTTGCCCGGGTGAGGTTCATCACCAGGTGCTTGGGACCGGTGGCATCTGCGGTGATAAAGGGCAGGTTGATGTCCGTGGTAAAGGCGGTGGATAGTTCGATCTTGGCCTTTTCAGCCGCTTCCCGGATTCTGGGCATGACGGTTTTGTCGTTCCTCAGGTCGATCCCAGTGTCCTTCTTGAACTCCTCGCAGATGTAATCGATCAGGATGTTGTCCATGTCCGTTCCCCCAAGCTGGGTATCCCCTGAGGTAGCCCTAACCTCGAAGACTCCCTGGCCGAAGTCCATGATGGTCACGTCCAGGGTTCCCCCTCCGAAGTCGAACACCATGATCTTCAGTTCCTTGTCCGATTTGTTCAGCCCGTAGGCGAAAGCCGCCGCGGTGGGCTCGTTGATCAGGCGGACGACCTCAAGTCCGGCGATCTGACCAGCTTCCTTGGTTGCCGTCCGCTGGGCGTCGTTGAAGTAGGCGGGGACAGTGATTACCGCTTTCTCAATTTTCTCCCCCAGATAAGCTTCCGCATCCCTCTTCATCTTCTGAAGGATGAAGGCGGAAATCTGTTGAGGGGTGTATTCCTTGCCGTGGAGGTTGACCTTGAAATTGGTCCCCATTTTTCTCTTAATGGCCATTACCGTGCCCTCGGGGTTGAGCGCCGCCTGCCGGCGAGCCGGTTCCCCCACGAGGAGCTGGCCATCCTTGGTGAAGGCGACCACAGAGGGGAAGAGGTGAGACCCCTCGGCGGACGGAATTACCACTGGACGCCCGTGGTCCAGATATGCAATTTCCGAGTTTGTCGTTCCTAAATCAATTCCCACAATTACTCCCATTTCCTATTCCTCCGTTTCTTTCTGTGTTTCTTTTTGGTTTCGCGCCACGCGGACTTTCGCCGGGCGCAGAATTTTCCCCTTATAGGTGTAGCCCTTCTGGAGTTCCTCGGTGATCACCCCATCCGGGCAGGAATCGGTCTCCACGAAGCCCTCGGCCTCGTGAAGGTTGCAGTCGAAGGGACTCCCCACGGAGGGGATTTCCTCCACCCCTTCCTTCTTCAAGAGGTCCTCCAACTGCTTGTAGATTAGTTCCACTCCCAGCTTTAAGGGAGAGTTTTCCGAGCCCTTCAATGCCTGGAGAGCCCGCTGGAAGTTCTCCTGAACTTCCACGAGTTTCCTAAGGAGTTCCTCGTTGGCTCTTTCCTTCAAGGCTTTCATTTCCCGCTCGTGCATTGACTGACGGGAGAGGGAAGAGGCGATCTCCTTCTTGAGCTCGGCGATCAGGGTTTGAACTTGAGCTTCCTTCTCGCTGAGCTTCTCCTTTAAGGAGAGGATTTCCTCCTCCTTCTTTTTCAATTCCAGCTCAAGGGGGGAGATGTTTTCCTCGGGGACTTTCCCCGAGGCGGTTTCCTGGGGAGGGGTTTCCCTCTCAGGGGAAAAATCCCTTATTTTCTCTTCCCCCTCTTCCTTGTTATTTTTGTCTGTTTCTTTCCATGCCTCTTCGATTGTCATTTTGGCTACCTTGTCCTTGAATTAGCACTCTCCA
>JANLFL010000001.1:21432-86486 GCA_024655965.1 Caldisericota bacterium | reverse complement strand
TCCATGCCTCTTCGATTGTCATTTTGGCTACCTTGTCCTTGAATTAGCACTCTCCAATTGAGAGTGCCAAACTAAACGGAAAAATAGCACAGTAAGAGCAGGAATGTCAAGGGAGTGTATGAGGAAAGTACCTCGGTAAAACCAAAGTATATTCTTCCGGAAACTTAATAGGGGTCAAATAGCCGAGCCCCTTCTCCCTCAGGGTGCGATTGAACCTCTCCAATCGTGGGTCGTCCTTGTCCGTTTTCACCCGGGAGTAGAAAGGGAAATTGTGCAAGCATTTTCAGAATTGGCTGAAGTACCTGAGTACTCTGAGCCTTTCAATCCGATGGGTACCAGAAATATAGGGGCTTTAGGCCTTATTATAAAATATAAGACCCTGGTGAAAGTGAAATGGAAAAGCTAGGGTCCTTCCCTTTTTGTGCAGTTAATTATGGAGGCCCTAAGATTTTCAGGTGCCGAAGATTTAACCCTAAGGTGGAGGTATCTCTTCCCAGCGCTCCAGAACTGGGGTGGCTAATCCTGAGAATCCAGGAGGTTGTAAACCCGGAGTATTGATCAAGTCACGCCAGTGAACGTTAAACTGTGCTCCAATTGTTAAATCAATTTTGCCCTGAACGCTGATTGCTCCGTTAAAATCGACAATTGAGACATTATATCCACTGAAATCGCCCTGTGCATAGATTAATCCTGCCTTTTGGCTATCATACTTTATCGAAGCATTATGCTGAATGATGACATCTCCTTTGGCCAAGAAAGCTGAATTACCGTGGATTTTGATAGTTCCGTTTTCGGTAAAAACGATATCTTCCTCGGAAACCAGGGTAAAATTGCCATAAATGTGATTTGCGCCGATGGTGACAGTTCCGGTCACATAGAAAACCCCGTTTAAGGTTATGTTGTTGGCATTAATTACCAGGTCGCCATTAATGAGCTTTGGCCCAGTAACTGTCATTCCATTTGTTGACCAGGTGCCGCCTGGGATGGTTCCCCCTGATGAAGCCGTATTTTTCCAATAATCCCAGTCCATTGAAGGAACAGGCTGTGGAGGATACTCGGCGCTTTTATAAGTTGAAGGAGAAACTCCTCCACCTGCCACATAGCCAATTGTTGGCGTAGTGGGATCTCCTGAGAACCTAACATCTGGGTCAAATATGACAGAAGGGTTATCGGTTGACCAATTTGAAAGGATTGCCGGTCCAGAACCCCCCGAGTATTCAATGTCAAGTTTATTAGCGCCTTTTTCACTATTGAAATTTATTGTTCCATTTGCGGTAAACGGTCTCTGGGAGTATTGCTGTTCTATACGCACTTGAAAGGTTGCTTTGATGGCCCTTTTAGCCTCCGGATAATCCCCTAGCGTCGGGTCGGTTGCCCAGGCTGTTACCGTGACTGTTCTTCCATCTGGTGATTGGCCCACTAACACGCGGACATTGGGGAACCCAGCGGGAACGGTAGGCGTTGTAGCAGCAAAATTTAAATTGGCCTTAAGCTGAGATGCTGCCCAACTGATACCTGCTTCGGCCTCGTGCAAAACCTCAGTCCCTCTCTCTTGATTTTTGGAGGTAGAGATTTCAGACCTCGCAAGGATTATGGTAGCCGAGACAGCCACCAAAACGATTGCCAAAACTATTATTACTGTTATTAAAGCTAATCCTCTTTCGCTTTTCATTTTGTCCCCTTATCTATTATTATATTTTTTTAATTTTTTGGGAACCTTAAGGAAAAATTTTAATGGGTTGGTCCGACCGATCCCATATTGAGGAATCTTGATCCTCGACCTTGATGTAACACTCGTTGGATGCAGGTCCAGTAACAGTCAAAGCATACGGGGAGGAAGTAGAGGTGGTCGCAATCATGGAAAACTCCCCTCCGTCTCGGGAAATATATATATTAATTTCTGAGACATTTACCGTGGTCCAGGATATATGTTGCGTTTCGCCTATATGCCATTCTTCCCCCCCATTTGGCTGAACGACTAAAATATCTTTGTTACTTTCTTTTTCGGTCCTTCCCACCGCATTCTGGGCCACCATGGAGACCTCCCATGCACCCTCAGAGGGTAAGTCAACAGTAATTGTTCCCGTTGAAACGAAATCATACCCAGCGGGAACGGTTATGGGGGAAGTAGTGAAAGAGGTGGTGGAGGAAGTCAATGTGAAAAAGCAGGTCGTTTCCAGACCATTGGGGTTTACTGTTCCAGAAAGGGCCAAGCTCGTAGGAGTAAGTACCTCCGCTTTCACTTCTGAGATTGAGGGAGTAGCCACCGTTACTGTTAGAGTGCTATTAAAGTTGGCTTTTACAACCTTATCGCCAGACCCCACCCAGACGAAATAATCATTCTCAGAGGGAACGTAGATGTTAAACCATTGCCCGTTGTTGGGGATCAAAGTCTCGTAATCATAATAACGCCCTATTACCCGGTCAAGGGCAAGAGACTGAATGGATAAAATTGTCCCCTCAGGCATGTTGTTATTTAATAAAGCTGATGGGGTAATGGTATATTTGTAATTCAAAAAGTCGGAAGTAGTCATTGGAAAGTAAAAGGGTTCCACATTCCAGTAATATCCGTTATCGTCGAGGCCGAGGAATTCGGTTGGAGTCGTAGAAGTGTTGGCAATGATGCAAAAAATATCCCTAATTCCAGCTCCGGTGTCTGTGGCAGTTGCCTTTAGGGAAATTGTGGATGGGGTAGATGAGAGGGAAGGAGTACCGACTTCGGGTTTGGTGTGGTCTGAAATCAACCTCACGTAAGGACCTCCGGAGATGGGCTCAGAAGGAAGGAGGTTGCTAATCCCAGCGGAGTTAAGAACTTTAACCTGAATGTCCAAAGTGTTCCCATCCCCGGCTGGGGATTCTAAAGTTGAGATCCGGAAATAATATGTTTTACCAACCTGGAGCGGATCCGAAGCTGCTAAGGTACAATCTTTATCTTGATAAAGTTCTGTTAGCGGACTCCATGTGCTCCAACTCGTTCCTTTATCCGAACTTGTGCGATATTGAATCTGGTTTTTAGGAATAGTCCGGGAATCATCCCGGATGGTGCCCTCATAAACTACTCTATCTCTGACGTAGGCGGTTGCCCCAGAAGGGAAGAAGAAAGAAACCTGAGGGCGATCCGCATAAATAAGCGTATTTAGAGAAACCTCGCTGGTTGCTAAATTTTCAGGACCTTTCACCGTAACAGTTACCGTTCGGGCATAATTATTATAAAATGTAGAGGTAACTACCCTTATGTACTTGTGCTGCCCCACCCAAATTTCCTCCTGGAAGTCGGATACCGGTATCGCCAGGGTTGCCCGAAGTTCCTCAATTTTATCCTGAGCCAGGGAAAGGGCCACATTTTTTACCTGAGTTTTGGCGGTTAGCATGGCCATCTGCGCTGTGATTATTATGAGGAAAACGGCAATAAAGCTCAAAATTGCTATGGACACGAGCAGTTCTGTTAAGGTAAAGCCCGGAGAAAGGTTTTTTCTTTTCATTTGTTCCTCAAATAAGCATTAAGGGTAACCGTTTTTGTCACTCCATTCCGGGAGGAGGAAATGGCAATCTCTACAAGCAGGGGAGGAGTGGAAGTCTCCGTTAAACTGATTACTTTGAAATTAGGAGGCTGGGCGATATCGCTGGCGATGGGGTCTTGTGAACCATTGTTTATTTTTCTCCAGATTTCCTTTGTCCCGCTGTTGTAACCGTAAGTGTAAGTGATGAATCCCGTGCTTGTACGGGCTGTGGCAGTTAAAGTGGTGTTGTTTAATGCCGTAGCTGTGTAGCAGAGCCGAATATCCCTCAGGATTCGGTCAGCTACGGACCGCAATTGGTCTTCCAAAGAAACAGAACTTGCTTCCCTCTGCCACATTCGGATCCCTTGGGTGAGAACCAGACTTGCCATTCCCAACATTATCGCCATGATGGCGATGGCTACGATCATCTCGATCAGGGAAATTCCCTTTTGTTTTCCCCTATTCTCCATCATGGCGTTATTGTAATCTTTCCTGCCGGATTGACTAAAACGCTTCTTTCTGCTCCCTTTGGGGATTTGAGGACAATAGTAACCGTGTTCGAAGAGGTGATCTCCGAGGTCGAATAAGCCGGATTAAAGGTCACGGAAACGGTGTTCTTGGAAATAACTCCATTTTCCAGGGATGCCGACACCGAGGAGGAATTGTGAATCTGGTAGGCCGAACTGTTCTGGGTGAAATCGACCGTGTAAGACTTCCCGGAGGCTTTTGCCAGGCTCTGCGCCTTCCTTAAATCCGCCTCCACCTGGCGGAGGGCGGTATCCAGTTTCTTACCGTCGATGTAGTTGTTGAAAAGGGGAATGCCAATCGCCAGAAGAATTGCCAGGATGGCGATCGTGATCATTACCTCAATTAAATTTATCCCCCTTTGTTTCATGCGCCCCGATCTGATTTTTTAATTTTAAAACCAACCTTCAATTTTGTAGTATTATACCATTTTTCCCAAGTTTCCGCCTCAGGCAATCGAAAAGCTTGATTCAGGGAGTGAAAAATCTGGCCCCCAAACTCCCTGAGTTTGCCAAATCATTGCCTTCCGAAAGTGATAAAATAACAAAAAACAGGCAAAATGGAAAATCGCCTGGACGCACCAAGGCAACCGAATGTTATTAAGCAGTTTTCCCACTTAGGAGCCAGGAGAATGTCCCACTCTTTATACTCCAGCTTTTTTGGAAGGCAAAATAACAAATTTCATTTCTCGATCCTGATCCTTCCCGTGATCGAGGCAACGATCACCTTTCCCATTTTCCCCCTGGGAGACTTGAAGGTGATGGTTCCCCCCGTGACCTCGCTTTCCGCATAGGCCCCGAAGTAAACGATTTTGTTTGCGGGGGCAGTGTTGGTGTAAATCCTGACCCCTTCGGGAATCTGAATTTTTTCCAACAGAATGGGGGTGCTCGTGGGGGGATGCTTGAAAATGTAGTACTCGCTGTTTCCCGGGATAAAGAGGACCTCGATGTTTTCCCCGATTGCCTTGGACATGGCTTGAGCTTTCCTGAGGTCCGCTTCCACCTGGCTTAAGGCAACCGTGAGCCTGTTTTTGTCAATCAGGCCCTCGAAGGTGGGAATCCCAATTCCCAAAAGGATGGCGCCAATTGCCAGGACAATCACCAGCTCAATTAAGGCAAATCCCCGGGCCTTCATAGACCAGCGAGTCTTAAATATCCCTCCAGAATTGGCATTCCCCAGAATGCGGTAATCAGGGCGGAAACCGCCATGTAAGGCCCGAAGGGGATGGCGCTTTTACCCTTCAGTTTAAAAAGGAGCATTCCCAGGATTCCACCCAGGGCCCCCAGGACGAAGGAGATGAAAAACCAGACGAGCACCAGGGGATATCCGAGAAAAGCCCCGATCATTGCCGCAAGTTTAATGTCTCCTTCCCCCATCCCACCCTTCCAGAGAAGGTAGATCAGGAGGAAAAGCACCCCTCCAATTGCCGCTCCCAGCGGTGACTGCCAGAAGTTCCCCCGGGCGAACTGGAACCCTAACCCGAGGAAAATCCCCGGGATGGTGAGGACATCGGGGAGAAGCTTGTGCTCCAGGTCAATGAAAAATAGGGGGAGTAAAAGCAAAAACAAAACGGCCCAGGTGAAAAAAGGGAGGGATAAATCGTAAAACCAGAAAAGGAGGGCAATTCCCGCTCCCGCAAGGAGCTCAACTAAAGGGTAGCGGAAGGAAATCGGGGCGCCACAGTAACGGCACTTTCCCTTGAGAAAAAGGAAGGAAAAGAGGGGAACGAGGTCGAAAGCCTTTAGCCCGTGTCCGCATTTTGGGCAGAAGGAACGGCCTTTTGAAAGGGGGATTTTCCTGGGAAGTCGGTAGATGACTGAATTGAGGAAGGAACCTATGACCAGCCCGAAGAGGAAGGCGAAAACTAAAAAAATGATCTTCACGGCATCAGTCTGCATGGAAAAGCGGTCCTTCCCTACTCAGCATGAACAAAATTATAGGGAATGGGTCATTTTTTGAAAATCTTTTGAGGCCTTCCTTTGGAAAGGGGAAGGAATGGGAATAGGGAATCCTCCATGAAATTCCCCCCTCTGGGATAAATTGAAAGGAGGATTCTCCCAGGATTAAAGCCAAATTCTGAGATTTTAAAAATTGAGTTTCCGATTCGGGTTTTTTGAGTTTTTTGTTTTTTTGAAGGCAAAATTGTAAGCGGTATTCCGCCCAGGGGAAAGGTTTGGGAGTTTTTATGGGGAAAAACGAATAAAAACCAGTTATTTCTCAAACTTTAAAAGGCTTTTTCAAAATTTTGCCAAGATTTTGATTTACATCAGCGGAGGAGAAGCGGAGGAGGTCCCCGGAAATGGCTTTTAATCGGGTTTTCATGATTGGGAAATTGGCAAGGGTTGAGGGCTTTTCCTTGTTCTTAGCTTCAAGGTTTTAATTTTCAGAATCGGGTGAAGCAGTTCCGGGAACTCCCGATATTAGAGGAAAATATTTTAATATTTTTCCTTTTATTCCGGGGGAAACTGCAATGGTTTTTTGACAATCAAGGGGCGGTCCCGCCGGGGGTGGCGGTCAAAGTGGTGTGGTTTCGATCCTTTGCTTGAGCGGTGATCAGGTAGGAAGATCCCTCATTGAGGCATTGATAGGTTAGGGAGTTTTCCGCCAGGTTGGCTATTATTTTGTCCCAATCTTCCGCGGTCAGGTACAGGCAGGAAGTGGAGGTGAAAGGATATCCCCGCTCTGAACCGGAAACCGTTACTTCCGCCGGGTAGCTTTTGAAATCTGCCCGGTAAATTTCCAGGTAGCTCCGGAAATGCTCCAGGGAGAATTTTGCCGCGGAAAGCCATGCCCTCTGCTGAATTGCAAGGTAATTGGGAATGGCAATTCCTGCAAGGATGGCGAGGACTGCGACCACGATTAAAACTTCAAGAAGAGTAAATCCCCGTTGCCTATTCATGGTGGAAATTCTATCACAATTGGTTTTGCTGGCGCCATTTTGGGGGTTTTCCTTGTTTTAAGAAATGGGAATCCCCTGTAAAAAATGCCCAAGTTCCCTCTAAGGTAAAAAACCCTGAGGGGTGAGGATGATGGCTGTCCCGCTTTTGTCCTTTGCGCGAGCGGTTATTCGGTAATCGTCGCTTGAAATTGTGCCCCGGAGGTCCCTGACGCTTTCCATTATCCTGTTCCAGTCATCGGGAGAGAGATAATCGGGGATCAGGGGAGTGCCATCGCTCCAATTAAGGGAGGTTGGGTAAGCGCCGTTTATAGCGCGGTAAGCCTCGAGTGCAGTTTTCAGAATTCCCAGGGAATCTTTTGCTAGGGCAATTTCCGCCTGGCCGATTTCCTCAGATAGGGAGGTATTGGCTTCTCCGGCCGGGTTTTCTTTTATGCTTCCGGAAGGTTGGGAGCGCATTAGTGGGATGACCAGTTCCGCGACCAGGGCGAGGACCACGAGGACGAGGATTACGGCAATCGTAATTCTCTTATTCTTCACGGCACCTCCTTGGTGAAAATGAGCCGGAAAGTTTCAGGAGTCGGGCTTGAGCCCGACTCCTGAAAAAAAAATTCATATTTCCCTGTTCGAATGCTTGAGGGGATTAGGGCGTAATGCCACCTGGGGTGGCGGTAATTGTAGTATTATTGCGATCTTTGGCCTTAACCTCAATTGTGTAGTCAGTGCCTGTAACGTTTACAGTTCCCCAACTGGAGATGTTTGCCTCCAATTTATCCCAATCTGATTGGGAAAAATACGGAATTGGATTTGAAGCGGTAAGAGTACTTTCTAAAGTGCCGACATCATTAGTAGCAGGGTAATTGTTATGGTCCGCTCTGTAAACCTCCAGCGCAGTCCTCAAAGACCCCAGGGATTCCTTGGCCGCAGATATATTCGCCCTGTCCCTGAACCCCAGGTAGTTAGGAATGGCCACTGCCGCCAGGATGGCAATAATGGCGATGACGATGATCAACTCGATTAAGGTGAAACCCTTTTGTCCTTTCATTTTTTCCCTCCTTTTGTGTTTCTAAACACCTAAAAGATTTTACCCCTGTATTTCCTTTTTGTTAATCCTTTTTCCTTCTTTTTCCCTTTTAACTTCCCCCTTTCCCAATTGTGTTAGGTATTATACCACTTTTTGATTTGGGAAACATCAAATTTTCCATTAAATCACCTCTTTGGGGCTTTTTATTTTAAATCCCTCTCAGAGCGCCACTTGTTGCCATTTTCAGAAAAACCCCGGCAATTTCCGGGTCGAATTGGCTCCCTGCACCCTTTTCCACTTCCTTTAAGGTCTCATTCAGGGAAAGGGTTTTCCGGTAGGGGCGATCCGACCGCATCGCCTGGATAGCATCCACCAGGGAAACGATCCGGGCAAGGAAAGGGATCTCGGTCTTTTTCAAGCCATCGGGGTAACCCAATCCGTCCCACCTCTCGTGATGATGGAGGACCGCAGGGACAATCTTTTTCAAGGAAGTGAAGGGCTTGAGAATTTTCGCCCCGATTTGGGGGTGAAGGCGAACGATCTTCCATTCTTCCTCCGAAAGGGGGCCGGGCTTGTTGAGGATGCTTCCGGGGACCCCAATTTTCCCTATATCGTGGAGCATGAGGGAGTACTGAAGAAGGTTTTTCTCTGGAGGTGTAATCTCCAATTTGTTCCCCAGCGCTTCCCCGATCCTGCGGGAAAGGGCAAGGTGTTTCGCGGAATTCGGGTCCTTGGCGTAAACCGTCTGCCACAATGTCCTAACTGCTTCATAAAGGGTCTTTTCCTTTTCCCATTCCAGTCTCCAATTTTTTAAAGCCCAGGATACGGAATTTGAAAAATTTATGGCGGAGAAGAAGTTTTCCTTTGCCCATCCTGGGGCCCTGGAGGAAAAGGCAAACACCGCGTGTTTGTTTTTGTGGAAAAGAACGGGAACAAGGATTGTTTCGGAATTTGCTGTAATTATTCTGGGTTCTTTAAGGCTCCCAATTTCTGAATTTGGCCATGATTCTCCGGCAAGGGAGGAAAAGGGGGGATCTTTAGGAATTTCAATTCCTCTTTTTCCACCGGGATAAAAGATGGTCCCTTTATCTGCCCGGAGAAGGTCCTTACCGTACTCCAGAGCGAACTCCAAAAGGTCCCTTTCCTTTTTGAAGTTATGGCCGTTTTTCGCCAGCCAATCCCCCAAATTGTCAGTATGGAACTTGGGATTTGAGGCACAGAAACCAGCAAGAGAATTATTCAAGGAAGAAATTGGGGAACCGAGGGACTTCCCTCCGGTGGAATAGCCTTTTTCTTTTGCTTTAAACGAACCCATTTTCACTCCACTCCGCTCCTTGTAATTGGGTATTATACCACATAAAGAAATATTTTGGGAAAAATCTTAAAAAATCCCTCTAAAAGTCCCAAAAAAGAGTCTCCCCTTCCCCCGAAGAAATTTATATGTTAAACCTTTTCCTGAAATGGAGACTGAGGGTTTTCAACAATTCTTTTTTCCTGAACTGGGCTCGACCATGGCCAAAGCCCGGGAAATTTCCCTTGAGGTCAAAGGCCCCTTCGTTGTTCGCGCTTCAAGGCAGACCAACGGTTACGGAAGGAAGGGAGCCTTCTGGGAAAGCCCCGAAGGGGGTCTCTGGTTCACCGCTGTCTTTCCCGCAAGGAGGCTTTCAGGGCTATCCGCTTTCCTGGCCCTGGTGGTTTTTAAAGCCTTAAGGGAGATCTTTGGGGATCTGAAAATCAAGTGGCCCAACGACGTTGTCCATTTTAGAAGGAAGGTCTGCGGGATTTTGACCGAGGTCCGGGAAAGGGTTTTCTGGGGGGTGGGGGTGAACGTCAACAATGGCCTTTCCCCGGAATTGAAGGAAAAAGCGGTCTCTTTAAAGGAATTGACCGGGAAAACGCTCGATCTGGAAGAAATTCTTAGGGGGATCCTTGCCGAGCTTTCTTTCTCCCTCCCTGTTTTTGAAAAAGAGGGCTTCACCTTTTTTCGCCAGGAATACGAACGGAGCCTGGCATTTTTGGGGAGGGAGGTTGAGGTTTCCTTCGGGGAAAAAATTCTTAAAGGGATCGCTGATGGGATCAACGATGAGGGCTTTCTAAAATTGATAACTCCCGCTGGCCCGCTTCTTGTGCTAGATGGAACCCTAGTAAAATTTTAAATTTTTTCTTTTCAAAAACCCGCCTTTCATTTATAATCCAAGCAATGAAGCTTTTTCCTGTTTCAGATAATTTCGTGCCACCTAACAAGTGAGGTAGAAACGATGGCTGAAAAAACTATCAAACAGTTGATCAGGGAGTTGGAGGAGAAAAGGGCAAACATCATTGACGCCGATGGCACGAGGGCAAAAAAACAGCACGAGAAGGGGAAGCTCTCCGCCAGGGAAAGGATCGAACTCCTTGTTGACCCCGATTCATTCATCGAATATGACGCTTTCGTCCAGCACCGATGCACCAACTTTGGAATGGACAAGGTGGAGATTCCCGCGGATGCCGTGGTCACGGGTTACGGGCTGATAAACGGACGGCCGGTTTTCCTCTTCTCCCAGGATTTTTCCCTCGCCGGAGGTTCTCTTGGGGAAGCTCACGCCATGAAAATCGCCAAGATGCAAGACATGGCGATGAAAATGGGGGTCCCCCTGATCGGGATTAACGATTCCGGAGGGGCCAGAATTCAGGAGGGGGTTGATTCCCTTCACGGCTACGGGCAGATTTTCTTCCGCAACACCAGGGCCTCGGGGGTAATCCCTCAGATTTCCATCATCCTGGGTCCCTGCGCTGGAGGGGCGGTTTACTCACCAGCAATTACTGACTTCGTCTTCATGGTCGATAAGGTCTCTAACATGTACATCACCGGTCCCCAGGTGATCAAGGCGGTTACCGGCGAGGAAATCGGCGTCGAGGAACTGGGGGGAGGGATGGTCCACTCCAGCGTCTCCGGAAATGCCCACTTTCTCTTTAATTCCGAGGAGGAATGCTTCCAAGGAGTGCGGAGGCTTCTTTCCTTCCTCCCGGGCAATAACCTCGACGATCCCCCGGTGTTTGATACCGGGGATGACCCTGGAAGGATCGTTTACGACCTGAGGGAACTAGTTCCTACCAACCCCAAAATCCCTTACAACATCAAGGATGTGATTTCCCATATCGTGGACAACGGAGATTTTTTGGAGGTCCAGGAGTTCTTCGCCCCCAACATCGTTGTCGGTTTTGGGAGGATCGCCGGAATGACCGTGGGGATCATCGGAAACCAACCTCAGGTTCTCGCAGGCTGCCTGGACATCAATTCTTCGGACAAGGCAGCTCGCTTCGTGCGGTTTTGCGATGCCTTCAACATTCCCCTCGTTACCCTGGTGGACTGCCCCGGGTACTTGCCCGGAAAACAGCAGGAGCACGGGGGGATTATTCGACACGGGGCAAAATTGCTCTTCGCATATGCGGAAGCCACAGTCCCCAAAATCACCGTGACCCTTCGCAAATCCTACGGGGGGGCGCATATCGCCATGTGCAACAAGGACCTGGGTTGCGACCTGATGCTCGCCTGGCCTCAGGCGGAGATCGCGGTCATGGGCGCTCAGGGGGCGATCAACATCATTTTCAAGAGGGAAATTGAGAGTTCCTCCAACCCCGAAGAAAAGAGAAAGGAGCTCACCGAGGATTACGAGAGGCTCTTTTCCAACCCCTACGAAGCCGCAAAGAGAGGTTATGTCGATGCTGTGATCCCCCCAGAGGAAACCAGGGGGAGGATCGCATCGGCCCTGGCAATCTTCAGGACGAAGAGGGACCAGGCTCCTCCCAAAAAACACGGGAACATTCCCCTTTAAGGAGGGGAGAGAAAATGGAAGAAAAAAAGGACACCATTCCTCCGGAGATCAAAGTGGTTATCGCGGCTGCCTTAGCCCGATACCTTCGCGACGAGAAGTTCTCCTTCAAGGTTGTTTCCATAAAACCCGTCCAGCTATCCCAGATCAACCTCTGGGGCCTGGAGGGAAGGCGATTGAATATGACCCGTGTGAAAGGATAAAGAAAGATGACCCGAAAGTATTTGATCCGAGTGGATAACAAGACCTACGAGGTGGAGGTCGAGGAGGTCACAAAAAGGGTCACCTCCATTTCGCCTGCCGTGGAAACCTCACCCCCTCCGACTCCGCCCCCACCAAAAAGCATCCCCGTGCAGATGCCCCAGGTGCCCCAACCCCCTTCAGGAAAGCCCAAGGTCTCGGAGATTTCCGGACTGAAAAAAGTGCAGGCTCCGATGAGCGGGACAGTCTTAAAGATTCTCTGCCAGCCCGGACAGGAGATCAAGGAAGGGGACGTGATTTTGAAACTTGAGGCCATGAAGATGGAAACCGAAATTGCCGCCCCATTTCCGGGAAGGGTGAAGGAAGTGCTGGTTGTGGAGGGGCAGAACGTGAATTCCGGCGAGACGATGATCCTCGTGGAGTAGGGAGGATGAGCATGGAAGGAAAAATTGTGCAGGGAAAAAATCACCTCGTTGAGATAACCGAAACCGGTTTCCGCGACGCTCACCAGTCGTTGATCGCCACCCGGATGCGCACTAAGGACATGATCCCCATGATCGAGAAGATGGATCAGGTGGGTTACTGGTCATTCGAAATGTGGGGCGGGGCGACCTTCGACTCGATGATTCGCTTTTTGGATGAAAACCCCTGGGATCGGATCAGGGTCTTCAAAAAATACGCCAAGAATACCAAGTTGCAGATGCTCCTTCGCGGGCAGAACCTCGTGGGTTACAAGCATTACCCCGATGACATCCTCGAGCGCTTCATCAATAAGGCCGCGGAATTGGGGATCAACGTCTTCCGCATTTTTGACGCCTTGAACGACATCCGGAACATGGAGAAGGCCATCGTCGTGGCAAAGAAAACCGGAGCCATCGTCCAGGGGGCTTTAAGCTACACTTTAAGCCCTGTCCATTCCATCGAGGGGTTCGTGAAATTCGCCCGGGAATTGAAGGAACTGGGGTGCGACATCATCACCATCAAAGATATGGCTGGACTGATCACCCCCCGTGCCGCCTCTGAGCTTGTGAGCAGGTTAAAGGCGGAAATCGGCCTTCCCGTTTGCCTCCACTCTCACTGCACCACGGGAATGGCCCCCACCGCTTACTTTGAGGCAGCGGAAGCCGGAGTGGATATCATCGACTGCGCCATTTCTCCATTCAGCATGGGGACCTCCCAACCCCCCACCGAGACCATGGTGGAAATGCTCCAGGATGCCGGTTTCAAGTTGAGGATCGACAAGAGCCACTTCCTGGAGATCGCTGATTACTTCCAGGAAATCAAGGATACCGCTTACAAGAGCCTCCTCAGCCCGATTGCCGAGAGGGTTGACGTCCGGGCTCTGGTTTACCAGGTCCCTGGAGGGATGCTCTCCAACATGGTGAACCAGCTCGAGAAGCAGAACGCCCTCGACAAGTTCGAGGACGTGTTGAGGGAAATCCCCAGGGTGCGGGCTGAACTTGGCTATGTTCCTCTGGTCACGCCCACCTCCCAGATCGTGGGTACTCAAGCGACCATGAACGTCCTCGCCGGCGAGCGGTACAAGATCATCATTCAGGAGGTAAAGGACCTCTGTCGGGGCCTTTACGGAAGGACCCCCGCTCCCATTGACCCCACGGTGATGAAGAAAGCTATCGGGGATGAGAAACCGATCGAGGGAAGGCCAGCCGATTACCTTCCTCCGGAATGGGAAAAAGCCAGGAAGGAAATGGAGCCCTATTCCGACAAGGAGGAGGACATCCTGACTTACGCCCTTTACCCCAAGGTTGCCAAGGAGTTCTTCGAAGCCCAGAAAGACCCCCTCAAGAAGAAGGTCAGGGAGGAGGCTTTGAAGACCACCCTCCCCACCCCCGACGGTCATCCTCAGAAGAGGTTCATCATCCGGATCGGGGATCAGGATTTCGAAGTCGGTTTGACCGAAATTGAATAAATCGTTTTCCTAAACCTCTGGAGGAATCAAATGGGAGAAAGAATCGCAAAAGAGAAGGAGCGCTGGCAGGGCTCCACTTTAAAGGATTTCGTTTCTAAGTCCCCGGAAAGGGAAAAGGAATTCTCCACGGTTTCCGGAAATAAGGTGGACCCCCTCTATACCCCCCTGGAATTCAGGGAGGAGGAGTATCTTGAAAAGTTAGGATTTCCCGGTGAATACCCCTTCACCAGGGGGGTATACCCGAACATGTACCGGGGAAGGCTCTGGACGATGAGGCAATACGCTGGGTTCGGGACCGCGGAGCAGTCAAACAAAAGGTTCAAGTACCTCCTCGATCAAGGTCAGACCGGGCTTTCCGTGGCTTTCGACCTTCCCACTCAGGTGGGATACGATTCCGACCACCCCCTGGCTGAAGGAGAGGTGGGAAAGGTCGGTGTGGCGATCGACAGCCTGGCGGATATGGAAGTGCTTTTCGATGGCATTCCCCTGGATAAGGTTTCCACTTCCATGACCATCAACGCCCCGGCGGCAATTCTTTTATCTATGTACATCGCGGTTGCGGAAAAGCAGGGGGTTCCCCGTTCCCAGCTTCGGGGGACAATTCAGAACGATATTCTCAAGGAATACATCGCCCGGGGGACCTACATTTTCCCTCCCAAGCCCTCAATGCGCCTGGTCGTGGACACCCTGGCATTCTGCGCCAGGGAAATGCCCAAGTGGAACCCAATTTCCATCTCCGGATATCACATTCGCGAGGCGGGGGCGGATGCAGTTCAGGAAGTTGCTTTCACGCTTGCCGACGCGATCGAGTACTGCAAGGCTGCTCAAAAGGCGGGGATGGACATCGATCAGTTCGCCCCCCAGCTTTCCTTTTTCTTCGCCGCCCACAACGACCTCCTGGAAGAGGTGGCCAAATTTCGGGCAGCGCGGAGGCTCTGGGCGAGGATTATGATGGAGAGGTTCCAGGCAAGGGACCCCCGTTCCCTGATGCTCCGCTTCCACACGCAGACTGGAGGCTCAACCCTCACTGCCCAGCAGCCGGACAACAACATCGTCAGGGTGGCAATTCAGGCCCTTGCGGCGGTCCTGGGTGGCACCCAGAGCCTTCATACCAACTCCATGGACGAAGCCCTGGGGCTCCCCACGGAAAAATCCGTTCAGATCGCCTTAAGGACCCAGCAGATCATCGCCTACGAGTCAGGGGTAACCAGTACGGTTGACCCCCTCGGGGGCTCTTATTACCTTGAGTACCTCACCGATCAGATAGAAAGAAAAGCGGTGGAGTATCTTGAGCGGATTGAAAAAATGGGGAGCATGGTTGAGGCCATCGAACAGGGCTACATCCAGAGGGAAATTCAGGCATCCGCATACAAATACCAGAAGAGCATCGAAAACGGGGAGAGAATCATCGTCGGGTTGAACAAGTTCAAGACCGATGAGGAACCCCCGAAGGAAATTTTAAAGGTCGATCCAAAACTCCGGGACCTCCAGATCGCCAGGATTAATGAAGTGAAGGGAAAGAGGGACTCCGGGAAGGTGAAGGCCATCCTTCAAAAAATTGAGGAGGTCGCTTCCACCGAGGAGAACCTGATCCCGCATTTTATCGAGGCAGTGAGAGCATACGCTACTTTGGGGGAAATCACCGGGGCCTTGCGGAAAGTTTTCGGCGAATACCAACAGCAGGTCATCTTTTAGAGGGGGAAAATGGAGAAAGGAAAAATCCGGATTTTAATTGCCAAGGTCGGACTTGACGGTCACGATAGGGGGGCAAAGTACATCGCCCAGGCTTTAAGGGACGAAGGGTTCGAGGTAATTTACACGGGCATCCGGCAAACACCTGAGGATGTCGTGAAGGCGGCAATCCAGGAGGACGTTCAATTTGTCGGTTTGAGCCTTCTTTCCGGTGCCCACAACCAGCTTTTTCCCAAAGTTGTGGAGCTTTTAAAGGAGAAGGGGGCGGAGGACATCGTGGTCTTCGGGGGAGGGGTAATTCCCGCAGATGATATCCCTTATTTGAAATCCAGGGGAATCAGGGAGATCTTCCCTCCGGGAACGACCATCGATCAGGTGACCGCCTTCATCGAGAAAACCTTGAAGGATGCAGCTTCTTGAGGGCCTTAAAAGGAAAGATTTAAGGGCCCTGGCCAAGGCGATTTCCTTGGCTGAAAACGATCCTCTTTCCTGCGAGAGGGTTTTTGGAGAAATTATCTCCCAGCCCCCGGGAAGTTATAAAATTGGCCTCACCGGGCCTCCGGGATCCGGCAAGAGCACCCTGATCAGGAGCATCATTTCTCGCGCAGTTAAGGAAGGCTTTTCAGTTGGCGTCCTGGCGGTTGATCCCTCCAGCCCATTTTCCGGAGGAGCTCTCCTGGCTGACCGCTTGAGGATCTCCATCCCGGATTTTGATCCTTCTCGGGTATTTATCAGGAGCCTTTCCTCCAGGGGCCATCTTGGCGGGCTCTCCCCGGGAATTGTTACCTCGGTCAAGTTAATGGATTACTACGGCTTCGACTTCCTTCTTTTGGAAACTGTGGGGGTAGGGCAAGCGGAGGTCGAGGTGATGTACCTGGCTGACCTGGTGGGGGTGGTTCTCGTCCCCAATTTAGGAGACGATATTCAAGCGATGAAATCCGGTTTGATGGAGGTGGCGGATTTTTTCCTGATCAACAAGTGCACCCTTCCGGGAGCGGAAAAACTCCGGATGGAGCTCGAATCGCTGATCGGTAGTTCCCCCCGTTTTTTGAACGCCAGGTGGATCCCCCCTGTTTTTTCCACTGATGCTTTAACCGGAGAGGGGCTTGACGAGCTCTGGGAGTTCTTAAAAGGGATCCCGAAAAACCAGAATTTCCTGGAAGTACTTGAAAAGAAGCGAAGGAGGCAGGCTTATTTTCAAGTTTTCCAATCTTTGATGAATTTTTTCCGGATGAAGGTTGAGGATTCATTAAAACCCGAATCATTTGACCGGTATTCCCCCGAGACTGTTCGAGGATTAATCAAAAAAATCACCGACACCCTGAAGGAGGATGAATGATGCTTAAAAAAATCGAGCACGTTGGAATTGCTGTTAACTCCCTGGAAAAAAGCATTCCGGTTTTTAAAAACCTGGGAATGAAATTTCTGGGAATTGAGGAGGTCCCTTCTCAAAAAGTGAAAGTTGCCATGTTCGAGATTGGGGATGTGCATGTTGAGCTCCTCGAGCCCACCTCCCCTGACAGTGCAATTGGGAAATTCCTGGAGAAGAGGGGCGAGGGTCTTCATCACATTGCTTTTGAGACCGAGGATATCGAGGGGCAGATGAGGGAATATAAAACGCTGGGGTTTGAATTTATCGACCAGGAGCCCAGGGAAGGCTCCCATGATACTTGGATTTTCTTCCTTCACCCCCGGTCCACGAATTCTGTGCTCACGGAAATCTGCTCCCACAAAAAATAGAAATCTATAAGTAAAATTTTCTATTTCAAATTTTACTCAATTTCTGCGGGACCCCCTGAAGTTTAACAATCCCCTTTTAAAACCTTTTAATAAAATATTTTGTTTAAAAAATGGGGAATTTTATTTTCCTTTTGGTTATAATTGTTTCAATCGTGGATTCTTACGTGCCCTTCAAATTTGAGGATCAATTTCGAAGGAGGAACCGCAATGGAAGTAGGGGGTTACCTGCTGCCAGAAGACCTCTGGTACCACAAGGAGCACTTCTGGGTAAGGATGGAAGGTGATGTCGCAACGGTCGGCGTCACCGATTTTTTTCAGAAACTCGCCGGAGAGATCTCCTATCTTGAACTTCCCTCTGAGGGCGATGAGTATTCCCAGGACGACGTGGTTGGAACCGTGGAGACCGGGAAATGGGTGGGAAAGATCTACTCCCCCTTAAGCGGGACGATTCTGGAGGTCAATTCTCAAGTTGTTGACACTCCCTCGCTCGCCAACCTCGACCCCTATGGTGAGGGCTGGCTTTTCAAGCTCAAAGCTTCTGACCCTTCGGAACTGGACAATCTCTTCAAAGGGGAAGCCGCTTTGAAGTGGATGGAAGAGGAAATCCGGAAGAAAGCCAAATAGGGCAAGGAAATGTATCTCTTCCGCCTTGATCGCATGCCCCGCCTCCTCTCGATGGTCATCTTTCACCAGCTTGCGCGAGAGGGGGCAGAAGCCCTGGTTATCGTCTCCCCCGAGAAACCGATTATCAGCATTGGGTATTTTCAGGATGCCTTCCAGGAAGTGGACCTCGATTATTTGAAGAACTCCGGTTTGCCTCTCTTCCGGAGGGAGGTCGGTGGTGGGACCACCTACCTCGACGAGAACCAAATTTTTTATCAGGTGATTTACTCCCGCAAGAACAAGAAATTTCCCCAGACCATAAAAGGGGCATATGAGCTTTTCTCTGAACCACCGTGCCGGGCGCACGAACACTTTGGGATCAAGGCCCGATTCCGGGAGATAAACGACCTCGTTACCCCCGAAGGGAAGAAGATCGGGGGCGAAGGTGGGGCGGATATTGGCGAATGCATGGTATTCGTGGGATCCATGCTCATGGATTTCGATTATCGGACCATGTCAAAGGTAGCAAAGATCCCGGACGAGAAATGGAGGGATAAGGTCTTCAAGACCCTGGAGGAAAACCTCACCACCATGAAAAAGGAACTCGGGGAACTTCCGGACAGAAGGGAGGTCGAGGAGGTCCTGATCTCCGAGTTCAAAAAGGTCCTCGGACCCCTTGAGAAGGGAGAACTTCCTCCCGATTTCCTCAGAAGGGCGGAAGCCCTGGAGAGGGAAATGCAAAAACCGGAGTTCCTCTTCGGAAAAAGGAAGCCTGTCGTTGATTCATTGAAGATTAAATCAGGGCTAAACTTGATTTTCGGTCAACATAAAGCCCGGGGCGGTTTAATCCGTTCTGTCCAGGAGGTGGAAGGCCCACCGATTGGAGGAAGGATTAAGGATCTTTCAATCAGTGGGGATTTCACCTTGATTCCTCGCCTTGCTCTTTCCGAAAAGTTAGAGAAGAGCCTAATTGGCTCAAGAAGAGAAAAGTTTGAGCTTCTTCCAAGGGTGGAGAGTTTCATCGAATCGAGGGAAAAGGAAATGCCTGGTGTGACCGCCGAAGACCTCATCATGGCCCTGGGATTTAAAGATTGAGGAAAGGAGCTGGGATAATTGAGGGAGCTTGATGTTTCGGAATTGATTCCTCAGGTGAAAAAGCTTTGCATTGAGGCAAACTATTTCATCGGAGAGGATGTCCTGGAAAAGCTTGAAGAAGCCCTTACCCTGGAAGAATCCCCTGTTGGTAAAGAAATCCTCAGGCAGATTTTAACCAACCACCGGATGGCTTCCCAGGAGGAGATGCCCGCATGCCAGGATACCGGGGTTGCGGTGGTTTTCGTGGAACTCGGCCAGGAACTTCACCTCAAAGGAGGAGATCTTTATGCGGCAATTAATGAAGGTGTCAGGCAGGGTTACAAAGACGGATACCTCCGGAAGTCCATGGTGGACGATCCGGTAATTGAGAGGAAGAATACCGGGGACAACACCCCGGCCATCATCCACCTGGATATCGTCCCTGGTGACAGGATCAAGATCACCGTTGCCCCCAAGGGTGGAGGCTCGGAGAACATGAGCGAGGTGAAGATGTTAACCCCCGCTCAGGGCCTGGAAGGCGTTATGGATTTCGTTGTTGACCGGGTTCGCAGGTCCGGGGGAAACCCTTGCCCTCCGATTATTGTGGGAGTGGGGATCGGGGGGAATTTCGAATCCTGCGCTCTCCTTGCCAAGAAGGCCCTGATGAGGGACTTGAGGGATAAGCATCCTGAGGAAAAATGGGCCAAGGTTGAGGATGAACTTCTCCACCGAATTAATCGCTTGGGAATCGGGCCCATGGGATTGGGGGGAAGGGTTACCGCCTTAGGGGTAAAGATCCTCACCCTCCCCTGCCATATTGCCAGTATGCCGGTGGCTGTCAACATTCAATGCCATGCCGCCCGTCATAAAACAGTAACTGTTTAAGGGGGAAAAGATGCCTCAAGAAATCAGATTGAAGACCCCTCTCAGGAAGGAGGATTTAAAGGACCTGAAGATCGGGGACCGGGTTCTCCTTTCCGGAAAAATTTACACTGCGAGGGATGCCGCCCATCGGAGGCTTGCCCAATTGATAAAAGAGGGAAAGGAACTGCCCATTGAACTCCAAGGGCAGGCGATTTATTATGTGGGGCCAACCCCTCCCAAGCCTGGACAGGTAATTGGTTCCGCGGGACCCACAACCAGTGAGCGAATGGACCCTTATTCCCCAATACTCCTCGATTTGGGGCTAAAAGCAATGATCGGAAAAGGTCAGAGAAGCCCCGAGGTCGTGGAAGCCATAAAAAGGAATGGCGCGGTTTACCTTGCGGCAACTGGAGGGGTGGGAGTGCTCCTGGCCAAAGCGGTCAAGTCCTCCCGGACCGTGGCTTACGAGGAACTGGGGGCGGAAGCGATCCGGGAACTGGAGGTGGAAGACCTCCCATTGATTGTGGCAATTGACCCCCAGGGAAATGACCTTTATGTGGAAGGGGTGAGACAATACTGCCTCCTATAGAAGATAAACCCAGACTTGGAGTGTACATCTGCCACTGCGGGGGAAACATTTCCGATGTCGTCGATGTGAAAAGGCTCCTCCAGGTGGCATCGGAGCAGCCCGGGGTGGTTGTTGCCAGGGACCTTGAGCACATGTGCTCTGAGGACGGCCAAAAATGCATCTTGAAGGATGCCTCTGAACATTCCCTGAACCGTGTGGTGGTCGCTTCCTGTTCTCCCCTTTTCCACGAAAAGACCTTCATGAAAACCCTGGAAAAAGCGGAATTGAATCCTTATCTTTTCGACATGGCAAATATCCGTGAACATTGTTCCTGGTGCCACACAAGCAAGCAGCAAGCCACAAAGAAAGCTGAGGATTTGGTTCGAATGGCCATTGCCCGTTGCGCCCTTCATGTCCCCCTCGAAAGGAAGAGGATGCCCATTGGGAAGAGGGTCCTGGTGATCGGAGGGGGAATTGCCGGAATTCAGGCTTCCCTCGACCTCGGGGATTCAGGCTTCGAGGTCTTCCTGGTGGAAAAGGAGGCCTCAATCGGGGGAAAGATGGCCATGCTCTCCAAAACCTTCCCCACCGAGGACTGCGCAACCTGCATCATCGGACCCAAACTTGCGGATGTCGCTGAGCACCCGAACATTCACCTTTACACTTATTCCGAGGTGGAATCGGTTAGCGGGTATCTGGGGAACTTCAAGGTCAAGGTGCGGAGGAAGCCCCGTTTCGTCGACCTGGAAAAGTGCACCGCCTGCGGGGACTGCGCCAAGGAATGTCCGGTGGAGATGCCCAATCAGTTCAACCTCGGGCTTTCCCAGAGAAAAGCCATCCACATTTACAACGATGTGGCGGTTCCCCACAAGTACCTCATTACCAAGATCGGAACCTCTCCCTGTCGGGCTGCCTGCCCGATCCACGTGAACGCTCAGGGATATATTCAGTTAATAAAGAAAGGGAAATACGAGGAAGCCCTGGCATTGGTCAGGGAAGCGAATCCCTTCCCGGGGATAACCGGGAGAATCTGCACTCATCCCTGCGAAACTGCCTGCCGTAGGGAAAGGGTCGACCAACCACTGGCCATAGACCTTTTAAAGAGGTTCATCTACGATTACGCGGAAAAGCAAGGGAAAAAATGGGAGCTTTCCCCTCCTTCCTCCAACGGAAAAAAAGTTGCCATAGTTGGCTCAGGGCCGGCAGGACTGATGGCTGCCTTTAATTTAAGGATGCTGGGTTACGAGGTTTCAGTCTTTGAAAAGATGTTGGAGATCGGGGGAATGCTCCGTTACGGAATCCCTCCTTATCGGCTTCCCCGCGCAGTCCTCGACAGGGAGCTCGGTGTCCTTTCAGATATCGGAGTCAAATTTTTCACCGGGATGGAGATTAAAGGAAAGGAAGGCTTATCCCGGTTGCTCGAGGAATACAACGCGGTCTTCCTTGCGGTGGGAACCTGGGCTTCCAGGAAAATGGGAATCCCTGGGGAAGACCTTCCGGGGGTTTTCGGAGCCCTGGAATTTTTGAAGGAAGCGAACACGGGCAAGGTTGAGGGAATTAAGGGGAAGGCAGCGGTCATCGGGGGAGGGAATGCCGCTATTGACGCTGCAAGAACCCTTATTCGCTTTGGGGCGGAAAAAGTTGAGATCATCTACCGCCGAACCCGAAAGGAAATGCCGGCGAATGAGGAGGAAATTGAAGAAGCGCAGTTGGAGGGAGTGGGATTCCGCTTCCTTGAGACCCCCTTGAGAATTGAAAAAAGCGATTCCGGACTTCTGGTAACTTTACAAAAAATGGAGCTGGGGGAGCCGGATTCTACAGGCAGGAGGAGACCAATCCCCATCCCCGGGCAGACCTACCTCGAGGAATTCCAGACCGTGATCGTTGCCGTGGGGCAGGAACTCCCCCCGGAAAACGGCTTCAATTTGTCCGATCAAGATGGGCTGATCAAAGCTGACCCCCTCACCCTGGAGACTTCCCTTCCCGGAGTTTTTGCCGGAGGGGATGCCGTCCTTGGACCTTCTACCTTCATCGAGGCAATGGGGCACGGAAAAAAAGCTTCCATCTCCATCGATCGGTATTTGAACTTTGAGGACCTCCGGGTTGGCCGTGAATTTGAGGGCCCATATTCTTCCCCGATTGAGCCGGACATCTCCAAAGTTGAGCCATCCTCCCGGGCAAAGCCCAGAATTTCCATCCCCGAAAGCCTGGTTTCTGACTCATCGGAGGTTAACCTGGGGTTGTCCCCTGAAGCGGTAAAGGGGGAAGCGGAAAGGTGCCTGAACTGCGGGGGATGTTCCGAGTGCCGGGAATGCGTCAGGGCCTGCGAGCCGAAGGCCATTAATTTTGAGGAGACCGAGAGAATTGAGGAGATCCAGGCGGACACGATCATCGTGGCCACGGGATTTGAGACCTTCAACCCCATGCTGAAACCAGTCTACCAGTACGGGAACTCTCCCAATATCCTCACCGCTTTAGAACTGGAAAGGATAATTTCCACCGGATCTTCAGGTCCTCCCCTGAGAGCCATAGGTAACCGGGTTGCCTTCATCCAGTGCGTGGGCTCGAGGGACGAGCAGATTGGAAGGGAGAACTGCTCAAGAATTTGCTGCATGTACGCCACCAAACTTGCCCAGCTTTTGAAGCGTCTGGACCCCTCCCGGGAGATTTTCATTTTTTATACCGACCTCCGGGCTTACGGGAAGGGATTTGAGGAATACTATAAGAGAGCCCAGAAATCGGGAATTAAATACATCAGGGGAAGGGTAGCGGAAATCCAGAGGAATCCTGAAAACGGAACCCTGATTCTTTCTGCGGAGGATACCTTAACGAGGAGCCTCATCTCGGGGGAATTCGATACCGTGGTCCTGTCCACAGGCCTCGTTCCTTCAAATGACTCCGACAGGATTTCCGAAATGCTCAAACTGGCAAGGAGCCCTGATGGCTTCCTCCAGGAAGCCCATCCCAAGTTCCGCCCTGTCGACACCCTGATTGACGGGATTTTCATTGCCGGTTGTGCCCAGGGACCGAAGGACATTCCGGATACGGTTGCTCAGGCTTCCGCGGCGGCCTCAAGGGCAATTCGCCTGATGAATAAGGGATACTACGAGATCGAACCAATCACGGCTTTTCTCCATTCCGAGCTCTGCGACGGATGCGGCCTTTGCCTCCCCTCATGTCCTGTTGAGGCGATTTCCAGGGAAGGGGAGAAGATAAAAATTAACGAAGCCCTTTGCAAGGGTTGCGGAATCTGCCTTGCCCACTGTCCTCAAGAAGCCCTCGACCTTCATTACTACACCAATGCGGAAATGAGAGCCCAGATAAAAGAGGCTCTTAAGGAGAAAAAACCCGACGACTCCCGGGTCCTGGTTTTTGCTGACTCAGTTTGCACTTACCGGCTGGCGGATAACCTGGGAACCTCGCGAATCTCTTACCCGGTTGAAACCAGAATCATCAGGGTACCCTCCGGTGCCAGGGTAACCCCTGCTCTTTTACTTGAAGCCTTCGCAAATGGTGCTGACGGTATTTTCATAGGGGAATGCGATAGCCGTGCTTCCCCCTTCCCTGGTTCTAACGAGGCTATAAGAGAGAACGTGAAGATTGTGCAGCAGATTCTAAAGGATGAAGGGGTTGATCCCGAGAGGTTAAAATCGGCGGAACTTTTGACCTCTCTGCTTACGGATTTCTTCAAATATGTAGCCTCCCTGGTGAAATTTGTGAAACGGGAGGTCCCCCAGATTCCCCCTGAAGTGCGGGAAAGAATAAGGGAGAGGGCCCAGAACATCTGGACCAGGGCCCAGGGAGCGAGAGAATGAAGCAGGGTTTTCTTCGAATTAAAAGGATCCTTTTAGGCCCCAAGAACAGGGAATTTTCCAAAAAGGTGGAGGAGTTGAGCGGAGAGACGATAAACCTCTGCGAACAATGCGGAACCTGTTCGGGAAGCTGTCCCCTTGTCGGAGAAATGGATCAGACCCCCTCTTTGATGATGAGGATGGTTCAATTGGGGGAGGAGGAGGTCCTGAATTTCAAGACATTCTGGATTTGCGCTTCCTGTTACACATGTTCTGTCAGGTGTCCCCGGGGGATCGATCCCTCCAAGGTGGCGGAAGCCCTGAGGCAGTTAAAGCTTCGCGCGGCCATCGATTACCTCGACCTTTCAAAGATTGGGGAAGAAGAGGCGAAGATCCTCCCTCAAATTGCTCTTGTGGCCGCTATGAGAAAGTTCACGGGGTGACGAGATGATCAGGATGCCTTATTATCCAGGGTGTACCCTTAAAACCAAAGCCCGGGACTTCGACGCCTCCACCAGGGCGGTTTTTGAAGAGCTCGGGGTTAGCCTTGTCGAACTTCCCAGATGGAATTGCTGCGGAGCTGTTTATTCCCTGGTTTCGGATGACCTCCTCAGGCAGGTGGCCCCAATTACCAATCTGATTCGGACCCAGGAAGTTGTGGAGAAGGGGGAGGTCGACGACCCCCGCCTGGTTGTTTCCTGCGCCATGTGCTTCAACGTTTTGAAAAGGGCAAACGCCCGCCTTAAGGGGAATCCCGAGGATTTGAAAAAGGTTAACGATTTCTTATACCTTGAAGCCCAGCCATACCTCGGAAAAGTGGAAATAATTCACGCCCTTCAACTCCTAAGGGAAATCTCCTTCGAAAAAATAAAAGAGAAGGTCAAGAAACCTCTGAAGGGACTGAAGGTTTCCCCTTATTACGGGTGCAATCTTTTAAGACCAAAAGATGTTTCCATCGATGACCCCGAGAACCCCTCGATCTTGGAAGACCTGGTGGAGTCATTAGGTGCGGAAGTCGCATCCAACCCCAGGAGGATGCGTTGTTGCGGGAGTTATCAGACGGTCACAGAGACGGGGTTAGTTTCCGATCTGGTCTACGACATTCTCAAGGGAGCTTCAATGGGAGGGGCGGATATTGTCATAACCGCTTGTCCTTTATGCGCCTTCAACCTTGATTATCGTCAAAAGGAAGCGAAGGAGAACCATTCAGATCACAAATTCATCCCCGCAGTTTATTATTCGGAGCTTCTTTCCATTGCTCTGGGAAAAGGAAATGGTTTTACCGACGAGCACTTCGTGGCTCCTCAGCCGGTGCTCGCGGGATTTTTTGAAAAAGAGAAGGGGGGAATTTAGTATGGCCCATGACCTGATCCCAATTTACCTTTACTCGAGGAAATTTCTTGTCCCGGAAGGTTCGACGATCATTACCGCCCTTGAGTACCTGGGCTTCAAGTTAAAAAAGGGAGTTGGATGCAAAGAGGGCTTCTGTGGGGCATGCGCTTCCCTTTACCGCTTGAAAGGGGATTATAAATTGAGAGGGGGCCTGGGTTGTCAGACCGTTGTCCAGCCCGAGATGCAGATTGTCCAGATTCCATTTGTCCCCGCCCCGAAGGCCATTTACAACATCGAGGAGCTGAAACCTGACCCGGAAGTTTTCGTTCGCCATTATCCCGAGCTATATCGTTGCCTTTCCTGCAACACCTGCACAAAGATCTGCCCTCAGGAACTCCAGGTAATGGATTTCGTCCAGGCGGCAATCAGGGGGGATTTTGAGCAAGTTGCAAACCTCTCCTTTGATTGCATCATGTGCGGGCTTTGCAGCGCAAGGTGCCCTGCGGAGATTACCCAATTCAACATTGCCCTCCTTGCTCGGAGGATCTACGGGAAGTTCCTCACCAAAAAGAGCGCCCTCCTCGAGCAGAGGCTGAAGGACATTTCTTCAGGAAAATATGAGGAAGGGTATAAAGAACTAATGTCATTGAGCAAGGAAGAGCTCAAGAACCGTTATTTCTCCAGGGAAATCAACTTCCAGATCACTTGAGGAGGTAAGAATGGGCTACCCTGATAATATGTTCGAGTCGATTAAGATGGTGGAGGCCACAAGGCCTCGAAGGGCGGAAATGGCCAGGGAAGGTTTGCAAAAATTCCTTGTTCCCCTTTCTGCCGAAGCCCGGGAAAAAGTTTTAAGGGAGAACCACCCAGATTATCAGCCGGACGCCCGAAAACCAATTCGGGTCGGGCCAAATAGAGGGGAGGAGCTCACCTCCGAAGTGGTCGATATTTTGGAGAGGCCTTCCCGGCTCCCTCGGGACTTTAAACTTGAGCCAGTGGATTATCAAACCGACGTCTTGGTGATTGGAGGAGGGGGTGCCGGTTGCCAGGCTGCCCTCTGGGCGGCAAAGGAGGGGGCAAAGGTTATCCTTTCCACAAAACTCCGCCTGGGGGATGCAAATTCCATGATGTCCCAGGGAGGGATGCAGGCTTCAGTTAACCCCGGGGATTCCCCTCTCATCCACTACCTCGATGCCATCGGAGGGGGTCACTTCGACAACAAACCCGAGTTATTGAAGATCATGACCACCGAGGCTCCCTATATTGTAAAGTTTCTCGAGGAGTTAGGGGTTATCTGGGACAAGCTTCCCGATGGTCACTTTCAGACCCAGTCCGGAGGGGGAGCTTCAAGAAGGCGGATGCTGTCTTGCAGGGACTACACTGGAGCGGAGATCATGCGTGTCCTGAGGGACGAAGTCCGCAATCATCCCGATCAAATTACCGTTTTGGAGTTTCTCCCCGCGGTTGAGCTGATCAAGGATGAAGAAGGAAAGGTTGCGGGGGCCATCCTTTTCGACATGGAGACCGGCGAGTTTTTCGTGGTTCAAGCAAAGGTGGTGATCCTGGCGACCGGGGGGTTCGGTCGCATCCATATCCGGGGTTTCCCAACTACCAATCATTACGGAGCCACCATGGATGGAGTGGTGATGGCTTACCGGGCAGGTGCCAGGCTTCTTCACATGGACTCGGTTCAATTCCATCCAACTGGGGCAATATACCCTCCCCAAATTCACGGGTTCCTGATCACGGAAAAAATTCGGGCAATGGGCGGTCAACCGGTTAACGCCAAGGGAGAGCTCTTCGTTTTCCCCATGGAACCCCGAGATGTGGAAGCTTCCGAGTACATTCAGGAATGCAAAAAGGGTCTGGGAGTCCGTACCCCAGACGGACAATATGGAATCTGGCTGGATTCACCTCTGATTGAGATTCTCAACGGGCCGGGCACTATCGAAAGGGCTTTCCCCGCCATGCTCAGACAGTACAGGCGCTTTGGGATAGACATCCGTGAGCTTCCCATGCTTGTTTACCCCACTCTTCACTACCAGAACGGGGGAGTGGAGATCGATGAGAACTGCCATTCCAGCGTACCCAACCTTCTCGCGGCCGGGGAAGTATCCGGCGGTGTCCACGGGCGGAACCGCTTGATGGGGAACTCGGTTCTCGACTACAACGTCTTCGGACGGCGAGCTGGAATTGAAGCAGCGAGGATTGCCAGGGAGACGGAAATCAAAGGTCGTTTGAACCTGGACCACGTTTGGGATTTTGAGAAGGAGCTGGAAAGGGAGGGGATCGAAAAAAAGGGTTATTCCCCATTGCTCCTTCCCGAATATCGGAACCTGGAAGCCTTAAAGAGGCACAGGACGGCTTTTGATCCTTTTGCCCCAGCGGGACTTTAGAAAGGAGAGGGAGATGAAACTCAAATCGGATTTGAGCAATTTGGAGGAGTGTTTTCCCGAGAGCTTTACCCCTGCTCAAGTAGCTAAGGCAAAAACCATTTTTTACAAGACCCTCGCTTTGGAGGGGCATCGCTTTTACGGGGGAAAAATGCAAACCATCCCGAAGGCCGGGGTCTTCGGTTTTAACTGGTTTAACGTTTGGTACACCCCGGGGGTTTCCAAGATCTCCACAACTATCCGGGACGATAATGAGAGGTCCTTTGAACTTTCCAACAGGGGGAATCTTGTCGCCGTAGTCAGCGACTCGACCCGTGTCCTGGGAGACGGAGATGTTACCCCTCCCGGTGGTTTGGGGGTGATGGAGGGGAAGGCTTTCCTCATGAAGTATTTAGGAGGGATCGACGCCGTTGCTCTCTGCATTGACTCCCGGAACCAGAAGGGCGAAAACGACCCGGAAATAATAATCGACCTGGTGAAGAGAATCCAGCCTTCTTTTGGAGCAGTTAACCTTGAGGACATCAGCCAGCCAAACTGCTATCGAGTCCTGGATGTGTTAAGGGAAGAATGCGATATTCCTGTCTGGCACGATGACCAGCAGGGGACCGCCTGCGTTACTCTGGCCGGGCTTCTCAATGCTTTGAAGATCGTGGGCAAGAAGCTCTCGGAAGTCAAAATTGTCTATTTCGGTGCGGGGGCTGCAAACACTACCTGCCTGCGTCTGAATGTTGCCGCGGGAGCGGATCCGGAAAAGAGCATCATGTTCGATTCCAGAGGGGCTCTTCATAAAAGAAGGAAGGATGTGGAAGCCGATCCCCGTTTCTACCGCAAATGGGAAATTTGTATGAAGACCAACCCTGAAGGGGTCAAGACCATGGAAGAGGCAATGAAGGGAGCGGATGTCTTGATTTCAGTCTCCACGCCAGGGCCAGGAGTGATAAAGCCTGAATGGATAAAACTAATGGCTCCCAAGTCCATCGTTTTCGTCTGCGCAAACCCCGTTCCCGAAATTTATCCCTACGAGGCGAAGGAAGCCGGAGCCTACATCGTGGGAACGGGTAGGGGAGACTTTCCCAACCAGATCAATAATTCCCTCGGGTTTCCGGGGATTCTTAAAGGCGCACTTTTAGTCAGGGCCCGGAAGGTGACTGACGCCATGGCGATTGCCGCGGCAAAATCCCTTGCGGATTTTGCGGAAAAGAGGGGCATTAATCCGGATAACATTATCGCAACCATGGAGGAGCCGGGTGTTTTTCCCAATGAAGCGGCGGATGTCGCTCAGCAAGCTGTAAAAGATGGGGTTTCCAGGGTCCAGATGACCAGGGAGGAGGCTTATCGCAAAGCTAAGGAGGACATTGATTACTCACGGAACTTGACCGAACTTTTAATCAAGGAATCCTTTATCAAAACAATTCCCCCGGAACTTTTGGAAAAAGTTCTTCAAAAAACAATTGAGGAGGTTTCGCGCTCCTAAAAAGTTAGGAGGATCATGGAAGAAACCTTAACTGAAAAAAACCTGGATTTAAAATTCAAGTATCAAGTAATTAAGGAGAAAGGCGGGGAAAAGTTATTTCGCTGTTTTTCCTGCGCCACCTGCACTCTTAGTTGCCCCGTTCATGTGGTCGATGAGGAGTTTAATCCCCGGAGGATCGTTCGCCTTACCCTCATCGGGGCAAAGGAAGAAGTCCTGAAATCGCCCTTTATCTGGCTCTGTTCCGCCTGTTACCTTTGCTCTGAGCGCTGCCCACAGGACGTGAGAATCACCGATTTAATGACTGCCTTGAAGAACATTGCGGTGAAAGAGGGGGTAATTCCCCCGGGCCTCGAAGCCCAGCTTGAACTGTTAAAGGCTCACGGCAGGCTTTATGAAATAGGGGATTTTGAGAATAAAAAGAGGGCAAAGCAGGGAGTGCCAACCCTAACCGAGATGAAAGAGCTTGCCTTAAAAGTCCTCGATGTGGCTGAACTTTTAAACCTTAAGGGAGAAAAATGAGGATTGGACTCTTTTTAGGTTGTACGGTCCCGGTTCGGGCGATCAATTATGAACAGGCGTTTCGCAGGGTTGCCCAGGAATTAGGCATCCAAATTATTGATGTCCCCGAATTCTTCTGCTGCGGTTTTCCTTTAAAAAGCGTCAAGGAGGAATCGGGAATCTTGATGGCCTTAACCAACCTCGCTCTCGCTGAGGAGAGGGGGATTCAGGACCTTGTCACGCTTTGTAATGCCTGCACGGAAAACCTAACGGAAGCAAATTTTCTCTGGAAGGAGGACCCGGGAACCAGGGAGAAATTTCAACCCCTTCTAAAGGAGATTGGCCACAATTACTCAGGCTCGGTGGAGGTGCGCCACTCCGCTCGTTTCCTCTTTGATGAGTTCAAGGAAAAGATTAAGGAAAAAATTACCCGAAACCTAAAATCCTTGAAACTCTTCCCTTACACTGGATGTCATTTTGCCCGTCCCTCCAGGATTTACCAGGGATTCGATAATCCCGAGTTTCCGGATACCCTGGGGGAACTTTTGAAATCCACCGGAGCCCAGGTGCTGATGGAGGCAAATCCCTGTTGCGGCGGGGCGGTCCTCGGCTTCAAGGAGGAAACTTCACTGAGCATGGCCGGGCTGACCTTGAAAGAGGCGAAGAAGTCCGGTTCTGACGCCATGGTCCTGATTTGCCCTTTTTGCGACATCATGTTCGAGCAGAACCAGAAGAAGGTGGAAAAAGCCCTGGGAGAAGCGCTTGATCTTCCGGTGGTTTTTCTCCCCCAGGTTCTGGGGCTCGCCCTGGGAATTCCCAAGGAGGAGCTTGGATTCAACCTTAACCGGGTAAAAATGGATTCCTTCTTTTCCAAACTGGAGGGATGATCATGCAGATGGATAAAAATCCCATCGGAAGGGTTTTGGTCGTCGGAGGAGGAGTTGCGGGAATTCAAGCGAGCCTGGACCTGGCCGCCGGTGGTTTCAAAGTTTACCTTTTGGAGTCAAAGGACGCAATCGGTGGAACCATGGCCCAGCTCGATAAAACCTTCCCCACAAATGACTGCTCCATGTGCATTTTATCCCCCAAATTGGTGGAGGTTGGTTCGAACCCCAATATCGAACTTCTCACCCGCTCCAGGATCTTGAAGGTGGAAGGGGAGGCTCCCCACTTTAAGGTAACGGTATTGAGGGAGCCTCGCTATGTGGACCTGGAAAAGTGTAAAGGGTGCGGCGATTGCGCTAAGGAATGTCCCGTTTTCCTGCCAAACGATTACGAAGAAAAGCTTTCCCAGAGAAGGGCTATTTTCCGCTTGTATGAACAAGCAGTCCCCAGTTCCTTCGGGATCACCAAACTTGGCATCAGCCCATGCCGGGGTGCTTGTCCCCTCCATGTGAACGCTCAAGGATACATCCAGCTTATTTCCAAAGGGAAGTACCGGGAAGCCCTTTCCCTGGTTCGGGAGAAAAACCCCTTCCCCTTGATCACAGGGAGAATTTGTACCCGTCCTTGCGAAAAGTCCTGCACCCGAAAAGATGTCGATCAGAGCGTGGCAATTGATTACCTAAAACGCTTCATCTCCGACCTTGCATACAAGGAAGGGGAGGTGTGGGCCCCTGAAGTTCCTCCCTTAAACGGAAAGAAGGTGGGAATAATCGGTTCAGGACCAGCAGGCCTCCTTGCAGCTTATGACCTCTCCCTCAAAGGGTATAAAGTGTCCGTTTTTGAGAAGATGCCCAAAATTGGAGGGATGCTCCGGTATGGAATTCCTCCGTACAGGCTCCCCAGGGAAATTCTGGATTTCGAGCTGTCCCTGCTTTCCCGCATGGGAGTTGAGTTCAATACCAGCACGGAGATTAGAAGTGGGGACTTTGAGCGGTTAAAGCGGGAATTCGATGCACTGTTTGTGGCCATTGGGGCCTGGAGGTCCAAGAAGATGGGGGTTCCGGGGGAAGATCTTCCTCAAGTCACCGATGCTTTGACCTTCTTAAGGGAGGCCAGCATCAACCCCCGCCAATTTGAGGGGAAAGCAGCAGTGATCGGCGGAGGTAATTCCGCTATTGACGCTGCCCGAACGCTTCTCCGCTTGGGAGCTGGGGAGGTATGGGTTATCTATCGGAGGACAAGGAACGAGATGCCAGCGGATCCCCAGGAGGTTGAGGAAGCAGAACTTGAAGGGGTACGCTTCCAGTTCCTTTCCGCTCCTTTAAAGATTGAGCAATCGGGTTCGAGGGCCGAGCTGACAATTCAAAGAATGAGGCTCGGCGAGCCTGACTCCTCCGGCCGTCCCCGCCCTGTCCCCATCCCGGGAGCCCAGGAGACTTTGACTTTTGACCTGATTGTGTCAGCAATCGGCCAGGAGCCAGAGGTCGAAAACCTTCCTCTCATCTCCGAAAAAGGCTTGATCAAGGCTGACCCCTTAACCCTGGAGACTGGAATTTCCGGGGTTTTCGCTGGAGGAGATGCTGTCCTCGGTCCCTCTACCTTTATCGAGTCAATGGCGCAGGGGAGGAAGGCGGCAAATTCAATTGACCGTTACTTGAGGGGGGAAGACCTCAGGGAAGGAAGAGAGGAGGAGGGAATCTTAGAGGGAAAAGTCAACGTCGATTTAAAGAAGGTTGTCAGTAAAAATAGATCCCTCCCTCAGTTTCGCCTCCCCCCCTCCTTGAAGGGTGATTTTTCCGAGGTGAACCTTGGCCTTTCCCCGGAGGATATTAAATCGGAAGCCGAGCGGTGTTTGAACTGCGCTGGTTGCTCAGAGTGCATGGAGTGCGTGAGGGTCTGCGAGGCTAAAGCCATTGAGCACGATATGAAACCAGTGGAGGAAGTGCTGGAAGTCGGAAGCGTGGTCCTGGCCCCTGGTTTCGACGAGTTCGATCCCTCCTCCTACTTCCAGTACGGTTGGGGAAGGTTCCCCAATGTGGTGACCAGCATCCAGTTTGAGAGGATTCTTTCCGCCTCTGGACCTTTTTCCGGTGTAATTCAAAGGCCCGGGGATGGAAAACATCCCAAAAAAATCGCCTTTATCCAGTGTGTTGGCTCCCGTGACCGGTTTCATCCTTATTGCTCCTCGGTTTGCTGCATGTACGCTACCAAGGAAGCAGTGATCGCCAAAGAGCATTCCCGGGAAGTGGAAGCCACAATTTTCTACATTGACATTCGTTCCTTCGGTAAGGATTTTGAAAAATATATCGAGAGGGCGAAGTCCGAGTACGGGGTGAGATACGTTCGCTCCCGCGTTTCCAGCGTGGAGGAACTGGAGGATGGTTCGCTCCTTCTCTTATATGAGGACGAGAACGGAAAACTTCAGAGGGAAATCTTTGACCTGGTGGTCCTTTCCGTGGGCTTGGAGCCTCCTAAAAGTGCTGAGGAGCTGGGCGAATTATTCGGTTTGACCCTTGATGAAACTGGATTCCCCCGTTGTCCTGGCCTGGATCCTGTCATTTCCCCGGAGGAAGGGGTTTTCATTGCGGGGGCTTTCTCGGGTCCCAAGGATATCCCTGAATCCGTAACCGAAGGAAGTTCCGCTGCAGAGGAAGCATCCAGGATAATTGCCCAGGAGAGAGGAAAAGAGATATCCCGGAAGGAACTCCCTCCCGAAATTGATGTCCGGAGCGAGAAGCCGAGGGTGGGGGTTTTCATCTGTCACTGTGGTTTAAACATCGCTGGATTCCTCGATGTAAAAGCAGTGACCGAGTTTGCCCGAAACCTCCCCTATGTAGCCTATGCGGAGAGCAACCTTTACACCTGTTCTCAAGACACTCAGCAGAGGATTAAGGAAAAAATCCTGGAATACGGTTTAAATCGGGTAGTGGTCGCCTCCTGCACACCCCGGACCCATGAAGCTCTCTTTCAGGAGACGATCAGGGAAGCAGGATTGAACCGTTTCCTCTTTCAGATGGCCAATATCCGAGACCAGGACAGCTGGGTGCACCAGTTCGAGCCGGAGAGGGCTACAAAGAAAGCTATGGACCTGGTAAAGAGCGCAGTGGCAATGGCGGTGGAGCTTTCCCCCCTTGAAGTCCAGCTTCTTCCCATAACCCGGAGAGGGCTGGTGATCGGGGGCGGGATTTCGGGAATGACTGCGGCCCTTGGCCTTGCAGACCAGGGATTCGAAGTCGTTCTGGTTGAAAAGGAACCGGAGTTGGGGGGCAATGCCCGCCACATCGCTTTCAAAAAAGATGGTTCCCCCTTCAAGCCATTTCTGGATGAGCTCAGGGAAAAGGTGAAAAACCATGAAAGAGTTAAGGTCTTCACCAATGTCCAGGTGGAAAATTCTGAAGGTTACGTTGGAAATTTCAAGACAACCCTCTCCAACGGCGAGATAATCGAGCACGGCGCTGTGATAATTGCAACGGGTGCTGAAGAAATCCCCACTTTTAAATTCGGAAGGGGGACCCTGAAGGGGGTGATCACCCAGCGAGAACTGGAAAGCGCAATCTCCAGCGGAAATTTAGGAAATCCCCAGAACCTGATCTTCATTCAGTGCGTTGATTCAAGGGATGAGGACCACCCGTATTGTTCCAGAGTTTGTTGCCAGGAAGCCTTGAAAAACTCAATTAAGGTTAAAGAATTGAGCCCCGAAACAGAAGTAATAGTTCTTTATCGGGACATTCGTTCCTATGGATTGAACGAGGCTTTGTATACCAAAGCCCGCGAGGCTGGAGTCCTTTTCTTGAATTACGAGGAGGAAGAACCACCCGAGGTATACCAGGATGGAACTCTCCGGGTCCGGTTTAAGGAGGTTGCCCTTCAGAGGAAGATTGACATTCCTGCGGACATGGTTGTCCTGAGTGTTGGTATCCGTTCCAACCCGGAAAATGAAAGGTTGGCGAAACTCTTCAAGGTTCCGTTGAATTCCGACGGTTTCTTCCTTGAAGCTCACGCCAAACTGCGGCCGGTTGAATTTTCCACGGATGGGGTATTTCTCGCTGGGTTGGCTCATTCGCCCAGGACCGTCGAGGAATCAATCGCCCAGGCAAAGGCAGCTGCGGGAAAAGCGGCAGTTCTTCTTTCAAAGGAAGGAATAGAAGCTGGAGGAAGAATTGCCCGGGTAAACGAAAGAGTATGTGCCGGATGTGGCCTTTGCGAACTCCTGTGCAGTTACGGGGCGATCAAGGTAATTGAAAAGAAAGTTTTGGGCCTTTTGAAAAGGGTTGCGGAAGTTAACCCTTCGCTTTGCAAGGGGTGCGGCGCCTGTTCCGGTGGATGCAGGTCCAGTGCCATTGATCTTGAAGGATTCTCCAATCAGCAAATAAGCGAGGCCCTCGAGGCTATTTTGGAGATTTAGGAGGAGGATATGAACGAGTTTGAACCAAAAATAATTGCCTTCCTCTGCAACTGGTGTTCTTATGCTGGAGCTGACCTTGCGGGTGTTTCCAGGTTTCAATACCCCCCTCATGTCCGGGTAATAAGGGTTCCCTGCTCGGGAAGAATTAACCCTCTCTTCATCCTGAAAGCTCTTTACGAGGGGGCTGATGGTGTCCTTGTTTCTGGCTGCCACCCGGGAGATTGCCATTACCAGAGTGGAAATTACTTTGCCAGAAGACGCCTGGAGGTTTTTAAGAAGCTTTTGGAGTTTTTAGGTATTAACCCGGCCCGGTTAAAAATGGCCTGGGTTTCCGCCAGCGAAGGGGCCCAATTCGCCCAGTTAATCCGGGAATTCACCTCGGAAATTAAAGAAGCGGGGAGAAACCTGGAGTTCGTCCGAAATAAAGAGGACCTGGTGAGGTTTTTAAATGAGTACCGATGATCTGGTTTTAATTTGCGAGCAAGCATTCACTGAGAAAAAACTGGACGTCTTCCTGGGGTATGAAAGGTCCCCCTCCGGTTTTTTAAGGCCTGCGGTTTTTTCCTCCCTCGAATCCCTGAAGGAATTAAAGTGGGATCCCAGCGCTTCCTTGAACCTTGCCTCTCTCCTCCCCCGGTTCAAAGGGAAAAAGGTGGGGATCGTGGCCCCGGGATGCGTTTCCCGTTCCCTGGTGATTTTGATCAACGAAGGGCAGCTCGTAAGGGAAAACCTGACGGTGGTTGGGGTTCCCTGCCAGGGGTTGATCGACAGGAAAAATTTGACCTCTTTTTCAGGGGCCAAATTTATTGGCTCCGGGGAAGGGAGCTTTTTTCTGGAAAAAGAGGGCAAAATTTTAGAGCTTCCCTTGAAAGACTACCTTTCCGAAAGCTGCCTGGAATGTCCTTTCCCTGATCCGGTTTTTTTTGATTTAAAAGTGAGTGGCAATTCCAAGGAACCGGGGAGAGGTTCGCTTCAGAGGAGGGTAGAGGAGTTAGCGGGACTTACTGAGGGTGAAAGGCTCAATTATTTTAAAAATGAAGCGGAGAAATGTATTCGTTGCTACGGCTGCCGGCAGGCTTGCCCGATGTGTTACTGCGAGAGTTGTTTTGTGGAAAACTCCGAGCCCCGCTGGCTTCATTCAGTTCCCCAATGGCCGGATAACCTGATTTGGCTTTTTACCCGGGTATATCATCTGGCCGGAAGATGCGTCCAGTGCGGATCTTGTGCCAGAGCTTGCCCGGAGGGCGTAGATTTGATGTCCCTCCTGTATTTTTCAAACCAGACAGTTTTGGATTTATTCCAGTTCCAGCCAGGATTGAAGATCGGCGAAAAACCCGCCTTTGGCGAATATCGTCTCGATGACCCCGATTTCTTCTGGGGAGGAGGCAAGGAGGAAGGAAAGAAATGTTGCTCCTGAAATTTTATCCCCAGGACCTCCTGAAGGGTTTTGGGGAATTCTCCGAGTATTCATTTTTCGTTCCCGTTAAGGATGGCGAAAAGGTACCATTGAAAGAGGTCCCTTATGAAGCCATTCCCCCTGATTTTAAATTTGACCGGACGACGTTTTCCGCCAAGGAGCTCCTTCTTCCTCCTGAAGAAACCATTTTCTACTTCCTCCGGGGAAAGGATGTTCAAGAGCCCGTTTTTGAGGAAAAACCCCGCATTATTCTTGGGATTCGGCCTTGCGATTGCCGGGGGATCCAGGTTCTGGAAGCCAATTTTTTAAAGACCCAGCCGGTCGACCCCTATTTTAAAAAAAGACGGGAAAACACACTGGTTATTTCAGTTTCATGCCCAGAATTCCAGGAGAATTGCTTCTGCGATTACCTTGGGGATGGACCCGGAGCGATGAATGGAGCTGACGCCATAATTTTCCCCACAACCTTTGGATGGGCTGTTCTTTCCCAGAATCAGGCAATCTCCTCCAGGCTTGAGAAATTCTCTTTTAATAGCCTGGAAGTCGATGAGGGAGAGTGCGAATGCGCGATAATTCCCCGGAGGGAAAAAGATGAACCTCCTCTTCTTTCCCCTGAGGAATACTTATCCCTGATCTTCAATGACGAACTCTGGGAGGAGATAAGTTCAACCTGCCTGGGGTGCGCCAGTTGCACTTACCACTGCCCTACCTGCTATTGTTTTGATATTCAGGACATCACTTTGGGCCCAGCGGGAAAAAGAGTCCGGACCTACGACTCCTGCATGTTCAATCAATACACCCTGGAAGCAAGCGGGCATAACCCCCGTCCCAGTTTAAAGGAAAGATGGAGGCAGCGTTTCCTTCACAAGTTCAGTTACATTCCCTATCTCTTTGGCATTCTTGGTTGCACTGGCTGCGGAAGGTGCATCGATGTTTGTCCTTCCGGGATAGATATTCGGGAGGTGATCAGGCGTGTATCCGAATTCAAACCCTAATCCTTATCTTCCTTTTCCCGCAAGGGTGGAAAGGGTGAGATTTGAAAGCGATGACCGCTCCTTAAAGACCCTCTGGTTCTCTTTCCTCAAAGAGAAGGATAGGGAAGCCTTCTCCTTTAAGCCCGGGCAGTTCATCGAGCTCTCCTTGCCAGGGAAAGGTGAAAGCCCGTTTGGAATCGCTTCAAGTCCCAATGAAGAATTAATAAAAATAACGGTGAACAAAACGGGCACGGTCACCAGGGCTATTCATCAGCTTGATACAGGCGACCTCGTGGGCATTCGGGGTCCATTTGGAAATTCGTACCCCTTTGAGGATCTTTTCGGTTCCGATCTGTTTATCATCTCCGGGGGTTTTGCCTTCACCACCCTTGCCTCTTTAACCAAATACCTTCTTGAAGGCTTCAGGGACAGGTTTGGGAAGGTGGATCTCGTTTATGGGGCCAGGACCCCTGGCATGCTTCTTTATAAAGACCTTCTCCATGAATGGAGGAACAACCCTGGGATTAACCTTTTCCTGACAGTCGATAGGGAATTTCCCGGTTGGACGGGATTGGTGGGCTTCGTTCCCGATATCGTATCCCGAGTGGAAGTTGATCCTTCAAAGGTGAACTGTTTCATTTGCGGTCCCCCGATCATGATTCGCTTAACCATTCCCAAGCTTCTGGAAAAGGGAATTTCCAAGGAAAAGATCTTCACCTCCCTTGAAAGAAGGATGAAATGCGGAATCGGAAAGTGCGGTAGGTGCAACATCGGCCCCAAATTCGTCTGCAAGGATGGCCCCATTTTCCGGGTCTCGGAGTTGGAGGGCCTTCCCCCGGAATATTAGAAAGCCATTTCTCCTGCTAAAATTAGCCCATGGGACGGTTAAAAGTCCTGGACAATCTGATTGATTGTCGGGCGGTGATATTCGATAAAGACGGTACCATAATTGACTACCGTCTTGTCCTGGAATCCCTTTTTAGAGCCAGGGCGCGCGCCTTCATTTCCCGCTTTGGACCAGAATCGGAAAAGGATTTTGCCCGGGTCTGCGGGTACGATTTGGAAACCGGGAGCATTGACCCAGGAGGACCATTGAACACTGCCTCCAGATTTGAGGAGGAAATTCTCTGCGCCGGGTTAATCTTCCAGAGAGGGGTCCCCTTCCCCTCAGCAAGGGAACTTGCTCATCAGATTTTCCAGGAAGCGGAAGACTCCCTGGATATTGAGGCAAATCTCCGTCCTCTTCCCCATGCGGAAGAGCTTCTGCGGGAGCTTGACTCCAGGGATTTCTTGGTTGTCCTGGCAACCGGAGATGGAAGCGTCCGTGCCCAAAGGATGATGTCCATCCTGGATTGGGGAAAGTATTTTGACCTCATAATAGGGGTGGATGAGGTAGCTCATCCCAAACCTCACCCGGATTTCATTTTTAAATGTTCCCAGAGGTTAGGAATCCCTCCGGGAGAGATGGTCGTGGTGGGCGATTCCTGCCTTGACGCCCTGATGGGAAAGAACGCAGGAGTGAAAGGCACAATAGGTGTTCTGACCGGAACTGGAGGTTACCAACAATTGAAGGGCTGTTTTGACTTTGTCATTCCCGACCTTTCTTTCATCAAGGTGGAATGATGAATGAATCCTATCATAAAGCGGAATCCTGGAGAAAAAGGCTCCTTCTTGCTGGAATTATCGGGCTTCTGGTTTTCGTGGGCTTGCTTTTCTGGGGTGATGCCCGGGCGGTAGGAGAGAAAATCCTCAACCTCCCCGTCCCACTCGCCCTTCTCCTGGTCATTCTTTCCGCTTTTGATTATTATTTCCGCTTCCTGAGGTGGCAATTTTTGCTTCGCCCTTTTCATTTTCACCTTTCTTTTCAGGAGTCTTTGATCGTTTTTCTGTCCGGCTTGTCCCTTTCCGCAACCCCTGGAAATCTCGGGGAAGCAGTCAAGTCTTTCCTTCTTGAAAAACGGGATATTCCGGTTTCCAAAACCCTTCCCGTTATTTTCGCTGAGAGGCTTTCCGATGGAAGCGGGATCGCTCTTCTTGCGACCTTCGGGGCAATCCAGTTCAACTATGGATGGACCTTTCTCCTCGCTTTCCTTTGTTTCTTTATCCTGGCAATGGTCCTCATAAGCCGGGAAAAATGGGTCAAGTCGCTGATCAATTTTCTCCGTTCAAAAAAGAAGCTTCAGAATATCGCAGGATCCCTGGATTCCTTTTATTCCGCGGTGAAGCTTACCTTCTCCTGGAAAATGCTTTCCCTTTCCATCTTTTTGAGCAGTTGTTCAGCCCTTTTCCAGACCCTTGCTTTCTACTTTCTCCTGAAGGAGATTTACCCCCCGATCACCTTTATGGAAGCCCTCTTTTTTCTGAACCTCTCTTCTATCGCCGGAGGGGTCTCCCTCTCCCCGGGAGGATTGGTGGTTGTCGAGGGAAGTTTGATGGCCCTTCTTCTTGCCAGTTCTGTTCCGGTGGAGATAGCGGCCACATCGGTGATGGTAATTCGCTTCTTCAATCTCTGGCTTGGCTTTTTGGTTGGGATCTTTGCCCTTCGCTGGACTATTTCCCACTGGGTTTTACAGGAGAAGTATTAGTCCCTCCTGAAGAGGAAGAGATTATATTTTTCCTCTTCCTCCAAAAACTTCCCCTCTTTGATTCCCCAGGTTTTAATCAGTTTTAAGCCGTGGTTCTGGGCAGTCTTGAGGAGGAAGTCCTTGGAATAGCCTCGTTCCAGGATGGAGCACTCCTTTTTTTCAAAAAGCTCCCCCTTTTTCTTGAAGATGATGCAGAACCGCTCAAGAAGGTCCTCCTTCTTCGGGGAGCCCTTTTCAATCAGGTAAACACCAGGGGACATCAGGACCCTGGTGAACTCTTGAGGGAAAGCCCGGGGAAAGAAAAAATCGCAGGCGAAAAAACCTCCTCTTTTCAATGACCGGCTGATGGCCCTGATTGAAGCTTCGATCTCCTCTTCTTCATTCAAGTGGTTGAGGGTCCGAAAGCAGGTTACCAGATCGAATTTCTCCTTGATGTCGATCGCTCTCAAGTCCTGTTTTTTGAAATCCACTAACGCCTGGGCTTCCAGGGCTTGAAGTCGGGCCATGGCGATCATTTCACTGGAAATATCCACCCCTTCAGCGCTCCAACCTGAAAGGGAAAGAAGGATGGAGACCTTTCCTGTCCCGCATCCGAGATCGAGGGATTTGGCCCCGGAAGGGAGTTTATCCATGGCTTCCAAAACCTTTTTGATGTAAGCTTCGCTTTCCCCCGAAAGCCCCAGTGAATCGTAAACAGGGGCTAAAGTCCTGTAAGGATCAGAGGTGAAATCCAGCATTTTATTTTCTCCAGCCCTTCATTTTTTGTACTCTTATATTATGCAAAAAGGTGAGACCCTGAACCTGGAAATCGAAAAGTTAATTTTTGAGGGAGTTGCCCTTTCCCACGCCCCTGATGGAAGGGCCGTGATAATTGGAGGAGGCCTTCCGGGAGAAAAAGTCGAGGCCTTGATCACCAAGGTCAAGAAGGATTTCCTCCGGGCGAAATTGTTGGAGGTGCTTCAACCATCAAATTTCAGAGTCCAGCCCCGGTGCATGCATTTCGGGGAATGCGGTGGTTGCTCCCTCCAGTATGCCTCCTATGACCTTCAACTTGAGGCAAAAAGGGGATTCCTTGAGGAATCGCTTTCTCGGATCGGAGGCCTGGAATTCCCTGAAATCCAGGAATGCGTTCCTTCCCCTCGCCTCTGGGGATACCGCAACAAAATGGAATTCACCTTTAAAGAGGAGGGAGAAATTTCGTTAGGGCTTCATCCCAGAGGGGACTTCCGTCGGGTAATAAACCTTAAGGAGTGCCCCATTTCCTCCTTCTCGATCGAAGAATTCTTTCCTTCCGTAAGGAACTGGGCTTTTGATTTTGGGATTTCCGTCTGGAATCTGAGGGAACATAAAGGAGCCCTTCGCAATCTTGTAATCAGAAGGTCCCTAAAGGGGGATCTCCTGGTTAACCTTGTCCTGGGAGAGGAAATTTCCCCCCAGGCAAAAGAAGCATTTGCCTCAATTTTTGGGGATTCCACCGTGGTTTTCACCATAAATCGTTCCTGGGGAGACAGCCATCATGTGGACAGCGAGGAGATAATCAAGGGTCCAGGTTTCATTCTTGAGGAAATTGGCGGGCTTCGCTTCCGCATTTCCCCCTCTTCTTTTTTTCAAACGAACTCCCTTCAAGCCCAGGCCCTTTATCAGAAAATCCGAGATTTTGCTCGGGAGGTATCTCCAAAAAAAGTCCTGGATCTATATTGCGGAACCGGGACCATTGCCTGCTTTCTCAAGGAGGTTTCCCGGGAAGTATGGGGGATCGAAAAAATCCCTCAGGCGATTTCCGACGCGAGGGAAAACGCCCTCCTGAACGGATTGGAGAACTTGAAATTCATGGAGGGGGATGCCTCAGAAATCAATGATTTGGGCCAGTTTGACCTGGTGGTGGTTGACCCTCCCCGCTCAGGGCTCCATCCCAAGTTATTGCAGGTATTGAATTGCTCGCCCCCTCCTTTTTTGGTTTACGTCTCCTGTAACCCTGCAACCCTCGCCCGGGACCTTCAACAATTATTCCCCTTCCAAATAATTGAAGTGATTCCCTTCGACTTTTTCCCTCACACCTTTCATGTGGAGACCTGCGTCTTTTTGAAGTCTTGAAGATAGGACACTTTTCCCTCCCGAGGTTTGCTCTGTTATAATTCAAGTACCACCAACCGGAGGAAGAAAAATGGATTTTCACGCGCTTAAGGTCCTTCTTGATAGGGAGGGGGTCGATTTTCTCGATTTAAAAACCGTGGATCTTTTTGGGAACCTCAGGCACCTTTCCCTTCCCTCGAGTTCCATCTCTTCCAAAGTTTTAACCGAAGGAATAGGATTCGATGCCAGTTCTTACGGGTTATCCTCGGTTGAATCCTCTGACCTTGTATTGATCCCCGACCTATCAACCTGCTTCAAGGACCCATTTCGGGAGCAAAGCGTGCTTTCATGCTTTGCCACAATGCACCTTCCTGACCGGGAAAGGACGCCCTTTCCTCTCGATTGCCGCCTCGTGGCGAAGAAAGCCGAAGCCCTTCTTTTCAAAAAAGTAAAAGACGCGGTGTCTTTCTGGGGTCCTGAGTACGAGTTTTACCTGTTCCAGGGTTTTCAACTTTTTAGGGACGAGCTTTCTCTAAAATTGGAGATCACCCCTCTGGAAAATATAAAGGAGGGGTATCATGCCGACCTTCCCCAGGAAAGGTCAGCTCAATTCAGGGATCAAGCCTCCAAGGTTTTAGAGAAATTGAAGATCTCTGTTAAATACCACCATCATGAAGGGGGAGGAATTGGCCAGCAGGAAATCGAGACTCTCTTCGAGTCGCTTTTAAAAACCTGTGATGATGCCATCCTCATTCGCTATGCCTTAAAAAATCTCGCCCGGGATTTTGGTCTTTTCCTGACCTTCATGCCCAAACCCATTCAGGGAGTTCCAGGAAATGGCTGGCATCTTCACTGTTTCTTAAAGGTAAAGGAAGAGAACATTTTTTATTCGGAAACCTCTCCTTATTCAAACTTCAGTAAAATTGGGCTGTACTTCATGGGGGGAGTGCTGAAGCACTCCCGGAGCCTTTGTGCCTTCAGCAATCCCAGCACCAATTCTTATAAGCGGTTGGTCCCGGGATTCGAGGCGCCAACCAGCATTACCTTTGGTAAGGGGAATCGGAATTCCGCCTGCCGGATCCCGGGATATGTGGCAGACCCCCAGGAAACCAGGTTTGAGTACCGCCCCCCGGATTCCACTTGCAATCCCTATCTTTGCCTTAGCTCCATCCTCCTTGCTGGACTTGACGGAATAGAGGAAGAGATCGATCCTCAAAGTGAAGGTCTTGGGCCCTTTGATGGGGATTCTCCTCCGGGATTTCAGGAGGGGAAGATCAAATTTCTTCCCAGATCCCTCGATGAAGCCCTCGATTCATTGGAGGAGGATTACGAATTTTTAACCCGGGATGGGGTCTTTCCAGAACTGCTCCTCGAGCGGTGGATTAAAATGAAAAGGGAAGAAGCCAAGGAAATCCTTTTTTCTGTTCACCCCTCTGAACTCGAGAAGTATTTTTGATGATGTTTAAAGGAACCTCCGGGAGGATCGGTCCAGCTTGAGCCTTTCCCCGAGCTTAGAGCTGATGACCCCGAGGTAAATTTCGGATAATTCCTTGGTTAACCGGACCCCCCTGTCCGCTTGCCATAGAAGGGCATTGTAAACGTTGGGCCCACCGTAGAAACTTTGAACCTGAGAAAGGATGGGGAAGACCTTCTCAACATCCCGGGGAAAAATTCCGAAAATCTCCCTCAAGGGAATCCTCTCATCCTCAAAGGTCCACGGGAAATCCACCCGAATGGGATCGTCTTCCTTTGATGGCCTCCAGTAGAGAATGCCGTGGGCGGGGGAGTCCAAGATTTTTTCAAGGATTTGCAAGGCCTTTTCCTCCTCCGGGGAGAACCTTTTGGCTAATTCCCTGAAGTTCAAAAAAAGAGCGGAGTGCCTGGGGTAGAAGGACATTTTCCCCACCATCAGGGGGCGGGAAAAGCCGGGCTCTTTTGTGGAACGAAAGAGAAGTTCTGAATCTGAAATGACTTCCCCTTGAGGCTTTAGGAGTTCCTCCTCGGGGATATCATCTTCTAAGCTTTTGAAGTAAAGTTTCCGGGACAGGAGGAGATCGTGAGAGGACTTGGATAAACAGATAATTTTCACTTTAAATTCCTCCGCTTTTTCCAGGAGGCGGAGGATTTTTTCCAGGAGGTCAAGTGCAGGATCCGGTGGACTAATCTCCCTCCCTCCGGAAACGGGGTAGAGGAGGTGAGGGAGGGTGCTATACAGGGACCCGTCGAGGAAAAGGACACCTCCCTCCATCAATTCCATGTTTTCCAAGCAAAGGGAGACTTCCAATTCTTTAAGAAAAATGGAATTTAACCGATCGATTGTCCCCCTTTCCATGCCTCCCCTGAATAAGTCCACCCTTAGGTTTTTTTCTTCGATGGCATTTCCAATGAGTAGAGCCTGCCCGATGAAGATGGTCGCCCCATTGTTGAAGGAGCGCTCAATCATGGAACCATCGCAGGCAAAAGCTTTAACTGAAGGATTGCCAGGGCTTGCAGGAACGGCCAACCAGATGTCCCGGGCCCTTTGAAATAGGGTTTCCTCCTCCTTGCTCAAGGCCTGTCTCTCCCACAACCTGAAAAGGGAGGGAGCTTTTTGGGAGATTTCCTTTAACAGAAGATCAATGAAAGTTGGCATTTTTCATCCCTGATTATCTATATGATAGCAGGAAGGTTATTTGGAGTTTCCTTTAAAAAAATGGTGGGCGATGTAGGAGTCGAACCTACGACCTCTTCGGTGTCAACGAAGCGTTCTACCGCTGAACTAACCGCCCTCCGGGTGTATTATAAATGGTTTTTGGGGTGGGTTCAAGGAACATTGGAAGTTAGGTTTCTCCTTCAATTGACACGGGAACCCCCCATCTTTTAGATTTTACCCATGACTAACATCAGGGATTGGGGAATTTTTATTTGGGTGATGGTCCTGACCTTGGGGGGCCTTGTGGGATTCCTGATGGATTTTTTAATCGCTAAAGGTAAAGCACCAGGTGGGGTTCTCGCCTCAATGGTTGCTGGCTTTCTCGGGGCGTTTCTCGCTCAATGGCTATTGGGTGAGGTGATGCCCTGGAACATTCTCGGGGTAAATTGGCTTTTGGTCCTTCCCTTTTCCGCTTTAACAAGCGGTCTTTATCTTTTCTTGACCCGTTTTTTTCACCTTTATTAAGGACCTTTCTGATTATTAATTTTTTCCTTTTTTCCTTTTTTTATTTCCTAATCTTGCCAGGCTCCCTTGAGGGGTCTAAAATAAAGGCAACAAGGCTTTTGGAGAAAGGAGGATCAATAAATGCCATATTGTCCCAATTGTGGGGCCGAAATCCCCCCTGGAGGCCAGGTCTGTCCTAATTGCGGGACTTCTCTTGCTGCTCCGGTTGTCCGGGCAGGGGGTTTCGATTGGGGGAAATTCTTCCTGAACTTCATCATCAATCCCAAGGAGGCCTTTGCCGCGGTTATCTCAAAGAAAATGTGGTGGCTTGCCCTTGCTTGTGTTATTGCGGTTGGCCTTTTCGGGGGAATTGCCATTCTAATTGACTTAAGAAATGTCTCCGGGGGGGTAGTTGCCCGGCTGTTCTTCTACATGCTTTTTGCCCCCTTCCTGATTTGGCTTTTTGAGACCACCGCTTTGAGTCTGATGGCGGTGCTTTTCAAGGGAAAAGGCGCGCCCTTGAAAGACATGGCTTTAGCGGTCGGGGTGGCCTGGTTAGCATTCGTTCCTTATGCCGCGCTTTCCTTGATCCCCTCAAAGGTTACGGACTTGATCTTCTTGATCATCTTCCTGTTGTTCCATGTTTACCTCTTGACGGGGGTCCTGGCAGAAACGGAGGATCTTCAACTTGGTCCCGCACTTCTCGTCTCCCTGGGGCCAATTCTCTTTCTGATTGTCCTTACCCTTCTTAGAACCGGGGAATTTGGGCTCTTCCCGCTTTAGGTATTTGAAGAAAAGAAACAAAAAAAGCCCCTCCTTGGAGGGGCTTTTTTTGTTAAAAGAATTGGCATTTATTCTAATGAGCGGGCAATAATTGCGCAGGCTTCCGCTCTTGTTGCAGGGTTCTCGGGCCTGAATGTCCCATCCGGATATCCTTTAATTAACCCCCGGGAAACCGAGGTTTCCACGAAACCGAAAGCCCAGTGGGTGGTGTCGATGTCCGAGAAAGTGGGTTTTCCCACAATCGGAGGAAGGGTCAAGGCTCTCGCTATGATGGCTGCAATTTCGCATCTTTTAATTTGAAGGTCAGGCCCGAATGTCCCATCAGGGTATCCCTTGATCACTCCCTTTTCCACCAGGGGGATAACAAATTTTTCGCTCCAGTGGCCATTTAAATCCGGAAAACTGGAACTCCCCTCCGAAGGAGAGATTCCCAAAGCTCGGCAGAGGATCGCGCTGAATTCCCCTCTGGTTACCGGGTTATCGGGTTTAAAGGTTCCATCGGGATATCCCGAGACAAACCCTAATTGGGCGAGGTTCATGATCAAATCCTCCGCCCAATGGCCGGAGAGATCCGGAAAAGTTCCTGGAGTTGGGGTAGGGGAGGGAGAAGGCGTGGTTGTTTGAGTCGGAGTTTGAGTTGGAGATGGGGTTGGAGTGAATCCCTCCTCTGAAAAGACTATCTTTAAATTTAGGGAAGTGGAGTTCCCCGCCTGGTCCCGGGCTTCGATGGTGAAAATGTTTTCACCAGGTGAGAGGGTTACTTCATGGGCGAAGTAACCAATTTCCTCGACGGTAATTGGAACATCGTTGATGAATACCTGAGCTCCGGTTTCCGTCTGGCCCTCGATTTGAAGCTGGGGTTCATCAGTCATATATTCCAGAACAGGGGGGAAGATCAAAACGATATATGGAGGGTAGGTATCAGGGATTGGTTGTATTCCGGAAGAGACAGTGATCATGATGCTTTCCAGTTCCTCCTCCTGGTTTTCCAGCCGGTCGGTGGCGATGGAAGTTAGAACGTATGTTCCCGGGGCCGGGTTCACCCAGGTGAAGGACCAGTTTGAATAATCCCCTCCCGAGCCTGGGGTGCAGAGAAATGTCTGAGTGGGGGTGGAAGGGGAAGCGATCTCCAGTTCCACTTTTTGAACCCATTCGTTGTCCGTGGCGGTCCCGGTGATCACGATCGGGTTTGTATTCAAGGTTGCCCCATTTTGTGGGTAGGTGATCTGGGAATGGGGAGGTTCAATATCTGGGAAGGGTGGGGGTTCCTCCTGGGCAACCAGGGAAAGGGGAAGACTCAGGACAAGAGCCAGTGTAAGGATAAAGAAAACAAATTTCTTCCTCATTCACGCCTTCCTTTCTACCGCTTAAAATCAATTGGGTAATATTATAAAGGGGCAAGGATAAAAATGAAAATTTACTTCGCTGTTCCAGTGATTGTCGAAAAATCGCCCTCCGTCCCTTACAGGGATATTAAGGAATTTCTCCAGAAGAGAGGGCACCAAATTTTGACCGAGCACCTTCTGGAACCAGAGGTCTGGGAAAGTGAGAGCAAGCTTCCCCGAGAGTTCGTCTATGAAAGGGATACTTCCTGGATCGAATCCTCAGATGTTCTGATCGCCGAGGTCTCCATCCCCTCGACAGGGATTGGATACGAAATTGGGTATGCTTTGAGCCTGAAGAAAAAAGTGCTCTGCCTTGCCCGGGAGGGGGTCAAAGTTTCGGCAATGATTGAGGGGAACAAGAATCTCACCTTTTTTAGGTACCGTGATCCTCAGGAAGCCTTGGGCGCCCTTGAGGATTTTCTGGAAATGGCGGAGGAAAGAATATAGTAAAGCGAGGTCAAAAAAATCAGGAGGAAAAAGAAGGGAAAGAGGGCTTTTTGAAACAGTTCCGGGGGAAACAGGCGGTAAAGGAGGTAATCATCCCCAAGGATCCAGTAATCATTTGAAAAAACAGCCAGGTGGAAATTAAGAAAAGCCCAATCGAAAAATAAAAAAAACAAGAGACCTAAAATGAGGTAAAAACCGAGAGAGGAAAGGAAGCCCCAAAAAAGCATTTTCCGGAACTTCATATCATTAAACGCCAGAAAGACGGTAGATCCCAGAAAGGTTAAGCCGCTGAAAATTGAAAAGATAAAAAGCGAGCGGAGGAGTTTATGAATATCCTCCAGGTGGAGGATTTCCTTTTGGGAGAACTCCTGGAGGTTTTCTCCCTGGACTCCGAAGAACAAGGAACTGGATATTTTCCTATCGAGCTCGTATGTGGCATCGGTTACCGGGTACCCAATCCCTTTCTGAAGGGAGAAGAAAAAGCCTGGATCGAAAGCCAGAATAGATATGGTTAGGCTCAAGAAAAAGAGGGGGGCAAGGAGGAAGAAAATTGCTCTCGGGAGAATAAAAGCTTTATTGGAATAACCCATGTTCCTCCTGAGGGTACTTGTGAATTTCCTCGATGGTATTTTTTGTAACCCTCCCATTCTCCAAATATAAGTAATAATCGAACTCTTCAGGGTCCACGACCGTGGAATGGGAGATAACGAAGACCTGGGGAAAAACCTCGTGGATGATCCCTCTGGTCAGTAACTCCACCAGGGCTTTTGTTCGTTCAATGTCCGAGGAGGAGAATGGTTCGTCGAGGAAGATAAACCCCGGGGATGAGCCCCTTTCCTGGGGAAGCGTGGCCATGGCGAAAGCCAAACGCAGAGCCAGGGAGAACTGGTCCTGGGTCCCGCCTGAGAAGATCTCCTTTTCCCTGTAACCTCTTGCTCTTTCGTCCCAGACTCGGATCTTGTATTCATCTGTAAGTTGTACTTCCTGGTACCTGTTGGAAGTGAGCAGGGGAACAATAAGGCTCATGTGGTATTCCGTCTGGGGTTTGACCTGGTTATAAATGGCTTCCCGTGTGACGCTCAGAATTTGTTTGGCAATTTCCCTGACCCTCAATTGGTGCTCAAAATCCTCCCTCTCCTTTCTCGCGGAGGAAAAATCGAGGGCAATTTCTTTCAATCCCAACTTTTCGGAGAGCTCCGCCTCCTTTTTCCTCATCGATTCCCTTTCCGCAAAAAGATAATCCCTTTCCCCTTTTATGACCTTTTCTTCCACAGGCGGGAGCGCTTCAAGCTCTGGAATGTCTTCCCCATTCATGATTTTTTCAAAAGGTAATTCCAAAATCGAACAGGTTTCTTTTAATTCAGAAAGGATTTTTTGGTTTTCCCTTTCTTTGATCTCCACTCTACCCGATAAAGCCCCGACATCGTTTTCCAGTCCACTCAATTCTGCTTTAAGCTCCCTTGCCTTTGTTTCTTGAAGGTTCCTTTGAAGCTCCGCCAATTTTCCCCTGAGAGAATCCTCTTCCAGGTAAATTCCGGGATCTAAATTTTGAAGGATTTTGCCGTGTTTTTCCTCCTCCAGGGATTGCTTTTGGAATGATTGGGAGAGGTTCCTCAGGTAATTTGTCCTATCCTCGATCCTGGCAACCTCCTTTTTTAAATCCTCGATTTTTCCCTCCAACCGATTGATCTCCCCGACAACCTCGTCTCTGGTCCTGGCTCCCAGGAGGCTTCCTTCTTTTTGGACTTTTTCCAGGGCCGAATTCAAAGCCTTTTCAATTCTCGCTTTTCTTTCCCTTAAGAAATTTAATTCCTCTTCAAATCCCCCGAATTTTAGGTCGAATTCCGGGGTTTGGAAAATTTCCATTTTTCCCGCGAGCTTTTGCTCCTGTTCGAGGAAGGACTGAATTTCTCTCTGGATGGAATTTGCCCTTTCTTTCCGTTTTTTGGATTTCAAAGAAAAGAAAATCGCAGGAATTAAAAGAGTTAGAAAGGAAAGGAGATAGATCGGCAGGAGTCCGAAAATGGAAGGAAGGGAGATGGAAACAGCCAAGAGGAGAAAAACAATCGCAAGGGCAAGCTCCTTTTTTGCCCGATTCCTTAATTCGATACCCTTTTCCTCAAGTCCTTTCCGCTGGGCATTGAGGGCTTCCTTCTCCCCCTTAATCCTTTCAAGTTCCTCACGTTTTTTGAGTTTTTTGTCGATTTCCCCCGCTACCGCATCCAATTTTTGCTCGGTCTCCCTTTTCTTGTTTTCCAGGTCCTGAATTCTATCCCAATTTCGCTTCAAGGTCCGGAGCTGCGAGATCCGTCCTTCGAGCTGGGGAATGGAGTCCCCTTTCTTTTTGAGTTCCTCAAGCTCCCCTTCAACTGCTTCCATCTGCTTTTGCAAATTGGTGAGGTTTTGGCGAGAGGAAAGAAAAATCCTGATTTCCGTGGCCAGGGAGTTCAATTTTTCCAAAGTCTCGATCTTTTCTCTTAACTGGACCTTTTTTGATTCAAGGGAGGCAATTTTTTCCCTCCATTCGTCGATTTCCGCCTTGTTCCTTTTCAGGTTTTCCAGGTTTCCTTTTAAGGAAAGTAACTTTAGTTGGCGCTCCACTTTCTTTAACCGATCCTCAAGGGGTGCAAGCTCCTCCCTGATCCTGGCAAGCTCCTCCCTTTCTTTTAGGGAATTCAACCTGTTTTTGTCCTCCATGCTAACCTTGAATTTCTCCTCGAGTTCCAGCATGAAATCCAGGTTGATAAGCTTGGAAAGAGCATTTCTCCTCTCTTGGGAAGTTGCTTCCTCCAGCTTCCCAAGTTTTTTCTGCTCCACGAAACAGGAGTTCAAAAAAGCCTGAGAGTCGAATTTCAATGCCCTTTCGATTCGATCGTTAACCACCTTAACTTTGCTGATGCGGTCGAGCTCCTTTCCGTCCTCGGTTTTTACTATCAAGTACGCGCTCTGGTTTCCCTGTTTGGGGATCTCCCTGAAAATGTGAAGGATTTCACCCTCCGCAGTTATCTCAAGTTCCACGGTGGCCTTCTTCACGTTTTCTTGAAAATTCACCAGATCGGGAAGGCTTCCTGCAAGTGGCCTTCCGAAGATCCCGAAGAAAATCGCCTCGAAAAGGCTGCTCTTTCCCGCTTCATTCGCCCCCTCGATCAGGAAACTGCCTTTTTCTGGGAACCAGAGGCTCAAATTTTCCAGTTGTTTGAAGTTGTGGACCTGGAGTTTTCTAATCAGGATCATTATCTTCGCTTATTGTATTCCTCCATAATTAGATCAAGGGCATCGAGAAATATTTCCCTTTCGCTCGGGGAAGCTTTTTCTGCAAGTGCTGTAGCCACTTTTTTGATTTCTTCCTTTTCCGAATAACCTGCTCCTCCTGTTTTAATATCGGGTTTAGCCGGGTTCATTTTCATTGAGGCCAGATCGATGTCGAAGAAGAAGTTCCCTGCTTTTCCTTCTTGCCAGACTTTTGCCCACTGGACCTGGTGGTAAAGTTCGGGAGTGAAGACTCCTTCCACCTTTAATTTGAGGAGCTTTCTGGGGTTTGATGCTTCTCGTATCCTTTCCAGGATCATAGAGGTGGGATCGAGTGCCCTTTCGATTTCCGGGGAACGGACCACAACCTGTCCCATTGGTTGAGTTTCAACCTTGATGAACTGACAGTCGAGTTTCCCGGACTGGTATTCTAAATAATAAAATCCACAGCTTTCCTCCCGCTCTCCAAAATCCATCCTTTCCGTGGCACCGGGAATAATTATTAATTTTTCGCCAATTCTAAAATCCCTGGGATGGTGATAATGTCCAACTGCAAACAGGTTAACTCCTTCCAAGAGGTCAAGGCTTCCAAGGGGAACGGTTAAATCCTGTGCCCCGGGAATGTAATGGCCCTGGATGCCGTAATGCAAAAGAAGGATGTTTAGTTCGCCGAATTCGGGGAAGGACACCCCTTTGAGCGGATCCTCTGAGTTAGGCAAGCGGGTATTTGTGGACATTCCCCCAATTGAAATTTCCACCCCGTTCACCTTAACCTTGGAAGTCTCAATCCCGGTCTTTTTGGAGAAGAAATGGAGGACCCCTAACTCGGAGAGAAATCTCAGGGGTGACATTCTTTCTTTCGATTTGGGGGTGTCGTGGGTTCCCCCGATGGCGAAGGCCCTAACCCCTTTCTCACTCAATTGATGGAAGCACCTCAAGGCGAAAAGAATGTCCTCGTATCCCGGCTCAGTGGAATCGAAAAGGTCCCCGGCTTGCAGGAAAATGTCTGCGTTTTTTAGGGAGAATTCGATGACCTGGTGAAAAGCCGATTGGAGGGCTTTTCTCCTTTCCCCCATCTGGGAGGGACTCATTTTCCGGTAATAAGCGTTTAAATGGTTATCCGCGGTAAGGACTATTCTAACCATTTAAAATTTTCATAAACCTGATAGCGGTAATTACCGTCTGAAAGTGGAGGTCAACGGTATCCTCCACTTTGAAGGCGTATCCTCCTGCCATGGTAACAACGCAGGGAATCCTCCTTTGGGCGCATTCACCGAGGACCATGGAGTCCCTCTTTAAAAGGCCCTCTTTTGTCAATTTTAAGCTTCCCAATTTATCGTAGCGGAATGGATCAACCCCACCGACATAAATTATCAACTCGGGCTGGAAACGGAGGACTTCCGTAAGGCCCCTTTCCAGCTCCCTGAGGTATTCAATATCCCCCGTCCCTCCGTTTAGCCCGATATCCAGGGAGCTTTTCTCCTTTTTCGGGTAAATTTCCTCCTCGTGAATGGAGAAGGTGAAGACCCTGGGTTCGTTTTGAAAAATGAAAGCCGTTCCGTTTCCCTGGTGGAGGTCGCAGTCCACGATGGCCACTTTCTCAGCCACCCCTTTTGCGATTGCCTGCCTGGCGCAGATGGCTACGTCGTTAAGGTAGCAGAAACCTTCCGCGTGGTCCGGGAAAGCGTGATGATGACCCCCACCGAGGTGAATTCCTATCCTTGCCTTAAGAGCTTCCTCCAAAGCGAGGATGGTTCCGGAAACAGAATAAAGTGCGGAATCCACCAGATCCCGGGTGAGGGGGAGTTCCGCGCGACAGGTCCTCTGGGTGAACCTGAGCCCCTTTAAATCATTTAAGTATTCCCGGGAATGGACCAGAAGGAGGGTCTCTTCTGAGGGGAGTTCCGGTTCGATGAAATCCTCTTCTTTCGCCCAGCCCTCCCGAATTAGCCTATCTTTTACCAGGGAATATTTTTCCGTCTGGTAAACGTGATTTTCAAGACGGACGAGATAATGGGGGGAATAAACAATCTTTCCGGGTAGCATCACCCTGCTTCCTCGGGTTCAACCCTTTCAAGGAACTCCGGGGGAACTTTCATCTTCTTTTCTCGCAAAGCTAACTTAAGGGCTTCGGGTACGTCAATGTCCGATCCCCCCTCCCGGGTGATCCGTTCACCCGCTTTGATCATTACAGGGACCCTGGTTAGTGTCCCGAGGAGGATCGCCTCCCCAACGTTCAACCCGGGAAGGTCGGCGAACAAGTCACTGGAAAGATTTTCCGCCGCTTTCTTGACTGCCTCCTGGTCCTCGGGGTTGGTGAGCTTCATGATGATCTGGCTTGCGCATTGAGACAGGGTGTCCTGATGAATTTTGTGAGGCCTCTGGGTGATCACGATGAGGAAGACTTTGAATTTCCGGCCCTCAGAAGCTATTCGGTTTATGATTTCCCGGCAATGGCTCTTGTTTTCCTGGGGAACGAAAGTGTGGGCTTCTTCAAGGACCACGAAAACCGGATACGGGAGTTTTCCGGTTGTGGCTCTGGCCCAGATTTCCCTTAAAGTTTTGTCTACGACGAATTCCGTAACGCTCCTTTCAAGGCCTGCAAGGTCGATAACCGAAAGGCGAACGGGCTTTAAAAGTTCTTCGATTGGGACGTCGCTGAATCCCCAGATATCGTAAGAGCAAAGGTTCTCGATATACTTGATCGCCCTTTCCGCCCCTTTTTCAATATCGGGGGAAAGCCCCTTCCGTTTCCCTCCTTTTGGAGTAAGTTCCGGGATGGGTTCTTCTTTTCCTTCGAGGAACCTCTGAGTGTGAAGGGAAAGGTATTCATCTTCCAAAATCCCGGCCATCTCCTTCAGTTTTTTTGCCAGTTCGGGGGGCTTGTAATCGATATTGTCCTCTTCAAGTTCCGCGCAGGCCTTTTTTATTGCCTCCCGAATATTTGAATAACTCTCGGGAATTCCCCCCAGAGTACAAATTTCGTCGATCCCTAATCTGGAAAATTGAATGGTGTATGAATTGCTTCCTCCAATTTCCTCATCGGAGAATCGCCTTCCTTTAATATTGGGAACCCGGTAGACCAAAATGTCCCCCGAAAATGGGGTTTCCTTTCCTCTTCGGTCCTTCCTCATGTACACATAATCCGAGTTAGGGTCGAAGACGATGATCGTCCCGCCCAATTGAAGCAAGTTTTCCAGGAGGATCCCAGAAAGGTAGGATTTCCCCGCCCCAGTTTGGGCAATGATTGCTAAATGCCTTCTTAAGCCATTAGGATCGATCTTGACCTTGACCTGGGGGCGATTTATCAGGGTTCCCACCAAAATTCCGTCCTGAATATTCCTGGTAAAGAATCTCTCAAGCAGATCGTCGGGAGCCACGAAAACCCTGTCCCCTGGAAGAGGAGTGGAACGCGGGAGGAAAACCCGATCCTGGGAATCAAGGTATCCAAGGACGGTTGCGGTGGCGAGGATCCGGGGAGAGGCGGAGTATTCAGCCCTGAGAATTGTTTCCGTTTCCTGAAAGGTTAAGGCTGAATCAAAGACCTGGGAAGTAGCCCTGAGCTCTGTGATCTGAGCCAGAACCTCAACACCCTCTTCTTTCCCGGAAATTCTCTCCCGGAGACCTTTTAGAACGACATATTCCAGCCTCGGGGGGCAAAGATCCGGAGTGGTGACGAAAAGGAATGAATCGGAGCGGGCCTCTCCCACAACGAAGCCAATTGGGATTTGGTTCATTTAACCTCCCTCCTAAAAAAAGAGGTTTTTTTGACGCTCAATACTGCCCACTATATTAATCTTTTCCCCGCATTTTGGGCAATGGTTGTTTGAAGAAAGGAGGTTCTTCTTGATCCAGAAACCGTAGCGCTCGATCAATAGGGTGCCACATTTGGGGCAGAAGGTATTTTCCCCGGGATGGCCGGGGACATTTCCTAAGTATACAAATTTCAAGCCGGTCTCAAGGCCTATAGACCTTCCCCTTTCCAGGGTAGAAAGGGGAGTGTAGGGAAGATGGGAGAGTTCCAGGTAGGGTACGAAACGGGTGATATGCCAGGGGCAATCCGCTCCGAGGTTATCCAATATCCACCGGGCGAGGTTGGTGAAGGTCTGATCATCGTCGTTGAATGTTGGGATGACGTTCGTCACCACTTCCACGTGCATATGGTATTTGTTTTTTGCTTCGTAAGCTGCCCGAAAGACAGGGGCGGGATCGTCGATTTTGCAGATCCTTCTCCAGAATTCCTTTTCCCAGCCCTTTAAATCCACTCGAAAGGCGTCCAGAACCTGGGAAAGCTCCTTCAGGGCTTGGGGGGTGATGAAACCGTTTGTCACATAAACGGTGTACAAACCTTTTTCTTTGGCGATTTTTCCCATATCCATGGTGTATTCGTGCCAGATCGTGGGCTCGTTGTAGGTCCATGAAATCCCCTTTGCCTGGTTTTCAAGCGCTATTTTTACCCCATCCTGCGGAGAAAGGTACCTTCCATCAGGGATCCCTTTCTCAACCAGCCGATGGGAAATGCTCCAGTTCTGGCAGTGGATGCAGCGAAAATTACAACCGAAGGAACCAAAGGAAAGGCAGGGGCTCCCCGGGTGAAAGTGAAACAGGGGCTTTTTCTCGATGGGGTCGATGGCCACCGAGGAGACCATACCGTATATCATGGAGTAAATTTCCCCACCTTGGTTGACCCGTGTTCCGCAGAAACCGATCTGGCCTTCTTTTAAAACGCATTCCCGGGGGCAAACCAGGCATCTGGCAGTTCCTCCCTCGAGAGATTCAAATAGGTGGGCTTTGACGAACTCCGGCATAACTTAATTTTACACGTCCCTCTTTAATGAAAAAAGGCTGTCAAATGACAGCCTTTTTTCATTTTCGGTGAGTCCTTTTAGAAGGTGTAGGTTACGTTGACATTGACCTGGACTTCCAAGAGGCCAGGTTCTACTGGAGCCCCACCCCCCAAAGCCTCCGTTTTGGCATAAGAATAGGGGAGGGGAGGATAATAGGAGTCTGAGATGCTGATGCTTTCCACCCCTTTGATGGCCTTCCCCAGCTCTTCCAGGGCCGCGGTAGCTTTTCCCTCAGCATTTTTCATTGCCTGTTTTATTGCCTCCAGCTTCAGGCTTTCCACATCTTTCAAGGAGAATTGAATGCTTGAGACCGTGTTTGCGCCGGCTTCCACGCAGGCGTCAATGATCTCCCCAGCCCGGGAAACCTGAGAGAGGACAATGTGAATACCGTTTTCCGCCCTGAAGCCAATTAACGTTCCTTTCCCCTCCTCCGAGTAATCGTACTGGGGATAAAGGGTAAGGTAAGCGGTCTCCCAGCGATCATTTGGGGTGAGGAGGTTTTTCAGTGTTCTCGCCACATTGTTCATTGCTGTGGAGTTGGCCCCCTGGGCTTCTTGGGCGGTTTTCCCGTCGGTGGTTACTCCGAGGATGATCTCTACCGTATCCGCCTTGGCTTTCACAGTCCCCACGCCCGAAACCGTGATTCGATTGACCGTTTCCTCCTCAGCCGCAGAAACCGAAGCCCCCTGGAGCTTAAAGGTGGAAAAGCTTAGAAAAAGAAAACCGAAAATGATCAGAGAGATGGAAAGTATTCGGGCAAACCTTGCAATTTTCATTTCATACCTCCTTTATTGTCATTTTTCTGGAAAAACTTTAACCTATTAGACGTGGACTCGCTGAAATTGGTTCCGGCCTCTATTGAACTCTTAGCTTTCGACTGGGATGGCACCCTGCTTAACTCAAAGGAGGCCACCCTTCAGGCGTACAGGGTTATTTTCTCTGAAGCAGGTATTCCCCTTCGTCTCGAGGACGTATTCAAGTACTATTCTCCCAATTGGTATCGGACTTATAAAGCCCTGGGGCTCCCGGAAGAATTATTCGAATGGGCTGACAACCGCTGGCTGGAGATCTACCGGGATTGTCCCCGAACTTTAATGGATGGGGCCCTCGAGGTTCTGGAATGGCTTAAGAGAAAAGGCTTTCTTTTGGCGCTTCTTTCAGCGGCAAACAGAAATCGCCTGGAGGACGAACTAAAGGTCTTCAACCTTGAAGGGTTCTTTTCCCGGGTGGTTTGCATGGAGGACTTTGGAACCAGGAAACCTGATCCTCTTCCTCTTGAATCCTTGATAAAGAGTTTAAAGGTTTCCTTTAAACGGGCGGCTTATATCGGCGATTCCCCGGAGGACATTGAAATGGGAAAGAGGGCAGGTGTTTTTACCGTTGGAATTCCCGGTCCTTATGTCTCGAGGGAAATTTTAAAGGCTTCAAACCCGTCCCTTTTTTTAGAAAACATAAAGGAGTTGAAAGAGGTTTTTAACGGTAAAATAAAAAGCATTTTGGAAATTGAAGGAGAACCGTGAAAAAGCTGACTGTTGCCGTTTTAATGGGGGGTCAATCAGGAGAGAGGGAAGTATCCCTTGCCTCCGGTTCGATGGTCCTTGAAGCTCTCCTTTCGCGGGGCCATAATGCTTACCCCGTGGAGATTTCCTCACAAGGATTGTGGCTGAAAAATGGAGAAAATCTTCCCCAGGGTCAATCGATTCTTGAGTCCGTCGCCCGTTCCTTAACCCCCAAACCAGATATAGTCTTTGTCGCCCTTCATGGACCGAAAGGGGAAGATGGAACGGTTCAGGGGCTTTTGGAGATAGCTGGGATTCCCTACACCGGTTCCGGGGTTCTTGCCAGTGCTTTGGGGATGGATAAACACCGCAGCCGCCTAATTTTCCAAAAGTACGGGCTTGCAACCCCCCCATATTTGTTGCTTCATAGGGGGGAACCCTTCCGGGAGAGCCTGGAAGTTGCCGCCGGGAAGTTCGGTCTTCCCCTAGTGGTTAAGCCCAACGATTCGGGGTCATCCCTTTTTGTGGTCATTTCCTCCTCTTTCGACCAATTGGAGGCGGGAATTGATAGGATATTACAAGTCTCTTCCTGCGTTCTGATCGAGAAATATCTTGAAGGGGTTGAAATTACAGTTCCCGTTTTGGGGAATGAGGATCCTGAACCTCTACCGGTAATCGAAATCGTTCCTCCGGGCTTGTTTTTCGATTACCGGGCCAAATACAATGGTTCGACCAAGGAAATCTGCCCTGCCAGGATTGAAGAAGGGGTCTCACAAAAGGCCCAAGAGATCGCCAGGGTTGCCTTTAAAGCGCTCAACTGCCGGGGTTTTGGAAGGGCAGACATGATTTATTCCCAGGGGGAGATCTATCTTCTTGAATTAAATACTATTCCCGGGCTTACAAAGGAGAGTCTTTTTCCTAAATCCGCAAAAGTAGCGGGATTGGATTTTCCGATTCTGATTGAAGAAATTGTCAGACTTGGTTTATTAAATTGGGGGAAAGAAGATGCTGCTTGACGGGCGACCCGTTCAACGGAAAATCAAGGAAGGGCTGAAAGAAGAATATTCTCTTCTTCCCGAAAAACCCCATCTTTACCTCCTTGAGTGGACCGAAGGGGAATCAAGTTTTCTTTCCCAGGATATCTCGCATTTTGGCCAGGATTTAGGAGTTGAGGTTAGTGTGCAAAGATTTCCCCCCGAATGTCCCCAGGAGGAAGTGCTTGATTTTGTCCGCAAAATCTCATCTGAAAAGGCTGTGCATGGAATAGTTCCCCTTGCTCCCGTCCCTCCCCGAATTGACCGGATTCAATTGGGATTGGAAATCCCCATTTTTAAAGATATCGACGCTTTTAACCCCGAAAGCCTGGGGAGGCTCTTTCTGGGAAAACCCCTATTTATCCCCTCCACCGCAAAAGCGGTATTGAGCCTCCTTGATTTTTATGGAATTCCCCTTGAATCCAAAAGGGTGGTAATCCTAGGCAGAAGTCCCAATTTGGGGAAGCCCCTTGCCCTCCTATTTCTTGCGAGGAATTCAACCGTGACCGTCTGCCATTCATTATCCCGTGATCTTCCCTTTTTGTGCCGGCAAGCGGAAATCCTTGTCAGCGCGATGGGCTTGCCCCGAAAGGTTGATCGCTCTTTTGTTAAAGAGGGGGCAGTTGTTGTTGATGTGGGGGCAACCCTTATTGGGGGAAAAATTGTGGGAGACGTTCGCTTTGAGGAAGTGGTTCAAAACGCCTCCTGGATTTCCCCTGTCCCCGGAGGAGTTGGCCCGGTTGCCACCGCTTCCCTTTTTGAGAACCTTCTTTCGGCTGTCAAGCTAAAACTCTCATAGAAAAGGAGCGACAAGATGAACCTGGAGGAGCTTGAGGAGAAAAGAAAAAAGTATTTGATGCCTTGTTATGCACATTATTTTCAGGAGATGTTGTTAATTGAAAGGGGAGAGAGGCAATACCTTTTCGATGGTCAGGGAAAGCGTTATCTGGATTGTTTTGCGGGGGTTGCAGTGGTTAATTGCGGACATGCCCACCCCCTTATCAATCAGAGGGCATTCGAGCAAATGCAATCCCTGGTTCACATTTCCAGCCTTATGCTTTCAAGCCCTATGGTCCTTCTTGCGGAAAAGCTGGCCCAGATCACTCCTGGGGATTTGAACCGGATTTTTTTCTGCAACTCGGGAGCCGAAGCCGTTGAAGGGGCCACCGCTCTTGTAAAAGCCTTTACGGATAATCACCAGTTCATCGCCCTCCGCTCCTCTTTTCACGGGCGAACCCTAATGGCTTTAAGCCTTACCGCTCAGAAGAGCTGGCGAGGAAAGGGCCCTTATGCTCCAGGGGTCATCTTCGTTGCCAACCCTTATTGCTACAGATGTACCTTTAATTTGACCTATCCCTCCTGTGGATTGGCCTGCGCGGAGGATGTGGAAATGGCAATAGAGAGCTGCACCAATGGGGAGATTGGAGGTTTCATTGCCGAACCGGTTCAGGGCAACGGAGGGGTGATAGTTCCTCCCATGGAGTATTTTGGAATTGTCGGGGAAATTGTTCACCGGCATGGGGGACTTTTCATCGATGATGACGTTCAATGCGGTTTTGGAAGGACCGGGGAATGGTTCGGAATTCAAAATTTCAACGTGATCCCGGACTTGATGACCTTGGGGAAAGGGATGGCCAACGGTCTTCCCTTGGGTGCCTTTGTTTCGAATGACGTGATCTCCAGAGCCTTCAAGCCAGGCCAGCACTTTTCCACTTTCGGGGGAAATCCCGTAAACTGCGCTGCGGCTCTTGCAACCCTGGAGGTGTTAAAAGAGGAAAACCTGATTTCCAATTCCCGGAGGGTAGGGGAAATATTTTTGGAAAAATTGAAGAACCTGGAGGAAAAGCATCCAAGTATTGGAGAGGTAAGGGGACTTGGATTGCTTATCGGTGTGGAACTGGTAAAAGACAAGAAGACAAAGGAACCTTATCCCCAGGGCTTGAGTCAAATCCTGGAGTTCTGCCGCGAAAATGGTCTCCTTATCGGGAAAGCCGGACCCTTGGGCAACGTGATTCGAATCACCCCTCCCCTTTGTTTCACCGAGGAAAATGTGGAGGAAGCTTGCGAGATATTGGAAAGGGGCCTCCGGCAGATTGAAGAGGCACTTTAAGTAAATATGAAGATTTTCAAATCTATTTTTCTTTCCCTTTGCGCGCTTCTTTTGAGCCTGTTAATACTATTTCCCCTTCTTTCCATGGAGGGGGCTTTTTATGGCTATTCCTCCCCACTTAACATTCCTGAATATCCCCGTAAAACAGGGGAAAAGATCTCCAACGTCCTTTTGATTTTGATTGACGGCCTGAGAGCTGATTCCGCTCGATCCCTTCTTTCTTTGAAGAAAATCCCCGGGGCCTTTGGAACCCTGAAAACGAAGCCCCCTTCCTGGTCAAATCCCTGTTTTGCGAACATCATCACGGGAACATGGCAAGATTTTCATTCAGTTACCTCAAACGAGTTCGACGCCGAGATCCCCGTGGAGCACCTTTTTTCCTTCTCTTCCAGTTCCTTCGTCACCGCTTTTTCGGGCGATGAAAGTAACCTTCAACTGATAGGGGATTCCCCGTCGATGTCTTTTTCTCCCGACCCTTCCCTGAGCGCCGAGGAGATGGACCAGTTGATTGCCGGTAAAGCTATAGAGTTTTTATCCCGGGAGCCCTCCTTCATCCTGGTTCATTTGAGCCAGGTTGACCATTACCAGCACTATTATGGACTGCAGGGGGAACCTACAACGAAAGCCCTTCAAAACGTGGACACCCTTCTTGGGGAAATTTTGGAAAAAGTGGATCTCAAATCCTATTTAGTGATCGTCACTTCCGATCATGGCCATATTGACCAGGGAGGGCACGGTGGGGGAGAAGAGGAAGTCCTAAATACCCCATTTTTTTTATTCGGTGAGAATGTCAAAACAGGGGTGACAGTGTCCGGGAACCAGGTGGACATTGCCCCCACAATCTCCCTTTTGTCCGGGGCCCCAATTCCACGGTATTGTTTAGGAGAACCATTGTGGGATGCTTTTGATCTTTCCCTGGAAACCAGGGGGAGATTTTCTTTAAGGCTTCTCGAACAACGGGATAAGTTTGCCTCATCCTTTTTCCAGATGCTCGGGGGAGTATACAAGCCTCTGAATTTCTCCATGCTTGAAAGCTCCTCCGATTTTTCCTCCGTGTTCGGAACCGCGGAAAGTCTTAGAAAAAGAATCGATTCCCAAATTCAAACCTTAAAAGGAGAAAGGATTGCTCAGGAGAGAAATTCCCGCCTTTTCGCTCCCGTAGTTTGCGGGATTTTGATCATCGGGGTTATCCTTTTTGGCTTGAGGAAGGGCTGGCCTCTGGCATTTTTGGATGCCACCATCATCCTGATTCTCTTCCTGATCTTCTATCATGAAGGCCTTGGTTTATCTTTCTCCTTTTCGGTCCTGAAATGGGGAAGCTTCCTGGAGTTCTTCCTGATCTTCGGTCTCCCCCTTCTACTTGCGGAGGTCATCGTTTCCTTTCTCCTCCCTTTCCAGGTGAGAAAGGCCAACCCCATGGAGTTGGCCAAGTTTTTGCAGAAATCCCTGTTTTCGGTTTCCTTAATCCTTCTTATGATCTTTTCCCTTTTCTTTTATTTAAACGGAATGTCCTCAACCTGGCACCTTCCGGATTTTGATCAGGGTTTTTATGAGCTAGCCCTGTTGCTTTTGATCGTTTGGAACGGCCTTTTTGCCCTTCTTTTGCCCTTTGTTTTCGGTTTTTTCTGGAAGAGGAGAAAAGGAGCAAGAGGATAGTTGGTTTTCTTTCTCTTTCCCCCTTGAAGTATGTCTCCCTTTCTTCTTTGGATTATGATTGAATGGACCGATGGAAATGTGGGACTGGCAGGGGAAAGAATTAAAAGCCAAAGTTCTTTATTCTGCTAAAGGGCTTGCGACCCAGATTCTGATTTCCGGGGAGGCAGACTACTTTCTCCTCGATTGCGGAGACGGAACGACTCGCGACCTTTCATCTACCGGGCTTCCCTGGGTTGATAAACTTTTGGCGATCTTGATCACTCACGATCATCCGGACCACACCGGGGGAATCTTTTCCCTGCTCACCTTTTTGAGGTTGAGGGGCCGGAAGAGGGAACTTTTTATCCTTACCCCCGATGGTAATTTAACGGAAAGAGTTCGTTTTTACCGTGATTTAATTTTCGGAGGTTTCCCCTACGAGGTCGAGGTAAAAGTGGTTGAGGAGCATCTGCGTTTCCGCTTCCAGGATCTGGTCGTCCAGCCCTTCAAAGCCATTCATAGGGAAAAGACGGAGGTTTTCGGGACCGGAGGATTCAAGAAGGCGGTGGGTTATCTTCTGTGCGGCAAATCCGGGGAAAAAATTGCCTACACCGGTGATACCGGATGGTATCCGGGTATTGATTGCTATTTCAAAGGAGTTGATCTGGCATTAATTGAGGCCACTTTTGATTTCCCAAAAGGTTCAGAAAGGCACTTGACCGTTGAACAGGCCAAGGACCTCGGGAAGCTTTCCAAGCATGCTATTTTAATCCACAGGTAAAAGGGTATTCGATGAAGACTGCAGACGAAAAGCATATTTCAGAGGAAGAAGGTTTTTCAGTTCGAATCCGGCCGATGACCGTTCGGGATCTGGACGGGGTAATGGAAGTGGAGAGGCTTTCCTATTCCAGCCCCTGGCGTTACGAGGATTTTTACAGAGAGGTGGTTTTTAACCAGCTTGCTTTTTATTTTGTGGCTCAAATTGGGGAATCGATTGCCGGTTTCGTGGGGATGTGGGTTATTGTTGACGAAGCCCATATCACCAACATCGCCGTGCACCCTGATTTTAGAAGGAAAAAGATTGGAGAAAAGTTATTACTTTTTGTGCTGGAGGAAGCGAAAAAAAGGGGAGCGCGAAGGGTGATTCTGGAAGTGAGGGTTTCAAATTATAAAGCCCAAAATCTTTACCTGAAGCATGATTTTCGGTACGCGGGTGTTCGGAAGAACTATTATCGGGATAACAACGAGGATGCTTTTTTGATGATCAAGGAACTGAAATGATATTTTGGGTGGTCGTTGCCGCCCTTATGGCAATTCTTCTTGGGTTCCTGTTTAAAGGAAAAATTGAGAATTTTTCTCGCTTTCGCTTGAGATTTTGGCCCTTGGTCTTCCTCTCCCTCGGACTTCAGGTTCTTTTATATTCCGGGTTTTCCCCCTTCCCTGAACCCTGGGGGCCAATTCTTTACCTTTTTTCTCTTCTGCTTCTGGTTCTCTTTCTCCTGGGAAACTTAAAAATCCCGGGAATGGCTTTAATTTTGGTGGGGGTTTTCCTAAATTTCCTGGTAATCATTCTCAATTCAGGGTATATGCCAGCTTTTGCCCATGCTTATTATGAAGCCGGGAGGACCGAAAGTGCTTTGACCCTGGAGGAAAAAGGTTTCCTGAACAATGTGAGGGTTGCAAACGAAAGTACCCGGTTGAACTTTTTGGGGGATTGGATCGTTCTCCCCCAACCCTGGGGAATTCATGCGGTGATTAGCCCTGGAGACCTTGTCCTGTTAATGGGGCTATTTTTTGTCCTTTTCAGAGGGATGCTTCAGTCCTGACGCTTTTTCTTCAGTCTTTTTAACCTGAAAGTATCCTCCCTCTCTCGTTCCTCAAGGACCCCTTTTATAAAGGTAATTTCCGTTCTGATCTGGGGGACCACAACCTGTTCGAGGGCGTTAACCCTCCTTGTGGTTTTTTTGATTTCCCCTCCAAGCCTTTCAATTTTGATCTCCTCATTCGCCAGGGAAATTATCTTTTCCATCAGTCTCTCGAACTCCTCGCTTGCCTTGAGAAGGTGGATATTCTGGAATGCCGGATTCCAATCCCTTTCCCAAGGTTCCCTTCGCAAGTGAGGTGTCTTGATTTCCGGCACCCTTACCCCCCAGATATTTTTTGTCTCGATCTCCGAAAGAATTTCCCTTTTTGAGGAGATCTCTGCAACCCTTGTATCCTCAGGCCTTCCGAAAGCCTTACTTAAAGCCAGCGAAAGGTGAGCCTTTCGGGAGAGTTCCTCCAGTTCCCTTCGACTTCGGGAAGCCTGCCTGGCCACCTCGAAAAAATTGCTAACCAGGGCGTCCCTTTTCCTTTTTAGCAACTCAACCCCCTGGAGAGCAAGGACAATCTGGGCTCTCCTTTGAAGGAGGTTCATTCTGGTTGGGCTGATGTTTTCCATCCCTAACCTTTGACCCCGGTCTCCAACTTTTCCCAGGCTCCTTCAATATTGGGAATGTAATACTTTTGGATTAATTCCCTTCTGATCCTGGTCAGCTCTCTTTGAGGGAGAATGGAAAGCAACTCCCAGCCCAGTTTCAGGGTGTCGAAGATTGACCTATCGACCTTGCCCTGGTTTATCATCCTCTTTTCGAACTCCTCGGCAAATTTCAAATACATCCGGTCCCTGGAGGT
>JANLFL010000001.1:0-21423 GCA_024655965.1 Caldisericota bacterium | reverse complement strand
ATCATCCTCTTTTCGAACTCCTCGGCAAATTTCAAATACATCCGGTCCCTGGAGGTAAGAGCTTCCTCTCCGATAATTGCCACGAGCTTGCGAAGGTCCCTTCCGTAAGCGTAAGCTGCATAAAGTTGGTTTGCCCACTCCCTGTGATCTTCCCTTGTATGACCTTCCCCGATTCCGTTGTTCATCAAGCGGGAGAGGCTTGGGAGGATGTCGATCGGAGGATAATAACCCATTCGGTGAAGCTGGCGGGAAAGGACCAATTGTCCTTCGGTGATGTATCCTGTGAGGTCGGCAATAGGGTGAGTGATGTCATCGTCGGGCATTGTCAAAATGGGTATTTGTGTAATTGACCCCTTCCTTCCGAAAATCCTTCCCGCTCTTTCGTAGATCGAAGCAAGGTCTGTATACATGTATCCCGGGTATCCACGCCTTCCGGGGATCTCCTCACGGGCTGTTCCGATCTCCCTCAAGGCTTCACAATAATTCGTCATGTCGGTCAAAATAACCAGGACATGGTATCCATGAACGAAAGCCAAGTGTTCAGCACAGGTAAGGGCGCATCTGGGGGTGAGCAACCTTTCGATTACCGGATCGTCCGCTTTATTGAGGAAGACGACCGTTTTGGCGATTGCCCCTGTTCTTTCGAATTCCTGAATAAAGAAGGAAGCTTCCCTGTGGGTTATCCCCATTGCGGCAAAGACCACGGCGAATTCCTCCTCTTCCCCAAGAACCTTGGCCTGCCTGACTATCTGAGCGGCAATTTCGTTGGCGGGCAAGCCAGCTCCCGAGAAAATGGGAAGCTTTTGCCCTCGGACCAGGGTGTTGAAACCGTCAATGGTTGATATTCCAGTCTGGATGAACTCCTCTGGTTTTGCCCTGGCAACAGGGTTAATCGGAGCCCCGATAATTGAGGGGCGGGCTTCGGGGATGATCGGGGGAAGGCCGTCGATGGGCTCCCCTAAGCCATTGAACCGTCTCCCGACCATTTGCCTGGAGACGGAGATTCTCGCGACATCCTCCTTTAGGCTAACGGAACTTGCCGCGATGTCAATCCCACGGGTCTCCTCAAAAACCTGGATTACAGCGAACCTTTCGGAAACCTCGATTGTCTGTCCCTGTCGGACCGATCCATCGGGAAGGTGAATGTTGACCAGGGAACCATAGGAAAGGTCCTTTGCCCGCTCCACGAAAAGAAGTGGCCCGGAGACGTAGGAAATTGTATTGTAAACTTTCTTTTTCAGTTCCATCTTGAACTCCTATCCAAAAGCCCGGGAGATTTTTTCCAGGATCTCCGTCTGGTGCTGAGGAAACTTGGAGATTTCCACTTCTTTGAGCCTGTGAATTTCTTCCACCTCGGGCATGTTCATGATTTCCTCAATTGAAAATTTTCCCCTCTTTAAACTCTGGGAGGCAAGCTCAAAAAAGTGAAGTATGATCCTTAAGATTCCGTATTGCTTATCCGGGGGACAGAAACCGTCGACTTTGGAGAAGGCATTCTGCTGGAGGAAATCCTCTCTGACCATTCTTCCGACCTCGATTATTAATCGCTCGTTATCCTGAAGGGCATCCGGTCCAACCAACTGGACCACTTCCTGAAGGGCAGCCTCCTCCTGAAGAAGGCTCATGGTTCGTTTTCTCAATTCAACGAAGTCTGGAGCGACCTTCTTTCGGTACCAATCCTCTACCTGTTCGCTGTAAAGGGAGTAGCTCCTGCCCCAGTTGATTGCCGGAAAGTGTCGCCTGTTTGCCAGGTTTGCATCCAGAGCCCAGAAAGTCCCAACTATGCGCAGGGTCGCCTGGGTTACCGGCTCGGAAAAGTCTCCCCCCGGAGGTGAGACCGCCCCGATTACGGTGACCGAACCAAGCCTATCCTCCCCGGCTAAACAGAAGACCCGTCCCGCTCTTTCGTAAAATGCTGCCAGACGGCTGGAAAGATAAGTCGGGTATCCTTCCTCACCGGGCATCTCTTCAAGACGGGAAGAGATCTCCCTGAGGGCTTCGGCCCACCGGCTGGTGGAATCCGCCATTAAAGCAACGGAAAACCCTTGGTCCCTGAAATATTCAGCAATGGTGATCCCCGTATAGATTGAAGCTTCACGGGCAGCGACAGGCATATTGGAAGTGTTGGCGATTAAAACGGTCCTTTCCATTAAAGGTCTTCCGCTGTAAGGGTCTGTCAGCTCTGGAAATTCAACCAGGACTTCAGTCATTTCATTTCCACGTTCGCCACAGCCGATGTAAACTATAACCTGGGCATTTCCGAATTTAGCCAGGGTTTGTTGAACCACGGTTTTTCCTGACCCAAATGGTCCGGGGATCGCAGCTGTACCCCCCATGGCAACCGGGAAAAGGGTATCCAGAACCCGTTGACCGGTTATAAATACCTCCTCGGGGTCGAGTTTTCTCTTATAAGGGCGGGGAACTCGCACGGGCCACCTTTGAAGCATGGTGATGGGCTCTCCGTTTTCCAGGTAGCCGATTGGCTCTTCCACAGTGAAGGCCCCCGCTTTGATTTCCGAGATCGTACCTTCAATCCCTGGGGGAACGAGGATTTTATGCTGGAAACTTGGATTCTCGGGCACAACCCCTAACACATCACCCGGGCCAACCCGATCGCCCTTTTTCACCATGGGTTGAAATGCCCACTTCTTGTCCCTGGGGAGAGCGTTCGCGGAAATACCCCTGGAGACAAAATCCCCAGATTTTTCCCGGATGACGTGGAGGGGTCTTTGAATCCCGTCGTATATTGAGGAGAGTAAACCTGGCCCTAACTCCACCATTAGTGGAGCTCCCGTATTTTCCACGGGCTCGCCAATAAAAAGACCGGAGGTATCTTCGTAAACCTGGAGGAAGGCGGTGTCCTGGTCCAGCCTGATTATTTCTCCAACCAGCCCCTCCTTTCCTACCTTCACGATGTCGTACATCCTTGAGCCAGTCATTCCCCTGGCGATAACCGCGGGTCCTGAGATTTTTATTATTTCTCCCATTTTTTTCCTTACCTCAACTTCACGTAATAACCTATTGCTTCTTTGATCATTTCCGCAATATGGTCCTTTTTTCCCTCCTTAAGCGACGCTGAGGGAAATGGAATGACGAGGGGCCATCCGTCCTTCAATTCTTTGGCAAAGGATCTTTTAATTTCCGGAAAGAAATCCTCCTGAATCCCGATCAAGCCCACTTTTTCATCGGACAGAACCTTGCGGAAGATATCGAGGAGTTCGCTTTTGTCTTTCACGGAGAAGACTTCCCCTCCTCCCAGTCGAAACCCGGTCTCCAATTCCGAATCTGTGATGAAGCAGACCTTATACAACAAGGAACTCTCTCACCTCGTTTGCAGGAATCTGGTAATAAATTGACCTTCCTATGAGCCTGAGGTTGGTGATTTCCAATTCCTTCTCCTCGAGAAAAGCCAGAAGCACCCCTGCCCCCAGGGGGTCATTCCGGTAGCGCCTTCGGGAATTTTCCAGGCGTTTTTTGGGGATAGTCTTTTCCAGATCCTCGATCCCCTTAACATTCTGGAGGAAGCGCATTTCCTCGATCCTGGCGATCCTTCTCCAGGTCGTCTCCTTTAAAGCCTTGTTGGTTAGGCGGGAAAATTCCGTGAAACCAATGAACCTTCCTCCGGGGATGAAGAACAATTCCGGATGAGCTCGGTCTGGCAAATTCTCCAAAAACAGAGCCCCTCTTAAGTTTAAGAGGTCAATCTGGGTTTTCCAGTAATTTCTAATCGATGCCTTTAAGGAAAAGGGTCCCTTAAGGTTCTTTCGCAGGAACTGGAAGAAAGCCTTCTCCAGAAATAATTCCAGGGTCTTTGGCTCCTTAATATCTTGGGGAAGGGATGAGAGAAGTTCCTGGAAGGGGTGCCCCCAAGCAAGGAGCATGTTCCGGATCTGGGGAAGGTCCTTTCCGCGGGAAAGCTCCTGGAGGTGAAATCTATTAAGGAGACCGGTCACCGGTGGTGGTTCCGGAGGTTCAACCCCTTTAATTATGGCAACGAGTACAGCCTTTAAATTGGCGAGGTCGGTCCTCCAGAAGTAAGCATTCAAGGCAAGGGTTAAGGGTCCTTCGAGGAATGACTGGATCTTAAAAACCGTAGCCATCCAATGAAGAGAAAGTGCCAAATCAAGGGCTTCAAGGCCGGTTTTCTCCTTTGAACCTTCCTCGACATGCTCCCCGTATATTGTCTTTTTTAATTTGGAGAATAAGTCCTCGAGGGAAGGGGAACTTAATAATTCGTCCCAATCCCTTTCTTTTAAAAATCGGGAATGCATTCCCTTGAGCCTTGCGTTGATGTATCCGGTATCCGCGCTCAACTTTCCTCCCAGAGCAACCTGGCGACCTCCACGACTAAATGAGGCCAGGCTTTCTCCAGACGGTGGGGGAGGGTGTTGAAGATTTGCACTTTTTTATCTGGAGTAGTTGCCACTACCCCAGACTCCACCGACTCATCCTGGACGATCTTAAAATCAATCCCTTCTTTTTTCTGGAAGTTTTGAACCAGGGGAAGATCTTGGGGATTTAAGGAAATGATGTAATCAGGGTTATCTTTCAAAACCTCCTTGAGGAGAAGTTCCAGGATTGAGGCATACCTTGGATTTTCCCTGAATTTTTTTAAGCGGTCAAAAGCCTCGTTGAAAACCCGCTCAAGCCAATTTGTTTTCTCTTTGAGGATTTCCGCCTGTTCTTTCAAATTATAGGCGCTTTTTGCCCTTTCAATTTCCAGGCGGCCCTTTTCCTCGAGTTCCTTTTCCGCTTTCTCAATTACTGAACGAGCTTCTTCCTGAGCTTTTTCGAGCAAGTTTTTCCGGAAAGATTCTGCCTCTTCTTGAATCCTCTTCTTTTCTTGTTCGGCTTCGCTGAGAAGGAGCTTGAGGAGGTTTTCCATTTAGGCCATGATCATGATTAAGAGGGCCACCACGAAGCCCAGGATGATCATCGTTTCCGGGATTGCCTCGAGGACGATGAAAATTCCCCCCAGTTCGGGTTTTTCCGCAAGGGCGCCCGCTGCCGCGGAGCCGATTTTTGACTGAGCCCATGCAGAAGCCAGAGCGCTAACAGAAACGGCAAGGGCAGCGGAAATTGCTTTCCAGTTTACAGAGGGGGCCTGGGCGGTTGTGGCTGCTTGCGCTTCCGCCTGAGCTGCGAGGACGGGGAAGGCAAATATGAGCAAGATCACCACTCCCAGAAGAATTGCCAAAACAAATTTTTTCATGCTTGTTCTCCTTTCCTACTGGTTTTTATTAAAGGCTTATATTCCCTTCCTGGATGTTCATGGTACTTAAATTTGGAGAAGAACTCCACAAAATGCAACCTGGCTGATTGAACCACCGGGCTGATGATCCCCAGAGTAAAGAAAATGACGTGAGCAATCAGGGTGATGATAACGGCGATGAAAACATTTGAAAAAAGCCCGCCAATGGTGTTTGCGGCAAAGGCGAGATAAACAGCGGAAATCCCCACTCCGAAAAGACGAGCATAGGAGAGAATATTGCCGGTAACTGAAAGAGGCTCAATAATTCCCATTACCGGTCCCCGGACGGTGATTAATCCAATCCACCCCCCGAAGAGAAGGCCAAGCCCCACGAACGTGGAAGTCATCTTGAAGCTGGGAGGGATTAATCCGGTAATGGAAAAAAGGGTAATGAGAGCCCCCGAAACCCATGAAACCATAAATATTGCCTCAAAGCCCTCCTTTTTCTCCCTGTTTTTGAAGGAAAGAAAGACCTCGATGAAGAACCCAAGGAAAATCTGAATGACTCCCAGGGCCAGGGCGATGATCAGGAAGGGAGTCAAATCGTGCATTCTATCGAGGAGAAGGGGGTGAATTCCGAAGGATTCTCCTACAGTACCGAAAAACTCCCCAAAAAGGATTCCGAATATGATTGTCCAGGCGGAGCAGAGGATTCCGATTAAGGAAATCGAACGAATCACTTCCCTTTTGCTTTTGAAAAAAGCCCAAAGGAAAAGGCCCAGAAGGACAATACCGTAGCCAATATCCCCGATGATTAACCCAAAAAAGAGGGGGTAGAAGATGGCAACCAGGGGGGTGGGATCAATTCTGTCGTAGCGGGGAGGACGGAAAATTCCCAGGAGGAGCTGGAAGGGCTTGAAAACCTTATTGTTCTTTAGAAGAACGGGGGCCTTATGGATCTCTTTTTCCGAAAGCTCTAACCTTTCAAGAATGATCTGATCTGGAAATTTCTCTTCAATTTTTTTCTCCAGATCTGGAACCTTGTCTTCAGGTGACCATCCAGCGAGGAGAAAAAGGAAGTTTGAGGATTTTGCTAAGGCCTTGGCCTTCTCCCTTTCGATTTGGTCGATCAGGTCCCCTTTCATCTGGAGGAGATAATACCCCTGGCTTTGGGCTAAGCGGTCGAGCTCATCTTTTAAACTCTTGATCTGGCCAGGAAGCTCGTTCAGGCGCTTTTGAATTTCGGATAAAGCCTCTCTGGCTGATAAACCCTCAACGAAGGAGGGAAGGACAAGTTCACTAATTCCACTTTGAGAGACGACTTGTTTGACTTTGGCCTCGTCCTTTTTTAAGAAAACGACGATCGCCACGAGGAGAGTTTCGTCTACCAGCTTAGCTTGGAATTGAAAATTCCCCTGAGTTACGGAGTTCAGGGACTCTTTCAGTTTTAAAAGCTCCCTCTGACTTCTGGGGGATGAGACTAGGCCCAGGGCGGAGAAACGGTCGCTGTCCTCAATTTTTTTCATCAGGGGGAGGAGGGAGTCCAGGGCCTTTTTGTAAGAGCTTAAAAAGGCGAGCTCCTCTTCCTTCTTTGCAATCCCGTTTTTTAAATCCCAGACCTTACTTTCAAGATCTTCGAGGGGCATGGGATTCCCCTCTGATTTCTGGGGGGAAAATTTTCCCAAAGATGCCAGCAAAGAGTTGACCTTTGCCAAACGGGCTTCTAATTCTGAAAGATCCTGGGAGTGTGAAGTGTCTGGGTAATTTGGAAGATGATTTTCCTCGATGCTTTCAACCTGGAAATACCCTTCTTCTTGGAGAAAATTTAAAAGGGAGGGAAGAAGTCCCTTTTTCCCCAACAACAAGAGCTTGCGCATTCGCACGATCATTTATTTTGGTAAAACCTCGTTCAAAACGAAATTCACTGCCAGTTCGAAGTTTTTTTGCGCTTTGTTCGAAATTTGCTCCTTTAATTGAAGGATCCTCTCCCTACTTTCTTTTTCTAACCCTTCCACCTCCAATTTCACCTCTCGGGTTTTTCGGTCCTTTAAATCCTGGAGGCTTGCCTGGGCATTTTTACGGATTGAATCCGCTTCCTCTCGAGCTTTATCCATAAGAGCCTTGGCCTTCAAACGGGCCTCTTCCAGCTCTTCCTGGAGCTCTTTTTCCTTTACCCTGAGGTCCTCAAGAAATTGGCTATCAGAGCTTATTTCCATATTTCCCCTTTGGTTTTCATTCTGGATTGGATTAACTAAAGCAAATTATACAAAAAGTGCTTGAAAAGCAAAAGGGCACCCGCGGGTGCCCTTTTGCTTGATGTGGTTGAAGAACCTCTACTTTACGGCTTCTTTGAGTTTCTTCCCTGGGGTGAATTTAACGACTTTCTTAGCAGGAATGGTGATCGGTTTTCCGGTCCTTGGGTTTACTCCCTTGCGGGACGCTCTCTTGGCAACGGAGAAGGTTCCTTCGTTAACGAATTGGAGCTTCCCACCCTTTTTAAGAACTTCCTCGACGATTCCCCAGAAAGCGTTCACTGCCTGCTCAGCAAACTTCTTGGTGGTCCCCAGGTCCTTTGCGAACTTGTCTACGAACTCTTGCTTGTTCATTTGTTACACCTCCTCATTTGCCCTCGAAAATTCATCCTTTGGGCAAAATTTTCTTGGAAACATTTGGTTTCCAGGACATATTATACAAAAAAATCCCATTAAATCAAGAGTTTGGGGGAAGATTTTTAAAAAACTTAATAGTGAAGATTAAAAGAGGAGGGTTCTTTTCATTTTTCCGGAAGGGGATTGGCTTTCCGGTTATTCCTGGATTTCGATCTCCGTCCCCACCTCTGCCCAATCGAAAACCTTTTTTGCGTCTTCGGGGGTTAACCCCACACACCCGTGGCTTCCGGTAAAAGAAGGGTCCTTCCCGAAGTAATTTAAAGGTTTCCAGTAATTGCCATGAATGGCGTAAGCGCGATCAATGAAGAAAAGAACCCAGGGCACGTTTTCCACCCGATATTCGAGCGGGGTGCCAATTTGACCCTCCATGGTCACCGAGCGGTATTTTGAAAGTACCTTATAATTTCCGGGAGGTGTTCCCATGCCCTTTGCCCCGGTTAAGGTCGGAAAAATTGCCAAAACCTTTCCTCCCTCAATTAAGGCAAGACTTTGTTTAGTCAGGGAAACCACTATTTTTTTCTGAGCAGGAGAAGTCCTTGATTGAAAATTCTCAAACTGGGAATAAATTTTTTCCTGGATATTTTTTCCGGTCTCTATGATTAGATCGAAGTTTTTTATCATTGAGAGGATAAAATCACCGGAAGGTTTGTTTGGGGATTCCCAGGAATAAACCCCAACGGACCCTCCCAGGGGGGCGATTATGGTTACTAATATTAATAAAAAGACAAGAAAAATAATTTTTTCCATTCCCTATTTAGACGATCTCTCAAGAATTAATTCTCTTTTGAATTGATATTCAGCAAAAATCGTGCCAAAAAAACGAATCCCGGAAGCAAAGCAAATAATGCTTCCGGGATCGATCATCCCGATTGTTGGGAAAAACTTTGACAACTTGTTAAGGAATTAGGCGTCTTGCCCCCCAATAGTGAGAGAGGTAGAAACCTTTCAGCTCTTCATAGGAGACTACCGAACCTGGCTCTGGAGCGTGAATGAAAGTATTGTTTCCAACCCAGATCCCCAGGTGGGAAACCCCGTATCGGTAGGTATTCTGGAAGAAGATCACATCCCCTGGCTGCAAATCCTCGAAGGCCACCGGAGTCCCGTAGTTTGAAATCGCTTCAGCACCATGTGGGAGAGGGATTCCCAATTCCCCAAAGACGTATTTTACGAAACCAGCGCAGTCGAATCCCTCCTCGGGCGAGGAACCTCCCCAGACGTAAGGAACCCCCAGGTACTTTTCCGCAACTTGAACAACAAGGGAACCCCCGGTTGAAGAAGCCGCCGAGGAAGAACCGGGGGAGGTTGTTATTTCGCTAATTGATGGTCCTCCAAGGGATTCAACCAATTCCTGGGGATTGGTATCAGAAAGATACTCGTTAAACACCCAGGCTTCCCTGCCTTGAAATTCAATCATGGACCAGTCTCCCTGATCTTTTAAAACCGTGACGAAAGTTCCTCCATTCAGGTTTCCTATTTTTGGGAAATCAGTTCCCGGACCGGATCTAACATTGAGGGATTCCACAGTTACAACCTTCAGGGCAGTCGGTTTTTCGTCCCTTGTATCCAATAATTCCGGATCTATTTTCGAGGGGTCAACCAAGAATTCCCGTTTCATCCACCCCACCTGATCATGGTAAATGACCTTGCACCAGTCCTCCCTTTCCTCAAGAACGGAAAGTGAAGTCCCGTAGGGGGCCTGATCGATTACCTCTGAATCGAGAGAGGGTTCAGACCTCAACCGTAAGAATTCAGCATCCACTGCCAGCTGTTTAATGCAGGAAAGGTATTCCGCAAAGACCCAGCCTTCAAGCTCTCCTACCTTAACCCTTGCCCAGCCCTCCTGCTTTTCCAGGACGTCAAGCTCCTGACCCTCGTATAAGACAGATAAAACTTCAAAGGAAGTCCCGGGGCCAGCTCGGAGGCGGAGGCCGTCAACGGTAACTTTGTGGCTGAAAGCCTCCGCGGTGAAAGGGAAAACCAAGATCAGCGCCAGGACCAAGAAAAACCCTGCGATTTTTTTCATAATTTCCCTCCTTCCTTTGCCACAAGCCCCAAATTACAACAGGTTTTTTAATTTTGTCAAATTTTTTGAGAAAAAGGCCCTTCCAGCCTTCATTTTCACATTTTTTCCTCCCTTTTAGGGAAATATGTGAAAAACCTTTCTTTAAATTTCCCTTTTTATATATTAGTATTAATGTAACGAGAGTAGACCGTGCGGCCGCGGGGTCTTCCCCGAGGAAAGTCCGAACTCCACAGGGCAGGGTGCTGGGTAACTCCCAGTGAGGGTGACCTCAAGGAAAGTGCCACAGAAAAAACACGGCGGATTTCCGCAAAGGTGAAATGGCGAGGTAAGAGCTCACCAGCAACTGGGCGACCAGTTGGCTAGGCAAACCCCACCCGGAGCAAGATCGAATAGGAAGGTTTGAGTGGCCCGCTCGCAAACCTTCGGGTTGATCGCTTGAAGGGCAGGGTAACCTGCTCTCCAGATAGATGGCCGCACCCTGAAAAGGGACAGAATTCGGCTTATAGGTCTGCTCTCGTTTCCTTTAAAAAAAATTTGGGCAAGGGAAAATTTAAACCCCATTTTTCTTGACCTTTTTTTGAAAATCTTCTATATTAAAAGTCTATACTTTTGCCCTGTGTGTTTCAGGGCGTTAGAGAGGTTGAGTGTTTAATGGTACAGGTAAAAAGGGAAAACCTGTCTGACCGAACAATACCACAAGTTGTAAATTTTTCCAAGGAAAAACCTGTCCTTGGGATTCCCAATCTCCTATCTGTGCAAAAAGATTCCTATAGCTCTTTCCTGGAAAAAGGTCTGGATGAAATTTTCCAGGAAATTTTCCCCATTAAGGATTACAACTACGTTCTTGAATACAAAGGCCACATCATCGAAAAGCCAAAATTTGATCCTCAGGAGTGCAAGGACAGAGGGTTCAGTTACGCGGGGCTGTTGCGAATCAAGGCCCAACTCCAGATCAAACAAACAGGAGAGGTAAAGGAAGAATCGGTGATAATAGGGGAGCTTCCCCTCATGACTGATTCCGGAAGTTTCATCGTGAACGGCACGGAGAGGGTGATTGTCTCCCAGTTAATCAGGTCACCGGGAGTTTATTTCAGCCGGGTTTCCGAAAGAGCGGGCGCTCCCAAGGGGTTCTCCTGCGTTGTTATTCCCGATAGGGGAACCTGGCTGGAATTCGAGTATTTTGAAGGTGCTCCCATTTATGTGAAGGTCGATAAGCGTTCCAAGAAAATTCCGGTAACAATAATATTAAAAGCCCTGGGCTACTCCTCCAACCAGGAACTTTATCTGGCATTGAAGGAACCACAACCTCAGGAGATTTCTCTTGAGGGTGCAGTTGAAAACTTCATCGGAGCGACAATTAACGATTCCGTCCTGGACTTTTCTTCAAGGCAAATCATTGCCAGGAAAGGGGACATTCTAACTTCCGAGCTCGTTGAAACCTTGAAAAAGGCAAAAGTGGAAAGCGTAGAGATCGTAAAGGAGGTCCTTGATCCGGATATAAACCTGACTTTAGAAAAGGATCCTTCCAATACGGTTGATGAGGCTCAAATTGAACTCTACAAGCGTCTCCATCCCGGGGAACCTCCTACAAAGGAGTCAGCAAGGGCTCTCGTAAAGAGCCTTTTCCTAGATTCAAAAAGAAACGACCTTGGGCCTGTGGGAAGGTACAAATTAAATAAAAAATTATTTACGGATGATTCAATGGCCAAGCCTTCCCTGGAAACTCGCACTCTTACCAAGGAGGATATCGTCCAAATTGTTAGGCGCCTCCTCCGCTTGAAGAGGGGAGAAGTTGAGCCCGATGATATCGACCATTTGGGAAACAGGAGGGTGAGGGCGGTGGGCGAGCTACTCCAAAACCAGCTCCGGGTTGGCTTTGCTCGAATGGAAAGGATCATAAGGGATCGCATGACCACAGTTTCCCTTGAGGAGGCAAGCCCCAAGACCCTCATCAATCCCAGGCCCGTTGTTGCGGCAATCAGGGAATTTTTTGGGTCCAGCCAGCTTTCCCAGTTCATGGATGAGACAAATCCTCTGGCTGCTTTGACCCATAAGAGGCGTCTTTCTTCCCTTGGGCCGGGAGGCCTGAACAGGGAACGGGCAGGGGTTGAGGTCCGCGATATCCACCATTCCCATTATGGAAGGGTTTGCCCCATTGAAACCCCCGAGGGACCAAATATCGGTCTGATTAATTCCCTCACAACTTATGCCCAGTTAAATGATTTTGGCTTCGTGATTACCCCCTACCGGAGGGTTAAAAACGGACAGATCACTGAAGAGATAGTGTATCTTACTGCGGATGAAGAAGAGGAACATTTCGTCGCTGAGGCAAATGTTGCCAAAGAAGATGGAAGGATTATTGGGGATGAGGTCCTGGTAAGGCACGGAAAGTCCTATGAATTAGTTCCCCCATCGAAAGTTGATTTGGTCGAGATTTCTCCCTTCCAGGTTTTCAGCGTTTCCGCTTCACTGATTCCTTTCCTGGAGCACGATGACCCCATTCGGGCCTTGATGGGGTGCAACATGCAGCGCCAGGCAGTTCCTCTTTTAAAACCGGAGCCCGCTATCGTGGGGACCGGGGTTGAGGCCAAAGTTGCGGCTGATTCGGGTGAGGTCATCCTCGCCCAATCAGATGGAGAGGTGATTAGTGTTACCGCGGATCAGATTGTAATCAAGACCAAAAAAGGCCTTGAGAAGCATAAATTGAGAAAATTCTTGCGTTCAAATAAGGGAACCTGCATAAACCAGCGTCCCATCGTGAAAAAAGGTCAGAAGGTAAAGAAAGGGGATCCCCTCGCCGATGGAGCGGCAACCGCTCAAGGAGAACTCTCCCTGGGAGCGAACGTCCTAGTGGCTTTCCTTCCCTGGGAAGGGTACAACTACGAGGATGCTATCGTGATCTCTGACCGTTTGGTTCGGGAGGATACCTATACATCCATCCATATTGAGGAATACGAGGTTGAAGCCCGGGATACAAAGCTCGGACCTGAAGAGATTACTAGGGAAATCCCCAATATCGGAGAAGAACTCCTTCGAAACCTGGACGAGCGAGGCATTGTAAGAATTGGAGCAGAAGTCAGGTCAGGAGACATCCTTGTGGGAAAAGTAACGCCTAAGGGCGAAACCGAGCTTTCCCCCGAGGAAAGGCTTCTCCGGGCGATCTTCGGCGAGAAAGCAAAGGAAGTCCGCGATACTTCCCTTCGCGTCCCTCACGGTGAGCGGGGAATCGTCGTGGACATTAAAGTCTTCTCCAAAGAAAATGGGGATGAACTCCAACCCGGGGTCTTGAAAAAGGTCAAAGTTTACGTCGCTCAAAGGCGCAAAATCATGGTTGGTGACAAGATGTCCGGTCGGCATGGAAATAAAGGGGTGATTTCCATTATTGTCCCCGAAGCTGACATGCCTTTCCTCCCGGATGGCACCCCCATCGATATCGTCCTTAACCCGCTGGGAGTTCCCTCTCGAATGAACGTGGGCCAGATCCTGGAGCTCCACCTCGGATGGGTGGGAAGAGTTTTAGGGATGAGATTTTACTCTCCCCCATTTTCCGGTGCTTCGGAGGCGGTCATCTCTAACCTTTTGAAGGAAGCAGGGCTTCCCGAAAACGGAAAAATCACCCTTTACGATGGCAGGACGGGGGAAACATTTGATAACCCTGTGGCTGTCGGTGTCATGTATATGATGAAGCTCATCCACCTGGTTGAGGACAAAATTCATGCCCGATCAATCGGACCATATTCCCTTGTTACCCAGCAGCCCCTGGGAGGAAAAGCCCAATTCGGAGGGCAACGTTTCGGAGAGATGGAAGTATGGGCCCTCGAAGGTTATGGAGCCTCGTCTGTCCTCCAGGAAATGTTAACCGTAAAATCTGACGATATCTCCGGAAGGGTAAAAACTTACGAGTCAATTGTTAAAGGGAAGGCCATGCTTTCACCAGGGCTTCCCGAATCTTTTAAAGTCCTGGTCAAGGAATTGCAGGCCTTGTGCCTGGATGTAAAACTAATTTCCGAGCGGGAAGGTGAAGTAACCATAAAGGAGTCCGAAGAGGACATCCGGAAGAAAGCTGATGAGTTGGATCTGATTTTCCAACCCCAAACTGAGGAGGTTGCAGACAGCGTTGAAGAGTAAAGATACTTTCTTCGATTTTTTCCCCGGCTTTGATGCCATCCAGATTGGGTTGGCCTCGCCAGAGAAGATTCGTCTCTGGTCCCATGGAGAGGTAAAAAAAGCCGAAACAATAAATTACCGTACCTTGAAGCCGGAACCCGAGGGCCTTTTTTGCGAGAGGATTTTTGGGCCCGAGAAGGATTACGAGTGCCACTGCGGAAGATACAAAAGGCAGCGCTACAAAGGCGTTATCTGTGAAAGGTGCGGGGTTGAAGTTACCACTTCCCGAGTGAGAAGGGAAAGGATGGGACACATCGAGCTGGCTGCACCGGTAACTCATGTCTGGTTTCTTCGGGGAATTCCTTCCAGGATAGCCCTTCTCCTTGATATTCCTCTCCGGGTTCTGGAAAAGGTTGTTTATTTTGCTTCCTTCATAGTGACTGATCCCGGCGATACACCCCTTCTCCATAAGCAGCCCCTTTCAACCGAGGAATACGAGGAAATGAGGGCCAAATATGGGGACATCTTTAAAGCAGGGATTGGTGCTGAGGCGGTAAAAGAGTTGCTGATGCAAGTAGATTTGGAAAAGACAGCGGCTGACCTTCGTTCCGAAATTCAGGGGGCTGCTGGACAAAAAAGGGCAAAAGCCATCAAACGCCTCGAGGTCGTTGAGGCCTTCCGCAAGTCGGGAAACCGGCCGGAATGGATGGTCATCGAGGCTCTTCCCGTCCTTCCTCCTGACCTCCGCCCCCTCGTCCCCCTTGATGGGGGTCGATTTGCGACCTCCGATTTAAACGACCTTTATCGAAGGGTTATTAACCGGAACAATCGGTTGAAAAAGCTGATCGAGGTTGGGGCTCCCGATATCATTATCCGCAACGAAAAGAGGATGCTCCAGGAGGCAGTTGACGCCCTGATTGACAACGGCAGAAGGACAAGGCCAATCGTTGGCCCCGGGAATAGACCACTCCGATCCCTTTCCGACATGCTCAAGGGAAAACAAGGTCGCTTCCGGCAAAACCTCCTGGGGAAGAGGGTAGATTATTCTGGGCGTTCTGTGATTGTGGTAGGACCCAAACTTCGGATATACCAGTGCGGTCTCCCCAAGGAAATGGCCCTGGAAATGTTCAAGCCCTTCGTAATGAAAAAGATTGTGGAAAGGGGTTTCGTGCACAACATCAAGAGCGCCCGGAGGATGATCGAAAGACAAAGGCCCGAAGTGTGGGAGTTACTCGAGGATGTTATCCGAGATCACTCGGTTCTTTTGAACCGCGCGCCTACCTTGCACCGTTTGGGAATTCAAGCCTTCGAGCCAGTCTTGGTTGAAGGGAAGGCAATCCAGATTCACCCTCTGGTTTGTACGGCCTTCAACGCCGATTTTGACGGAGACCAAATGGCAGTCCACGTCCCCCTCTCCACCGCTGCCCAGGCCGAATCTCGGATCCTAATGCTCTCCGCTTACAATATTCTTTCCCCTGCTCACGGCAAGCCCCTTGCTGCTCCCCAGAGGGATATCATCGTGGGTTGTTACTATCTCACCCTGTCCCGCGATGGGGATCTGGGAGAGGGAAAATATTTCGCTCATCCCCTGGAAGCGGTTAGAGCTTACGAGGTTGGGGCGATCAGCATGTTTGCCAAAATCCGGGTGAAAATCGATGGGGAGATCATTGAAACCACTGCTGGAAGGATTATCTTTAATAATACACTCCGGCAGGCTTTGGGAAATTCAGAAAATGATAACCCCCCGTTTTTTAATAATCCCTTATCCAAGAAAGAACTTCAGAAAATCGTTAGCTTGATATACCGAAAATACGGGGTCACCAAGACCTCTCTTGTCCTCGATGCTTTGAAAGACCTCGGGTTCCAGGTGGCCACCAAAGCGGGAATTACCATCTCCATCGATGATTTCAAAGTTCCTCCGGAGAAAGAGGAGATCATTCGGGAAGCTGAGGAACAGGTCGACGAGGTAGAAAATGTTTACCAGATGGGCCTTCTTTCCGATCAGGACAGGTACTTAAAAATCGTGGATATCTGGCAAGAAGCAACTGAAAAAATGGAAAAGAAGGTCCTCGCTCACCTCGATAATTTTGACCCAGTGCACATGATGGCAATGTCAGGAGCCCGTGGAGACCCCAAGCAGGTGCGGCAAATTGTTGGAATGCGCGGTTTGATGGCTGACCCCTCTGGAAGGATAATCGAATTCCCGATCAAGAGTAGCTTGAGGGATGGCCTTACAACTTTGGAATACTTTATTTCCACTCACGGGGCCAGAAAGGGCTTAGCGGATACGGCGATTAAGACCGCGGATGCAGGTTATCTTACCCGCCGCCTGGTCGATGTTGCCCAGGACGTAGTGGTGAGGGAAGAGGACTGCGCAACCTCCCTCCTGAGACCCCTTAAAAAGGGAACCGTGGTGGAAAAATCCCTTGGGGAAAGGGCTATCGGAAAGGAGCTTGCCCAGGACCTGGTTCATCCTGAAACAGGTGAAGTCCTGGCTAGGGACGGGGAGTTGATTTCCCGGGAACTTGCCTTCCAAATCGACGAACTTAAGATTCCCCAAGTCCTGGTTCGAAATAAAGTTGACTGGGTTGAAATTACAGATATTACAGAGGGAAAGAACGTAATTGAACCCCTTGAAGAAAGGATCCTTGGGAGGATCGCGGCTCAGGATATCGTAAATCCTCTTACTGGGGAATTTATTACCCCCGAGGGGGAGGAGATCACGGAAGAGGCAGTGGCAATTATTAGCCAGCTCAGGGATGAACAGGGTAACCGCCTGATCAACAAGGTAAGGATTCGCTCCGTATTAACCTGCCAGAGCCGGAACTCCGTTTGCTCGAAATGTTATGGAAGGGACCTTGCAACTGGCTCTCTGGTGACGGTTGGGGAAGCGGTGGGAATAATTGCTGCCCAGTCAATCGGTGAACCCGGAACTCAACTTACTTTGAGGACCTTCCATACCGGAGGAATTGCCGAGGAAGACATCACCACTGGTCTTCCCAGGGTGGAGGAGCTCTTTGAAGCCCGAAGACCGAAGGGCATGGCTACTATCTCCGAGATTGACGGGGTGATTCACATTGAGGACGCGCCCGAGGAGAGGATCATCAGGGTCACAAATCAAGAGACCAATGAAGTAAGAGAATACAAGGTCTCATACGGTGCCCGGCTTCGAGTAGGGGAGGGTGACGAAATTCAGGCTGGGGAAAGGATCACCGAAGGACCCCTGAACCCGAATGACATCCTCCGTGTTAAGGGAATAAAGGAATGCCAGGAGTATCTCCTCCAGGAAATCCAGAAAGTTTATAAAGCCCAGGGTGTGGATATCAACGACAAGCACGTGGAACTTATTATCCGCCAACTTTTGAGGAAGGTAAGGATTAATAACCCAGGAGACACGGTTTTCCTTCCCGGGGACTTGGTGGATAAATGGGCTTTTGAGGAGGAGAACCGGCGTGTGACGATGTTGGGACTTGAGCCTGCAGACGCCACGCCCGTCCTTCTGGGAGTCACGAAAGCTGCTCTTGCCACAGATTCCTTCTTATCCGCTGCTTCTTTCCAGGAGACAACCAGGGTGCTCTCAGACGCTGCGGTAAAGGGGAAAATCGATCCTTTAATAGGCTTAAAGGAGAATGTGATCATCGGAAGCCTGATCCCCGCAGGAAGTGGGTTGCATCTCTACAGGGACTTTGAGATTGAAAGCCTTGAGGAAGGTGAAAAGGAGAAGGAAGTTTCAGCATCCCCGGAGGAAAAAAATAATCCCGAATAAATATTGACATTGTAAAAATTTCCTGATACGATTCCAAATTGCTGTTCGATGGGGGTTCTCAAAGACCTTCGATGGACAGTCCATTCATAAAGGAAGATCTGGTTGTCGGATTAAGACAGACCAAAAAACGGTAATGAGTGGTTGGACGTTAACGGTTAATATTTTAATGTACTCGGGACCGCGCATAATTATGGCCTTCGGAAAATTATGCGCTTTAAAAGGAGTTGAGGTGATCCCTGTCGATTCCCGGAAGGGATTAGGAAAAACTTCCGGGATCGAGAGAGGAGTGACCGCGGTAGCAATCTTGAAGTAGAAAGGTTTTCGGGATCGCTAAAGCTCCTGGCAAACAGGAGCTTTATTCATGAAAAAAGGATTTTTTAGGAAAGGAAAAGGAGAATGCCCACAATTAACCAATTAGTAAGAAAAGGTAGGGTAAAAAGCAGGACAAAATCCGCTTCTCCTGCGCTTCAGGGGGCTCCCCAACGCAGGGGTGTTTGTATTGCGGTAAGGACCACTACCCCAAAGAAGCCAAACTCGGCCTTAAGGAAGATCGCCCGTGTGCGTCTTACAACGGGGACCGAAGTCACTGCTTATATTCCAGGAATTGGACACAACCTTCAGGAGCACTCCGTGGTCCTCGTCCGGGGAGGCAGGGTTAAGGACCTTCCTGGAATTAAGTATCACATTATCAGGGGTGCCCTAGACGCTGCCGGTGTTCAAAACCGACGCAAAGGGCGTTCTCTGTACGGAGCCAAGAGGCCCAAAACTTCAGTAAAGGAAGAGTAAAGGAAGGAAAATGCCACGAAAAGGTCCGGTGCCCAAAAGAGAGTTATTGCCTGATTCAAGGTTCAACAGTGTCCTTGTTACCAAACTGATTAATAAAGTGATGTTGAAGGGAAAAAAGAGCCTTGCGGAAAGAGTTGTTTACAGCGCTTTGCAAACTGTGGAGGAAAAATCCGGAAAACACCCCGTGGAAGCGTTGGAACAAGCTCTGGAAAAATGCAAACCCTTGCTTGAAGTTCGTCCTCGAAGGATCGGTGGAGCAACCTACCAGATTCCCATCGAGGTTTCCCCGGAGAGGAGCCTTTCATTAGGACTCAAATGGCTGGTTAACGCCGCCCGGAAAAGAGAAGGTAGGACCATGGAGGAAAGGCTTGCCGCCGAGATCCTCGAGGCCCTTCAGGGTTTGGGTGGAGCAGTAAAGAAGAAGGAGGAAGCCCACAAGATGGCTGAGGCTAACAAGGCCTTCGCCTCTTATCGCTGGTAAAGAAGTGAATCACCAGGAGTATCCTTTAGAAAAAATAAGAAATATTGGAATTATCGCCCACATCGATGCTGGAAAGACCACCACCACCGAGAGGATCCTCTTTTACACCGGCAAAATTCACCGCATTGGGGAGGTGGATGACGGGACGGCCACTATGGACTGGATGGTCCAGGAAAAGGAGAGGGGAATCACCATAACCTCCGCTGTGACTACCTGTTTCTGGAAGGACGCCCGCATAAACATCATCGATACTCCTGGCCATGTTGATTTCACGGTGGAAGTGGAGAGATCCCTTCGGGTTCTCGACGGAGCTGTCACTATCCTCTGCGGTGTTGCTGGCGTTCAATCCCAAACTGAAACTGTATGGCGTCAGGCTGATCGCTACCGGGTTCCAAGGATCGTTTACATCAACAAGATGGACCGGCTTGGTGCTGATTTCTTTCGTGTTGTGAAGATGATCGAGGAGCGCCTGAACAGCCGACCGCTTATTCTTCAGCTTCCAATTGGTTCTGAAGATAAGTTCCAGGGAGTCATTGATCTTGTAGAAGAACAAGCCCTTTTCTATTTTGACGACCTTGGGATCTCCTTCGAAAAGCGCCCCATTCCTCCGGAATACAAAAACGAGGTTGAAAAGTACCGCTCCCTCCTTCTTGAGAACATTGCAGAAGTGAACGAGGAGTATCTTTTGAAGTACCTCGACGGTCAAACATTATCTATCGAGGAAGTAAAGGCTTTAATTCGGGAAGGGACAATTAAGGGGTTATTCGTTCCCGTACTCTGTGGCTCCTCGTACCGGAACAAGGGAATTCAACCCTTGATGGATGCCATTGTTGATTATTTACCCTCTCCCCTGGACATCCCTCCCGTTTCCGGAATTAATCCCAAAACGGGCCAAGCGGAAATAAGGGAGCCAGATCCTAACGCCCCTCTCAGCGCTCTTGCTTTTAAGATCATGTCCGATCCCTTTGTAGGGAAGTTGACCTTCTTCCGGGTGTACTCCGGGGTGATGAAAGTCGGGACTTACATCCTCAACGTTTCTAAAGGGGAAAAAGAGAGAATTGGCCGCCTACTGAGGTTGCACGCAAACCACCGTGAGGACGTTCAGGAAATAAAAGCGGGCGACCTGGGGGCTGCCGTTGGTCTAAGGTATACCTCCACCGGGGATACCTTAACCCATGAAAACCATCCGATTCTTCTTGAGTCAATTCCTTTCCCCACCCCTGTGATCTCCGTGGCGATTGAGCCCAAGACGAAAGCCGATCAGGATAAGCTTGCTCTTTCCCTTGCCAAGATGGCCGAAGAGGACCCCACGTTTAAAATCAAGGTTGACGAAGAGACAGGGCAAACGGTGATTTCCGGAATGGGGGAACTTCACCTGGAAATTATTGTCGACAGGCTTCTCCGTGAATTCAACGTGGAGGCGAATGTGGGCAAACCTCAAGTATCTTACCGGGAGACATTGACTTCCTCTGCAAGCGCCGAAGGGAAATACATCCGCCAGACGGGAGGCCGTGGTCAATATGGTCACGTTTGGTTGAAGGTTGAGCCATTAGAGAGGGGACAGGGCTTTGTTTTTGAAAACAAGATCATTTCGGGGGTAATCCCCCGGGAGTTTATTCCCGCCGTGGAATCCGGAGTCCGAGATGCCCTTGAATCGGGGGTCCTTGCGGGTTATCCCATGATCGATATCAAGGTCACCCTATTCGACGGTTCCTTTCATCCAGTGGATTCCTCCGAGATCGCTTTTAAAATTGCCGCCTCAAAAGCTTTTAAAGACGCAGCCTTGAAAGCGAACCCTGTCCTTCTTGAGCCCATTATGCGGGTTGAGGTGATTATTCCTGGGGAATACCTTGGGGATGTCCTGGGTGACCTCACCTCCCGAAGAGGACACATCGAGGGGATCGAAACCCAAGGAAATATCCAGATCGTCAGGGCAAGGGTTCCCTTGGCAAATATGTTTGGGTATGCCACTGACCTCCGTTCCCTCACTCAGGGACGGGGAACACATACTCTTGAATTTTTCCGTTATGAGCCCGTTCCTAAACAGATTGGCGATTCTTTAATAGAAGCGGTCGGGCTTGTAAAAAAAGAAATCACATAATTTGAAAAAAGGAGAGTAAAAAATGGCCAAACAGAAATTTGAGAGGACCAAACCCCATGTGAACGTGGGCACCATCGGCCACATTGACCACGGCAAGACCACCCTCACCTCCGCCATCACCAAGTGCCTTGCCGCCGCCGGTACCTCCACCAAGCCCCTTGATTTCTACGACATCGACAACGCCCCCGAGGAGAAAGCCCGCGGGATCACGATTAACATCTACCACGCCGAGTACGAAACCCCCAACCGCCACTACGCTCACATCGACTGCCCCGGACACGCCGACTACATCAAGAACA
>JANLFL010000019.1 GCA_024655965.1 Caldisericota bacterium | reverse complement strand
GAGGCACCATCACATGCCAGGATGATATCCAGGTTCTCCGCTTCTTTTCCACATGCGGGTAAAAGCTGCCATTTTTCTCGTTCATTTCCTCTTATCCTCCTTATTATTTATTAATCCCTCAAGCAAGCTGAGGGATTCCTTCCCATCATTCCATCTTGAACGCCCAGGGCTTGAGCCTTTGATGGGCAGGATTCAATTATCGCTTCTAATACATCATCAATTTCCCTTAAGCCACCCCCTACCATGGCAGCCGCTACATCGCGTTTATTTAAAACCTCTTTTTGGAAACTCTTGCAGAGGACCAATCCTTTCTTAGCTATAAACACAAAAGCGGCTGCTCTTACTGGGGAATCCGGATTCCCTATTTTTACCCCTATAACTTTTTTCCCATCTATATTGACGGGTTTAATCTCTATCATTTTAGCTGGGTCTATTTTTTCGCCACCTTTTCCAGGCATCAAGAAATACTCCAAAAGAAGATAGACCATATACTTTAATAATGGTTGCGGCAGTTTCAAACAATTCCCTTTCACCGGTTCCGGCTCTAATGGGGCCGGTGATATGCACGGTTTTTGACTCGACGTCGTGCTGTGATGCAGTTATTGCCGAATGAATCAAAAATTTAATTTTATCCGGCAGTGCCCCCTCGCTCAAAGTTATCTTGGGCAATTCAAGAAATGCCTGACATATATTCTCGTCTTTTTCTTTTAAAAATTTTAAAAAGATAAGAATTTCCCCGAACTTCTTTCAAATTCTTTGAGATTCTCCGGCAAATCCCTTTTCCCCTCCTTCCTTGTTATCCAAAACCGCTTTTTCATTAATCGCGCGGCCTTTCAATAAAAACAAAGTTAAGAATGGAACTATTACACTTTAAAAAAATGGCTATGCTTAATTTGGGCAGGTAGTCCTTCGTTTTCTTGGGGGGACTTTGGAAAAAAGAAATTCCCAGAATATTTCTGTTAAATTCTTTTAAGGGAATTTCTTTGAGGTTAATGGACTGTGGAAACCCTCTCTAAAAAATGAATTTTCTGTTAAAATGGTTGGAAAAAATTCCCGCGGAAGAGAAAGGTTTTTCAAACACTGGAAATAAACAGGGTTCTTTCTTTTGAAAAATGGAGGAAAAATGGATAAGAAATGGCTGGATCAGGTAATTTCCAAATACTCTTCGCCATCAGGAAGAATTCTTGGTATTTTAGGGGAAATTCAAAAAGCAAAAAAATATCTTCCCAAAGAGGATTTGGTTTATGTTTCAAAAAAAATCGGAATTCCAATATCTCAAATATATAGTCTTGCAACATTTTATTCTTTTTTTGAATTGCAGCCTATTGGAGAGCACATAATTACGGTCTGTACTGGAACAGCCTGCCATGTCAAGGGAGCGCCAAAAATAATCAGCGCCCTCGAGACCCTTCTGGGAGTGGAAGAAGGAAAAACATCCCCTGACGGAAAGTTCTCCCTGACCACAGAAGACCGTTGTTTTACTTTAAACACCGCCAGGTGTTTTGGGGCATGCAGCATGGCACCAGTATTAAGGATAGACGGAAACATATACGGTTATAACACTCCTGCAAAACTTCCCAATATCTTAAAAAGTTATGGCTGGAGAAAAAAATGAAAATTACTTGTCTGGAAGATTTGAAGAGAATTAAAGTAAAGGGGCTTGAAAAGATCACTCCTTCAAAACCAAGAATTGCTGTCGGTTTGGCTACTTGCGGCATCGCCGCGGGCGGAGAGATTGTTTATGAAAAAATGAGAGAACTGACATCCGAGAAAGGATTGGACATCGACATTACCAAAGTTGGATGTCTCGGATTTTGCAAGGAGGAACCACTTGTTAACCTGTCCTTTCCGGAAGGGCCTCTTTTAATTTACAAAAAAGTTACCGAGAAAGAAGCGGTCGAAATTATTGAAAGCATTGCCACAGGAAACCTGCCTAAGCTGAATCCTCTCTGCCAAATTGAACACTGGGAGCATATTACCGGCGATATAAAATATGGAAAAGCACTTCCCGATATCCCGGAATACCATGAGATCCCATTTTTTAAGCACCAGCAAAAATTGGTCCTTCGAAATTGTGGCTTTATTAACCCAGAAGACATCGAAGAGTACATTGCGGTTGGCGGGTATTTCTCCCTGCTAAAAGTCCTAGAAAACATGTCTCCCGAGCAAGTAATTGAGGAAGTGAAAATTTCAGGACTCCGAGGAAGAGGAGGGGCGGGTTTTCCGACACATTTAAAATGGACCCTTGCCAGAAACGCTCCGGGGAAAAAGAAATACATAATATGCAACGCTGATGAAGGGGATCCAGGAGCCTACATGAACCGCAATGAAATGGAGAGCGATCCTCATATGTTAATTGAAGGAATGGCGATCGCTGCTTTCGCAATCGGAGCGGATGAGGGGATTATTTACGTCAGGGCGGAATATCCAAAAGCAATCGAGAGGCTAGAAATGGCAATTAAACAAGCCGAAGATTTGGGGTTACTTGGGGAGAACATCCTTTCATCCAATTTCAATTTTAAACTTTCAATTGCCCAAGGTGCGGGAGCCTTCGTTTGTGGAGAGGAGACAGCGTTAATTGCCTCAATTGAGGGAAAACCAGGAAAGCCTAGACCCAGACCACCCTATCCTGCGGAAAATGGTTTGTGGGGTAAACCAACAAACATTAACAATGTTGAGACCTACTGCAACGTGCCGGTGATTATCCATAAAGGAGGCGAATGGTTCCAAAACATTGGGACGGAAAGAAACACCGGGACAAAGGTTTTTTCTCTGGTTGGAAAAATTCAAAATGTGGGATTAGTCGAAGTTCCATTAGGAACTTCTCTCAGAATGGTTGTCTACGAAATTGGGGGCGGAGGCAAAGAGGGCGAAAGATTGAAAGCATTGCAGACTGGGGGTCCATCTGGGGGTTGCATTCCTGAATCCCTTTTTGACATCCCAGTTGATTATGAAAGATTGAAAGAAGCCGGGTCTATTATGGGTTCTGGGGGAATCGTTGTAATGGATGAAAGGACTTGCATGGTGGAGACTGCCCGGTACTTTACCTCTTTTTCCGAGGAGGAGTCTTGCGGAAAATGTGTTCCCTGCAGGGAAGGGATTCCGGTGATCAGGGAAATTTTGGACAGAATTACCCAAGGCAAAGGGGAAAAGGAGGATATAGACTTACTTGTTGAACTTTCCGAGACGATTAAAAAGACTTCCCTTTGCGGTCTTGGACAAACTGCTCCAAATCCAGTTTTGACAACAATTACATACTTTCTCCAAGAATATAAGGCCCATATTGATGACCAGGTCTGTCCCGCAAAACAATGCAAATCCTTGATCTCATACCAAATCATCGAGGAAAAATGCGTTGGTTGTTCACTCTGTAAAAGGAACTGCCCTGTTGGGGCAATTTCCGGGGAATTACGGAAATTGCATACCATAGATCAAGAGCTCTGTACACAATGCGGTTCTTGCATCGAGGTTTGTAAATTCAATGCTGTTATTCCCAATGATAGATTGAACAAAACGAAAAATCTTACCTTTTCTTAAAACGGAAAAAACATTACCTAAGAGTGAAAAAAAAGATCAACTGAAATTAAATTTCTTTTTGACAGGGTTCATTTTGAAACCTAGAATAAATAAAAGGTCGCACCATCGTCAGGTACCTCCTTTGGTAAGGCCAAGATGGGGCCCTTGCTGCTAAAGCAGCGTGGTGACCGAAGATGGTGCGGCCTCCCTCTTTTTTAGAAAAAATTATCCCTTCTT
>JANLFL010000018.1 GCA_024655965.1 Caldisericota bacterium | reverse complement strand
AAGGCTTTCTTCCAGTTCCTGCGAAAGAACCTTAAGGGGCCATATTCCTTAAAGGCATCGATTAGGAATTTCTGGAAAACGCAGATAGACCTTTTAAACTTAAGAGGAGCCCTGTTTCTGGAGAATTTACCAGATCGCGCTCATCCCGAATTGTTTTTCATTCCGGGAGGAAAATTGATTGGTTTCAGGGAATTTTCCCGCCTCATCAACAAAAACCTTAAAGAGACAACTTGGAGAAGGATTGCCATGGCGGAGGAAATGCGCTTTCTTCAGAATGTTAAAGGAATCGAGGATCTGGAAAAATTCATTCCCAGAAAGCGCCTGGAAAACTCCCGGAGGCTCTACCGCAATGACCCCCTGGGGGCAGGAGTGCTTCTGGCTTTTCTCGAAGAAAAAGAATTGGAAATCACCAACCTCAGGCTCATTGGGAGGTCGATTTACTACCAGATTCCTCAAAAAGAGTTGAGAGAATACCTTGTTGTATAAGGTTTGCTTCATCACAAATTCCGAATTGGACACCGGGTTTCGACTGGGAGGAGGGGAAGTTTTTTCCGTAAGGAGCAAAGACCAACTCTTTGAGACCTTCCGTAGACTTATTGCTGACGAAAAGGTGGGTTTGATCGGAATCCAGGAGGATTTCTTTTCGGAAATTAAAAGATCATTTGCCAAAGAATTGAAGGAGGGCTGGCCCCTGGTCATCTCATTCCCATCCGAAATATTTGAGGGGAAAAAGAGAGACCACGTGGCCGAATTGATCAAAGAAGCAATAGGTTATTACGTGAAGTTGAGGTAAGGAAAGAATGGGAGAAATAATAAAAATCTCAGGACCAGCGGTTATCGCCAAAGGAATGACCGGCTCAATGATGTATGACATCGTTAAGGTGGGGAAGCATGGGCTGGTCGGAGAAATTATCAGGCTCGATCATGACACAGCCTTCATCCAGGTGTACGAGGATACCTCTGGTCTTTTCATAGGCGAGCCCGTGGAAAATACGGGAGCTCCACTAATGGTGGAATTGGGGCCTGGTTTACTATCCTCCATATACGACGGGATTCAAAGACCGCTCAAGGTCCTCCGGGAAAAATGTGGGGATTTTGTCTCCCGGGGAATTTCCGCGAACGCTCTCCCCAGGGACAAAAAATGGGAGTTCCAACCCCAGGTGAAAAAGGGAGACTGGGTGGGGCCAGGTGATGTGCTTGGGATTGTCCCAGAGAACCCCAGTTTCCAGCATAAGATTCTGGTTCCCCCAGGAGTGGAAGGCACGATTTCGGAAATCAAAGTAGGGGATTTCACCGTAGAGGAGTCGATCTGTTTTTTGGAAAATGGGAAAAATATCACCATGCTTCAGCGGTGGCCCGTGCGAGTTCCCCGCCCTTATAAAAGAAAACTCGACCCGGAGGAGGTATTCATTACTGGCCAACGGGTTCTTGATACCCTTTTCCCGGTTGCCATGGGGGGTACGGCGGCGATCCCCGGACCATTTGGGTCAGGAAAAACCGTAGTTCAACATACCCTGGCCAAATTTGGAAATGCCCAGGTCATTGTTTATATTGGTTGTGGGGAACGTGGAAATGAGATGACAGAGGTCCTGGTTGAGTTTCCGGAGTTAACAGACCCTTACACCGGAAGACCTTTGATGGAAAGGACGGTTTTAATCGCCAACACTTCAAATATGCCAGTCGCTGCGCGGGAAGCTTCAATCTATACAGGGATAACTATTGCGGAATATTTTCGGGATCAAGGCCTTTCCGTTGCGGTAATGGGCGATTCCACAAGCCGGTGGGCCGAAGCCCTCCGGGAGATCTCTTCCCGTCTGGAAGAAATGCCAGGTGAGGAAGGATTCCCAACTTATCTTTCAAGCCGTCTAGCGGCATTTTACGAAAGGGCTGGCAGGGTCTTATGTTATGGCGGAGAGGAAAAGTTGGGTTCGGTCACCATCATCGGTGCAGTATCTCCTCCTGGAGGTGACTTTTCTGAACCGGTTACTCAGGCAACACTACGCATAGTTGGTACTTTCTGGGCTTTGGACGCAAATCTGGCCAACAGGCGCCATTTTCCTGCAATCAACTGGAGCCGAAGTTATTCCCTCTACCTCGAGCAGGTAGAGGACTGGTACCGAAAAAAGGTCGCTCCTGATTTCGTGGAATTAAGGAAGCGAACTATGAGCCTCCTTCAGGAAGAAGCTGCACTCCAGGAAGTAGTTCAGTTAGTGGGCCCAGATGCCCTTCAGGATTATGAGCGTTTAATAATCGAGGTGGGAAAGATGATCCGGGAAGACTTCCTCCAACAGAACGCCTTCTCCAAAGTCGATGGTTTCTGTCCAACGGAAAAACAATATGGCATCTTAAAGATCATTCTTCACTTTTTTGAGCTTGCCTCCGAAAATTTAAAGAGGGGAAAATTTTCAATTGAGGAAATCATGAGCATGCCCGAGGTAGAAGAAATTCACAGGCTCAAAGAAGTGGAAATCTTCAAGTTTCCTCAGCACCAGACGGAGATCCTGGAAAAAATCTCCCGGGCTTTTGGATAGGAGTTCAAGATGGAACTAAAAAAGAAAATTTACAATACAATTTCCTACGTCTCCGGGCCACTTCTCTTCGTGGACCGCGCGAAAGACTTATCTTATGGATCGCTTGTAAACATATATCTTTCCGATGGGTCCCTCCGACAAGGGCAAACCATTGAGGTTTCTGAAAGGTTCGCTGTAATCCAGGTGTTCGAAGGTACTTATGGAATTGATATCGCCAAAAGTACGGTGAGCCTGAGGGAGGAGGTTGCGAGAATTCCAGTTTCAAGGCACATGGTTGGTAGGCGCTTCAATGGTTTGGGCGAACCAATCGATGGCCTACCCCCCGTTATCCCCGAAGCACGACCATCAATTATCGGGGCACCGATAAACCCTGTCGCCAGGGCAAAACCCGAAGAGTTTATCCAGACTGGGATATCAACTATCGATGGTTTCAACACCCTGGTGCGAGGGCAAAAACTCCCCATTTTCTCCGGAGCTGGCTTGCCTGCAAACGAAATCGCCGCCCAGATAGTGAGGCAGGCAAAGGTCCTTGGGAAAGAGGAGGATTTCGCGGTGGTCTTTGCGGCCATGGGAATCACCCACAGGGAGGCTTCCTTTTTCATTCAGGAATTCGAAAAAACCGGTGCAATTGCAAAAACAGTATTCTTCCTTAATAAAGCGGATGATCCGGTAATCGAAAGGTTGTTAACCCCCAGATGCGCCCTTACCTGTGCGGAGCACTTGGCTTTCATTCATGGGTACCATGTCCTCGTGATCTTAACGGACATGACGAATTATTGTGAAGCCTTGAGGGAGATCGGAACAGCTCGTGAGGAGATCCCGGGAAGACGTGGCTACCCTGGATATATGTATACTGACCTTGCTTCGATCTACGAAAGAGCAGGGAGAATTCTGGGGAGGAAAGGGTCAATTACCTTAATTCCCATTCTGACAATGCCCGATGATGACATTACTCACCCCATTGCAGACCTAACCGGCTACATCACCGAGGGTCAGTTAGTCCTTTCCCGCCAACTCCACAGAATGGGTTACTATCCCCCGATAGACATCCTGCCCAGCCTTTCCCGCTTGATGAACAATGGAATCGGCCATGGTCATACAAGAGAAGACCACCGGGAGTGGGCAAACCAGCTTTATGCAGCTTACGCTTACGGAAGAGATCTTCGAAAGCTGGTGGCAATTATCGGAGAGGAAGCCTTAACCTCCAGGGACCGGATGTATTTGAGATTTGCCGAGGAGTTCGAAAAGATGATGA
>JANLFL010000017.1 GCA_024655965.1 Caldisericota bacterium | reverse complement strand
GGAACGACCCCACTTACACCGGGAGCCATGGGTGTGTGGGGTTGATCCCCGAGCAGGCAAAGCTCCTTTACGACTGGGCTCCTGTAGGGACCAAGATCGTGATTACCTGGGAAAGGTTAAAGGGGTAAAAGGTCCGCTTTTCCTCCGCTTCTGGTCCGCTTGAGTTTACCCATCAGGGTCTCGAGGGGGCTCGCCACAGAAGACAAGGCAGGGCATTTGGAATCCAGTTGAAAAATTTTAAGACAATGTTTTGAAAGAGAAAAATTTGACAAAAGAAAATTCAGCTTCTTTTTAGAATTAAAAAAACTCAAAAATTTTAGGATTTTTTCTTTGATTGGCTTTTTCCGGTAAATCTTTCTGGAGCGTAAGTCTGGCTCTGAGTAAAAACCGTTAACCAATTTGGATTTCTCCAACATTTTCAAAATAATTCAACCCCGGATTTTCAAAAAGGCCCCATTTAAAAAAGAGGAGATGAGGAACCTCTTAATTTACACACATTTCGAAAGAAAAAATTTGAGACCCTAGAAAAAGGGTCTCAAATTAATCAAACAATGTCTTTTAAGTTTTATTTCCTAGGTTTCCGCCGAGTGAGCGATCGAGAGGAGGGAGTCGCCTTCGTTTACAGCAAGAGAGGTGAGCAGGAAAATGACCACTCCTTCGTGTTTGGCCTCTACGGTGGCCAAGAGGCCTCCAAAAAGATCCCGGATTTCGCCAATAACCTGGCCCTCTTTCACATAAGAACCGCATGAAATAATTGGGTACCACAAACCAGAAGCAGGAGATTTTTCCCAATCTTCTTCCAAAAAAATCCTTACTCCTGGATTATCTTCAGGCTCTTTTTTAGAAAGAAAGCGAAAAGCGGCCTCCTCAGTAAGTATCCTTTGGTTGAGCAAAACTTTATAAACACCTTTTTTCAAAAGTTTCACCGCCTCTTCAGATAAGATGCCCTGTTGACCAGCCTCCGCCAGTATGGCGGGTTTGCCATTGTTTGCGGCCCAACAATAAGCAGATCCAGCCGTAAAAGCTTTAATCGCCCTCGGAATACCAAATTGAACAGCCAAACTTCTACTTTTCGTTTCAATCTCGAAGGAGGGGCCTGGCGGGAAAAGAGTAAAGGGAATAAGTGATTCAACAAGGTCTCCACCGTGTAAATCAATAAAAATGTCCGCCGGAGAAATAAGGTTTTGAGAGAGGTGATAGGCTAAACGTTCGCTTGCAGACCCCTCCGGATCACCAGGAAAAACCCGATTCAAATTTTTATCATCCAAAGGATTTTGGAATACCCTACGACTAAAAAAAGCAGGCAAATTGGCAATGGGGCAAATAATCAGTGTGCCCTTTAAATCTTCCGGTAATAATTCTTGCCCCAACTGTTTTGCGGCCTCGATTGAAGAATATTCGCCACCATGGATGCCTCCGAAAACAGTCAAAATTGGGGAATGAATCTTCCCGCGGATAACAAAGAAACCGGGCCAAAACCCTTCTGGTAGACCGGGAACCGGAAGAAATCCCTGAACCTTGGTATTATCTTTTACCTGAAGGTTGGAGATAACAAGCCTTTTCATAAAAAAACTCATTAAATCAAGGCTTTAACCAAACAGTGTTATAACGAACAACCGGAGTGGGGTTAACAACATACCCCTGAACTTTATTGGAAAGAAGAATAGGGGCCATAACATAACAAAGGAAAACCCTGGGGCAATCTTCGTGGATCAGTAGGGCAGCTTGCTTATACAGTTTTTCTCTTTTCCTTATATCAGTTTCCACGCGGGCATCGTTTATTAATTTAAAAACTTCGGGATTCTCGTAAAAGCCCCCTTCCGTACCTTTCATACCAAAAGCAAAGTACAGGAAATTATCTGGGTCGCCATTGTCCCCAGTCCAGCCGGCCAAAAACATGGGCAATTTTCCTTCAGTCCAATCGTTAAGATACGATGTCCAGTCTTCTGTTTTTAAGTTGACAGTCAAACCAATCTTGCTCAGGTCCGCAGCGATCGCCTCAGCCATCCCTTTTGGATCAGGGATGTAATTTCTCGGATTGGGCATATACCAAAAATCAATAGGTGGAAGCCCATCGGGAGCAACTTCTTTAAGCAAAGCTTTTGCTGCTTCGGGATCGTAGGGGTAGTCCTTAAGATCCTTGTTATAACCCCATACGGAAGGAGGGAGCATCTGGTTTGCCACCAAGCCAAAATCACCAATGAAAGCTTTGACCAATGATTCCTTGTCAATGGCCATAGCTATTGCTTTTCTAACCCTGATGTCGTTGAAGGGAGGCATTTCTAAATTAAACATCACAGTCCCAACGTTTAAGGGAGGACGCAAAAGTACCTGCAGCCCACTCTCCTGCTTTGCAGCAATGGCATCCTCCTTATTGGCTCCCTCCATTCCTTGGATTTCCCCAGTTTTCAATGCCAGATAGCGAGCTGCGTTATCAGGGATGACACGGAAAATCAGCTGATCCACTTTTGCCTTTTCACCCCAATAATCTGGATTGCGGACTAAAATAATCTTGTCATCCTTTACCCAGTCAGAAAATTTGAAAGGACCAGTTCCTACCGGGGGATTGCTTGCATTTGTGCCATAATTCTCTGGCCCCTGGCTTTTTATGGCTGTCGGGGAAGAGATTTCAAATGGCCACTCTGTAAGAATACTTAGGAAGGGGGAAAAATGCTGGTTAAAGGAAAATTGAACCGTGAAATCGTCAACTTTTTTGATATCCGTTAGAACACAACCCTCTTCGCCTTTAAATCCCCCGAAAGTATAAGAAAAAGCTTCGAAAACACTTCCTTTATGGTATGGATTATCTTTATCCCACCAACGTTCAAAGTTGAAGACAACCGCATCCGCATTAAAATCGGTTCCATCATGGAACTTGACACCTTGTCGCAATTTGAAAGTCCAGGTTAGGTGATCATCAGAAACCCACCAATCGGTTGCCAAACCTGGGCCAACCAAGGTTGTTTCACCTTGAAGGGAAACCAAGGTTTCAAAGATTTGACAGGTTACCCTTCCAACTTCATCATCCCAGATTGCCGCAGGGTCTAACGAAGAAGAGTCAGCACCCCTTGCGAAAATAAAAGTCCCTCCAAAAACGACCTCAATTATACGGCTTCCCAGAGTTGCAGCTTCAGCACGGGTAATAGGGTCCAGGGGGCGGAAAGCTCCGGAAGGGTCACCTTTCATCAATTCATTTTTTATTGCCGCGGCAACAAAAGGCTTTGCCCAATCAGAGATAGAATTAGAATCAGAAAGGGAAGCGAGAATTGAATTCAGTTCTTCTGAAGGAATCTGGGTCTCATCGATTCCTTTTGCTTTTACAACGATTTTGGAAGCTTCTTCCCGGGTTATCTGGGCGTTGGGTTTGAATGTCCCATCAGGGTAACCTGAAACTATCCCGTTAGAGACCGCTCCCATTACATAACCAAAAAACCAATCTTCCTGGCCTACATCGCTAAATTGGGAATCCAGTCCAAATTTCTGGACCATTCCCAAAACAGAAGAGAGGATTTTTATGAATTCCGCCCTGGTCACTGGATTATCTGGCTTGAATGTCCCATCAGGGTAACCAGAAATAAACCCCTTTTCAACCAATTGACCAATAATTTGCTCCGCCCAATGTCCAGAAAGATCTGAAGCAACAACAGTGTTGGGAGGAAGAGGAAGGAAAGAAGCACAAAGGAGAATGGCAATAATGCCAATCAAACTTCGCTTTGACCACATTAATACCCTTTTTTTCACAAGACACCTCCATAAGATAAGATTTTTTAATTTTCCCAAGTTCCCGGAAAAGGTCAAGGAAGGAATTTGATCAAAACATTCGATGAATATTTCCAGATTTACCCAAACAAATTAATCGATCCAAACATCCCAAAATTGCGGAGGTTTTCCATTATCTTGGAAAAAACCTATATAATTGGAAAGGCAAAAGCCTTAAGGAAAATCCTTTCCTTTAGGTGGATTCCCGGAATTGCGCCCGTAGCTCAAAGGACAGAGCGACGGCCTCCGGAGCCGTAGGCTGCAGGTTCGACTC
>JANLFL010000016.1 GCA_024655965.1 Caldisericota bacterium | reverse complement strand
CGCCCTCCGCCAGGTGGAGGCGGATTTAAGGAAGGCGCAGAGCCTGGCAAAAGCCACAGGAAAGGTTTATTCGGTAGATTTTCATCAGAACAGTTCCAACTACGAAATCCACAACTCTTCGACAATCTCCGGATCCCTGGAAAACGGGGTTGTCTCCATTTCCGATGTTTCCGTGTCTTTTCAACCAGCTTATTCAGACGAGGAAGTCACCAACTCAGCAACCGTAACCGTTACTTTGAGGTCCCCCAGGGGTGGAGAAGGGAGCGTTCTCGTCAATCCCGCAGGAAAGGTGTTCATCACGCCATGAAAAAAGGGATGGGGAATTCCAAGGGATTATCTTTAATCGAACTCCTGATTGCCATTGCAATTTTGGGAATTCTCGCCCTGGGAATGACCGCCTCCATAACCTGGGCAATTAGGCTTTACGGAAAAGAATCAACTTCAGTTTCCCTTGAGGACCAGTTGAGAGCGGTTCAGGATAGGATGGTCCGGGATTTAAGGCCATGCCTCTGGGCAGAGGCTCAAAATACCGGGTCTGCCCAATACTTATACTTCAGCCAGACGGCAACGGATTATGAACAATACTACAAATACGACCAAAACACCGGCCTGCTTTACCGAAAATTGAAAGGGGGAAACCTCGACCCCATTGCGGAAAAGGTGATTACAGCAACCTGGACGGTTACTACGAAAATGGAGACCGTCACGACCTCCCCTCCCACGACCTTCACAAAATACGACATTCTCGTTGGCCTCCAGGCAAATTACGGAGATGTGACCAAAACCACCACCTTTCTCGTGACCCTGAGGAACTATAAATGAGGGTGGAAAAATGGGAAAAAGGAAGATTTTAAAGGGCGATCAGGGTTTTTCAATTGTGGAATTGATAATTGCAATGGCGATCATCGCCATTGTGGCGGTGTTCATTGTCATTCTCGCCGCGGAAATGCTCGTTTTTACGGGAAAGACGCACGCCAAAGACATCGCCCTTCAACTTGCGGATTCGAAGGTTGAGGAACTGCGCTCCACTTTAAACATTCCGGAATACGCGGAAGACGAACCCAAACCGGGGTACATTAGGACTGTTACCTCCACTTATTTGAGAGAAGGGGATACCCCTACTTCGCCAATCATAAAATACCTGAGGAATGTAACCGTAACCGTAAGGACTCCGACCCAGATGGGGGCAAAGACCGTCACCATCGTGACCAATATTCAAACTTATAGACCTCAAATTTCCTTCATCCTCCCCGTCACGGCCGAGGCTTATGGAAACGCCAAGGACCCCGTCCTTGAAGGAACAATCCGGGACGACGCTTTTGATATCCTCAAATCCCAAGTTTTTTACCGTTTAGGGAATGGGTCAAATTGGGGTTCCTGGACTCCGGTTACCAATTTTTTTGAGGATATCGATAGAAACACTTCCGTGACCTCCCCCACTCTCTCCTGGGGAATCACCTATTACTTCACCATCCCCCTTTCCCTTTCGGGGGACGGAACGATTACGGAAGTCCAGGTTCAAGCCACAAATACCGCTTCTATTGCCAACATCCAGCCACCAACCCCGCTGGGAGGCAGTTCTTTCATCCGATTGATTTCCGATAACACAGACCCTGTGATTTCCCCGGGAAATTCCCCCGCCTACATGCCAACTACCACTGATACAACTCCTGGTTTTAAAATACTCGTGGCAGTCCGGGACGACCATTCTGGGGTTTTTAATTGCTATCTACTGCTTTCAAGGGAATCAGGAGGGACAACTCAATACTGGGACGAAACGGATCCAATGGTTCCAAAATGGTCCAGTTCGCGTTTTTACTCATCCATGGAGCTCGATACCACCACTCCTTCAATTTACCGGTGGCCCCCTACCGGAACGGTAACGGTTCCGGTCATTACCCCCACTGAGACTTTCAGAGTTTCAATTTATGCCCTGGACCAGGTAATTGGAAAGTATTATGACTACATGAAAAAAATCCCAACCCAGGGAATAGCAGTTCCTACCGGAGAAAAGATCTGGCCGGAAGTGGCAGCAAATTTCGCAACTTTCAGCGCTACCCTTCCCTATGTGGAAACCATGGATGCTTATTCCAAGAACCCCGCAAAGGTTTTTCTAAAAGGAAAATGCAATACCTGGAGTTCGACTTACAACGTTTATTTTCAATATTGGGAAAGCAACAACCCCGGGCAAACCTTCAATACCCAGAAAATTCCCTTTTCCTCGTCAATCCCCACCGAATTTTCCACGGAAATATCCTTTAACCCCAACACTTCCTACAATTTCAGGGCGATCTGCGAAACTCCCTGGGGAACTTTCTGGGGAGGAATAAAAGGGATTTCCGTTATTCACCTCCTGATTCCTAACGGGGGGGAGAACTGGACGGTCGGGGAGACGAAAGAAATCCGGTGGGAATCCTGGGGAGTATCCGGGAACGTGAACATCTTGCTATCCCGGGACGGAGGGGGGAGTTGGGAAACCATCGCTAATAACCTGCCTGTGGCTGATGGAAGTTATTCCTGGACGGTTTCCGGACAGGTGACAACCTCTGCCTTGATAAAAGTGGAGAGCGAGACCCATCCCTCCATTTATGATGTTTCGGATAATACATTTTCCATTAATAGTCCATAATTTTACAATATTAAAGATTTTTAATAATAATTTTTTAAAGAAAGGAGGTCAGAATGAAAGAACAAAAAGGGATTGCTTTGATCACCGTGGTCATTGCCACAGCGTTGATAGTCATTCTCATAGGGGCCTCCATATTAATTGCCAAAACAGAGACATCGACCTCACAAACAGGGATAGTTTCTGAGCAGGCATTCAGCGCAGCGGAAGCGGGAATTGACTGGGCAGCGGCAAAAATCCGCAACGCCGCAGATTTCGCCACCACCACAACCACCTATCTTTCCATTGGAGACACCACGGTTGGGGTAAAGGTCACGAACAATTACGACCCCTCAACCAAGACGGGAACGGCAGTTATTTATGCCTACAGCGTAAAACCGCCCTATGCTGGAACTCCAACATCAATGAGGGCGATTTCCGCCACATTCAGAACGGAGGTCTCAATCCTCTCTGGCTGGACTATGTTCGAAAGGGCCATCACCGCCAATGGGAAAATTTATGCAAAAAACAACGCGGAAATAAAGGTTGCGAGCCTTCTTCCAAATCAGGATGATATAAGCGTCCTCTCAAACTATAATGGACCAGGGGACGCTGTGGAAATCGGAAAACTGGACTACCTCGACGGGAAAATTGGGATCATGCAAGGGGAGACGGTAAAGGGAATTCCCTCCGGAAAATGGACTTATGCACAACCTGATCCCGTTCCCCAACTCACGGAAACCTCCTCGGAGATCATCGCTTTCAAGAATGAAGCCATTTCCCAGGGCAACTACTTCGAGGGAAATCAGGACTGGGGAAGTGGAATGACTTTATCAGGGATTTATTACATCCATGGAAACCTCACAGTGGATAACAAGCTTTCCGGAAGAGGGACGATCGTGGTCACGGGAAGCTTCGAATCAAAAAACAAAACGGAAATTACCTCGGATTCCCTTGCCCTGATCGTCCTGGGGAATATGACCATCGATTTAAAGAACAAAGCGACAATCAACGGATACATCTATGCGGCTGGGGACCTGACTTTCAAGAACACGGCAGCAATCGTTGGCGGAATTTCCTGCACCGGAAATCTGGAGTTCAAAAACAACCTGGAAATAACCTACATGGACCTTGGAGATAGCACGGTGTACCTTCCCTCCGGCTTCTCCCGGAGATTCACAAATTTAATTCTTCAATCCTGGAAAGAGGTATCTCCGCCCTCCAACCCCTGATTCAGAAAAGGCAAAACTGAAAAATCACGCTGATTTTTTTGCGAATTACTCCCTTTCAAAAATTCTTTAAAGGGGAGTAATTCATTTTTAAGGGAAAAAAGGACTCCCTTGACATTCCTCCCCTCACTGTGTTATTTTTCCGTTTAGTTTAGCACTCTCAAATGGAGAGTGCTAATTCAAGGACAAGGTAGCCAAAATGACAATCGAAGAGGCATGG
>JANLFL010000015.1:1188-4143 GCA_024655965.1 Caldisericota bacterium | reverse complement strand
TAACAACAGGTTCTTCGAAAGCGAGGATTTCTGGGAAACTCTGTCCCAAAAGAAAGATGGCTGCTTGATCCTGGACGGCTGGGGCTTGTCCGGTAAAAGAAAATTGAAAGGATTGATTAAATTAGGGGTTGGACATGAAAGTTGCGATTATTGAACCCTTTCTTCGGAATGAGATTGGTCATTACCTTTCTTTTGTTAAAGAGCTCCGATCAGGATTTGAGGCCTTAGGCGATTCGGTTACAGTTTTCTTACCCTTTGAGGCAAAAGTTTCCCTTGAAGGAGAGCGAGTTCTCCCGAGTCTATACGAAATTGACGAATCCAAGGGGTACCTAAAAAGGGTTCAGGAATTACTGAGGAAAATAATTTATTATAAAAAGAATTTCTCCAAAATATCGAGAAAAGTAGATCTTATGGTGATTACCACGGCCAATTCTTACCCAATTTTAACTGCTTTAATTATGACAGATATCAACTGCCCTGTCGCACTTTATTTTCACACGATGGAGCTTATTCAATCAAAGATCTCGGGCCTCTGCAAGGTCCTTTTTAACATCAATTCAAAAAAATTGCCCTTCCTGGGGATAATTGCCCCCTTTCCGGTCGAAAAGGAGAAAATCAAGGAAAAAGTCTCAAAGAAGCCTATACAAGTTTTTCCAAATGCCCCATATCCATTTCCCGAACACCTTCCCTTCCAACCAATTAAAGGAATTGAGTATTCTAATTTATTTTGCTTGGGGTATTTTGGCGATGCTCGTTTGGATAAAAATTTCCCCGCAATCGCACAGTTTGCTCTGGAGACATCTGAAAAATATTCTTTCATTATTCAATGCCACCCCCCAGCTTCAGGTAAATACGAGCCCGCAGTTTTGGAATGGATCACAAGATTAAAAGCTTTTCCAGGAAGCAATTTCCTCGTTCTGGAGGACCTCCTCGAAGGGGAAAAATATTTTTCCTATTTTCAAAGGGCATCTGCAGTTTTTTGCCTGCACGACCCCCGGGATTTCCGAAATAGGGTTTCAGCCATATTGTTTGAAGCTTGGTTCGCAGGGAAGCCTGTGATTGTCCTGAATGGGTCATGGCTTGCAGAACAGGTCAGAAAATTCAATGGTGGTATTATCGTTGAGGATATCAATACCCAAACATTGGAAAAAGCAGTGGAGGAAATTAAGGCCAATTACGGGACATATGCAAGGGAAGCCTTAGAAGCTGGAGTTGCTTTGCTAAAGCAGAATAATGGAAAGTCCCTTGCGGAGTTCATCAAGCAAAAATTCAAATATTTCCCAAAAGTGGCCAAAGAGTAAGAAGAATTTGACTTTTCCATCCAAAAAATCAAATATTTTTGGGGTAATTACAAAGATGGTCATTAAAAGATGGTTTCAAAAAAGAAAAGGGGGCTATGAATCAAGATGCCACTTTTCTTCTTTAAAACTAGTCTGGAAAATCAGCCCATATTCCCAAGCGAACCCAGAGTGACACTTTTTGGTGGATTTAGAAATTTGAATTTTTGGTTATAAGGTTAAGGAAAAAAAAATGATTTCGGTCGCTTTGTACAGCAATTTTCCTTTTTCCCACAAAGCAGGAACAGAGAAAGTAATTCAAATATTTTGCAAATGGCTTTTGGAAAATGGAAACAGCCCGCGGATTGTTCTTTTCTTGAACGATAAAGAAATCACCACCCCAGCTTGTGACTGGCTAAAAGAAATAAAAATTGAAAGATTCCGCTATCCTTTTAGTAAACTGGTCCGCTTAAGGCGTTTTCTTCGGGTAAGTGTGGGCCTCCCTCCTGAAAATTTAACAAAATTTATCCTTGCGGACTGGGAAAAGAATGGTGTCCCAGATTTTGCAATCGCTTTATCCTTTCCGGAAATTCTTCCCGCTTTGAAAATGGCTCTTAAAAAGTGTTCTCAAAAGTGTGTGGTTCTGAACTGGGATCATACATCAATCCTACATTATTTTTACCAAGCCAAAAGAGAAAATAACCTATTTCGGCGGCTCTATGCACTTCTTCTCCTTCCAATTTTAAGGCGATCTTTACCCTTTGCAGATTTGCACCTGGCGATTTCCAATGATATTAAAAACCTCATTTTAAAGTTCGAACCGGAGGCAAGAATTGCGGTTATATACAATCCGGTAAATCTTAAGACTTCAAAGTTAATTCAGCGTTCGAAAAATCCCATCTTTCTTTTTGTAGGAAGAATAGATGATGAACACAAAAACCTTGCATTCATGCTAAAGGGGTTTTCACTACTCAAGGATAGGGCATGGAAGCTGAAAATCATAGGAGAAGGGAAAGACGAAAAAAGCTTAAAAGAATACGCAATTAGCCTATCTATTGAAAAAAATATCGAGTGGGCTGGTTATAAAGAAAATCCATTTGAAGAGATCGAGGAGTGCACGGCTCTCCTTTTAACATCCAGGTTTGAAGGGTTCGGTCTTGTCCTTGTTGAGGCTAATGTCCATGGTATCCCCGTGATTTCTTCAAATTGCCTTGGGGGTCCCAAAGACATAGTTATTGAAGGGGTGAATGGATATCTTTATCCGGAAGGAAACATGGTCTCTTTTGTTAAAATATTAAATCTTGCACAAAATGGAAAGTTATCCTTTGCCTGCCCAGAAGAGATCCGGGAAACGGCATTAAAATTCAGTGTTGAGAATTACTTATCAAAGCTCCAACAAATTTTTCAGGAAAAATTCTCATATTTTAAATAATTGCTATAATTTCCAATCGAAAAAGGAGCTTTTTTGAATTTTCGGAATTCTCTCAATTCCGCCTAATTATGCTTAAACCTTAAATGCTTCAGGTAAAACCTTACATTCTGCATTCTTCATTGATATATAATGGGAGCGATATGGAAAGGCGAGTTGCTCTTGACCTTCGGGTTTCTTTTCATGAAAAAAGAGGAATTGCACGTTATTTGATTAATTTCACTCGCGAACTTCTTTCTCTTAAACCAA
>JANLFL010000015.1:0-1178 GCA_024655965.1 Caldisericota bacterium | reverse complement strand
CTCATTTTTTTTGCACCAGCGAGGCAGTAAAAAAAATGAGGTTGATCTCCTTCATATGGTCACAAACCGTGGGCCCATAATAAATTGGGGATTTCGAAAAACACATGTTGTTCACGACACCATAGGGCTTCACCAAAAAAGGTGGAAGGGGGGAATCCTAAAAGCATTTTTATCTTCAACCTATAACCGCTTAACAATCCCTCTTTCAGCACGCTTGGCAGACCGAATCATTACGGTGTCCAACTTCTCTAAGGAATTGATCTTAAAAGACCTGAAGATCCCCGAAACAAAAATTTGTGTAATTTACAATGGAGTAGAAGAATCATTCTTCAGGCCTGATCCGACATCGATTAAAAAATTTGGACTCCGCGAAAACGGCTTTATTTTCCATTTAGGGTTCCTTGAACCCCGGAAAAACACGCGAAGGGTAATTGAAGCTTATGCCAGAATTAACCCCAAACTTAGGGATCAATTTCCTTTAGTAATTGCGGGGCTCTCAGAGAGGGCCAAGGGGGTTTTTCTGCCACTCATTGGAAACCTAAACCTTGAACGAAACACCATTTTTTTGCCCTATGTTTCCGACAAAGAGCTGGCGGGGTTATATTGCTCTTGCGCGGTGTTTGTCTGGCCCTCGCTCTGGGAGGGTTTCGGCCTTCCAGTGGTCGAAGCGATGGCTGCGGGCGCTCCAGTGATCACCTCGAAAACCACTTCTCTCCCGGAAGTTGCTGGGAATGCGGCTCTTTTAGTCGATCCCGAGAATGTTGTAGAAATCCGGGACGCGATCGTCCTTTTGCTCGAAAGCCAAAATTTAAGGTGCGAGCTTTCCCGCAAGGGAATCGGGAGAGCCCGCACCTTTCAATGGTCAAAAACCGTCAAAGATACGGTTAAGGTCTGGAGAGAAGTCCTTAACTTTTAAGGCCTCTGCTTTTGTAAAACATCGAAAAGGTTTTCCCAATTATAGAAGAAAGACCAGTATGAAAAGTAGTCCAGTACTCTTTCCCTTGCAAAAAGGCCCCATTTTTCATTTTTAGCATCCCTTAATGCTGTTTCCACAGCTTTAGCGATCGCTAAAGCTGTAAAGGGGGGAATTACTAAACCCGTTTTTTTATGCAAATTGTAATAGCTCGTCCCCGTTCCGATTTCCGTGGTAATCACGGGAACCCCGCAGGCCATGGCTT
>JANLFL010000014.1 GCA_024655965.1 Caldisericota bacterium | reverse complement strand
TACCATCACGAAGGTCTGTTCCGGGACGACTTTTCCCACCATTCCCGGGGGGACTTCATCTATTGAGGAGACCGGAAGGCAGGCAAGGTACTCGAAAACCCCTGGTTCTTCCCCCTGGACGCAGCTACAAAGCCCAAAGGCCACATCCCCAAAATCCGGGTCCGGAGAGAAATTGTCAATTTCTGATATTCTCGGGTTAAACTCCATCCAGAGCTGGGATATTTCCCCGAACTGATTTTTTCCCACATATTTCATGCCGATCACTTTAAATTCGTCCTTGTGGATTATTCTTGGTTCCATTGCTTTCTCCTAAAAAATTATTGGAAAGACCGAGGAGGGTTAGTCTCCCGGGGTGAGCTTTTTGAAAGAGGGATCTTTCCCTGGGGTTCACTATATCAAAATTAAAGGAAAGGGGGTATCCAAGTAATTCCTGGTCCTCAAAAAAACCAAAGGCAGGAAACTTAAAACAAGTTTCCTGCCTAATTTTTATGGCCCCAATTGGGAAAACTCTTCCTTTTTCAAATAGCTTCCCCAATCAATTTACCCCAGGTTTTCCTTCCTCCTTCGAAGCATGTACCCGCCAAGCCAGAGGAGGGAGATCCCCAACAAACAAAGGCCCCAGAAACTCAAGCTGGGGAGACGGGATGGGGAGGTAGCGATCACGGAAGCGGAAGCCTGGTTATTTGGGGAATTCAAATTGTTTAAATCGCTAAAAACAGTGGCGGTATTTACGTGAACCCCATACTGATCAACCCGGGCAACAATGGTAAGAGTTGCTGATGCTCCAGGGTCTAAATTCCCAACCCTCCAGATTTCCTCCGGTTCAGAAGGATTGGTAACATAGGTCCCGGTCGTGGCCAGGTGGCTCTGATAAGTCAATCCCGAAGGAAGGGGATCTAAGACCGAGACAATGGTTGAACTCGGCCCGTCGTTGTAAACGGTGACGGTAAATTTAACCGATTCTCCAATCGAGGCGGTACCCACGTCCACGCCTTTTTCAATTCGGAGGAAGCAGGCAGGCTGTCCGTGAAGGCTTCGACGGATAAAATTGTTCTCCGGAGCGGGGTCAAAAACATCGCTTGAAACGGAGGCGAAATTTTCCATTTCCCCGATTCCGGTTACAAGAACATGGATTGTAATCGTCCGGGACTCCCCGCTTGCCAAATTGAATTCCCAGCAAACCTCGCTTCCGGACGAACTGGTCTCGGTTGGTTGAGAACTGAGGAAGGAAAGTCCCGAAGGTAAAATGTCCCTCACGGCCACCTGGGCATCGCTTGGCCCGTAATTGGTCACAGTGATGGTCTCCATGACCTCCTCCCCCAGGTTGGGGAAATAGTTGTTAAGGTCTTTTGAAATTGCCAAATCAGCGGAAGGAAGAACGGGGATTTCCAGAGTACAGGAATTGTCATCGGTATAGGGATCGACCTCGTCGCTGGAACAGGTTGAAGTATTCTCCAAAACTCTCGCATCCGTGGCCGTTACAGTTACATAAAGGGTGATGGTGAGAGTCTGATAAGGAGGAAGGATGGGGTTGGGATGGTCTCCCTCCATGGTTGCGGTGAAAGTTTCTCCGATTACCGTCGCGTGGATCGTGGGAAGGACGGTACCAATGTCAGGCAGTTTCCAGGAGTCCAACCTGAGCCCTGAGGGTATAGTATCGGTGATCTCCGCCCACTCATTTACAGGGTCTGGACCTCCGTTGTACATGGATAGGACTATGGGAATTGTTTGTCCGGAGTACACGGGGGAGACCGGGACGGTTTTCCTCATAACAAGATCTGAGACCGGCTCAAGGACGGAGAGGGTAAAGATTGCCTGGTTATTGGCCGGATTTTCATCGGGAGTGGCCGAAGAAATGCCGACTAAATTAACATAGGGATTATCGTATTCCTCGGCATTGGCGGTGGCGGTGAAGGTGGCAACAAGCTGGGTTCCGGCGGTTAAAGTCCCAACATTCCATACCACCCGGTAACTTGGCGGGGTTCCTCCAAGGGATTGAATTTCGTATGTCCCCTGAGGGATAGAGACGCCGGAAACATCGGTGAAGAAGTGAGTGGGAAGAGTATCGGTAACCACCACATCCTGGGCATCATTGGGTCCTACGTTTCCTATCGTAAGAGTAAAGGTTACTGGGTACAATTCGTAAACGCTGTCCTTGTTCGCCCCTTTTTCCACATAAATATCCGCGGTACTTCCAGTGGGTGGGGCAGAGGCCGTAGCGGTGTTATCGTCGGGGTGAGGATCGGCTTCAGCTCCCAATACTTCGGCGACGTTGGAAATCCCGTTTCCATTTTGGACTGTTCCCTCAAGCGTGGCCGTTGCCGTCTGGTAAAGTCCCAGATTCCCAACATTCCAGGTCCACAAATTTGTCGCTTCATTAAATTCCCAAATACCTTGAGAAACTTGGGTACTTGTCCAGGTGATTCCCAAAGGCAGGGTATCGGTCACCACCACATTCGTCGCTCCCTGGGGTCCAGCATTGTAAACCGTTAAGAGGAAAAGCACTGGTTCTCCCGCTGAAGGTTGAAAAGGAGTAATGGTCTTGGTGATCGCCAGGTCAGCGTATGGAATCTGGGGCCTGAGGGCGGTGGTACTCTTGTTGTTCCCTGAATTCTGGTCAAATAAAGAAGAGGAAACCTCAGCCGTGTTGGTTATTAAAGGGTAACCTTTGGCAATTGTCGCCGTGAAAGAAAGGGAAACCTGCGAACCTGAATTAAGATCTCCAATATCCCAAATCACCTCTCTGGTGCCGGATAAATAATTGGGGGTTCCCGTAGAGGTTCCAAAAAATGCTACAAAGTTTAACCCCTCCGGAATTGTATCCGTGACCAATACACTGGTAGCAGTATTGGGACCAAGGTTGGACACCGTGATCGTGATTGTGACAGTTTCCCCTTCAAAGGGGGCGGGGTCGTTGACCTCTTTTTGCACAACGAGGTCCGCTGCCTCCACCACCTCAAGTTCTGAGGTGACGGTATTGGAATTGAGGCTGGGGTCCTGGGTTATGGAGGTAGCGGAAAGGGTGTTGGAAAATACCCCAGTTGAAGTAGCCGTTCCATTAATGGTCAAAGTAGCGGTTTCCCCGGCCCCCAGGTTTCCAATCGTCCAAACCCCCGAACTCTGGTCATAGGAGCCCTGAGAGACAAAGGTTGAAGTCCAGGAAAGCCAGTTGGGGAAAGGTTCTGTTGCGGAAACCGATAGGGCATTGTCCGGTCCGGCATTGAATACCTTCATAACATACTCCACGCTTTGCCCAAAATACGCCTGGGAGGGTGTGACGGATTTAGAGACTACAAGGTCTGAATAAAGAGGATGGGGCTCAATAATAAGAACATCTTCCCCATAATCCCCGTTGTAATGGTAGCTGTTTCCGCTTTGATCAAGTATGAAGGCGAAGGTAGTCGAGGTCCCCGGGTTTACAGCTAAGAATGTGGCGACTAATTGAATGTTTCCCCCAGCGTTTAAAAGGAGAATCCCCGAAGTGGAGGTTGAGGTATCGAGGGCTGTCATCCTCAGGGAAACCGGACGCAAACAAGCAGGATTGTAGGAAAAGGGAACCGTGAGAAAGTCATAGGTGGCGGCAGTTCTGGCGAGGATAGTGACCGTAATGGTCTGGCCCACAGCAGGGGTTAGGTTTGAAGCCAAGATCGAAAGCACCTGGTTCCTGTTCTGAGAAATTATTTTTTTAATTTCCAAGGAACCGGTGATTTCCGGAGTTCCCGAGATATTGGCTCCCCCAACGATGACTTTATAGTTCCTGCTGGTGTTGTATGCGCCGGAATCCCTCGTTATATCGATCAGGAAAAAGGCATTCGCGGTTTCACCCGGGGCAATATCCCCCAGGGCTTTGGAATAGGAATCATTTGGGTTCAGGTTGATGAAGGAATTGCTACTTGTCCAGTTCAGGGTGGCGGTAACCCCATTTGCAGTTTCCGTTCCTGTATTCTTGACCCGGATCAGAACCAAAGCCTGAGCGGGACCCACGGAGACATTGTTGCTATCGAGGCCCACCACATCCCAGTTCCCCTTTTCAAGGGACAAGGTCGTGCTTGCCTTGACCGGGAAAGGGGATTGAGGGTTGAAAAATCCGAAAATAACCAAGAAAAAACAAAGAAAGAAGGACAAGTACTTCCTGAAAAGGACCAATTTCATCCCCTCTTTTCTCCTTTCTCTTTGACTTGAACCTCCTTAAATAAATGATAACAAAAGGGATTTCCTTTTTGGGGAAATCCCTTTTCCCAAAAAGATCTAAAAAATTCCCTAATAAAGGGAGAACTCAATTGTCATTGCAGGTTTGCCATCCGTGAAAAGCTCCAAAAAA
>JANLFL010000013.1 GCA_024655965.1 Caldisericota bacterium | reverse complement strand
TCTCGGGCCCCGGGACGATCGCCACCGTTATGCTTTTGAAGTCCCTGGCAGAGGGAGACCCGCTCAGACTAACAGTTTTTTCAATAAGCACCCTGCTTGTGGTTTTCTCTTCCTGGGTGATCCTCCGGGCGGGAGCGATGATCCTGGAAAAAATTGGTCAGACTGGCGTGCTGGTCATCAGCCGTTTAATGGGGATCCTGCTTTCAGCCCTAGCGGTTCAATTCGTGGTTGACGGTATAAAAGGGCTATTCCCATGAAAAGTCCCTATCCCCCCTTTATTGAAAGCTGAATATCAAATCAGGGAGGGATAGGGACTTGAATATTAGTTCTTGAAGCGAAGCACTAAATTCCTATTGGCCCCTACCTCGTCAATTCGGCGAACAGGGGCGTTGTGGGGGGCTTCCCTCAAAAGCTCAGGATTAGTTTCCGCTTCTTTTTCGATCTGGATCAAAGCCTTGGCGAAGGCCTCAAGGGTCTCCTTGGTTTCAGTCTCCGTGGGTTCTATCATCAACGCACCTTCGACAATCAGGGGAAAGGCAATGGTTGGGGCGTGGAACCCAAGATCGAGGAGCCTCTTTGCCACATCGGTAACTTTGAGGTTGAACTTGTTAAGCGGAGTGGTCGAAAGGACGAACTCGTGCTTACAAATGCGGTCGTAGGGAAGCAAATAATGGCCCCTGAGAAGCCCAAGCAGGTAATTGGCATTGAGGACCGCGTCTTCGGTCATTCTCTTTAAGCCTTTTCCTCCCATCGTAAGGATATAAGCGTAAGCTTTTACCGCAACCAAGAAGTTCCCCAGGAAGGAACGGACCATCCCAATCGTTTTTGGCCTATCCCAATTAAGGAAAAATTGCCCGTCTGGCTTTTTATCAACCATAGGAACCGGCAGGAAAGGAACGAGGTGTTCCTTAACCCCAACCGGACCAGACCCTGGTCCTCCGCCTCCGTGAGGGGTAGAGAAAGTCTTATGAAGATTCAGGTGCACCACGTCAAAGCCGGTGTCGCCTGGGCGAACATAACCGCACATCCCGTTTAAATTCGCCCCATCATAATAGACCTGCCCCCCTGCCTCATGAACTAATCTGGAAATTTCCACAATGTTTTCATCGAAAAGGCCGAGGGTATTCGGATTAGTCAACATTAGGGCCATTACCCGTGGAGAGAGTTTGCTTTTTAAATCTTCAAGGTCAACTCCACCGCGGGAATTGCTCTTAACTTCCACTACTTGACAACCGGAAAGGGCAGCGGAGGCGGGGTTGGTTCCGTGTGCGGAATCGGGCACTAAAACAATATCTCTTTTTTCCCCTCGGTCATCCATGTATGCCCTGATAAGCAGAAGACCGGCGAGCTCACCATGAGCACCCGCCGCGGGTTGAAAGGTAAAACGGGACATTCCGGTAATTTCGGTGAGAAACCCTTCCAAATTGTAGAGGAGTTCCAGAGCTCCCTGAACGGATTTTTCGGGCTGTTCAGGATGGAGCAGGGCGAACTCCGGCATCGCTGCCAGGTCTTCGTTGACCTTGGGGTTGTACTTCATGGTGCAGGACCCAAGGGGGTAAAAGCCGGTGTCAACGCCGTAATTTTTCTGAGAAAGGAGGGTAAAATGTCTTACAACCTCTGGTTCGGACACCTCGGGAAGCCCAATCTCCTCCCTGACCTTAAAGGAAAAAGAGGAGGCAGGGACATCAAGTTCGGGTAAGCTGAAACCAACCCTTCCTTTTTTGCTTTTCTCGAAAATCAGCTGGCTCATTTTGTTTTTCCTCTCCATTCCTCTAAAGCTTTGGCAAATTCATCAAGAGACTCCCGGGAGTTTACCTCGGTGACCGAAACCAGTAGCTCCTTTGACAATTCCTTGAAGTATTTCCCAGCAGGAATTCCACCCAAGATAGACCGATCGTACAGGAAGTTAAGTAGGTCCTGAGGATCGCCGGGGCAGGTCACCAGGAATTCGTTGAAGAATTCCCCGGTGAAACGGAGTTTGAAACCATCGATGCTCTGGATATTCCTTGCTAGATAGTGAGCCTTATGGAAACTTTGCTCAGCTACTTTTCGCAGACCACTTTCTCCCATTAAAGAGAGATAAACCAAGCTCCTTAAAGCGCATAGAGCTTGGTTAGAGCAAATATTGGAGGTGGCTTTCTCCCGGCGGATGTGCTGTTCCCTGGTTGCCAAGACCATCACAAAAGCCCTTTTGCCTTCAGCGTCCCGTGCTTCGCCTATGATCCTACCGGGCATTTTCCTCATAAATTGCTCCTTGGTGGCAAAAATGCCCAGACCTGGTCCTCCAAAGCTGGGAGGAATTCCAAAGCTCTGTCCTTCTCCAACAACAATATCCGCGCCCAAGCTGCCAGGAGATGGGAGGATCCCAAGGGAAATTGCTTCAGAAAAGGAATAAATTAACAAACCTCCTCGCTTGTGAATCTCCTGACTTGCTTCCTCAACCGGTTCCAGAACACCAAAATAATTTGGGTTCTGAATAATAAGAGCGGAAATTTCAGACGAGGGAAGCGCGGACAAATCCGTCTGGCCTTTTTCGTTCCAGGGAAGTTCGATCAGTTCGAGGCCCAAATGCTTGGTATACGTCCGCAGGGTCTTTTTATATTGAGGATGAAGGGCGGAAGAGTAAGCAAGCGCTTTCCTTCCAGTCTGGAAACAGGCCATATTTGCAGCTTCGGCAACCGCACTTGCCCCGTCGTACATCGAGGCATTGGAAACCTCCATACCTGTCAAAAGACAGACCATCGTTTGATATTCGAAAATTGCCTGAAGAGTTCCCTGGCTAACTTCTGCCTGGTAAGGTGTGTAGGCGGTATAAAACTCCGCGCGACCCACAAGATGGTTAACCGCATGGGGGATATAGTGGTTATAAATACCTCCCCCCAAAAAGGAATTCAATTCCGAGAGTTTCTTATTGCGGCTTCCAAGTTCATAAAAATGTTTCTCAAGCTCTAGCTCTGAAAGGGAGCTAAATTTGAACTCTGGAGCTCGAACCTCGGGCGGAATATCAGAAAAAAGGTCTTCAATGGACGACATCCCGAGGAAGCCAAGCATCTCCCTCCTGTCATCTTCGGTCAACGAAAAATACCGCATCTTAGGAAACCGTGCTCAAAAAGCTCTCGTATTCTTCGGGCCCCATTAACTCGCCGGCCTCTTCGGGTTTGGCGATCTCAATGACTACCATAAACCCTTCGCCGTAGGGATCTTGATTGACTTTTTCCGGCGCATTGGTAAGAACGCCATTAACCTCCACGACTTTTCCGGAAAGAGGGGCAAAGACATCAGAAGCGGTCTTCACGCTTTCCACAGCCAGAAGAACTTCGCCCTTCTTCACTTCCTTGCCAACCGGGGGAAGGTCGACGAATACAATGTCTCCCAGGTGGGACTGGGCATAATCAGTTATCCCAACTTTCGCCCTGTTACCCTCAATCAAGGCCCACTCGTGATCCTTCGTGTACTTTAAATCTTTTGGAACATTGCTCATTTTGATTTAACCTCCTTCGAATTTAAGCTTTTATTCTTCCTGCCGTCCCATTCTTCCAGAATGGGGTTTCAACAATTTGCGCGGGGACCATTTTATCCCTGATCTGAATATCGATTTCTGTCCCAGGTGCTTGGAATTGAACCTGGACATAAGCTAGCCCTATTCCCTTCTTCAAGGACGGAGAGAAAGCTCCGCTTGTTACAAAACCGATTTCTTGCCCGTCTTTGAATACTTTGTAGTGCTCGCGGGGAACTCCTTGTTCTTTAAGCTCAAAGCCTACCAGTTTTCTTTTAACTCCCTCTTCCTTAACCTTAAGCAGCACTTCCCTGCCAATGAAGTCGCCTTTTTGAAGTTTAACAACCCATCCCAAACCAGCTTCAAGGGGATTGGTGGTTTCATCAATGTCGTTCCCATGCAAGGAATATTTCATTTCCAGCCGGAGGGTATTGCGTGCCCCAAGGCCGCAGGGCTCAAGCCCAAAACCTTTCCCCTTTTCCATAATGACATCCCAAACTTTTGGAGTCACGTCCCAGGAACAGAGAATTTCAAACCCATCTTCACCAGTATATCCTGTGCGGGAGACAATGACAGGAATCCCTTCAAGTGAAGTCTCGGAAAAGTGGAAATAGGGCAGTTTATTGAGGTCAATGGGGACAGCCTTCTGAAGAATCTCCTGGGATACAGGTCCCTGAAGGGCGATTTCTCCCCAGTTAGCGGATTCGTTAACCACTTCCGCCCCCGGAATTTCGTTCTTTTTGAACCAGGCAAAAACCTTATCAACATTAGAGGCGTTGGAAACGATGAGGAAGTCTTCCTCCCCAGCCCGGCCCACAATTAAATCATCAATAATTCCCCCCTGCTCGTTGAGGGTAGTGGAATACTGCGATTGCCCGATTTCCAGCTTTGATACATCGTTTGTGGTCATTCTCTGAAGGAAATTCAGAGCATTGGGCCCCTTTACCCGAATTTCCCCCATATGGGATACGTCAAATAGACCGGCTTTTTGACGTACCGCTAGGTGTTCCTCCAAAATGCCAATATACTGCACGGGCATCTCCCATCCAGCAAAGGGGACCATTCTTCCCCCGAGCTTGAGGTGGGTCTCGTAAAGCGGGGTTCTTTTAAGCATGGTTTTCACTCCTCCTCTTTTATTTTTTGTCTTGAATCTCTCAAGAGCTTACAAACTATTTCATCAGATGTTTGCACAAAATTTTCGTAAAATTGACCAACCGCGAAAAATACTTCAGGAACATGCAGAACACAAATCCTAGAAACCAAGGGTTCTAAACTAAAAATTGCCTCGCGGGATGCAACCGGTGCGGCCACAATTAACTCTTTTGGGTTTTTGGGTTTTAAGCTTAAAATCGCTGCTTGCATGGTCGATCCAGTGGCAATACCGTCATCAACAATTACCACAACGCGCCCATTTATAGAAACTGGGGCAGATTCGCCCCTGTAAAGTTTTGCTCTTCTTTCAATTTCCCGTTTTCCTTCTAAAATTACTCTTTTCGTACCAATCTGGTCAAGATCAAAAGAAAAAAAATTTTGGTCACGAATGACTTCCCCCTCCTCTGTAAGAGCGCCAATCGCGAGTTCAGGGTCGAATGGAGCGCCGATTTTTCTGGAAATGACAACATCAAGTGGAGCTCTCCATCTAACAGATAATTCGTAACCGACTTCCACCCCTCCTCTGGGAATTGCCAGAATTAAGGGGGACTTTGTAGCGAGGTCCTTAAATTTCTCTGCCAAAAGGGCACCTGCTTGCCTTCTATTGGAGAAAACCAACCCTAGCCCCTTCCCAAAATATAATCTTCTGCTTTTTCTATCGCCCTTTTTTCTTCCTCGCTGAGAGGGT
>JANLFL010000012.1 GCA_024655965.1 Caldisericota bacterium | reverse complement strand
CATTACCCACCGAGTTGCATCGCGTGACCCGTTAGATTGGGGACTGAAAGATTATCGAAGCGTCGGTAAATCAACTCCCTTAATAATTTAAGTTGCATCGCGTGACCCGTTAGATTGGGGACTGAAAGTAAATTCCTATTTTTCTGTGTACCCCAGCAACTCTGCCACGGTTGCATCGCGTGACCCGTTAGATTGGGGACTGAAAGAGGCTTCTTCTTCGGTAAGATAAGTCCCCACGGGATGATGGTTGCATCGCGTGACCCGTTAGATTGGGGACTGAAAGATCGCCATAAAGAGCTAAGCTAAGCTTATAGACAACCCAAGTTGCATCGCGTGACCCGTTAGATTTGGGACTCCAACCCACCCCAGGAAAAGGCTCCACCTTTTCCTGGGGACCCCGGGACTGGGATTCGTTTTTTAAAGGACCGGAAACCAATTTCCCGTTGCGGGGTCCCCGAGGGAAGCTCCGGTAATCTCAAAAAAATTTTTTCAGCTGGGCACCGAATTCGGTTTCCTCGTGGTAAAATTAACCAAAATGTTTTTCCGCAAAATGGGCATAAAAAGGGAGGGATCTAACTTTTTCGATTCAGAAAATTTTACCCGTCAGGTCTTTGCTATTTCCTTATTCAGGGCTCGAAATTTTTGCATTAACCAATTTCCTTTAAACCGGCCAATTTTTCACCATTTCGGGACCGCCTTCATGATGGGGGGGTTGATTAATAACCAATTTTAACCCAGATCTTTTTATGAGGTGACCAATGGGAAATAAAGATTCAGAATTGCAGTTGTTAGTTTTATCCGCCCTTTGGCACGATGTGGGAAAAATCAGGCAAAAAGCGGGTTTTCCCCTGGAAAATGAATACGAAAAATTAAAAACCTATTGTTGCCCTGCTTTTCAAGGGAACCCAACCCATATTCATGTCCTTCACAGCGGCCAATTCGTGTGGGAACACTTTAAAACCCTGGGGGATGCGGGAAAAATAATTGAGAATCTCACCCTTTACCATCACCGGCCTGAAAATTTTCCTTCCCCGGAAGGAAAAAAACTCTGCAAAATCCTAACCATCTCCGATTGGCTTTCCAGCGGAGAAAGAAGCGAAAGCGGGGAGGAAGAAATCAGCTCCTTCCGGGCGCCCCTGATTTCAATTTTTTCCCGAATAACCCTCCCTAACCAGGAAGGAGATTCCCTACAAGAAAACAAGCAAAAACCCCAACGTCCCGAACGGGAAGAATATTTTCCTTTAAAACCCCTGGGCTCGGGGGAGATTTTTCCCACACCGGATCAGAAGGAGGCTTTAAATTCCAATTCTTACCCTGAACTTTTCCGGGCCCTAAATGAGGATGCCCAAAAACTCAAAAAAGAAAACTTTGATGACTTAATCACCCAATCCTATTTCCTGTTAATGAAATTCGGATTTTTCGTCCCCTCCGCTTCCTGGAAAATAAAGCCAGACGTTACCCTTTTTGGCCACAGCCAGACAACTGCGGCAATCGCTTCCTGCATCTTTAAGGAGGGCATTTCCGAGGAAGACATTGACCGGGTAAAAGAGGCTATCCTCCAAGGGAAAGGCGATGGGGACTCCATTCTTCATGAACCCCGCTTCCTTCTCATCGGAGGAGACCTTTCTGGAATCCAGGACTTTATCTATTCCATCACCTCAGAAGGAGCATTGAAAAGCCTTCGGGGAAGATCTTTTTACCTGCAAATCCTGACTGAAGCATTAGCAAAAAGCCTCCTTCGGGAATTGGACCTTCCCATTACCAACCTCCTCACCTGCGCTGGTGGGCATTTTTACATCTTGGCTCCTAAAACGGGAACTCTGGAAAAATTGGAAAAGGTTAAAAGGGATTTTAATTCCGTTCTGATCAAAGCCCACCGGGGGAAACTCTCAGCCGTAATTGCCACCTGCTCAATTTCATGGAAGGATTTTATTAAAACCACCAGTTCTTCCCAAAAAGAGGAGAAAGGTACGGAAGCAAGCGGATTTGTGGAAGCCTGGGGTAAGGTCGGCCTTCAACTGGGGATGGAAAAGAGGCAAAAATACAGGGAACTTTTATCCTCAGAAAAACGCCTCATTTTTGGCCCTTTCGATGAAGGTGGCATTAAAAAGGTCTGCCAGCTTTGCGGAGAAGAGATTGAAGAGGGAGATAAATGCTCCCTTTGTCAGAGTTTCGAAGACCTCTCGAGGGATCTCTCAAAAAATTTCCTTGTTGAAAAACAGGTTTCTCCTAATATAGAGGAACGCCCAAAAATCTGGCAGGAAGTGCTAAACGCCCTGGGTTTGGAATATCAATTCTCCGATTCCCCCCAGGAAAATTCGTATTTGATCAACGATACGGATTTTGTTTCCAAACATTGCCTGGGTTTCAAATTCCTGGGAAAGCATGTCCCCATAAACTGGGGACAAATCATCACCCTTGATGAGATGGCTGAAAAATCCACCGGGTTAAAAAGGTGGGGTGTTCTCCGGGGAGATGTGGACAATTTGGGAAGGATTTTCCGGGATGGTTTAGGCCAGGAGAAAACCATCTCCCGCCTGAACACCCTCAGCTCTCTTCTTTCCTACTTCTTCTCCTTCTACGTGGAAAAATTGATTAAGGACAATTTTCCCGATTCCTGCTATTTGGTTTATTCGGGAGGTGACGACCTATTGGTTTTGGGAACCTGGGACAAGCTCCCGGAACTTGCCCTGAATATCAGGGAGAAGTTTACGGAGTTTACTTCCTCCAACTGCACCATTTCCTGCGGTTTGAGCATTCCCCCTTCGGCTAAATTTCCCCTCTATCAGGCGGCGGAAGAAGCTGGGGAAATGGAGGACCGCTCGAAATTTCAGGGAAGAGACCGCATCACTTTTCTCGAAGAAACCATGACTTGGGACCAATTCAAGGAGATTAAAAAAATTACTGAGGAAATACTTTCCCTGATCAAATCCCCCGGGGAAGACAAACCCGTCCGCTCCCTCCTCCGCATTCTCCAGACGGGTTATGAGGAGAAATATCAGGTTGAAAAAGGAAGAATCCCCGTAGAGCGTATCTGGCGGTTTGTTTACAGCCTTAAACGCTTTGGGGAACGCTATTTGCCCAAAGGGGACCAAGAAAGAAAATTGATGGACCTCAGGGATAAGTTTATTTGCGATTACTCCATAAAGCCTTATTTAAATGTTTCCGTCAGGTGGGCGGAATTTTTAACGAGAAAGGAGATGTAACATGCCTTTTGAAGAAAGGGGACAAAATTTTGCTCCCGACGAACAGAAAATCGAAAAAATTCTGGGAGGAGACGCTGCCCTTCTAAACGACTACGCTGAGGAGCTGGGAAAAAAATGGAGGGGGCTAAGCACCTCGAAAATCCGGAGCATTCTGGATTACGTTCAGAGGATTAAACCGGAGACCGACCTGGAAGCAGGCAAATTGGAACTTTTAAGGTACAAGTTGGCATATCTTGCCGGGAAAGAGAGGGAAAAAACACCTGACCTGTTCCCTTTAAGGCAAGTTCTGGACGCTGCCATTAAAAGGGTCGGGAACAAAGGAAAAGAAGCCCAGCAGCGCTTCATAAATTTCCGGAATTTCTTTGAAGCCATTGTGGCTTATCACCGGTTTCACCACAAGGAGTAAAAAGGAGGGACAAAAATGGGAGAGTATAAAATTCAACTTCTGGGAAAGGTAATAATTCACGGGGATATCGAAGTTAAAACGGGATTAAGGATCGGGGGGATTTCCGGTTCTCTGAAAATCGGGGGAGTTGACACCCCGGTAATAACAGACCCCTGGGGAAAACCCTACATCCCCGGTTCCTCTTTAAAGGGTAAAATGAGGACCCTGATTGAGAAAAAAGAAGGACTTCCCATTAATGCCGGAATGACCAAGGGGGAGCAACCATGGAGGCACCAGTGTCAGACTGCCGAGGAATATCAAAAATGCCCGGTATGCAAGGTCTGGGGAATTATTGGCGGGGAAAATTTTGAGGTTCCCGTCTTAACCCGTTTAATAGTTAGGGACACCTATCTCGATGAGGAAAGCATAACTCCGGAAATGAAAGCCAACCTGGAGCTGGCCTATACGGAAACCAAAATGGAAACAGGCATTGACCGTGTAAAGGGCCAGGCAACAGGTCTCCGGACAATGGAAAGGGTCCCGGCAGGGGCGCGCTTTAAGGATTGCGAATTGATTTTCAACCTGTTTTATATGGATGACCTGGAAGATCTAAAAAAGGTCTTCGAGGCTCTGGAGCTTTTAGAGCACGACTACCTCGGAGGAATGGGCACCCGCGGTTACGGAAAAGTCAATTTTAAAAATTTAAGGGTCTATTGCAATACGGTTTCAGACTACGAGTCCGGGCAATTGAACCTTTACCTGATAAATGGCGAGCTGAAAACCCCCTCAGAGATTATCAAGAATTTTGAAGAAATTAAAAAGAAGATCAAGGAAAAAATTGCCTCATGCTTGCCTGCAAGCTAATCCCCAAAACCTCCTTTCACTTTGGCGTGCGCGAGGGATGGATGGAGGGAACCGAGATTCTGCTCCATTCGGATACCCTTTTTTCCGCCTTCCTCAATTCCTATTTGCTTCTTTACGGGGAAGAGAAACTTCGTTTGCTGATTGAAAAATTCTTGAAAGGATCCCCTCCCTTCCTTTTCTCTTCAGCCTTTCCTTTCTTTGGTAAAGAGTTCTTTTTCCCTGTTCCCAAAAACTTCTTCCCCAGGGAAAAAGATCTCAAGAAAGCAAGGCTCATCGGGAAAGCGGAATTTGAAAACTGGCTTGGTGGGAAAGAGGGATTGATGGAAGCGGAAAAGCCAGAAAACCTCACCATTATCCCACCAGCTTCCGAAGAGCAAAATTCCCCATTTGTAGTCCAAAAAATTCCCCATGTATCGCTAAATTATCTCCATTATTCCTCCCAGCTTTTCCACTCCTCCAACCTTTTTTTCAGAGAAGGTGGGGGCTTGTTCTTCCTGATCGACCTCAAAGATCCAAATTTTAAAGCCCAGGTTTTTGGGGTTTTTCGTTTCATGGGGGATGAAGGAATTGGCGGTGACCGTTCCTCGGGATGCGGGGGTTTTAAAGCAGAATTCGTGGAAAATTTCCAGTTGGACACCCCCAAAAACCCCGATGCAGTTTGCCTCCTTTCCCTCTGTTTCCCTGGAGAAAATGACGACCAGGCACTTTTAAATGGTTATTACGATTTAATCGAGCGGAAGGGTTATGTTTTCTCTCCTTTTCAAAAGACATTGAGAAAGCGCTCGGTGAGGATGTTCAGGGAGGGATCGGTATTTAAAGGGAATGCCCTTAAGGGAACCTTTTTGGAAGTGACCCCCAAAGGGGTAAAGGCTCCCCACTCTGTTTTTAGAAATGGATTGGCTTTTACCGTTCCATGCGTTTGGAGGGAATATGAAAGTTAAAATAAAGGTCTTATCCCCGATTCACATCGGTTCCGGGGAGGAGATAGCCCCCCTGGAGTATTTCATTCAGGAGGGTAAATTCTTCCGCTTGGATTTCGACTCCCTTTTCCTTGACCCGGAATTCCGGAAGTATTCAGATGCCTTTATCAGAAACAGCATTCGGGCCAGTGACATGAAAGAGATCATCCGGGACGAAAACCTCTTAAAAAAGCATTGCCTGTACGCCCTTCCTCTCGGAGGTGGATTTGAACTAGGAGGGGAGAGGAGAAAGTACCCCGTAAAAACCTTCGTAAAAAGCGCCGGAAGGGTTTTCATTCCCGGAAGTTCCCTGAAAGGGGCAATCCTTTCCGCAATTTCCTGGTACTGGTTGTCAAAAGAAGGAGAGGAACAGCTTTTCCGCGATAACAACAACCTTTTGGATTTTGTCATTTCCAAATCAAGCCGTATCCCCAGAAAAGACAAGTTTTCCCGATGGCTGGACGTCTCAGACACCGATTTAAAGGAACCATCCCAGGTTCTTTCCCTATCTTGTGCAAAATCCGTAAACATCAGTGGTCGGGGTTCCATTCCCATTGTTTACGAGACTTTGAAACCCGGTTCCGAATTTGAGCTTGAAATCCAAACCAGCCTCCCGGGAACTCGATACTCCTGGGGAATTGATGTCCAAAATATTTTAAAGGTCGTAAGGGTTTTTTATTTGAAAGTTTGGGAGAAGGACAGGGAATTTTTCGACAGAATAAGAAATTCCCAAAAAACAGCGGAAATTAGGAATGTCACCTTTCCCAAAAATGAAAATTCATTCCTGATCAGGTTAGGGCAGGGTTCAACTGCCTATTCCACCTCCCTTCTAATTTCCGCAAAGGAGAAAGGAATTCGTTATGAAATTCAAAAACCCAAAAAACATACTCCCGGAGAACCGGTAACCAGGAAACTTGTGGGAGGATGGCCAATGGGCTGGGCAGTTCTCACTCCGCTTTCGGAAAGATAAGGGGGGAAAATGGAAAGAAAGAAAATTTTATTTTCATTTGTGGGAAAGCAAGACCCAATCTCCCAAAAAAATGGTGAGGAGGGATCAATTCTTACCCTTGTTCGCTACCTGAAACCTGATCGTCTATATTTGTTCCCCTCTGGAAGAGGCCCTTCGGGGAGCGAAAATGAAGCCGAGAACACCGAGACAAACGCCGAACAGTTGAAGAAACAAATAGAGGAGAACCCGGAATCCTTCAATCCGGGCTTGAAAGTTAAAATTATTCCCATATTCTTCAAAGACCCCACCGATTACCAGGAGATCCTGGAAAAGACCAGGGAAAGCATCCGAACCATTCTGGAAAATTCAATTCCTGAAAACCTTGAAATCCACTTGAATTGCTCATCCGGAACTCCTCAGCAAAAAAGCGCCTGGTTGATTTTTGCCGCTTCCCGGTTTTTCGATTCCACCTATAAAATCTGGCAAGTTGTCGAACCTCGGTTCCAACATGAGGGGAACCGAGTAAAGGAAATCAAAATCGATTTCTTGGAAGAAGAAATAAGCTTCCAGCGCATGGTCAAATTATTCAAGAATAACCTGTTCCTGTCTGCCAAAGAAGAGGCCGAAAGTCTCAGCAGACTGACCACCAACTGGGAAAGAAGGAACAAAATTCGTATCCTTGCCAGATTATTCGAAGCCTACCACTTATGGGACGCCATAAGGTATCAGGAAGCATGGAAGAAATTGAACCACATTTACGCTGAAATTAAAAACATCCCCGATTTTTGCGAATTGGAAACATTTATCAAAAACCAGATTGCGGAATTGGAGCGGATTTCGGAAACACCTCGGGAAAACCCCTCTAATTTGAGGGACCTTTACTTTAACGCTTCCCGTTGTTTTCAGAAAGGGGAATATGCGGACACTCTTGCCCGCTTTTGGCGCCTTTACGAGGGCTTGCTTTATTATCGACTGAGAAAATTTGAAATCGAACCTAACGATGTCCAAAATAGCCCCGGAGAAAAAAAGGATCTGGTGGTTAATTATTTGCAAAAGTGCAATTCAAAGCCAGATTCAACTCTTAAAATTAACCGGGCTCAGGCGCCCGGAGTTTTAACGGAAGTTTTAAATGACAGTTTATTAAAGGAACTTCTGGAAGAAAGGATCCCTCCGGAAATCGGGAAACCTAATAAACTAAAAGAAATTATCGAAGAAATGATTCAAAAGAGAAATAAGTCCATCGTCGCACATGGGATGAATCCAGTTCGCGAACAGGAGGCGGAAAAAGCGATAAAAGTTGCCCGGTATTTAATGGAAAAGCTGGCTCCAGAAATCAACCTGGAGGAAAGTTTTTTGCCACAAAACCTTCCGGAAAGTATCTTGCGGATTTTACACTTTTAAGGGGAAAAAGAGAAACTGAGTATTTTCAAAAATGAACCAGGTAATTTTTTTCGAAGATCGGGGGGTTTTTGTGCAGAAATTCCATCTTCGAAAAATTGGTAAAAAACAAATCTTTCCCCCTTTCCAAAAAAGAAGATATAATCAAAAAGAGGGGAGATGGTGGGGGGTCTGTTGCATCGCGTGACCCGTTAGATTGGGGACTGAAAGGTTTCCATTGACAGTAATTATCAATATCGCTGATGGAGTAAGTTGCATCGCGTGACCCGTTAGATTGGGGACTGAAAGTATTATCTCCTATAAGAACTCCAAACTTTCTAAGTTGAAGTTGCATCGCGTGACCCGTTAGATTGGGGACTGAAAGTCCAAGTGTGCTTCTAATCCATGTAAAGAAATTGCGGAAAGTTGCATCGCGTGACCCGTTAGATTGGGGACTGAAAGGTCAATTTTTCCCACTCTTCAGCCACTTTTTTCATTGTTGCATCGCGTGACCCGTTAGATTGGGGACTGAAAGCAGCTCCCATCGCCAAGCTCAACAGACCCACACTGATGTTGCATCGCGTGACCCGTTAGATTGGGGACTGAAAGAAACTTTAACCTTGAGCTCTACCCAGAGCTTGAATTTGGCAGTTGCATCGCGTGACCCGTTAGATTGGGGACTGAAAGCTTCACATAAAGCACGCAAGGCCAGCAAACCG
>JANLFL010000011.1 GCA_024655965.1 Caldisericota bacterium | reverse complement strand
ATGCCATCTTCCCGCTTCCGTACAACTTACCGGTATTATGGTTTTCGATTTCTCCCTGAGGAGGATGGTGGTGTTTAAGGTTCGATTCTGTTTTGCCCCAATCAATTCCTCCCCGTCAAGTATTAAAACGGGGAGATCGCCAAGATTCTCTGCAAGTAGTTCTGGAACTTCCGCCCCATCCTCTTTTTCTCTTATTTTGAGAACGCCTATTTCCAAAGCCTCTTCCAGTGTTAGGAAGTTTAAGCCCTGTCCGTTCACACCTAAAATTGGTGCAACTGAAAGCTCTTTAAATTTTTCGAAGCCTCCAAAATCGAGCTGGGAGAGAAAGAGATTCAAAGTTCTTATCAAAGGTTTCACCCCTTTCGGTTTTCTGGCTCCAATTATTTTGAAAAAGCGGTGACAGCTTTCTTGTCACCGGGTAAAAAATCTTCCCGCGAAACCTAAGCCGAAAAAAAATTAATTGGCTTCCGAAAAATCTTTTGTTTAACATATTCTCCGAAAAAACTATTCTCTTCTGGACTTGCAAACCAGTGAACCCCAGCAAAAAAATACAGAAAATGGAAAAAACAGGATTTCTAAAAAATGAAGCTTTTTATTTTTGCAAAATTTGAAAGTCCTTAAAATAAATAAGTAAGTATACAAGAGCCAGGTTTTCTATTATTTTCATTGAGGTTTTTCTTGAAATTTTAAGGGGGCAAGCGAGTTGCAAATTCTAATTATTGGTTTATCTACCAGGGCTCTGGCCGAGTCAGCAGTCAAAGCTGGATATAATGTTGTAACCATCGATTTTTTCGGGGATTTCGATCAAAGGAGACTTGTAAAAAACCTTTCTTTAATGAGAGACTTTAACCTTCCCCCCTCAGAAAAAAATTTCTTAAAAGTCTTCCCCATTTTTTCCTCTCAAGTTGATTTCCTGGTTTATACTTCACCATTTGAAAACTTTCCAGAGACGGTTAAGAAATTCGAAAATAAATTAAAAATCCTTGGGAATGATCACAAATGTCTAAAAAAATCAAGAAACTGGAGGCTTGTGCGCTCTTTTTTAAAGGAGTCGGGAATACCCTTTCCAGAAACAATATTCCCCGAGGAAAGGCCTCCACACTCCGGAGGGTGGCTCGAAAAACCCGAAAAAGGAGGGGGGGGTTATAAAATAAAACTCTGGGGTGGAAAAGGCATTAAAAGAGGTTTTTTCCTCCAAAAACAAATAAAAGGGAAACCATGCTCCGCAGTCTTTGTGGCAGACGGGGAGAAAGGCCTGATCCTCGGTTTGACGGAACAGCTAATTGGAATAAAGGAATTCGGGGGAGAAGATTTTAAGTGGTGCGGTAATATTTTTCCTCTTGAATTTAAAGACAGAATGAATGGCGAAAGTAAATTACTTTCCAGAATGGAGAAAATTATCAACACTTTGACCAAGGCTTTTAACCTAAGGGGTATTAACGGACTTGATTTCATCATTAATGAAGAGACGGGCGACCCGGTAATCACAGAAGTAAACCCCAGATACCCCGCTTCTGCTGAATTAATCGAATTCTCCTCAGGGATTTCCGTCTTCGATTTACACGTCAAGGCTTGCTCGGGGGGAATTTCTGATTCGTTTTTTCCCATAGGAAGACGAAGCTCAGAATACTTCGGGAAAGCAATTTTATATGCAAAAAAGGACATAAAAATTCCGGAAGAACTTAGCGTCTTTCTTTCCGGGAAAATTAAAGACATTCCATTCCCAGGAGAGTTAATCAGGGAAGGAAAACCAGTTTGTTCGGTGTTTTCAACGGGAGAGACCCGCGAAGTTTGCTTTGAAGGCCTTTTAAGAACGGTTAATGTTATTGAAAAGCAAATTCTTCGAGTTCTTGGCGAAACCAGTGGCTGAAAAAATGACCATCGGGCGAGAGGGATCAGGAATAAGGGGGTTTTTAAAATTGAAGATTTTGTTCAACTCGGGAAATTTTTCCAAATTTGTTAGAGAATGAATCGAGATCCTGAATTGGCAAGAGGGTAAAAATTGAAAATGACCGACTGGGTTTGTCCCTTATGCGGATGCCTTTGCGACGATATAAAAATAACCTCCGAGAAAGGCTCAATAAAGTTAACTCAAAACGCCTGCCCAAAAGCTTTTAAAAAAACCAAAATCGATTATTTGAACATTCCTGGACCAAAAATCTTAAACCGGGAAGTGAAAATCGAAGAAGCCCTGGAAAAAACGGTTTTTCTTTTGGAAAAAGCCAGATACCCTTTAATTTATGGCCTTTCCGGAACAACCTGCGAAACAGCCAGAAATGCCCTGGAGCTGGGGGAGCTCCTTAGGGGATCGGTTGATTCTTCCTCTTCGCTTTGGCTTGGACCAGAAAACATGGCAGCAGCCATCTGGGGCGAGCAAACTTGCTCTTTAGGCGAGGTTAAAAATCTGGGAGACCTGGTCATTTTTTGGAGGTGCAACCCGGTAGTTTCACATCCAAGGCTAATTTCACGGTTTTTAAGGCCTTCTTTTCCCCGGGGAAAATTTATTACCCAAATTCAAAAGACCCTTATCACTTTTGATTCCATAAGCACTTCAACGGGAAAAATCTCCAATATTTTTTTAAAAATTGGCCTAAATAAGGATTTTGAGGTCCTCGATTACCTAAGGGGTGCAATAAACGGAAAACGCGCCTCGATTGGAGAGGTAGGAGGAGTCCCTCGAAATGAATTGGACAAAGTCTCGAGTTTATTAATAGGATCCAGATTTGGGACGATTTTCTTCGACAGGGCATTAACTAATTCCAAAGAGGGAGAGAAAAACATCGAAGCCCTTATTACGCTAATTCGAGAACTAAACTTGTTTACCAAATTCCAATTCCTCCCTCTGGGAAATGACTTAAACTTTCGAGGATGCGAGGAAGTCTTTTTATCTCAGACCGGTTATCCGAACTCCGTGAATTTTTCCAGAGGTTTTCCCAGGTATTACCCTGAAGGAAAACGAGGAATCGATTTATTAACGGAGGGAATTTGTGACACTGCCCTGATCATTTCCCCCGGAGAAATAGAAAAAAACCTGGGACCGCGTTTGAAAAAGATAAAGACAAAGAAAATCATCCTGGTAGACTGGCGCTTAAGCCCCCTTGTAGATCTCGCAACAGTATTCATACCGGTTGCCCGGCCTGGGATCGGTTCCGAGGGTTCTGTTCAAAGGATGGACGGTGTCCCCGTCTTCTTGAAAAAATTTGGAAATTCCTCCCGCCCTTCCGATGAAAAAATCCTGAGATTGATAATAAAAAGGCTAAAAAATGATTAGAATTATTGGCGGAAAATTATATGACCCAATAAACAGCATAAACGGGAAAAAAACAGAAATTTGGGTCAATGAAAACAAGATTTTTCATATTGGAGAGCTTCAAGGAGTTACCCCGGATATAGTACTGGACGCCCGAAACTGCATAATTTTTCCAGGAGGAATTGACATCCACGCCCATATAGCGGGGTCAGGAGTTAACCTCGCCAGGAAGCTCGTGCCGGAAGACCACCGCAGGGCATTCCTTACTGGAAAAAAAGAAACCCGGTCGGGAGTAGGATATTCAATCCCATCAACCTTTTTCACCGGTTATCAATATGCCATGTTAGGCTACACACTGGTTATGGAAGCTGCAATGCCAATATTAACCGCAGCCCAAACTCATCGGGAGCTGGAAGAAATTCCAATTTTGGACACAGGTGCCTATACCCTTATGGGAAATAATCTGATGCTTTTAGACCTCATTGAAAAGGAGGACTTAAAAAACGCAAAAAGATTAATCTCTTTTCTTTTAAAAACCTCAAGGGGGTTTGCCATTAAATTGGTGAACCCTTGCCGCGTCCTCTGGGGAAAATTGGAGAGGGATTCTGGAAATACAGATTCCATGGCAATTTTTCCCAAAATAGTGCCCAAAAAATTGATAGCGATAATTTCCGAAATTAATGAAGATCTGAAAATCCCCAGCCCGGTACATCTTCACTGTAATGAAATAGGCCTTCCAGGGAATTTCCAAATAACTCTGGATTCCTTGGAAGCGGCGGGAGAGAATCGTCTCCACCTTTCCCATCTGGGGTTCCATTGCTACGGAGGAAAGAACTGGAATGATTTTCACTCAAAAACCTATGAAATAATTCGGTATTTGGACGAACACAAAAATATTTCTTTTGATGTTGGGCAAATCGCCTTCGGAGATACGACTACCATCTCTGCTGATACAGACTGGCAGTACTTCTTATTCCGGGAAAGCAAAGGAAAATGGATCAATTTTGATTTAGAAGGGGAAGAGGGTTTTGGAATTATTCCTTATTCCTATAGAATGAACAACATGGTAAATTGCATCCAATGGGCGATTGGCCTAGAGCTAATGCTCCTTTCAGACGACCCATGGAGGGCGTGCCTTTCCACAGATCATCCCAATGGTGCCCCGTTTTATTTTTATCCTCAAATCATAAAACTTCTTCAAAGCAAAACCGCAAGGGATGAGTTCATTTCAAAATTTCCCGATGGCACCAAAGAAAGAATCCATCTCCATAAAATAAAAAGGGAATATACCCTTAATGAAATTGCAATAGTCTCAAGGGTAGCGGCAAGCCAGATATTGGGCTTGAAACAAAAAGGAAGCCTTGGAGTTGGTTGCGACGCAGATATAGCAATATATCGGGAAGATTCTGATCCAGAGAAAATGTTTTCTTCGGTAAAACATCTGCTAAAGGGCGGAGAAATTATCATCGAAGACGGGAAGCTAAGAAAAAGCACCAAGGGAAAAACCATTTTTGTTGATCCAGGGAAGGAAGAAGAAATTCAAAACTTCCTCGAGATGGCGTATGAGGTCTTATTCTCAAAAAAAATAAAAAACATGGGGATCCCAGATTATTTGAGGAGCTCTTGGGAGAAAATAAAATGTTAATAAACGGGGTGGAAATTGATGATACCTTTGCCGAGGCATTCGAAATGCTTTGCGCAAGGGTAATAATTACCGGGAAAAACCTCAAATGGGCGTTGGAAGCTGGAACCAAATTCACCGGTTTTGCAACTTCCATTATTGGCTGTGGCTGCGAAGCTGACATCGAAAAACTGCTTCCCCAGCAAGATACGCCAGATGGCCGTCCTGGATTATCGATTTTGCTCTTCACGCGGGGAAAAGCCCAGATGGAAGAACAGTTGATTAAGAGAATCGGCCAGACGATCCTCACATGTCCAACCACTGCCTGTTTTAACGGAATAAATTCTGAGGAAAAAATACGGGTCGGTGGAAAAATCAAGTTTTTCGGTGATGGTTTCCAAATCAGCAAAAAACTTGAGGGAAGAAGATTTTGGAGGATCCCGGTGATGGAAGGGGAATTCCTTGTTGAGGACTACTTCGGAATTCAAAAAGGAGTTGGTGGAGGAAATTTCTTCATTCTTGGAAAAACGCAAAACTCAACCTTAAGGGCTGCGGAAAAAGCAGTAAAAAAATGCAAATCTGTGGAAGGAGTTATTCTTCCTTTTCCAGGAGGTATAGTCAGGAGTGGGAGCAAAGTTGGATCAAAATATAAGTTTCTTATTGCCTCTTCTAATACTCCTTACTGTCCGACCATCAGGGGGGTTACCAATTCCGAAGTACCGGAAGGGGTTAATTCCGTACTCGAGATTGTAATCGATGGAGTTAGCCAGGAAGCTGTTCGAGAAGCAATGCGCCTGGGGATAAAAGCCGCCTGTACTCAGGGAATTAGGAAAATTTCCGCGGGAAATTACGGAGGAAAGCTGGGAAAAATAAAAATCCCCTTACGGGAGTTACTTGAGTTTGGATAAAAAATTCATTTTAAAGCCCAAAAAGCCTATAGAATTACCTCTGGAAGCGGAGGTAATCTCCCCCGACCTGTTTTCCGTTATGACAATTGAAGAAATCGAATCCCTTCCCATCTATTATGGAAACAGAAAAACTTCAATTAAAAAAATTTTTTTGACAAGCGGTAAACCTTCTGATCGATTATCTTTGGAAGGGGATCTCTCGATGGTAGTCGGGATTGGTTCCCGAATGACACGTGGGGAGATTATTGTCAAAGGAAATTGCGGCAATTTCACGGGGGCTGGAATGAAAGGCGGGCGCATCTTGATCGAAGGTAACACCGCGGACTGGCTCGGATCAGGGATGAGGGGAGGGTTAATCGAGGTAAGGGGAAGCGCAGGGGACTTCATCGGGGGAGCTTTCCCGGGGGAGAAGTTCGGGATGAGAGGCGGAACAATCTTAGTCAACAAAAATTCCGGAAAAGAAACCGGGTTGAGAATGCTTGGAGGTCTAATTACTGTCAAAGGGAGGGCAGGGGACTTTCTTGGGTCGGGCATGAAGGGAGGTACCATTATCGTCTTTTCCAGAATGGGACAAGGGCCTGGTTTTCAGATGAAGGGCGGAACCATAATCTTTTTGGGGGAGAAAAAGAAATATGCCCCAACCCTTTTGCCAACCTTTGTATATAATTGTTCATTCAATCCCTTAATTGTAAGGGTCCTTTTAAAACAGCTTGAGAAACTTGGAATAAAAACTGATCCCCGTTTCCTAATGGGAGATTACCATCGCTTTATTAACCTTCTGTCCCGATCTGGTAAGGGGGAAATACTCTTATTCGAACCCCTCAAAGCTCAACAGACTCCTAAACCCGTTCCCCCAAGCAAGTGCACGGATTAATGAAATGAAAGTGGCAATTCTAGGGGAAAGAAATAACTGGCACGCAAAAACCCTCCAAGAAGCCTTTTTAAAAATGGGGGTTCAATGTGATGTATTCTCCATTAATTCCATTGTGGCGAATGTATCCCAAAAACCAATTGCCGCCGCGAACAGTGTTGTTGTGGATGAATACGAAGTTCTAATAGTCAGAAGTCTACCACCGGGTTCGCTTGAGCAAGTGATTTTCAGAATGGATCTTCTTCATAGGTTGGAAAACCAGGGAATTAGAATAATAAACTCGCCAGATTCTTTGGAAAAATGCGTAGATAAATTCTATACCTCGTTTTTACTTGAAGAGCATGGAATTCCTACTCCCAGAACGATAATTACCGAACGTTTTGACAAGGCCATGGAGGCCTTCCTTTACCTTAAAGATATTGTGGTAAAACCTCTATTCGGCTCCGAGGGAAAAGGCATGCTTAGAATTCAAGATGAAGAGATTGCCTATCGGGTATTTAAAGCTCTCGAGAGAGAAAGGATGGTTTTTTACATTCAGGAATTTATCCCGCATTTTAATAGGGATTTCAGGGTCTTCACAATTCAGGAAGAACCTGTCGGGGCAATAATAAGGTTTTCCGAAAACTGGAAAACAAACCTGGCAGCCGGAGGAAAGGCAATTCCACTCCAAATGTCACAAGAGATTGGAAATTTAAGCAAAAAAGCTTCTATGGCCCTAAAAACTTTTTACGCCGGAATTGATATACTGAAAAGCGAAGACGGGAGACTTCTGGTAACGGAAATTAATGCGGTCCCCGGATGGAAGGGACTATTCGAGGCAACTGGGATTGATATTCCCACCTATTTAGCGGGGAGGATATTGGAATCCCTTTAAAAACAAGGAAAACTCTTCTTAAAAACCTGGCAAAATCAAGAAGGGCCGTTCAGATCTCCCCAAGCAGACTGATCACCTGGTTTAAATCATCCCTGGAATTGACATTGAAGAAGCTCAACATATCAGGATCGTATTTTTTTATATCTTCTTCTTTGAAATATTGGATATTTAAAGAAGAGAGAGTCCTGGTGATTTTTAATCGCCCATTTTTAATATCCTCCGCGAAGACCGGCAAACAATTTCGGGAATAAAGCCCAGGAAAGGGCTGAATCTGGCCATTTATTTTGCCAAGAACCGCATCAAACTGTCCCCTGATTTTTAACATAAAAAGCAAAAGGGGGGTCTTAACGAAAGGCATATCACAGGCAAATGCAAAAGCCCATGACTGCTGGCAGAAAAATAACCCTGAATACAGGGCCCCCATAGGACCGGTTCCAGGAAACAGGTCAGGGAGGAATCTCGCTTTGGGATGACAAATTTGGGATGGGTTCCCCCCTGGCAAAATTAAAATTTCCCTGCTTAAATTTTCAACTGAAGAAATCGTCCACTCAATTAGGGTTTTCCCGAGAAGCATGATTTGTGGTTTATTTCCTCCAATCCTTGTTCCTCTTCCACCAGAAAGAATAATTGAACTGATCGACTGGCTCTCGGATTCATTATTTTTCGAATTTATCATTAAAAATACCCCTCAAGTTCCTTTACCGATCTTTTCCGAAAAATCCTCAATTGTAAATTTTTTCAATTTTAGGGAAATTTGGCCATTTTAAAAACCTCAATGAAAATATTCTCCACCAAATAGTGGCCATGGCTGTGGCTTTATGAAGGAACCTTGGGAGAACTTTTAGCAAGACGCCTTCAATTATTGAGACAATAACTTTGAGCTTTAACCAAAAAATTCTTGGAAAAAACACAGTTAAACAGAAATAATTTTCATCCCAAGCAAAATAATGTCCAATTCCTCGCCTTCTATACCCCCCAAAGATATACTTAAAATACAAAATAGCAAGAGGGGGCAAAATGGAGAAGAAAATTGAAGAAGAAACCGGGGAGGTCATCCCTCCCAATGTTCCGGGGGGAGGAAAAAAGGACTCCCTAAAACATACCGGGTCTTTAACCGGAGCTTTTATCCTGATAGTCATCGGGGTCATCTTCCTTCTGGACAACGCCTGGGGGATAAAGGTGGGAAACTGGTGGGCCCTTTTAATCTTCATCCCAGCAATAGCAGCATTTTCCAGGGCTTGGTCCTCTTTTAGGCACAGGGGAGCATTTAACCCGGAGGCTGCGAGTTCGCTTACCGGAGGATTGATCCTCTCCCTGGTGGCTTTCATATTCCTCT
>JANLFL010000010.1 GCA_024655965.1 Caldisericota bacterium | reverse complement strand
CGAGGTGATTTTCCGGCGCCTCTTCCTCCAGGCTCGCACCAAACCCTGTTCGCTTAAGGATTGAAGCGCCGTACTCTTCCTCTTCATAACTTTTAAGACTTTTTACTTCAAAGACTCCTTGCTGTCAATCTTTCAAGTTCTGTCTTTTTTTACTCCTTAATTGGTGATTCAATTGATTGGGGTAAAAATTTTCAAGATTGAAAAACTGATGGGTTGTTTATTGTGAGGTCCAACCGCCATCTATTACGAATTCTGCCCCTGTGACCCAGCTTGATTCATCGGAAGCCAGATAAAGGTCAAGGTATGCAACATCTATAGGTTTACCTATCCTCCCGATAGGGTGCATTTTGCCAACTTTTTCTAGGTATTCCTTGGGATCAAGACCATAGCCCCTCGCTTCTTCTTCGGTTAAAGAGGTGTGGATGTAGCCCGGATGAACTGAGTTTACTCGGATTTTATAACCCTTTTGTCCGCAGGCAAGGGCAGCTGATTTTGTCATAATCGTTACTGCCCCTTTTGAAGCGCAATAAGCGAATAAACCAGCTTCTCCAACCTGTCCATCTATGGATGAGCGATTAATGATCGCGCAGTTTTCCCCGTTTTCTTTCATCGCTTTTATGGCGAATTTCATTCCCAGAAATACTCCGGTTGCGTTAACTGTCATAACCTTGTTCCATTGATCAAGAGAGGTTTCTTCCACGTCTTTTGCCAAAGAAATTCCCGCATTGTTTACTAGAATGTTCAGTTTTCCGAAGGTTTTTATGGTGAGCTCGATTGCTCTTTGCCAATCTTCTTCCTTTGTCACATCGAGTTTTACGAAAATTGCCTCCCCTCCATTTTCCAAGATGCTTTTTACTACCATGTTCCCTTCTTGTTCCTTGATGTCCCCCACTACCACTTTGGCGCCTTCCTGGGCGAAAAGTTTTGCTGTGGCTTCGCCAATCCCCAATGCCCCGCCAGTGACCAAGGCCACTTTTCCTTTCAACCTTTCCATTTTTTGCCCTCCTACTTATGGGTTTGATTAAATTAATTATATTAAGAATTCCTGGCAAGTACCGATGATTTGTTCTTTCAAACAACTCCGGTTTAAGTCAATATCCCTAAAGGGCTTTTTCGCCAATCCGATTAAAAAATGAAAAATTTTTAATTTCGGTGGAATACTTGACAAAAATTAAAACAAGTCTTTATATTTTTTTAAACTTCTCGAAGGGAGTTGATGCAATGAGCGTAAAAAGGAAGATTTCATCGCATCCTTACATTCCAAACTCAGTTCCAGAAGTAAAAGCCCAGATGCTCAAGGAAATCGGTATCCAATCTGCAGAAGACATCTTCGGTATCATCCCAGACCACCTTCGTTTCAAAGGGGAGCTCAACCTTCCCGAGGCAATCGTCTCCGAATGTGAACTTACCAAGCACATTGAAGAAATCCTTGCAAAGAACAAAAACTGCAAAGAATACCTCAATTTCTTGGGCGGGGGCTGTTGGCAACACTACGTACCCGCGGTCTGCAAGACGATTATGGGGAGAGACGAATTCCTTTCCGCTTACGTTGGGGACGCCTTCGCAGATCACGGGAAGTGGCAAGCCCAGTTTGAGTACGCAAGCTGCATTGCGGAGCTTGTTGACATGGACATGGTTAACACCCCCACTTATGACTGGGCCATGGCTTGTGCAACTACTGTGAGGATGGCTTCTCGTATTACTGGGAGGAACCAAGCATTAGTTGCGACTTCAATTAGCCCCGAGCGCCTTGCTTGTATTAAGAATTATGCTTTTTCGGTTGTTCCTGATATAGTTCAGGTAAAGTGCGATCCAAACACAGGGCTCATGGACCTTGAAGATTTGAAAGCCAAGATTTCCTCGAAGACTGCCTGTGTTTACTTCGAAAATCCGAACTTTTTCGGGGTAATTGAAAGCCAGGGTGAGGAAATTTCCTGCATCGCCCACGAAAACGGTGCCCTGGTCAGCGTTGGGGTGGACCCAATTTCTCTTGGAATCCTTGCTCCTCCCTCTCATTACGGGGCGGACATAGTCTGCGGCGATGTTCAGCCTTTGGGCATTCACATGTATGCTGGTGGAGGGTTGGGAGGGTTTATCGCCACCCCAGACGAGCCCAAGTTCGTGGCGGAATATCCCTCGCTCCTTTTCGGAATCACTTCCACAATTGAGCCAGGAGAGTACGGATTTGGCGAAGTACTCTTTGAGAGAACTTCTTACGCTTCCAGGGATAAAGCAAAGGACTTCCTTGGGACCATGGCTCAACTCCACGGCATCGTCGCGGGTGTCTACCTTGCCCTCATGGGGCCTCAGGGAATGAAGGAAATCGGCGAGACCATCATGTACAAAGCCGCCTATGCGTCCCGGAGGCTTGGAAAGATCAAGGGGGTTAAGATCCTGTTCTCGGCTCCTCACTTTAAGGAGTTCGTGGTAAACTTTGACGGCACAGGTAAAACCGTTAAGGAGATTAACAAGGCTTTGCTCCAGCACAAAATCCACGGGGGAAAAGACCTTTCTGTCGATTTCCCTCAATTAGGTCAGAGTGCTCTATACTGCGTGACAGAGATACATTCCAAGAAGGATCTTGATTACCTGGCCGATTGTCTTGAGAAGATTGTATCCTAGCGGAGAAGGAGGAAATAATGGGTATCGTTAAAATTAGAAATTTTCACCAAGCCCACTGGGACGAGCCAATTATTTTTGAATTGTCCACTCCCGGGCTTCGTGGAGTAATTCCTCCTGCCCCCGAGGAGGAAATTCAAAATGAAATTGGGGATGTTCTCGCAAGCATTCCCGGAGGAGTCCGCCGGGAAAATCCCCCCGCCCTTCCCGAACTCGATCAGAAAAGCGTCCTTGCCCACTACTTAAAACTCTCCCAGGAGACCCTTGGTTCGAACATCTGCAACGACATCTCTGAGGGAACCTGCACCATGAAATACAACCCGCGAATCAATGAGCAGCTGGTGAACCTTCCAGGCATTGCAGAGATTCACCCCTGGCAGGATGAGGAAACCATCCAGGGGCTTCTGGAAATTTACTATCGGTTTGAACAGTTCTTGAAGGAAATATCCGGAATGGACCGGTTCACCCTTCAACCTCAGGGTGGAGCTCACGCCGTATTCACGGCTGCTTCCATTATGAGGGCTTATCACAGGGATAGGGGTGAACTGGGGAAGAGGACTGAAATTATCAGTGCTGCATTTACTCACCCCTGCGACCACGCTTCCCCCGCCACAGCGGGATTCAAACTGATAATTCTTCCTCCAGGAGAGAATGGCTATCCTTCCGTTGAAGCGGTAAGGGCGGCTATTTCTGAAAGAACAGCGGGGATGTTCATCACCAACCCCGAGGATACTGGGATTTACAACACCGAGATCGACCAATTCGTGAAGATGATCCACGATGCGGGTGGTCTCTGCTTCTATGACCAGGCTAACGCCAACGTCCTTCTGGGCATTGCCCGGGCGAGGGAAGCGGGTTTTGACCTCTGCCACTTTAACATCCACAAAACTTTCGGGACCCCTCACGGATGCTCTGGTCCTGGACTTGGTGCCATGGGTTGTCGTGACTTCCTCGCAAAATACCTTCCCTATCCCACGGTTGAATTCGACGGAACCAAGTACTTCCTCGACTATAACCGCCCCGATAGCATTGGAAAAATCCGCCAGTTCCTTGGCCCCATGGGCGTTCTTCTCCGGGCATATTCCTGGATTATGACCATGGGCAAAGACTGGCTACGTGAGGTTTCCGAGATTTCCGCGATAAACCACAACTATCTCCAGAAGAAGATTGAGGATCTGATTCCGGAAATCGAAATCCCTTATGCAAAGGGGCGTCGTCGCTTCGAGGAAGCCCGTTATTCCTGGAACAAGCTTACCGAAGCCACTGGAGTTGGAACTGATGACATTCTCCGCCGCATTGGGGACTTTGGAATTCAGCATTACTGGAGCAGCCATCATCCATGGGTCGTTCCCGAGCCAATGACCCTTGAACCTTGCGAAACTTACCGCAAAGAGGACCTTGAGGAATATGCCCTTGTTTTGAAAAAAATTCGGGACGAAGCTTACGAAAATCCCGAATTCGTAAAAAACTCTCCATACAAGTGTGCAGCGCACAAGAGGGCTGATGAGGCTTCCCTCGATGATCCCACCAAGTGGGCGACCACCTGGAAGGCTTACCTCAAGAAGTTCGGGAAAAAATAAATTCCTGATCGGGGCGCTTCTTCAAGAAGCGCCCCGAACTTTTACTCTTCGGTTTGGAAAGGAGGGAAGCCTGGAAAAAACCTGGAATTAATTTCCGCAGAATGGTCTATTGTTTCATGATTCTTTTTAAGGAGGAGAATCCAAAAAAAGATGGAAGAAAAAAATCATGTCAATAAGACCGCAAAGGACCTGAGGGAAGAAAGGGAAAAGGACCCGAAATACAAAGAGAAAATGAAGGGCTCCGGGACCCTTTTTGCCCGGTCCTTGAAACTGCTCTACGTTTACGCTCTGGCTACCGGTGCCATCTTGACCTTCATGGGATACTGGGACGGAATGTTCCTTTCCGCTGCAGGTCCCTCCACCTTCCTTGCCTTCCTTGTCTTAGGTCTACTGATGATACCGGTCGGCCTGGTGTACGCGGAGTTTGCGGCCCTTCTCCCCAGCGCGGGGGTAGAACTTGTATACGGAACGGTGGGAATTAACAAGCACGTCGGGTTCTGGTCAACCTGGTTGATCCTCGCTGCCTGGCTGGCTGTTCCTCCCGCGGGAATGATGGGAATCATCCAGTGGTTCAACTTCATTTTCAATATAAACCTCTCACTTGAATTGATTGCGATTATCGCCGCCGCTTTCATTACCCTTTATGCGGTGATTAATTTGTTCGAGATAAAAATCGCGGGGCAAATTCAAACCTTTATGCTCTTTTTCGCCCTGGGAGTTTGTTTCATTACCGCCTTGATGTTTTTCTTCTCCGGGAAATGGGATGCTTCTAACCTTTCCCCGTTTTTCTCCTCACTTGGATTAGAGGAACAGTGGGGAAAAACCTGGGGGATTATCATCGGCTGGGCAATGTTGATAACCCCCTTCTTCGGATTTGAAACCGTCCCCAACCTAGTCGAGGAGGGCGATTTTCCCATCAAGGACCAGACCAAGGCTATCCTTGGCTCCATCCTCACCTGCGCTGCGATTTATGGAATTTTTTTCCTTTCAATATCCGGAGTTGCTCCAAATCAAGTACTAACTCAGGGGGGTAGTTACCCGCCTTTTGTTTCCTCGGAAGCTATTAAGATGGTTTTTGGAACTGGCATTGGAGCACAAATTTGGCTGGTTGTTTTTGGAATTGGGGCGGTTTTGTTCACAATTGGGACATGCATTTTGGGGTTCTGGGTTTCAAGCGTTCGCATGCTTTATTGTATGGCCCGTTATAATTTTCTCCCCAAACCCTTTGCAAGGGTTAATAGACACCACCAACCAATTCTTCCCAACCTCTTTATTTGGGTGGTATCCATGGTCGCAATGCTTCTGATGAATGTAACCACTTTTCTTCAGGATTTCTTTTGCTTGATGTCTTTTTGTTGTGCATCCGCTTATGCTCTAATAACTCTTTCTTCTATTTTTCTCGCCATCAAAAACAAAACCTGGGTCCGACCTTATAAAATTCCCGGGGGTATGATTACTCGAGTTTTTGCTTTTATCATTTCACTTGCGATTGCCGTATTTTGCGCAATTGGGCAACCTGGTTGGCCAGAATGGTTTTTCTATATGGGTCTAGGTTTGGCTCTCTGGCTTTGGAATGTTTTATTTAAATGGCCTAAGGAAAAGGTTTGGATGGAGACCCCCGAAGGCATTAAGGATTTTTGATTTTGATCCGTGGGTCTTCAAGGGGGGGCGGAAACGCCCCCCTATTTTTTCTTTTTTCCATGGTATTTTTTTGGTATTATTTCAGGAGTCTAAAAAAGCCACTTAGGAGAAATTGCCCATGAATGAGAAAAGAAGGAATGAAAACAACAACCCAGGGAAATATTTTTATCTTCCCGATTTGATTACTCTTTTTGTCAGCCTGGGGGCAATTTTTTCCTTTTTTCTTCCCTGGATTCACTGGTGGTTTCCCGGGGAATTTATGAGCAAATACATTCCTGCCTATTCTTTCAAGACCAACGATGTTACCTTTTATGTGCAAATTCTCCCTTACCTTATTGGTGTAATTGGGGTTATTAGTGGCTTTTTAGCCATCCAACGCCTAATCCAAAGGAAGATGGGCTTTTGGAAGCCAAAATTTTATTACGTGGTTGGAGGCTTTTACCTTGCTTCAGTAATTATCTGGTGGTACCTGGTTTCTTCGCTTCCCTCTTTTAACTGGAACGGTATTTTTTACTCTCTGGAATCTTATGTCAGGACCGGGGGAAGGGTGGGGTTTGGAATGGGCTTTATTATACTAATTGTGACTTCTGGCCTTCAGATCGTGGGGGGAATTATCGGTTCTTTTCCAAAAACGGGGATCGCTTGATTTATTCCTCCATGACTGCCAATCCCAGGAAATGATCTCCCTCCTTTAAAACCAACCCGGACTTGATTAAAGAAAGAAGGACCTCTTCTCCCGATCCCCTGGAGTTCTTTTTCGTTTTCTCCATAAAGAAATTTTGAATTTCCTCCCAGCGCCTAATTTCCCCTAAAAAGAGATAAAATTCCCTGCTCAAACCCTTTAGAATCGTGACCTTCTCCTTGGGTCCTCTTCTGTCGAGGATGATTAGGTCCTTTCCCGAGTCACTCATCTTTAAACAAGCCCTGGGGAAAAGTTTTTTCCAGAGGTCCACTAATTCAGCAAGCTGAATGATTCCCTTTTCTTTATCCCCTTCCTCAAGTTCGAAGGAAAAGAAGTAAGCAAGGTTTTTTAAAACCTCATCCTTTAACGGATAGATAAATTTATAGGCCGGGAAAGGTTTTACAGATTTCAAGCGGAATTCTTCTTTTTGATCGAAATACGGGGAAAAACGTTCCAGGCGAAATTTCCCTACCTGATTTGGAGGCTGAAGGTGGACTATTAGGGGGATAAGGCGGGACATAGTGGAGTAACTTTCCCTTGCTTCCCCAGGGAAACCCCAGAGAAGGTTCCAAACGGGCTCAATCTTTAGTTCCTGGCACCATTTTAAAAAGGCGATGTTTTGAATGCTTCTAACACCCTTGCGAATTAGTGTCAGGACTTTTGTCGAGAGGGACTCAATTCCAACTTCAAGCCTTTTCACTCCCGAGCTTTTGAGGAGGGAAAGCTGTTTTTTATCTAAATCTGGTCTAACCTGGATATAAATAATATCCCCTGGCCTATTTTCCTCTCCCGCGGACATTCCCAGGGCTTTTATCGTCTGTGGGTCCACCGCTTCATCTGTGAAGCAGATATCGAATTGGGGGTAATTTTCCCTGAAGTGTGATATTTCCTCCACCGCTCTTCTGGTTGATTTTTTTCTATACTTTAAAATCTTGCTTCCCTGACTGCAAAAAAGGCACCTTCTGGACTTTATTTGGCCCCACCAGCACCCCCTTGAGGTTTCAAATTGAATTCTTCCCCTAACCCCCTGGCTTATCTCTTGAACCTCCTCCCATTGTTCCTGGAAAATGGAATAGTCCGGAAATGGTATTTCATCAAGTTTTGAAACGATCGGGATTTTTGGATGTTCGTTTCCTATCTGCGTATTCCGGGTGATTATTCCTTCCAAGTCTTCAATCCTGTCGCCTTTAATAGTTCTCCTTACAAATTCCGGGAAAACCATTTCGCCTTCACCCAGAAAAATTGCGTCCAGGAAGGGAAAGTTTTTTATCATCGCCTCTCCCATCGGCCATTGACAATTTGGTCCGCCCATGACGATCACTGAACCAAGGTCGATCTCCTTGTACTTTTTTGCCAGGGCAAGAGAGGATACCTGTTGATGAAAGAGGTTGGTAAAACCAACGATTTTTGGTCTGAATGAAAATACTTGGTCCGCCCACCCTTGCAAGTTTTGGTCGATTTTATTTCTGATGTTCAGGATCTCGCTTTTTACAGTCTGCGGAATTGGTTCCTTTCCGAAAAATGCTATTCCGTGTTCCTTTAGCCCACCATGAAGTATTTCTTCGAAGTATTCTTCATCATTTTCAAGCTCCGGGAAGAGGGATTTTGAAAAAATCCAATCTCCCAAAAGGTCGACGATATGCCAGGAAGCAATTTTATCGTAAAGCCATGGTCCAATCTCTTTTACCATGTTTAAAGTAAAGTAAAAGGTTTTTGTTTTGAAACCTTCTTTTTTCAAACAGGAACTCAGGATACTCAAGGCGAATGATGGTTGCTTCCAGCTTGCAAAAGGCATACAAACAAGGGCGACTTCTATTTCGCCGCCCTTGTTTGTCTCATTGATTTCCTTTTCAAGCATGAAAAGCTACTTTTTTCGGTACTGTGGGTATTTGGCCCTTTCTCCCCCGATTAACTTGGGCCGGGTCCGAGCCATTGTTAGGTGAGCATTTCCAATCTGTTTTATTTTTGATCGCACGGGGACAACTACCATTTTCAAATGCATTCCGATGAAAGTATCCCCGATGTCAATTCCGGCGTGAGCCTGGATTTTTTCCACCATGACCGGGTCTTTAAAGTGGTTGTAAGCATACACCGAAAAAGCTCCGCCCGCGTGGAGATCTGGAATTACAGTTACCTCCTCGAGGTTGTACATTTCAGCGCATTCCCTTTCCACAACCAAAGCCCGGTTCAGGTGCTCGCAGCATTGGGCGGCGAGGAATAAAGAGTTCTTTTGAACATGGGGATAAATGGTTTCAAAAATGGCCTGGGCAACATCCATGCTCGAAGCAGTCCCGATTTTTTCCCCCAGAACTTCGCTTGTGCTGCATCCAACCACCAAAATATTTTTCGGTTTTAGGCTCGCCGCTTCAAAAAGGTCGGCGATCGCGATCTCAAGATTTGCCCTGATCTCTTCAAGGTTAATCATGGCCATCCCTCCTTTAATATTCTACTTTCATCAGTCGTTGTTCGTGGTAACTGGTGATAACGCGGATATAACCTGAAAGGTATTTGTCAGTTTCCTCGTCTCCGGTATCCACAAGAAGAGGTTTTTCCCCGAAAGCTGCGATCTTGTCACGGGTAGCGACCACAATTATGTTTTCTTTGCCAACTTTTTTGATCACCGCGGGACTTAGCTGCTGGTTCCCTCTTCCAAAAATGTAGCCCTGGCCTCCGATTACCGTTACCACAATGTAAGCTTTTTTCCCATCTAGAATCTCAATAAGCTGTTTTTCATTCACGTCAGTGGCTATAAATTGTTTGTTTTTTACCACGTCCACCCCAAGAAGCGTACCCTTATCGCCTATTTTTTTCTTTATCTGAAACAAGGTTGTACCTGGTCCCAGGATGTAAATGCTCTCCGGTTCCATTTGATCGAGGATGTAGAAGGCGATGTTTTCCGCTTCCAAATCCTCATTAACTGCCCTGCCTGATTTCATGCCCTGGACAAGGTTTTGTTCGTGGGGAATTTTCAGATAACCATAAAGGGCCGCGGAGACCCTTCCCTGTCGGAATGCGTCCTCGTCGATATCCATCACTTCCGCCAGGCGGACATTCTTGATTTTTCCCTGAAGAAACATCAGGGCAACCTCTCCTGCTCTCCTGGGGTTCACTCCGAAAACAGCGCTGTGGATTTTTACTCCTGCGGGGATTCCCAAGGCAACCACCTGATCCTTGACCACGGAATATACATCCCGGGCGGTTCCATCCCCTCCTGCGAAAAGGAGCAAGTCCACATTCTTTGAAGCTATTTCCTTTGCCGCCTTTCTCGTATCCTCGGGGGTTGTTTCTCCTGGTTTGATTTCCCCTATGACCGTGGGCTGAAATCCAGCCTCTCTTGCTTCAATTTCCCCCATTTCCAAGGGGTAGGTAATTATCTCTAATTCATCCTTTATGGGAAGGAGTTTTTTCAAAGCGTCCCTCGCTTTAAGCGGTGATTCTGGAGTTGCGTTCATTTGCCGGCATCTTGAAAGAATTTCCGCTCCGTCAGTCCCCTTAAAGCCAAGTTTTCCGCCCATTCCGGCTACTGGGTTTACAATTAGACCAAGTTTCTTTTTCATAACCTCTCCTTAGATGTTTTAAGAAATTTTAAGAAATGTGGTTTTTATTAATATTTCCCTATTTAGGTCTTAACAAACATGTCCAATATTTTACAGTTTTTTGCTCTCTGGTCAACCAATTGTGATTGAGAAAAGGGCCTTCATTTTTTAAATGTATCTTAAAAAGAGTTCCATCAAAAACCTAGACCTTTTTTTGGTTTCCTCCAAGCTTTTCCCTTTTTTTTATTTATGTTAAAATTCCTGAAATTTTGTGTTTTGGGATCGTTTTCCTTTGCCCATAAATTTTAAGAGAGAAGGATATGGAACAAGAGTATAGCCCTGTAAAGATAAACGGCAAGAATTTTGACTTGCCCAAAGGCATTTCTATCCTTAAGGCTTGCGAAAAAGTTGGGATTGAGATCCCCACCCTTTGTTTTTTAGAAGGGATTGCCGAGACGGGATCCTGCGGCTTGTGCGTTGTCGAGGTAAAAAATGCTCCAAACCTCGTTAGAGCTTGCGTTTCGAAAATTTCCCCCGGAATGGAGATTTATACCGATACCGAATTGGTAAAAAATGCAAGAAGGTTGAATCTCGAATTGATCCTTTCGCGTCACCCCCTTGATTGCATGACCTGCGATGCCGATGGTAGTTGTGCTCTGCAAGATCTGGCATATAAAATGAAAGTTAAAGTTAGTCGGTTTTTGAAACCCGATTATGTGTTTCAGCGCCCCAAAGAGACCAGCTGGGATACAAACCCCTTTATATTTTTTGACCCTCAAAAGTGCGTTCTTTGCGGTAGGTGCGTTGAAGCATGCAAAAATCAGACTGTTGTCTCTGCAATTTCCATAGCATTCCGCAGCCATTTCTCTCGGGTTTCGACCCCGTTTGACCTACCTCTTGAAGGAACTGACTGCCAGTTTTGCGCAGCTTGTGTTCAAGCCTGCCCGGTAGGAGCACTCATGGAAAAACCACGGCTTGGAAAGGGAAAGGAGTACCAACTTCGGAAAACAGACACAATTTGCGCTTACTGCGGGTTAGATTGCGGTCTTTCGCTTTTTACGGATAAGAATGACAACATTGTATTTGCCCGTGGGAGGACTGACACCGCTGTTAATGAGGGAAGGCTTTGCGTAAAAGGAAGGTTCGGTTTTGAATACGCTCAAAGCCCTGAAAGATTAAAAACCCCCTTGATTAAAGAAAACGGTAGTTTTCGAGAAGCATCCTGGGGGGAAGCCATTCAGCTAGTTTCCTCTAAGCTCAACCATATAAAAAACCTTCACGGTCCACAAGCAATTGGATTTTTGGCTTCTTCTAGGTGCCTCAACGAGGATAACTATGTTCTTCAAAGATTCGCACGTAGCGTAATCGGGACGAACAACATTGACAACTGCGGGAGGCTTTGCCATTCTCCGACTCTTGTGGGGTTGGGAAAAGCTTTTGGAACAGGCGCTGCCACGAACCCGATAAATGATGTCAAGTTAACTGAACTGATTTTCGTCATAGGTTCGAATACAACTGAAACTCATCCCGTGCTCGGCCAGATTATAAAAGAGAATAAAGAAGAGCGGGAGGCCTTTCTCATCGTCTGCGACCCTCGAAAGATTGACCTTGCACGCAAGGCAGATATCCATATTCAGCACAATCCAGGAACCGATGTTGCCCTCCTAAACGGAATCATGAACGTTATTGTGAATAAGGGCTTGCATAACCTTTCTTTCATTGAAAACTACACTGAGGGTTTTGAGGAATTCCTTAAAACAATCGGGAAATATGACCTTAAAACTGTTTCCCGGATTACCGGAGTTGACCCTGAACAAATTGAAAGGGCTGCTGAAGCATTTGCCAGCGCCAACTCCGCTATGATTTTCTACACCATGGGCATAACCCAGCATTCTTTCGGTACCAGCAATGTTCTGAGCGTTGCAAACTTGGCCTTGCTCTGCGGCCACATTGGAAAACCTGGAAGCGGCGTAATGCCGCTCCGCGGACAGGTAAATGTCCAGGGCGCTTTCGACATGGGTTGCCTTCCTAATTTATACCCTGGGTATAAAAGATTCGACGATCAGGAAAACCATTCGCGGTTGGAAAGCCTCTGGGGCACATTCATTCCGCAAACCCCTGGTTTGACTCTTCCAGAGATGATCGATGAAGCCGCAAACGGACGGCTAAAAGCCCTTTACGTTATGGGAGAGAACCCGATGATGACCGAAGCTAACCTATCTCATGTTGAAAGGGCGCTGAATAACCTGGAATTTCTTGTTGTTCAGGACATTTTTCTAAATGAAACTGCCGAACTTGCTGACGTCGTTTTGCCTTCAGCCTGTTTTTATGAGAAAAACGGCACCGTGACCAATACTGAGAGGAGGGTGCAAATAGTCAGACAAGCCCGGCAAAAACCAGAAGGCGTAATGTTTGATTGGGAGATTTTTGTGAATCTTTCCAAAGCTTTTGGCAACCCGTTGCCATTCTCGAACGAAAGGGAAATTTTCGAGGAGCTCTCCCGTGCAATTCCCCAATATTCCGGAATTAGTTTCAACCGTCTTGGTCCTGATGGTATTCAGTGGCCCTGTCCAGCCCCCGATCACCCTGGAACTCCAATCCTTTATGTCAACGGGGGATTTCTAACTCCTTCCAAGAAAGGGCAGTTTACACCCGTTGATTTTAAACTTTCTGGGGAATTACCGGATGAGGATTATCCCTTCTTGCTTTCCACCGGGAGGTTGCTTTTCCATTATCACTCAGGGAATGAAACCAGGAGGGTTTCCACCCTATCCTCCTTCGTGCCGGAAAATTACCTGGAAATTTCCCCCGAGGACGCCCAAGTTTTGGGAATTAAAGATGGGGAAAGAGTGAGGGTGTCAACAAGACGAGGTTCAATTGAGCTTAAGGCGCAAATTTCAGAAAGACCCAAAAAAGGAATGGTGTTTTCCACATTTCATTTTAGAGAGGCAAACGTAAATTATCTCACAAACCCACAAAGAGACCCCCAGGCAAAAATTCCTGAATTTAAGGTTGCCGCCTGCAAGATTGAAAAAATCTCATGAATTAGGTAAAAAACCGAAAAAACCGGTTTAAAAAATTAATAAATGGAGGATTAGATGAACGTCAAGAGTGACATTGAAATTGCTCAGAGCGTAAAAATGATGCCAATTCAGAAAGTAGCTGAAAAAATAGGCATTTCCCCAGATTTTTTGGAACTTTATGGAAATTTCAAGGCGAAACTCAGCTACGATTTACAGGAAGAGATCAAGGACAGAAA